>DASXPL010000014.1:0-1619 GCA_036493615.1 Steroidobacteraceae bacterium
CAGCAGCACGGCCAGCACCAGGGCATAGGCAGCGCTCACCCACTGCAGGTCCGGCAGGCTCGCCCGCAGATCCCGCTGAATCGATGGCAGCGCCACGCTCACCACGGTGATATCCAGCAGCAACATGAACGCCGCCGTGCATACCAGCGCGAGGGTCCACCGCTGCCGCGACGATGTCCTCGGGATGTCAGCCATCTACCTCACCACCCAAGGAGGTCACGAGGATGCCCTTGATTCAAGGTTCCTCCAGGAATAGCTGGTACTGCTCACGATCGCGGAGCGGCGCACCCGTCGCACCCGCGAACACACTGGCCTGGACACTGGCCTGCCCGGGTGCGGAACCCTGGCCCGCATAGGGCTACCACAAGGCGCTGCGCTCATCGATTGTGAGAAAGGGCCTCTGAGCGCCGAAGTCCGGTCCTGGCGGCCGCACCGGCACACCACCTTGACCCTGGCAGAACTGGCACGGTAGATCAACCCCACCGCGCGCGGCTGGATGAGCTATTACGGGCGGTTCTACCGCTCAGCGCCATATCCGCTGCTGGGCCGCATCAACCATTACATAATGGTTGATGCGCCGTAAGTACCGACGACTACAGGTCCTCGGTGCGACCCGGCGCGATGCCCAGCCATACCGGAAGCCCACGACGCGGCTCCGCAATGGCTCCCTAATCCTGGACTTCGCAACCTTCGCCTGGATCAGACATTCGTGTCCTTTCTGACTGAAGGCTGCGAGGGGAGGGGCTGCTGACGTGGGCTTCGCAATGTAGTTCCGGACGCCCGGACAGGGTCCTGTCCAGACTTACCTTGCGAATTCGGCGGCCGGTAGCAGGCCGGAAGGAAGGACTGTGGCAGACCCTGGCCGGCGGTCCCAGATGGACATGGGCAACCCATGACCATGCCTCATCCGTGGTGGTTGAGGCACGGTATCAAAGGGACTGTCCCGCGCACGTCCGCCGGGTTGACTCCTGGCGGCCGGTCAGGCCAGCCGCACGGCGCTGGCGCCGTCGGGCAATGCTCGCTGGAGTTGCATGCGAGAGCTGATCTCGAGCTTGGTGAAGACCTTGCCCAGGTGGTACTGGACGGTGCGCGCGCTGATGAACAGCCGGGCGCCGATCTCCGGGTTCGACAGACCCTCGCGGGCCAGCCGCGCGATCTGGGCCTCTTGCGGGGTGAGCGTGTCGCGCGCTTCAACAGTGCGCTGGCGGGCGGTCTCGCCGGTGGCGGCCAGCTCGCGGCGGGCCCGCCCGGCGAACGCCTCCATGCCGATCGCGTCGAACATGTCGTGCGCGGTGCGCAGCTGCGCGCGCGCGTCGGTCCGGCGGCCCTCGCGGCGCAACCACTCCCCGTACAGCAGGTGCGCCCGGGCCAGCTCGGGACGAAGGGGCGTGCGGCCCAGTCGTTCGATCGCCTCACGATAAGAGGCATCGGCGTCCTCGCCGTCGCTGAGCAGAGCCCGCGACCGCGCGTGGATCCCCCGCGCCCAGTCGGTCTGGCCGACGCTGGTGGCCTCGGCCAGCCGGTCGAGCGCCTCGGCGGCCAGCTGGGTCTGCCCGGTTCTGCTGGCCGCCTCGATCAGCTCGGGAAGCGCCCACGCCGAGATATACAGTTCGGGCGCT
>DASXPL010000015.1:0-193151 GCA_036493615.1 Steroidobacteraceae bacterium
ATGCCAAATCCATCTGCAGCAGGCGCCATTGCCGTATTGCTCCCGACGGTTCTCTTCTTGGCAACGGCTCTGTTCTTTTTTATTAAGGGGACCATTTGGCGATAACGAATGCATTTCCGCCTAACAAACGCTTGGAGCGGCCGTGAGAACGGGGCGGGTTGCGCCGCGAGCGCGAAGCGATTGTGCGCTCGCGTCGCTCGGTAGACTGCGGCAGACGGCCGCTCAAGCTCATCGTTAGAAGGCATCATTGAGCGGGGCTCCCTAGATTATCCGTGCACATCCTCGCAGCGATCATCGCCGTGCTCGTAATAGTGGACACCGCCGTAGGTTTAGTACGGCTTGTTCGCGCCCTTGGGCGTCAACGTATACCGGACAACTCCGGTGCCTTGATGCTCGAAGCCCCAGGGGCATATCTACTTAGGCTCTTCCGCTCGGTTCTGCCGACCCTAGTGATTCTGCTCATATTGGCCGCGGTTCTTATGGCTATTGTTTACTTCGGCCCTATAAAGCCCATTCACGAGTGGTAGGGTGATGCCTTCTAACAATCGCTTGGAGCGGCCGTGAGAGCTGAACTGGCGCGCCATGCGCGCCGGATCTATTCTGCGCGCATGGCGCGCGATCCAATTCGGCAGTTGGCCGCTCAAGCTCACCGTTAGGCGGCTGAACAGTGATCTTGTGGGCCTTGTTCGTTCTCGTCGTGATCGCAGCGTTCATTGTCACGCTCGTCCGCGCACCTCTGGGCCACAAAGGACGACTCCTAGGGCACATCGGAGTCTCGCTTCTCCTCCCACTTGTGCTTTTGTGGCTTTTCATCGCCCATGGATATCTTCACGGGTCTTGGGCTCCGTTTAGATACGGATCTATCGCTCCGCCGGCGCTTGCCGCGCTTGCCACATTGATCCTCTTGGTTGTGTCACTTGTTCGCACAACCGGCCCACTCATTCCCAAGATTCTGGTTGGTACGTTCTCCTTGTCATTGTGGATAGTTTTCTACTTGTACGGCACCCTAATGGTGGCCTGCTCAATGGGAGATTGCCTTTGATACGCCGCCTAACCAACGCTTGGAGCGGCCATGAACCCTAGTGAAGTGCGGCATGCGCGCCAAGATTATTGTGCGCGCATGCCGCGCGATCCTATGCTGCGGATGGCCGCTCAAGCTCGACGTTAGCGGCCAGTTTTGTCTGGCGCCGCGCATGGGGGTAAGGTAGGCGTATGGATAAGCCCGTGGTCCTTAGCACACCCGAAATCATGGGGGGAACGCCTGTCTTCCCTGGTACGCGTGTGCCCGTTCAAACTCTCTTGGACTACTTAGAGGCGGGGGACACCATCGACGACTTTCTCGCTGGATTTCCTACGGTGACGCGGGAGCACGTAATTGCGTTCTTGGAGCGTGGCGCCGCTCTGGCGGTAACTGACGCCGCGTGAGAGTCCTGCTCGATGAGTGCGTTGACAGCCGCTTGGCTGAACACCTTTCTGGGCACGTTGTAACAACTGTTGCCGCTCATGGCTGGGGTGGGATCGGCAACGGAAAACTGCTCGCTCTTGCGCAGGCCGAATTCGACGTCTTTGTCACGGTCGACCGGAATCTGTCGTTTCACATCTACCCAGCTTCAAGATCGCGGTTGTGCTCATCTCCGCGAAGTCCAATCGCCTCGACGATCTGATCGCTCTAGTCCCCGCAGTACTCAGTGCCATACCTAAAGCAGCGGTCGGTAGCGTAACCAGTGTCGGCCGCTAACAAGGCACTCCAGGCGCCGCCCCGTCATTGCTGCGCATGCCGGGGTACCCTCACTCGCCAAGCCTCGCTCGGCGCGCCTGAGTGCGAACGTTAGACCGCTTCGGAACCTCGGCGCAAGAATTGGTTCACAGTCGGTTACGTCACCACGTCAGCTTATATCAACTAGGGGCGACAGCATGCCAGTCACCACATTCAGCAACTTTACAGACGGCCTCAGTGCGGCTCAGAGAAATCGCGGTCACTTCGTCGCGAATATTGACGTGGAAAACCAGCGAAGGTGGGTGCCTTATGCCGAGGGCGTATGGATTCAGCCGTGCTGCTTCAACGTCACGTCAGGAGGCTTCAGTACTCTTCTTAAAGGCTTGCCCGGCGCGAAACTCGGTGTTCACTACCATGTCGGTACCGTGCGCGGCTATACCATCGCAGGCCACTGGCGGTATCTAGAACACGACTGGATCGCGAAACCGGGTACATTTATTTATGAACCCGCGGGGGAAGCTCATACGCTGGTGATCGCCGACGATTCGCCAGAACCTGCGTTGATATTCTTTGCTGTTGAGGGAGCTCTCATCTATTTAGACAAGCCCGTGAGTGGTGGATTGGCGGCATACGAAGACGGATTCACTGCGCTGGAACTCTGTCGAAAGTACTACCGGGATGCAGGCTTGGATCCAGCCTACCTTGACACTCTCATTCGTTAGATTGAAGCGGTCTAACCAACGCTTGGAGCGGCCGTGAAGTTAAGTCGGTTATGCGCCATGAGCGCGCTGCGCTATGTTGCGCTCATGGCGCTGTCTAGCATGCCCCAGTCGGCCGCTCAAGCTCATCGTTAGAGTGCCGAATCACCGACGCGCGATGATTTCCGCCAATTCTCGATTTGAGGTGCCCAGCGCCAGTAGGGACTTAACGAGCAGGTCTAAGGACACGGTCGGATCGCCAGACTCCATTTTGGCAACTCTCGACTGGCTCGACCTTATCGATTGAGCCAGCTGCACTTGGGTAACACCCCGCGCCTGACGCTTCGCCTTAAGGCCGCCCGCTAACTTCACGCGCAACTCAATGTACGCCTGCTCCTCCGCCGATAGACCGAGCAGCTCCTTCGGGCTTCCCAGCTTCCAGCCCGCGGCCTCCAGCTTCTTGCGCTTACTTTCCCGCACGGTCGTACTCCTTCAGGCGCTTGCGGCAGGTTTCAATGATGGCCGCGGGCGTCTGTCTTGTCTTCTTGGCGAAAACCTCAAGTATCACTACTGCATCCTTGTCGATTCGGTAGAGGACACGCCAGGTCGCGGATGCGTCATTGATACGCAGCTCGTGACACCGCGAACCAATTGACGGCATCGGGCGCGATTGCGGCAGCGATAACAGCTCACCTCTCTGGAGCCGACGCAACAGAAACCCTGCCTCGAGCCGCGCTTCCCTACCGAGCGGGGGAGACTTAAGCTCCCCGTGAAGCCATGCCAACGGCTTGTCCTTTGGACTCACCACCGAAGTATATGTCATTACTGACATACATGCAAAGTCGGCACTCTAACCATGCGCTCCAGGCGTCGCCCCGCCATTGCTTCGCATGTCGGCGTCCCCTCGCTCGCGGGGCCTCGCTCGGCGCGCCTGAGCGCGAACGTTAGAGAGCGGCGGGTCGCACTGTTGCTTCGCCGCCGCCTTGTATATACACTTTGTATATGCGATTCACATGGGATGAACGCAAGCGCAAGACAAACCTCCGCGATCACGGGTTTGACTTCCGAGACTCTCAGGCGATTTTTGAAGGACCCACCTTCACCTTCGAAGACGACCGTTTCGAATATTCGCAGCAGCGGTTCGTGACGCTGGGATTTCTCGGCGGGGTGGCGGTGTCGGTAGTGCACATTGAGACGCCGCAAGTGATTCGCATCATCTCACTACGCAGAGCCACTCGCCGTGAAGAAGCAATCCTCTTCGAAAGCCTCGAAAACTGACTGGGCTCGAGTCCGGTCCATGAAGGATAAGGATATCTTATTGACGCCTGACCATCCGGAGGCTGATCTGCGCCATATCACGCGCTGGATAGCGCGTCGCGGGCTACGACCGGTGCCTCCCAAGAGGTCGGTGTCCTTGCGCTTGGACGCCGACGTACTGGCATGGTTCAAAGCCCAGGGGCGTGGGTACCAGACGCGCATGAACGCGGTGCTGCGCGCATTTAAAGACGCCTCTCTCTAACTACCGCTTGGAGCGGCCGTGATGGAATCGACTGAGAGCGCTGCGAGCGCGGAGCTATTGTCGCTCGCAGCGCTCATCAAGCAGCTTCAGTCGGCCGCTCAAGCTCGACGTTAGGGTCCTATGCGCGGAAAGGCTGTTGCCTTGGTCACTGGAGCTGTACTGCTGAGCGCCTACTTCGCTGTGGCACTTTCCCCGCTTCCCGAGCGTTGGGGCCGCAGCCAGCCTCAACTGGCCTCGCTTTTTGAAGCTCCGACGTTCAATTTTGATGCGAAATACCGGAACGGGCACGTCCTGGGATTCGAGGTTGGAGCGCCGCGTGACATGTTTAGCCGCACGCTCGTTACGACTTACCCGATAGCTACTTTGGATCCCACCTGCGCACCGCCAGTAGGCTCTCCAGTGTTGAACGCCCAAGAATCCGCCCCTGTTTCTGTTACGGACTCTCGCGGGATTGAGCCGTTACTAAGGCGTGACACGGTATGTGTCCGATTAGACAGCTCAGTGCTGTTGATTGCCGAACTTCGCGACGACAAAGTCGCAGGTATTCGCCTTTTAGTGAATCACTTTGAAGGCCCCTAACCAGCGCTTGGAGCGGCCATGAGAGTTCAAGTGGCGCGCCGGATTTATTGTGCGCGCATGGCGCGCAGTTCTATATGGCGGTCGGCCGCTCAAGCTGACCGTTAGATGGACTTGTCTGGGAGAGCATCAGTGACTTCCCGGCAGTCTCTTGGCCAACTGCTCGAAGACTCTCCGATAGCGCGGCGCATTGATGCATACGGGCGCACCGATTCTGGCCGTGCTTCGAGTAAGCAAATCGTGCTGGTGTCGCGCCGCTACGGCGGAGTTAGAATCAACCGCGACAGCTTCGGTGTGACCCCTTCGCTGGACGCGGGAGTTGCACGCCGACGCGCGGCGGCGTTCACCTCGAGTGACCAAGGCGGCTTCGTTTATGGCCTTTTCAAGTCCCTCTAACCACTGCTTGGTGCGGTCCGGAAAGGCTCAACCTGCGCGCTGCGTGCGCGAGGACGATTGTGCGCACGCCGCGCGCGGTCTTCGCCTCCGGCCGGCCGCACAAGCGCGACGTTAGGAGCCCATGAAAGCAGCACGCCTTGTTCTCTTATTACTGGCATTGCTTGTGTCAGGGCGTTTTGTTCGAGCGGATCCACTTTCTGACCTGAACGCCTCAGAGCAACTTTGGCTTAACGCTCACTTGGAGCATTATTCGTACCTGATTCACGTCGGAGGTCCTTTCGGCGGCGACAACTATCGTATAACCGTCGTCGCAGGGCGATGCACTTCGAAGTTTCAGTCCGGCTCGGGCATGTACGCTCATGCTCCACCAAAGGCCGCATGCGAGTCGCGAACGGTCCCTGAGTTATTTGCCGAGCTTCGACGCGTCATCTCGACGGAGCCAACCGCTCTGATGGAATTAAGTTTCGACGCTAAATACGGATATCCACAGCACATGTTCATTGATCCAGAATTGAATGACCAAAGCGAGACCACGGACATCACTCGCTTTGAGGTGAACAACTGATGCGCCCACGGCTCCTAACCAGCGCTTGGAGCGGCCGTGAAAGTTGATGGCACTGCGCCACGAGCGCGGGGCGATTGTGCGCTCGCGTCGCGTGGCAGACTGCGGCGGTCGGCCGCTCAAGCTGATCGTTAGGTTCCTTCAGAGACGCCTTTGTATCTTGGGGTTATTGTAGCTACAATAACCTGATGCGGATTACCTCCGATCCGGCCAAACGGAAGCGGACCCTGGCCGAACGGGGCCTCGATTTCGAGGACGCCGCGATTGTCTTTGCCGGCACTACTTTGGAAGTAGAGGACACACGCAAGGACTATGGCGAAATCCGCATCATCTGTTACGGCTACCTCAAGGGTCGATTGGTAGTCATTGGACACACCGCGTGGCGCCAGCCGTCACGTTTTCAGCATGAGGAAAGCTAATGCCCGGGAGAAAGAACGCATCGCGCCGTACCTTGAAGTCTGATCTGACTCGAGTGGATGCGCATGTGATACGTGCTAAGGAGTACCGTGAACTGCCTCAGCTCACTACGGAGATGCTGGCCCGTGCCAAGGTGAAGAAGGGTGGTCGTCCCCTATCTGCCAACCCCCGTAAGCTGATTTCGCTGCGGCTTCCCGCCGACGTCATTGCGCGCTGGAAATCTACCGGCCCCGGCTGGCAAACCCGCATGGCCGAACGCCTAAGTAAAGCGCGCTGAAGAAACCTAACAAAGCGCTCCAGGCGACGCCCCGGCATTGGCTCCGCATGCCGGCGTACCCTCGCTCGTGGAACTCGCTCGGCGCGCCTGAGCGCGAACGTTAGAGGTTGCAGAATCGGCCCATACTCACGTATGGCCATTTCGCCATACACATGGCATAGTAAGGTATGGCCGGGAACTTCGAATGGGATCCCGCTAAGGACGCGGCAAATCGTGCCAAGCACGGCGTTTCGTTTGAAGAAGCCCAATTAGCGTTCTTGGATCCACGGCGTGTCATCGCTCCTGACCTGTCCCACAGCAGTTCCGAGAGCGCTATTACTGCTTTGGGCGCATTGGTCCAGGAATTCTGACGGTGCGGTTTACCTACCGTGGTCAGACAATTCGCATCATCGGCGCCGGGTAGTGGCGCAGAGGCAAGAAACTATATGAAACGCACTCCTAGATACACGGATGAGAAGCTCGGTCGCCTTGAAGTCATAGACGACTTCCTGCCGTCGCCGGATCAACTGGTTCTGAAGGAGAAGGGTGTAAAAGTAACCATCTCGCTAAGTGAACGTAGCGTCGAGTTCTTTAAGGCTCACGCCGCACGGTCAAAAGTTCCGTACCAGAAGATGATTCGAAACCTTCTTGACAGTTACGCCGATCGATTTGAAGAACGACCTCTAACAAAGCGTTCGAGCGGCGCGTGAGAACCATCGCTCCCGCGCGCTGTGCGCGCCGAAACTATAGTGCGCGCACAGCGCGTTGTCAGCCGGTTCAAGTGGCCGCTCAAGCTCACCGTTAGACGGCTCTGAGTAGCATCGCTTTGGCACCGCCCTAAAGGATTCGCATCATGAAGGCATATGTCACGACCACCGCGGCACTATTTAGTCTGCTTGTACTGGTGCATATATGGCGAGCCATCTCCGAAGGCGGGCCGATGCATAAGGACGCGTTCTATATATTGGTAACGGTCGCGTGTGCCGCTCTAGCTGCCTGGGGGTGGCGTCTCCGGAGCAAACTTCCTAAGGGATAATTGGCAGTGCCGTCTAGCCAACGCTTGGAGCGGCCGTGATGTTAAGTCGGATATGCGCCATGGGCGCGCTGCGCTATGTTGCGCCCATGGCACGATCTAGCTCCCTGTAGTCGGCCGCTCAAGCTCATCGTTATGGAGCACGGGAATGGAGGGTGCCATGATCAAGAAGGTTGGCCCCACAGTGATCCTGGAACGACACAGAGCGTCATGCCACTGCGGCGCTGTAGAGCTGGAACTTGCCCTGCCAAACGGCATCGTCAAGCCCCATCGCTGTAACTGTTCGATTTGCCGCAGAAAGGGTGCGATAGTTGCGTCCGTGCCGTTGTCTGGGGTTCGAATTGTTAAGGGTGAGGCTGAACTGAGGCTCTATCAGTTCAATACAAACACTGCCGAGCACTACTTTTGCGCGACCTGCGGCATCTACACGCACCATCAACGTCGATCTAACCCGGACGAGTACAGTTACAACGTGGGATGCCTTGACGGCGTAAACCCATTCGACCTTGGCCCCGTTCCGACGGGCGATGGGGTTCATCATCCGGCCGATAGGCGTGCGCCATAATAAAGCACTCCAGGCGCCGCCCCGGCATACGCTGCGCGTGCCGGGGTACCCCTCGCTCGTGGAACTCGCTCGGCGCGCGTGAGCGCGAACGTTAGCGGGCAAGAGTGGGCAAGAATCCAACGCTTCGTTTCTGGATCAGCGCCGTACTACTGGCAGCGGCCTACTACTTTCTCCTGATCGAACTCGTTGGGTTCGCTTCCACGCTCAAGTGGCCTAATTGGTGGCTTGATGTCTTTGGTTCCAGTCAAGGGGCTAAGGACGCCTGGATCATCGCCACGTACACACTCGGCGTCCTGGCCGCCGCGGTACCTGTCGCTCTGGGCGCCCTGCTGAATACTCGCGCATTTCTGATGGGAATGGTCGCGTCAGCGCTGGCAGTTGCGGTGGCGGCCTACCCGAGCTTCCGCCCCGACATCTGGGCTCTAATTTGGGCTAATCACCCGGGCTATTTCTTTCTGGATCAACTGAAGATGCTGGTGGCCGTTCCGCTGTTAGTGTGGCTCTTCCGATGGTTGCCCTCTAACCGCGCTTGGAGCGGCCATGAGAGATAGCGACGCGCGCCACGCGCGCCGGGACTATGGTGCGCGCATGACGCGCAGGTGTTTCACGCGAACGGCCGCTCAAGCTCGGCATTAGAAGGCCAGAATGGCTCCAGCGAATTTCACTCTAGGCACTGTGTACTACCGGCTTACGTTCGCGGACCCCTCAAGGACCATTCCAGGGGTTCGCCCCATGATTTACGTCGGGGTCAACATCTTCCCCGACGATGATCCAAGCACGGCTGTCTACTATTTTCAGGACACTGTTTCGCATTCGCTGTTGGGTTCAGTCGCAAGTCCCGAGTGCGATACTCAGCGCGAGGGTGTTGAGGTACAGGTATTTCCATATACCCAGGCTGATCCCAACGGGAGCATTCTGACTTTGTCCGAGGTCGTGACGGCGCTGAACGACGCACTTAAGCGGGCGTCATGGAGGCACTAGTGACCGAGCAAGGTAGGCCTTCTAACCAAGCGCTCCAGGCGCCGCCCGGCATACGCTTTGCGTGCCGGGTACCCTCGCTCGGCGCGCCTGAGCGCGACCTTTAGGTCCATGCCAGTACCTAGCGCCATTGCGGTGGCGCACGACATTGCGCCGCTGCTTCGTGGCACTTCCTGGGGAATCGGGGGCAGCGCTCTGCTGTATGAACTTGGATTAGGAATCCAGCCCAATGACCTGGATATCGTTGTTACGGAAGTGGATTTTGCTGAGGTCGTGAGCCGACTCCGCTGTAAAATTGGCGAGTTCCACAGGCCAGCGAATCATCGCTACGTATCCATGCACTTCGCGCGATTCCGCGCCCCCTCAGGTGTGGAACTCGACGCGATGGCGGGGATAATGGTAGCGAGACCATCCGGCCCCGTTCGCTGGCGCTTCGATCCATCTTCTGTCGAAATCAGGGCCGGACTTCCCTGGATGCGGGCGTCTCAGTGGCTTGAGCTGTACGAACTTTTCGACCGACCAGAGCGTGTACGATTGTTGAGGGCCCACTTAAAATGTGGCGCCGAGGGCGTCCCGTGTCGATAGAGTGTCATAGCGTTGAGTTTCGGGCCCGCGCGCCGTTCAACCGTGCCGTTAGGTGCCCATGATTCCTCTCGGGACACTCATCGTTGCCATCGCTGCATCAATTGTTGCTGCACCGATTCAGGCGCAAACCCCGTACACCGCCGAGTCTTGGACACCCGAGTTGGTTAGCGCCGCCGTAACAAGTTGCAGGGCAGCAATTATTGACAGCGCTACCCAGGACTATCTCACTCGCCACAATCTCTCCGAAAAAGATCTTCCCCCCGATTTCAAACTAAAAATCGCTCCACTAATGGAGCCGTTCCTCCTTTCCTGCAACTGCCTCATAGGCAAACTTTCGAAGGAATTTCCGTTCAGCGAATTTCAGGCGAGCACCGCTAAAATGCAAGAACGCATCAAGGAGTTCACGGCTAAAGGGGGAGCTTGTGCGGCACCAGCGGGCACCTGACAAAGGGCTCCCGGCAGTCGCTTCGCATGCCGGAGTGCCCGCGCTCGTGGAACTCGCTTGGCGCTCCTGAGCGCGAACGTTAGGCATCGTGAACGCAATTGCCGTCATCGCTCGGTACACCCACCTGGGCATGTGGGTCTTTGACGACGCCAGTGTCGGCTCGGTGCAGGAGCCCTTTGTTAGTGGCGCCGACGTAGTTATTGGTCGCGCAGTTGCCACAATTCCCGATGCTCAGTCTGGATTCCTGATGCTGTTTTCGTCGTCGCCTTTTCCGGGTCATGAATCGCCTCGAATGGCGCCGCGCCGAAGCGGACGGCAACTGGTACTACTCGCCTGAGCTTGATAGGTAGGGCTGGTTGTGTCCCGCACTGCTAAAATATTTCGCTGCGCCTCCTCAAGCGCTATACGTGCAGGTCAAGCCCAAGCCACACGATGCATAACCGACGTTTGGAGAGGCCATGAATGAGCAGCCCGACGGCACCGCGAGTGCGGATGTATTGTCGCTCGCGGCGTCAATGATGCACCGGTACTTGGCCGCGCAGGCTCATCGTTAGGCGTCATGGGAGGCACATCGCGATGATCCATGCAGAGTTGTACCCTATCGAGGGTGGCTGCGATTGCCGGACCGTACGCTATCGCATGGAGACGGCCCCACTGATCGTCCACTGTTGCCATTGTCGCTGGTGTCAGCGGGAGTCCGGGGCTTCGTTCGCCTTGAACGCCATGATTGAGGCCGATCGAGTGGTCAACCTCGGGAATGATTTGGAACTTGTTCAAACGCCGTCCGAGAGCGGTAAGGGACAGGTCATCGCACGCTGTCCGAAGTGCAAGGTTGCCGTTTGGAGCCACTATGCTGGAGCTGGGCCATTGCTCAGGTTCGTGCGGGTGGGCAGCCTGGATAACCCGGACTTGCTACCGCCGGATATCCACATCTTCACCAAGTCCAAGCAGCCGTGGATCGCCATTCCGGAAGGCGCACCATCCGTCAGTGAGTACTACGACCGCGAGCAGTACTGGCGGCCCGAGAGTATCGCCCGGCGGCAAGCCATACTTCCGCTAATAAAGGCGTACCACGCGAGCCGAACCACGTGACGCGAAACCAACGCGTTGCACATTGAAGCGCGGCACGCGGCCGTTCGAGCTCATCGTTAGGCATCGAAGCGAAAGTAAGTGCCATGACCAGAACGCACGGCCGCAGCCATATCGCACTTTCCGTTTTGGACCCCGAGCGCTCGCTGCACTTCTATCGCTCGGTGTTCGGTGTGCGCGAGTATTTTCGCGATGCGACAACGATACAGGTACTGGGCCCAGGCCCCCACGACGTCATTGCATTCCAGAAGCGCCCTGCCAGTGCCGGCACGACCGGTGGCATCATTCACCTCGGCTTTCGTCTTGCCAAACCAGAGGACATTGATGCCGCGATAGCCACGGTTGAAGCCGTCGGCGGGACGCTGTCCTTTCAAGGCTCATTTGGCGTTGGGCTACCGTACGCCTTTGTCCGCGATCCCGACGGCTATGAGATCGAAATCTGGTTCGAACGAACGGTGTTCGATGCCTAACCAACCCTTGGAGCGGTCATTTAGCCCGTGGAGGCCGGTAATACGTGATCACGTGGCCCTTCAAGTCATCATCAGACGATGGCAGGTGATCCGCGGTCGAGCAGATCGGTTGGGCCTAGGTTGAAAGTGGCTAGTCTCCGCACATTTGTAGTTGGCGGCCCTTGATATTCGCCGGCACTCTTTGGAACCCGTTGGGGGCTGGCTGGCGATGGGACACCCCGAGAGTATTCGGGCTGACTTATGGTTTTAGCTTCGTCGCCGCAGCATTTCCTGCGGCCTTGCTGCCGGCCGGCGCCACTCTGGCCGACGGTCCTCGATTGGGCGCACTTGTTGGCGCTTGCTTCGTACGCGGCCAGTTTTGCGTCAACAACCAATTTGCGAATCGACCCCGGGAGGGCGCTTTTGATCGACGGTGGCTGCTACATCGTACAATTCCCGGTCCTGGGCAGCGTGCTGGGCGCTTGGCACAGGTGAACCCGGTTGGCTGAACGCCTACCAGCGCGTGGAGCGGCCCTGCGAGCCGGGGTGGCGCACAGCGGGCGCCGGATTTATTGTGCGCGCATGACGCACGATCCAATCCGGCAGTTGGCCGCTCAAGCTCACCACTAGGCGTCCCTGGCACCACCGTGGAGGTTACGCTCAACTCGGTCATTACTTGCCCGCACTGCGCAGCCAAGTCCGAGGAAGCAATGCCGACGGATGCGTGCGTTTACTTCTACGAGTGCAGGGGTTGCTGCCAATTACTGCGGCCGAATAAGGGTGATTGCTGCGTATTTTGTTCCTATGGAAGTGTCAAGTGTCCTCCGGTGCAGCTCGAGAAAGGCTGCTGCGGGACATGAGCGGCCAGCGGCGCGGGAGACGCGCGCTCGTTCGGGATCAGCGCAGAGACGAGTCCATATACTGTTGGTGGTGAAGGGCTCAGGCCAATGATTCTTTCAGGTCCTGTACTTCAGTGCCCTCAACGGAGCCTCCGGTGACCGCCACCATCACGGCCTTCGAGCACTCCCCGGATCGTGGCAGGGGACTGGCGCGCGACATGCGGGTCCGCTGGGCGCTGGAAGAAGCGGGCCAGCCTTACGAGGTCCGCCTGGTTTCCTTTGAAGCGCTGAAAGAGCCCGGGCATCGCGCGCTCCATCCATTCGGACAGATTCCGACCTATGAAGAGGGCGACCTGGCGCTGTTCGAGTCGGGGTCGATTGTGCTCCATATCGCGGAGCGCCACGCCGGCCTGCTCCCGCACGCTGCGAACGCCCGGGCGCGCGCGCTCACCTGGATGTTTGCCGCGCTCAGCACTGTGGAGCCCCCGATCGTTGAGCTCGGCATCGCCCGGCTGCTGGAGCGCGACAAGTCCTGGTACGAGCAGCGTCTGCCCCTGGTCGAGGAGCGCATCCGCAAACGGCTGGGCGAACTTTCCACGCGCCTTGGTGCCGCCAGCTGGCTCGACGGCGAGTTCAGCGCCGGTGACCTGCTGATGGTCACGGTGCTGCTCAGACTGAAAGTCTCAGGCCTGCTGGACGAATACCCGAACCTTGCCGCCTACGTGGCCCGCGGCGAAGCGCGCCCCGCCTACCGGCGCGCGTTCGCCGCTCAATTGGCCGTGTTCACCGCCTCATCCGGCAGCTGACAAGATCGGCGCTGTCTGTCCTCATCACGCGAGCCCTTGGAGGGTCTATGCAGCGCGTCACAGGCATCGGCGGCATCTTCTTCAGGGCCAAAGACGCCTCCGCACTACAGGCCTGGTACAAGCGCCATCTCGGAATCGATGTCCAGGAATGGGGTGGGCGGCGTTCACCAGGACCGACGGTGAAGGCAAGCCGGTTGCCGGTACGACCGTCTGGTCCATCGGCAAGGCTGAGGCGGACCTGTTTGCGCCGAGCAAGCTTCATGGTCAACTACCGGGCGCAGGATCTACACGCGCTGGTGAAGGTTCTGCGCGCGGAAGGTTGCAACGTCCTCGACAGGGTCGATGATTCCGAGTACGGGAAGTTTGCCTGGGCCATCGATCCGGAAGGAAACAAGGTAGAACTGTGGCAACCTCCTGCCGGTCAGTGAACCGCGCAATCGGTCCGTAAACCAAAGGTGCCGCGCACCGCGGTGCCGCCTGGAACAGTACGCCATGCGGCGCTGCAGGCGCGGCCGGCAAACACGGGAGCATCTGCATGAACCACGCACTCACCACGACCGCATTTACCCTGGACGGCTACCGGATTGCCAAGAACCTGGGCCTGGTCCGCGGCATCATCGTCCGCTCCCGCAGCGTCATCGGCAACATCGGTGCCGGCTTGCAGACACTGTTCGGGGGCAACATCACCCTCTACACCAACCTGTGCGAACGGACGCGGTCGGATGCGTTCGACCTGATGTTGAAGCACGCGCAGCAGCAGGGTGCCAATGCCGTCATCGGCATACGCTACGATGCCACCGAGATCATGGCGGGGGTCACGGAGGTGCTGTGCTACGGGACCGCCGTCCTCGTCGAGAGCGTGGGCTGAGGCTTCGATGCCGCCGGCTGCGCCGGCTGGCGGTGCCGCTTTGACAATGCCTCGAGCGCACGCTCAAGCTCTGCGGCAGGCCGTCACGAGGACACTCATGCCCGTCACCGTGGAAGCAGTCGGATACGTCTCCTCCTCGCGGGCCGTTGCGCGCGATGATGGCTGGGATGCGGAGATCAGCATGATCCGGCTGGCACCGGGCTTTGGTCCGGAGTCCGTGCAGGGCCTCGGCGATTTCTCCCACCTCGAGGTGCTGTACCATTTCCATCAGGCCGATCCGGCTGCCGTGGTCCGCGGTGCCCGGCACCCGCGCGACAACCCGGCCTGGCCGCTGACGGGCATCTTTGCGCAGCGCGGCCGCAATCGCCCCAACCTGCTGGGGTCGACGGTGTGCGCGCTGGTGCGGGTGGAGGGCACCACATTGCACGTGTCCGGTCTGGACGCGATCGACGGCACCCCAGTGCTGGACATCAAGCCGGTCATGCAGGAGTTTCTGCCGCGCGGTGCAGTACTACAGTCACGATGGTCACGCGAACTGATGAGGGACTACTGGAGGCAGGGATAGCGGACCTGACTGCGATGCGCGCGCCGAAGCTGCCTGCGAGCGTCCACAAGACAAGCGACCCGAGGGAGAGCCATGAAAATGCTGTACGCCCTGTTGCTGCTGATCGTCGCCGTCCCCGCGGTGCCGGGGACGGCTATGCCGGCCAGCAGTGCGGAAGCTGCCGCCCGGGCGTGGCTGGCACTGGTGGATGCCGGAAGATACGCCGACAGCTGGAGCAGTGCCGCCGGCATGTTCCGCCAGAAGATCACCGCTTCCCAGTGGGCAGCGGCTGCCGCCGGGGCGCGCGCGCCGCTGGGCGCCCTGAAGTCCCGCACGCTGCAGTCCGCCACGCCGCGCAGCACCCTTCCCGGGGCGCCGGACGGGGAATACGTCGTCATCCAGTTCGCATCCTCGTTCGAGCACAAGGCGAGCGCGGTGGAAACCGTGACGCCGATGAAGGACGCGGACGGCAGGTGGCACGTGTCCGGTTACTTCGTCCAGTAGCAACCCCAGCGCACCCGCAAAAGCGCAAGGCTCGCACATGGCGATCGAGGACAAGGCCCTGGGCACCGTCGGCTACGCGCTGATGCCGATTCTGCGCCTCGCGCAGCAGCTCCCGCCGGGGGGCTCCCTGACCGAGGCGCTGCAGCAGTTGGGGTATGCCAAGAGCCGCGCGTCCTTCGCAGCGGCTGACGTGCGGGCACTGGTGTCGGCCCATCCCGCGCTGCTGGATGCATGGCTCGCGTACTCGCAGGGCAAGCAGACCGCCGACGGCTGGTACGTGCTGCCGGATGCCGAGGTCGGACAGCTGAGCAGGCCGTCCTCGCAGCGCCACTTCGCCTCCATCGAGGAGGCGGTCAGCGAGTTCATCCTCCGTGAGCTGGATCATCATGCGGCCCTCGCGGCGCCCACGCGCGGCGGCACTCCACCCAGCTCTTCCTAGCAGACATGCCGCTCTTGTTCTCTTACGGCACGCTGCAGCAGGAGGACGTGCAACGCGCGACCTTCGGCCGCCTGCTCAGCGGCCGCCCGGATGCACTGCCGGGCTTCGAACAAAGCCTGGTGCGGATCGAGGACCGCGAGGTGATCGCCCGAAGCGGCAGGACGCATCATCCGATCGTAAGGCCCAGCGCCGATCCTGCCAGCCGCGTGGCGGGAACCGTCTTCGAGATCACCGACGAGGAGCTGCGCAGCGCCGATGCCTACGAAGTCCCGGCGTACCGGCGCATCCCCGTGCAGCTGGCCTCCGGTGCCCAGGCGTTCGTCTACGCGGACGCGAAGTTCCTGCCGCACGCGGCGACCGGCCGGTAAGCGCCGCAGTCAGGGCTGGCCCTATAATCAGCGACCCGCCGGGGCCTTCCGGCGGGAGCGCGGAGGATCTTCATGGTCGTGCATGCGGGTGGCTGTCATTGCGGGCGGGTGCGGTTCGAGGTCGAAGCGCCCGAGCATCTGGAGGTGGCCGACTGCAACTGCAGCATCTGCGCCAAGGTCGGCTTCCTGCACCTGATCGTGGAGAAGTCACGCTTCCGGCTGCTGTCCGGCGCGGACAGCCTGACCAATTACCAGTTCAACACCGGCATCGCGCGGCACCTGTTCTGCAAGGTCTGCGGCGTCAAGTCATTCTATGTGCCGCGTTCCTATCCCGATGGCTACAGCGTCAACGCCCGCTGCCTGGACGCAGGCACGGTGCGCGGGATGGTCACGCAGCCCTTCAACGGCCAGGAGTGGGAGAAAAACGTCGCGGCACTGTCACAGCCGGCCTGACCCGTGACAGGATCCGCAATCTCCGCAGGAATTCTCAAGGAACCGCCATGAAGACCCCGCGTGCCTGGCCATTCATCGTCCTCGCGGCGCTGCTGGCCACCGGTGCCCGGGGGGACGGCACCGCACCGGAGCCGCAGGCCGGCGGCCCGCAGCTCACCGGCGCCTGGCGCGCCAGGATGCACTTCGTAAGCGGCGCCTTCGCCGCGGTGAAGGACCTGGAGTTCATGTACGTCTACGCCGCAGGCGGCACCCTCACCGAGTCCTCCAACTACGATGCCGCCCCGCCGGTGCCACCGGCCTACGGCATCTGGCGGCCCACCGGCGCCGGCCACTTCCAGAGCAAGTACGTGTTCTACGTCACCAAGGCGCCCGGGAGCTTTGCGGACATCACCAAGGGCGGCGGCTGGTCGCCCGATGGCAGCGGTGTGTTCACCGAGAAGATCACGCTTGCCGCCGATGGCAACTCGTACACGGCGCAGGTGAGCTACGTGGCCTACGATGTGAACGGCAAGAAGGCGGCGGGCGGCGGCGAGGGCACCGCCACCGGCACCCGCATCACGTTCTAAAGAAGACACGCGGCAGGTGAGCCATGGCGGGAAGCATATTCGTCGAACTGAAGTTCTGGCTGCTGGTGCTGTTCTCGCTGGTGGCGCCGGTGCTGATGGTCTGGGTGTGCCTCACCGTGCGCGCTCTGTCGCGCAACATGGTGCTCGGCATCGGCATCCTCCTGGTCGGGATCGCCGGCTTCGACTTCTACCTGCTGCAGGCGCTGGCGCGCGCCGCGCTCACGACGCCATCGCTCGCCGATGACGCCCTGTTCGACTCCGAAGTGACCGTCGGACTCTACGTGTTGCCCGCGCTCCTGGCGGGCATCGGCATCAACGTCGCCTCCCATGTGCTCATCCAGCACCTGACCGATGCCCAGCGCCGCTTCGCCCGCGAAGCCCCGCAGGCGCTGCCGGAAGGCGAGCCGTGACACCATCGGCGCAGGCTGCGCTGGTGGCCGGCGCACCCGCCGGCTGGCCGGGCTTCCCCGCCGTGGCTGCCACCACGGCCGGAGCCCTGCCCGGCCGGGTGCGGATCATGCGCTGAGGGCTATCGATGCAGGCTCATTTCCTGATGATGGCCACCTACAATCGCTGGGCCAACCGGCGGATGTATGCGGCCGCCGCCGCGCTGCATGCGGAAGAGTACCGCCGCGACGCCGGCGTGTATTTCAAGAGCCTGCGCGGCACGCTCAACCATCTGCTGGTGGCCGATCGCATCTGGATGCACCGCCTGGACGGCTGCGACCAGCAGCCGCAGGCGCTGGATGCACTCCTGTATGCGGAGCTGGAGTCGCTGCGCGCCGCCCGCAGCGTGGAGGATGAGCGGATCCTGGGCTTCGTGGCCGCCCTCGATCAGGGGCGCCTGGATGCTGTGTGTGAGTACCGCACGCTCAACGGCACGCCGCAGCGCCAGAAGGTGCGCGAGATCCTCGCGCACCTGTTCAACCACCAGACCCACCATCGCGGCCAGGTGCACGCCGCGCTCACGCGCCTGGGCGTGGCCGAGCCGCCGTCGCTGGATCTTCTGATCATGCAGCGCGAAGCGGCGGCCGGCGGCTGACGGGGACCATCCGCATGCCTCACCCCCGTCTTGCGCCACGTTCAGTGCGCCTGACAGTGCTGTTGCTGCTGGGCACCGCGTCCAACGCGCACGCGGACCGGGCGGATACCTGCCCGGGGCTGCCTGCGAACTCCGGACTCACCTGGACCTACCAGGGCGGGGATGACTTCGGCGTCTGTTATGCGAGCGACGGCGGCCCGCAGGCCACGGTGATCGGGATCTACTTCGGCAACGCACCGACCTTCGATCCCTCGCGCGCGACCGCAGTGGCTGCCGGCAACGTCGGTGGCCGTGAAGTGACCTGGTACCGCCATGACTCGGCCGCAGGCGGCGATGCGTTCGGCTTGCAGACCCTGCTGTACGTGAACAGGCGCTATGTTGCGCACGTGTGGGTCGTGGCCGATTCCCAGGCGCAGCTGCAGCAGCGCCTGGCGATCCTGAAGCTGATCAAGTTCAGGCCGTGAACCGTACACACACGATGAGGGTACTGGGCATCTCCGGCAGCCTGCGCGCCGCCTCGCTCAACTCGGCGCTGCTGCGCACCGCCGCGCGCCTGGCGCCCGCGGGGATGCAACTCGTGCTGCATGACCTCGGCGGGCTGCCGCTGTTCAACCCGGACCTCGAGGTGCAGGTGCCGGTCCCCGTGCTGGCATTGCGGCGGGCGGTCGATGCGGCCGATGCCCTGCTCATCGCCACGCCGGAGTACGCGCGCGGGGTCTCCGGCATCATCAAGAACGCACTCGACTGGCTGGTCAGCCACGAGGGCTTCGTCGGCAAGCCGGTGGCCCTGCTCAATGCCTCCCCGCGCGCCCACCATGCCCAGGCGGCGCTGCGCGAGACGCTGCGTACCATGTCGGCGCTCATACTCGAGGAAGCCTCGGTCGCGATTCCGCTGCTCGGCTCGGGCCTCGAGGAGGCTGCGATGCGCGACTCGCCGGCCGTCGCCGTCCCGCTTACCCGAGCACTCAGCGCCCTTGCGACAGCGCACGCGGGTGCGACGGCGCAGGGCCCCGCCTTCCCGCTGCCCTGAAGCAACGCTGGAGGGTGGCGCTAGCGTCCAGTAGCCTGTGGTTGCGGCCAGGATGCGTGGCCTGACACCGGAACAGCTCTTGGAACCAAAATCGCCCGGGCGCTACTTCTCACCCTGGCAGGTCCTGGTGGGCACCATCGTGGGCGGCCCGCTGGCGGGGGGCTTCCTCATCGCCAGCGACTACAACGCCTTCGGTGCCGCCGGCAAGGGCCGTGTCACGCTCGTCATCAGCTGCCTGGTGATCGTGGGGGGGGTGCTGCTGCAGGGTGCATTCGCCAGCCGCCTCGACCCGGCCGACGGCTCGATCGTGGCGGGCCTGGTGGCAGGCCTGTACGGTGTGCACGCGCGCGTGGCCCTCACGGGCGAGATCGCGCGGCGGCGCGGGCTGGGCTGGCAGTCCTACTCCTGGTCGCGCGTGCTGGGGATCTCGCTCGGCTTCTTCGCCGCGATGATATTGCTGGTGCTGCTGGCGGCGCCCCAGCTGGGCATGCCGCCGTAGCCGCGCATCGGAGAGGTATATTGTGGTGAGTGATCACGGAACCGCCCAGGTGAGCCCGCCACACGCCGACACCAGGCGGGCGCTGCTGCCTGCGCTGCTGGCGTATACCGCGGCGAGCCTCTTTCATCACGCGCACAACGCCACCTTCCTCGCCGCGTACCCGAACCTGCCGGCATGGCTCTCACCGGCGGGCGTCTATGCGGCCTGGGCGGCGGTCACCAGCGTGGGCGTGGCAGGCTACCTGCTGCTGCGCGGACGGCAGGCGGTGGCCGCACTTGCGCTGCTGGGGCTGTACGCAGCGCTCGGGCTGACCGGCCTCGATCACTACACGCGCGCGCCCCCGCAAGCACACTCGGCCGTGATGAACCTCAGCATCCTGGGCGAAGTGGCGACCGCAGCGGTGCTCCTCGGCGTGGTCGCGGCGCATCTCATCGCTCAGCTGCGCCGCCCGGCGGCCGCGCACCAACGATGAGGCCTGCCGGTCGCAGCGATGCCGGGGGCGGGCTGATCCTGCTCGGGGCTGCCGGCATCGCGCTGAACCTGATCTTCCTGTGCCTGGACTTTGCCTCCTTCGAGGACCGCTCCAGCACCGCCTCGCTGCTGCTGGCCGCAAGCCTGGTTGCCGTATGCCTGGGTGGCTTCGTGCTGCGCAGCCCGGGGGCCGCATTGACCGGCCTGGCGACGGGGGTGTTCTTTGCCACGCTGTTCCTGTTTGCCGGGGCCTTCTTCGCCTGGCTCAAGAGCGGCTATTTCTTCCCGGCGCGCAGCCGGCTGCTGCTGCGCGCCTCGCTCGCGGCACTCGTGGTTTCGGGGACCGCGCTCATGGGGCTGGCGGTGCGCCGGCGCCGGGAGCGGCTCAGCCAGCCTCGGCCCTGATCGGGCGGCTCATGAGTGCGCGCACCGCCTCGCGCGCCGGCATGTTCTCGTAGAGCACGCGGTAGGCCATCTCGCACAGCGGCATCTCCACCTTCTCCCGCGCGGCCACGGCGTGGATGGCGCGCGCGGCGCCATAGCCCTCGACCGCCTGGCCGATCTGCCGCAAGGCTGCCGCAGCGCTGATGCCGGTGGCCAGCAGCAGCCCGAAACGGCGGTTGCGCGACTGGTCGTCGGTGCAGGTGAGCACGAGGTCCCCCAGGCCCGCGAGTCCCATGAAGGTGTCGGCCTGCGCCCCCAGTGCCACCCCGAGGCGCGTCATTTCCCGCAAGCCGCGCGTGATCAGTGCCACGCGCGTGTTGGCGCCGAAGCCAAGACCGTCGGAAAGTCCCGCGGCCACTGCCAGCGCGTTCTTCACCGCCCCGCCGAGCTCCACGCCGAGGATGTCGCGGGAGGTGTAGGCGCGGAAGTTCGCAGACGACAGCTCCTGCGCCAGGGATGTTGCATAGGCGGCATCGGCCGAGGCGATGGTCATCGCGGTCGGCAGGCCCGCGCCCACCTCGCGTGCAAACGTGGGGCCGGAGAGCACCGCGCCGCGGCGCCCGGGGCCGAGCACCTCGCGCGCCACCTGGTGCGGCAGCTTGCCGGTGTCGGCCTCGAATCCCTTGGTGGCCCAGGCCACCTGCATGGCAGGCTCAAGCAGCCGGGCAAGCTCGGTGAGGAGGGCGCGCAGCGCGTGGCTTGGCACCACGACCAGCACGTCGTGCGCGCCGGCCAGCGCCTCGGGGAGCTGCGAGGCGATCGTGAGCGATGCCGGGAAGGCGGTCCCGGGCAGGTAGCGCTCGTTGCTGCCATCGAGCGCCATCTGCGCCAGCTGCTGCGCATCGCGCCCCCACAGGCGCACGCTGCGCCCGCTGCGCGCGAACTGCACCGCCAGGGCGGTGCCCCAGGAGCCGGCGCCGAGCACGGCGATCGCGGCGTCTTGCGCGGCGCGCTTGCTCATGCCGGTGCCTGCAGGCCGTGGAGAGCGGGTCCCGGGCTCAGTTGGTCGTCATCGGCGTCGGCTGCGACTGGTTCGCCGCGTACAGCGCATCGAAGTTCACCGGCGGCAGCAGGAACTGCGGGAAGCCGCCCTGGCTGACCAGGTTCGAGATCGCCGCGCGCGCGTACGGGAACAGCACCCCCGGGCAGGTCGAGCTGACCGCCCGCTTGGTGTCCTCCTCGGAGAGGTTGCGCACGATGAACAGGCCCGCCTGCTTGACCTCCACCAGGAACAGCGTGGCCTCGCCGAACTTGGCCGACACGGTCACGGTGAGCACCACCTCGCGCAGCTCCGCGCTCAGGGCCGCCGAGCCGGTCTGAAGGTCGAGGTTGATCTGCGGGTTCCAGTTGCCGTCCACGCGCGGGCCGGTGGGGGACTCGTAGCTGCAGTCCTTCAGGTACACGTTCTGCAGGGCCAGGACCGGGCCGGTCTCGGCCGCAGCTTCTGCGCCGGCTGTATCGTTCGCCATGTTGCTTAGGGCTCCGTCATTTTCAGTAGGGAATCCAGGCGACCCTCGGCCTCCAGGGCCGTAAGCTCGTCGGCTCCGCCGACGTGCTGGTCGCCAACAAAAATCTGCGGGATCGTGCTGCGGCCGCTGCGCGCGCGCGCCTCGGCACGCGCCCCGGGAACCAGGTCCGTGTCGATGTGCTCGAACGCCACGCCCTTGCTCTCCAGCAGTGCCCGCGCCCGCCTGCAGTAGCCGCACCAGTCCGCACCATACATGACCACCTTCGGCGCACCCATCGGCTTGCCTCAGTGCAGCCTCAGGCGCGCGACAGCGGCAGGTTGTCGGCGCGCCATGCGCTCAGTCCGCCGCGCAGCGCGAACGCCTTGGTGAAGCCCTGCGCGTTGAGCTGGCGCACGGCCGCCGCCCCGAGCGAGCCGGTATCGTCGTACACGACCACCGCCTTTTCCTTATGCTTCTTCAAAGTGTCGGCCGCCTTTAAGATCTGTTCGCCGCTCATCTGCCGGGCGCCCGCGAGGTGGCCGGACTGGAACTGCTCCTGCGGGCGCAGGTCCAGCACGAGCGCTCCCTGGTTCATCAGCCGGATCAGGTCCTGGGGCGAGACGCTGACCTGTCCTTCCGAGCGCGAGCGCAGCTCGAAGACCACGACCAGCGCGGCTGCCAGGGCGGTGCACAGCGACAGCCAGGGGTGGTGGGCGAGGTATTCGAGGATGCGATCCATGGGCGAGGCAGGTCTGCGGGGGGCGAAAAAGGGCGCGCATTATAGCGCCCCGGTGCCTTTCGGCACCTCGCGGCCGGTTTTCTCGCTGCTGGCCGCCCTGGCACTGGCCTGGACTGGTTCTGTCCCCCATGCGGCCCCCCGCCCGGAGGGGGATGCCCAGAAGACCGAGGAACGCCTGGCGGCGGTCAAGGCCGAAATCGAGCGCATCAGCCGCCAGGTCAGCGCCGAGCAGGTCGAGCGCGACCGGCTCACCGGGGAGCTGCGCACCGCGGAGCTGTCGGTGAGCGATGTGCGCGGGGCGCTCCTGGACGTGCGGCGCGAGCGCGCCGAGGCGGCGGCACGGCGCCAGGCCCTGGCCGCCGAGCAGCACGCCCGCGAGACGCAGCTCGTCGAGAACCGCGCGGCGCTTGCCGGGCAGATGCGCGCCGCCTACCTGATCGGGCGCCAGGAGCCGCTGAAGCTGCTGCTCAACCAGCAGGACCCGGCACTCGCCGGGCGCATGTTCGCCTACTACAGCTATTTCGGGCGCGCCCGCGCCGGGCAGATCAAGCTCATCGAGGACGACGTGCAGCGCCTCGCCGAACTGCAGGTGCAGCTGCAGGCCGAGGACGAGAAACTCGCGCAGCTCGAGCAGCAGCAGCGCGCGCACCTCAGCGAGCTGGAGCAGGCGCGCGCGAAGCGCTCGCGGGTGCTGGCGAGCCTGGAGGTCCAGTCGCATACGCGCGCGCAGAACCTGGAGCGCCTGCGCGGCCAGCAGGCGGGTCTTGAGAAGCTGTTGCGCGAGCTGCGCGCCGCGAGCGAGAAATACCCGGTCACCGGCAACGACGCCTTCACGCGCCTGCGCGGCAAACTCAACTGGCCGGTCGCCGGTCGCCTGGTGGCCAGGTACGGCGATGCGCGCGCCGGCGGGGTCGTGTGGGACGGGGTGCTGATTGCCACCGAGCGCGGGGCGCCGGTGAAGGCGGTCTGCCAGGGACGCATCATCTACGCCGACTGGCTGCCCGGACTGGGACTGCTCGCCATCGTCGACCACGGCGATGGCTACCTGAGCCTCTACGGCCACAACGAGCGGCTCTACAAGGCGGTCGGCGAGAGCGTCGCCGCCGGAGATGCGATTGCCGCCGCGGGCGACAGCGGCGGCAGCAGCCGCCCGGAGCTGTACTTCGAGATCCGCCGGGCCGGCAAGCCGGTCGACCCGCGGCCCTGGTTCAGGAGCGCCGATCCCTGAAGCCAACCGTGTGACCGGCGTCACTGTTTCGGCCTCTTTACATACTCTCCCTGCAAGTTCGCCAACTCGCGCAAGGACCGCGCAGCCCCCGTGCGCAATCGTAGCGGTCACTTCTTGCGGCACATGCGGCGCGTGCAGACGGGGCCATGAACCAGGCAGCCACAGGCGATTACGTACCCGGCCAGCCCGGCAACCGGTTCGATCCGTACGTGCGCCTGATGCGCTCGCTGCTGCCGCGTACCACGAGCATCGCCATGTTCGGTCCTGCGGGCGAGCTCACCTGGTCGACGGACCCGATGACCGGTCCGGACCTCATGAATATCATCGACGATGCGCTGCTCGGTGCCGGCGCCAACCCCGGCCTTGCCGGCCAGCTGCGCCTCATCGAGGGCAACCAGCCGGTCTACCTGTGCTCGCTGCGCGATGACCAGCAGCAGCTCATGGCCATCCTCGCCGTGCTCACCCGCCCCGGCGATGCCCACGAGCGCAAGGTCCCGGATTTCTCGTTCGTGTACGCGCTGCTGGCACCGGCGCTGGAGTGCCTGCGGCGCGATCTCATCGCGCACGCCACCATCGAGGACCTCAACCAGACCGTCGGCGGCCTGGACAAGGACCTGCACCTGCTGCTGAGCCAGGGCGCCGCGCAGGCCGGCCCGCACACCCCCGACGGCTCGAACGAGCTGCAGCACCTGCTGCAGCAGACCATCGAGCACCTGAAGGCCTGCACCGGCGCACTGCTGGTGCCGGAGAAGAGCGTGACGCTGGTGCGATCGGGCAATGCCCTTACCCCGCCGGATACCCAGTTCCTGATGCGCGCGCACCGGCGCCTGCTCGCGCTCGCGCAGTCGCAGCGCGAGCCGGTGGTCAGCAACGACACCCAGTCCCCGGAGAACCCGGACGGCTTCCACTACCGCGTGCTGTGCTGCGCGCTGCACTCACGCGCCGGGCGCTCGATCGGGGTGCTGGTGCTGCTGCGCGAGCCGACCGCGGATGCGTTCTCGCAGCGCGATGCCCACATCGCCGAGATCCTGGCCCGCAAGGCGATCGGGGTCATCGAGAGCTCCTACGACCCGCTGAGCGGCCTATACACCCGGCCGGAGTTCGAGCGCCGCGTGCGCCAGGTGATCGCCGACCGCAAGCCCACGCAGGCCTGGAGCGTCCTGTACATCGACGTCGACCAGCTGCACGCCATCAACGAGAAGTCAGGCATGCACGTCGGCGATGCGCTGCTGGGACAGCTCGGCGAGCTGATGCGCAAGCGCCTGCCGCCCGGCGGCTTCGGCGCGCGCATCTCCGGGGACCGCTTCGTGCTCATGGTCTCGGCGGCCGCCGCCGATGCCGAGCGCTTCGCCGAGGCCCTGCGCGAGGGCGCCGAGCAGCTGGCCATGCTGCAGGCCGACACGCGCATGCCGGTCTCCATCAGCATCGGCGTGGCGCCCATGGAGCCCACCGCGCAGGAGCTGGCGCACGTGCTCGCCGCGGCCGAGACCGCCTGCAAGGCCGCCAAGGACCGCGGCCGCAACCGCGTCGAGATCTACCAGCCGAGCGATGTCAGTATCGTGCGGCGCTTCGCCGACATCGGCGTCGCCGAGCAGCTGCGCGATGCCATCGACCACGGGCGCCTCAAAATGTACGCCCAGCTGATCCTGCCGTTCGCCGCCGCCGAGAGCGCGCGCCCGCACTACGAGCTGCTGCTGCGCATGCTCGATGAGAAGGGCCAGACGGTCGGCCCCGACAGCTTCCTGTCCGCCGCCACGCGCTACCAGCTGATGCCGGTGATCGACCGCTGGGTAGTCAACCACGTCATCGATGCGCTGCAGCCGCGGGCGGGCGTGCTGGAGGGCAAGGCACTCGGGTTCTGCGTCAACTTCTCCGGCCAGTCCCTCAACGACGATTCCTTCGGCGACATGCTGGTGGAACGCGTTGCCAGCAGCGGGCTGGACCCGGGGCTGTTGTGCTTCGAGCTCACCGAGAACGCGACCGTCGCCAACCTCGGGCCCGCGGAGCTGTTGATGCACCGGCTGCGCGAGCTCGGCTGCGGCGTCGCGCTGGATGACTTCGGCACCGGCCTGTCCTCGCTGTCGTGCCTGCGCCAGCTGCCGGTCACCATGCTCAAGATCGACGGCAGCTTCGTGCGCGACGTGCTCAAGGACCCGCGCGCGGAGTCGATGGTGCGCGCGATCGCCCAGCTCGCCCGCAGCATGTCCATCACCACCGTCGCCGAGTACATCGAGACCGAGGCGATCAGCCTGCGCATCGCCGAGCTCGGCGTTGATTACGGCCAGGGGTTTGCCATCGGCCGCCCGATCCCCCTGGCGGACGTGCTCACCGAGCTGCCGCTGCCGAGCGATGCCACCGCCGAGCGCCGCGCTGCCGCGGGCGACGACGATACCTGGTATGCAGCCGGCAGCCGCTGAACGCGCAGGGAAGCTGCAATGAGCCGCTCCCACCGCGCGCACACCACCCTTGCCCTGACCTGCGGCATGATCCTCGGCGCGTTTTCCGCGCTGACCTCCGGGGCACTGGCGGACCGGCAGAGTGCACTCGCCCACCCGGATGCGGGCCTCGTGGCCGGCGAGGACGGGCGCGCGTTCGCGGAAGTCTATGCGCGCATCAAGAATGAGTATGTCGACGAGGTCGACGACCACGCCCTGATGGAGAAGGCCATCCGCGGCATGGTCGCAGCCCTTGACCCGCACTCGGCCTACCTCGACAGCAGCGAGCTCGAGCAGGTGCGCGTCTCGACCATGGGCTCCTATCCCGGGGTCGGCATCGAGGTGGCAGGCAGCGACGGGGCGGTGCGGATCCTGAAGGTCATCGACGGCTCACCCGCCAACACGGCCGGACTGCTCGCCGGCGACCAGCTGGTGAGCATCGATGGCGGGGAGGTCGGCCTCGACCTGGCCGGGGCGCTGGCGCGCCTGCGCGGGCCCTCCGGCAGCGTGGTGCACCTGAGCATCCGCCGCAGCACCGCAGCGCAGACTCTCGAGTTCGACCTCCGGCGCGCGCAGGTCGCCGTGCACAGCGTGGCCGGTGCGCTCCTGGAACCCGGCTACGGCTATGTGCGCATCTCCACTTTCAGCGAGACCACCGCTGAGGACTTGGCGAAGCTGGTATTGCGTCTGAAGAGAGACAATCAGGCCTCGATCAAGGGGCTAATACTCGACCTGCGCAACAATCCAGGCGGGGTGCTGGAGTCCGGCGTCGCGGTGGCCGATGCGTTCCTGAACGCCGGCGTCATCGTCACCGCCGACGGGCGCACCACCGAGGCCAGGTTCGAAATGGATGCCACGCCGGGGGACCTCATCGATGGGGCGCCCATGGTGGTGCTGGTGAATGCCGGCTCGGCGTCCGCCTCGGAGATCGTCGCCGGGGCCCTCAAGGACCACGGCCGCGCGCTGCTGGTCGGCCGCCGCACCTACGGCAAGGGCTCCGTGCAGACCGTGATGCCGCTGTCCCGCGGCGGGGCGGTGAAGCTCACCACCTCGCGCTACTTCACCCCCTCGGGGGCCTCGATCCACGGGCGCGGCCTCTTGCCGGAGGTCACGCTCGAAGGCACCGGAGCCGCGCCTGCGGAGCTTGCCGGCGAGGCGCCGCTCGCGGAGCGCGACGCGGACGTGCGCGCCGGGCTTGCGGTGCTGCGCGCCCGCTGCCACCAAGGGCAGGTTGTCAGCGCCGGAAGCCTCGTCCCCTGAACTCAGAAAGCGCACTTGGGTGCGCTTCGCTATCCTCGCCGGCATGTTCAGCTGGCTCATCGATATCGTCCTGCACCTCGACCGCCACCTGGTCGAGCTCATCACGCGCGTCGATCTGTGGATCTACCCGATCCTGTTCGCGGTGATCTTCTGCGAGACCGGCCTCGTGGTGACGCCGTTCCTGCCCGGGGACTCGCTGCTGTTTGCCATCGGCACCCTGGCGGCGATCGATACCTCGGGCACGCTGCATGTCAGCTGGCTCACCGTGCTGCTGGCGGCCGCGGCGGTGCTCGGCAACGTGTCCAACTACGCCATCGGCCGCGCCATCGGGCCGCCGGCCTTCAGCGGCCGCTACCGCCTGCTGAAGGTCGATTACCTGCGCCAGACCGAGCGCTTCTTCCAGCGCCATGGCGGCTCGGCGGTGCTCATCTCGCGCTTCATGCCGATCTTCCGCACCCTGGTGCCCTTCGTGGCCGGCATCGGCCGCATGCCCTACGCGCGTTTCCTCGGCTTCAACCTGGTGGGCGGCACGCTGTGGGTGGTGCTGTTCGTCTGCGGCGGCTACCTCTTCGGCAACATCCCGCTGGTGAAGAACAACTTCGGGATCGCGACGCTCACCATCGTGGCCGTCTCGCTGCTGCCCCTGCTGGTCGCCTTCCTGCGCCGGCGGCGCGCGCAGCCGGCGCGCTGAAGCGACCCGCCGCTCGAGCCCTCAGGCGTGGCGGACCATCGCGACGATGACCCCGATGAGGCCCCCGGCCAGCAGGATGAGGGTCGGCATTGCCGACAGACCGTAGCCCCAGCTGCGCGAGCCGGGGTCCTTTACGTAGGCGCGGAAGTACAGGATGCGGCCCACGAGGTACACCACGCCCAAGCCTGCGGCCCAGTACGCGCTGAGGTAGCTGGCGAACAGCAGCAGCGCGGGGATGAAGACCAGCAGCAGCTCCAGGGTGTTCATCTGCACGCGGAAGTAGCGCTCGAACACCTCGTGGCCGGTGGTGGCCGGGGCCGCCACCTTATAGGTGCCGCGGGCCTTTCCCACGGCCATGCAGAAGAAGAAGAACTGCAGCAGCGCCAGACCGATGACGAGGTGTACCCAGTTCCAGCTCATGAATCCCCCCTTGCGATCCAGAATGGCACAATGCCGCCATGAGCGACAAGGAGCGCGGCTACGCGCACCGCGTAGACATCCTCGCCGAGGCAACACTGGTGTGGCAGGCCCTCACCGATGCTGCGCACCTGGCGCGCTGGTGCTCGCCCGGCGCGCAGATCCGCGCGCGCCAGGGCGGCCTGTTCCGCGCCAGCGTCGACCGCGTCACCGAGTTCGAGGCGCACATCGATGTGTTCGAGCCGCCGCGGCGGCTGCGCCTGATCTACCTGCCCGCCCCGCAGCTGCCGCCGGCGGACTCGGTGATGATCGATGACTTCATCCTCGACAAGGTCGCCGGCGGCACCATCGTGCGCCTGCTCGGCTCGGGTGTGCCGGCCGGCGGACCGTGGGATACTCAGTACTGGCGGCTGCGCACCAGCTGGCAGGCCGCCATGACGCGCCTGAAGGTCTACGTAGAAAAACAACTCAACCCGGGAGCTGCCCCATGATGGGATTTATCTTGCACGCGCTGATCACCGCCGCCGGCCTGTGGCTCGCCACGCAGTGGGTGCCGGGGGTGCACATCGACACCACCGCGACGCTGGTGATCGCCGCGGTGCTGCTCGGCGTGGTCAACGCCGTCGTCAAGCCGATCGCCTTCATCCTCACCCTGCCGGTGACCATCCTCACCCTGGGGCTGTTCCTGTTCGTGCTCAATGCCGCCATGGTGGCGCTGGTGGCCTGGCTGGTGCCCGGCTTCCACGTCGCCACCTTCATGGCCGCACTGCTGACGGCGATCGTGGTGTGGATCGTGAGCTGGATCGGCTCCTGGTTCATCGGCAAGCGCAGCCGCGCCGCGCCGCGCGCCGGCTAAGGAAGCGCGCGCAGCGTGCGCCGGTACAGGTACCAGACGATGACGGCGAACGCGGCCGCGCCCAGCCACACGGCAGGTCCCGCGGCGAAGTCATCACCGACCAGCGAGAGCGGGAAGTCCTTGCCGGAGAAGGCGACGAGGGCTGCGATCACCACCCCGACCAGTCCCTCGCCGACCAAGAGCCCGGAGGCGAGCAGCACGCCCAGCTGCTTGGTGGCCGCGGGGCGGGCCATGTGCGTGGCGCGCCGGTCGTACAGCCACCCGGCGACCGCGCCGACCACCACCATGAGCGTGCTCTGCGTGGGCAGGTAAATCCCCAGGCCGACTGCCAGCGGCGAGAGGTGCGCGCCGGGCTTCAGCCGCCGCAGCACGATGTCGGCGATGATGATCGCCGCGCCGATGCCCGCCCCCTGCAGGATGAGGCTCCAGTCGACGTTGTGCGTGATCACCCCCTGGGCGAGGGCTGAGATCAGTCCCGCCTGCGGTGCGGCCAGCGGCTGCGTGCGTACCGGTCCCGGGGAGCCGACGAAGCCGTAGGCCTTGTTGAGGATGTCCAGGATGGGCGGGATGATGGCCGCACCGGCCACCACGCCGATGACCAGCGCCACCTGCTGCTTCCAGGGCGTCGCATCCACCAGCTGCCCGGTCTTCAGGTCCTGCAGGTTGTTGTTGGCGATCGCCGCGTTGGCGAACACCACGGCGGTGACGATCAGGGCGTAGGCCACCAGCGCCGGGCCGTCGTGGCCGACGTCGAAGCCGTGCAGCCCCAGAAGCGCCACCAGCCCGTAGCCGATGACCGCGAGGATCCCCAGACCGGAGAGCGGACTGTTGGAGGAGCCGATGAGGCCTGCCATGTAGCCGCAGACCGCCGACAGCAGGAAGCTCATGATGGCGATGTAGATCACCCCGCTCACCACCAGCCAGCCCAGGTGCGCCGTGAGCCCGCTCGACTGCGCAAAGCGCGCCAGCAGCACCCCGGCCGGCAGGATGCACAGGATCGAGACCAGGCCGACCACGCCGATGGGGATGTCCTGCTCGGTGCGCGGCAGCAGCGCCGCGTTGCCGGCCGCACGGGCGCGCGAGGCCACCATCGCCGAGTGCAGCCCCGCCCACACCGGCCGCACCAGCTTGCCGAGGGTCCAGATGGCCGAGACGCCGATCGCGCCGGCGCCGACATAGCGCACCTTGTGGCTCCAGGTGGCGAGCGCAAACGCGCCCATGCCCGCATCCGTGACCGTGCCGACATCGGGCGCGAGCGCCGAGAAATGCGGCACGCCCCAGATCCAGCCGATCAGGGCACCGACTCCCATGGCCACCCCGACCCACAGGCCCACCAGGTGGCCGATGCCGAACAGCGCGAAGGACAGGAACAGGTCGAACAGCGTCACGCCGCCGCCGACGCGGAACGAGCGCACCACATCCGCCGCCAGCACGCGCGTCGCGGTCAGCACCGAGAAGGTGGCCGAGATCACCGAACCCCACAAAAGTGCCGCAAGCCCGGCGCGGCTCTCCTCGATGCCGCTGCCGTGCCCGCCACTGCCGACCTTGAGCACCTCGGCACAGGCCACCCCTTCCGGGTAGGGCAGGTCGGACTGCGTCACCAGCGCCCGGCGCAGCGGGATGGAATACATGACACCGAGCACCCCGCCGAGCACGCAGATCGCAAGGCAGGTCCAGTAGGGGAAGCCGTGCCACCAGCCGATCATCACCAGTCCCGGCAGCACGAAGATGATCGAGGTGAGCGTGCCGGCCGCCGAGGCGACCGTCTGCACGATGTTGTTCTCCTGCAGGGTCGAGCCCTTCACCGCCCGCAGCAGCGCCATGGAGATGACCGCCGCCGGGATCGAGGTGCCGAAGGTGAGGCCGGCCTTCAGGCCGAAGTACACGTTGGCGGCCGTGAACAGCACGGTGATGAAGACCCCGAGGACCAGTCCCCGCAGGGTCAGTTCGGCGCGCGCTTCAGTGGTCATGTTGTTGTTTTCTCCAGGCCAGGCCTATCCGCGGTGATGCCCAGGCGCGCATTCGCAGGCGCAAGAACGCAGGCTATCCCAAATCGCAGCCGCGCCGATACGCCTCAGGCGTGCGCGCCCAGTGCCTGCTCGAGTGCGCTCGTCAGCGGCTTGAGGAAGAAGGATTCCTCGGGCATCAGCCGCGCTGCCACCCCGTGGCGCTCGAGGGCTGCGGCGACCACCGGTCCCACGGCGGCCACCAGGGTGCGGGCCAGCGCGTCGCGCACCCGCTGCGCGGGTGCGGCCGCGAACAGCCGCTCCACCTGCGGGGTGCTGGTGAAGGCGATCGCATCGACGCGGCCGGCGCTGAGCTCGCCGATGAGCCCCTGCACCGCCGCATCGTCCGCAGCGTCGGCGTACGCGTAGGGGGCCACCGTGCGCACCCGCGCGCCGGCGCCGGCAAGGAAAGTGCACAGTGGCGCGTTGGGCTCGGACCCGTACAGCTGCAGCGCGACGCGCCGGCCACGCAGGTCCTGCCCGCGCAGGGTAGCGATGAGACCTGCGGTGGTCGGGGTGGCGGCCGTGAGATCGGCGAGGAGTCCGAGCTCGCGCAGCGCCCGCACCGGCTTCGGCCCGCGGGTCACCTTGCGCACCTCGCCCAGGGCACCGAGGAAGCCCGGCCGCAAGGCCGGCTCGTGCCGGTCGATGCAGCTCAACAGCCGCCTGAGGCCCTCGCCGGTGGTGAGGATGAGGTCATCGCAGGCCCCGGCGGCGAACTCCCGGGCGAAGCCCAGTACCGGGGCCGGATCGGGGGCATCCACGATGCTCACCAGCGGGCAGCGCAGCACGCGCGCCCCGCGCCGCTCGAGCAGGCCGGCGAACACCTCCAGCTCGCGGGTCTCCGGGACTGCGACCGTGCGGCCTGCCAGGGTCTGTTGTTCCATGGGCTGATCTTAGCCGCGCCGCCTGCTGCGCGGTATGCTTCGCGCTAAGCAGCCTTCCGGGCAGCGGGCCTGCCAGAACAACGAACGCCCTCACAGGAGCCACGCCATGCTCAAAGTACTCGCCGTCATCATTGCCGTGATCGTGGTGGGGTTCGCAGGCGTTGCCTGGTTCAGCCTCACCTACACCTACGCCGACGGCGAGCGCGCCGGTTACATCCAGAAGTTCTCGCGCCGCGGCTGGCTGTGCAAGACCTGGGAGGGGGAGATGGCGATGGTGACGCAGCCGGGCACGGTCTCGGAGCGCTTCCTGTTCACCGTGCGGGACGACAACATCGCCAAGGTGCTCAACAGCAACATCGGCAAGCGCGTGGCCGTGCACTACGAGCAGCACAAGTGGATCCCCAACTCCTGCTTCGGGGATACCGAGTACTTCGTGACCTCCGCGAGCCCTGCGGAGATCACCCAGCAGCTGCCCTAGGGCGCGCGCTTCACCAGCCGCACTGCGCGCCGCGGTTCTGCTCGGCCAGCCACTGCGCCAGGGGCTGGAAGTACTCCAGCAACGGGCCCGCATCGGCGGCGCGGCTGCCGGTGAGCTGCTGCAGCGAGTCCTGCCACGGCACCGAGGCACCGGCGGCGAGCATCGCCTGGAAGCGCGCACCGGCCTGCCGGTTGCCGTACACCGAGCACTCGTACAGCGGCCCCTTGAAGCCTGCGGCCGCGCACAGCGCCTTGTGGAACTGGAACTGCAGGATGTGCGAGAGGAAGTAGCGGATGTAGGGGGTGTTGTCGGGGATGTGGAACTTGGCCGCCGGGTCGAAGTCAGCTTCCGTGCGCGCCACCGGCGGCACGATGCCCTGGTAGCGGCGCCGCAGCTCCCACCAGCTCGCATTGTAGTCAGCAGGCGTCACCTGTCCTGAGAACACCTGCCAGCGCCACAGGTCGATCAGGCGCGCGAACGGCAGGAACGCGATCTTCTCCAGCGCGGTCTTCATCTGCTGGTCAATGAGCACCTCGTGACTGGCGGCGACTTTGGGCAACAGGCCGAGGCCGGCAAGATAGGCAGGCGTCACCGACAGGTTCACCGTGTCCCCGATCGCCTCGTGGAAGCCGTCGTTCGCGCCGTCGCGGAACAGCAGCGGCTGCTTGGCGTAGGACAGGAAGTAGTACACGTGGCCGAGCTCGTGGTAGATCGTGTACAGGTCTTCGGCCTGCGGCTGCAGGCAGGCCTTCACGCGTGCATCCCCCGGGGCCATGTCCCAGGCGCTCGGATGGCAGACCACCTCGCGGTCACGCGGGCGCGTCAGCATCGAGCGCTCCCAGAAGGTCCCGGGCAGCGCGGGAAAGCCCAGCGAGACGTAGAAGCTCTCCGCCGAGTGCGTCATGCGCTGCGCATCCCAGTGCTGCGCCTTGAGTGCCGCATCCGCGCTCGGCACGTGCGCGTCGGGGTAGGGCACCAGCAGGTCGGAGTAGAGGTTGCCCCAGTCCTGCGCCCACATATTGCCCAGCAGCTGCGCCGGGATCGGCTGGCCGGCCGGCACGCGCGCCTCACCGTAGTGCCTGGCCAGGCGCGCCCTGGCGTAGCAGTGCAGCGAGTCGTACAGCGGCTTCACCTGTTGCCACAGCCGCTCGCTCTCCGCATCGAAGGCCGCAGGCGTCATGTCGTAGCCGGAGCGCCACATGACTCCCAGGTCCTTGAAGCCCTGCTCGCGCGCGCCCTGGTTGGCGAGCGCCACGAACTCGGTGTAGTCGGCGCGCATGCCCGCGCCGATGTCGTGCCAGCCTTTCCAGGCGCCGGTGAGCTCATCGTAGTTGCGGTTGTGGGCGAGGACCTGGGCCAGCTGCTCGAGGTTCCTGCACGAGGCCGGCCCCTGCGGGCAGGACTTGCCCTCCCCGTATTTGGCGTCCAGTTCCGCCGCCAGCGTGGTCATGCGCGCGCGCTTGGCCGGATCGTGCGGCGCCGGGGCGGCCACGTTCAGCCGCAGCTTCATGAGCGCGCGCGCGGTGGCCGGTGCCAGCTGCTTGCCGTCGAAGCGGTGCGACTCCTCGACCGCCTGCGTGAGGGCGGCGAGGTAGCGGTCGTTGCCGCGCGCATTCAGAAGCTGCGTGTCGGTGGTGATGTAGGTCAGCTGCGTCCAGGTGGCGGCGGCCTGCTCCAGCTGCAGGGCATAAAGCTGCGCGCTGACGCGCGCGACGAACGCCTCCGCGCTCTCGGGGCTGCTGGCAGCAGCGCTGCCGGGGGCGGGCGCTGTGGCCTTCTGGCAGCCGCCCAGCAACAACAGGAGCGCAAGGCCGGCAGCTGCTGCGGAGCTCGCTCTCATCGGCGACGGCCTACTTCACGCCCGCCATGAGGCGGCGGATCGCGGGGGTGAGCATGAGCATCACCACGCCCACGATCACCCCGTACCAGAACACGCGCATGAACAGGGCCGGCAGCGATTCCAGGTGGCTCGAGTCGTACGTTCCGGAGAGCTGGCCGGCGATGTTGCTGCCGAGTGCCATCGACAGGAACCACATGCCCATCACCTGGCCGACGAAGCGCGGCGGGGCGAGCTTGCTCATGTAGGAAAGCCCCACCGGCGACAGGCACAGCTCACCGAGCGAGTGCAGTAGGTAAGTGGCCACCAGCCAGCCCGCGCTCACCACCTCCCCGCTGAGCACGTGCAGGGATGCGAAGTACATCACCAGGAACCCCAGTCCCAGGAAGATCAGGCCGAGGCCGAACTTCACCGGCGCCGGCAGGTCGATGCCGCGGCGGCCCAGGAAGATCCACAGTGCCGCGAGCACCGGTGCGAGCGCGATGACGAAGAACGGGTTCACAGCCTGCAGCACCCCGGAGGGAATGTTCATGCCCAGTACGTGCAGGTTGGTGTAGCGGTCGGCGAACAGGTTGAACGAGGCACCCTGCTGCTCGTAGCCGGCGAAGAACATCACCGAGCCGATGAACAGGGCCACCATCACCCAGGCGCGCTGGCGTTCCGGACCGGTCAGGCCGGCGAAGAAGATCAGGTACACGAAGTAGCCCACCCCGAGCAGCGCGTACGCCCAGGTGGCCGCGTTCGACAGCGCCACCGGGTTGATGCGCACGAGCCCTGCGACCGCCCCAGCCACCACCAGGGCAACGAGGGCGAGGATCACGAGCACCGGGGTCCACGAGCCGCGCCGCCCGGCCGCAGGTGGCAGGCCGGCGTTGTTGAGGTAGCCGCGCGTGAGGCGGAACTGGGCGATGCCGATGGCCATGCCGACCGCCGGCAGCCCGAAGCCCCAGTGCCAGCCGAACCAGTGCGCGAACCAGGGCACCAGCTGCGAGCCGATGAAGGCCCCGAGGTTGATGCCCATGTAGAAGATGGAGAAGCCCGCATCGCGCCGCGCACCGCCCTCCGGGTAGAGCGAGGCCACCAGCGCGCTCACGTTGGGCTTGAGCAGCCCCACGCCCATGGCGATCACCAGGAGGCCCACGAAGAACACCTGGGTGTTGCCCAGGGCGAGCAGCGCGTTGCCCACCATGATGAGGAAGCCGCCGCTCAGCACCGCGCGCTGTGAGCCCAGCAGGTGATCGGCCATCCAGCCGCCGGCCAGCCCCAAGAGGTAAGTGCTGCCCAGGTACAACCCGTAGATGGCGCTCGCGGAGGAATCCTGGATCCCCAGTCCCCCCCTGGTGACCGCGGCGGCCATGAAGGTGATCAGCAGCGCGCGCATGCCGTAGTAGGTGAAGCGTTCCCACATCTCGGTGAGGAACAGCGTCGCGATGCCGCGCGGCTGCCCGAACACGGTGCGCACGGCGGCAGCGGGCAGGGGCACGGAGTCAGCCTGGGTGTTCATCGCTCTTCTGGCCCTTTGGGTGGCGGCACCGCAGCAGCGCCGCAGTCTGAACCACGCCCCCGGCGGGGCGCAACGCAGGCTCCCGGCCGGACTCGTTCCAGGTGAGGAGCGTTACTCCTCGGGAGTGGCGAGCGCCGCCTGCTGTTTCTTGCGATACAGGATCGAGGCCATGAGGATGCCGGCCTCGTACAGGCCGTACATCGGGATCGCGAGCGAGCACTGCGAGATCGCATCCGGCGGGGTGAGGAAGGCTGCCAGGATGAAGATGCCGAGCAGTACGTAGCCGCGGTTCTTCTTCAGCGACTCGACTTTCACCATCCCCATCACCACCAGCAGCACCACCGCCACCGGCACCTCGAAGGCCAGGCCGAAGCAGAAGAACATGGTGAGCACGAAGTCCAGGTACTGGTTGATGTCGGTCATCATCGCCACGCCCTTGGGCGTGGTGCTGGCGAAGAACTGGAACATCACCGGGAACACGAAGTAGAAGGCGAAGGCGATGCCGACGTAGAACAGCAGGATCGAGGAGACCAGCAGCGGGACTGCGAAGCGGCGCTCGTTGCGGTACAGCCCGGGGGCGACGAACGACCACAGCTGGTAGATCACGTACGGCATCGCCAGCAGCACGCCGGCGAAGAAGGACAGCTTGAACGGGGTGGTGAACGGGGTCATGACCCCGGTGGCGATGAGGTTGCCACCCTGGGGCAGCTTCGACAGCAGCGGCTGGGCGACGAAGCTGAAGATCTGGTTCGAGTAGTACATGCACGGAACGAAGCCGATGCCGATCGCGACCATGGAGCGCAGCAACCGGTCGCGCAGCTCCAGCAGGTGCGAGATCAGCGTGCCTTCGGCGAGTTTCTCAGGCTCGGGGCTCATCGGTGCTCGCGCTGCCCTCACGCGCTACCGAGGTATCCGCACCGCTGTCATCGGTGGGGTGTGCGTGGGAGAAGGTGTCGGGCCTGGGTTCCGGTTCCGGGTCCGGCGGCCGTGGGGGTGGGGGCGGGGGCGGCATGGGGTTCTTGCGTGCCTCCTCCAGCTGTACCTCCTCCTCGAGCTGCTCGCGGAACTGCCGCGCCATCACGCGCGCCCGGCCCAGCCAGCGACCGACTTCCGCGACGACACGCGGGAGCTTCTCCGGTCCCAGCACCACCAGTGCCAGGATGAAGATGATCAGGATCTCGAAGAACCGACCTTCGAACAGGTCAGGCGCTCCGCTCGGGCTTCTTCTCGGGCTGCTTGCCGGCCTCGGCGAAATCCGCGTCCGCGTTCTCGGAGCGGATCTGCTTCGGCGCGCTCGCCTGCTCCTCCTCGCCCTCGTTCATGGCCTTCTTGAAGCCGCGCACGGCGTGCCCGAGATCCGAGCCAACGGTGCGCAGCTTCTTGGCGCCGAACACGACGAGCACGACCAGGAGAATGACCACCAGCTCGCGCATTCCTAAACCCATAAACGCCTCCAAAAAACTTCCGCGCCGCCGCGGAATAAGCGAACAACCGATGATAGGTCAAATAGACCCCTGGAACCCTACAAGTTCACACCCATCCGGGACGCGCGTCACGCTCGGGGCCGCCTAGGTGGCGAGCCAGAAGGTCACCGGTCCCTCGTTGACCAGGGACACCTGCATGTCCGCCCCAAATACGCCTGCGGAAACAGGGGCATAGGCGACCTGCGCCTGCTCCAGCAGGTAGCTGAACAGTTCCCGCGCGCGCGCAGGTTCCGCAGCCGTGCTGAAGCCTGCGCGCGTGCCCCTGGCCGTATCCGCGGCGAGCGTGAACTGGGGCACCAGCAGCACCCCGCCTGCGACCTCCCGCACCGACAGGTTCATCCGGCCCGCGGCGTCGGGGAATATGCGGTAGCTGAGCAGCCGCTCGAGCAGGCGGTCGGCATCGATGCGGGTGTCCTCGCGCACGACGCCGATGAGTGCGAGCACGCCCGTGGCGATCTGCGCCACGGACTCGCGCTGGACGTGTACCTGGGCGCGGCTAACACGCTGGATGAGGGCGATCATGAGCTCAAGCGTAGTGTGGCATTTGGACGGGCGAGTCCGTAAGATTCGGCCCGTTTTGTCGTGCGGGGAAGCCAGATGCTCGAGTGCCGGGGAGTTTTGTTGGCCGCGATCGCAGGCCTTGCGTTTGCCGGCACGGCCATGGCGCAGCAGGCCGCCCCGGGTGATGCCAAGCGTGGCAAGCAGATGTCCTACACCTGTTTAGGCTGCCACGGCATCGACGGCTACAAGAACGCCTACCCTGACTACAGCGTGCCGAAGCTCAAGGGCCAGCATGCCGACTACCTCGCCACCGCCCTGCACGGCTACCGCGACGGCGACCGTGCGCACCTGACCATGCACTCGGAGGCCTCGACGCTCTCCGAGCAGGACATCGCCGATGTCGCGGTGTACTTCGCCGCCGAGCCGCTCAAGCCCAGCGGCAAGGCCCCGGCGAAGGTGCCCGCGGCCGCAGCGCTGTGCACCGCCTGCCACGGCGCGGACGGGGTGAGCGCGGTGCCGATGTATCCCTCCCTCGCCGGCCAGCACGAGGACTACCTGCGGCGCGCCCTGCAGGAGTACGCCAAGGGCGGCCGCAAGAACCCGGTCATGAAGGGCTTCGCCTCGAACCTCAAGGATGCGGACATCGAGGTGATCGCGCGCTACTACAGCCAGCTGGCCCCGGGGCTCAAGACCGAGCCGCGCCCCTACACCTTCCTGGGCGAAAAAGCCCCTTAAGATCCCGGGGAACGTCTGTTGGTGCGCTGGCGGGGAACCGCTAGCGGCGCCTGTGCTGCCTTAAGGATCCCATAAGGCACCCTTTCTATCGTGTGCCCATCCCGGCCACCGGCCGTTTTTAGCGCGACGGAGCTTGTGCATGAACCTGCCGACCTTGATGAAGAAACCCGTGGTGGCCGCCATCCTGGGGGCGACCGCAATCGCCGCCCCGGCGAGCGTGCTCTACATGGCCGGCGCGACACGGGCGGCCGCCACCCCGCAGGCCGCGGCTGCCGCAGCCCCCGCGGTGGTCAATCCCGGGGTCGTGGGACTGCCGGACTTCAGCTCCATGGTGCAGCGCTACGGCACCGCCGTGGTGAACATCGCCGTGGTCACCAAGGCATCCCCGGCGATGAACGCCCAGGGCGATGATGAGGACGATGACAACGGTGGCGGCAATGCCAACCCCTTCGGCCCCAACAGCCCGTTCGCGCCGTTCTTCCGCGGCATGCCGCCGCAGCAGCAGCAGCCCATGCGCGGCGAGGGTTCGGGCTTCATCGTGCGCAGCGACGGGGTGATCCTCACCAACGCCCACGTGGTGAACGGGGCGAGCGAGGTCGTGGTGCGCATGACCGACCGCCGTGAGTACACCGCCAAGGTGATCGGCGTGGATGTGAAGTCCGACATCGCGGTCATCAAGATCGAGGCCAAGGACCTGCCGACGGTGAAGATCGGCGATTCGCGCGGACTGAAGGTGGGCGAATGGGTGCTCGCCATCGGCGCCCCGTTCGGCTTCGAGAACAGCGCCACGGCCGGCATCGTCAGCGCCAAGGGCCGCACGCTTGACTCCGGCGTCGTGCCCTTCATCCAGACCGACGTGCCGATCAACCCGGGCAACTCCGGTGGCCCGCTGTTCAACATGCGCGGTGAGGTCGTGGGCATCAACTCGCAGATCTACAGCCGCAGCGGCGGTTACATGGGGGTCTCGTTCTCGATCCCGATCGATGTGGCGATGGGTGTGAGCCAGCAGCTGCAGGCCACCGGACATGTGACCCGCGGCAAGGTGGGCGTCACCATCCAGCGCGTCACCCAGGGCCTGGCCGATTCCTTCGGCCTGCCGCAGCCGGAAGGTGCGCTGGTATCGAGCGTCGAGAAGGGCGGACCGGCGGAGAAGGCCGGCATCCAGCCCGGGGACGTGATCGTGAAGCTCAACGGTGAGCTCCTGAAGGACTCCTCGGACCTGTCGGTGCAGATCGCCGCGATCCCCCCGGGCACGCAGGTGCACCTCGAGGTCTGGCGCAACCACGCGCCGAAGAGCATCGCCGTGACCTTAGGCTCGCTCGAGGACCAGCGCGCCGCGGCCAACCTCGTCCCGCACGAGCAGGGCGGCAAGCTCGGACTGTCGGTGCGCCCCCTGAACCCCCAGGAACAGCGCGAGGGCAACATGAAGGGTGGCGTCGTGGTCGAGCGCGCCTCCGGACCTGCGGCCGATGCCGGCATCCAATCGGGCGATGTGGTGCTGGCTGCCAACGGGGCCGCCGTCACCAGCGCCGAGGAGCTGCGCGCGGCGGTGGAGAAGTCCAAGGGCCACGTGGCGCTGCTGATCCAGCGCGGCGACGCGCGGCTGTTCGTGCCGGTGAAGGTCGGCTGACAAAGACCAGGGGGCGGCCGCTGGCCGCCCCCGGTCCTGCTTTCCCGAGACGCGCCCGGGCGGGCGCGTTTTCTTTTCTCAGGCCGTCGCGGCGTTGGTGACCAGGGCTGCGACCAGCTCATTCACCGGCATGGCATCGAGCGCCTGCGGCTTCGCGAACAACCCCTTGATGCGCTCGGCCTGTCTGGGGTTGAAGTGCGCATCGACCGAGGACTGGAACTTGCGCACCAGCACCGGCATGCCCTCGGTGCGGCGCTTGCGGTGGCCGATCGGGAAGTCCACCTGCACCCGCTCGGTGTGCGTGCCATCCCTGAAGAACACCTGCACGGCGTTGCCGATGTAGCGCTTGTCGGCGGCGTAGTACTCGGCCGTGAAGGTGGTGTTCTCGCGCACCTGCATTTTGGCGCGCAGCCCATCCACGCGCGGATCGTGGGCGACCGCGTCCTCGTAGTCCTCGCCGGTGAGGCGCCCGAAGAGCAGCGGGATCGCCACCATGTACTGGATGCAGTGGTCGCGGTCGGCGGGGTTGGCCAGCGGGCCTACCTTGTCGATGATGCGCACGCCCGGCTCCTGCGTCTCGATGACGATGCGCTCGATGTCGCCGATGCGCTCCTTCACCTTCGGGTGCAGCGTCATCGCCGCCTCCACCGCCGTCTGGGCGTGGAACTCGGCCGGGAAGGAGATCTTGAACAGCACGTTCTCCATGACGTAGCTGCCGAAGGGCTGCGGCAGGGTGAGGGGCTTGCCCTTGAAGAGCACGTCGCAGAAGCCCCAAGTCTTGGCCGAGAGCGCCGACGGGTAGCCCATCTCCCCGGTGAGCGCGATGAGGCCCAGGCGCACGGCGCGGCTGGTGGCATCCCCGGCCGCCCAGCTCTTGCGCGAGCCGGTGTTGGGGGCGTGGCGGTAGGTGCGCAGTGCGCCGCCGTCGATCCAGGCATTGGAGACCGCGTTGGTCACCTGCTCCAGCGTCCCGCCGAGCATCGCGGTCACGACCGCGGTGGAGGCGACGCGCACCAGCAGCACGTGGTCCAGGCCGACGCGATTGAAGCTGTTCTCCAGCGCCAGCACGCCCTGGATCTCGTGCGCCTTCACCATGGCGGTGAGCACATCGCGCACGGTCGGCGGGGTCTTGCCGGACATGACGGCGTTGCGCGCCAGGTAGTCGGCGACGGCCAGGATCCCGCCCAGGTTATCCGACGGGTGGCCCCACTCGGCGGCGAGCCAGGTGTCGTTGAAGTCCAGCCAGCGCACCATCGCGCCGATATTGAAGGCCGCCTGCACCGGGTCGAGCTCGTAGGAGGTGCCGGGCACGCGCGCGCCGCCGGACATGACCGCCCCCGGGACCAGCGGTCCCAGCAGCTTGCGGCAGGCCGGGTACTTCAGCGCCTGGAAGCCGCAGGCCAGGGTGTCCATCAGGCAGTAGCGCGCGGTCTCGTAGGCCACGTCGCTGGCGACGGTGAAGCTGCGCGCGTAGGCGGCGATCGCGGTGAGGACGGCATCCGGGTCCGGACGCTGGGCGGACTTGATATCGTGGGCGGACATGGTGCGGGGTTACTTTCTCTGCTCGATGGGCACGAATTTGAGGTTCTCGGGGCCTGTGTAGTTGGCCGCGGGACGGATGATCTTGCCGTCGACGCGCTGCTCCATGACGTGCGCGGCCCAGCCGGTGGTGCGCGCGATCACGAACAGCGGGGTGAACATTGCCGTCGGCACGCCCATGAGGTGGTAGGAGACGGCCGAGAACCAGTCGAGGTTCGCGAACATCTTCTTGGTGTCCATCATCGCCTTCTCGATGCGCTCGGCGATGTTGAACATGTTCATGTCGCCGGCCTCCGTGGACAGGCCGCGCGCGACCTCCTTGATCACCACGTTGCGCGGGTCGGAGACGGTGTACACCGGGTGGCCGAAACCGATGATGACTTCCCTGGCGGCCACGCGCGCGCGGATGTCCGCATCGGCCGCGTCCGGGGTGTCGTAGCGCTTCTGGATCTCGAAGGCAAACTCGTTGGCGCCGCCGTGCTTGGGCCCGCGCAGCGCGCCGATCGCCCCGGTGATGCACGAATACAGGTCCGCGCCGGTGCCGGCGATGACGCGCGCAGCGAAGGTGGAGGCGTTGAACTCATGCTCGGCGTAGAGGATGAGCGAGGTGTGCATGGCACGCACCCAGGAGGCCGGCGGCGAGCGCCGGTGCAGCAGGTGCAGGAAGTGGCCGCCGACCGAATCGTCCTCGGTCTCCACCTGGATGCGCTGACCCGCGTGACTGAAGTGGTACCAGTACACCAGCATCGAGCCGAAGGAGGCGACCAGGCGGTCGGCGAGCTCGCGCGCCCCCGGGGCGGCATGGTCGTCCTTCTCCGGCAGCACGCAGCCGAGCGCGGAGGATGCGGTACGCAGCACGTCCATCGGGTGCGCGCCGGCGGGGATGCTCTCGAGCACCTCGCGCACCGGGGCGGGGATGCCGCGCTGTGCCCTGAGCTTGCCCTTGTAGGCGCTGAGCTCGGCGCGGTTGGGGAACCTGCCGTAGATCAGCAGGTAGGCGATCTCCTCGAACTCGCAGCGGTTGGCGATCTCGAGGATGTCGTAGCCGCGGTAGTGCAGGTCGTTGCCGGTGCGCCCGACCGTGCACAGCGCCGTGTTGCCGGCGGTGACCCCCGACAGGGCGACGGATTTCTTCGGCTTGAATCCTGCGGTGGGTTCACTCATGGCTTACTTCCCGAACAGCTCGTCGAGCTTTCTCTCGTAGTCGTGGTAGCCGAGCACGTCGTACAGCTCGGCGCGGGTCTGCATGGAATCGGTGACGGACTTCTGGGTGCCCTGACTGCGGAGCGCCCCGTAGACGGCTTCCGCGGCCCTGGCGGCGGCGCGGAACGCGGACAGCGGGTACAGCACCAGCCGCACGCCGCTGCGGCCGAGCTCGGCGACGCTGAACAGCGGGGTCTGGCCGAACTCGGTGATGTTGGCGAGCACCGGCACGCGCACCCTGGTGGAGAATTCCTGGTATTCGTCCAGAGTCTTCAGCGCCTCGGCGAAGATCATGTCGGCACCGGCGGCGACGTAGGCCTGCGCGCGCTCGAGCGCGGCCGCCTGGCCCTCCACCGCGTGCGCATCGGTGCGCGCCATGATGACGAAGCCGGCATCGGTGCGCCCGTCGACGGCGGCCTTGATGCGGTCGACCATCTCCTGCGTGGGCACCAGCGCCTTCCCCGGGCGGTGGCCACAGCGCTTGGCCGAGACCTGGTCCTCCAGGTGCATGCCGGCGGCTCCGGCACGGATGAGCTCGCGCGTGGTCTTGGCGATGTTGAAGGCACCGCCCCAGCCGGTGTCGGCATCCACCAGCAGCGGCAGCGGGCAGGCACCGGTGATGCGGCGCACGTCCTCGCAGACATCGTTGAGCGAGGTCATCCCCAGGTCCGGCAGGCCGAAGGAGGCATTGGCGACCCCGGCGCCGGACAGGTACAGCGCGCGGAAGCCGGCGCGCTGCGCGAGCAGCGCGCAGTAGGCATTGATGGTGCCGACCACCTGCAGCGGCCGTTCCGCCTCCACTGCGGCCCGCAGGCGCGCGCCGGCGCTGACTGACGTTTCCGACATAGGCGACCTCGAAAGGGAGGCGCATTCTATACCGCGCCGGATGCTGCCGCACTGCTGCGCAGCGCAAAACCTACCGGCGAGTAGGATCGGTTTAGTCCGTTCAGCCTATGCGCACGACGGTGCGCCCGGTGACGGCCCCCTCGAGGTGGGCGGGGAATGCCGAGGGCAGCTCGTCAAACTCGATGGTGCGCGTGACGATGCGCGCGAGGTGGCGCGGTCTTAAGTCCGTGCCGATGCGCTGCCACACGGCGATGCGGCGCGCGCGCGGGGTGGCCGAGGAGTTGATGCCGAGCAGTGACACGCCGCGCAGGATGAAGGGCATCACCGTGGTGTTCAGTTCCGCCCCCGCGGCGAGCCCGATGCTGGCGATGTTCCCCCAGAAGTCCACGGTGCGCGTGAGCCAGGTGAGCACCTCGCCCCCGAGGTTGTCGATGGCGCCGCCGAAGCGCGCGGTCTCCAGCGCGCGGCTGCCCAAGTCCAGCTCCTGGCGCGCGAGCACCTCGTGCGCGCCGAGTTCGCGCAGGTACGGCGCCGCGGCAGCCTTGCCGCTCACCGCGAAGATGCGGTAGCCGCGTGCGCTCAGCATGTCGACGGCGATGCTGCCCACGCCACCGGAGGCGCCGGTGACCACGATCGGGCCGCCCTGCGGCGCCTGGCCGTTCTGCTCCATGCGGTCGATGGCAAAGGCGGCCGTGAAGCCGGCGGTGCCGATGGCCATCGCCTCGAATGCCGACAACCCTGCCGGCAGCGGTATCACCCAGTCCCCCGGCACGCGCGCGAACTGTGCGTAGCCGCCGTCGTGCGTTTCCGACAGCGCACAACCGGTGACCAGCACCGCATCACCCGCCGCGTAGCGCGCATCCTCGGAGGACTCGACCACGCCTGCCAGGTCGATGCCGCCCACCAGCGGATAGCGCCTGAGGATCTTGCCCGCGCCGGTGGCCGCCAGCGCATCCTTGTAGTTGATCCCCGAGTGGGTGACGCGGATCACCACCGCCCCGGCTGACAGATCCGCGAGCGAGATCTGCTCGAAGCGTGCCACGGGCCGGCCGCCCTCGGAGTGGATGCGGAAAGCCCTGAACGCCTTGTCCATCAGTGTCTCTGCCGTTGCAGCCAGACCACCAGGCCCTGGGTGTTGAGGTCCAGGTCCCCGCCGAGCACCTCGAGGACCTGCGCTTCGCTGTCCAGCACCCCGTGCGCCCGCGCCAGATCCACCCACAGCCTGAGCATGTCGGCACGGATGCCCGGCGCGGGATCGGCATCGGTTGCATGCGCACGCGCGATCCCGGCCAGGGCTGCCACCTGGCTCTTCATCGACTCCCCGAGGCGGGGCACGTCGGTGACGCGGCTGAAGTGCATGAGGTACATCGACTCGGGCTGGTAGGCGAGCATGCGGTCGATGGAGTCGATCAGCTGCTGCGGGTCAAACTGCGTGGGCGTCGTGGCCGGGGTCACGAAGGCGCCCCTGGCCGTGTCGAGCGCGCGGTAGGAGACCCCGAAGGTGTCCCCGGGAAAGATGCTCGCGTGCGCCGCATCGACCACCGCGTAGTGGTGCAGCGCGTGTCCGGGGGTATGGATGAGCTCCAGCGTGCGCGCGCCCAGGCGCACCTTTTCCCGGTCGCTGACCTCGTGCACACGCGCGGCCGGCAGCGGCACCAGCTCCCCGTACAGCCGCGCGTAGCGTTCCTCGCCGTAAACCAGCTTGGAGCCGGCGATGAGCTTGGCGGGATCGACCAGGTGCGCAGCTCCGCGCGGGTGCACGAAGGCGCGCGCGTTGGGCAGCTGCGCCAGCAGCGCGCCGGCGCCGCCGGCATGATCGAGGTGCACGTGGGTGAGGAGAATGTACTCGACCGCCGTGCGCGGGATCGACAGTGCCTCCAGCGCCGCCAGCAGGTGCGGCACGGAATTGTTAGTGCCGACATCGACGAAGGCGGCGCGGCCGCCGTCGAGGATGATGTGCGCGGCGGCATGACCCGGGTGCAGGTACTGGGTGTCCACCGCCGTGATGCCGTGCGGGTGGCGCAGGAGCTGTGCGGTGACGGCGGTCGCGGACATCGGCAGGTGTGCAGCGTTCTTCGGCGGATGTACACATCGTAACCCGTACGCTAGCTTAGTCACATGGATCACCGAAGCCTCCTGCGCAGCGCCGTCATGGCCTGCGCCAGCGCCGCCTGCACCCTGGCCATCTCCTTCGGCGCCCCCGCCCAGACCGCGGTGCCGACCGCGCACCGCGAGAGCGGCGCGCTGGTGTTCGAGGGCATCCCGCCGAGTGATCCCAGGCTGCTGCAGCGCCTGCAGCCGTATCTGCACTCGCGCTCGGCCACCTTCCTCGACTGGACCGCCGACGGCGGCCTGCTGATCAAGACGCGCTTCGGCGACACCGAGCAGGTGCACCAGGTGTCAGGGGCCGGCGGGGCGCGTTACCAGCGCACCTTCTACCCGGACGCGATCTCCTGGGGGCGCGCGGCCAAGCAGGGCGGGGGCTTCGTGTTCTCCAAGGACCAGGCCGGGGATGAGAACTACCAGCTGTACTACTCAACCCCGACGGGCACGGTGCGCCAGCTCACCGACGGGGCATTCATCCACGGCAGCGCGGTGTGGGCGCACGATGGCAAGCGCCTCGCCTTCTACGGCAACGATCGCGACACGCTCAGCTACGATGTCTACGTGGTCGATGCCACCGGCAGCGCCGCCCCGCAGCTGCTGGTCGGCGGCCACCAGGACACCTGGTACCCGCTCGACTGGTCCTTCGATGATTCCAAGCTCCTGGTGTGGAAGTTCGTGTCCGCGAGGGAAAGCTCCCTGTACTCAGCCGACACCACCACCGGTACGCTCACGCCCATCGAGGCCGGCAAGTCCAAAGGCGCGGGCATCAGGAACGCGCGCTTCGCCGCCAACGGCCGCAGCGTCTACGTGCTCACCGACGAGGACGGCGAGGTGGCCCAGCTGAAACTGTGGGACCCGCTCACGCACGAGGACCGGCGCATCAGCCCGCCGAGCCCCTGGGATGTGGAGGACTTCGACGTCAGCGCCGACGGGCGCTACGTGGCCTACATCCTCAACGAGGACGGCCGCAGCCGCCTGTCCATCCTCGACACCATCGCCAGGACCGAGATCGCCCCGCCGCTGCCGGAGGGGCTGATCGGCAACCCGCGCTTCGACAAGGGAGGTACCCGGGTGGCCATGTCGGTTGAGACCTCCACCTCCCCGCGCGATGCCTACGTGTTCGACATCGAGCACAACAAGCTCGAGCGCTGGACGCAGAGCGAGTCCGGGCCGATCGATGCCCGGACGCTCGTGGCCCCGGAGCTGGTGCGCTTCCCCACCTGGGACCGCGAGGGCGGGCATGCGCGCATGCTCTCCGCCTACGTGTACCGCCCGCAGAACTCAGCCGGCGTCCCGGTGGTCATCGACATCCACGGCGGTCCTGAGTCCCAGGCCCGTCCGCGATGGGACCCGTTCATCCAGTTCCTGGTGCACGAGCTCGGCTATGCGGTGGTGTGCCCCAACGTGCGCGGCTCGGCCGGTTACGGCAAGAGCTTCCTTGGCCTGGACAACGGTGCGCTGCGCGAGGATGCGGTGCGCGACATCGGCTCGCTGCTGGTGTGGGTGGGAGTGCAGCCGCAGTTCGACCGCGACAAGATCGTGGTGATGGGTGCTTCCTACGGCGGCTACATGGCGCTCGCCTCCCTGGTCGCCTACGGGGAGCGCCTGCGCGGCGGCATCGACCTGGCCGGCATCAGCAACTTCGTCAACTTCCTGTCCAACACCGCCGGCTACCGGCGCGACCTGCGGCGTGCCGAGTACGGCGACGAGCGCGACACCCACATGCGCGCCTTCCTCGAGCGCATCTCCCCGCTGGACAATGCCGCCCGCATCAGGAAGCCGCTGTTGGTGGCCGCCGGCAAGAACGATCCGAAGGTCCCGGTATCAGAGTCCGAGCAGCTGGTGTGGCGCGTGCGCAGCAACGGCAACGAGGTGTGGTACCTGCTGGCCAAGGATGAGGGCCACGGGTTTGCGCGCAAGGCCAACCGCGATGCCTACCTTGAGACCGCGGCGAGCTTTCTGCAGAAGCTGGCGCGCTAGGCGGCGCTGGCGGGCGGGAACCGGACGACCACACGCAAGCCGGCACCCTCCGCCGGCTCGCTGAGCGCAACCGTGGCCTGGTGCGCATCGGCGATGGTCTTGACGATCGCCAGCCCGAGCCCGCTGCCGGCGGTGGAGTTGCCGGCGCGGCGGTAGAAGCGATCGAACACGCGCGCCCGGTCGGCGGCGGGGATGCCCGGGCCGTCATCGCTGACCACCAGCGCAGGACCTGCCGGGGCGCTGGCCGGTTCGACGGCGACATCGACCCGCCCGCCCGCGGGGGTGTAGCGCACCGCGTTGTCGATGAGGTTGCGCAACAGGGTGCGCAGGCCGTCCGCATCGCCGGCCACGCTCACCGCCGCAGCACCCGCCACTCCCAGGTCGATGCGCCGCGCGTCCGCCAGGGGCACCAGCTCGGCGAGGGCCTCGCGCGCGAGCTCGTCCAGGCGCACCGGCCGGTGCGGGGCAGGCGTGGCGCGCGGCTCGGCGCGCGCCATGGACAGCATCTGCTCGACCAGGCGGATGGCGCGCTGCACGCCGGCGGACAGGGTGTCCATCGCCTGCTGGCGCTCGGCCTCGCCATGCGCGTGCGCGAGCATGTCCATCTGCAGGTGCAGCGCGGTCAGGGGTGTACGCAGCTCGTGCGCGGCATCGGCCATGAAGGCGCGCTCGCGCGCGAGCGCCGCCCGCAGGCGCTGCAGCAGGTCGTTGAGCGCTGTGACGAGCGGGCGCACCTCCTCGGGCAGGCGCGCATCGGGAAGCGCATCGAGCGCATCGACGCGCCGTGCCTTCACCAGACCGGTGAGCCGTTCCAGCGGGATGAACGCGCGCCCGACCGTCAGCCAGATGAACAGCGCCAGCACCGGCAACAGCAGCGCGAAGGGCTTGAGCGTGTCCAGGGCGAGCTGCGCGGCGCGCCCCTCGCGCACGCTCATCGGCTGGGCGACCTGGATCACGCGCGTCTCGGCCTGCACGCCGAACACGCGCCAGCGCCCCTCGCGCGTGTCCACGGTGGCGAAGCCGAGCGTGGTGGTCTGCGGCAGCACCGCGTGCGGGCGCGACAGGTAGACGCGCACCCCGTCCAGCGACCACACCTGCACCACGAAGTCGTAGGCGGCATCCTGGGGCGGGAAGCGCGGGGTGAGCTGGTACTCGACGGGCTCGTCGCGCAGGATCAGTGCGGTCTGCCGCAGGTGGTAGTCGAAGAAGTCGTCCGCCTCGGCGAGCGCGTTGCGGTACACGAACCAGCCGCCCAGGGCCCCGACCACCACGACCCCGGCGAGCAGCCACGCCAGCAGCTGCGCGCGCAGCGAGCTCACGCCGGTCGCACCCGGTAGCCGACGCCGCGCACGTTCAGGATGAAGTCGGCGCCGAGCTTCTTGCGCAGCCCGTGGATGTGCACCTCCACCGCATTGCTCTCGACCTCCTCGCCCCAGCCGTACAGGCGCTCCTCCAGCTGCGCGCGCGACAGGATGGTGCCCGGGCGCTCCATCAGCAGCTGCAGCAGGGTGAACTCGCGCGGCGACAGGGCCACCTCGGCGCCCTCGCGGCTGACCGTGTGTGCGGCCGGGTCGAGGGTCACGCCCAGGTGCTCGATGCCGGGGGCCGGGCGCCCCGAGCGCCGCCGCAGCAGGGCGCGGATGCGCGCGGCCAGCTCGGACAGCTCGAACGGCTTGATGAGGTAATCGTCGGCGCCCGCATCCAGGCCCTGCACGCGGTCCGAGACCGCATCGCGCGCGGTCAGCACCAGCACCGGCAGGGTGAGGCCGCGGGCGCGCTCGGCACGCAGCAGGGCAAGTCCGTCCCGGCCCGGCAGCCCCAGGTCCAGCAGCACCAGCTCGAACGGCTCGCTGCGCAGCACGCCCTCGGCGGCGCGCGCATCGTGCACCCAGTCCACGGTGAAGCCCTCGCGCTTGAGTCCCAGGCGGACGGCCTCCCCGATCATCGCGTCATCTTCTACCAGGAGCAGTCTCACGGTGTGCAAAGTATGATCAATTGCCCGCCCTGGCGTGCAAGGAGCGTTGCGCTGAACCCGACCGACCGCCTGCGCCGCGACGCCGCCGTCCTGGGCGTTGCTCTGACCGAGCCTGACGTCCGGCGCCTGCTGCTGCTGCTGGATGAGCTTGCGCTGTGGAACAAGCGCTTCAACCTCACCGCGATCACCGCGCCGGAGGCGATGCTCACCCACCACCTGCTGGACAGCCTGAGCATCCACCCGGACCTGCACGGGCAGGAGATCGCCGACGTCGGCACGGGGGCAGGCTTCCCGGGACTGCCGCTCGCGCTGGCCAACCCGCAGCGTCGCTTCACGCTCATCGACTCCAGCGCCAAGAAGATCCGCTTCGTCGCCAATACCGCCGCGCGCATGGGACTGACGAATGTCACGGCGGTGCACGCGCGCAGCGAGGCCTTCAGGCCGGCAGCGCCGCTCAGCAGCGTGGTCGCCCGCGGGTTCGCGCCGCTGCCACGCCTGGTCGAGCTGGTGGCGCCGCTGTGCGCACCCGGCACCCGGGTGCTGGCCATGAAGGGACGCAGGCCGGATGAGGAGATCCTCAGGCTGCAGCCGCCATGGAAACTCCTCGGCGAGCGCGGCCTCAGCGTGCCCGGGCTCGATGCGGCCCGCTGCCTGCTGGTGCTCGGACGCTGAGGTCTGTGCGCGCGCCCGGCGCGCCTACTGCAGCGGCAGCCGCAGCGGCAGTGCGGTGGTTTCCTTGATCACCGCCAGCGCGATGGACGAGTTGACCGACTGCACGCCCGGGAAGCGCGACAGGTGGTCGAGGAAGAAGGCCTCGTAGGCCTTGATGTCGCGGCAGGCGATGCGCAGCAGGAAGTCGGTCTCCCCCATGAGCGTGTAGCACTCCAGGATCTCCGGGTGCGCGCGCACCGCCTGCTCAAAGCGCAGCAGCGCATCGCGGCCGTGGCCGGCGACCTTCACGTGGCTGAATACCATGACGGCAAGCCCGAGCTTCTCGCGGTCCAGCAGCGCGACCCTGCGGCGGATGACCCCCAGCTCCTGCATCCGCGTGATCCTGCGCCAGCAGGTGGAAGAGGTGAGGTCGAGGCGCTCGGCGACCTGTCCTGCCGAGAGCTCGCCATGCTCCTGCAGCAGTTCCAGGATGCGCAGGTCGGTGCGGTCCAGGCTGGGTTGCATCATTTATTCCATCAGTAGGCGGTATTGTGAGATGAATGTCTCACCATCGGCGCTTTGGAAGCAACTTTTGTGACAATTCTTGCAGGTTCCCGGCGGTAACCTGCCCTGATCATCACAGGCGGGCTCGGGGCCCGGGCGGATCCGATGGAGCTCTTCGACCTGCGCGAGTTCGACGCCCATGAACAGGTGGTATTCGGCCAGGACGCCGCCACCGGCCTGAGGGCGATCATCGCCATCCACTCGACCACGCTGGGACCTGCCGCGGGGGGTTGCCGCATGTGGCCGTACGCGAGCACCGCGGAGGCGGTGGCGGACGTGCTCAGGCTCTCGCGCGGCATGAGCTACAAGAACGCGATGGCGAACCTTGCCTTCGGCGGGGGCAAGGCGGTGATCATCGCCGATGCCAAGAGGCCCAAGTCCCCCGAGCTGTTCGCGGCCTTCGGCCGCCTGGTCGATTCGCTGGGCGGCCGCTACGTGACCGCCGAGGACGTCGGCACCACCACGGCCGACATGGAAAGCGTCGCCCGCGCCACGCGTTACGTGGCAGGCCTGGGGCGCGCACCCGGGGAGGCCGGTGGCGACCCGGGCCCGAAGACCGCACTGGGCGTGTACCTCGGGATCAAGGCCGCGGTGAAGTACCGCCTGGGCCGCGACGAACTGGCAGGACTGAGCATTGCCATACAGGGCGCAGGCGGGGTGGGTTACCACCTGTGCCGCCTGCTCGCCGCCGACGGTGCGCGGCTCTTCGTCGCGGACGTGCGCCCGGCGGCCGTGCAGCGCGTGGTCGAGGAGTTCAAGGCCACCGCGCTGGCGGCCGAGCAGATCCTGGCCGCGGACGTGGACGTGCTCGCGCCGTGCGCGCTGGGTGCGGTGCTCGATGCCGCCAGTTCCCCGCGCCTGCGGGCACGCGTGGTGGCCGGGGCTGCGAACAACCAGCTGGCCCAGGGCCAGGACGGCAGCGCGCTCTCGGCGGCCGGCATCCTCTACGCGCCGGACTATGTCATCAACGCCGGCGGCATCATCTCGGTCGCCCGCGAGTACTACGGCGGGGCCACCGAGGCGCAGGTGATCGCCGATATCCAGGGCATCCCGGTGCGTCTCACGGAGATCTTCGAGCGCGCCCGGCGCGAGAACCGCACCACCAACGCCATCGCCGACCAGATGGCGCGCGAGCGCCTGGGGCGGCAGGTGGCGCAGCAGCGCGTCGCCTGAGGGCGACGGTCAAAGGTTCAGCTCCCGTTTCGAGGGCTGCGTCCGCGCGGCAGTGAAGTACACTGTCGCCATGAAGCGCGTCATCGCCATCGCGAACCAGAAGGGCGGCGTCGGCAAGACCACCACCTCGGTGAATCTCGCGGCCTCTCTGGCGGCCACGCGCCGGCGCGTGCTGCTGATCGACCTGGACCCGCAGGGCAACGCCACCATGGGTTGCGGGGTCGACAAGTCCCAGCTCACCGCCAGTGCCTGCGAGGTCATGCTGGGGGAGGCGGAGCTGGCGGCCGTGATCGTGCAGGTCGAGCAGTCCGGCTTCGCGCTGCTGCCGGCCAACCAGGACCTGACGGCCGCCGAGGTGCGCCTGCTGTCGCTGCCGATCGCGCGCGAGACCAAGCTGCGCCAGGCGCTGCAGCCGGTGCGCGACAGTTACGACGTCATCCTCATCGACTGCCCGCCGGCTTTGAACATGCTCACCGTCAACGCGCTGGTGGCCGCCGACAGCGTGCTGATCCCGATGCAGTGCGAGTACTACGCGCTCGAGGGACTCTCGGCACTGCTCAACACGGTCGAGCAGATCAGGGTCGCCGCCAACCCGCAGCTGTCGATCGAGGGCATCCTGCGCACCATGTTTGATCCGCGGAACAACCTCTCGAGCGAGGTGAGCAACCAGCTCATCGGCCACTTCGGCGATTCGGTGTTCCGCACCGTCATCCCGCGCAACATCCGCCTGGCCGAGGCGCCCTCGTTCGGCAAGCCGGCCCTCTTTCATGACCGCGAATCGCGCGGCGCGCTCGCCTATCTGGCCCTCGCCGGGGAGATGATCCGCCGCGAGGAGGGTACCGCGCAGCTGCGCGGCGCACCGAGCGCGCGCGCGCCGGCTGCGGGCGGGACGGAGCCTGCCGGGGAGCTCGCAGGCGTCGCGCCGGCTGTGGCGCCGCCGGCCGGTGCCGCTCCGGGTGAGGAAATCCATTGATGAAGAAGCCGACCCTCGGGCGAGGGCTCGCGGACCTGCTCGGGCAGGCACGCCCCTCGATCGTCGCCGCGCCGCTGGCCGTGCCCCAGGTGCCCACGGACGTACTGGCGAAGCTGCCACTGGACCTGCTGCAGCGCGGCCGCTACCAGCCGCGCGCCGACATGCGCACCGAGTCCCTGGACGAGCTGGCCGCCTCGATCAGGGCCCAGGGCGTGGTGCAGCCGATCGTGGTGCGCCCGCTGGAGGACTTGAGCCCCGGCGGTGCGCAGCGCTACGAGATCATCGCCGGCGAGCGCCGCTGGCGCGCCGCGCAGATCGCAGGCCTTGCGGAGATCCCGGCGATCATCCGCGACATCCCGGACGAGGCGGCGATCGCGGTCGCCCTCATCGAGAACATCCAGCGCGAGAACCTGAACGCGGTCGAGGAGGCCCGGGCACTGGAGCGGCTGATCTCCGAGTTCGGGCTCACGCACCAGCAGGCCGCCGATGCGGTGGGCCGCTCGCGCGCCGGGGTGAGCAACCTGCTGCGCCTGCTGGAGCTGCCCGCCGAGGTGTGCGAGATGCTCGAGCAGCGCACGCTGGAGATGGGACACGCGCGCGCGTTGCTGGGCCTGACGCAGCGCCGCCAGCAGATCGAGGTGGCGACGATGGTGGTGAAGCGCGGCCTCTCGGTGCGCGACGCCGAGGGACTCGTGCGGCGCTTGCAGGCACCGCCGGGCACGGGCGCGCGCGCGGCGGACGGCAGCGCCCTTGACCCGAACGTCGAGAAGCTGCAGCAGGAGCTGGCCGACAAGCTCGGCGCGCGCGTGGCCATCCAGCACGGCAGCGGCGGGCGCGGCAAGCTCATCGTCAATTACAACAGCCTGGACGAACTCGACGGCATCCTCGCGCACATCCAGTAGCGCGACCCCCACAGCTGAGCACCCCGCGACCACCGCCTTCCACCGGGCTTGACAAATAGGTAAGTAATCACTTACCGTAAGTAATGGCTTACGGAAGTGCCCTGCAATGCCTGAGCGATCCCACCCGGCGGGAAGTCTTCGAGCGTCTGCGCTCGGGGCCGAAGTCGGTCGGGGAGCTGGCGCGGGGGCTGCCGGTCAGCCGCCCGGCGGTCTCCCAGCATCTGAAGGCGCTGAAGGAGGCAGGACTGGTGAACGATGAGCCCGATGGCGCGCGCCGCATCTACCACATAGACCCGCACGGCCTGGGCGAGCTGCGCCGCTGGCTCGACCAGTTCTGGGACGCAGCCCTCGAAGCCTTCAAGCACGAACTCGAGAAACCCGCAGACCCCAAAGTGAGGAAGACACCTTGAACCGCACGATCAGCATCGCCCCGGTGCGCAAGTCCCTAGTCGTGGAGGCAACGCAGCAGCGTGCCTTCGAAGTCTTTACCACGGGCATCGACGCCTGGTGGCCCAAGAAGCACGGCATCGGCGCCACGCCGATCACCCGCTCGGTCATCGAGCCGTTCGTGGGCGGGCGCTGGTACACGCACCACGAGGATGGCAAGGACGTGGTCATCGGGCACGTGCGCGCCTGGGAGCCGGGTGCGCGCTTCGTGGTGGGGTGGGAGATCAGCTCCGAGTGGAAGCCGGATGCCCGCACCGAATTCGCCTCCGAGGTGGAGGTGCGGTTCAAGGCGGAGGGAGCCGGCAGGACGCGCGTGGAACTGGAGCACCGCGACTTCGAGCGCATGGGCGCCGAGCCCGGGGAAAAGATGCGCAGCGGCGTCGATGGCGGCTGGATCGGCATCCTCGATACCTACGCGAATTATCTGGCACAAGGAGCAAAGTCATGAGCGAATTCACCGTCCACGGCATTCCCGGCAGCCCCTTCGGGCGTGCGGTCCTCATCGCGCTCGAGGAAAAGGGCGCCCGGTACCGCTTCGAGGCGGTGTCCCCGGGCACGCTGCGCCTGCCCGAGCACCTGGCGCTGCATCCCTTCGGCCGCGTGCCGGTGCTTAGGCACGGGGACTTCAGGCTCTATGAGACCGCGGCGATCCTGCGCTACCTCGAGCGGGTGCTGCCCACGCCCGCGCTCATGCCCGCGGAGGCACAGGCGGCGGCCCGCGTGGACCAGCTGCTGAACATCAACGACTGGTACCTGTTCCAGGGTCCGGGCAATGTCATCGGCTTCCAGCGCATCGTCGGCCCGCGCCTGCTGGGGCTGGCCCCGGACGAGGCGGCGATCGAGGCGGTGCTGCCCAAGGCACACGCGGTGTTCGCGGAGATCTCCGGCCTGCTCGGGCAGCAGCGCTTCCTGGCCGGCGAGGCATTCAGCCTGGCGGATGCGATGATCGCTCCCCAGCTGGATTTCCTCGCCCAGACCCCCGAGTGGCAGCCGCTCACCGCCGGGCGCACCAACCTGCGCGACTGGCTCGCCCGGGTCAGTGCCCGCCCGAGCCTGGCCCGCACCACCTGGGAGAGGGTCGCGCAGCTGGCGCAGGCGGCCTAGCCCCGGCGCCCTCCCCGCCCGGGCACCCAGGGTGCCCCGGGCGGGTGCATTTCCCGCCCGGCAGTGCCGGCTGCCGGCCCCCCAAAAAATGCTGCAGGCGCACCATCCGCCTCTTCCGTTCGGGTGGGTGGACTGTCGCGGTACCGGTCTCTATAATCGCGCGGCTTTTCGCCGGGGCGTCACCTAAGTGACTGAACGGGCGCGGTAATGTTAAGCCCCCTGCACTGACGCTCACGGTGCAGGATCCAGGCCGGTTTAGAGCCCCCTCGGCGGGACCTATATAAGGTGTTGGCGATCGATCTGCCCCAAGCGCGGCGGCTGGCCTTCGGCGTCGTGCTCGGCCAGGCGCTCGTGAGCCTGACCGCCGCATTGTGTGCCTGGGGAATCTCCGGCACGCGCGCCGCCTGGTCGGCGCTGCTCGGCGGTGGCATCGCCACGGCGGGGAGTCTGGCGATGGCGGCCCTGGTTTTCGGGGCCGTCGCGACGAACAGGCCCGAGCGGGTCCTGGGCAGGTTCTATCTCGGCGAGGCCGTGAAGGTCCTGCTGGTGATCGTGCTGTTCGTGGTGGTGTTGAAGAGCGTGCCGGTGGTGCCGCTGGCGATGTTCGCCGCGTTTGCCGCAACGTTTCTGGTGTATTGGATTGCGCTGCTGCGCGCAATGCCACGCGTGAGCGGGCAGCGCGGTAGCCCTTAGGTTCGGGATGGTCGAGAGAGTTATGGCAGACGCAGAACACGCGCCGGGCGCAACCGAATACATCCTGCATCACCAGACCTTTCTGTCGAACAAGGCCGCCCACGGCATCGTCGACTTCTCGGTCATCAATTACGACACCGTGTTTTTCTCGGTGGCGCTTGCCCTGGTGTTCTTTGGTCTCTTTTGGATGGTGGCACGCAAAGCCTCCCGCGGCGTCCCCAGTGTCACCCAAAGCGTGATCGAGTGGATCGTCGAGAAAGTCGACGAACAGGTTCGCGACAGCTTCCACGGTACGAGTCGACTAATTGCACCGCTGGCATTGACCATCTTCTGCTGGGTCTTTCTCTTCAACTTCATGGATCTCGTCCCGGTGGACTTGATTCCGTATGCCGCGCGTGGCGCAGGCTTTGAGCACCTGAAGGTGGTGCCCAGCACCGACCTGAACGCGACCTTCGCGATGTCGCTCACGGTGTTCGCGCTCATCATCTTCTACAGCATCAGGATGAAGGGAATCGGCGGCTTCGTCGGTGAACTCACGTTGAATCCGTTCCGTGCCAAGAACTGGTTCGTGCAGGCACTGCTCATCCCGGTGAACTTCATCCTCGAGTCCGTCACCTTCGTCGCGCGCCCCGTGTCACTCGCGCTGCGCCTCTACGGCAATCTGTATGCCGGCGAAATGATCTTCCTCTTGATTGCGGTGCTGACATTGTCGCACGGCCTGCAGAGCCTGCTGACCGTGGGCGGTTGGTTCGGAATCATCGGGCAATTCATTCTCGGCATGATTTGGACCATATTCCACGTCCTGATCATCATCATTCAGGCGTTCATTTTCGCGGTGCTGACAGTTGTCTATCTCTCGATGGCCAGCGAACGCCATTGAAGACCAGGTTTGCACCTCCATTTTCTTAATTGTTTCTTTCGCATTTAGGGTTTTGAGGAGAAGATTGAATGGAAAACATTGCACACGTTCAGGCCATGACCGTGCTGGCCGTCGGCATCATCTTCGGCATGGGCGCGCTCGGCACCGCCATCGGCTTCGGCATCTTGGGCGGTCGCTTCATTGAAGGTTCGGCCCGTCAGCCGGAACTGCTGCCGGTCCTGCGCGTGCAGATGTTCCTGGTCGCTGGCCTCTTGGACGCGGTGGCCATGATCGGCATCGGCTTTGCGCTGTTCTTCACCTTCGCGAACCCGTTCCTGGGCGCGCTGCAGGCGGCACACTGATTTGTGTGACGGCTCGAGGCAGGAGATAGGACCGTGAATATCAATCTCACGCTCGTCGTGCAGATGGTCGTGTTCTGCTTACTCATTTGGGGCACGATGAAGTGGATCTGGCCACCGATCCTGGCGGCCATGGACGAGCGCAGGCAGAAGATAGCGCAGGGCCTGGCCGCTGGTGAGAGAGGCGAGCTGGCGCTCACCGAGGCCCGCAGCAATGCGGATGCCATCATCCGCGAGGCACGCGAGCGCGCCACGCAGATCATCGACCACGCGCAGCATCGCGCCAATGAGCTGGTGGAAGAGGCCAAGGGCACCGCCACGACCGAGGGTGCGCGGCTGGTGGCCGCCGCACAGCAGCAGATCGACCTCGACACAACCCGGGCGCGCGAGAGCCTGCGGCGCGAAGTCGCCGGCATCGCCGTCGGCGCCGCCTCCAAGCTGCTCGGCCGCGAGGTCAACGCTGCCACGCACGCCGACCTGCTCAACAAGCTCGCCACCCAGATCTGAGGGACCATGGCTGACAAGATCACCATCGCCCGGCCGTACGCGCGCGCAGCCTTCGAGGAGGCACAGTCCGCCGGCCAGCTGGAGGAATGGTCGCAGTCGCTGCAGGCGGCGGCCACGGTGGTCCAGGACCCGCGCGTGGCGGACCTGCTCGGCAATCCACACGTGACGACCGAGCAGCTGGCCTCATTGGTGACCGGCATCGCCGGCGGCGCGCTCGGCGCGCGCGGCGCGAATTTCGTACGCACGCTGGCCGCCAACGGCCGCCTGGCCTACCTGCCCGAGATCGCGACACTGCTGGATACCTTCAAGGACCAGGCGCAGGGCGTGGCCGATGTCACCGTGACCTCGGCGACCAGCCTCGATGCCGCGCAGCAGCAGCAGCTGTCCGCCGCGCTGGAGAAGCGCCTCAAGCGCAAGGTGCGCCTGCACACGCAGATCGACCCTGGGCTGATCGGCGGGGCCATCATCCGCTCCGGGGACCTCGTCATCGATGGTTCCCTGAGCGCGCGCCTGGCGCGCATCGCCTACGAACTGACCGCATAACGAATTCGTCCAGAGAGAACGCACATGGCCATCAAGGCAACCGAGATCAGCGACCTGATCAAGCAACGGATCGAGAACTTCAAGTCCGTCACCGAGGCGCGCAACGTCGGCTCGATCGTGTCGGTGACCGATGGCATCTGCCGCATCCACGGCCTGGCGGACGCGCGCTACGGCGAGATGCTGGAGTTCCCGGGCAACACCTTCGGCCTGGCGCTGAACCTGGAGCGGGACTCGGTCGGCGCGGTGGTGCTGGGCGAGTACAAGCACCTAAAGGAAGGCGACACCGTCAAGACCACCGGGCGCATCCTCGAGGTCCCGGTCGGACCTGAGCTGCTCGGCCGCGTGGTCGATGCGCTCGGCACCCCCATCGACGGCAAGGGCGCGATCAACGCCAAGCGCACCGCCCCGATCGAGCGCGTGGCGCCGGGGGTGATCTACCGCAAGTCCGTCAGCCAGCCGGTGCAGACCGGCTACAAGGCGGTCGACTCGATGGTGCCGATCGGCCGCGGCCAGCGCGAACTGATCATCGGGGATCGCCAGACCGGCAAGACCGCGCTGGCCGTTGATACCATCATCAACCAGAAGAGCAGCGGCATTAAGTGCGTCTATGTCGCCATCGGCCAGAAGCAGTCGACCATCGCCAACGTGGTGCGCAAGCTCGAGGAGCACGGGGCGATGGCGCACACCATCGTCGTGGCCGCCTCCGCCTCCACCCCGGCCGCCCTGCAGTACATCTCCGCCTACTCCGGCGTGACCATGGGCGAGTACTTCATGGATAACGGCGAAGATGCGCTGATCATCTACGACGACCTGTCCAAGCAGGCCGTCGCCTACCGCCAGATCTCGCTGCTGCTGCGCCGCCCGCCGGGCCGCGAAGCCTTCCCGGGCGATGTGTTCTACCTGCACAGCCGCCTGCTCGAGCGCAGCGCGCGCGTGAACGAGGAATACGTCGAGATGGTCAGCAAGGGCGCCGTCAAGGGCAAGACCGGCTCGCTCACCGGGCTGCCGATCATCGAGACCCAGGCGGGCGATGTGACCGCGTTCGTGCCGACCAACGTGATCTCGATCACCGACGGCCAGATCTTCCTCGAGACCGACCTGTTCAACGCCGGCATCCGCCCGGCCATGAACGCCGGCATCTCGGTCTCGCGCGTCGGCGGCGCGGCGCAGACCGACATCATCAAGAAGCTCGGCGGCGGCATCCGCCTGGCGCTCGCCCAGTACCGCGAGCTCGCGGCGTTCTCGCAGTTCGCCTCCGACCTCGACGAGGCCACCCGCAAGCAGCTCGAGCGCGGCCAGCGCACCACCGAGATGATGAAGCAGAAGCAGTACGCGCCGATGTCGGTCGCGGAGATGGCACTGTCGATCTACGCGGTCAACAACGGCTACATGGACAAGGTGGAGCTGAAGAAGATCACCGCGTTCGAGGCGGCGCTGCAGGCCTTCGCGCACACCAACTACAAGGCGATGATCGATGGCATCAACGCGCAACCGAAGTTCTCCAAGGAGCACGAGGCGCAGCTGAAGAAGTGCATCGAGGACTTCATTGCCACGGGCACGTACTGAGGCGCCCCGGTAACGCAACCCTAAAGAGCAGCGATGCCAGGTACCAAGGAAATACGCACCAAGATCGCGAGTGTGAAGAGCACTCAGAAGATCACCAAGGCCATGCAGATGGTGGCCACCAGCAAGATGCGCCGCGCGCAGGAGCGCATGCGCCTGGCGCGGCCCTACGCGGCGAAAATGCGCAACGTCATCGGCCACCTCACGCAGGCGCAGGTGCGGCACCCGTTCCTCGAGCCGCGTGAGCCGAAGGCGGTCGGCATCATCGTGATCTCCACCGACCGCGGGCTGGCCGGCGGCCTCAACGCCAACGTCTTCAAGCAGACGCTGCTGCTGGTGCGCGAGTGGCAGGGCAAGGGCGCGCCGGTGAGCCTGTGTATCATCGGCACCAAGGGCGTCAACTTCTTCCGCCGCCTGGACCTGCCGATCCTCGGCAACGTCACGGGCCTGGGCGACCGGCCGCACATCAAGGACCTGATCGGCGCGGTCAAGGTGATGTTGGATGCGTACCGCGAGGGCAGGCTCGACCGCCTGTTCCTGGTGAACGCCCAGTTCGTGAACACCATGACGCAGAAGCCGGACGTGCAGCAGCTGCTGCCGGTGGAGGCGGTGGACACCGAGGGGCTGCAGCAGCACTGGGACTACATCTACGAGCCGGAGGCCGAGGCGATCCTCGATGGTCTTTTGATGCGCTACATCGAGTCGCAGGTCTACCGCGGCGCGGTGGAGAACGTCGCTTCCGAGATGGCCGCGCGCATGGTCGCGATGGGCGCAGCCTCTGACAACGCCGGCAAGCTGATTGGCGAATTGCAACTGATCTACAACAAGGCCCGCCAGGCCGCGATCACGAAGGAACTTTCGGAGATCGTGGGTGGTGCGGCGGCGGTTTGAGGAAAGAGACCATGGCAACTCCCGCACAGGGACACATTACCCAGATCATCGGCGCCGTCATCGACGTCGAGTTCCCGCGCGAATCAATCCCCGGGATCTACGAGGCGCTCAAGCTCAAGGACGTGGAGCTCACGCTCGAGGTGCAGCAGCAGCTGGGCGACGGCGTGGTGCGCACCATCGCCATGGGACCCTCGGAAGGGCTGCGCCGCGGACTGGCGGTGACCGCGACCGGTGCGCCCATCTCGGTGCCGGTGGGCCAGGCCACCCTCGGTCGCATCATGGACGTGCTGGGCACCCCGCAGGACAACCGCGGCGAGGTCCAGACCAAGGAGCGCCTGCCGATCCACCGCCCGCCGCCGGCGTTCGACGAGCAGGCCGGCGGCCAGGACCTGCTGGTCACGGGCATCAAGGTCATCGACCTGCTGGTGCCGTTTGCCAAGGGCGGCAAGGTCGGCCTGTTCGGTGGCGCCGGCGTCGGCAAGACCGTGAACATGCTCGAGCTGATCAACAACATCGCCAAGCAGTACTCGGGACTGTCGGTGTTCGCAGGCGTCGGCGAGCGCACGCGCGAGGGCAACGACTTCTATCACGAGATGATCGAGTCGGGCGTCATCGACAAGGACACCCTCTCCAACTCCAAGGTGGCGATGGTGTATGGCCAGATGAACGAGCCGCCGGGCAACCGCCTGCGCGTGGCGCTCACCGGACTGACCATGGCCGAGTATTTCCGCGACGAGGTGCGCCCGGACTCCGGCGGCAAGGGCCGCGACGTGCTGTTCTTCGTCGACAACATCTACCGCTACACGCTTGCCGGCACGGAAGTCTCGGCACTGCTCGGGCGCATGCCCTCGGCGGTGGGCTACCAGCCGACGCTCGCCGAGGAGATGGGCGTGCTGCAGGAACGCATCACCTCCACCAAGAAGGGCTCGATCACCTCCATCCAGGCCGTGTACGTGCCGGCGGACGACCTGACCGATCCCTCCCCCGCCACGACCTTTGCGCACCTGGATGCCACGGTGGTGCTGTCGCGCCAGATCGCATCGTTGGGCATCTATCCGGCCGTGGATCCGCTGGATTCCACGAGCCGCCAGCTCGACCCGCTGGTGGTCGGCGAGGAGCACTACGGCGTTGCCCGCGGCGTGCAGGCGGTGCTGCAGCGCTACAAGGAGCTGCAGGACATCATCGCGATCTTAGGGATGGACGAGCTGTCGGCAGAGGACAAGCAGACCGTGTACCGCGCCCGCAAGGTGCAGCGCTTCCTGTCCCAGCCCTTCAACGTCGCCAAGGTGTTCACCGGCCAGGACGGCAAGATCGTCCCGCTTAAGGACACCATCCGCGGCTTCAAGGGCATCATCGGCGGCGAGTTCGACGCGCTTCCCGAGCAGGCCTTCTACATGGTCGGCTCGATCGAGGAAGCGGTCGCCAAGGCCAAGACGCTGCAGTAAGGCACCATCGAGTCCACCATGACACAGGCTGCGACCATCCACGTTGATATCGTGAGCGCGGAAGGGGAGATCTTCTCCGGCCCGGCCACGGAGCTATTCGCCCCCGCCTCGCAGGGCGAGCTCGGCATCCACCCGCGCCACGCGCCGCTGCTGACGCTGCTCAAGGCGGGCGAGGTGCGCGTGAAGACCTCCGACGGCGGCGAGCAGTCGTTCTTCGTCGGCGGCGGCGCGCTGGAAGTGCAGCCGCACAAGGTCACGGTGCTCGCCGACACGGCGCTGCGCGCCAAGGATCTGGATGAGGCTGCCGCCGTTGCGGCCAAGCAGCGCGCCGAGGAGGCCCTCAAGAGCAGCGCCGACAAGCTCTCCCAGGCCGAGGCGCTGGCCGAGCTTACCCGCCAGATCGCGCAGCTGAAGATGATCGAGCGGCTGCGCAAGCTGCGGGGCTGAGCGTACGGATCCCGTGACGGAACAACCGCTTCCGTCAGCCGCACCCGCGGCCGCACCCCGGGGCCTGTTTGCAGGCCTCGGGCGTAACCTCCGCGGCGGCTTCGCCCTGGTGACCCTCAGGCGCCGCTGGCCGCCGCAGTTCCTGGTCAGCTTCGACCAGCTCGCCGCGCTGCTGCTGGTGAACCTTGCGCTGTGGGGGCTGCTGGATGCGCTGCATTCACCCCGCGAGGCGCCGCTGTCCCTCGATGGTCTGTTCGGCTGGGCCTGCTACCTCGTGCTGGGCCTGGGTGCCTGTGCACTGGTGGCGCGCATGGCGAGCCCGGCGGCCAACACCCGTGCACTGCTGGTCACGGCCCTGAGCAGCGCGCCCTACGTTCTGGCGGTGTTCTGGCTGCTCGGCGACCTGGACCTCGTGCGCGGGCACTTCCTGGGTGCCACCGTGGTCGCGGTGGTTTATCTGGCGCTGCTGAGTCTGCGGCTGCTAGGTGCCGCCTATGGCGTCGTGCGCCGTGCCGCGGCACTGCTCGCGCTGCTGCTGGTCGCAGTCTCGCCGTGGGTGTTCGGCGTGCTCAACCTCGACACGCGCCTGTGGGTGGCGGAGGAGACCACCGAGACCCAGAGCGAGGATGACTCCGGCCAGGCCGAGGCGCTCTTCTACGATCAGCCGGCGCGCATCGCCCAGGCGATGGCGCGCGTGCACCCGGCCCAGCACGGCAACACCAATGTCTACTTCCTCGGCTTCGCCGGCGATGGCGACCCGGCGGTGTTCCGCCGCGAGGCGCAATTCGCCAGGGAGGCCTTCGGCGAGCGCTTCGGCAGCAGCGAGCGCTCTGCATTGCTCATCAACGATGTCGAGGACCGGGAGTCGTACCCGCTGGCCAGCGTCTCGGGCCTCGGCCAGGCCCTGAGCACCATGGCCCTGCGCATGGACGCGGACAACGACGTGCTGGTGCTGTTTTTGACCTCGCACGGCTCGGTCGACGGGCTGGAGGTGCAGAACGGCTCGCTGCCGCTGGCGCAGCTCGGGCCGGCTGACCTGCGCGAGGCGCTCGACACGGCCGGGATCCGCTACCGCGTGCTGGTGGTCTCGGCCTGCTATGCCGGGGTGTTCCTCGATGAGCTCAAGACCGACACCACCTTCATCGTGACCGCCTCGGATGCCGAGCACAGCTCCTTCGGCTGCCAGGAGGACAGGGACCTCACCTGGTTCGGCGAGGCTTTCCTCAAGGATGCGCTGCCGGGCAGTGCGACGCTGGAGGAGGCTTTCACCAGGGCGAAGCAGCTGATCGCCGAGCGCGAAAGCGCCGAGCACGAGATCCACTCGAACCCGCAGCTGTTCGTGGGTGCGGGGATCAGGTCCAAGCTTGCCGAAATCGAGGCCCACCGGCCGGCCGCCGATCACCCGGCGGTGACCGTGCGGCGGTGAGTACAATCGCCCCCATGCGCGGCAAACGCAGCAAGGCGGTCAAACCCCTGGCGCCGGTCACGGTGGTGATCCTCGCCGCCGGCGCGGGCAAGCGCATGCAGTCCGCGCTGCCGAAGGTGCTGCAGCCGCTGGCCGGCCGGCCGCTGCTAGCCCACGTGATCCAGGCCGCCCGCAAGCTCGACCCCGCGGCGATCCACATCGTCTACGGCCACGGCGGCGCGAGCGTGCGCACAGCGCTGGGCCACGAAGAGGTGGGCTGGGTCGAGCAGCCGCGGCAGCTGGGCACCGGACACGCAGTGCTGCAGGCCCTGCCGCACATCGCCGACGAGCAGACGGTGCTGGTGCTGTACGGCGACGTGCCGCTCATCCGCGCGCAGACGCTGGCAGAACTGGTGGCACTGTCGGGACCGAAGTCCCTGGCGCTGCTCACCGTGAGACTCGAGGATCCGGCAGGCTACGGCCGCATCGTGCGCGCCCGCGGACAGGTACAGCGCATCGTCGAGGAGCAGGACGCCACGCGCCGCGAGCTTGGCCTGCACGAGTGCAACACCGGGGTGCTTGCCTGCCCGGCGCGGCTGCTCAGGCGCTGGCTGGCGCGCGTCAAACCGCACAACGCCCAGGGCGAGTATTACCTGACGGACATCATCGCGATGGCGGTGAAGGACAGGGTCGCGGTCGTGCCACTGCTGGCCGCCGAGGCCTCTGAGGTGCTGGGCGTGAACGACCGCGCGCAGCTGGCGCACCTGGAGGGCATCCTGCGTGCGCAGCGTGCACGCGAGCTGCTCGTGAACGGGGTGACGCTCGCCGATCCGGCGCGCGTGGATGTGCGCGGCACCCTCAGCCACGGGCGCGACGTGTTCATCGACGTGAACGTCGTGTTCGAAGGTGACGTGACGCTCGGTGACGGCGTGCGCATCGGCCCTGGCTGCGTGCTGCGCAACAGCCGCATCGGCCCCGGCACGCAGGTGTTCGCGCACTGTGTCATCGACAGCGCGCACATCGGTGCGGACTGCAACATCGGGCCGTTCGCCCGTTTCCGCCCGAGCGCACACCTGGCCGATGCGGTGCACATCGGCAACTTCGTCGAGGTGAAGAACTCGGACATGGCCGCCGGTTCCAAGGCCAATCACCTCGCCTACGTCGGGGATGCGCAGGTCGGCGCGCGCGTCAACATCGGCGCCGGCACGATCATCGCCAACTACGACGGCGTCAACAAACACCGTACCGTGATCGGCGACGACGTCCACACCGGCAGCAACAGCGTGCTGGTGGCGCCGATCACCGTCGGGCCAGGGGCCACCATCGCCGCCGGCTCCACGGTGATCGAGGCGGTGCCGGCCGGGAAGCTCACCGTCGCGCGTCCCCGCCAGACGACCATCGACAACTGGCAGCGGCCGCAGAAGCGGCGCGAGTAGCCCTCCGCCGGCGGCGGCAACGATGCAGCTGCCGCTGCCAACCTCCCTCACGCCACCCGCAGCGCACCCGGCCAGGCCGCCCAGGAGGACCCCTGAGCAGAAAGTAGCTGCAAGTCCCGTCTTTTTCAGGCAAATCAGCGTTCTCCGCTGATTTCAGGCAAAATTCCGGGCCTGTGGCGCCTAGGGTCAGGCGCAGTAAAGTCGAGGCAAGAAGCCATGTGCGGAATCGTCGGAGCAGTCGCTGAGCGGGATATCGTGCCGGTCCTCATGGAGGGACTGCGGCGCCTGGAGTACCGCGGCTACGACTCAGCCGGCATCGCCGTCCTCAACGGTTCCCGCCACCTCACGCGCCTGCGCACGGTCGGTAAGGTGCGCATGCTGGACGAGGCCCTGGCGCACAGTCCGACCACCGGCAAGATCGGCATCGCGCACACGCGCTGGGCCACCCACGGGGTGCCGAGCGAGCGCAACGCGCATCCGCACATCTCGCGCGACGGCCTGGCCATCGTGCACAACGGCATCATCGAGAACCACGAGGAGCTGCGCGCCGACCTGGAGAAGCGCGGCTACACGTTCTCCTCGGAGACCGACACCGAGGTCATTGCCCATCGCATCCACCTGCACCTGCAGACCGTGCAGGACCTGTTCAAGGCCGTGCGCGCCACGGTGGCCGAGCTGGAGGGCGCCTACGCGCTGGTGGTGGTGAGCGAACATGAGCCCGAGCGGCTGATCCTGGCGCGCGAGGGCTGCCCGGTGGTCATCGGCCTGGGCACGGACGAGAACTTCGTCGCCTCGGACGTCGCCGCGCTGCTGCCGGTCACGCGGCGCTTCATCTTCCTCGAAGAGGGGGACGTGGCGGAGGTACGCCGCGAGAGCGTGCGGGTCATCGACCGCGAAGGCAACACCGCCGAGCGGGCGGTGCGCGAGAGCGAGCTGTCGGCTGAGTCCGCCGAGCGCGGTCAGTACCAGCACTACATGCTCAAGGAGATCCACGAGCAGCCGCGCGCGGTTGCCGACACGCTGCAGGAGCGCGTCGCCAACGGGCGCCTGCTGGAGGCCGCCTTCGGCCCGGCGGCGACCGAGGTGTTCCGCCGCACCCAGAACGTGCACATCGTCGCCTGCGGCACCAGCTTCCATGCCGCCACCGTGGCGCGCTACTTCATCGAGCAGATCTGCAAGGTGCCCTGCGCGGTCGACATTGCCAGCGAGTACCGCTACCGCAACCCGCTGGTGCCGGCCAATTCACTGTTCGTCACCATCTCGCAGTCGGGCGAGACGGCCGACACCCTGGCGGCCCTGCGCCTTGCCAAGCAGTCCGGCTACCTCTCGTCGCTGTCGATCTGCAACGTGCCGGAGAGCTCTTTGGTACGCGAGTCGGAACTGGTGATGCTCACGCGCGCCGGACCTGAGATCGGCGTGGCCTCCACCAAGGCCTTCACCACGCAGCTGGCAGCACTGGGCATGCTGGTCGTGGCGCTCGCCAAGCACCACGGCGCCGATGCCGAGCGCGAGCGCGGCCTGGTGGCGCGGCTCATCGAGCTGCCCGGCCTGATCGAGAAGACGCTGCAGCTGGACCCGGTCATTCACCGCCTCGCCGAGCGCTTCGCCGACAAGCGCCACGCACTGTTCCTCGGGCGCGGGGCGCTGTACCCGATCGCGATGGAAGGGGCGCTGAAGCTCAAGGAGATCTCCTACATCCATGCCGAGGCCTATCCGGCCGGGGAGCTCAAGCACGGCCCGCTCGCGCTGGTGGATCACGACATGCCGGTCGTGACGGTGGCCCCCAACAACGACCTGCTGGAGAAGCTGAAGTCGAACCTGCAGGAAGTGCGCGCGCGCGGCGGCGAGCTCATCGTGTTCGCCGACCCGGAATCCGGGATCCAGGCAAGCGATGGCGTGACCGTGATCGAGATGCCGCGCCACGTGACCTACTTCCAGGCGCCCGCGGTCTATACCATCCCGCTGCAGCTGCTGGCCTACCACGCCGCGATCCTCAAGGGGACTGACGTCGACCAGCCGCGCAACCTCGCCAAGAGCGTCACGGTCGAGTAGCCGGCCGTGAACCCGCGCTCCCGAAGTCGACCCCGCTGACGCCTAACGGGGTCGGTTAGATCACGATGCGTGGCGCTGCGGTCTCCCGATTCCCGGTATTCGGCGTTCCGGTCGGTTCGATCAGCAACACATGAGCCTCTTCGTCCGCTATCGGACAGTGCTCGACGCCTCTCGGTACGACGAACAGCTCGCCGGGATTCAATTCGACGTTGCCTTCGCGCATCTGAATCGTCACCCGCCCCTTCAGCACCAGGAAAAAATCGTCCGCTTCCTCGTGCTTGTGCCAGGCGAATGCACCCTTGACTTTGACCACCATGAGATCGTGGCCATTGAACTGCCCGACGACGCGAGGGCGGTAGTGATCTGACACGGCCGACAGACGCTCGGCAAGGTTGACGGATGGGGCGCTGGATTTCATCAGACTGCCTCGGCGTGGACGCTGAACTGAGCATGCGTCTGCCGCTTCAACAATGCTCTGACAACCGTGAGCATGGGGGCGCCACCGTCGCGGGATGAAGCGTACGCCGAGTAGCCGTCAGGGCGCACCAGCGCGACACCCTGTCCCGGAGCCACCCGGCACTCAGCGACGTCGCCCATCGCTCTGCACATGGCCTCGGCGGCCATTTTCGTGGTCGGGCTGTTGGCAGAGCCGACGAACAGCACGAATCGGCTTAGAATCCCCTTGCCTCCGCGCATGGAGGGCTCGAGATACCGCATGCCCGACCCGTCGACAAGGGAGCTGCCTGCATAGGAAATGCCAAGCTCCGATAGTCGCTGCACCATGCGATGCTGGAACGGCTCAAGCCGAGATACCACGGGAATGATGGCATTGCGCATCGTCTGGACCATTTTGCCCTGAGCCCCCAGTACCTTGGTCAGCCGGTCGGTGGTTGCAATGACATTCTTGATGACCGGCAGGCGTTCGGCGCTATAGGTATCGAGCAAGCGCCGCGGCGAATGGCCGCGCAGAAACAGATCCAGCTTCCAGACCAAGTTCCAGACGTCATGCAGACCCGTATTCATGCCTTGTCCGCCGAAAGGACTGTGAATGTGCGCTGCATCACCGGCAATGAAAGCAGCGCCCACTTGCAGTCCGGCCGCGTGCCGCCGCTGCACCTTGAAATAACTGCTCCAGTGCAATGAGTGCGCCTCGAACCCCTTGGGGGCACGCTGCCGCACTATCTTCTGCACCAGCTCCAACGACGGAACCTCGCCGATCGGATCATCAATCGTCGCGACGATGCGCCGCCTCGTTGCGCTGATCGGAAATATGGCCACCGGCCCGAATTCACTGGGACACAGCTGCAGTTGGTCCGCGGGCAAGGCGTCGTTCGCCTCAATGTCTGCCAACAAGAATAGCGTCGTGTACTGTGCGCCGGCGAACGGTATGTTGAGCCAGTGCCGCACCGCGCTATGCGCGCCGTCACAGCCGATCAGCACGCGTGCCCGAAAATGCACCTGCCGGCCGCCGCTATCCACGTGTACCAACAGGGAGCCACTTTGCTGCTGCGCAGAGACGAAAGTGGTCTGGTACTCGACGCAACCTCCCCTGCGCTCGAATGCCTCTGCGAGTAACTGCTCTGTCACGTTCTGTGGAACCATGGCAATGAACGGATAAGGGCTCTGCTCAGGGGTGAATGGGATCTGGGCGAGTGCCTGGTTGCGCGACGCAATCGCTACCGAGGTGACACGATTGGCAATCGCAAGGAACGGCGCGGCCACACCGGCCATGTCGAAGATCTCCAGCGTGCGCGGAAAGATTGCCAGCGCTCTGGAGTGCACCGACTGCATCGGGCGGGCCTCGATCAATCTGGCGTGGAGCCCTCGCCGAGCGCACTCGTTGGCGAGGAACAGGCCGACGGGCCCGGCGCCCACGATAAGCACCTCGGTATCGCGCGCGATATCACTCATGGTTCGTTCCTGTTTGGCAGAGAAGGTCGCTTGCGGCGCACCGGTTACGCCATGGATGGAGTTTTGCGAGCCTCGGCCGACTGGTGCTGGGTGCCGGGCGGCACTCGAAAGGCAATGCATAGCCGGTTCCAGCCATTGAGCATTGCCTAGTAGGCATCGGGCGCCGCTTTGGCCGGTTCGAGACGAGGTGTCATGGGTCGCTCCTGGGATCCTTGTGTGCGCAAGGCTGATGCACCGCATGGTAGAGCGGCCATGGGGTCGCGATCCGTGGCCGTTATGGACAATCAATTGGCATTTCTTGACACTGGTGGAATCGTGCCGCGCAACCCCCGCGAATTGATCTACGCCCGGGCGACCTTCACCGTGGCGACGGCGGCGCGCAAGCTTGGAATTGACGTCGATCTCACAACCCTTGCGCCGTCGCTTGAGCGTGGCGAGCCTCTGATCCCGGTCGCTGAACACACCGCCGTCATACGAGCCATCTACGCGGATGAGCGCGAGACCCTCGGCATCGATCTCGCTCAAGCTCTGCCTCTGGAGCGGGCGGGACTGTGGAGCTCACTGCTGCGCTCGAGCAATACCTTCGGAGAATTGCTGCGACGGGCGTCGCGCTACATGCGAGTGGTCAATCGCTACAGCGAATTCTTTCTCGAAGAGCGCGCTAACCGTGTTGCCATGGTTTGTCCCCATGCGGACCCCTCACCTTATGGCCGCCGCGAGCAAGTGGTGTGTACCTTCCTCGGTCACTGGATCGCGTGGGGACGGGAATTGACCCAGACCTCATTTGCCGTGGACGCGCGTTTTCGCTGGTCAGAGGTGCGCGACCCGGCACCGTTTCAACGCTTCTTCGGAGGACAGGTCGAATTCGGCGCCGACGAGGACGTTGTGCTGCTCTCACCTGACGTTGCAGCTCTGCGACTGATCGAGCCGACACCGGAGTTCGTCGAACAGTTTGAGTCGTATGCCGCGGCGTTGATTCGACGCATGCAACCGCCCGCGAGCTTCCTCGAGCGCGTACGTGAGGCCATTGCGGAGGGCCTGCTCACGGGAGGCGCGAGTGAGGGCGCAGTCGCCCGCTCTTTCGCCATGACCGTGCGCACGATGCACCGTCACCTGGTCGGCGCCGGTAGCTCATTTCGCGAAATTCGCGACGAACTGCTGCTGCACCGAGCGCAGGAGCTGCTTCGCGAGTCGCGCGCACCGATTGGCGAAGTCTCCTACTTGCTGGGCTATGCAGAGCCGTCGACTTTCCACCGTGCGTTTCGACGCTGGACCGGCCTCACTCCATCGCAGTGGCGCAAGCGCCTCTGATTGCGACGCGCTCGGCGCGCACTGCGCGCACGGATGAGCCGGCCGCGTTCAACTGATTGAGCCAACCTCGAGATTGCTGGCGCCAGAAAATCAGTGCAAAAATTAGCGCGCCGAGCAAGGCGGTCAACACGCCAAGCGGGACACGACTTTCATCTCGCTGCTTACTTCTCCTCAGGCGCGTCGGCTTTTTTTCCCGGCAGCGTGAGCGTCATCCACACCGCGATATCCCAGGCATTGTGGATGCCTATGAACAGCAGCGCGAGGGCGGCTGCAGCCATACCGTAGAGCGCGCCGGCGAGGTGGTGCCATATTACGTATGACATCGCGAGCACCAGCACGTATACCAGCCCCGGCAGGATGACGTTCCAGATCCAGTCCTCGATGACCGGGGAGTACTCGGTGCCGTGTTTTGGCATGTTTATGCTGATGACGGCACTCCAGATGAGACCAAACGCTGCGATGGCGGCGAATCCTGCGCTCAGTGTGAGGATGCTCTGGTGTGGCATGCTCAGCAGGGCCGCCAGCGCGAGCACCACCCCGAAGTGCACGATAGTCGGGGTGACGAAGGCGCGCAGTCCGCTGGCCCGCACCCGGTTGGCATCGGCTGCGAGAGCGATGACCACAAAGGTCAGTCCCGTGAGTCCGCCGGCCGAGGAGCCGACGATGACGTAGAAGTTCTCCCAGCCTGCTAACAGATTGTCCATTGCCTGCTCCCCGCGGTGCGCGTCGGGAGAGTCTTGCACAGGTCCCGGGCAGCCGCAGCCACCGCTGGCGGTCCGCGGGCGGCTTTGCGGTACGATGCGCCAACAATGAAAACCACGGCATCCGTTGCCGACCTGCTTGCCGGCCTGTCGATCGCAGGACTGCTGCTGCCGGAGGCGGTGGCCTACTCCGGGATCGCGAGCCTCCCGCCCCAGGCCGGGGTGATCGCGTTGTTTGCAGGCCTGACCTGCTACGGGCTCATCGGCGGCAGCCGCTTCGCGATCGTCACTGCCACCTCCTCCTCGGCAGCCGTGCTGGCCTCGGCGACCCTGTTCCTCGGCGGTGCCGATCCTCAGGCGCGCATCGCCTTCGCTGTCATCCTGGTCATCGGCACCGGGCTTACCTTCCTGCTCGCCTCGAGCCTGCGCCTGGGGGCGATCTCGAGCCTCATCGCCCGCCCGGTACTGCGCGGCTACACCTTTGGTCTGGCGCTGGTGATCGCCGTGAAGCAGTGGCCCCACCTGGTGGGCATGCACGCCCGCAGCACGCAGTTCCTGTCGTTGCTGCTGGAACTCGGGCAGCGCTTCGCGGACTGGCACCTGGCGAGCCTTGCCTGCGGGGTGGCCGCCCTCGCCGGGCTGTTCGCACTCGAGCGCCTGCCGCGCGTGCCCGGTGCGCTCGTGGTGATCATCGTCAGCATCGCCGCCTCGGCGAGCCTGAACGCCCACGGCGTGGCGCTCACCGGCCCGATCCACCTGGCTTTGTCACGGCCGGCCTTCGCATTGCCCCCCGGTGCGCACTGGCTGCCGATGGTGGAATTCTCGCTCGCCCTGATGTTCATCCTGTTCGCCGAGTCCTACGGCTCGATCCGCACCTACGCACTCAAGCACGAGGATGCCGTGCAGCCGAACCGCGACCTGCTGGCGCTGGGGGTTGCGAACCTGGTCTCCGGCTTCCTGCAGGGCACACCGGTGGGGGCGGGCTACTCGGGCACCTCGGCCAACGATGCCGCCGGGGCGCGCTCGCGTTTCGCCGGCCTGAGCGCCGCGGCGGTGGTGGGACTTTTGGTGTGGCTGTTCCTGCCGTGGATCGAGCGCATTCCGGAACCGGCCCTGGCGGCGATCGTGATCCACGCGGTGAGCAAGTCACTGCGCCCGGAGGTATTCACCAAGTATTTCCGCTGGCAGCGCGACCGCACGGTCGTCATCGCCTCCGTGCTCGCCGTGATGCTCCTCGGGGTGATGAACGGCCTGCTGGCCGCGATCGTCATCAGCATTGCGCTGCTGATCCGCTCGCTGGCAAAGCCCCGGCTGGCGGTGCTCGGCCGGGTTGGTGAGCACGACTACGTGGACACGGGACGGTTTCCGCACGCGCTCACGCCCGCCGATGTGCTGGTGCTGCGGCCGGAGGAACCGCTGTTCTTCGCCAATGCCGAGCCGATCATGATGCAGGCGCGGGGGCTGGCGCTGCGCCAGCCCGCGGCGAAGGTACTGGTCCTGAGCCTGGAGGAATCCCCCGACCTGGACGGTACGGCTCTGGAGAACCTCGCTGAGTTGTGCGGCTGGTTCGCCGCCCGCGGCGGCGAGCTGCGCGTGGCGCGTCTGAAGGAGTTGGCGCGCGAGGCACTGGTGCGCGCCAGGATCACCCAGCTGCAGTCAGGTTCCCTGGACTATTCAAGCGTAGACGATGCAGTACGCGGTCACCGCGTGCGCCCGCAGGACTGAGTGGCAGCGGGGGAAAACAATCACTTACAGCATGTTGGCGCCGATGTTAGGGTGACTGCCCAAGACTTCGTGCTAACCTTGTGTTGTAAACAGCAATGCGGTCCGGTCGCCGCGGCTCCCTGCACCGCACCAACAACAAGAGGTGGTGCACGAACTTCGTAAGCCGCCGCGCGCTGTCCGTGGAATGCATTTAACGACCCGGAGGCCACATGGCGGACGACAAAACCCCGGCACAGGACAATCCCTATACGCAGACTCACGTCGTGGCCGCAGGCGAGACGCTGGGCAAGATTGCCCAGAAGTACTACGGCGATGCGTCACTCTACCAGCAGATTTTCGACGCCAACCGCGACGTCCTGAAGGATCCGAATAAGATCTTCCCGGGCCAGAAGCTGCGGATTCCCTGAAAGCGCGCCTTCCGATTTACTGCAACAGAGGATCTCGAACATGAAGAAGCAATTGTCGTGGCTGATGGCAGCGATGATGGCGATGCTCATCGTTGGCTGCGCAAACCAGAAGGGACCGGCTGAGCAGGCCGTAGCGGGCGCCGAAAGTGCCCTGAACGCGATCCGCGACACGGCGCAGAAGTACGTGCCGGACCAGCTGGCCGCGGTGGACACCCAGCTCGCCTCACTCAAGGACTCGCTTGGCAAGGGTGACTACAAGACCGTGGTGGCCGGGGCCCCGGGCCTGAACGCCGCCATCAACTCGCTGAAGGATGCCACTGCCGCCAAGGCTGCCGAGGCCGAGGCCGCCATGGCGAAGGCCAAGGAAGCCTGGGGTTCGATGAGCACCGACGTGCCGAAGATGGTCGCCGCCCTGCAGAGCCGCGTCGACATGCTGTCCAAGTCCCATCACCTGCCCTCGGGCGTGACCAAGGACAGCCTGGCGAGCGCGAAGACCGGCCTGGACTCCATGAAGTCGGCCTGGGCTGATGCCTCCGCTGCGGCCACCTCGGGTGACTTCAGCACCGCGATGGCCAAGGCCACCGCCGTCAAGGATCAGGCCACCGCGATGATGCAGTCCTTGGGGATGAGCTCCGGCTAAGGCAGGCTCGGCACCGGTCGCCCGTGTCCCTCAGGGGGCGGGGCGGCCGGTGAGATCGTAGGCGTCGGCGCCGGTGATCCTCACCTGCGCAAAGTCACCGGCGCGCAGTGCGCCGCCACCCTCGATCCTCACGAGCCCGTCGATCTGCGGGGCGTCCGCCTCGCTGCGTGCGATCGCGGTATTCCCCTGCACCTCGTCCACCAGCACCTTGAGGGTGCGACCGACGCGCGCGGCCAGCCGCGCGCTGCTGATCTGCGCGGCGCGTTCCATGAAGCGCGCGTAGCGCTCTTCCTGCACCGCAGGATCGACGTGCCGGCCCAGTGCGTTCGCGGCGGCCCCCTCTACCGGTGAGTACTTGAAGCAGCCGACGCGATCCAGCTGGGCCTCGGTAAGCCAGGCGAGCAGTTCTGCGAACTCCGCCTCGGTCTCCCCGGGGAAGCCCACGATGAAGGTGCTGCGCAGGGTGAGCTCCGGGCACTCGGCGCGCCAGCTTTGGATGCGTGCGAGCGTGTCGACCGAGTGGGCGGGGCGGCGCATGCGCTTCAGCACGCTGGGGCTGCCGTGCTGGAAGGGAATATCGAGGTAGGGCAGCACGCGCCCTGCGGCCATGAGCGGGATCACCTTGTCGACGTGCGGGTACGGATACACGTAGTGCATGCGCACCCACACGCCCAGCTCGCCCAGGGCCCGCGCCAGGTCGATGAAGCGCGTGGCATAGGTCTGGCCGCGCCACGCGCCGCCGCCGTAGCGCAGGTCCGCCCCGTAGGCGCTGGTGTCCTGCGAGATCACCAGCAGTTCCTTTACGCCCGCGTTCACGAGGCGCTCCGCCTCGCGCAGCACCTGGTCGATCGGCCGGCTGACCAGGTCCCCGCGCAGCGCCGGGATGATGCAGAAGCTGCAGCGGTTGTTGCAGCCTTCGGCGATCTTCAGGTACGCGTAGTGGCGCGGGGTAAGGCGCACGCCCTGGGGCGGCAGCAGGTCGAGGAACGGCTCGTGCCGCGGCGGCAGGTGCTCGTGCACGGCGGCGACCACATCCTCGTAGGCATGGGGGCCGGTGACCTTGAGCACGCGCGGATGGCGCTCGAGGATGCGCTCGGGCCTGGCCCCCAGGCAGCCGGTGACGATCACGCGGCCGTTCTGCTCGAGGGCCTCACCGATGGCCTCCAGCGACTCATCCACGGCGGCATCGATGAAGCCGCAGGTGTTGACCACCACCACATCGGCGGCATCGTAGCTCGGGGAGACCTCGTAACCTTCCGCGCGCAGCTGGGTGAGGATGCGCTCCGAATCCACCAGCGCCTTGGGGCAGCCGAGGCTGACGAAGCCGACCTTGGGTACCCGGGTGCTGGGCGGACCGGCCTTGGCCTTGGACTTGAGCTTGACGGCAGGGCGGGACATGGCAGGCGCGGGGGGCAAAAAAGGGCGGCCATCCTAGCCGTCGCCTGCCGGCGGCGCCACTGCGCCGGGCGTGGACTTATTGCACCGGGGCCGGGGCCGCCGGGGCCGCGGGCGGGGGCGGTGCGAGGACCCCAGCCCCCGGGTGCTCGCGCACGCGCTTGAGCACGTAGAAGGCCGCCAGCACGACGATTGGCATGACCAGATAGGGCCAGATCGCCGCTCGCCGCTCGCGCGGGCCGCTAGCGGCCATACACGCCCAGAAGTTCCGCAGATCCGAGCGACTGGGCGCGCACGTTGAAGCCGATGAAGGCCGCCGTAGCATCCTTCGGCAGGTCCAGTTTCGGCACCTTCAGGGCGTACAGCCGGAAGTAGTAGCGATGCGGCTTGCCGGGCGGCGGACACGGTCCACCGTAGCCAGTGACGCCGAAATCGTTGCGTCCATCGACGGCCCCGGCCGGCAGCAGCATGTGCTTCGGGCTACCCGCATCCAGGGGCAAGGAAGCGGTGGTGGCGGGGATGTTGTAGACGATCCAGTGCCACCAGCCGCTGCCGGTGGGCGCGTCCGGGTCGTGGACCATGAGCGCAAAGCTCTGCGTGTCCTTGGGGGCGTTGCTCCAGGACAGCGCCGGGGACACGTTGGCTCCCTGGCAGCCAAAGCCGTTGAAGACCTGTGCGTCGCCGATCTTGCCGCCCGCGGTGATCTGTGGGCTGGCCAGCGTGAACTTGCCGGGGGTGCTCACCGGCTCCGCCGCAGTGGGCAAGGCCAGGACGGCCGCCACGAGTGCCGCGCTCGCCAACTTGACCGCAAGCCCCATGGGATCACCTTTACATCCAGGCCGGCACCTGCCGGCAGCGCAGTGTGCCGCCCCGGCAGGTCGCGTGCAATTGGGTCCCTGTGCAGTGCGGCAAGCGCCCGCACCGCGGCGGCCAATGTCCGCCCCGGGGGCCGGGGCATGTGCCCGGGGAGACTGAACGGTCGCAGCAGAACGGGTCAGCTCATGCCCCGGCGCTTGGCACCGGCGCCTGGGGTGCGCAAAGATCCGCCAGTGCCATTCGACCGCGCCTACTACCGACGCTTCTACTTCGACCCCCGCACCGCCGTCGCCAACCGCCGCGAGATGGTCGCGCGGGCGCGCCTGATCGCAGCCCTGACCGTGCACGCCGGGTTGCCCGTGGGCCGCATCCTCGAGGCCGGCTGCGGCACCGGCATGCTGCGCAGCGCGCTCAGGCGGCTGCTGCCGCGCGCGCAGTACACAGGTCTTGAGACCAGCCAGTACCTGTGCGAGCGCTACGGCTGGGAGCACGGGCGCATCGAGCAGTACCGCGCGGGCAGGCAGTTTGACCTCGTGATCTGCTACGACGTGCTGCAGTACCTGGATGACCGGGCCGCCGCGCGCGCCCTGGCCAACTTCGGCCGCCTGTGCCGCGGGGTGCTGTATTTCAGCGCGCTCACCCGCCATGACCTCAAGCACAACGCCGACCCGGAACGCACCGACGCCGACGTGTACCTGCGCAGTGCCCACTGGTACCGCATGCGCCTGCGGCGGCAGTTCAACGAGGTCGGCCTCGGGTTCTGGCTGCGACGCGGCGCGCCGCTTACGCTCTGGGAGCTGGAGTCGGTGTGACAGCGCGGTGCCGGCCGCGGCGCCGGAAGAACGGGTACAGCGGCAGGCCCAGCAGGATCAGCACGATGGTGGTGATGGCTTCCTTCGGCGTGGTGATGAGCGCGCTCACCACGATCCACGCCATGATCACCACCATCAGCAGCGGCACCCAGGGATAGGCGGGTACGCGAAAGGGCCGCACGGCCTCGGGCCGCCTGCGGCGCAGGACGATCACCGCCAGCGTCACGGGGATCCAGAACAGCGCGTAGGACATCACCGCCATGTTGGTGAGCTGGTCGAAGGTCCCGGAGGCGGCCAGCACCGCGCCCCAGATGCACAGCAGCACCAGTGAGGTCACCGGCACGCGCGTGTGCGGGCTCAGGCGCGCGAACGGGCTGAAGAACAGCCCGTCGCGCGCCGAGGCGTAGGAGACGCGCGCGCGCGTGAGGATCGTGCCGTTGAGCGAGCCCACGGTGGAGATCAGGAAGATGAGCGAGGCGACCGCGGCGGCGCGCGCGCCGAGGAAGGTCTGCACCGCGCGCGCGGCCACCGAGGGGGCGTCCGGGTAGGCGGTGGAGTTGGACGTGGCCACCTGCCAGAACGGCAGCGCGTACAGGTAGGCGCTGTTCACCAGCAGATAGATCACCAGCACCAGCAGCGTACCGCCGATGATGGCGCGCGGCAGGTTGCGCTGCGGGTCACGCACCTCGCTGGCCGCCATGGGCAGGTACTGCCAGCCGCTGTAGGCCCACACCGCGGCCAGCAGCGCCGCCCCGAACCCGGAGAAGCCGCCCGTGGCCGCGTGCGGCGCCGTCGCGAGGTTGGCGGCATCGTGGGTGCCGGAGAACAGGAACACGCCGACGACGACGCCGGCGATGGCGACGACCTTGGCGACGGTGAGGATCGTCTGCACGCGGCCGCCGAGCATGACCCCGGCGCAGTTGATCGCGGCGAACACCGCGATGACGCCGATCGCCAGCAGCTGGCGCGTGCCGAACTGCCAGGTGAACGAAGTGCCGAGCAGGTTGAAGGTGTGGGAGAACCACGCGTGATCGAACACGTGGATATCGGAGATGAAGATGGCCACCGCCGCACCGTAGGCGGCAATGCTGGCCCCGCCGAGCAGGAAGCTGTTGCAGGCGTACAGGAAGCCGGGCACCTCGCCGAAGGCGGCGCGCAGGTAGACGTACTCGCCGCCGGCATCGGGCAGCATCGCCCCGAGCTCCGAGAAGCATAGCGCGCCGATCAGCGCCACCATGCCGGCGACCACCCAGGCGCACAGCACCAGCGCCGGCGTGCCGACCGCCTGCGCCATGGCGGCGGATTTCAGGAACACGCCGGTGCCGATGGTGATGCCCACCACCAGCGAGGTCGCATGGGTGAGGGTAAGGTCGCGGCGCGGCTCGAGTTGCGAAGGTTGCACGCGCGCTATCGTACAATCCCCGAGGTGGCGGCAAGGAGCTAAAACAGTGGCGGCCGGTAAGTATGGGTATGCGGATGGCTGAGCCGGTGGTGCGCTTCGCCGGCACGGTCACGTGCGCACGCGGTGCGGGTGCACTCGGCCTGACACTCAGTGGCGCCAGCGCGGACCCGCCGGGGCTGCCGCTCGCGGTGGGCTTCGCCACCGGCGCGCCGGCCGGCTTGCCGGCGGTGCTCGAGGACGCGGTGATCGAGGCACCCTCGCCCGGCACGTTCCGCATCGCAAGTGTCGCAGGTTCATGGACCTTGTCGGCCCCGGCGGCGCACGTGCACCGCGAGGCCGCCCTCGCGTTCTACCGTGCGATCCCGCCGCGGCCGGTCCCCCTGGGCAAACGCGTGTTCTGGCGCCTGGTGCTGGCGCTGGCGGGCAGCCGCGCCGGCATGGCGCTGCTGCGCGCGCTGCGCGGGAGCGCCTGATGCAACAGGGGCTGCTGTACTTCCTGGCGCTGGCCGTGGGCGTGGGGATCTCGCTGCAGGTGGGCATGAATATCACGCTGCGCGGGGTGCTGATGAGCCCCATGGTCGCCGCGCTCGTCAGTTTCCTGGTCGGCTCACTGGCGCTGCTGCTGTTCGTCCTCGCCACGGGCGCTCCGTGGCCGGCGCGCGGCCAGGTACACCTGGTGCCGTTATGGGCCTGGTTCGGGGGCGTCATGGGCGCCTTGTACGTCGCCTCCAGCATCATCCTCGGCCCGCGCCTGGGGGCGGCGGCGCTGCTGGCACTGGTCGTGCTCGGCCAGCTGGTCACCTCGCTGGTGCTCGATCACTTCGGCTGGCTCGGCTTCGCGCAGCATCCGCTGAGCGTGACGCGCACGCTCGGGGCGGTGTTCCTGTTCTGCGGGGTACTGTTGATCGTGCGCTAGGGGGTGAATGCCGCCCGCGCGTGGCCGCCTTCAGGGACTCGGGGACAGGATCTCCGCCTCGCTCTCGGGCACTTCCTGGCGTTGCGTACCCACCAGGGATGCGTAGGTCGCCATCTGCATGTGGAAGGCTCGGTTCCAGGTGAACTGCCGGATCACGCGTGCGCGCGCGGCCGCGCCGACGGCATCCAGGTCGCGCTCGTACAGCCCATCGACGGCCTCGGCCATGCTCGCCGGGTCATATGGTGCGGCCAGTGCACCGACGCTTCCGTCGATGAACTCCGGGAAGGCGCCGGCGCGTGCCGCTACCACCGGGCGCCCGCAGGCCATGGCCTCCAGGATCACGAGACCGAAGGTCTCCTTGGTCCCGGCATGCACCAGTGCATCGGCCGAGGCGAGCCACCGCGCCAGCTCCACGCTGTCGCGGCGGTAGGGCAGCATGGTCACGTTGGCCGACGGACGCGCCGCGCGCTCGCCGCCGATCAGCAGCAGGTGATACGGGGCGCCGAGGCGTGCGAATGCCTGCAGCAGCACCGGGACATTCTTCTCCCCGGAAAAGCGCCCGGCGTAGATCAGCACGCGCGCACTCGCCGGCAATCCCAGCCGTGCGCGCAGATCATGGCTGCGGCGCTGCGGATTGAACACCTCCACATCCACCCCCAGCGGCTGGTGCACGGCATGCGGCACGCCCAGGTCGTGCAGGTAGGCGCACATGAGCCGGCTGGGGGCGAACACCACGTCGAAGCGCTCGTACACGAAGCGGATGTAGCGGCGCAGCGCCGGAGCCGACAGCGAGCCGCCGACCCGCTTGCTGATGATCTGCGGCAGGTTCGAGTGATAGAAGGCGGCGAGCCCGATGCCGCGCCGGCGCGCCACGCGCGCCGCGCACCAGGCCGGATGGAAGGCGTCCCCGGCCTCGATGAGGCTCGGCTCGAGCTCATCGAGCAGGCGCACCCAGTGGCGCGGGTTCAGCGGCAGGCGGTAGTTGAACGTCCCGGGCACCGGGTATCCGCGGATCGTGGAGACCGCGCCACGCTCCATGTGCGCCTCGCGCCCGGGCACCAGGATCGTGTGCTCCCAGGAAGTGTGCGCCCGCAGCCAGGCGTGCTTGGCGGTCAGGTAGCGCTTAACGCCGCCGCTGGTCGGGGAATAGAACAGGGTCGTATCGACAAGATGCATGGATTTTTCTTTTGCGCTCGCGACCCTACGGCCCACCAGCCCGGGCCGGAATGCATTGCACCTTTATGATGAAGATGTGTCAAGCGTGGCCGCAGGCCGGCACGGCTACGCTGGCTTGATGTTGGCGTTAAGGCGAAACAAATTGTTCGGATCGTAACGTTTCTTGAGCGCGGCCAGCCGCGGGAAATTGTCCCCGTACGCGGAGTGCGCGCGGCCCTCGGTCGCATCGCTGGTCATGATGTTCACGTAGTGGCCCTGCGTGAATGGCTCGAGCTGCTTCCATGCGCCGCGCACCCAGGTGGCGTTGCGCTCGGCCGCCTCCGGACCGTCGGCCGGTATTCTCCAGTACCCCAAAGCCAGCAGGTTGTGCGTGGCGTGCCGGTTGAAATACGCGGTCGCATCGGGGGCGACGCGGCTGATGGCGCCGCCCATGTGCTCGATGCCCAGGTCGAAGCTCGGTGAGGGGTTGTGGTCGATGTAGTCGAGCATGGCGTCGATGAGCGCAGGGGTGAGCGCGGACAGGAGGCCGCCCTTGATGTACAGGCCCGCGTTGCTGTGCCCGGGCATGTTGGCGCTGCCCTGCAGCTTCAAGTAGCTGACCGGTCCGAGCTTGTCCGCGGTCGCCTTGCCGAGCTTGCGCAGGGGCGCCACCACCCGCTCGGCATCCGCCGCTGGCCCGCAGTAACAGACGCTGAACTGGACTTCGCGGCCGCCGTCGTCGGCGGCCTGCAGGTCGACATCGACGTCCAGCTCGTCGGGGGCGTGCGCGCAGAGCTCCATGTAGGAGCGCAGCAGCCCGCGGGCATCGTCGAACGGATAGGTGATGGTGCCGCCGTAGATCACCGGCGCCAGCTCGTGCAGCTGGAATTCGAACGAGGTCACGACTCCGAAGTTGCCGCCGCCGCCGCGCAGCGCCCAGTACAGGTCCGGATTCTCGCTCGCACTGGCACGCTGCCAGCGGCCATCGGCCGTGACCAACTCGAAGGCGGTGACGTTGTCGCAGGATAGTGAGTGCTTGCGGGCGAGGCGCCCGATGCCGCCACCCAGGGTGAGGCCGGCCACCCCGGTGTCGGCGACCGTGCCGGCGGTGGTGGCGAGCCCGAACTCGGCGGCCTCCAGGTCCAGCTCGCCGAGCAGCGAGCCTGCGGCCACGCGCGCACGCCTGGCGACCGGGTCGACCTCGACCATGCGCATGGGCGAGACATCGATCACCATGCCGTTGTCGACCCCGGATTGACCGGAGAGGCTGTGGCCACCGCCGCGCACCGCCGTCAACAGGCCGTGGGCGGCGGCGAAACTGACCGCGCGTTTGACATCCCCCGCGCCCGCGCAGCGCACGATCAAAGACGGGCGGCGGTCAAAGGTGGGAATCCACAGCCGCCGCGCGCTGTCGTAGTCGGGCGAGCTCGCGGTGATCAGCTCACCGCGCAGGCTGGCGCGCAGGTCCTGGAGGTCGGCGGCGCTGAGGGAGAGCTGGCGGCCATCGAGGCCGACGATCGGCAGCGCGGCGGCAGGTTCGGCGCCGAACACGCGCCGGTAGGGAAGGACGCAGCCACCCAGCGCGGCCACGCCGGCCGCGACGAACTCTCTTCTTTTCATTTCTGTGCTCCCGGCCTGGAGTGCAGGCTGGCGGTGAGGTTGCGCCGCAGCTGCGGCGGGCGTCAAGCGCGCGCCTTGCCGCCCGGGCGGCTGTGGCACACTAGCGCGCTGATGTGGCACGCGCCGCAGCGACAACAGCCATCGGCACCAAACGGGAACTGACACGCGTGAGAGCCATCGTCATCGCCGCCGTCGCTGCCACCATGGCCCAGGCCATCCCGGCCGCGGGACTGACCGCCGCCGAGCTGGATGCCCTGAACGCCAGAGAGCTGCCCCAGGTGATTGCCTGGCGGCGCGACCTGCACGCCCACCCGGAGCTGGGCAACCGCGAAACGCGCACGGCGCAGATCGTCGCCGACCAGCTGCGCGCGCTCGGCCTGGTGGTGCAGACCGGCGTCGCGCACACCGGCGTGGTGGGCCTGCTGCGGGGCAAACTGCCGGGCCCGACGGTGGCCGTGCGCGCCGACATGGACGCGCTGCCGGTGACCGAGAAGACCGACGTGCCGTTTGCCTCGCACGTCACCGCGAGTTACCGCGGTGAGACGGTCGGGGTGATGCACGCCTGCGGCCACGACGCGCACACGGCAATGCTCATGGGACTCGCCGCCACCCTGGCCGCCACGCGCGCCAGCATTCCCGGCAATGTGCTGTTCATCTTCCAGCCCGCCGAGGAGGGCGCGCCCGAGGGCGAGGAAGGCGGCGCGCAACTGATGCTCAAGGAAGGCGTGTTCGACAAATACCGGCCGCAGGCGGTGTTCGGCATGCACGTGTGGGCCGGCGAGCGCGCCGGGCAGATTGCCTACCGCGCAGGTCCTTTGATGGCCGGGGTTGACTCCTTCAAGATCAGCGTCAAGGGCAGGCAGTCCCACGGCGCGCGACCCTGGCAGGCGGTCGACCCGATCGTGACCGCCGCGCAGATGGTCTCGGCGCTGCAGACCGTGGTCAGCCGCGACGTCGACATCACCGCAAATCCGGCCATCGTGAGCATCGGTGCCATCAAGGGCGGCATCCGCAACAACATCATCCCCGCCGAGGTGAACATGCTCGGCACCATCCGCACCTTCACCGAGGCGCAGCGCACCGTGGTGCTCGATCACATGAAGCTCATCATCGAGCACACCGCGCTTGCCAACGGTGCCACGGCGGAACTGGTCCTGGGCCCGGATCACTACCCGGTAACCTACAACGACCCGGCGCTCACCGGGCGCGTGCTGCCGTCGCTGGAAGCGGTGGTCGGGGCCGCCAACCTCGTGCAGACGCCGTTGATCACGGCCGCCGAGGACTTCTCGTTCTTCGCCAGGCAGGTGCCGGGGTTCTACTTCCTGGTGGGCGTGACGCCGCAGACGCAGGACCCGCTGACCGCCCCGTCCAACCACTCGGACCTGTTCTACCTGGACGAGCGCGGCATCGAAGTCGGGCTGCGCGCCATGACGCGCGTGGTGGTGGATTACCTCAAGTCCGCAGGAGCGCAGCCGTGAGCGAGCACAGCGGGGTGAACGTGCGCGAGCTTGCGCGCCGGCGGCCGCGATCACGGCCGCCCGGGGCTGCGTGCCCACGATCACCCGGACGATTACCGGGCCTTCGTCCTGGACTTAGAAAATCACAACACCGAAGTGGTATGCCATGAACCAATTCCTGCGTCGCCTGGTCGTCCTTGAGCCGGGCGAGGCGCCGGCGCTGCTGGCCTCCTTCGCGACCCTGCTGTGCACCTTCTCCAGCTACACGATGCTGCGCCCGGTGCGCGACGCGCTCGGAATCACCGGCGGGCTGGACAAGATCCCCTACCTGTTCTGGGGCGTGTTCGGCGTCATGCTGCTGCTGCAGCCGGTGTACGGCTGGCTCACCTCGCGCTTCCCGCGCTCGGTGTTCCTGCCGTGGGTCTACGGGTTCTTCGCTCTGAACCTGTTGCTGTTCTGGGTCTGGTTCCGCGTGCAGGCGGACCACACCTGGATCGCCCGCACCTACTTCGTCTGGGTGAGCGTGTTCAACCTGTTCGTGGTGGCCGCCTTCTGGAGCCTGATGGCGGACGTGTTCAGCCGCGAGCAGGCCACGCGCATGTTCGGCTTCATCTGGGCCGGGGCCAGCACCGGCGGGCTGCTCGGCCCGCTGGCCACCAACGCGCTGGCACTGCGCCTGGGGGCCATCAACCTGCTGCCGGTGTCGGCGGCCCTGCTGCTGCTGGCGCTGGTGTTCATGGCGCAGATCATCGGCTGGCAGCGCCGCCAGGGACAGCACGGGCGGCCGGCGGCCACCATGCCGGCGGATGCGCACCGCGGTGTCGGCGGCGGGGTGTTCGCAGCCTTTGCGCAGGTGGCGCGCTCGCCATACCTGGCCGGGATCGCGGTGTTCGTGCTGTTCATGACCTGGGTGTCGACCTTCCTCTACCTGGAGCAGGCGGCCTTCGTCTCCAAGATCTTCCACAGCACCGACGAGCGCGCCCAGTTCTTCGCCCGCGTCGACTTCTGCGTGCAGCTGGCATCGCTGTTGCTGCAGGCACTGCTGTTCAGCCGCCTGTTCAGGTGGTTCGGCATGCGCGCACTGCTGGTCGCGGTGCCTTTGATCATGGTGGCCGGCTACGCGCTGTTTGCACTGGTGCCGACCTTTGCGGTGCTGATCGGGGTGTACTCGGTGCGCCGCGTCGCAGACTACGGGCTCACGCGCCCGTGCCGCGATTCGCTGTTCACGGTAGTGAGCCGCGAGGAGAAGTACCAGGCCAAGAGCCTGATCGACACCTTCGCCTACCGCGGCGGCGACGCGCTCAGTGGCTCCCTCTACAAGGCACTCACCGGCGGCCTGGGGTTCGGGCCGGCGGCCATCGGCTGGGTCGGGGCGGTCGTGGCGGCGGGGTGGGCGGTGCTGGCGCTCGCGCTCGGGCGCGGGTTCCAGCGGCGCGCGGCGGCGCGCGCGAACTAGGCGGCGCTGGGCTGCGCCTCGCCCGCGGCGCCGTTGCGCAGCGCGGCCGCGGCCACCATGATCTCCGCTGCGGTGGCGAAGCGCTCGCCGCGGGACTTGGCGAGCAGGCGGGCCAGGAAGGGCTGGTAGCGCGCCAGCTGCGGCGGCAGCACCGGCAGCGGGGCGCTGACGTGCTGCTGCAGCACTTCCATGGCGGTGCCGCCGGTGTAGGGCTTGTTCCCGATGAGCATCTCGTAGCAGATGACGCCGAGGCTGTAGAAGTCCGAGCGCGCGTCCAGGGTCTCCCCGAGGGCCTGCTCGGGACTCATGTAGTAGGGCGAGCCGAGCAGCACGCCGGTGTGCGTGCTCGCCGTATTGCCCTGCAGCGAGCGCGCCAGGCCAAAATCGATCAGCGCCACGCCATCGTTCTCGCGCAGCATCACGTTCGGCGGCTTCAGGTCACGGTGCACCAGGCCGGCCTCGTGCACCACCTGCAGGGCGGAGGCGATCTGCACCAGGTAGTGCAGCGCGTCCTGCTCGCTCACGCCGCGCTGGATGCGCGCCTTCAGGTCCCCGCGCGGCAGGTACTCCATCGCAAGGTACTCGAGCCCGGCGTGCAGTCCGTAGTCGTAGATCTCCACCACCAGCGGGCTGCGCACGGCCATGATGGCGGTGTATTCGCGCTCGAGGAACTGCCGTCCGGCGGATTCCTCGCTGAGCGTCTTGCTCACCTTCAGCGCCACGTTGTGGCCGCGGTGGCTGCTGGTGGCGAGGTAAACGATGGCCTTCTCCGACTCGCCGATCTTCAGTCGCAGCGTGTAGCCGGGGATCACCTCCGCGTTCGCCGCTGCCAGCAGCGCCGCAACGCCGGCCGGCTGGAGTGCTTCGCCCTCGGCGCCCGCGATCGGCGCGTTGTCGGCAGGCGCGGCTTGGGCGGCATCCGCCGCCCCTGGCGCCTCACCGAAGGCGGCGGCCACGGCCGCCTCGGCCTGGGCCTTCAGCGCCTGCTCGCGCGACAGGTTGGCGAGACTCGCCAGGCGCCGGGCGACGCGCCGCTCCACGCGCCGCAGCGCCACGCGCACGGCGGTGCGCAGGCGATCGGGCGTAAGCAGGCGCTTGGGCAGGTAATCGACCGCACCAAGCTGCAGCGCGCGCACCGCGGTGAGCTCGTTGCCCTCTTCCGCGAGGGCGATGACGGCAGGTGTTGCCGGCTGGTCGCGCAGGCGGCGCAGCATGGTGAGGCCGAGGGCGGCCGGATCCTCGGGGCTGGCGCCGAAGCTTGCCCCGAGCAGCAGGAGATCGCAGTCGCGGCCGGAGAACAGGGAGCACCAGCGCTCGAACTCGCCGAGGTTCAGCAGGCTGACGCTCGCCTGCGGGCACACCACGTCCAGGTGATGGCGCAACCATTCGCTGTAGCGCACGTCATCGTCCACCACCAGCACGCGCGCCGGCACCCCGCTGCGGTCGGCGGTCATGGCTTCACCGCAAAGCGCAGGCGGATCCTGGCGCGCTGCTCGCTCGGCTGTCCGTCACGCATGATCGGCTGGTAGCGCCAGCGCCGTACCGCATCCAGGGCGGACTGCTCGAACACCCCGACCGGCTCGGCGCCCACCACGGTGAGGTCCCCGAGCGAGCCGTCCTTGCGGACCAGGAACTGCAGGTCCACCCAGCCCTCGATGCCGCGCTCGCGCGCGGACGTCGGGTACGCAGGCTGGGTATAGCGCGTGCGATTCAGCTCGCTCGCGCCCACGAAAGCGCTAGCAGCCCCCGTGGCGCCGGCGGCGCCCGGGCGGCCCGCGGCGGCTGCCCCGGTGCTGCCCGGCAGCGTGGATGCGGCGGCAGGGGTTGCGCTTGCCGGGGTAGCGGCGGCGCCAATGCCCGCCGCCGCCGCCGCCGCGGTGGCGGGGACAGCCGCAGCCTTCATAGTGCTGGCCTGGGCGGCGGTCAGTTCCGCCTCGATGGCGCCGATGACAGTGGGGCTTACGCCGTTGGCGTTCGCAGCATTCAGCCAGTGCCGTGCGGCCGGGTAGTCCCCGCCGTGCACCGCCGCGCGCGCCTCGTCCGTGAGACGGGTCTCGAAGGCGGTGCGGGCGCTTAAGGTCGAGCTGCTGGCGGGCTCGGCCTGCGCCAGCTGCTCCAGGTAATAACGGGCGCTGTCGTTGGCAGGCTCAAGGACCCGGCCCTGCGAGATGCGCTGGTTGAAGAGAGTCTCCAGGCGCGCGGTGGAGTCCGCGCGCGTCGCCCCGTGCAGCTGCGCGCTGGCGGCGCGCAGAGTCTCCACCTCGGTGGCATCCGCGCCAGCCTCGGCGGCTGCGGCGATCCAGGCATCGGCTGCCTGGGCGTTGCCCGCCGTGACGGCCTGGCGCGCCTCGGTGGCAAGGCGCGTGGCCAGCTCCGCACGCGCCTGCTGCACCTGGGGACTGTTCGGTGCGAGGGTGTGTGCCGACTCGATGTAGAAGCGCGCGTTGGCCTCCGGTGGCTGCAGCACCGCACCGCTGCCCAGTGCCTCACGCCCGCGGTTGAGGAAATCGCTGACGCGCGCATCGACCTGCTTCTGGGCAAGCTGCTGCCGCGCCTCGTCGACCAGGGTCGAGCGGTGCTCGCCGCCGCGGCTGGCATCATCCAGCACCGCCAGCGCCGAGCTGACATCGCCGCTGGCCGCGGCGCGCTGTGCCTTGGACAGCACGAGCCGCTCGCGCTGCGCGCCGATCTGAGCCGACAGGAACGCGACCCGCGGGTGGCCGGGGCTGATGAGGCGCGCGGCATCGGCCAGCTGCTGCGCGGCCTCCAAGTGGCGCCCCTGCAGCTGCGCGTCCGCATCCGCAAGCAGCCGGTCGATGACCTGCTCAAGTCCGCTCACCGCGCGCGGATCGCGCCCCGACAGGCGCAGCGCCTCGCGGTACAGGTCCGCGGCGTTCTCCTGCGGCGGTGCCACCAGGGCGCCGGTCGCCAATGCATGGTCGGCACGCTGCAGAAGCTTCTCGAGCGCGGCATCATCGGCCGCGGAGGTCGCGGAGGTGCCGTGCGTAGCCTCCCCGGCGGAGTGCATGAGGAACCAGACCGCCGCTGCGGCCAGCACGAGGGCGACCACGCCGATCAGCAGCCACGGCTTGCCGGCGGCAGCCGGGGGCGGGGATGCGGCGCGGCGGTCGCTGCTGGCCTCGAGCGCCCGCCGCCACGCGGATTCGACGAACAGGCGCACGCGCTGCTCGGAGAGCGGCTTGTGCAGGAAGCGGTGCACCGAGCCGTCGGTGATCTGTGCCGCCAGTGCGGCCTGCTCGGCGGGGCCGCCGGCGACGATCAGAACCAGGTCGGGAAACTGCGCGCGCAGGCGTGCGGCGAGCTGCACCGCTGGGGTGGCAAGCGACGCCGCATCCAGTACGGCAACACCTGCGTGATGGGTCATCAGTGCGGCGGAGAGGTCGATCTCCGAGCCCGCGGCGCGCACGGTGTGCTCGGGTTCGGACACCTTGCGCAGCAGGGCGAGGAACTTCTCGTCCTGCGTGAGCACGATCAGAGGCGGTGACTTGAGTACAAACGGCCCGGACACCGTGCCCTGCGGGCCCGTTGCTTTGGAAGTTTGCGCTGGAGTACTCGTGGCCACTGTCACCGCTTCCGAAAACCTGCCCGTCGGGCGCTTTCGCCCCGCCGACCACAACGAAGATGACCCAAGGCAGGTGGCCTGTCGCTAACGGGCGCCGGATTCTGTGAAACTGGTCAAATGTGACAGGGGCAGGGACCCGGAGGGCCCTCCCGGAGCGTGACAAATGCACGGAAAATCAGGGAAAAACGCCCTGAGGGGCGCTGCGGCAGGCTACGGGCTGGGCAGCATGAACCGCGAGCCGGAATAGGACAGGATGGCCCCTTCCGGCGTGATGCTCTCCACGCGCACGCCCTCGGGCAGGGTGTCCCCTTCGCGCAGCTTCTTCATGTTGATCATCACGAAGCGCTCCTCGGGACGCGCGGCGTAGACATGCAGGTCAAGGCGCAGCTGCGGGATGTGGGTGCCGGGCACGACCGCTGCGTCCTGGTACAGCGGTACCCCCTCGGCGGTGCCGCGCTTCACGTGGCTGCCCAAAAGCGGTGCAGGCTCGGAGGCTGGTGCCAGGTCCTCTGGATTCGTATCCGCATTGCCCGCCGCGGGTAACGATGCCGGCGGCAGGCCCTGCGCCTGGGCGGCGTTGGCCACCGGCGTGGGCACACTCGCCGCAGGGGCGGGGGCCGGTGCGGCCGGCACCGGCACCGGCACCGGCACCGGCACCGGCAGGGGTGCCGGTGTGCTTGCAGGTGCGGACGCCTGCGTCGTGACGGGAGCGGCCGCGTTCGCCGCCTCCGGGTGCGACGGATGCCGCAGCAGCATCCACATGACGATGATGAGGTTGATGCCGAGCAGCACGCCGATGGCGATCGCCCAGGTGGGCAGCCCGAGGCGGCGCGGTGCGACCTTGACCTCGAACAGCGCCGGCCCGCTCTGGCGCTGGCGGTCGCTTTCGGATTTCTTCAGTGCGTCGAGGATGAATGACATCGATTACCCACCGTGCTGCGGAGTTTCACGGGCGGACAGGAGGGGCACGCCGGCCTCGGCCGTCGCGCTCGCGAGCGCGATCTGGGTCTGCACGCCGGCGATGCCGTCGACCGCGAGCTGGTGCTCGCGCTGGAAGTCCCGCACCTGCGAGACCAGCTGCCCATCGAACAGGTCGCTGGCGTGCGCATCGGCCGGCGCGCCGTGCAGGCGCTGCAGGCTCTGCCTGAGCCAGCGCACGTCTGCGCCGCGCATGCCGGCGGAGAGGGGCTTCACGGGCGCGTTGGCCGGGTGCCACAGCATGACGAAGTCCCCGAGCCAGTAGCGCGTGAGTTCCCCGAGCGGCACGACGTGCGTGCCACCGAGCTCAAGACTCGCCTGCTCCTCGCCGAGCGCCGTGAGTACCACCTGGTGGCTGGCCCCGGAGGCATCGGTCAGCAGCAGGATCGCCGGGTGGTTGTACAGGTGCAGCTGCCCGAAGGAGCCACGTTCGGCGACGCACTCGAGGCCCTGCTGCGCGGCCTGGGTGCACGGGTCGGTGGCGCCGGGCTGGTACTTGGCGCCCCACAGCGCGAACAGCCGCGCGAAGGCGCTGTCGGTGTCGGTCCGTGCGCCGTACCGCGTGAGTAGTTCCGCCAGGTGCGGGGCGGGCGCGGCCGCCGGCGTCACGCTCGCGGGCGCACTGGCTGCGACCGCGGCCGGTGCAGCGGGCTGCGCCGCCGGCGCGGCTGCCGCCGTGGCGTGCGCGCCCCAGGGCTGCAGCTGCCACAGCGCAATGGTGGCGATGGCAAGCAGGGCCGCGATGCCGGCCGTCAGTGCCCATGGCAGCCAGCGGGGCGCGAAGCGTCGCCCGAACACCTCGGTGGCGGCATGGCGCATCAGCCCCCCGGTCACGCGGTGGCGGTCGAGCGTGTAGGCCCCGAGCAGCGCGCGGTCGCTGATGACATTGATCACGCGCGGCACGCCCTCGGAGAGCCGATACGCCTCGCCGAGGGCTGCCGGTGCGAAGATGTCCGCGGTCGAACCTGCCACGCGCAGGCGGTGGCGCACGTAGGCGGAGGTTTCCTCGCGCGACAGCGGGTTCAGGTGATAGCGCCCGGTGACGCGCTGGGCGAGCTGGCGCAGCTCGTTGCGCCCGAGCAGCTCGCGCAGTTCCGGCTGGCCGATGAGGATGATCTGCAGCAGCTTCTGCGTGTTGGTCTCGAGATTGGTGAGCAGGCGCACCTGCTCGAGTACTTCCGGGGACAGGTTCTGTGCCTCGTCCACCACCAGCACCACGCGCCGCCCGGCCGCGTGCGCGCGCAGCAGGTAGTGGCTGAGGATGTCGACCAGGTCCTTCAGGCTGCCGAGCGCGGAGTCAGGCACACCGATCCCCAGCTCCTCGCAGATGGTGAGCAGGAACTCCGCGGGCGTCATCTTCGGGTTGAGGATCAGGGCGATCTCGGCGTTCTTCGGGGTCTGCGCCAGCAGTGAGCGCACGATCGTGGTCTTGCCGGTGCCGACCTCGCCGGTGAGCTGCACGAAGCCGCCGGCCTCGTTGATGCCGTACAGGAGGTGCGCGAGCGCCTCGGCGTGGCGCTCGCTCAGGTACAGGTAGCGCGGATCCGGGGTGATCGCGAACGGCTTCTCGTTGAGGCCGAAGAAGGTGAGATACATGGCCCGATGCTACTCGATGGTGTTGCCGCGGCGCAGCGCCTTGGCGCCAAAGCGCGCGCGCGCCTGGTCCAGCGTGGCATCCAGGGCGCCGCTCTGGCGGGGATCCTCGAACAGGCCCAGCTGGGCGGCCGGGGTCAGTTCAGTGAGGACCACGCCCAGCAGGCGAAGTTTCGCCTGGGGGTTCACGGTGAGCCAGCGCTCGAGCAGTTCGGCCGCCACGGCGCTCACGGTGCGCCCCTCGCAGGTCGGCGGCGCCAGGGCGCGCTGGCGCGTAAAGGTGGTGAAGTCCCCGCGCCGGATCTTCACCCCCACGCAGCCGGTGACCAGCGCGCGCGCGCGCAGCCTGCTCGTGGCCAGGTCCGCCAGGCGCGCCAGCTCGCGCTTGAGGATCGCAGCATCGCCGATGTCGTGCTCGAAGGTGTCCTCGGTGCTCAGGGACTTGTCCTCGGCGTCCACCTGCACGGGGCGCTCGTCGATGCCGGCGGCGCGCTCGCGCATCCAGGCGCTGTAGCGGCCGAACAGCGGCCACAGCACCGCATCGGGCGCGCTGCGCAGCTGGCCGAGCGTAGTGATCCCGGCCGCCTCGACCTTGGCGCCGCTCTTGCGGCCCAGGCCCGGCATGCGGCGCACCGACAGCGGGTCGAGCACCTCGCGCACGCGCTCCGGCGTCACCACCGTCAGCCCGTCGGGCTTGGCGAGGTCGGAGGCGATCTTGGCGACGAGCTTGTTGGAGGCGACACCCACCGAGGCGCTAAGCCCGGTGAGTTCGCGGATGCGCTGCTTGATGCGGCGTGCGATCTGCACCGCATCGCCCAGCAGCTGCTGGCTTGCGCTGACATCAAGGAAGGCCTCGTCCAGGGACAGTCCCTGCACCAGCGGGGTGACCTCGCGGAAGATGCCGAAGACCTGGGCCGAGACCTCCTGGTAGCGGGCCATGCGCGGGCGCACGCACAGCGCCTGCGGGCACAGGCGCAGCGCCTGGTGCATGGGCATGGCCGAGTGCACGCCGAAGCGCCGCACCTCGTAGCTGGCCGCGGCCACCACCCCGCGGGCGCCGGCCCAGCCGACGATGACCGGCTGGCCCGCCAGGCTCGGGTCGTCGTGCTGCTCGACGGATGCGTAGAAGGCATCCATGTCGACGTGCAGGATCGCGCGCGGCATGGCGGCTGCGCCTACTCCGTGACCGTGATGGTGATCTTCGGGGAGATCACCGCCGGGTCGTGCGGGACGTGGTTGCGGTCGCCGAGCACCAGCTGCAGGGTGTGCGTGCCCGGAGGCAGGTTGAGCGTGGTTTCGGTCTGCCCCTTGCCGAAGTGCAGGATCTTCTGCGTCGCCGGCAGCGGCAGCGACAGGTCTTCCGGCACGTCGGCGTCCACCAGCAGGTGGTGGTGACCGGTGTCGTCGAACTTGATCCCGGCAGGGGCGACGCCCATGCCCTTGAGCCCGAACTGCACCAGTACCGGGCCATGGATCCTGGTGCCATCCTTCGGCGCAATGATGTAGACCTGCGCACCCGGCGGCGCGGGCGTGCGGTCCGCGGCGAGCGCCCATGGGGCTGCCAGCAGCAGGGCGGCGAGGATGAGGTTACGCATGGAGGACTCCTTCAGAGCATGAGGACGCTGTAGACACTGGTGAGGGCGAGCATGAGCACGCCGAAGAACATGTACGAGGCGGCCAGCGCGGCGAACTTGGCGCCGGTGAGCATGCGGCCCTGGCGGTAAGCCACCCGCATCGAACGGAAGATGTACCAGGCGAGGTACACGAATACCGCGAACTGGATGAGCCCGGCGAGCGGGTGCAGCAGCTTCGTGAGTGCGAAGGCCAGCATGGTCGTGAGGAACACGCACGCATGATTGTGCACCAGCAGCAGCAGGTGCTCGACATAGTAGCGCCGCGGCTTCCAGTAGAGCAGCATCATCACCCCGGCCAGCAGCGGCAGGAACACGAACATCGCCCGCGGCACGTTGTGCAGGAAGGCCACCTGCAGCTCGCGGCCGTCGTCCTCGACCGCCTTGCGGCAGGCGTTCCTGAAGGCCGGCTGCAGCCGCGCGCTCCACGGCCCGTCGTAGTTGGCAGCGGCGCACAGCCGTTGCGCGCGCTGCGCGGGCGTCTCGGCGGCGCCCGTGGCCTCGCCGCCGCTCAAGACCAGCGGGTGCACTGTCCGGCCATCGTCGCTGAACTGCAGCACCGCCAGCTTTGGCTGGGTGGCCGCGGCGAACAGGAAGAACGCCACCGACAGCACCAGGTACAGCCGCACCGGCGGCAGGTAGCGCGCGCGGCGGCCGCCGAGGAACTCCACGGTGAGGAACCCGGGCCGGAACAGCAGCGCGCCGAGCGTGCGCCACAGCCGCGAGTCCGCGTGCGTCAGGTCCTCGGCGGCCACCTTGGAGAAGTGCACGAGCGAGTGCAGCGGCGGCTGCGCGCGCTGCCCGCAGGCGCCGCAGTAGCGCTGTGCCACCTCGTTGCCGCAGTTCTCGCAGCGCTGCGTGGCGACCGCCGGCTGCGCCAGTGGCGCAGCGGGTGTGGCGGGCAGCGCAGTGCGTGCGTTCATGCCACGTGCGCGCTGGATCTCGTGGCCGCCTGGGTCTGCGTGCCCAGCGCCTGCGGGTCGAAGTCATCCACGTGGATCAGGTCCATGACCTTGCGGTCGTAGTCGCGCAGCGCGGCCGCCTCGGTCTCCGAGACGATGCCGGCGGCCAGTGCCTGCTGGATGCGGCCCGGCAGGTCGAGCGCGCTCACCCGGCCGGTCTTGACGCCCTCGACGCGGATGCGCTTCTCCAGCGGCTCCAGCTGCACGGCCAGCAGCAGCGCCTCCTGCAGCAGGCCGAGCGCGTTGCCCGGCTCGACCCGGCGGTAGGTGTACTCGCACAACAGGTCGCGCGCCTGGGTCGGCGCGCTCACCAGCGCGGCGACCTTGCGGCCGAGGCGGTCGTCGGGAGCGGAGTAGATGCGCCCGCGCGGGAAGATCAGCACGCGCATCAGCCCGGCGAGGAAGCGGTTCGGGAAGTTGCGCAGGAAGCCATGCAGGCGCTCCTGGGCATCGTAGAGCAGCGCGCGGCAGGCCCACTCGACGATCGGCAGGTCCTCCTCGCGCCGTCCCTGGTTCTCGTGGTGCTTGAGCACCATGGAGGCCAGGTACATGTCCGAGAGCACGTCCCCCAGGCGCGCCGACAGGTTCTCCTTCTTCTTCAGGTAGCCCCCGAGGGTGAGCATCGCCACGTCCACCGCGAAGGCGAACGAGGCGCTGAAGCGCACCACGTGCTGGTAGTAGCGCGCGGTGGTGCCGCGCACCGGGGCGCGCGTGAAGCGCGCGTGGGTGAGGGCCATGACGAAGGAGCGCACCGCATTGGAGATGCTGAAGCCGACGTGCCCGAACAGGGCGCGGTCGAACTCGTCCACGCCGGCACGCCGGTCGGGGTTGCGCGCCGCGGTCATCTCGCGCAGCACGAACGGGTGGCAGCGGATCGCCCCTTGGCCGAAGATGATGAGGTTACGCGTGAGCAGGTTGGCGCCCTCCACCGTGATCGCCACCGGCACGATCTCGTAGCCGCGGCCGAGGTAGTTGCTCGGCCCCAGGCAGATGCCCTTGCCACCATGGATGTCCATCGCATCGTTGGCCACCTGGCGGCCCATCTCCGTCACGTGGTACTTGAGCATGGCCGAGGGTACCGAGGGCTTCTCGCCACCATCGATGGCCCCGGCGGTGACCGAGCGGGCGGCATCCATGGTGTAGGTGAGGCCGACCATGCGTGCCAGCACCGCCTCCACGCCCTCGAACTTGGCGACCGGGGTGTTGAACTGGGTGCGGATGCGCGCGTAGGCGCCCGTCGCCCACACCCCGGCCTTGGCACCGCCGGTGGCGCTGGAGGGCAGCGAGATGCAGCGCCCGACCGAGAGCTGCTCGACCAGCATGCGCCAGCCGGCCCCGGCAAGCTTCGGGCCGCCGACGATGAATTCCAGCGGCACGAACACGTCCTTGCCCTGGATGGGCCCGTTCTGGAACGGGATGTTCAGCGGGAAGTGGCGCCGGCCGATGGTGATCCCGGGGGTGTTGCGCGGGATGAGCGCGACCGTGATGCCGATGTCGCTCTTGCCGCCCAGCAGCCCGTCCGGGTCGAACATGCGGAAGGCCAGCCCGATCACCGTGGCCACGGGGGCCAGCGTGATGTAGCGCTTGGAGAAGTTGAGCCTGAGGCCGATGACCTCGTGGCCCTGCCAGGTGCCGCGGCAGACGATGCCGGTGTCCGGGATGGAGCCGGCATCGGAGCCGGCGCGCGGCCCGGTGAGGGCGAAACACGGCACTTCCTCGCCGCGGGCCAGGCGCGGCAGGTAGTGGGCCTTCTGTTCCTCGGTGCCGTAGTGGTTGAGAAGCTCCGCGGGCCCCAGGGAGTTGGGCACGGCGACCGTGGAGGAGCAGGTGGTGCTGCGGCTGGCGAGCAGCGACAGCACGCACGAGTGTGCGTAGGCGGAGAACTCCAGGCCGCCATACTTCTTCGGGATGATCATCGCGAAGAAGCCGCGCGCCTTGAGGAATTCCCACACCGCCGGCGGCAGGTCGCCGCGCTCGTGCGTGATGTTCCAGTCATCGAGCATCGCGCACAGCTGCATGCACGGCCCGTCGAGGAAGGCCTGTTCCTCGGCCGTCAGCTGCGGGGGCTTGGCGGCGAGCAGCTTCTGCCAGCGCGGGTCGCCGGTGAACAGTTCCCCGTCCCACCACACCGTGCCGGCCTCGAGCGCCTCCTTCTCGGTCTGCGACATGCGCGGCAGCAAGCGCAGGTAGGCCTTCATGAACGGGCGCGTGATGGCCGCCTTGCGCAGCGCGCGCACGTTCAGCAGCCACAGCCCGGCCAGTAGCAGCCACAGGAAGCCCTTCCATACCCCGGCCGGGGCGCCGGCGGCGCCGAGCCAGGTATAGGCGGCCAGCAGCACCGTGAAGGTCACCGTGAAGGCGAGCAGCGACAGGCGCCGGTAGGCGAGGATCAGCACCGCGGCGATGAAGACGAGCGTGATGAGCCCGCCGACCTGCGTGACCGCGAAGGCCGCCGCCGCGAGCAGCACCAGCCACACGATTGCTCCCAACATCGCTACTCCCTTCGCGGACGTGCGCGCCGCACGCCGCAGGATTGCCCTAGCCCAGCAGGGTCTGCACCCCGTCGCGTTCCTCGAGCAGTTCGGCATGGCTCGCATCCATGCGCTTGCGGCTGAACTCATCCACCGCCAGGCCCGGCACGATCCGGTAGTCGCCGTTGCGCACCGTGACCGGGTACGAGTAGATGACGCCGGCCGGGATGCCGTAGCTGCCGTCGGACGGCACGGCCATGCTCACCCAGTTGCCCTCCTCGGTGCCATGCACCCAGGTGTGCACGTGGTCGATGGCCGCCGAGGCGGCCGAGGCGGCCGAGGAGGAGCCGCGCGCCTTGATCACCGCCGCACCGCGCTGCTGCACGACCGGGATGAAGCTCTGCTCGATCCACGCCGGCGTGACCAGGCTCTTGGCACTCTTACCCTGCACCAGCGCGTGCGACAGGTCCGGGTATTGCGTGGCCGAGTGGTTGCCCCAGATGGACATGCGGCGAATGTCGTTCACGTGGCTTGCGGTCTTCTCGGCCAGTTGCGAGAGCGCGCGGTTGTGATCCAGGCGCGTCATCGCGGTGAAGTTGCGCTGGTTGAGGCGCGGCGCATTCGCGCGCGCGATGAGCGCGTTGGTGTTGGCCGGGTTACCAACCACCAGGACCTTGCAGTCCGCGTGCGCGACCGCATTCAAAGCCTTGCCCTGGGCGGAGAAGATCTGCGCGTTGGCGAGCAGCAGATCCTTGCGCTCCAAGCCAGGTCCCCGCGGCCGCGCACCCACCAGCAGCGCCACCTGGCAGTCCCTGAAGGCCACCTGGGCATCATCGCTCGCCACCACCTTGTTGAGCGTCGCAAAGGCGCAGTCGTTCAGTTCCATCACCACCCCGTTCAGGCCCGGTAGCGCGGCGCTGATTTCCAGCAGGTGCAGGTTCACCGGGGTGTCGCGGCCGAGCAGGGCGCCGGCGGCCACGCGGAAGGCGAGCGCATAGCCGATCTGGCCTGCGGCACCGGTAATGGCAACGTTCACGGGGGCTTTCATGGTCGCGATCTTCTTCCTCGGCGAAAACAGCCCGGAATTCTAGCCTGCGCAGGCGCCAATGCCCCGCGCGGCTCAAACCATTCAGTCCCCGGGCGCCTCCAACTGCCCGTACCGCCTGGGCCGGGGGGATTGGCCCGGCCCGGCAGCCGGGCCCTGAAAGGGCCCCCAAGCCCCCAGGGAGCGACCCTTGAAAATATCTGGTGAACTGGCTTGACACTTAAGTGGTGTACTACTAGAGTACAACACCAAGGAGGGGTACTGGCCTGAAAAGGACCCCGGGAAGCAAGACCGAACCTCAAACGACTGACCACGGAGCAAACGACCATGAACACCATTGCCAGCCTGTACCGCGACCTCACCTGTGCCGCCGCCGCCGCCGCCATCTCGGTCGTGGCCTCGCTCAGCTTCGTCACCTCGACCGCCGTGCCCCCGGGGGCTGCCCACACCGGCGCTGTCCGGATCGCGGTGGTGCAGCCCGAGCACGCCTGGTTCGGCCAGCCGGAACCGGCCGTTTTGGTAGATTAGTTGGCTAGCCCCCTGCCACAGACGACGCACTAACGATCATGGACCCCCAGTGGAATGACAGCCTGCCGATTTACCGGCAACTGCGTGACCGGGTGGTGGCCATGATCCTGGAAGGGGTGCTCAAGGAGGGTGATGCGCTGCCCTCGGTGCGCAACGTGGCGGCCGACTTCCGCCTCAACCCGCTGACGGTGCTCAAGGGTTACCAGGCACTGGTCGACGAGCAGCTGGTCGAGAAGCGCCGCGGGCTGGGAATGTTTGTCAGCAGCGGCGCCCGCAAGGCGCTGATGAAGGACGAGCGCCAGCGCTTCCTCGAGGAGGAGTGGCCCAAGGTCTACGCGACCATCCAGCGCCTGGGCCTGGGTGCCGAGGAACTGGAGCGCGCCGGCGCGGCCGCCCCGGCCACCCCCTGGCCGCAGAGCCCGAGTGCCCCGGGTGCAACCCCAGGTGAGAAAGATGACAGCAGTAATTGAAGCGCGCGAACTGTCCAAGAGCTTCGGCGCCAGCCGGGCGCTCGACAAGCTCAGCTTCAGCATCGAGCACGGCCGCATCGTCGGGCTGATCGGGCCCAACGGCGCCGGCAAGACCACCGCCATCAAGGCGATCCTCGGGCTCACGCCCTTCCAGGGCGAGCTCCGGGTGCTCGGACTCGACCCGCGCACGCAGCGCGATGCGCTCATGCGCGACGTGTGCTTCATGGCCGACGTGGCGGTGCTGCCGCGCTGGCTGCGCGTGCACCAGGCACTGGACTACTGCAGCGGCGTACACCCGCGCTTCGTGCGCGCCCGCGCCGAGGAGTTTCTGCGCAAGACCGACATCCGCATGGAAAGCCGCGTGCGCGAGCTGTCCAAGGGCATGGTGACGCAGCTGCACCTGGCGCTGATCCTGGCGATCGATGCGCGCCTGCTGGTGCTGGACGAGCCGACGCTCGGCCTGGACCTGCTGTACCGCCGCCAGTTCTACGACACGCTCCTGAACGACTATTTCGACAAGGACCGCACCATCCTCATCACCACCCACCAGGTGGAGGAGGTGGAGAACCTGTTCACCGACGTCATCTTCATCAGCCGCGGGCAGCTCGCGCTTTCGAGCTCGGTGGAGGCACTCGGCGGCCGCTACCTGCAGCTGACCGTGGGTGCCGAGCAGTCCGCCCCGGCGCGGGCGCTGAAGCCCTTCTACGAGCGCGAAGTGTTCGGGCGCGTTGCCATGTTCTTCGAGGGCCGCTCGGCCGCCGAGCTCAGCCCGCTCGGGGAGCTGCGCACGCCCTCGATCGCTGATCTGTTCGTGGCCAAGATGCAGGGGACGATGAAGTCATGAGCAGCACCACCGCCAACACCCCCGCGGGCAGTGAGCTGAGCGTGCAGCAGCCGCTGACGCTCGCCACCACTCTCGGCACCCTCGTGCGCCGCGAGTTCTGGGAGCACCCGGCGCTGTGGCGCGCCCCGCTGATCATCGCCGCCCTCCTCGTCGGCACGTTCATCATCGGGGCGACCACCGGCGGGCGCCACATCGGCGTGCACGTCGACGGCTGGGACGGGGATCTCAGTCCCGAGCGCCAGCTGCAGGCCTTCGCGGTGTCCCAGATCGTTCCCATGTTCCCGCTCTACCTCATCATGATGCTGGTGCTCACCTTCTACCTGCTCGACAGCCTGTACGCCGAGCGCAAGGACCGCAGCATCCTGTTCTGGAAGTCCCTGCCGGTGTCCGACGGGCTGACCGTGCTGTCGAAGTTCCTGGTCGCCGTCGTGGTCGTGCCGGTCGGCGTGCTGGTGCTCGCCGCGGCGTGCCACGTGCTGCTGTTCCTGGTGTGGAAGTTCGGTGTCCTCACCGGGCGTCTGCCGGACGTGCTCGTCTGGAGCACCCTCATGTGGCTGAAGATCGAAGCGCTGCTGCTCGCCTGCCTGGCGCTCGGGGCCCTCTGGTATGCCCCGGTGGCCGCAGCGTTGCTGCTGGTGTCCGCCTGGGCGCGCCGCAGCCCCGTCATGTGGGTGACGCTGGCGCCGATCGTTGCCATGGTGGTGGAATGGAAGTTCGGCACGCACTATCTGGCCACTTTCCTCTACTACCGCAGCTTCGGCATCTGGGAAGTGCTGGGACTGGGGCACGGCGCGCGCCTGAGCTCGGTCGAGAACGGGGTGACGCTCAAGGCGGTCCTCGGCGACCTCGACTTCACGGCGGCCTTCACCAACCTGAACCTGTGGCTCGGTGTGCTGGCGACCGCGGCGCTCCTGTACGCGGCGGTGCGTCTGCGGCGCTACCGGGATGACAGCGCCGGCTGAGCCGCCGGCGGCTGCGCCGCGCGCGCCAGCTGCGCGGCGAGGCCGAACGAGCCGGCGAGGTAGTGCAGTGCCGCCCAGGCATGCACGCCCACGGTCACCATCAGTCCTGAGCGCGTGCCTTGCGCCAGCGCCCGCGCACAGGCAGCTGCCAGCGCCTGCGGCGCGGCTGGCGGGGCCACGCCCCCGGGACACGCAGACCTGAAGACACCGCCGCCGGCGGCGTGCGCGAACTGCCCCTGCGCCAGCTGGTCGATGAGCATGCCGCAGAAAAGCGCGCCGCCGCCTAAGGCAAGCACGTTCAGGGCGAGGAACACCAGCGCGGTGGCCGTAGCGCGCTGGCGCACCGCGACCACGTTCTGGATGACCCCGAAGCTCGGCGCGAGCGCCACGTACTGAAAGAAGCCCGCGACGCTCAGCAGTGCGACACTCGCGCGCCACTGCTGCTGCGCCAGGGCCGCGAGGTACAGCGGCGTGGTGAGCAGCAGGCCCGCGGCCGGCACCAGCGCATACCAGCGCGGGCGGTGCGCCCCCAGACGATCCGTGAGCGCGCCGCCGGCGAGGATGCCGAGCGCCACCGGCACGCTGCCCACCAGCCCGATCACGACGCCGATGACCGCGAAATCCAGGCCGAACGCGCGGTTGAAGTACGCCGGCAGGAACGCATAGGTGCCGTAGGAGGCGAACGAGCTGAGGATGAGGCCGATCACGATGTTTGCCGCCGGCGCGCTCAGGAACAAGGCACGCGCGGTGCCGGCCAGCTCGCGCATCTCCGCACGCCACGAGAAGCGCGGCAGCGCGCCACTGCGCGGCGGCTCGGCGATGAGCCACCTGAGCAGCAGTGCATAGCCAAGACCGGGCAGCCCGACGACGAGCAGCGCAGGGCGCCAGCCGTAGTGCAGGGTGACGTAGCCGCCCAGCACGGAGACGAACAGGTAGCCGAGCGAAAGTCCGCACGAGTAGACCGACAGCGCGGTCGTGCGCTGCGCGCGGTCGTAGTAATCGGAGATCAGCGAGTGGGCGCTCGGGGAGCAGCCGGCCTCGGCGACCCCGACCCCGACGCGCATCAGCACCAGCTGCACGAACGAACCGGTGAGGGCGCAGGCGGCGGTCAGCGCCGACCACAGCCCGAGCGCCACTGAGAGGATGGTGACGCGGTTGAAACGCTCGGCGAGGCGCGCGGTGGGAATGCCGCTCAGGGCGTACAGGGCGGCAAACGCGGTGCCGGCCAGCGCGCCCAGTTGCGTGTCGGTGAGCCTGAGGTCGATCTTCATCGCCTGGCCGACGACCGAGATGATGCTGCGGTCCGCGGCGTTGAAGGTGTAGGCCCCCATCAGCAGCAGTAGCACGCGGCGCCGGTACGCGCCCGTGAGCGGGCCCGGCCGCGCACTCATCGCAGGTTCCGGCCGGCCACTAGCGGCGCGCCGCCTGGGCTTCCTCGGTCCAGTCCTCCTCGACGTAGAACGGCCCGGGACGCTCGCGCAGCGCCTCGTACTTGCACAGCTGCGGCTCGGGGCCGAGCGGCGTGGAGACCCCGCCGCGGAAGGCCCACTCGCCGCGCTCGCTGTCGGCGGCGCGCACGTAGCTGTTGATCATGAAGCGCCGGTCCACGCTGCTGGTGTTCGGCTGCGAGCCGTGCACCGTGAACAGTGTCCACAGCAACAGGTCCCCGGGGTCCATCTCGCAGGTCACCGCCGTGTCCGGGTCCAGCCCGACGCGAACCAGGTCCGCAGCCGCGGTCTCGCCGGTCATGATCGCCCCGTCGTCCGCAAGGCCGAGGTAACCGCCGAGGTGGCTGCGCGGGATGATGCGCAGCGCGCCGTTGGCGCGCGTCTGCGGGTCGATCGCCAGGCCGCAGGTGACCGTGCCGTGCAGCAGGTTGTGCACCGCTTCGGCGTTGCGGAAGCGCGCATCCTGGTGGTAGCGGTAGTAGGTGTACTTGGCCCCGGGCGGCTTCCAGTGGATTTGGTGCGAGATCTGCTTGATGTCCGGCCCGAGCAGCGGCTCGAGGATCGCAAGGTAGCGCGGGTCGCGGCGCATGGCCTCCAGGTACGGGTTGATCCAGGACATCCAGTGCGCCTGCAGCACCACGCGCCGCCCGGCCCTGGGGTCGTTGAGCACCTCGAACAGCAGGTTGCGGTCGCGGTAGGTGGCGTGGTGCTTCAGCCCTTCCGCGTAGGTGCGGTCGGTTTCCTGGCTGATGCGGCGCATGTCAGCGGCGCCGAAGAAGCCGCGCACGATGGCGTAGCCTTCGCTGTGGAGCTGTTCGATGTACTGCTGCATCACCCCGCCTCGCCGGTCCCGTTGTCGACCGCTGCCGTGTGGAAAGCTACCACCACGGATGCCCTGCCGGGCAGGGGCAAAAAACTAAACCCCTCTCGAAATATTCGCTGAGGTAGACTTTTTGCCGCCAGCGGTGCGGGCCAACCCGCAAACACCAACATGACTGCACCGATAGAGCATCCTGATCGGCGCGATCCGCACTGGCGATTGGCCGCTGCGCGGGTGCGGGTGCTTAAATGCGCACATGTATAAGGAGTCTGTCATGTTCGATACGCGCAACGACCTGCCCCTCGGCACCCGCACCAAGGTGGTGAAGCTGCTCAACGAGCGCCTCGCCGATGCCATTGACCTGGGCACCCAGGTTAAATACGCACACTGGAACGTCAAGGGGCCCAGCTTCATCGCCCTGCACGAGCTGTTCGACAAGCTCGCCGAGGCCATCGAGGACCAGATCGACACCATCGCCGAGCGCGCCACGGCCTTGGGGGGCACCGCCGACGGCACGCTCGCCCAGGTCGCGCGCGCCACCTCACTCAAGCCTTACCCGCAGGGCACGACGGAGGGCGCGGCGCACGTGCGCGCGCTGGCCACGGTGCTCGCCCAGTACGGCGCGCAGGTGCGCGCCGGCATCGAGGCGGCAGCCCGGCTCGGCGACGCCGACACCTCGGACCTGTTCACCGGCGCCTCGCGCGAGGCGGACAAATACCTGTGGTTCCTCGAAGCCCACCTGCACGGCAAGCGCTGAACGGCGCGCGCGCCCGCCCCGCATGAGCCTCGAGGTTCAGCAGGACGCAGGCGCCGTGACGCTGCGGCTCGCGGGCGAGTGGGGCGCGCGCGAGTTCGGCACGCTCGAGCAGGACTTCGCGGGCGTGGACCTGCACGGGGCGCGCTCGGTCCTCATCGACGCCGGGGGACTGAAGTCTCTGGACCTCTCCGGCGCCTGGGCGCTGCACGAGTTCGTGCGCCGCACGCGCGCGGCGGGGGTGGAGGTCAGCTTCCAGGGGTCCCCGCCCGACCAGCTGCGCCTGCTCGACGACACCTTGAAGGAGAGCGACGCGGCGCCGCCGCCGCCCTCCACGGACGCGGCGGCCGCCCCGGCCGGGCCGATCGCCCGCCTGCTGAGGCGCATCGGGCACGACACGTTCATCCTGCGCGACGGCAGCCTGGCGAGCTTCACGTTCCTCGGGCGCACCACCTTGAGCGGACTGGGCAGCTTTACGCGCCGGAAGCGGCTGCGGCCGGTCTCGATCGCGCGCCACGTCTTCGACACCGGCGTGACGGCGCTGCCCATCGTCGCCCTCATCGCCTTCCTCATCAGCGTCATCATCGCCTACATGAGCGCGACCCAGCTGCGCGGGCTGGGCGCGGACATCTACGTCGTGGACCTGGTGACCATCGGGGTGCTGCGCGAGCTGGGCGTGCTGCTCACCTCGATCATCGTCGCCGGGCGCTCCGGCAGCGCCTTTGCCGCCGAGCTGGGCACCATGAAGCTCAACCAGGAGGTCGATGCGCTCATCGCCACCGGCCTCGACCCCTTCGAGGTGCTGGTGGTGCCGCGCGTGGCGGGGCTGGTGATCGCGCTGCCGCTTTTGACCATCGTCGCGGACCTGGTGGGCATCGGCGGCGGGGCGGTGCTGTGCCGCCTGCTGCTCGACATGCCCTTGAACCAGTACCTTGGCCGGGCCAACGAGGCGATCTCCCCGACCACCTTCTGGGTCGGCATCATCAAGGCCCCGGTGTTCGCGATGCTGATCGGCATCGCCGGCTGCTATCGCGGCATGCAGGTGCGCGACTCGGCCCGCGAACTGGGCCGCCTGGTCACCGTCGCGGTGGTGCAGGCCATCGTGCTGGTGATCCTCGCGGATGCCCTGTTCGCGGTGCTGTTCATGCGGATGGACATCTGATGGCCGCGGTGGTGGAAGTGAAGGGCCTGGTGAACCGCTTCGGCACCCAGGTGGTGCACGACGGGCTCGACATGGAGGTGAACGCGGACGAGGTGTTCGGCATCGTCGGCGGCTCGGGTGCCGGCAAGTCGGTGTTGCTGCGCAGCATCCTCGGCCTGCAGCGGCCGCAGGCGGGCACGGTGCGCATCTTCGGTCGCGACATCACGCAACTGGACGACGCGCAGCTGCGCGAGGTCAAGGGGCACTACGGGGTCAGCTTCCAGGCCGGCGCGCTGTACTCCGGCCTCACCGTGCTGCAGAACGTGCAGCTGCCGATGCTCGAGTACCTGCAGCTGAGCCCTCTGGCGCTGAATGACCTGGCGATGCTCAAGATCCGCCTGGTTGGACTGCCGGCGGATGCCGGGGCGAAGTTTCCCGCGCAGCTGTCCGGCGGCATGATCAAGCGCGCCGCACTCGCCCGGGCCCTGGCTCTGGACCCGAGCCTGTTATTCCTGGACGAGCCCACCTCGGGTCTGGATCCGATCAGCGCGGCGGCCATCGATGACCTGGTGCTTTACCTGCAGAAGCAGCTGAAGCTGACGATCATCATGATCACGCATGATCTGGACAGCATCTTCCGTACCTGCAATCGTGTCGGGGTGATCGTGGACCGCCGCATGGTATCTGACAGCCTCAAGGGCATCGTCGACTACCCGAACCCGTGGATCCAGGAGTACTTCCACGGCGAGCGGGCGCGGGCGCGGCTGGAGGCCCTGCATGGAGCGTGAGGCGAACTACACCGCCGTCGGGGCCTTCGTGCTCGCGATCGTGCTGGCCGCCGCCGGGTTCGTGTACTGGTACTCCGACTCGAGCGAGCACCGCGAGTACCACCGCTACGAGATCTACTTCTCCGGCAGCGTCAGCGGGCTCGACAAGGGCGGGGCGGTGCGCTACCTCGGCGTCGGCGTCGGGCGCGTGGTCGAACTGCACATCGACCCGCGCGACTCGGGCCGGGTCGAGGTGATCGTGGACATCGGCGCCGACACGCCCATCTCCGAGCATACCGTCGCGCAGCTGCAGCTGCAGGGAGTGACCGGGCTTTTGTACATCGACCTGATGGACGACCGCACCGGCAAGCATGCCGCCCCTGCCATCGCCGGGCTCAAGTACCCGGTGATCCGCTCGTCGCCCTCGAAGTTCGACGTCTTCCTCTCCAGCCTGCCGGAGCTGGTCGCCGATGCCGGCGAGGTCGTGCGGCGCGCCAACCAGCTCTTCAGCGACGCCAACCTGAACGCCATCGCCGGCGCGCTCGCGGGCATCGAGACCGCGGCGCGCGGCCTGCCGCAGACCGCGCGCGACCTGTCGGCGCTGGTGGTCGAGCTGCGCGGGGCCACCGCCGAGCTCGACGCGGCGGCCAAGGGCGCGAACACGCTCATTGGCAACACCAGCCCCGATATCGAGGCGGCCACGCAGCGCCTGCACGTGATCGCCGATCACCTGGCCGATGCCAGCGGCCAGATCGACGGGCTGCTGCACGACAATCGCGCCGACATCCGCGCCTTCGCCCGCGAGGGGTTGCCGGAGCTGCAGCGCTTCCTGCGCGAGGGCCGGGCGGCGGCCGAGGACATCCGCGCACTGGCCAACAGCCTGCGGGAAGACCCCGCGCAGCTTCTGTACGAGCCGCCGCAGCGCGGCTTGGAGATACCGCGTTGAAGGCCGTCCGCTACTGCGCGCGCACCCTGGCGGTGCTGCTGCCGGCCCTGGCGGCCGGCTGCTCCGGCTTGCACAGCAATGCCAAGGCCGAGCAGACCTACGTCCTGCGCGCCACCGCCACGCCGGTCGCCGCCAGCGCGGCGCTGCCGGCGGCGCTGCGCGTGGGCGCACCGGGTGCGGCTCCCGGGCTCGATACCACGCACATCGTGCTGGTGCAGCCGGACCACCGCATGGGCTTCTACACCGGCAGCCGCTGGCCGGCGGCAGCCCCGGCGCTGCTGGGGGCGCTCACCGTGCAGACCCTGCGCGCCTCGGGCAACTGGGCCTCGGTCCAGGATGCGGCCAGCCCGTTTCCGACCGACTTCCTGCTGCAGCTGACGCTGCGGCGCTTCGAGGCCGACTACAGCAGCGGCGCCGCGGTGCCCGAGGTGCACGTGGTGCTGGATGCGGTCCTGGGCAGGCGCGATGCGAGTGACGTGGTGGGCAGCTTCGAAGTGACGGGTACGGCGACGGCTAGCGCCAACCGCATGGGCGAGGTCGTCAGCGCCTTCGAGCAGGCCACCAACACAGCTCTGGCGGCGCTCGCCCAACAGGCGGTCACCGTGGTGCGCGCCTCCGAAGATGCGCCGGCTCAGAAGGCGGTGAACCCCGCCCCCTCCAGCAGCCGGTAGAGCCAGTAATCGGTCTGCCGGGAGTCGGCGAAGGCGGCAAAGTCGGCCGTGTACTCGATGCCAAGAGCCGCGCGGTTGCCCCAGAGCGTGTCGAAGTAGCCCTGCACCTGGCCGGCAAGCGGCGCATCGCGCAGCACCTCGATCGCAAGGCTTGCCTCGAGGTTGTAGTCATCGAGGCCGCGCCGCGTGAGATTGGCTGAGCCCACCGTCAGCCACAGCTTCTGCCGGTCACGAAACAGCACCAGCGCCCCGTGGAAGCGCTCGCCGTGCGTCCGGTACCAGCGCACGCGCACCGCCCCGGCGCTGCGCGCGACCAGCTCGCTCGCCGCCGGCTGGTTGGGCACCCCCGAGGACGCCGCGGTGGCGGCATCCTCGCTCGGGTCCAGGATCAGCCGCACTTCGACCCCGCGGCGCGAGGCATCCAGCAGGGCTTCGATCACCCCCCGGTCCGCGAAGCCGAACATGGCGACATCGATCGCATCGCCGCGGGCGCTGGCTTCCGCATGCTCGAGCAGCGCGCGGCGCAGCGCGCCCTCGGTGAGCACCTGCACGCGTGCGGTGTCGGCGCTCAGGGGCACGGCTGCCGGGGCGGCCGGCACCCCCCGCGAGCACTGTTCGGGTGAACGCGGGTCGGCGGCGCGCAGGTACGGCTCGCTGTCACCGGTCCAGCCGGAGAAGCGGGCGATGGCGAGCTCACTGGCGAGCAGCGCGCCGAGGGAATCACCGGATACCCGTGCGGCCAGGTTCGACCAGCCGCTCTGCGCATCCTCCGGGTTCGCCGAGCCCACCACGGCCACCAACGCCTCGCCGCCGTCATCGGCGATGACCACCTTGCGGTGGTCGCCCTTGAAGTTCAGCTGCCGCAGCTTGAATCCCAGCGGCCCGCGCGGCCCGTCCCACCAGCCCACCGTGAGCCGCCACAGGCTCGAGTACAGGAAGTTCGCATCCCGCAGCGCATCCAGGCGTGCCAGCACCACCTCCACCCCGGCCGCCCGCAGCAGGGTGAGCTCGGAGGAGCGGCTGGCCCCGTAGCGCTCGTTCACCGGATCGGTGACCAGCAGTACCTTCAGCTCCGGCTGCGTGCGCCGCGCCGCGAGCAGCGCGTCGGTGAGCTCGGCGGCCAGGGCCCGCTGCGGCTGCGCCCCGGCGGCGGCCCCGAGCAGCGCGTAGTCGAGCACGATGAAATGCCGCGCCCCGCGCACCACCTTGAGCACCTCGTCGAAGATTGCCTGGCTCACCGCCAGGCGCCCATAGGCATCCGCGGCGGTGATGTCGGCGATGAAGCTCACCTGGGCGGCGGCCGCCGGGCACACCGGCCCGGCCACATGCGTGCCCTGCGGCAAGGGCTTCACCGTCTGCCAGTACGCCATCACGAGCCACCCGGCCACCAGCGCCACGAGCAGCAGACGACGCAGCCGCCGCTTCACGAGGCGCGTTCCTCGAGTTCGCCGGTCACGGCGAGCCAGCGTTCCTCCAGACCGGTGATCTGTGCGGCCACCTTGCGGTGACGCTGCGCGAGCTTGTGCTGAGCGGCGACGGCACGCTTCTCGTAGACGGCCGGATCGCCCAGTTCCGCCTCGAGGCTCACGCGCTCGCGCGTGAGCTCGGCGATCTGTTTCTCGAGACTCTCCTGCTCGACGCGCAGCGGCGTGCGCTGGCCGCGCGCCGCGGCCTCGCGGCGGCGCTGCTCGCGGCGCGATACCCCCGGGGTCCCGGCGGCCACCGCACTGGTGCGGTCCGCGCCGAGCCAAGTGGCGTAGTCCTCGAGGTCGCCCTCGAACGGGGTGAGTGCGCCGTCGGCGACGAGCACGAACCGGTCGCAGGCACCGCGCAGCAGCGAGCGGTCGTGCGAGACGATGACCACCGCGCCCGGGAACTCCTGCAGCGCCATGAGCAGGGTATGGCGCATCGACAGGTCCAGGTGGTTGGTCGGCTCATCCAGCAGCAGCAGGTTCGGGCGGCGCGCCACCAGGATCGACAGCGCCAGGCGCGCGCGCTCGCCGCCGGAGAAGTTCTTGGTCGGCTCGAACACGCGTTCGCCGCGGAAGCCGAAGCGCCCGAGGTGGTCGCGCTGCTTCTGCTGCCCCCAGGCGGCGATCTGCTCCCCGCCGCGGCGCACGAATTCCGCCAGCGCCGAGCCGCCGCTGTCGAGCTGCTCGAGCTCCAGCTGCGCGAGGAAACCGCAGCGCAGGTCCGGGGCCAGCGTGCGCGTGCCGGCGCTGGGCGCGAGCTCCGCCGCCAGCACCTTCATCAGCGTCGACTTGCCGGCGCCGTTGCGGCCGAGGATCCCCAGCCGCTCCCCGGGGTGCAGGCTTAAGGAGATGCCATCGAGGATGCGGCGCTCGCCGTAACCGGCGGCGAGCTTCTCGAGCGTCACCAGCGGGCGCGGCAGTTTCGGTGGCAGCAGGAACTGCCAGTCGAAGTCCGCCTCGGGCTGCACGGTGGCGATGGTCGGCAGCTTCTCGAGCCACTTGATGCGGCTTTGCACCTGGCGCGCCTTGCTGGCCTGGGCGCGGAAGCGCGCCACGAAGCTCTCGATGTGCGCCGCCTCGCGGCGTTGCTTGGCCACCAGGGCGGCGGTGCGCTCGGCGTGCGCGGCGTGCTGCACCTCGAAGTCGCTGTAGTTGCCGGTGTAGGCGCTGAGGCGGCCGTTCTCGAAGTGCAGGATGCGGCCGACGATGCGGTCGAGGAACTCGCGGTCGTGCGAGACCAGGAGCAGCGTACCGCGGTAGGCGCGCAGCCAGCCCTCCAGCCACAAGAGGGCATCCAGGTCCAGGTGGTTGGTCGGCTCGTCCAGCAGCAGCAGGTCCGAGCGGCGCATGAGCGCCCGCGCCAGGTTGGCGCGCATGCGCAGGCCGCCGGAGAACTCGCGCACCGCGCGCTCGAGGTCGGTGACGGCGAAGCCGAGACCTGCGGCCAGCTGCGCCGCGCGGCTGCGCGCGGTATAGCCGTCGAGGCTCTCGTACTGGGCGTGCAGCGAGGCCTCGCGCGTGCCGTCCCCCTGCGCCTGGGCGAGGGCGAGCTGCGCCTCCAGCGCGCGCAGCTCGAGGTCGCCGTCGAGGATGTATTCCACCAGCGGGCTCACCGAGTCGGGCAGGTCCTGGGCGACCGAGGCGATGGCGAGGTTGGGCGGGGCGCTATATTCCCCGGCATCGGTGGTGAGCTCGCCGCGGATCAGGGACAGCAGCGTCGACTTGCCGCAGCCGTTGCGGCCGACGACGCCGACCTTCTCGCCGCGGAAGATGGTGAGCGTCGCCTCATCGAGCAGGACCTGAGGACCGCGCCGGACGCGGGCATTGGACAGGGTAAGCAAGAAGCGTCAGGCCGAGCGTGGTGCTGCCTCGTCGATGCGACGCAGCAGGTGACCGAAAGGCGCGGGTCCTGCGGCCTGCTGCGCCAGCAGCGCGAGCAGGTCCTCGGCGGTGCAGGGCTCGCCGAACAGGCGGCCCTGGCCGAAGTTGCAGTGGTTGTCGCGCAGGAACTCGAGCTGCGCCTGCGACTCGACCCCTTCGGCGATCACCCCGATGCCGAGGCTGCGCCCCATCTCGATGATGGTGCGCACGATGGTGGCGTCGTTCGCGTCCTCGCAGGCATCGCGCACGAAGGACTGGTCGATCTTGAGCGTGCCGATCGGGAACTGCTGCAGGGCCGAGAGCGAGGAGTAGCCGGTGCCGAAGTCATCGATCGACAGGTGCAGGCCCATGGCGTACAGCTCATCGAGCAGGCGCACGGTGCGTTGCGGGTCGGCCATGAGCGTGGTCTCGGTGATCTCCAGCTCGAAGGCGGTGGGCGAGACGTGGTGGCGGCGGAACACCGAGCGGCAGCGCAGGATGAAGCTCGCCTGGCGCAGCTGCTTGAGGGAGAGGTTCAGCGAGATGCGCCCCGGGTCCCCGCCCTGGCCCTGCATCGCGCGGTAGTCCATGCACACCCGGTTCAGCACCCACTCGCCGATGTCCACGATGAGGTTGGTCTCCTCGGCCAGCGGGATGAAGTGCGAGGGCGGGATGTCGCCATGCCCGGGCAGGCGCCAGCGCAGCAACGCCTCGGCGCCGATGATGCGGCCGCTGCGCAGGTCGACCTTGGGCTGGTAGCGAATCTCCAGCTCGTCGCGCTCCAGCGCGCGGCGCAGCTTGCTCTTGAGCATCAGCCGCTCGACGGCCGCGGCATTCATCTCCGGGGAATAGAAGGCGAAGGTGTTGCCGCCGTTCTGCTTGGAGTAGTACATCGCCGCATCGGCGTTGCGCAGCAGGTCGATGACGTTCTCCGCATCGCGCGGGAAGAAGGCGATGCCGATGCTGGCAGTGAGGAACACCTCGTGCTGGCTGAGCTGGAAGGGCTTGCACACCTCCACCAGGATGGCGCGCGCCAGTTGCGCGATCGGGCCGCGGTTGTCCGCATCCGCGGGCAGCCCCTCGACGAACAGCGCGAACTCGTCCCCGGCGAGGCGCCCGACCACGGTGTCCTTCGGAACCGAGCGCGTCAGGCGCTCGGCGAGCACCTCGAGCACGCGGTCGCCGGCGCCGTGACCGAAGGTGTCGTTGACCTCCTTGAAGCGGTCCATGTCCAGGTACAGCGCCGCCACCATCTGGCCGGTGCGCATGTTGCGCGCGATGGTCTGCTGCAGCACATGGTGGAACTGCATGCGGTTGGGGATCTTGGTGAGCGCATCGTAGCGGGCGAGGTAGCGGATGCGCCGCTCGGCACGCTTGCGGTCGGTGATGTTGCGCGCGACGAAGATGCTGCCTTGGAACTGCGGGTCGTCGCTGTCGATGCGCGAGCCGGTGAAGGACACGGGGATGGTCTGCCCGGTGCGCGTGCGCACCACCGTCTCGCGCGTCTCCTGCGCGGCCTGCAGCAGGTCGAAGTCCTCGCGCTCGCGCTCCTCCAGCACCGCAAGGATGCTGCGCCCGAGCAACTCCTCCTCCCCGTAGCCCAGTAACTTGCAGGAGGCGACGTTGGCGATCTTGATGACCCCGTCCGGGGAGGTGACGAACACCGCATCGGTCATGCTGTTGAGCACGCTGTGCAGGTAGCTCTTGTTGATGGTCGAGACGCGCAGGCGGCCACGCATGCGCTCCAGCGCATGCTCCAGGCCCCCGAGCGAATCTCCGCGCCGTACCTCGACGGGGCGGGTGTAGTCGCCCTGGCCGATGCGCTCCACGCTCTTGATGAGCGAGGCCACCGGGCGCTGCAGGCGGTTCATCGCCCGCCAGGCGAGCAAGGCGGCCAGCAGGGCACCGAAGGCGGCCAGCCCCAGGCTCAGCACCCAGGTGAGGCGGGTGCGCTGGGCGTTCGCCGCTTCCAGGCGCCCGCCGACGCTCAGTACCGATACGGGCGAGGCCTGCTCCAGATCCAGCGTGAGCTCGGCGAGGGTGGCCGGGGTGACCGCGCCGGGGATGTTCTCGACCAGGGTGCGCACCGGCTCCGTGGCGCGCACCGACAGCGTCCCGGCCGGAGGCGCGGTATCGCGATGCCAGCCGAACAGCTCCTTGCCGTTGCTGGTGGTCACGCTGATGGCGGCCACGGTGTCGTTGTCGATGAAGGGCTGCAGGCGGCGCACCACGCCGGCATTGTCCCCGGCGCGCACGGCGCCTGCGATCGAGTCGGCCGCGTGGGCGGCCAGGCTGTGGGCCCGCGCCTGCAGCTCCGGGGTGACGCGCTCGCGGGCGGCCGCCTCGGCCAGGTTGCCCAGGTTGCGGGTGTCGGCCTCATGGCGCACCAGGAACAGCGTCACCACGCCGGCGGCAACCAGCAGCACCACCAAAAAGGCGCTGGCGGCGTACCTGAGCTTGAAACTGGCGGCGGTCACGTGCGCTGCCGCCCGGGCGGGGGCAAGAGTCCCCAGCCGGCGGCCTGATCCCCTTATTTATAAGAGAATCATCTTAACCGCCGCTTGGCGGTAAAGGTAGGCGCTCAGCCGCTGGACCAGACCCGCTTGATATGCCCCAGCATAAGGCCGCGCATCGTGCTCATCGGGTCGGCGGTGGCGGCGAAGATGGGTGGCCGGCGCCGCAGCAGCTGCCAGTTCTCGCTGCGCAGCACCTGGCGCAGGTACTCGACGTTGCGGTCGATGGACTCCATGTAGGGGTTACTCCCACCATAGAGCACGTCCAGATAGCGGTAGGCACGGTGGAAGTCCCGGTCCAGGCGCTTGGCCCGCACGTCCATCACGAAATCAGGCGTCTGGCGCAGAAGGTCCAGGCCGGAGGCGTACTTCACGTGGGGATTGCCGTCACTGAAGGGCAGCGCGACCCCACCCAGGACGAACTCCGCGTACAGCCGGTCGCGGCACTTTTCCAGGTAACAGCGGTCGGCCATCTGCGCAATCATGTCTGCGGTGCCCAGCAGGTGACCCAAGGTTATGTCACGTCGGTCCGGCACCTGCTCCGCGATGCGCGGGAAGGGCATCTCGTAGCCGGTGAAGTGGATGATCGCGGTGACCACCGGGATCCAGTGCCCGAGGCCGACCTCGGGCAGGTACTCGGTGAGAAAGCGCGCGCCGCGGGAGACGTGGGTGCGGGTGAATTCCGCGCCGTTGCGCGACTCGGTGTCGTCGGCGCGGCGCAGGTAGCCGACGTCGTGGAACAGCCCGGTGATCAGGCCCACCACGGCGCGCTCGGCGCCGAGGCGCGCCAGGCCGTCGGCCTGGCGCTCGAAGCCGACGATCAGGCGCGCCAGTGCGAGCGTGATGTCCAGGGTGTGCTGGCGGTCGTGGTAGACGGTATCGACGCCGTGGAAGCCTGCGACCTCGCCGGCGAACAGCCGCTCGAAATGCGCGAACGAGGCTCTGAGCGGCTCGGTGGAAAGATCCGGCCACACGCTGCGGAAGAGCTTCTCCACCGCGGTGAGCACGGCACCCGGTGAGCTCACCTGGACGGTGTTGGTGACGTCGAAATCGCTGCGCCGGATGCTGGTCATTATCTTAAGGATGGCGGCCTGTGCGATCCGGATCCAGCCCCTGTCGGACCCGGCGCTCGCTTGGGCCGAAGTCTAGGCACCGGCCCTCGTGCCGTGTTGAGACGCGGCGCACACTTCTACCCGACTCAGTCATCGGCCGACAGGCTCGTAGGGCATTGTGAAATGGGCCGCCCATGAAGCACAAGCTCGCGGTGCGAAGTTAAATGTCAGTAGATGCGCAGGCCGCCGTACTTGCGGCGGATGTTGCGGTCCAGGATCCGCCAGCCGAGCACGAAGCCCAGGCCCAGCCCTGCGCAGCCGGCGCCGAGCGCCCAGGCCCACGCGCGCACCGGCGCAGGCGGCGCCGGCGTGGCGAACATGCCCCCGGGTGCGGGAACTGCCTCCTCGGCCGCGGCCGGTGCCGTGGCCGGGGCAGGCGCCGCACCCTGGGTTTCGTGGCGTGCATTGGTGGTGGCGGTGAGCTGCCCCTGCAGCCGGCTCACCTGCGCCTGCAGCCGCGTGACTTCAGCTTCCGCCTGGGCCAGGCGTGGCTTGAGCGGGGCATCGCCGGAGAGGTAGATCGCGCGCAGCCAGCCTTCCTTGCCGTCCGCGAGGCGCACGTGCACCGATTCGCCGGCGCGCTCGATCAGCTCCACGCGCTCGCCGCTCTTGAGCGAGGCGACGCGCTCGCCGCTGCCGTCGGGGCTGCTGTTGACGCTGACGATGACCTGCTCGACCACGTACAGCGGCTCACCGGCGCCGGCGGCCGCGGTGCCAAGCAGTCCCAGCAGTGCCAGCACGCGCAGTGCGCCGGCGCCGCTCAAGCGCGCGCGACCTGCGGAGCGAGGATGCCGTGCTGCTTCAGCAGCGCGCGCACGTCCGGGCGGCGACCGCGGAACTCTATGAAGGCATCGAGCGCATCACGGCTGCCGCCGCGGCTCAAGATGGCATCGAGGAAGCGCTGCGCGGTGGCGCGGTCGAACACGCCGCTCTCCTCGAACGCCGCGAAGGCATCCGCGGCCAGCACCTCGGCCCACTTGTAGCTGTAATAGCCGGCGGCGTAGCCGCCGGCGAAGATGTGCCCGAAGCTGTTCGGGAAGCGGTTCCACTCCGGCACCGGCACGACCGCCACCTCGGCGCGCACCTCGCGCAGGGTCTCCAGGACGCGGCCGCCGCGCTCCGGGGAGTACTCGGTGTGGATGCGGAAGTCCAGAAGCGCAAACTCCACCTGCCGCATGGTCTGCAGCCCGGAGTGGAAGCTGCGCGTGGCGATCAGCCGCTGCTGCTGCAGCACCGGCAGCGGGGCGCCGCTTTCGTAGTGGCCGCTGATGCGCGCCAGGACGTCCGGGTGCCAGGCGTAGTTCTCCAGGAACTGGCTCGGCAGCTCCACCGCATCCCAGGCCACGCCATTGATGCCGGCGATGCTCGGATAGTCCACCTGCGTGAGCAGGTGGTGCAGGCCGTGCCCGAACTCGTGGAACAGCGTCAGCACGTCATCGTGGGTGAGCAGCGCCGGGCGCGCTTCCCCCGGAGGCAGGAAGTTGCACACCAGATAGGCCACCGGCAAGGCCGCCCCGGTGGCCAGGTGCTTGCGCCCCACGCACTCATCCATCCAGGCGCCGCTTCTCTTGTGCGGCCGTGCGTAGGCATCCAGGTAGAAGCTGCCCACCGGCGCGCCGCGCGCGTCGCTGATGTCAAAGAGACGCGCATCCTCGTGCCACACCGGGGCACCGTGCCGCTCGGTGATGGTCACGCCGAACAGCCTCTCGGCGACCTCGAACAGGCCGGCCAGCACGCGCGGCAGCGGGAAGTAGGGGCGCAGCTCCTCCTGCGAGACCTTGAAGCGCTCGCGCTGCAGGCGCTCGGAGTAGAAGCCCACGTCCCAGGCGCTGAGCTTGCGTCCGGCGAAAGCCTCCAGCTCGGCGAACTCGGCCTGAGCCGCCGCGCGCGCCGCGCCGGCGAGCTCGTGCAGGAACTTCAGCACCTCGGCGACGCTGTGCGCCATGCGCGTGGCGAGGGCGTACTCGGCGAAGCTGGAGAAATCCAGCAGGCGCGCGGCCTCGTGGCGCCGCTTGAGGATCTCCTCCATCACCTGCGAGTTGTCCCAGCGCTTAGCGTTCGGCCCCTGGTCCGAGGCACGCGTGCACCAGGCCTCGTAGAAGGCGCGCCGCAGCGGCTCGTGCTCCGCATCGGTGACGACTGCGACGTAAGTCGGCTGGTCGAGGATGAGGAGCCAGCCCGCAAGCTGCCGTTCCGCGGCGCGCGCGCGCGCCTGCTCGATGAGCATCTCGTTCAGCCCCGCCAGCTGCCCCGCCGCGGTGACGTGGTGCGTCCAGCCGTTGGTGGCATCGAGGACGTTCTCCTCGAACTTCGCCTGCAGCTGCGAGAGCTCCAGCATCGCGGTCTTGAACCGTTCCTTGCGCTCCGCGGACAGCCCGACCCCTGCCAGACGGAAATCGCGTACGCGATGCTCGAGCAGCTGGCGCTGCGCCGGCCCGAGTCCTGCTCCCTCCGCCTCGCTCACGCGCCGGTAGGCCTGGAACAACGGCTCGCTCTGGGCGAGGTCGGTGTAGTAGGCCGACAGGAGCGGCAGGCAGGCGTTGTAGCTGGCGCGCAGCGCCTCGGAGTTGAGCACCGCGTTCAGGTGGCTCACCGGGGACCAGGTGCGCGAGGTGCGGTGGTGCAGCTCCTCCAGCGGCTCGACGAGGCTGGCGAAGGTCGGAGGCTCGAGTGCGGCCAGCGCCTCGAGGCGGGCGCGGTTGGCCAGTAGCAGCTCGCGCACCGCCGGCTCGGCGTGTTCCGGGCGGATCTTCAGGAACTGCGGCAGCGGCTCCTGGCCAAGTAGGGGGTTTTCCATGTAGCTGTCGTCCACGGCGGCCGCCATTGTAGCGGCACTGGGCGGCGGGGGGTTTTTTACGCTCTGGAACTTGCAGCGCCACGACCTCATATAACATGGCCGCCGTTCGGCGCATCCGAGGGTCTATGAGCGACACATTCGACTTGGTGGTCATCGGCGGCGGCAGCGGTGGGCTCGCCTCGGCCCAGCGCGCCGCCGAGTACGGCGCCCGCGTGGCGCTGGTGGAGTCCGGCCCCCTCGGCGGCACGTGCGTGAACGTCGGCTGCGTGCCCAAGAAGATCATGTGGAACGCGGCTGATCTGGGCAGTGCGCTCCACGACGCCCCCGACTACGGCTTCAATCTCGATCTCCAGGGCCACGACTGGCAGCGCCTCAAGCATGCGCGCGATGCCTACGTCGAGCGCCTCAACGGCATCTACGCCGCCAACCTGGCGAAGCGCAACGTCGAACTGGTGCGTGCGCGCGCCAGCTTCCTCGATGCCCACACGGTGACCGCGGGCGGCCGCACCCTGCAGGCTCCGCAGGTCATCATCGCCACCGGCGGTCGCCCGGCGATGCCCGCCATCCCCGGCGCGGAGCTGGGCTTAAGCTCCGACGGCTTCTTCCTCCTGCCCGAGCGGCCGCAGCGGGTAGCCGTGGTCGGCGGCAGCTACATCGCCGTGGAACTGGCGGCCATCTTCGCCGGCCTGGGGTCGGAGGTGACCCTGGTGCTGCGCGGGGAATCGGTGCTGCGCTCCTTCGAACCGATGCTCGGGGAGGCCTCGCTCAAGAGCCTGCGCGACGAAGGCGTGCAGGTCGCCATGCACTCAGCCCCCGGTGCCCTGGCCCGCAACCCCGACGGAACGCTCACGCTCGAGGTGGCCGGCGGTCGCAGGCTCGGGCCCTTCGATGCGGTGCAGTTTGCAATCGGCCGCGATGCGGTCGTGCAGGACGTCGGCCTCGAGCGGGCCGGGGTTGTGCTGGATGCCGCAGGTTACATCGGCACCGACAAGTTCCAGGTCACCAATGTCCCCGGCATCTACGCGATCGGCGACGTGACCGGGCGCGTGCAGCTCACGCCGGTGGCGATCGCCGCCGGCCGGCGCCTGTGCGACCGCCTGTTCGGTGGCCAGGACGGGCGCTACCTCGACTACGAGAACATCCCCACCGTCATCTTCGGGCATCCGCCGATCGGCACGGTGGGACTGACCGAGCATGCCGCCCGCGAACGCTTCGGGTCGGAGAAGGTGCGGGTGTTCCGCTCCAGTTTCGTGCCGCTTCGCCACGCCATCACCACCGCCAAGGTGCGCGTGGAGATGAAGCTCGTCACCACCGGGCCCGAGCAGCGCATCGTCGGGCTGCACGTGGTCGGTGCCGGTGCGGACGAGATGCTGCAGGGATTTGCGGTGGCGGTGCGCATGGGCGCGACCAAGCAGGACTTCGATGACACGGTCGCCATCCATCCGACGAGCGCGGAGGAGCTGGTGACGATGCGCTAGGGTGTTACGTCCCTAGATTCCGCCGACGCGTTCCCGCAGCACCTCGAGCACCGCCCCGGTCGCCGGCCGCACCCCGCGCCACAGGCGAAAGGACTCCGCCGCCTGCTCGACCAGCATCCCCAGGCCTTGCAGTGCCTGCGCGCAGCCCTGCGCGCGCGCCCAGCGCACGAAGGCGGTCGCGGACTTCCCGTAGGCGAGGTCGTAGCACACGGTTTCAGTGCCGATCACCTCAGGCGGCAGCGGCGGCATGTCTCCCGAGAGGCTCGCCGAGGTGGCGTTGATGACGAAGTCGAACGGCGCCGGCTCGATGTACTCGAAGGCGACGGCCTGCGTTGCGCCCAGGTCCGAGAATGCCACCGCCAGCGCCTCGGCACGCGCGAGCGTGCGGTTGGCGATGACAACAAGGGCCGGCGACAAGCCGAGCAGCGGGGCGAGGATCCCGCGCGTGGCGCCGCCGGCGCCGATGACCAGGATGCGGCGGTTGGTGATCACCAGGCCCAGGTTGTCGCACAGGTCACGCACCAGGCCCGCCCCGTCGGTGTTGTCACCGAGGATGCCGTCGCCCTTGACGGCGAGCGTGTTGACCGCGGCAGCGTGCGCGGCGCGTGCGGTGAGTGCGGCGGCCACCTCGACCGCGGCGATCTTGTGCGGCAGGGTGACGTTCAGGCCGCGGCCGCCCTGGGCGAAGAACTGCGCCACGCGCGTGGCGAAGTCCTCCGGTGCCACATCATAGGGGCGGTAGCTCATCAGCTGCCCGGTCTGGCGCGCAAACAGGCCGTGAATGAACGGCGACAGGCTGTGGTTCACCGGGTGCCCGAATACCCCGTACTCATCCGCTGCGTCGCTCATCCGGCAGATTCTGCCAGCATGAAGGCGCGGCTGCCTGCCGCCGGCTCGCCCGACAGCGCGGCCTGGAGTTCCGGCAGCCACAGCTGCATGCGCTCCAGAGCCTGGTGGGGCGGGTTGAGGATGAGCACTCCGGAGCCGTTGAGCGCCACGCGCGAATCACGCGGGTAAAGCCACAGCTCGCTGGCGAGGATCGGTACGCTGACCGCGCGCCTGCAGGCCTGCTGCCAGGCGCTCGTCGCGCGCTCGTCCTTGATCGGGTACCAGGCGACCATCACCCCGGTCGGGAAGCGCCTGAGTCCTTCGGCAAGGGCCTGCGTGGTCGCGGTGAAGTCCGCGCCGCTCTGCTCAAACGGCGGGTCGATGAAGGTGAGGCCGCGGCGCTCGGCCGGCGGCAGGAACGCTCGCAGGCGTGCGTAGCCGTCGCCGCGCTCGATCTGCACCTGCGGGGCAGCGCCCGCGCCCAGGCGCGCGTAGCCGGCGCAGGTGTGCTTGAGCGCATTGACTTCGCTGCCCTGCAGTTCAACCAGCACCGCGCGGTCCTGCCGCCGCAGCATCCCCAGCGCCAGCAGCGGTGAACCAGGATACAGGCCGCGCTGCCCTAACTGCGCGCGCAGCTGCGCGAGCAGCGCAAGGTAGGCGGCGATCTCGGCGGCGTGCGCGCCGGCGGTGCTGAGCCGGCCGATGCCGCCGGCAGCATCCGCGGTGGGGGTGGAGATGTCATAGGCACCGCGGCCGGCATGGGTCTCCAGGTAGAGGAAGCCCTTGTCCTTCTTCTGGAGTGCGGCGAGGAGCGCGAGCAGCGTCACGTGCTTGTGCACGTCCGCGAAATTGCCCGCGTGGAAGCTGTGTCGGTACTTCACTGACCCGCGCGCGCCACTTAAAGCTCAGGCGCGCCGCGTGCGCCTACTTCACGCGCCGCGCGCGACCATTGCCCGCAACACCCGCGGGCGGCTTCGCGGCGGCGCTCCTGGCCGCCGTGGACTTGGCTTGCGCGCGCGGCTTGCGCGCCGCACGCCCGGGGGCGCGCGCTTTCGGGTGCGCGGCGGGCGCGGTGGTGGAGGCGGGCTTCGCGGCCCGCTTGGCCGCCTTCGCCGGCGCCTTGGCGGGGCGGTCCGGATCGGCAGCCACCGCCTCCTCGACCGCGCTCTTCTTCTTGCCCTTGCCCGGAGCGGGGGCGTTCGCGCCATTGACAGCAGCGGCCGCCGGCTTCTTGCCGCGGCCCCAGCGGCCGAAGCGGCCACCGCGTTCCGGCGCCGCCGCGATCATCGCGATGGCCTCCTCGAGGGTGATGCTCTTGGGATCGCGGTCCTTGGGGATCTTGGCGTTCTTCTTTTTGTCGGTGATGTATGGGCCGTAGCGCCCATTGAGCACCTGCATGCCGTTCTCGGGAAAGTCCCTGATCAGGCGGTTCGCATCCGCCTCTTTCTTCAGGCGGATGACCTCGCGAGCGCGCTCGAGCGTCACCTCGTACGGGTCGTCCTCCTTGAGCGAGGCGTACTTGGCGCCGTACTTCACGTACGGCCCGAAGCGCCCGACGTTGGCGATGATGGTCTCGCCGTCCTCGGTCTCCCCCAGCGTACGCGGCAGCTTGAACAGTTCCATCGCATCGGCAAGGGTGATCTTGTCCATCTTCTGGCCGGGACGCAGGCCGGCGAAGCGCGGCTTCTCCTCGTCGTCCTTGGTGCCGATCTGCACGAACGGACCGAAGCGGCCCATGCGCACGGTGATCGGCTTGTCGGTGCCGGCCTCGCGCCCGAGTTCACGCGCCTGCGCCACCTGCTCGCGCGTGACGGTCTTCTCGATCTTCTCGACCTGCTCGATGAAGGGCTTCCAGAACTTCTCCAGCGGCGCGGTCCACGGCTCCTCGCCGCGCGAGACCGCATCCAGCTCGTCCTCCATCGCCGCAGTGAAGCCGTACTCCACGTAGCGGTGGAAATGGTCGGTGAGGAAGCGGCAGACGATCTTGCCGATGTCCGTCGGCACGAAGCGCCGCGCGTCCATCTCCACGTACTCGCGGTCTTGCAGCGTGGAGATGATGGTGGCATAGGTCGAAGGGCGGCCGATGCCGTGCTCTTCCAGCGCCTTCACCAGTGAGGCCTCGCCATAGCGCGGCGGCGGCTCGGTGAAGTGCTGTTCGGCGCGCAGCGCCGTGAGCGTCACGCTGTCACCGGTGTTCATCGGCGGCAGCACGTGGTCGCTGTCGTCGATCTTGGCATCGTCCGTGCCCTCCTGGTACACCGACATGTAGCCGGGCTTCACCAGGGTCGAGCCGTTGGCGCGCAGCAGGTGGCGCTGCGCGCCGTCGGCGCCGGCGAGCATGTCGACGGCCACCGTGTCGAACAGCGCGTGGCTCATCTGCGAGGCGACCGCGCGCTTCCAGATCAACGCGTACAGCCGGTACAGGTCGTCCTCCACCTTGCCCTCGACGTCCGCCGGGGTAATGGCCGCGGAAGTCGGGCGGATGGCCTCGTGGGCCTCCTGCGCGTTCTTCGACTTCGTCTTGTAGATGCGCGGTTCCTCGGCCACCTCGGCCTTGCCGTACAGCCGGGCGGCGACCTCGCGGATCTCCGCCACCGCCTCGGCGGCCAGCGACACCGAGTCGGTGCGCATGTAGGTGATGAGTCCGACGCTGCCCTCGCCGATGTCCTGGCCCTCGTACAGCTGCTGCGCCAGGCGCATGGTGCGCCGCGCGTTGAAGCCGAGCTTGCGCGCGGCCTCCTGCTGCAGTGTGGAGGTGGTGAAGGGCGGGGCGGGGTTGCGGCGGCGCTGCTTGCGATCGATGGCATGCACGCGCAGCTGCCCGCCGGTGGCGGCGGCCCGCAGCGTGCCCTCCACCTCGCGTGCCTGCGCCTCGGCGGTGAAGCTGAACTGCTCGACCTTCTGCCCGCGGTACTCCAGCAGCTTCAGCGGGAAGTCCTGCCCGGAGTGGCTGCCCTCGCCCTCGAGTGTCCAGTACTCCTGGGCAATGAAGGCGAGGATCTCCTCCTCGCGCTCGCAGATCATGCGCAGCGCCGGGCTCTGCACGCGCCCGGCCGACAGCCCGCGCCGCACCTTCTTCCACAGAAGTGGCGAGAGGTTGAAGCCGACCAGGAAGTCGAGCGCGCGGCGCGCCTGCTGCGCATTCACTAGGTCCAGCGACAGCCCGCGTGGCTCCTCGACCGCGGCGCGGATGGCGTTGCGCGTGATCTCGTAGAACACCACGCGGTGCACCTGCTTGCCCTTGAGGTCGCCGCGCTCGTCGAGGATCTCCTTCAGGTGCCAGGCGATCGCCTCGCCCTCGCGGTCCGGGTCGGTCGCCAGGTACAGCGCCTTGGATTTCTTCAGCGTGCGGGCGATGGCATCCACGTGGCGCTCGTTCTTCTCGAGCACCTGATACTTCATCGCGTAGTTCTGCTCGGTGTCGACCGCCCCCTCCTTGGGGATCAGATCGCGCACGTGCCCGTAGGAGGCGAGCACGTCGAAGTCCTTGCCGAGGTACTTCTTGATCGTCTTCGCCTTGGCGGGCGACTCGACGATGACCAGGTTGTCTGCCATGACTTACGAAAAGACCCGAGCCGAAAACAAAAAACCGCGGACAAGCCGCGGACCCATGCAGCCAGCGATGCCTATCGCCGGCTCAGTGCGGTGCAAGGACCCGCACGTCCGTGATCAACCCGCCGAGGCGCTCGACCGCCAGCTCCTGGCCTGGCTGGCTGGAGAGCACCATCAGCACGACCCACTTGAGCTGCTCGGTGTCGGGCTCGTCGGCATCCAGTGCCAGCATGCGCTCGATCACGATCTCCCGCTGCTGCGGGGTGAGCACGCGGGCGTTCTCCAGCGTCAGCAGCAACCCGCGACACTCGGTCGACAGGCGCGCGAGCTCGCTGTCGGTGAACACCCGCACGCCGCCGTGGGTGCCCGCGGCCGACTGGCATTGCCCGTGGCCGAAGGCCAGGTCCGTCAGCCAGTCGAGCGCCCGCTCGACGTTGTCGGGGGCAAAGCCGGCGTGCTCCAGGTCGCGCGCCAGGTTCTCGCGCTCGGGGACGTCCGGTGTCTCGTTGAGCATGTACCGGTCGAACACGTAGATAAGGATGTCGAGAACGCTGCCAGTCATCATTTCAAGGTATTCGGCCAAAGCGGCCGCCGGCAAGCGCCGCCACGCGTCCTTCGAGCCCGAGTTTCAGCAACATCGGGACGACGGACTTGCCCGCCAGGTGCGTGCGTGCGACGAGAACATCAGCGGTCGCGGGTTAAAAGCCGGGGCATCTAACAGCATTTCCTACGCCTTGTCCAATCGCGGCGGCGCGCGCAGCGCCGGCGCGCGCTGCGTAAGTGTTTCTTTTACAAACTAATTTCTCGGCCGCCGGGAACCCGGCCGCCAACCTGCCGCGAGCGGGGCGCAAAAGCAAACCCGCCGCAGGCGGCGAAGCGCTGCGGCGGGTTCTTCAGGCGGGAGGCGTGCCGCGGCGGCGGCGCTGCCTTCGGTTCAGGGGCTGCGCGCGACGTACTGCACGTGGATCGTGTCGGTCGCGTTGACCACGAGCGCGTAGCTCATACGGTCGTAGACCTTGAACACCAGCACCGTGCCGACGCGCTCCTCGGGCAGGTTCACCTTGGGCGCGAAGGCCTTCGACTCGGTGGAGCCGATCGTGCCGGTGCGCCGGTAGATGTCGGACACCTCATAGCCGGCCTCATCGATCGCCAGCACCGTGCCCGGCTCGATACCGTGGCGCTTGCCGCGATTGATCGCGACGACCTGGTACTGACCGACCAGGTCGGTGCCACCGACCACATCGATGATGTGGCCGCGTACGTCCCCGGCCGGGGCGCGCGGGCTGAAGTTCATCGGCGTCTGCGCCAGGTCGCCCGACACCAGGCGATCGCCACGCAGGGTCTCGCGCGCCGGATCCGAGAGGAGGGCCTTGGCAGGGTCGCCGCCGTGCTGGATCTGGGCCGTCGAGGCGTAGACCGCCTCGTAGGCGATGACAGACCCGTCGTCCGGATCGTGCAGGGGACCTGCGATGTGCACCACCGCGTAGCTGCTGGCCGGAGTCGCCGACAGATTGCGAACGTAGGCTGTGTTGTCGGTGCCGGCCACCTGGTGCTCATCGCGGAAGGCGACCACGTAGGGCGAATGCTGGATCTCGTCCTCGGTCATGATCGACGGGCGGCCGAGGAAGGCCGAGATCGCCGCGTAGGGAATCGTCGGGATCGAACCATCGAGTTCGCTGGTGCGCAGGCGCGGGTCCAGGCGCAACGCCCCGGCCTGCTCCAGGCTGATCTGCGGCCGGCCATCGGCCCCGTAGGCGAGCGCGAGCTGGTCACCCGGGTAGATCAGGTGCGGATTCACCACCTGGGGATTGATGACCCACACTTCGGGCCACAGCCATGGATCCTTCAGGTACATCGAGGCGATGCCCCACAGGGTGTCGCCGCGCTTGACGGTGTAATGCGCGGGGGCCGAGGCGTTGACCATGCCGCGGGTGTCCACCGGCGCCGCCGCAGGCGCTGGCGCGGCCGCGTTGCCAGCGGCAATCGCAGCCTCGGTTGCGGTCACCTCCGGGGCGGCGGCCGTGGCCTCGGCGACGGGCTGCGTATTGCCCTGTACGGGGGCAGGCGCAGGTTCCTCGTGGTGACGGAAGTGCGAGCACCCCGTGACCGCGAGCGACAGGATCAGGAGACCCGCTACCGAGCGAGCTCCAAGTACTTGATTTGAGACCATCCTCCACTCCTCAATTGCGCTAGGCGAACCAACAACCTGCGCCGGAATCCTGAATCGTTATACTGGCACGGCGCCCGCCGGCATACGAATTAATGTCAACTTTGTGCGCTGGATCACGGCTCCCGGCGCCCCCATATCAGGCAGCACCATGGCCCTACGAAGCATCCTCGAATACCCCGATCCCCGGCTGCGAACCCGCGCACAGCCGGTGATCGAGTTCGACGCCGGACTGGGCAATCTGATCGCGGACCTGCTGGAGACCATGTACGCGGCCCCCGGGATCGGCCTGGCCGCCACCCAGATCGATGTCCACAAGCGCGTGATCGTCATCGACATCTCCGACGAGCGCAATGCACCGCTGGTGCTGATCAACCCCGAGATCATCGAGCGCGAGGGTGAGGCGAAGACCGAAGAGGGCTGCCTGTCGGTGCCGGGAATCTTCGACGAGATCAAGCGCGCCACCCACATCAAGGTGCGCTCCCATGACCAGTCCGGTGCGCTCGGCGAGACGCAATACACGGACCTTCTGGCGGTGTGCATCCAGCATGAGATGGATCACCTGGAGGGCAAGCTCTTCGTCGACTACCTGTCGGAGATGAAGCGCGAGCGCATCCGCAAGCGGCTCGACAAGGAACGCAAGGAACGGGCGGCCGCGGCTCCGGCCGGTGCCGGCCGCGCCCGCCGCACGTACTAGCCTTGCGCGTCGTCTTCGCCGGCACGCCCGGGTTCGCGCTGCCCGCGCTCGAGGCGCTGTGTGCCGCACACGAAGTGGTGGGGGTGCTCACGCAGCCGGACCGGCCCAAGGGGCGCGGCCGGGCGCTCCAGGAAAGCCCGGTAAAAACAGCCGCGCGCGCCCGCGCGCTCAACCTCGCGCAGCCCCCGACACTCCGTGGTGCGGCCGCGCGCGCGCTGCTTGAGCAGTGGGCACCCGAGGTGCTGGTGGTCGTGGCCTACGGGCTGCTGCTGCCACGCGAGGTGCTGGAGCTGCCGCGCCTGGGCTGCTTGAACATCCACGGCTCGCTGTTGCCGCGCTGGCGCGGCGCGGCCCCCATCCAGCGGGCGCTGCTGGCCGGTGATGCGATCACCGGCGTCACCATCATGCAGATGGACGCAGGACTGGACACCGGGCCCACGCTGCTGGCGGAGCCGCTCGTCATCTCACGCGCCCACACCGCAGGCTCGCTGCACGACGAACTCTCGGTGCTCGGCGCACAGCTGCTCATCGAGGCGCTCACCGGCCTTGAACGCGGCACGCTTGGCGCGGTCGAACAGCCGGCGGTGGGTGTCACGTACGCGCACAAGATCGAGAAGCGCGAGGCAGTGATCGACTGGGACCAGGAGGCGCTGGTGATCGAGCGCCAGGTGCGGGCCTTCAACCCCTGGCCGATCGCGCAGACGCAGCTGGAGGGGGAAGTGCTGCGCATATTCGGCGCTCACGCTGAAGATGAGATGAATATGCCGCAAAATGAGCTTAAAACCCCTGAAAATGGCACGATCATCGCCGTACAGGACGACTTCATGCGTGTCCAGTGTGGCAACGGCACGCTGGCCGTCACGCACGTGCAACGGGCGGGGGGCCGCGTGTTGAGCGTGCGGGATGTCGCCCACAACCTGAACCTCCCCGGGCGCCGCCTTGGGTAAGACCCCCTGGGCACCCGGCGCCCCGGCCCTGGCGGCCGCGGCGCGGGCGGTGGATGCGGTGGCCTTCCGCGGCGAGTCGGTGGATGCGGCGCTCTCGACCGCCGATGAAATGGGCGAGCGGGCCGCGGTGCGCGCAATCGCCCTCGGCACCTTGCGCTGGTACCTGCGCCTGGTGCCTGCAATCGAGTCCCTTTTGCAGCGTCCGCAGGGTGTGCCGAACCCGGTGCGCGCGCTGCTCGCCGCGGCGGCCCACCAGATCGAGTATTCCCGCAATGCGCCGGAGCTGACCGCACACCTTGCGGTCGATGCGGCACGACTGCTCGGGGCGGAGCGCTCCACGGGGCTGGTGAATGCGGTGCTGCGCCGCTTCGTGGCCGAGCGCGCCGTGCGGCTTGCGAAGGTCGATGCCACGGTGCCCGGTCGCACCGCCCACCCGGGGTGGCTGGTGAAGGAAATCACCCGCGCCTGGGGCGAAGCCGGAGTCTCCGTCCTGGATGCCAACAACGCCCACCCGCCCATGACCTTGCGCGTCGACCTCTCGCGCATCAGCCGCCCCGACTACGTGACCCAGCTGGCAGCCAAAGGCATTGAAGCGTCACCGATACAATGGCTGCCGACAGCGGTTACTTTGGCTCGACCGGTGAGCATTTCGGAGCTACCGGGCTTCGAGGACGGGCTCGTCTCCGTCCAGGACGCAGGGGCCCAGCTGGCCGCGCAGCTGGTGGACCTTGCCCCCGGGCAGCGGGTGCTGGATGCCTGCGCCGCACCGGGCGGCAAGAGCGGGGCGCTGCTCGAGCGCGAACCGGCGATCGATCTGACCTGCGTCGATCTCACGGCCGAGCGTGTGGCGCTGGTCGCGGAGAACCTCGCACGGTTGCGCCGCACCGCCACGCTCGTGACCGCCGACCTGCGCCAGCCCGCACCCCTGGCCGGAGCGCTCTACGAGCGCATCCTGGTCGATGCGCCGTGTTCCTCGACCGGGGTCATCCGCCGCCACCCGGACATCAAGCTCCTGCGCCGCCCCGGCGATGCGTCCGCTTTCGCCACCGAGCAGCTGCAGATCCTGGGTGCCGCCAGCACGCTGCTGGCGCCGGGGGGACGCCTGGTGTATTCGACCTGCGCGGTGCTGCCGCAGGAGAACGAGGCGGTGGTGGCCCGGCTGCTGGACTCGCAACCGGCCCTTGCCGTGGCTGCAATGCCGGAGGCTGGCCTGCTGGCCCCGGGGGCCCGGGCCTGCGCGGTCGGGGTGCAGCTGCTGCCCGGAGCAGAGGCAGGGACGGACGGGTTCTATTATGCTTGTCTCGAAAAGACAACGGCCGGAACCTGAGCGCCTGCCGTCGCAGGGATTCATGCCACGCGACGATACAACACCCGACTGCGGTGGCCGCTTCCGGCGGCGCGCCTTGCTGTGGATGCTGGCCTCGGGCCTGTGCGGTCTTGCCTGCGCGGCCGCCCTGGACGGGGTACTCGAGGTGCGCTCGGCCTACGTCAACATCGACAAGGGGGTGTTCCTGCTGCACGCACGCGTGGAGTACCCGGAAAGCACCTCCATCAGCGACGCGCTGCGCGACGGCATCACCCTCACCTTCGACCTGGATACCCGCGTCGAACGTGACCGGCACCTGTGGTTCAACGCGGCGGTCGTAGAACTCACGCTGCGGCGCGAACTCACCTACCACGCGGTGAGCGACCGCTACGTGGTGCGCGACCCCAAGAACGGCGACCAGTCGACCTTTGCCACCCTCGACGATGCACTGCAATACCTGGGCAAGGTCGACGCCTGGCCGATCGTCGTCGAGCCGCAGCTCACCGGCGGCAACTACACCATCAGCGTGCGCGCCGGGGTGCGGCGCGGCAATCTGCCCTCGGCCATGCGCGCGATCCTCTTCTGGACGGATGACTGGGCGCGCGTCTCCGAGTGGTACACCTGGACGCTGCCGGTATGAAGCAGCCACACCAGCCACGCGGGTTCCGCTGGATCGCCGTCGGCCAGGTGCTCCTGTGGACCGTCATCGGCGGCGGCGCGTTCCTGCTCCTGGCCAAGAGCGTGCAGAACTCCAGCGAGTTCGGCCGCCTGCAGCTGTGGATCCTCGGCATCGACGTATGCGGGGTCATCGCCCTCACGGGGCTGCTGACCCACAAGCTGTGGCGCCTGGTGCGCGACTACCGCGCGCACGTCCCCGGCTCGCGCCTGACCGCGCGCACGGTGGGCATCTTCGGGGCGCTGGTGATCGCGCCACTGCTCATCGTCTATCTGTCCTCGCTGGAGTTCATCAACCGCGGCATCGACAGCTGGTTCACGGTGGAGGTGAAGCAGGGACTGAACGATGCGCTGGACCTGTCGCGCGCCGCGCTGGAACTGCGCATGCGCGAGTATTCCGCGCGCACCGGGGCCCTGGCCGATGAACTCGCCGACGGCGAGCCGGCCGCGGTGCAGGAGCTGCTCGATGTGCAGCGCCGCGAGAGCCACGCACTGGAGATCTCGCTGTTCGGGCCGCACGGCCGCATCCTCGGGGCCAGCCTGGAGAATGCCTTCGAGAACCTGCCGGCGCAGCCGCCGCCGGACCTGCTGCGCCAGATGGAACAGCGCCTGCCGTACGTGAGCCTGGAGCCGCAGAGCAGCGGGCGCTACCTCATCCGCACCGCCGCGGTGCTGCCGCGCTCGAGTGCGCACGGCGCGCGCTTCGTGGTGGCGATCTATCCGGTGCCCGCGCAGCTGGCCGCGCTGTCCGAGGCGGTGCAGGCCACCTACAACCAGTACGGCAACCTCGCCGCGATCCGCGAGCCGCTCAAGGCAAGCTTCCGCGTGACGCTCACCCTCGTGGTGCTCCTGGCGATGCTCGCGGCGATCTACGGCGCGATCTACTCCGCGCAGCGCCTGGTGCGCCCGGTGCAGGACCTGATCGAGGGCACGCGCGCGGTCGGCAAGGGCGACTTTGCCACGCGCCTGCCGCTGCCCTCGCGCGACGAAATGGGCTTCCTGGTGCACTCCTTCAACGACATGACCAAGCGCCTGCGCCGCGCGCGCGCGGAGACTACGCAAAGCCAGCAGGCCGTGGAGCGCGAGCGCCAGCGCCTGGCGATCATCCTGGCGCGCCTCTCGACCGGAGTGCTGGCGATCGACCGCACGCTCACGGTGCGCACCGCCAACGAGGCCGCCGGCGCGATCCTCGGCACCGACCTGTCGGCGGCCACGGGACGCGCACTGCCGGAACTGGCCGCCGGCAACGAGCGCCTGGGCCAGTTCGTGGCCGCACTGGCGGTGCGCTTCGCTGCCGGTCGCGAGGAGTGGCGCGAGCAGCTGGACCTGGACGGTGCCACCGGCCGCCGCACGCTCATGTGCGCCTGCACCGCACTGCCAGGCGAGGGCAGCGACGTCGGCTTCGTCATCGTCTTCGACGACATCACCGCGCTGTTGCAGGCGCAGCGCGACGCCGCCTGGGGCGAGGTGGCGCGGCGCCTGGCGCACGAGATCAAGAACCCGCTCACCCCGATCCAGCTGTCCGCCGAGCGGATGCGGCGCCGCCTGTCCACGGGCATGAACGCGAAGGACGCCGACATCCTGGAGCGCGGCACGCGCACCATCGTGCAGCAGGTGGAGACCATGCAGCAGATGGTGAATGCCTTCAGCGACTACGCACGCGCGCCGGATATGCAGATCAGCCGCTTTGACATCAATCACCTGGTCACCGAGGTCGCCGACCTGTACCGCGTGCAGGACCCGCGCGTACAGATCCAGCTGGACCTTGGCGCGGAGGTCGGCAGCATCGAGGCCGACCGCAACCGGGTGCGCCAGATCCTCAACAACCTCATGACCAACGCACTGGAAGCGCTTGATGGGGTTGAGGCTGCCAAGGTGGAGGTCGGCACGCGCCTGGAGTCCGGTGGCGATGCCGAGTACGTGGCGGTGAGCGTGTGTGACAATGGCCCGGGATTTTCGCGGGAGCTGCTGGGACGGGTCTTCGACCCCTACGTCACCAGTAAGCCCAAGGGCACCGGTCTCGGGCTTGCGATCGTGAAAAAGACCATCGAGGAACACGGTGGCCGGATTGACGCCGACAACCGGCCGGAAGGTGGGGCACGCGTGCGCGTCGTGCTGCCCGTGAAGGACAGCACCCGGTCCGCGACCGGGGCGGCGCGCGAACGGCGGGATCAGATGCGGAGGGAATGGGCATGAGCAATTCACACATCCTGGTGGTCGATGACGAAGCGGACATCCGCGGCCTGCTCAAGGAGATCCTCTCCGAGGAAGGCTACGAGGTGGACGTGGCCGCCAACGCCGCCCAGGCACGCGCCGCGCGTGCCCGCCAGGTGCCGGACCTGGTGCTGCTCGATATCTGGATGCCCGATGTCGATGGCATCACGCTGCTGCGCGAGTGGTCGGCCGGGGCCGCCGATGGCTGCCCGGTCGTGATGATGTCCGGTCACAGCACGGTCGAGACCGCGGTCGAGGCCACGCGCCTGGGCGCCTTCGATTTCGTGGAGAAACCGCTGTCGCTCGCCAAGCTGCTGCGCACGGTGGAACGCGCGCTCGATGCCGGGCGCCGCCACCGCCAGTCCGGGCGGCTGCTCGGCTCGCCGCTGACCGTGCCGATCGGCAAGAGCCGCCTCATGCAGCAGCTGCGCACGGAGCTGCAGCAGATCGCCGCACACCCCTCGCCGGTGCTGCTGATCGGGGAGCCGGGCTCGGGCCGCGAGGCCTTCGCGCGCTACCTGCACGAGCAGGGCCCGCGCGCCGCCGCCCCGTTCGTGCCACTGGTCGCCAGCGGGCTGCGCGACACGGATGCGGAGGCGCGCCTGTTCGGGCGCGAGGAGGCCGACGGCGCCAAGGTCGCAGGCGTGCTCGAGGAGGCTGGCAGCGGCACGCTCTTCATCCACGAGATCGACGACCTGCCCGCCGGCGTGCAGCGCCTGCTGGTCGGGGTGTTCGAGGCGGGCCAGTTCACGCGCGTGGGCGGCCGCGAGCCGCTGCAGTTCCGCGCGCGCCTGCTGTCCTCGGCGCAGCCGGGCGTCGAACAACGCGTCGGCGGGGCGACGCTGCGCCAGGACCTGCTGGCGCACCTGAACGCCCTCATCGTGCGCGTGCCGCCGTTGCGCGAGTACGCCGAGGACGTGCCCGACCTGCTGCGCCACCAGGTGGACCGCATGGTCGACGCCGACGGGCTGCAGTTCCGGCGCTTCAGCGTCGCCGCGCAGAACCGGCTGCGCAACTATCCCTGGCCGGACAACGTGCGCGAGCTGCGCCACCTGGTGCATCGCCTCCTGATCCACGGCGGCCCGGAGGAGATTCGCCTGGAGGAGATCGAGCGCGAACTGGCCGTGCAGACCCCGCCGGATGAACCGCTGGTGAAGCAGGACCTGCTGGCGCTGCCGCTGCGTGAGGCGCGCGAGCAGTTCGAGCGTGCCTACCTGCAGCAGCAGCTGCTGCTCTGCAGTGGCAAGGTCGGCCAGCTGGCCAAGCGCGTCGGCATGGAACGCACGCACCTGTACCGCAAGCTGCGCTCGCTCGGGGTCGACTTCCGCAACATCAGCGACGAGTGAGGCCCGGGATCGTGGCCGTAAGCGCGGACTACCTCGCCTACGTGCTCGAGCAGCTGGCCGGCGTGGACGGGGTGAGCTCGCGGCGCATGTTCGGCGGCGCGGGGCTTTACAGCCATGAGTGCTTCTTCGGGCTCATCGCCGAGGACACCCTGTACCTGCGCGTCGATGATGCCAACCGCGCGCGCTTCACCGCGCGCGGCATGCAGCGTTTCCGGCCCTATGCCGACCGTCCGGAACTGAGCATGAACTACTTCGAGGTCCCGGCCGAGGTGCTGGAGGACCCGGGGCAGCTTTGCCTGTGGGCCGCCGAATCAGTGGCCGCGGCGCGCACCGCGGCGGACAACAAGCCGGCGCGGCGCGCGCTGCAGGCGGTGCGCACACGCACCGGCTCCGCCCGCCCGCGCCGCTAGTGGCCGCCGTCCTCGGGCGGTGAGGTGGCAGCCTTCAGCTGCGCGATCGTCTCCTTCTGCAGTTGCATCAGCCTGGGCACGACGTCCTGCACGCGCTCCTGCGCGTAGTCGGCCATCTGCCGGGTGACCAGCGGCTGCTTGGCAATCACGGCCTTGCCGGTCGGCGAGGTGTACCACTTGAGCATGCCGTTCACCTCGGCCTGCGTGAAGGTGTTGCGGTAGAGCTCGATGATCTGCGGCTCCATGCGCTGCCAGTCCAGCTCCTCGCGCATGAGCGCCACCATGCTGTCCTGCATCCGGTTCATGATCGTGCGCTGCTCGGCGTTCAGGGGTTGGCCGGCCAGCTCGTGCTGGACGGCGGCGCGCATGCTCGCCTCGACCTGCGTGCTGTAGCTGTCCACGGTGGTCTGCAGGTGCGCGGCAGCAAGCACGGCACGCACGGAGGCCTCGGTCGGCCGCGCCTCCTGCGCCGGCAGGGACGCGGTGACCAGCGTTGCGGCGGCCAGGGCGAAGGCAAGGACGGGGTGGTGGGCTGGCATGCTGGGTTCCCGATCAAGGCGGCGGCCGCGCCATTTTCGCAGAAGACCGAGGCTCAAGTCGCCTCGCGGGTGTGGAGGACTCAGTCCCCGATGCGGATCACGATGGCATCGACGTCGGCAGCCTGCAGCTGCTTGCGCGTCCTGTTCAGCTCCTCCAGGTTGCTGATGGGACCGATGCGCACCCGGTGCCACACGTCGGCGTCCACCGCCACGCGCTGCACCTTGGCATCGACGCCGAGCTTGCCGAGGCGGGCGCGCATGCCATCGGCCTCCGGCTCACTGCGGTACGAGCCGACCTGCAGCACGTAGATGCCCGGACGCTCCACCTTGGAGGCGGCCGGCAGGTCGCGCTTGACGTCCTTCTCCTTCTCCGGGACCACCACCTCGAAGTTCGGCAGCATCTGGTAGAAGTCGTATTTCTCCGCCGGCTTGGCCGCCCCCGGCTCGCCGGCATCCGGCGCGGAGCGGGCGAGGTGGTGCGGGTCAGGGTGGGGCGCGTCGGCAAGTTCCGCCAGCTTGTGCGCCCGGGCGTTGAAGTACATGAACGCGACGCTGGCGACGAAGGCACCCACGGCAGCACCCCAGCCGAACTCCCTGTAACGGCTGAGATCAAGCGCACTGCGCTGGTGGCTCTTGTAGTCGCGGGTGGTCAGCTTGGGCATGGTTGATGGTGGTGACCGCAGGTCAGCGTCGCGGTGCCTTGGCGGTGGTGCCGGCGAGCACCTGCTCCTGGCGCGTCATCTGCACCTCAGGATGGGTCAGGATCTCGCCGAAAGCAGGCCCCGGCGCACTCACGGTGGCGCCTGCCGCGGGAGGCTGCGCTTGAGGGTGCACGGCGTGGGCGGCGGAGTTCACCCGGTGCGCTGAGGTGCCGACGACCAGGAATGCGGCCGCGGTGAGGGCGATGCCCACCGCGGCACCGGCGCCGAAATCGTGCAGGCGCTGCGCATCCAGCCGCCGCGCCCGGCGCGCCTTGTAGTCGCGCGTGGCGGCACCGGTCACGGGGTCACTGCCGTACGCGCGGCGCAGGTCACATGCTCTCCGGTGCCGATACGCCCAGCAGCGCCAGGCCGTTGCGCAGCACTTGTTGCACGCCAAGCACCAGGGCCAGCCGCGCATTGCGCAGCGCAGGATCCTCGACGATGAACACTTCCGCGTTGTAGTAGGTGTGCAGGGTATTGGCGAGCTCGCGCAGGTAGTGCGCGAGCATGTGCGGCGCGCGGCTCAGCGCCGCCTGCTCGATGACTTCCGGGTAGCGCGTGAGGGTGCTGAAAACGGCCTGTTCCTGCGCGCTGCCGAGGCTGCTCGCGTGCGCCACTCCCTGCGCACGGTCGAAGGCCAGCCCGCGCGCGGCGAGCTGCTTCATGACGCTCGCCACGCGCGCGTGCGCGTACTGGATGTAGTAGACCGGGTTCTCGTTGGTGCGCGACTTGGCCAGCTCCAGGTCGAAGTCCAGCGGCTGGTCGTGGCTGCGGATGAGATAGAAGAAGCGGCAGGCATCGTTGCCGACCTCACCGCGCAGCTGGCGCAGGGTGACGAACTGGCCCTCGCGCTTGCCCATGGGGATCTTCTCGGTGCCGCGGAACAGGCTGACGAACTGGATCAGAGTCGCCTCGAGGCACCCGGGCGGGCAGCCCATCGCGATCAGGCCGGCGCGCACGCGGGCGACGTAGCCGTGGTGGTCGGCGCCCAGCACGTCGAGCAGGCGCGTGAAGCCGCGCTCGTACTTGTTCAGGTGGTAGGCGATGTCGGAGGCGAAGTAGGTCTTGACGCCGTTCTCGCGCACCACCACCCGGTCCTTCTCGTCGCCGAACTCGGTGGCGCGGAACCACAGCGCGCCGTCCTTCTCCAGCAGCCGCCCCTGCGCCCGCAGCACCTCCAGGGCGTGGTCGATGGCGCCGCTCTCGGCAAACTCGCGCTCCGAGGTCCACTTCTCGAACACGACGCCGAACTCGGCCAGGTCCTCGCGGATGTCGGCGAGCATGGTTTGCAGCGACAGGTCGAGCACCTCGCGAAAGCCATCCGCGCCGAGCTGCGCGCGGCAGCGCTCGATCAGCGCATCGATGTAGGCTTCCTTGTCCCCGGCCGGGGCATCAGCCGGCAGTGCCGAGAGCACGGCGGCCGCCGGGCGCTGCAGGCGCGCGCCCACCTGTTCACGCAGCCGCTGTGCCAGCGGCACCACATAGGCGGCGCGGTAACCGTTCTCCGGGAACGGCAGCGCCTCGCCACAGGCCTCCAGGTAGCGCACCCACACGCTCACCGCCAGGATGTCCATCTGCCGCCCGGCATCGTTGATGTAGTACTCGCGCGCCACCGTATGCCCGGTGGCGCGCAGCAGGTTAGAGAGCGTCGCGCCGAAGGCGGCCTGGCGGCCGTGGCCGACGTGCAGCGGGCCGGTCGGGTTGGCCGAGACAAACTCGACCAGTACGCGCTCGCCGCCGCCGCGGGTGCTGTGGCCGTAGGCCTCGCCCTGGGAGTGCACGCGGGCGAGTTCGGCGGCGTAGGCCCCCGGGGCCATGTGGAAGTTGACGAAGCCGGCACCGGCCACCTCGGTGCGGGCGATGAGGGCGCTGGGGGGCAATGCTGCGACGATGGCGGCGGCCAGCTCGCGCGGGTTCTTGCGTGCCGCCTTGGCCAGGCGCAGGGCGAGGTTGGTGGCGAATTCCCCGTGCTGGGCATCGCGCGTGCGCTCGACCACGACGGCCTCCGCCGGTGGCATCTCGGCCAGCACCGTGCCGGTCAGTTTGGCGAGCGCGGCGAGGAGCAGCCGCTCGATTTCTTGCTTCAAAGGAGTGGGATTTCCGCGTAGCCGGCAGCGCGCAAGTCTACCCGAAGCACCGCGCCGATTGCGCCGCGGCCTGCTCCTAGAACAACTCGATCGGGTCTACGTCCAGCGACCAGCGCACCGTGCGCGCGGACTTGAGCTGCTCTACCTTGGGCAGCCAGCCATCGAGGAACTCGTGCAGGCGTGCCCGCTCGCGGCTCTCGAGCAGCAGCTGCGCGTGGTAGCGCCCGGCGCGCCTGGCCATGGCCGCCGGCACCGGGCCCAGCAGGCGCACCCCGCGCGGCGGGACGGCGGCCAGCTGGCGGGCGTCGCTGAGGAAGCTGAGCGCGCCGGCGGCGGTCGTGGCGGAATCGCGCAGCGCCGCCAGGCGCGCAAACGGCGGCCATGCCGCCTGCGCGCGCTCCTCGAGCGCGGCCTGCGCGAAGCCGTCATACCCGTCCGCGAGCAGGCGGGTGAGCAAGGGGTGCTCGGGGAAGGAACTCTGGATCAGCACCTCGCCGGCGCGGGCGGCGCGCCCGGCGCGCCCGGCGACCTGCACGATCGTCTGTGCCAGGCGCTCCGGCGCGCGGAAGTCGGTGCTGAACATGCCCTGGTCGGCGTTGAGCACCACCACCAGGGTGAGGTTGGGGAAATCGTGTCCCTTGGTGACCATCTGCGTGCCGACCAGGATGCGGGCCTCGCCCGAGGACATGCGCTCAACGAGCGCCTCCATGTCCCCGCGCCTGCGCACCACGTCGCGGTCCAGGCGGGCGATGCTGACAGCGGGGAACAGGCGGGCAAGCGCCTCCTCGATGCGCTCGGTGCCCTGGCCGACGGCCTTGACCGCGAAGCCGCACACCGGGCAGCGCGCAGGCAGCGGGGCGTCCGCCCCGCAGTGGTGGCAGCGCAGGCGCCCGGCCTCCTGGTGCACGGTCAGGCGCGCATCGCACTCGCCGCAGGGCGCCACCCAGCCGCAGCCGGTACACAAGAGCGTCGGCGCGTACCCGCGCCGGTTGAGGAACACCAGCACCTGGCCCCCGGCAGCCAGGTGGCGCTCGATGGCCAGCACCGCAGGCGTTGCGATCCCGGAGCGCACGGCCGCCTGGCGCAGGTCGATCAGTTTCAGCACCGGCGGCTGTGCACCGGCGGCGCGCTCGCGCAGGTGCAGGCGCGCATAGCGTCCCGCGGCCACGTTGTGCAGCGTCTCCAGCGATGGGGTCGCCGAGCCGAGCACCACCGGCACTGAGGCGTTGTGGGCGCGCACCACGGCCAGGTCGCGCGCGGAGTAGCGCAGCGCGCCCTCGCGCTGCTTGAACGAGGGGTCGTGCTCCTCGTCGACCACGATCAGCCCGAGCTCGGGGACCGGGGCAAACACCGCCGAACGCGTGCCGATCACCACGCGCGCGTGGCCGCTGAAGGCCTCGCGCCAGGCACTCAGGCGCTCAACGTCGGTGAGCCCGGAGTGCAGCACCGCCACCGGGGTGTCGAAGCGCTCGCGGAAGCGCCCCACCAGCTGTGGGGTGAGCCCGATCTCGGGCACGAGCACCAGCACGCGCCGGCCAGCGGCGAGCACCTGCTCCGTCAGGCGCAGGTACACCTCGGTCTTGCCGCTGCCGGTGATCCCGTGCAGCACGAAGGCGCCGTAACCGGCAAGCGCTGCTGCCACTGCGGCCACCGCCTGCGCCTGTTCGGGGCGCAGCGCAGGACCTGGCGTGCGCACGCGGGCGGTGGATACCGGGTATTCCTCCGGGATCTCGAGGCGGACAAGCCAGCCGCGCCTGGTCAGCGCGCGTGCCGCCTCGCGCCAGCCGGGCAGGCGCTCATCCAGCGCATCGCTGCCGGCGGCTGCATCGGCCGCCAGCACGCCCAGCAGCGCGCGCTGTCTGGGCGCGCGGCGCGCAGCGCCGGAGGCCAGGGCCGCATACCCCTCGGCCGTGACGGTCCAGATCTGGCGCAGCGCCCGACTGGGCGCACCCTCGCGCAGCGCTTTGGGCAGGGCGGCCGCGGCGACCTCTCCGATCGGATGGTGGTAGTAGGCACAGGCCCACTCCAGCAGTGCGACAGCGGCCGCATCCAGGACCGGGACCGTGTCGAGCACCGCGAGGATCGGCTTCAAGCGTTCGGCGGGGACCTCGGAGCCCTCCGCCACCCCCAGCACCAGGCCCACCAGGCGCTGCCGGCCGAAGGGCACGCGCACGCGGGCACCGACCACGGGCGCCGCGGTACCCTGCGGCGGCAGGTAGTCGAACAGGCGGCGCAGGGGGGTGTCGAGCGCCACCCTGAAGACTGTGGGCAAAGCGGTCACGTGTAAGTTAAATCAAGGGCTTGCGGGAGCATGGGTCGGTCAACCGCGACAGGCGCCCGCGCGTTATACAGGCCATGTCGGAGTTTGCTACGCTCGCGTCGCCTTATAACATGCCGGCCGCATTTCACGGCGACGTGGACCTTACCGATCCTTCCGCTCACACCGCCGATCGCGCGCTGAACCAGTTTCTGGCCGGCGTCGAGCTCAAGGCATTCAGGATCGCCCAGGCCGGCCTGCGCAACGAGGACGATGCCCTCGATGCGGTCCAGGACGCCATGCTGCAGCTGGCACGTGCCTACCGTGACCGGCCGCCGCAGGAGTGGAAGCCGCTCTTCTACCGTATCCTCGAGAACCGCATCCGCGACATGCAGCGCCGGCGCACCGTGCGCGGCCGCATCATCGCCTGGCTGCCCGCGCGCGCCGGTGAGGAGGACGAGGAGGAACCGGACCCGATCCAGCAGGCGCCGAGCCCGGAGCCGCAGCCGGTGCGCCGCCTGGAAATCGACGAGGCGATGGGAGCTTTGGAGAAGGCAGTGGCCGGGCTGCCACGGCGCCAGCAGCAGGCCTTCCTGCTGCGCTGCCTGGAGGGGCTCGATGTGGCCGAGACTGCCACCGCCATGGGTTGCTCCGCGGGCAGCGTCAAGACACATTACTTCCGCGCGGTGCAGGCACTGCGTGCGCAACTTGGAGAGCTCTACGTATGAGCCCGGCTGAGAAACCCCTGACACCCTTCGAGCGCAACGCCCGCGCGGTGCTCGCCGAGAGCGTGCAGCGCATCGATGCGCGCACGCGTTCGCGCCTTAACCAGGCGCGGCACGCAGCGCTGGCGGCTGCCGCGCCGCGCCGCGGTTTCCTCGCCAGCTTCACGCTGATGCCCGCGGCCGGGGCGGCCGCGGCGGTGCTGGTGGCCGTCATGCTCTGGCACCACCAGTCCGCGGGCGAGCCGAACGGCCCCGAAGGCCAGCACCTGGCGGTCGAGGACATGGACCTCCTGGCCGACGGTGAGGCACTGGACCTGGTCGAGCAGGGGGACGGGTCCTTCTACGAGTGGGCGGTGGCCCAGAGTGATGGCAATGGGCAGAGCGACGGCTGATGTGCACATCACGGGCGGCATCGGCGGCGTGGCTCCTGGCAGCGCTCCTCAGCGGCGCGGCGCACGCGGACGATGCGCGCAAGAATGCGCCGGCGCCCCCGGAACCGGGCTTCCTGGAATTTCTCGGGGGCGTGGACGGGCTCGCCGAGGTGAACCCGGATTATCTGGCGCAGGCGAACCCGACGAACCCGGCAAACCCGACCGCCGCACCCCCCACGCCGCCGGTGAAGGCACCCGCCCCGCCGCAGGCCCCGCCACCGGGAGCCAAGAACGATGAATAGCCTCCGCGCCGGCCTGCTAAGCCTGCTGCTGTGCGCGCCGATGGCGCTGCCTGCCCAGGAGACACCCGCGCCCGCAGCGCCGGCAACTGCCGCCCCCGCGGGGCCGGTGAACTGGTCGAGCCTGTCCGCCCCGCAGCAGCAACTGCTGTCGCGCTTCGGCGGGCAGTGGAACAGCCTGCCCCCGGAGCGCCAGCAGGCCCTCGCGCGCGGCAGCGAGCGTTATCTTGCGATGTCACCGGAGCAGCGCACCCAGGCCCAGGAGCGCTTCGCGCACTGGCGCACGCTCCCTCAGGAGCAGCGCGCGCAGCTGCGCAGTCGCTGGCAGCAGTTCCAGGCGCTGCCCCCGAATGAGCGTGCGGCCGTGCGGCAGAACTTTCATCGCTTCCAGCAGCTGCCACCGGCGCAGAAGCAGATGCTGCGCGAGCGCTGGCGCAATGCCACCCCCGCGCAGCGCAAGGAGATGATCCAGCACGCGCGCGAGCTGCACCCGCCCAAGGTGCCGCCCCCGCGCAACGGCCACCGCTGAAGGTTCGGCGCAGCGTCAGGACTTCGGCACCGCCCGGGGGCGTACCGGCACGGGTACATTGCAGACATCGACGTGCCCGGCGGGCACCTTGAACCATTCCTCGACCCGGTTGGCGCGCGCGCTCACGTAGGCGAGGAACGTCGGGGTGTCCGTGCGCAGCACCTCAAGCTCGCTGCGCTGCGCGGTCGGCACGTCTGCTGCCACGCGGATGGACTTGATCGGGATGCGCTGCTCGGGATGCTCGTAGAAGCCCAGGGCGCCGCTGCCACGCGGGGTGACCGACAAGAGCTCCATGCCCTGCACCACGCGACCGAGCAGGGTGACGTTGCGGTCCAGGTGCCGCGGCGCCTGGCCGATCACCACGTACAGCTCGGTGCCGCCGCCGCTGTCGACGTCGTTGTCGCGGCCGGCGCCGAGCATCCCGTAGCAGTGCACCGGCCATGCGCGCCCCAGGGCCGGATCGGCCGCCACGGGAAAGCCGTCCAGGAAGCCCACCGTGGAGGCGTAGCTGTCCGGATCGGTGAGCTTGGTGATGGTCAGTCCGCGCAGCGGCCGCTCGAACTCGGCGGCGACGCTGCGTTGGGCGGCGCCGACGGGCTTCTTGCCCTCCGGGTCCCCCCACTGCACGACATAGTTGTCCTGCGCACGCACGATCGGGATGCCGTCGAAGTAATTGCCACGCACGAGCGCGAGCACGTTGGCCACGTGGCGCGGCGCGAACTGCGGCGCAAGTTCCATCACCACGCGCCCGCCCGGCAGCTCCATGTAAAGCGTGTTCTGCGGATCGAGCGGCCGCCAGTCCGCGGCGGTGGAGGCGGCGAGCACCTCCGCGGCGGTGACGGGCTTCTTCGCCGCCGGTGCCGGCGGCGGCGCAGCGATAGCGGCCGTCCCGAGCAGCAGCGTGCCGAGCGCGGCGGCGCGGCCGCAGGCGCGGGAGATCAGGAAGTACTCGTGTCTCATGGTTCCTCGCTTGCGCCGAAGTGTGTGGTCAGCTCACTCGTGTGAAGCCATCGGCGCTCCATTCCTCGCAGCCCACGCCGTGGTGCACGAAGAACAGTCCGTCGGGGTCGTACCTGGCCTTCACGGCCTGAAGCTTCGCATAGTGCTCGCCGAAATAGGCCTGCTGCCAGTGCGGGTTGAAGTAGTTGCTCTCCGACAGGTAGGAGCCACCCTGCGGGGCAAGCCGGGCAAGTTCCGCCGTGGCGGCATCGATCGCCTGTGCATCCTTGCTGGCCGCCTCGGTCTGCACGCGGGCGTCGGGCATGCCCGGATAGGCCGGAGCCTCGCCGTCGGCGATGATCGCCAGGGCGAAGGCGGTGGTGGCCCTCGGGTTCATCGCCGTATCCAGCGCCGCGCTGACCGCTGCCGGTGGCGCACCCGCCAGTCCTTTGTTGAAGTGCAGGCCGACCTCCTTGTGGCGACTGGCGGCAACGAGTGCATCGCTGAGGCGCGACTGCGCGTTGGCCTGCAGGAGCGAGGCCGGCAGCCACAACGACTCGTAGCCGTGCAGGTACATGCCGACCTGGTCCTGGTCGCCCTTCCACCAGCCGTGACCCGCCGGCGCACCGGCGCGGGTGTCCAGGTTCATCGACCTGCGGTTCTGCGCGTCCCACCAACCCCGTGCCGCGTGTACCCCGCTGATCAGCTCCTGCGTTTGCGCATAGTCAGCAGGCCTGGCACGCACCCAGTCGCAGAACGGCTGCCACAGCTTTCCGGACTCGTCTTCAGTCAGGCCCTGGCTCACCAAGGACAGGCGCAGCGTGTTGTCCTGGCCGATGGCTACCTGCTCGCCCCAGTGAGGATTGAACAGCGCGCTTGCGTAGAAGGCCACGAAGCGGGCCACGAGCCGGCGGAACGCGGCATCGGAGTGGGCCTTGATCGTCCCTTCCGCGTAGCCGAAGAACTCCGGCAGCGGGTGGGTGCGCAGCGTGAGCCGTGTCACGACACCCCAGCTGCCGCCGCCGCCTCCCTTGAGCGCCCAGAACAGGTCCGCGTTGGTGCAGGCGTTGGCGAGGCGCGTGGTGCCGTCTGCTGTGACGATCTCCGCCTCCAGCAGCGAGGCGGCGGCGGAGCCGAAGCCCTTGGAGAAGCTGCCGAAGCCGCCGCTCTGGATCAGGCCCGCGACCCCGACCGTGGCGCAGCCGCCGCCCTGGACGTAGCGCCCGGCCTGCGTGGTGACCGCCTGGTACAGGTCGATCCACATCGCACCGGCGCCCGTGCTCACCGCCGCCACCGGCGCGATCCTTCCCGCACAGCCTTGGCCGACGAACGCGTCATGCAGCTCGACCCGGTTCAGCGCGCGCGTCCACACCAACAGCGAATCCGGCGCGCTGGAGGTTCCCTGATAGCTGTGGCCGCCGCCCTTGACCACCAGGCGCAGGTTGTGGGTGCGCGCGAAGTTCACGGCCGCGGCGACATCGCCGCTGTCGCGCGCGCGCAGTGCATAGGCGCTCGCGGCCGGTGTCCACGCGCCCAGCCAGCCGGACACCTGCGTGCCACCGGGCTGGTCGCCGATGTAGAAGGGATTGCGGATGCCGGCGAGCGCCTGCCGACAGCCGGCACTACCTGCGCCAGCGGTGCAGGCGGCGAACAGCGGCTGCACCGGCAGCAGGCCGCCACCGGTGGCATCCTTCAGCTGCTGCCACTGCGCGGGCGTGGGCCAGCCGGGATCCGCGGGGCGCACGCGCCGCACGGCTCGCGTGGGCGTGCCCAGAACCTTCCAGGGAGCAAGGGCGACCAGCGGCAGCGCAGCGGCGCCCTGGAGTAGCTTCCTACGCTGCATCTTCCTCTTCCGGGTGGGTCGCGATGAGCGTGCGCCTGCTACTCAGACGGCCTTGACCGCCTGGATCAGTTCCGCCACCGCCTTCTGCGCATCCCCGTACAGCATGCGCGTGTTGTCCAGGTAAAACAGCGCGTTCTCGATGCCCGAGAACCCGGCCCCCTTGCCACGCTTGATGACGATGACGTTCTTGGCCTTGTCGGCGTTGAGGATCGGCATGCCGTAGATCGGGCTGGACTTGTCGGTGCGCGCCACCGGATTCACGACATCGTTGGCGCCGATGATGAGCGCGACATCCGCGGTCTCGAACTCGGAGTTGATCTCGTCGAGATCGGCGATGAGGTCGTAGGGCACGCCGGCCTCGGCCAGCAGCACGTTCATGTGGCCGGGCATGCGCCCGGCAACCGGGTGGATGGCGAACTTGACGGTGACGCCGCGATCGATGAGCAGCTGGCACAGCTCCCAGATCTTGTGCTGCGCCTGGGCAACCGCCATGCCGTAGCCGGGCACGATGATCACCTTCTGCCCGAAGGCCATCATGACGCCGACGTCGGCGGCCTCGGTCGCCTTCATCGAGCCTGTGACCGTGCCGGTGACCGCGCCACCGGTGTCGCCGAAGCCGGAGAACAGCACGTTGCCGAGCGAGCGGTTCATGGCCCTGGCCATCAGCTGCGTGAGCAGCGTGCCCGCAGATCCCACCACCGTGCCGGCGATGATCATGGCGGCGTTGTTGAGCACGAAGCCCTCGAACGCGACCGCAAGCCCGGTGAAGGCGTTGTAGAGCGAGATGACCACCGGCATGTCCGCACCGCCGATCGGCAGTGTCATCGCCAGTCCCAGCAGCAGGGCGAGCGCGAACAGGGCGGTGACGAGCGCCGGCGCGGCGTTGTAGTGCGCGGCGATGAGCGCGCCCACCACCAGCGCGGCCAGCAGCAGCAGCAGGTTCAGCACCTGCTGGCCAGCGAAGCGGAAGCTGCGGTTGATCAGGCCCTGTAGCTTGCCGAAGGCGATCAGGCTGCCCGAGAAGGAGACCGCGCCGATGATGCCCCCGGCCACGGCCAGCGTTGAGATCGCGTAGCCGGTGGCCTCGCCACGGTACAGCTCCACCGCGGCGATGGCCGCGGCCGCCCCGCCGCCCATGCCGTTGTAGAGGGCGATCATCTGCGGCATGTCCGTCATGGCCACGCGCCTGCCGCTCCACCAGGCGATGCCGGCGCCGACGAACATGGCCGGCACGATCAGCTCGTAGTTGGACATGCCCGGGTACAGGAAGGTCACCAGGGTCGCCACCAGCATGCCGGCCCCGGCCCAGAGGATGCCGCTGCGCGCGTTCACCGGCGAGCTCATGCGCTTCAGGCCGAAGATGAACAGCGCGGCGGTGAGCAAGTAGCTCACCTGGATCAGCAGGTTGGCGGACAGCCAGGCTGGCATCAGTGCGGCCTCTTGCCGGCGCGGTTGCCGCTGGTCTTGAACATCTCCAGCATGCGCTCGGTGACCACGTAGCCGCCGACGGCGTTGCCGGCGGCCAGCGCCACGCCGAGGATGCCGATGATCTTCTCCAGCGGCGTGTGCGCGCTGCCGAGGGCCACCATGGCGCCGACCAGCACGATGCCGTGCACGAAGTTCGAGCCGGACATCAACGGGGTGTGCAGGATCACCGGCACTTTGGCGATGACTTCATAGCCGGTGAAGGCTGCGAGCATGAAGATGTAGAGCGCCACTATTCCGGTCATGTCATGCCCTCCAGCGCCTTCCTGGTCGGTTCGTGTTTGATCTCGCCGTTGCTGACCAGGCAGGACTGCGCGAATACCTCGTCGTTCCAGTCGATCCGGAGTTCGCCCTTGTCCAGGGCCGGCTTGAGGAAGTTGAGCAGGTTGCGCGCGTACATCTCGCTGGCGTTGTAGGCAAGCTCGGCGGGCAGGTTCATGGCACCGACGATCCTGACTCCCCGGTGCTCGACGACTTCCCCGGCAAGGGTGAGTTCGCAGTTGCCGCCCTGCTCGGCGGCGATATCGACGACCACCGAGCCGGCGCGCATGCGCTCCACCGCGTTGCGCGAGATGATCTTCGGCGCCGGCCGCCCGGGAACCGAGGCGGTGGTCACCACGGCATCGGCGGCGGCGATGCGCGCGTCGAGCACCTCCTGCTGCGTGGCCTTCTCCTCGGCGGTGAGCTCGCGCGCGTAGCCGCCGGCGCCATCGGCGCTCACGCCGGTGTCGACGAACTTGGCGCCGAGTGACTTCACCTGTTCGCGCGTGGCGCTGCGCACGTCGTAGGCCTCGACCACCGCGCCCAGCCGCCGCGCGGTGGCGATCGCCTGCAGCCCGGCGACGCCGGCGCCGATGACCAGTACCTGCGAGGGGCGGATGGTGCCGGCGGCCGTCGTCAGCATGGGGAAGAATTTCTGCAGGTGGCTGGCGGCGATCAGCACCGCCTTGTAGCCGGCGATCGCCGCCTGCGAGGACAGTGCGTCCATCGACTGGGCGCGCGAGATGCGCGGCACCAGCTCCATCGCAAATGCGGTCACCCCGCGGCCCTGCAGGGCGCGCACCTCGGCCGGGCGCGCGTGCGCCTGCATGAAGCCGATCACCACCGCGGCCGGTTTCAGCTGCTGGATCTGCTCGGCTGTGAGCGGCTGCACGGTGAGCAGCACGTCGGCCTCGGCGAGCACCTGCGCGGCCGAATCCGCCCAGGCCACACTCTTATATAAAGCGTCGGGGAAGCTGGCGCGTTCCCCGGCCCCACGCTCCAGCAGGACGCGGGCCCCTTCCTTGGCTAATTTGTCGGCGACTTCGGGAACCAGACTGACACGGGTCTCCTGTGGCGCGCTTTCGCGCAGCGCACCGATCGTTACTGGCATTCACGGCCTCGTGCAATACGTGGCTGGCCGGCCACGCGGTTAGAAATACTCAATTAAATTAAGATCTTGCGATGTTGAATTCTTGCACAAAAGTGCCGTATCTTACAGCGGCCATGCTGGGCATCGACCTCGAACGCGCCGACCACGGACAGCTGCACGACCTGCGCATCATTGCGAGCCATGGGCGCGGGCTGTCCCAGCTCGTCCTGCGCACGGATATCGCAGGCATGCCGCTCGAGTGGACCGACTACAAGGAGGCCGCGCGACTGTACCATCAGGAACAGGTCGCTTACACGTGCGGTTCACCGCTGTACGACCTGTACGGGGGCACGAACGCCCGCACCGGCCAGCGCACGATCCTCGAGGTCAACTCGATCATCGCCACTGTCGGGCATACGGGCAATCCCGGCAATACGCGCCACGACTACGTGCCGCCGTTGAACAACCAGACCCTGTTCCGCCGCGATGCATTCCTGTGCATGTACTGCGCCCAGCGCTTTGCCACGCGCGAGCTGTCCCGCGACCACATCCGCCCCTTCAGCCAGGGCGGCCTCGACACCTGGACGAACGTGGTCACCGCCTGCCGCCGCTGCAACAACCAGAAGGCCTCGCGCACGCCCGAGCAGGCGAAGATGCAGCTGATCGCCGTGCCCTTCACCCCGACCTATGCTGAGTACATCTTCCTCAAGGGGCGGCGGGTGCTGGCCGACCAGATGGAGTACCTGCTGGCGCACTTCCCGCGCTCGAGCCCGCTGCACGCCCGCATCCAGCGCTGGCTGGCCTAAAAGGGCAGTGCGGGCGCCGTGACGGGCGGCGGTCACGCTGTTATCGTGCGCCGCTGAGCGGGAGTGCACCTAAGCCTTGATCTTCCTCGTCGACGCCTCGGTATACGTCTTTCGCGCCTATCACTCGGCGCTGCCCGGGATGCACGACCGCGACGGCAATCCGATGCATGCCGTGTTCGGCTTCGCGCGCTTCCTCGGGGACCTGATCGAGCGCGTGCGCCCGAAGTACATCGCGGTGGCCTTCGACCAGCGCGGCGCCAATTCCTACCGCGGGCGCATCTACCCGCCCTACAAGGCCAACCGCAACAAGGCGCCGGCGGACCTGGTGCTGCAGTTCGGGCGCTGCCGCGAGCTGTGCCGGCACTTGGGGGTCGCGATGTTCGTCGACCCCGAGTACGAAGCCGACGACCTCATCGGCAGCCTCGCGCTGCTGATGCGCGCGGAGGGCGTGCAGTCGGCCTACATCACGCGCGACAAGGACCTGGCGCAGCTGGTGCGCAACGGCGATCTGTTCTGGGACTACGGCGCGCGCGACCAGTTTGGCTACCACGACATCGAGCGGCACTTCGGCGTGGCTCCGGAGCGCTTCGCGGATTACCTCGCGCTCACCGGCGACGAATCGGACAACATCCCCGGGGTCCCGGGCATCGGCCACCGCACGGCCGCATCCCTGATGAAAGCCTTCGGCTCGCTGGATGAGATCTACCAGGACCTGGGCCGCGTCGCGCAGCTCAAGTGCCGCGGCGCGGGCACGCTCGCCCACCGCCTCGCCGAGCACCGCGAGGCGCTCTACCTGAGCCGGCGCCTCACGCAGATTGAATGCAACCTGAAGCTGAACATCGGCATCGAGGACCTGCTGCGTGCGCCGCCGGACATGACGGCACTGTCAGGGCTGTACGACCAGCTCGGGTTCGGCCCCTTCCTGCGTCGCCAGGGAGCGCGCCTCGCGCAGCTGCCGCTCGGCTGACCCCGCCAGCAAAGCCAAGCCCCCCCAAAGAAAACGGGGTCCGGTTTTTCGCCGGGACCCCGTTTTTTGACTCAGTCGACTTTACTTGCCGAACTTGTAGTTCGCGCCGATGAAGTACTCGCGGCCGTAGTTGTTGTAGTTGAAGATGTTGAAGGGCTGGTTGTCGAGCCCGGTCCAGGTGGGATCGAGCGGCGGCTGCTTGTTGAACACGTTGTTCACGTTGACCGACATGGTCAGCCCGTTCAGCACCTCGTAGCTCGCACTCCAGTTGGCGATGACCCAGGAGCCGAGCTTGCCGGCGTTCGGCTGCGCATAACCGCTCACATCCAGCGTCGCCTGGTTGTTGGGCGTATTGCCGTAGTACTCCCCGTACACCGTAGTGCTCAACTTCTCATAGTTCCAGGTCAGGGCCGCATTCGCCTTGTCCTGGAACTCGGTGCTGTAGAAGGGGCTGGTCAGGTAGTTGATCTGCGGATCCCCGGGGAACCTCACGAAGTTGTGCTTCAGCACATGGGTGTAGGAACTCTCGAACACCATGTTCCCCCGGCCGCCCATGCTCCACCCGTAGTTCAGGGTGAACAGCAGCACGTCGAGGTTCTCCTCCGACAGGTTCTGCTTGGGCGTATCGATCTGGTCAATCAGGTCGGTGACCGGGTTGCGGTGCACCTGGGAGATCGCCGCCACGCAGGTGGGAGTGGTCGGATCCAGCTGGCCTTGCAGACAGGCCGACTCGGTGCGCAGCAGCTGATCGTCATCCTGCTGCGCCACCTCGTCGTTGATATGCCAGTGCAGGTAGTCGATGCCGAACTGGCTGCGCTCGACCGGCGACCAGACGAAGCCAGCGTCCCACACGGTCGCATTGATCGGCTTCAGGGTGGGATTGCCCTCGGTGGTGCCGAAGAAGGACAGGCCGCCCTGCGGGCAGGCCTGGTAGTTGCCCTTGAAGCCGTGCGTGTCGCACCAGTAGTAGTCGTTGGCGGAGTTGGTGAAGAAGCCGCTCTGCCCCTGGAACTGGTCCGACAGCGTCGGCGCCTTGAACGCGGTGCCGTAGCGGCCGCGCACCAGCAGGGTCTTGACCGGACGGTATTCCAGGCCCAGGTTGTAGGTGAACTTGTTGAAGCTGCCGCCGTCGTATTTGTAGTCGTCGTAGCGGCCGGACAGGTCGATCGTCACCTGCTCGAGCACGGGCAGGCGCAGTTCGCCGGTACCGGCATAACGCGTGCGGTGACCCCCACCGGCAACCGCGGTGTACAGGTAGGCCCCGCCATCGAGGAAGTTCGGGTCCGGATCATACTCCCAGCTCTGCCGGCCGCCTTCGGCCACCAGCGCGATGCCCGCATCGCCACCCGGCAGCGCGAACAGCCTGGAGTTGGTCAGCTGGACGCGCCCCAGCCCGTCCTGGGTGTTGGAATGGGAATAGGCATAGCCGGTGAAGCTTGCGTACTGGGCCGGCGTGATCGGGCTGTAGTACTGCGCCCAGTTGAAGTCGTACGCTGGCTGGCCCCCCGGCCCAATTCCCTGCTGCGGGCCGGCCATGTTGAGGAAGAAGCTCTCGATCTTGTCCGTGAAGGCGATGTAGGTGGCCTCGGTGAGCTTGTTCTCCGTAAAGGTGAAGTCGGCGATGTACTTCCAGTTCGACGCGCCGATACCGCCCTGCAGGCCAAAGGTCCCGCGCGTGGAATTCGTAGTGTTCTTGTTGTCCTGCTTGCCCAGGTCGCCGACCTCCTCGGGCGAGAAGATGGCCTGCAGGTTCAGGTACTGGCCTGGAGCGTGCGTCGGATCCTCGAAGTAGTACAGCGGGTCCGTATTGAGGTCCGAGCTGCCGTAGAAGCGCGAGCCGGTGTTGAAGCGCGTGACCTCATGGCTCAGCAGCAGATCGGCAAAGATCTGGATGCTGGGGTTGATGTCGTAGGCCAGGTGCAGGTAGCCCTGGGTGTTCTCCTGGCCGTTGCCGATCGTATAGAACCCGGCGCGGTAGGTGCCGCAGTAGAAGCCCGGGCCACCGTCGCCGGCCGGGCTGCGGCCGGGGCGTGACTGCACCCCGGTCGTGCCGCCGAACTGCCCCGCCACGTTGGCGCAGTTCTGGTTCGGGTCGAGGAACTGGTAGTTGGTATTGCTGAAGTCGTAGGGGTTGCCGATGACCAGCCAGTCACGCTCCGCGACTGCCGGGAAATTGGCGTTGCCGTTGAAGTACTGGTCAGTCTTCGGGCGCTGGTAGCCCCAGATCGGGTCGATCTTCTCGTACTGGCCGCCGACGATTCCGGAGAAGTTGCCGGCACTGAAGCCGTCAGCCAGGCCGAAGCGCAGCTGGTTGCCGCCGCCATCCTTGGTCCAGCCGTAGCGGATATCCGCCTCCGGGCCGTCCATCTTCTTGCGCAGGTTGATGTTCACCACGCCGGCGATGGCGTCCGAGCCGTAGATCGAGGACTGGCCGCCCGGCAGTATGTCAATCTTGTCGATCAGCACCGTCGGGATGCCGCTGATGCTGGTGATGATGTCGGTGCCGTTGTACAGCGCCGGGTAGTCGGCAATCGGCCGCCCATCGATCAGGAACTTGGTGTAACTGGGCGAGAGGCCGAACAGGCTCAGGGTCTGGGCGCCCGGGGTGAAGCCGTTGACGAACTGCGGGCCCTGGATGGCGCCGGTTGCAAAGGAAGAATGCTGCAGGGCATCCGCCACCGAAGCGAAGCCCTTCTGCTGGATGTCTTCCGCGGTGATGGTGGCGACCGGCTGGGCCGTCTCCTGCTGCACCTGCGGGATCAGGGAGCCGGTCACGACCACTTCCTGGAGCTTCTCGGTCGTCGCGGACGCTGCAGCATCCGCTGCACTGGCCGGACGCGCGATGCCGGCCGCCAGCGCCAGTGCTGCGCCGGCGAGCGTGGCCGCCAAGGCGCGTGATTTAAAGTAGGCAAAGCCTGCAGTCGCTTTATTCACGAATTTTTCTCCCCGGATAGTTCCCTGTTGGCGGTTCGGTTCGTCGCGCTTTGCGCCCGGCCCGTCGCATATGTGCATATTGCGTGAGTCGCAGGCATGTCATCAAGTTGCAACAGGTTTCAAACGACATATTTTCCTGTCAGCGGGAACGCCACTCGCGCCTGCGTGATGGCAGGTTACGGTACAGCTTTCGTTTGAGTTTGATTCCGGGCATCCCCGGCAGGGTGGCTCGAAGGTGGGGCGGCCGGGCGCTCCTGGCCTGCGGTCGCGCTCAGAGCTGGCGAAGGGGCCATGAGGATCCAGCCCCCAGGGGGAGGTATCCGCAAGGCCGGAGCGCGCGGCCACCGCGGCCGCCCTGAGCGAAGGACAAACGCGGGTGCGATTCGCTATGCTCTGCAGGGGTCCGGCTTTCAGTGCTGCGGGTGTAAAAATATCATGTCAGACAAGAACATAAAGTCGATCCTGCTCGAAGAGCGCTCGTTCCCGCCGCCCGCCGGATTTACCCGTGATGCCCGCATCAAGCCCCCCGACCTGACTGCGCTGCATGCCCAGGCACGCGATGACAACGAGCGCTTCTGGATGCAACTGGCGGCCCGGGAACTGATCTGGCACCGGCCCTTCACGGCAGGGCTGGACGCCTCCCGCGCACCCAACTACCGCTGGTTTGCCGATGGCGAGCTCAATGCCTCGTACAACTGCCTGGACGTGCACCTCGAGGAACGCGGGCACAAGACCGCCATCATCTTCGAGGGGGAACCCGGGGACGTGCGGCGTCTGAGCTACCGGGAGCTGCACGCTGAAGTGTGTCGTTTTGCCAACACCCTGAAAGCTCTGGGGGTGGGCCGGGGGGACCGGGTCATCATCTATCTGCCGCTGGTCCCCGAGGCGATCGTGGCCATGCACGCCTGCAACCGCGTCGGCGCCATTCACTCGGTGGTGTTCGGCGGCTTCTCCGCACCAGCCCTGCGCGACCGGATCGAGGACACGCAGGCAAAGCTGGTCATCACCGCGGACGGCGGCTGGCGCGGCGGCCATGCCATCGAACTCAAGGCCGCGACCGACAAGGCCCTCGCGGCCGGCTGCGCCAGCGTTGAGCACGTCATCGTGCTGCGCCGCACGCTCCGGCCCGTCGAGATGAAGGCCGGGCGCGACCTGTGGTGGGATGAGCTGACCCAGAACCAGTCCCCGACCTGCGAGCCTGAGTGGGTCGATGCCGAGCACCCGCTGTACCTGCTCTACACCTCCGGATCCACCGGCAAGCCCAAGGGCATCCAGCACGCCACCGGCGGCTACCTGCTGCAGGCCAAGCTCACCACGCAGTGGGTCTTTGACCTGCGCGATGAAGATGTCTTCTGGTGCACGGCGGATGTCGGCTGGGTCACCGGCCACAGCTATGTCGCCTATGGGCCCCTGGCTGCCGGGGCCACGGTGCTCTTGTACGAAGGCGCACCGACATTCCCCGATGGCGGGCGCTTCTGGAAGAACTGTCAGACCCATGGGGTCACCGTGTTCTACACCGCCCCCACTGCGATCCGCGCACTGATGAGGTTCGGGGACGAGGTGCCGGCGAAGTACGACCTGTCGCGCCTGCGCCTGCTCGGCAGCGTCGGCGAGCCGATCAATCCGGAAGCGTGGATCTGGTATCACCGGGTGATCGGTGCCGGGCGCTGCCCGATCGTCGATACCTGGTGGCAGACCGAGACCGGCGCGATTCTCATCTCGCCGCTGCCCGGGGTCACGGCCGCCAAGCCCGGCTCCTGCACCCGGCCACTGCCGGGGATCGAGGCGGACATCGTCGATGACCATGGCGAGAGCGTGCACGATGCCGCAGCTGGCGGTTACCTCGTGATCAGGAAGCCGTGGCCGTCGATGCTGCGCACGATCTGGGGCGACAACGCACGCTACCTGAGCACCTACTGGGAGAAGTTCAACAAGCGCTTCTACGTGGCAGGCGACAGCGCCCACCGCGACAAGGACGGTTTCTTCTGGATCATGGGGCGCATCGATGATGTGCTGAACGTGGCCGGCCACCGCCTGGGGACCATGGAAGTCGAGTCGGCGCTCGTGGCGCACCCGAAGGTGGTCGAGGCTGCCGTCGTGGGCAAGCCGCACGAGATCAAGGGCGAGGCGGTGTTCGCCTACGTGGTGCTGCGCGGCGCGCGCCCCAGCGGGGACACCAGCGCCCTGGTGCAGGAGCTGCGCGACTGGGTGGGCGAGCAGGTAGGCGGGATCGCCAAGCCCGATGAGATCCGCTTCGCCGACAATCTGCCCAAGACCCGCTCGGGCAAGATCATGCGCCGGCTGCTCAAGGCCGTGGCGCGCGGCGAGGAAATCACCCAGGACGTCTCTACGCTGGAGAACCCGGCGATTCTTGAGCAGCTGCGCGGCACGGCGCCGGCGGCAGCGGCCGCGGCAGGTACCGCAACGGCGCGCGGCAAGCGTGCGGGCAAGGCGGCGGGCAAGGCGGCGGGCAAGCGCCGTGCCGCCGCAGCCGGGAAGCGCCCCGCGGCCAAGCGGCGCGCGCGGCCTGCGACACCTGCGCGCCTGAAGCGCGCCAGGGTGAAACTCGTCGTGCGCAAGAAGCTCGCCAAGAAGTCCGCCCGCAAGCGCACGCCCGCCAGGCCAGTGCGGCGCACACGCACCCGGCGCTAGGCCGGGTCCTTTGCGGCAGCGGTGGCCTGCAACGCCAGCACCAGCAGGCGCTGCTGCACCCACTCGGTGAGTCCCTGCGGCCGCTCCAGTCCCATGCGCTTGAGTGCCGCGGCGTGTCGTGCGCCGGCCCGGCCACCGCCGAGCGCGGCCGCCAGCGTGCGCAGGCGGGGCCGCAGGCCCGCCGTGTGCGCCTCGAGGAAATTCAGGGCGCGCACCAGCGCGACCTCCTCGGCGGTGAGATCCGTGCCGAAGGGGTACTCACTGTAGAACCCGCGCCCCTGCAGAGGTTGCAACGCGTGCGCGAGCCGCTGCGGCAGGTTGGCGCGAAACTGCGCAGGGATCCGGTAGTCGCCGCGGATCTTGCCGGCCGCCCGCGCCTGGGCGAGCAGTTCGTCCTGGAAGCGCGAGTCGGCGAGGTTGAGCAATGCTGCGATCACCTCCTCGTCCGTGCGCCCGCGCAGGTCCGCGATGCCGTACTCGGTGATCACCAGGTCCCGCAGGTGCCGGGGAATGGTCTCGTGCGCATAGTTCCAGACGATGTTGGAGGTGGTGCGCCCCTGGTGCGTGCGTGTCGCCCGCACGCACAGGATCGAGCGCGCTGCGGGCAGCGCGTGCGCCATCGCGACGAAGTTGTACTGGCCACCGACACCGCTGACCACCTGGCCATTCTCCAGCGCATCCGACACCGCAGCCCCCAGCAGCGTCACCATCATCGTGGTGTTGATGCAGCGCAGGTCGCGGCGCTGCAGGATACGCAGCTCCTGGTCCGCGCCGTACAGCTGATTGACGTAGCCGACGCCGCGCATGTCAAACTGCGCGCGCTGCTCCTCCGGCAGATCGCGCAGGGCGGCGTAGAAGCCGCGCGGGCCGAGGAAGAAGCCGGCGTGCAGCACCTGACCGTTGCGCAGCTGGCGCCCCAGACACTGCGTGGCCATGCGTTCGCGCGCCGCAGGATCTGCAAGGTCCGCCTCGATCCACTGCCCGCCCCGCACGCGCACCCTGCCGGCGTGAAACTCGGTGTCCTCGCGGAATACCCCGTGGCAGCGCAGCTCCAGGAACTGCGCCTCGTCGAGCTTCGGGCCGGCGCCGGCTGCGAGCAGCGCCGTGAGGATATCCGCACCGAAGCGCTCCTGCTGCCCGGCGGCTAGCGCGCGCTCCAGGGCAAGGCAGTCGTATGCGCGCCTGCGCAGCACGCCGGCGCGGTACAACTCGAGCATGCCGTCCACGAACATCTCGCTGGAGGCGAACAGGCCGGCGACGAAGGGATCCTTGCCGCCCTGGGAATCGACCAGCCGCCCGGGTGCGCCCGCGGCGAGGGCGCCGAGCCCCTCGCGCCAGGCATCGTTCTGCTGGTGGCGCAGCAGCAGGGCGTACACCAGGGCATCGCCGAGCTCACCGATGCCCACCTGCAGGGTACCGCCGTCCCTGACCAGCGCGCTGGCATACAGGCCAATCGCGTGGTCCACGTTGCCGAGGGCAGCATTTGGCGGGGCGAACAGGTCGTAGTCGTAGCGCGCATCGTCGATGACGAAATCAAACCGCTCGGGATCCACCTGCGCATGGCCAGCCATGAACGGCAGCTGCGCGTGCGTCTCGCCGACCATGACGATGTCCCGACCGGCGCGACGGGCGGCTTCGACCTCTGGCAGCAGGTCGGCGGTGACGTCGGGGTTGGAACTTAAGCTCAACTGCATCTGGCCGCCGACGCGGCGCTGCGCCACGAGGTGCGCGATGACGTTGACCCCGCGCTCGAGCACCGCACGTGCCACGTGGGTGTAGTTGGCGCAGAGGTAATTGCGTTGCGCGTGGCTGGCGCCGAGGAACGCGCCGGGGGCGAGGTAGAACTCGATCACGCGCACGTTGGGCGGCACGGTGCCCGCCCGTACCGCGCGCGCGTAGTGCGGTTCCACGTAACTGCCGAAGACGCGCTCGGCCAGCGGCCCGAGCAGGCGCTGCTCCAGGGCGGAGCGTGCCTGCGGCTTCAGCAGCGACAGCGCCGTGATGATGGTGAGCTCGATCGAAGGATCGCGCAGGGCGCGGCGGTAGAACTCGTTCACCAGCGGATTGGGCTTGCCGATACCCAGCGGCAGCGCCAGTACGACGCGTGGTCCTACGCGGCGCAGCACCGCTTCGACGCAGTTGCCGACGTCATCGAGTATTTCGGGCATGCAGGTTGTAGCATGCTCCCCGAAGCACGTCGCCGACGTCAACCACGCCTGCATCCGGGAATGAGCAGCATGCCAGTGAGTAAGCCCGCGCTCGATCCGCGCACCGTCGAGGCGAAGTGCCGCAGCGGCTATCCGCCTGCCTACGCCGCGCGCGTCCTGCCGCGCGCGGTGCGCGCGCTCGGGGATGCGCTGGGGCTTACGCACATCGGCGTGAACCTGGCGACCCTGTTGCCGGGCAAGGAGTCCTCGATGCGCCACTGGCACACCCACGAGGACGAGTTCGTGTACGTGCTCGAGGGTGAGGTGGTGTTGCGCACCGACTCAGGTGAGCAGCCGCTCACGGCCGGCATGTGCGCCGGCTTTCCCGCCGGCAGCACCGACGGCCATCAGCTCATCAACCGCGGCACGCAGCCGGCGCTGTACCTGGTGGTCAGCAATCGCGCCGCGGCCGATTCGGGCTACTACTCCGATGCGGACGTTGACCTGGCGTTCAGCCCGCCGCATGCACCGGGGAAGTTCACGCACCGCGACGGCACGCCCTGGTGAGTCTTTAGTGCGCGGCCGGGACCAGGCGCAGCGCAAAGGATACCCCCACCTCATCGCCCACCTGGTCGGTGGCCTTCCAGTCACCCTGGCCCACCCCGTAGTCCAGGCGCTTGAGCGTGGTCTTGCCGACCATGTAACCCACGTTGACGCCCGCCTCGGTCACGGTGCGGAAGGTGAAGGGCACGCGGGCATCGTGCGTGACGCCGCGCAGGGTGAGCTTGCCGATCGCCTCGTAGCCGGTGGCGCTCCTGGCGAACTGGGTGGCCAGGAACTGGGCCTGCGGGTACTGGGAGACTGCGAACAGGTCGGCGCCGCGCAGCGTCTCGTCACGTTCCTTGTCGCCGGTGTCCAGCGAGGACACCTCGATCGTCACCGCGAGGTGACCGGTGGACGGGGCCTCGGGGGAGAAGGTGAAGCTCACCGGGAAGCGCGTGAACTTGCCCTTGTTGGCAGCCCCTGCCTGCGTGAAGGAGAACTCGAGGGAACTCTTGGCCGGGTCGAGCACGTAGGAGCCGGCAGCGGGTGCATCGGCCGCCCGGGCCGCCAGCCCGAGGGCGAGCAGCAGCAGGGCAAGCGCGGTGGTGGGACGAGCGGATGCACTCATGGCTCTGATCCTTGCGTCTTGGTGGCGGGCAGCATGCGCCGCAGCACGTCGTCCTTGAGCATGAAGTGATGTTTCAGGGCGGCCCCGACGTGCAGGGCGACGAGGCCGGCCAGCGTCCAGGCCAGGGCGTGGTGGGTGCTCAGCAGTGCCTCGTACAGCGCCTTGTTCTTGGGAACGAGGTCGGGCAGCTGGATAAACCCAAACCAGCTCACCGGGAACCCACGGGCAGAGGACATCGTCCATCCGGTGAGCGGGATGGCTAACAGCAGCGCGTACAGCAGGAAATGTGTCGTCCGCGCCAGCGCGCGCTCGTAGGGCTTCAGCGTGGCCGGCAGGGTCGGGGTGGGGTTTGCCCAGCGCCAGCCCAGCCGCAGGCCCGCCAGCAGCAGGATGGTAATCCCGATGGACTTGTGGCGTGAGAGCAGGATGAGCTTCTTCATCCCCGCGGGCAGATCGTCGGCCAGCAGGGCGAGGGTAAACTGCGCGATGATCAGGAAGACGATGAGCCAGTGCAGCAGCTGGGCGAGTGCGCCCCAGCGATGCGTGGTGTTGCGGATGGTCATGCACCGAAGCTTATGCGGCTGAGCGCCCCTTGCAAGCTGCGCTGCGCCACGCTCGTGCTGGCGGGCGCACTCAGCGGCTGCCCGGTGCGCACGCCGCCTGCGCCCGCGCGGCCGCCGGCCGCATTGCCGGCACCAGCGCCACACCTGGGGGCGGCCTACGCGATCGTTCCCGGGCAGTCACAGCTGCTCATCTTCGTCTACCGTGGTGGCGCGCTGGCCAGCGCCGGCCACAACCACCTGATCGCCTCGCACGACCTGGGCGGCACTTTCTACGTGCCGCCGGATCCACTGCAGGCGAGTTTCGAGATCACCGTGCCGGTGACGAGCCTGACGGTGGACGAGGAGTCACTGCGCGCCGCCGAGCACAGCAGCGACTTCCCGCCGGGGGTGCCGGATGACGCGCGCACCGGCACACGCACCCACATGCTCGGCGCGGACCAGCTCGACGGTGAGCACAGCCCGCAGATCCTGCTGCGCTCCGTGAGCCTCGGGCCGGCATCACCGGCCGCCCCGGACATGTTGCTCGCCCAGGTGCAGGTGAGCGTGCGCGGCGGCACGCACGCACTGGCGCTACCGGTGCACTATGAACGCAGCGCTGACACGGTCGTGGCCAGCGGCGAGGCGGAGATTCTGCAGAGCGAGCTGGGGATTGCCCCGTACAGCGCGATGCTCGGTGCGTTGCAGGTGCAGGACCAGCTGCGGGTGAAGTTCCGCATCCAGGCGCAGGCGGCCCACTAGCGCGCTGCCTCCCGGGGGAGTTCCCCGCGGAGCAGGCATCGCACGTGGAGTTACTTCGCGCCGAGTTCGGCCAACAGCTCGTTGGCCTTGTACACCTTGCGCAGCGACTCGAACATGATGGTCGGGTCGACGGCCACGGCACGGTTGAGCACCGGGTCGTACCAGTAGTCGCCCGCGATCGAGTGGATATTGCCGTCGAACATCAGTCCGACGAGCTGTCCCTTGGCGTCGATCAGCGGGCTGCCGGAGTTGCCGCCGGTGATGTCGCTGGTCGTGGCGAGGTCGAACCTGGTCTGCATGTCCAGCTCGCCCTTCACCTTCAGCCAGCTGTCCGGGATGCGGAAGGGCTCCTGGCCGGTGGCGCGCTCGAACAGCCGCGAGAGGTAGGTGAACGGCTCGACTTCCTGGCCGTCTTCCGTCCAGCCGCGCACGGTGCCGTAGGTGAGGCGCAGCGTGAAGGTCGCATCCGGCGCCACGCTGGTGCCGTAGGCCACGAAACGTGCATGTGCGATCTTCTCCGAGGCCGCCTCGACCGGGGCCTCCACCTCATCCTCATAGGTGCTGCGCACACTGCGCGCCTGCGCATCGATGCTGCGCGCCAGGACGATCATCGGGTCGGTGGAGGCGCTCACGGCCGCGGCGCCGCCGTCCCACAGGCGCTTGCGCACCGCCGGGTCGGCCAGCAGGCTGCCATCCACCAGCCGTGCCGCGAGGGTGTCGGGAGACTCGCTCGCCATGAGCTGGCGCACGATCGGTGCATCCGGCCCCAGCCACTCGCGCATGCGCTCGAGCGAGAATGACAGGGTCACCTTCTCAAGGTCCGGGTACAGCGGCACCGGCGCCTGCAGGCGCTGTTGCACCCGCGGCAGCGCCGCATCCGCATACTCCACCAGGCGCGCGGTGTTGGGCTTGGGTCGTTCCGCGGCACCGCGCACCAGCGTGCGGGCATAGCCGAACAGCTTGCTGTTGAATCCCGCGCCCTGCTCGATGTAGAGGTAGGGCAGGTAGAGCTGCTGGCCGCGCACCTGGGCGCGCGCGATGTCTGCCCAGGGGTCGCCGGTGGCGGCGGCCAGCTGCGGGTCGGCGGCCACACTCGCCTTCAGGGCGGCCTCTTCGTCGCGCTTGGCCTTCATGAGGCGCTCGTCGAGCAGCGCATCGAGCTGCTTGCGGCGCACCTTGATCGAGTTCTCGATGCCATTCAGCGGATCCTCGACGATACGATGGGCCTCGGGGCCGCTCTTGCCGAACTGGATCATGCGGCCGCGCAGTTCCGAGTTGCGCAGCAGCCAGAGTGGCAGGTAGGTGCTGCGCAGCTGCTCGAGTTCGGCCACGGTCAGCAGCCGCTGCGTGCTGCCCGGGTGTCCGGAGACGAACACCGCCTCGCCGGGGTTCGGGCCGCCGGCGCGGAAGCGCAGGAAGGCGGGGGTCACCGCGGGCTTGCCGTCGGGGGTGTAGGCGCGCAGCACCGACATGTCCAGGCACCAGCGCGGGAACTGGAAGTTGTCCGGGTCGCCGCCGAAGGCGGCGATGTCGCGCTCGGGCGCGAACACCAGCCGCACGTCGGTGTAGCGGTGGTACTTGTAGAGCCAGTACTGGCCGCCTTCGTACAGGTTGACCATCTCGCACTTGAGCGGACCGCTCTTGGCCGTGCGGCTCTGCTGCTCGCATGCCTGCTCGAGCGCTGTGATGGTGCTCTTGCGCTTGTCATTGGCCGCCTTGGCGGCAAGGTTCGCGGTCGCCGCCTGGATCTTGGGGGTGACGTTCTCCATCTCCATCAGCACGTCGGCGATCTGCTGGCTGCACTTGAGTTCCTGCTCGCGGGTGCGGGCGAGGAAGCCATCGGCCACCAGGTTGTGGCCGCTGCTGGAGTTCTCGTCCAGGCAGGCCTCGGCGCAGTGATGGTTGGTGAGGACCAGCCCCTCGGCGGAGACGAACGAGGCGGTGCAGTTGGACAGGCGGATGGTCGCCATGCGCACCTGGTCGAGCCAGGCGCTGCCGAGGTCCACCCCCAGGGCCTGCTTGACCTTCGCTTCCGGGAAGTCGTGGAACGTCCACATCCCCTCGTCGGCCAGTGCCGGGACGGAGAGCAACAGCACCAGCAAGGCGGCGAGCATTGAGCTGCGGCGCATGGAGGGTCCTTTCAAGTGAGCGTGGCTGTGCTCTGCGGCACTGTGGGATGATTATGCGCGAAAGTGCTAACGCACCGGTGCGGCCATTATCGCCCGCGACCCGCGGGCTGCGTTCCGCGGGCCATCGCAGGTTTCGGGGCGTTCACCGCAGAGCGGCGCGGCTAGTCGTCCCCGGCCACCAGCAGCAGGGTGGTCCCGTCTGGACTTTCCAGGAACGCCGCCGGGCTTGAGCTGTCGGCAAGTGCGGTGAGCGCAAAGCCCTGCTCGCGCAGGCGCCCGATGCGCTCGGCCATGGCCGGCTCACGGAACACCAGCAGCGGCTGCAGGTGCAGCCGTGGCTTGTGGAAGGTGACGTCCAGGTGATCGCTGGTGAGCGAGAGGTGCGGGTAGGGCGTGTGTCCCTCGGCTGCGGCCACGAAGCCCAAGGGTTCCCAGAAAGCCTGGGCGGCGCCGAAGTCGCTTGCCGGCAGGCTCACCTCCGCGAAATCCCCGCACAGGCTGACCTCGGTCTCGCGGCGGTCGGTCGGTGAGTAGGTGCGCGCCTCGAGCACCGCCACGGCATGGCCGAAGGGATCCTCGAAGCCGACCTCGTTGAACACCTCATCGCCGGTGCGGCACACGGTCAGCTCGAGCGCGGCCTCCGCAAACGCCGGCAGCGCGCCGGCGACACCGGGGCGCACGAAGGTCAGCACGGTGGACGGCCCCGGGCGCTGGTGCAGGCCGATGACGAGCCGCCCGTCGGTGAGCACGCCGTAGGGATGGGTGAAGGTGTCAGCCGTGCTCGCCTGGGTGAAACCCAGGCGTTCGTAGAAGTCCACGCTCGCACGCACGTCCGGGACCGCGAGGCTCAGCTCGTGGAAGGTGCCCAGCAGCGGCAGGGGGGCGCCACTCATCAGGCCGGGGCTCCGTGCGCGGCGGCAACGCTTGCGCCCTGCGTCCAGCCCTGGCAGCGCGCGCCGATGAGATCGGCCAGGCAGCGTGCATGCCCGGCGGAGGCATTCAGTGCCGGCACGTACTCGTAGCGCTCGCCGCCGGCGCGCAGGAACAGCGCGCGGTTCTCGACCGCGATTTCCTCGAGTGTCTCCAGGCAGTCCACCGCGAAGCCGGGGCACACCAGGCTCACCTCGCGGACCCCGCGCGCCGGCATGCCCGCGAGCACCGTGGCAGTGTAGGGCCTGAGCCACTCGCGCGGGCCGAAGCGGGACTGGAAGCTCACGCTCCACTCCCCTTCGCGCAACAGCAACTCGTCCGCCAGCAGCCGCGCGCTGCGCTGGCACTGGCGCTGGTACGGGTCGCCGCGGCGCGCGTAGTCCTCCGGGATGCCGTGGAAGGACATGAGCAGGTGCGCGGTGCGTCCGTGGCGGTCCCAGTGCGCGGCGACGCTGGCGCGCAGCGCCTCGATGTAACCGGGGTGGTCGTGGTAGTCGGCCACGAATGCCAGTTCCGGGAGCGCGCGCCAGTGGCGCAGCTGCGCGCTGACCTGGTCGAAGGCGGCGCCCGTGGTGGCCGCGCAGTACTGCGGGAACAGCGGCAGCACCAGGATGCGCTGCGCGCCGCCGGCACGCAGCCGCTCCAGCGCCTGCTGCACGTCCGGCGGGCTGTACAGCATGCCGACCTCGACCGTGAGTGGTGCGAGTATGCGCTGGGCGAGGACGCCGGTCAGCTCCTGCCGCAGCTGCTCGGACAGCTGGCGCAGGGGTGAGCCGCTCGCGGTCCAGATCTTCTGGTACTTGCGCGCAACGCGCCGCGGCCGCAACGGCAGGATTGCGCCCCACAGCAGCGGCAGCCACAAGGCCCGCGGCAGCTCGATCACGCGCGGGTCGGAGAGGAAGCGTGCGAGAAAGGCGCGCACCGCCGCCGGGGTGGCCGCCTCGGGCGTCCCGGAGTTCACCAACAGGATACCGATACGCTCGGGGCTGCCGCCGGCAGTCCCAGCATCGCTGGTATAGCGCATGGGCCTCACGATAACGCAGCAGCGCGGCTGCCGCCTATGCCTGTCTTCTCAGGACAGCCCGACGCACAGGTACTTCAGCTCGGTGTAGTCGAGGATGCCGTACTTGGAGCCTTCGCGCCCGGTGCCCGATTCCTTGATGCCGCCGAACGGGGCGACCTCGGTGGAGATGAGTCCGGTGTTCAGGCCGACGATGCCGTATTCGAGCGCCTCGGCGACGCGCCAGGAGCGCGCCAGGTCGCGCGTGTAGAAGTAGGCAGCGAGCCCGAACTCGGTGTCATTGGCCATGCGGATGGCATCCGCCTCGGTCGCGAAGCGGAACAGCGGCGCCAGCGGGCCGAAGGTTTCCTCGCGCGCGACCAGCATCGCCGGGGTGACCTCAGCCAGCACCGTCGGCTCGAAGAAGGTGCCGCCGAGTGCGTGGCGCTTGCCGCCCAGCACGATGCGCGCGCCCTTGCCCACAGCGTCCGCCAGGTGCTCCTCGACCTTCGCGAGCGCCTTGTCATCGATCAGCGGGCCCTGGTCGGTGACCCCGGCAAGCCCATCACCGACGCGCAGCTGCGCCACCGCCTTCACCAGCTTCGCGGTGAAGGCCTCGTAGATGCCGGCCTGAACCAGCAGGCGGTTCGCGCACACGCAGGTCTGCCCGGTATTGCGGTACTTGCTGGCGATGGCCCCTGCGACCGCGGCATCCAGGTCCGCGTCATCGAACACGATGAACGGGGCGTTGCCGCCCAGTTCCAGCGAGACCTTCTTCATCGTGCCGGCACACTGTGCCATCAGCTTCTTGCCGATCTCGGTGGAGCCGGTGAAGGTGAGCTTGCGCACGCTCGGGTTCGAGGTCATCTCGCCGCCGATGGCCGCCGCCGCGCCGGTGACGATGTTCAGTACCCCGGCAGGCACGCCGGCGCGCTGTGCGAGCAGCGCCGCGGCGAGTGCAGAGTAGGGGGTCTGTGTGGCCGGCTTGCACACGAACGTGCAGCCGGCGGCCAGCGCAGGTCCTGCCTTGCGCGTGATCATCGCCAGCGGGAAGTTCCACGGCGTGATTGCCGCGACCACGCCCACCGCCTGGCGCAGCACCACGATGCGCTTGTCCGCGGCATGGCCGGGGATCGTGTCCCCATACAGGCGCTTGCCTTCCTCGGCGAACCACTCGATGAAGGCGGCCGCATAGGCGATCTCGCCCCTGGACTCGGCCAGGGGCTTGCCCTGCTCGGCGGTCATGAGCGTCGCCAGGTCCTCCTGGTTGCTCATGAGCAGCTCGAACCAACGCCGCAGGATCACCGCGCGTTCCTTGGCGGTGCGCCCCGCCCAGGCCGGCTGTGCCGCCCGCGCCGCGGCAATCGCGCGGCGCGTCTCGGCCGCGCCCATCACCGGCACGGTGCCGATTACCTGGCGCGTGGCCGGGTTGATGACCCCGTGGGTGGCCGCGTTGTCCGCGGCCAGCCATTCCCCGCCGATGAGGGCGCGGGAGCACAACAGTTCCGGATCGCGCAGTTTCATGGCGACTTCATTTCCCCGTCGGCGCTGTCCCCGGCCAGGTACCGGCCGAGAAACTCGAGTGTGCGGGTGCGGGCGAGCGCTGCTGCCTGCGGGTCGTAGCTGGCGCGCTGGTCGCAGTTGAAGCCGTGACCGGCCTCCTCGTAGAGGTGCAGGACCGAGGGCGGCTGCGTGACCGCCCGTGTGGCCTCGACCTCCGTGAGCGGGATGCTCTGGTCCTTGGCACCGAAGTGATACAGCACCGGACAGCGTGGCTTCTGCTCGAGGTAGGCTGCCAGCTTGCCGTAATAGACGACCGCGCAGCTCAGCGGCAGCTGGCAGGCTGCGAGGTAGGACAGGGAGCCACCCCAACAGTAACCGACTGTTGCCGTGCGCCCCGAGTGGCGCACCACAGCTGCCGCAGCGGCGATGTCCTTCATCGTGATCTCGGGCTTGAGTTGGGCGCGGTAGCCGGCCCCCTGCTGCACTTCAGCCTGCGAGTAACCGAGCTCGATCCCGCGGCGAATGCGGTCGAAGAGGCAGGGCGCGACGACCGTGTATCCCTGGGCTGCGAAATCCTCGGCCAGGGCCCGGATATGTCCGTTGACCCCGAAGATCTCCTGCAGCAACACCACCGCCCCGCGCGGGCGTCCGGGCGGGGCGGCCAGCCATGCCTGGAACTCGTGGCCGTCGCGGGCCATGAACGTGCTGTACTCACCCAAGTGTTGACTCCATGGCTTCGCCCGATGCCCCGTGGCATTCTAACCCGCGACGCACTCAGGAGCAGTCATGCTGGTCGGACCCGCAATCAGGCGCGTGGCTGTCGTAGGTGGCGTGCGCATCCCCTTCGCCCGCTCTTACACCGCGTACGCGAGCGCCGGCAACCAGGACATGCTGACCGCGGTGTTCCGTGCGCTGGTGGAGCGCTTCAAGCTTGCGGGCGAGCGCCTTGGCGACGTGGCCGCAGGGGCGGTCATCAAACACCCCCGCGATTACAACCTGGTGCGCGAGAGCTTGCTCTCGACCGCCCTGGACCCGCAGACCCCCGGGCTTGACCTGCAGCGTGCCTGCGGCACGAGCCTGGAGGCGGCGATCGACATCGGCAACAGGATCGCCCTCGGGCAGATCGAGGCCGGCATCGCCGGCGGGGTCGACTCGGTGAGCGATGCGCCGATCCTCTACCCGCACTCCTACCAGGAGCTGCTGCTGCGCAGCTACCGCGGCCGCAGCACGCTGCAGCGCCTGAAGCCGTGGTTTGACCTGCGGCCCAAGCACTTCAAGCCGGTACTGCCGGCCGTGGTGGAGCCGCGCACCGGCCTGTCGATGGGGCAGAGCACCGAGATCATGGCCAAGCGCTGGCAGATCAGCCGCACGGACCAGGACCTGCTGGCGTACGACAGCCACCTGAAGGCTGCCGCCGCCTGGCGCGACGGCTTCTATGACGACCTGGTGGTCGAGTACTTAGGTCTCAGGACCGACAACAACGTACGCACCGACTCCAGCCTCGACAAGCTCGGCAAGCTGCGCCCGAGCTTCGCCGCCGACGGCACGCTGACCGCCGGCAACAGCACCCCGCTCACCGACGGTGCGAGCGCGGTGCTGCTGGCAAGCCCGGAGTGGGCCGCCAAGCACAATCTTCCGGTGCTCGCCTACCTGCGCTACGGCAAGGTCTGGGCGGTGGACTTCGCCAGCGGCAAGGAAGGGCTGCTGATGGCTCCGGCCTACGCGGTGCCGGCGATGCTCCGCGACGCGGGCCTCACCCTGCAGGACTTCGACTACTACGAGATCCACGAGGCCTTCGCAGCGCAGGTGCTGTGCACGCTCAAGGCCTGGGAATCGGCCGACTACTGCCGCCACGCGCTCGGCCTCACCGGCGCGCTCGGCAGCATCGACCGCGCCAAGCTCAACATCAAGGGTGGCAGCCTCGCGCTCGGCCATCCATTCGCGGCCACCGGCACGCGCATCGTCAGCTCGCTGGCCAAGATCCTCGCCGCCGATGCCAATGCGAAGCGCGGCCTGATCTCGGTCTGCACCGCCGCTGGCATGGGCGTCACGGCCATCCTCGAGCGCTAGTCAGCGGCTGAGCAGTTCCACCAGTTCGCGCTGGGCGGCACTCATGTTCGCGCGCGGGGTCACCAGCGCCGCGCGCAGCGCGCGGCGGCACGGGCGCGCTTCGTCCTCCTCATACCCGGCGATGCACTGCGCCAGCAGCTGCTGCACGCGCGCAAGGTTGGCCTGGAAGAGCCCGAGCACCTGGTTCGCCGAGACGTGCTGCGCAGGATCCTCGAGCCAGCAGTCGTAGTCGGTCGCAGATCGAGCAGTAGCCGATCTGTGCCTCCAGCGCGAGAAAGGCCTCCGGCACGGTGGTCATGCCGACCAGGTCGGCGCCGGCGCTGCGCAGGAACTGGCTTCGGCGCGCGTCCCCCGCCGCGGCCCCTCGATGCAGGCGTAGGTCTTGTCCTGGTGCAGGGGCAGGGCCTGCGTGTGCGCCACGCGCGTGATCAGCGCCGCGGTCACGGCGCGCGCCGGGTGTGCGGTCAAGAGGTGGGCGATGAGCCCGGCGCCGAAGAAACTCGGCGCGCGCGTGCCCTTGGTGAAGTCCAGGTACTGGGAAACCAGTGACAGGTCGCCCGGGCGGATGTCCGCGCGCAGGCTGCCCACCGCCCGAGACGCCGATGACGGTGCGCACTCCTGCACCCTTGAGCGCCCAGATGTTGGCGCGGGAGTTGATCTCGCCGGGCAGGAACTGGTGCTCGAGCCCGTGGCGGGCGAGGAACACCACCGCGCGACCGGCGAGGCTGCCATGCACAGCCGCCGATGATGCCGAGCATGCTGCCATCACTCCATTGGGCAATTGCGCGAAGCGGTGCCGAGACGGCAAGATGCCTCAAATCGAGGCGCCACGACAGCAACCGGCAGGCCTGGTACGGCAGCGGGCGCAGCTATAGCACCAAGAACATGACAACCACGCCCAGCACTTCCGGGTCGCAGCCGCAGTTTGCAAACTTTCGCGAGTTCTACCCGTATTACCTGCAACAGCATGCAAATCCCACCTCGCGGCGGCTGCACCTCGGGGGCACCCTGCTGGCGCTGTTGATCGGCGTGCTGGCGCTGCTGCGCGGCCGGCCGCAGCTGCTGCTCCTGGCGCTGGCGGCCGGCTACCTGCCTGCCTGGGCGGGACATTTCTTCTTCGAGCACAACGCTCCGGCCACGTTCCGGCGCCCGCTGTACAGCCTGCGCGGGGACTTCACCATGCTGTTCGAGACCCTTACCGGGCGCATGCGCTGGTAGATACGCACCACCATGGGCAGACCCGGCATCGACCGCGTCTTTGAAAGACGCATTTCCGCGCTGGCCAACAGCGGTGCGCCGCAGCTGCTGCAGGGCGGCCGCAAGGGCGTGGAAAAGGAGTCGTTGCGCGTGCGCCCCCAGGGCGCCCTGGCCTACACGCCGCACCCGCCCGGGCTCGGCTCGGCGCTGACCAACGAGAACATCACTACCGATTACTCCGAGAGCCTGATCGAGCTGGTCACGCCAGCGTTCACGCACAGCTGGGAGCTGCTGCAGTACCTGCTCGACCTGCACCAGTTCGTGTACCGGCACCTGGGGGATGAGCTTCTGTGGGCGACCAGCATGCCCTGTGCGATCGAGCGCGACGAGGACATCCCGCTCGCGCAGTACGGCAGCTCACACGTCGGGCGCATGAAGACCATCTACCGCAATGGCCTCGGCCTGCGCTACGGGCGCATGATGCAGGCGATCTCGGGCGTGCACTTCAACTACTCGTTCCCGCAACAGTTCTGGGAGGGGTATGCGGCCGCGCGCGACTCGCGTGACCACGGCGCGGCCTTCGTCTCGGCCAGCTACTTTGACCTGCTGCGCAACTACCGCCGCTACGGCTGGATCGTGCTGTACCTGTTTGGCATCTCCCCGGTGGTGTGCAAGTCCTTCCTGCGCGGCCGGGGGGAGATTTCGCTGCCTGACTTCGGCGCCGGCACCGCCTACGAGCCCTTCGCCACCAGCCTGCGCATGAGCGATGTCGGTTACCGCAATCGCAATCAGGCAGGACTTGCGGTCTCGGTGAACAGCCTCGAGGAATACAACCGCGATCTCACGCGCGCCATCTCCACCCCGCACCCCCCCTACGAGGCGCTGGGTGTGAAGGTCGACGGGGTGTACCGCCAGCTCAATGCCAACATCCTGCAGATCGAGAACGAGTATTACAGCTTCATCCGCCCGAAGCGCGTGGCGCGCTCGGGCGAGCGGCCCACCAAGGCGCTGCGGCGTGCCGGGGTGGAGTACGTGGAGGTGCGCGCGCTGGACGTGAGCGCCTTCGACCCGGTCGGGGTCAACCAGGACAAGCTGCGCTTCCTCGAGGCTTTCCTGGCCCTGTGCCTGGTGAAGGACAGCGCCCCGATCGCCGATTCCGAGCAGGCGGCCCTGGACCAGAACCACGTGACCGTGGCGCGCAGCGGCCGTGAGCCGGGCCTGAAACTGGCGCGCGAGGGGCGCCAGGTGCCGATGCTCGAGTGGGCCCGGGAGCTGCTCGACTCTATGTCCGGGCTATGCGAGATGCTCGATCACGGCGACCCGTCCGGACCCTACTCGCAGGCGCTGGCCACCCAGGCGGCCAAGGTCGACGATGCCGCGCTGACCCCCTCGGCCCGCCTCATGGCAGACCTGAACGCCGGTGAGTCGTTCTTCGATCTCGCCCTGCGGATGTCGCAGGCGCACAAAGCCTATTTCCTCGACCTCTACCCCCCGAACGAGGAGCGGTTGGCCGAGTTTGGCCGCCAGGCCCAGGAGTCCATCGCGGCCCAGAAACAGATCGAGCGCGGCGACCGGGGCAGCTTCGAGGAATACCTGGCCCGCTACTTCGCCGACTGACACCGTGTCGGATGTTGGAAAGTTGCAACAGCCTTTAAGGTAACATAATCAGGCACTTTCGCATTCGCTTTTGGCTCCCGGACGACATAAACTTGCCAACCCCAGGTCGCACTATGGAAGGGCGACCGGGGCAATGGAATAACCAAGAATTCGAACGTCGGGACACGTCGAAACAAGCAGGAGCGCACGACGATGCAGGGCACAAGCGCGGAAGGACTTCCCGCTGATCCACGGGAATCGCTGGCTGCGAACGAGGACTTCGCCGAAGAAGAATTTGTTCTGGGGCAGCTGACGCAGGCTCACTCGGGCTGGAACCCGTACGACGTATGGCGGACCCGGGTGAAGAACTCATCCGCAATGAAGGAGCACGAGGCCGATCCGCGACGCTGAGAGTCGCGCCGGTCGCCTTTAGTAAGGGGGCGCGTGCGCACGTCGGAGACTGAGAGTTCCCCTGCGGGCGCGCGAGGCCTCCTGCCCCTGCGCCTGCGGTTCCGCGAGCCGTCACTCGAACACCAGTTCATCCAAAGCTACCGCAGCACCGCGCGGCTGTGGGTGCGCGTGAGCCTGGTGGTGGCCCTCTCGAGCGTGCTCGGCTTCGCCATCATCGATCACCTGCTGCTGGTCGGGCCGCACCTGGCCAAGCCGGACATCTGGCGTTTCGGGCTGCAGCTGCCGCTGGTGCTGATCATGCTGGTGCTTACAGCCCCGCGGCTGTACCTGCGCTGGTACCAGCCGGCCATCCAAATCGCCGCCCCGCTGTTCGGCGTGGGCACCGTGCTGATGGCCGTCGAGGCGACCCCGGCGCAATTGCCGCTGGTGGCCGCGCGGCTGCTGCTGGCCGCGTTCTACTTCTACTTCATGATCGGGCTCACCTTCGGTGCGGCGGTGCGCACCAATGTGCTGCTGGTCGCCGCCTATGCCACCGCGGCACTGCTCGGCCTGATCGCGCCCACGGTGGCGACGTACTCCCTGTTCGTACTGTTCTCCGCCAACCTCATCGGCGGGGCGGGCTGCTATGCGCTCGAGTACGCCAATCGCGTCGCCTTCCTGGAACGGCAGCGCCTGGCGCAGGTGGCCATGCACGACGGGCTCACCGGGCTGCTCAACCGGGCCGCCCTCGAGGAGCAGGCGCAGAACCTGTGGCAGCACGCGCAGGTGGCGCGGCTGCCGGTTTCGGTGCTGCTGATCGATATCGACCATTTCAAGGCCTACAACGACCGCTACGGCCACCAGGCCGGCGACCGCTGCCTGAAGGCTGTCGCCACGGCGATCAGCACCGCCGCGCGGCGCCGGCCGCTGGACATGGTGGCGCGCTACGGCGGTGAGGAGATCATCGCCATCCTGGTCGGCGGTGACCGCAGCGAGGCCGCCGCCGCTGCCGCGCGCGTGCTCGCCGCGGTCGCAGGCCTGGGCATCGCGCACGCCGGCTCGGGCACCCAACCCTACCTCACGGTGAGCATCGGGGCGGCGACGGTGGATGCGGGCGGACGCTACTCGCACGACCACGTCGTGCGGCGTGCCGATGTTGCGCTCTACACGGCCAAGGGCCGCGGCCGCGACGGCTGGTCCTTGCACGAGGAGGCCGACGAGATCCCCGAGATCGCCGCGTTCCTCAAGACCGCCAGCTGAACGCGCGCTGCGCCGCCGCCCGTCAATCCCCCGCCGGAGGCATTTGCCCGCGCATCGGCGTCCGCGAAACTGCAAGCCTGCCGCGCGCACCGCGCGCGGCCCTTACTTGCGCTCCCGCGCGCGACCCCCGATCCTTCGGCCATGAATGCACTCTCGGTACGCGGACTCACCAAGACCTACAGAAACGGCGTGCAGGCGCTGCAGGGGGTCGACCTCGACGTGGAGCAGGGCGATTTCTTCGCCCTCCTCGGCCCCAACGGCGCCGGCAAGACCACGCTGATCGGCATCATCACCTCGCTGGTGAACAAGACCGCCGGGGTTGCCAGTGTGTTCGAGCACGACATCGACCGCGAGCTGGAGGCGGCGAAGGCCTGCATCGGCGTGGTGCCGCAGGAAATCAACTTCAACATGTTCGAGAGCCCATACACCATCGTCGTCAACCAGGCCGGTTTCTACGGCATTCCGCGCAGCGTGGCGCGCGCGCGCGCCGAGAAGTACCTGAAGCAGCTGCAGCTGTGGGACAAGCGCAACGGCATGTCGCGCGCCCTCTCCGGCGGCATGAAGCGCCGCCTGATGATCGCGCGCGCGCTCATGCACGAGCCGCGGCTGCTGGTCCTCGACGAGCCCACCGCGGGGGTGGACATCGAGATCCGCCGCTCCATGTGGGACTTCCTGCGCCAGATCAACGAGCGTGGCACCACCATCATCCTCACCACGCACTACCTGGAGGAAGCCGAGACCCTGTGCCGCAACATCGCGATCATCAACGGCGGCCGCATCGTCGAGCGCGACCGCATGAGCAGCCTGCTGCGGCGGCTGCACGTGGAGACCTTCGTCCTGAACCTGCGCGACTCGCTTACTGAAGCGCCGCTGCTGGATGACTACGAGACCCGCCTCGTGGATGACCACACCCTGGAGGTGGAAGTCTCCAAGGAGGAAAGCCTCAACGACATCTTCGCGCGCCTGTCCGCCATGGGCATCGTCGTGAACAGCATGCGCAACAAGGTGAACCGCCTGGAGGAGATCTTCATGCGCCTGGTCGAGGGCGGCGCCGCCCGCGCCGCGGCCGAGAATGGCGCCCGCGCGCCTGGGGCGGCCCGATGAGCGCCATGGCCGAAGTGGCCGCGCCGCGCACCAGCATGAACCTGGTGCGCTGGGTCGGCTTCAAGACCATCGTCATCCGCGAGTACGGGCGGATCATCCGCATCTGGGCCCAGACGATCGTGCCCTCGGTGGTCACCGCGGTGCTGTACTTTGCGATCTTCGGCAGCCTGATCGGGCGCCGCGTGGGCGTGATGGGCGGCTTTGACTACCGGCAGTACATCGCCCCCGGCCTCATCATGATGTCCGTCATCACCAACTCCTACGGCAACGTGGTCGCCTCCTTCTTCGGGGCCAAGTTCGGCAAGCACGTGGAGGAGCTGCTGGTCGCGCCGCTGCCGAACTGGCTGATCATCGCCGGCTATGCGGTCGGCGGACTGGTGCGCGGCCTGCTGGTGGGGGTGGCGGTGACGATCGTGTCGCTGGTGTTCACGCACCTGCACGTGAAGCACCCGCTGCTGGTGATCGGCGCGTTGCTGCTGACCTCGGTGACCTTCGCCCTGGCAGGTTTCCTCAATGCGCTGTACGCGAAGAACTTCGACCAGGTCAACTGGATCCCGGCGTTCGTGCTCACGCCGCTTACCTACTTCGGTGGCGTGTTCTACTCGATCAGCCTGCTGCCCGAGTGGGCCCGGCAGCTGTCCTTCGCCAACCCCATCCTCTACATGGTCAACGCCTTCCGCTACGGCTTCCTGGGCGTGTCCGACGTGCACGTGGGCGGCGCGTTCGCCCTCATGGTGGGCGCGGCGAGCCTGCTGTTCGCCGCCTGCGTGAGCCTCATGAACCGCGGCACGGGGATCCGTGAATGAGTGCCCGGGTCGCGCTGGTGAGCGCGCGCGGCGCGCGCGATGTGGATGAGGACCTGCCGCCGCTGGTAGCCGCCTTCGCGCGCGCCGGGGCGCAAGCGCAGGTGACCGTGTGGGACGATCGGCAGGTCGACTGGGCAGGCTACGATGTGGCGCTGCTGCGTTCGGCGTGGGACTACACCGAGCGCATCGCTGAGTTCCTCGGCTGGGTGGCGCGCACCGCGGCGGTCACGTGCCTGCTGAACCCGCCGCCGGTCGTGCGCTGGAACTCGGACAAGCACTACCTGTCGGACCTCGAGCGCGCCGGCCTGCCGATCGTGGACAGCCAGTTCATCGAGCCCGGGCAGGACCCGCAGCCGCCCCTGGAGCGCTTCCTCGCCGATCATGCGAGCGCGGAGCTGGTGGTCAAGCCCGCCGTCGGGGCAGGTTGCCGCGATGCGCGGCGCCATGTGCGCGCCGCACACGCGGACATGCTCGCGCACATGCGGCCCCTGCTCGCGGCCGGGCGCAGCGTGCTGGTGCAGCCCTATCTGCCCAGCGTCGACCACAGCGGCGAGACCGCGCTGGTGTACATCAACGGTGCCTTCAGCCACGCCCTGCGCAAGGGGGCGCTGCTGCCACTGGGTGCAGGTGCCACCGAGGCGCTGTTTGCCGCGGAGGAGATTGCCTCGCGCACCCCGGGGGCCGACGAACTGGCCGTGGGCGCAGCACTCCTCGCCGGCATCCCGTTCCGTGAGCTGCTGTATGCGCGCATCGATCTGATCCGCGGGCCTAAGCAGGAGCCGCGCATCCTGGAGCTGGAACTCACCGAGCCGTCCCTGTACTTCCGCTACGGCACAGGCGCGGCCGACAAGCTCGCGCAGGCCACGCTGGCACGGCTCGCCAGCGCAGGGGAGCGACCCAAGCCGGCCGAGGCCGCCGCCGGCAGGTGATGTAGCGCACGCAAAATAGCGCCTAAGCCATTGGGCGCAAAGAAACTTTCACATTCCCGTCATCCCCGTGACCCCGAGCGGTCCGAGGCTATACCCGTCACTGACCGGGCCGCGCAGCGGAGGCACGGGCACATGAAGGCGACGGGGTTCAACGAGTTCATCGCGCGGGTGGATGCGGCCGAGTACGGCCTGTGCGTGAGGCTCAACCGCGGCGCCTCCCTGGCACTGCCGCGGCGCATCTTCCAGCTGGCCAGCCGCCTGGGCGACGGCATCGTCTGGTACGTGCTGCTGGGGGGCCTGCCGCTACTGTACGGCAGCGTCGCGCTGCGTCCGGTGCTGATGATGGCCGTCACCGGGGCGATCGGCGTGGTGCTGTACACCTTCCTCAAGCGCGTCTGCGTGCGCGAGCGCCCCTTCATCACCCACGCGGCCATCGACCGGGCGGCAGCCCCGCTGGATCGCTACAGTTTTCCCTCCGGGCACACCCTGCATGCGGTCTGCTTCACCTGGCAGGCGAGCGCGCACTTCCCCGAGCTGGTGTGGATGCTGCTGCCGCTGGCGGCACTGATCGCCGCCTCGCGTGTGGTGCTCGGACTGCACTACCCCTCGGACGTGCTCGCAGGAGCCGCCCTCGGTGCCGGCCTGGCGGCGGCGGGACTGGCGCTCGGCTGAGCATGAAGCGCACAGCGGCAGCCACCTGCTGGCGATACAGGCGCGGCTAGCGCGTGCGCGTACTCTTCATCTCCGACGTTTATTTCCCGCGCGTCAACGGCGTCTCCACTTCCATCCGCACCTTCCGCCAGGACCTCTGCGCCGCCGGGGTGCGCACGCTGCTGGTGGCGCCGAGCTACGCAGGCGCCGATGTTGCGAGCGACGGCGCCCCGGTGCTGCGCATACCCGCCCACGGGGTGCCGGGGGACCCGGAGGACCGGCGCATGGCCTGGGGCGCCCTGCAGCGGCAGCTGGCCGCGTTGTCGCGCGCGGAGTTCGACCTGGTGCACATCCACACCCCGTTCATCGCGCACTACGCCGGCGTGCGCTTCGCGCGCCAGGCCGGCATTCCCTGCATCGCCACCTACCACACCTTCTTCGAGGAGTATCTGCACCACTACCTGCCCATCGTGCCGCGTCCGCTCGGCCGCTTCATCGCCGAGGCCTTCACGCGCTCGCAGTGTGCCCAGGTGCAGGCGCTCATCGCCCCGTCCGAGCCGATGCGCGCCGTGCTCGATGCGTACGGGGTAAGCACGCCGATCCACGTACTGCCCACGGGGCTGGCCGCCGATCGCTTCCGCCCCGGCGACGGTGCGGCCTTTCGCGCCCGCGCCGGCATCGCCGCGGCGCGCCCGCTCATGACCTACATCGGCCGCGTGGCGCATGAGAAGAATATCGGCTTCCTGGTGCAGGTCCTGCGGCGCGTCCTGGCGCAAGTGCCGCAGGCGCTGCTGGTGATCGCCGGCGAGGGACCGGCACGCGAGGCACTGCGCGCCCAGGTGGCCGCGCTCGGGCTGCAGGACAGCGTGCACTTTGCCGGCTACCTGGCACGCGACACCGAGCTGCTCGACTGTTACGCCGCCGCGGATGCCTTCGTGTTTGCCTCGCGGACCGAGACCCAGGGTCTGGTGCTGCTGGAGGCCATGGCACAGGGGGCGGCGGTGGTCTCCACCGCCGAGCTCGGCACCCGCTCCATCCTGACCCCTGGCAGCGGTGCCCTGGTGGTGCCGGAGGAGCAGGGCGCCTTTGCCGCAGCCGTGCTGCGGGTGCTGGGCGATCGCGCTCTGCGCGAGGGCCTGGCGGCGCGCGGCCGCGCGTACGCACGCACCTGGTCCTCGGCCACGATGGCGCACCGGCTGGCCGGGCTGTATGCGCAGGTATGTGCGGCGCCGCGCCCGCAGCGCGTCGCCGCCGGCTCGCAGGCGTCGTAAGTCCGCGACAGGGCTGCATCCAGGGTGTTCTGAGCTACACTTTCCGCGCAGCGGAACGCGCGGCTGTCGGAAGCGGAACATGAGCGCAAAGCGGGCACTGATCGTGGACGACTCCAAGTCCGCACGCCTGTTCCTCGCGCGCGTCCTGCAGGACTTCGAGATCGACGTCGACAGCGCCGAGAGCGCCGAAGCGGCGATCGACTACTTGAGCAGCAACCGTCCCGACGTGATCTTCATGGATCACCAGATGCCCGGCATGGACGGCCTGCAGGCGGTGCAGGCGATCAAGAACGACCCGCGCACCGCGACCATCCCGATCATGATGTACACCTCCCAGGAGGGGGAGCTGTACCTGGGCCAGGCGCGGGCGCTCGGGGCCCTGGGCGTGCTGCCCAAGCAGATCAAGCCCGCCGACGTTTCCAAGGTGCTCTACCAGCTGCACCTGGTCCCGGACCGACGCGTGCCGGAACAGACCACCTTCACGCACGTCGGGGCCATGCCGGACCCGCACGAGCGCGCCGTCCCCTCACGGCCGCTCACCGACAGCACGCTGCGCGAGCACTTCGCGGAGTTGCGCCGCGCGCTCATCGCGGTGGTGGATACGCAGACCGATCGCATCACCGCCGAGGTGCGCGCGCTGCTGCGGGAGGCGCTCCCGTTGCCGAGTGAACCTGTCAGGGAGTCCCCGCCCACCCAGTGGGGCTGGATCATCGCCTGCGGGGCACTCGCCCTGGCGCTGGCCAGCAGCTGGCTGTGGTGGCGCAGCGAGCGCGCGCTCGAGAGCCTGAGTGCCCAGGTCGCGCAGCTCACGCCGCTGCATGGGGCCGTGATCCCGGGCCCGCCGGTTCCCGGGGCCGCGTCCGCGGCGCCTGCCGCGCAGGCCCCGGCTACTCAGCCGCCCCTGGTTAGCGCACTGGTTCCCTACGGCGCCGATGCCCTGGGCGGCCCGCGCCTGGAGGTCGTGGCGAGACTTCTCGACCGTCTGTCCCGCACGCACGCCAGCGGGGTGGTGGACATCAGGACTTATGCCGGACGGTTCTGCCTGATGGGCAGCGCGAGCGAGGGCTACTCCGTGGCGCCGGAGGAGATCCTTTATGCGCGCTGCGATATCGTGGGCAACCCTTTTGACGAGTCGCTGAGCAGCACCCAGCGCATTCCCCTGGCACTGGCCAACCTCATCGGCGCCATCCGCAGCGCGAGCCACGGAGCACTGGATGTTCAGGTCTCCGTGGGCGATCCTGCGAGCCTCGCGCTGCCCTACCCGCCGGTTTCCGGGGGACTCACGGCAGGGGAGTGGAACCGAGCCGGAAGCGCCAACAACAGAATTGAAATTCGCCTGCGTTGAACTCAACTCTCCCGCCCGTCCCGACCGCTGACGATGACTTCCGGCCACCCTGGTGGCTGCGCAACCCGCACGTCCAGTCGATTCTCTCGAGCACGGCCTGGCGGCGCACCCGCGTACTCACGCACGCACGGCCGCTGCTGGCCGCCCAGCGCGAGGTGCTGCTCGAGTGCGGTGATGGCGTGCGCCTGCAGAGCTTCGTGTCCACTCCGGCACCAAGCACCGGACTGCCCGTGGTCCTCAACCACGGCTGGGAGGGCAGCGCCGAGTCGCTCTACGTGCTCTCCCTCGCCCAGCGCCTGTTCGAGCAGGGCTTCGATGTGGTGCGCCTGAATCTGCGCGATCACGGCGAGACCCATCAGCTGAACCGCGAGCTGTTTCACTCGTGCCGGCTGCCGGAGGTGGTCGGCGCGGTGCAGGCACTGCAGCCGCTGTTCCCGCACCGGCCGTTGCAGCTGGTCGGCTTTTCCCTGGGCGGCAACTTCATGCTGCGGGTGGCCGCCCAGGCGCGCAGCGCAGGTCTGGAGCTGGCGCGCGTGGTCGCCGTCTCCCCGGTGCTCGACCCGGTGGCAACCCTGCGGGCGCTGCAGAAGAGCATCCCCGGCTACGAGGCGTACTTCGTGCGCAAGTGGACGCGCTCGCTGGTGAAGAAACAGGCCGCCTGGCCGGACATTTACGATTTCCGCGAGTTGCAACGCCAGGGCGACCTGAAGGACATGACCCGGGAGCTGGTGCTGCGCCACACCGAGTTTCCGTCCCTGGAGGACTACCTCAACGGCTACGCCATCACCGGCGAGCGGCTGGCCGAGCTCAGGGTGCCCTCGAGCATCATCACCTCGCTCGATGACCCGATCATCCCGGCCGCCGGGCTGCTGCAGCTCGCCCGCCCGGCCGCCCTGGCACTCACGGTGACCCGCCGGGGCGGGCACTGCGGCTTCTTCGAGCACCTGTCGGGGCCGACTTGGCTTGAGCGGCGGATCCTCACGTTGCTGGGGGCGCGCGGCGAACTGTCGGAATCACTGGCGACGGCGAGCTGAGCTCGCTAGCCGGCGCGCTTTTCCTCGAACTGCACGATCGGCTCGCCGCTGGTGACCGTGACCACCCCGTCGATGACCGCACCCTTGGCCACGGCAATGCTGCGGGCGTGGATGTCGGCGCGGATGACCGCTGTGCCGGCGATCTCCAGCTTGCCCTCGATGACCAGCCGGCCGGTGATGCGGCCGGCCACCACTCCGGCGGCCGCGTGGATCTCCCCCTCCCACTGGGCGGTGACGGACATGCGCAGCGTGCCACCGACGCGGCCGTCGCCGCGGATCGCCCCGCAAACGACCAGCGGCCCGGGGGTTTCCAGGTCGCCCGTCAGGCGCACGCCCTCGGCGACGAAGGTCGGCGAATCACCGATCTGGTCGATCAGCCGGCGCTTGTCATTCATCCGGTGCTCCTGAGGGGCTGCCAAGTCATAATACGTGTCCAAAGAGCCCCAAAAGGCCGACCATGATCACAGTCTGGGCACCGCGGGTGAGGCTGATTGCTGTGCTGGCAGTCCTGGCTGCCGGCTGCAGCCGCGAGCAGCAGGACTGGCGCGCGGCCGAGTCCGCCGACACCGCGGAAGGCTACAGCCGCTTCCTCGGCCAGCACACCGACAGCGAGCTGGCCAAGCAGGCACGCGCCCGTATCGGGCAGCTGGGAGAGGAGCGGGACTGGCAGCACGCCGACGGCATCGCCACGGTCGATGCCTACCGCAAGTTCCTGGCACGGCATCCTTCCGGCAAGTGGGCCGAGGAGGCGCGCATCCGTATCGAGGGATTCTCGCTGGGCTCAGCCCCGCACGCTCCGCGGCAGGGCTCCGTGTCTGCCGGGCGCACGGGGGTGAACGCCCTGCAGCTGACAACAGGCACAGCGACACCCGCGCTGGCCGCGGCACAGGCGGTGCCGGTGCACGAGGAGCGCACCGCGGCGGCGGCGCTGCCGCAGGATCAGGCGCAGCCGGCGCCGGCAAGCGAGGAAACCCGGGCCATTGCCACCACCACGGTCGGCAGCGGTTACGGCGTCCAGCTCGGGGCCTTTGGCAGCCAGGCAAGTGCCGACCACGAGTGGCAGCGCCTGCAAGGTCGCTTCGGGGCCCAGCTGCGCGGCAGATCACCGCGCATCGTGGTGGCCAGCACCAGCGCCGGTTCGCTGTACCGCCTGCAGGCCCCGGCCTCCGGTGAAGCCGAGGCGCGCGCGCTGTGCGATTCGCTCAAGGAACAGGCTCAGGCCTGCGTACCGGTCCTGCCACGCTGACTGAGTCCTGCGGCTGTCGGTGCACCCCGACGGCGTCGGTCCTTAACGGCCGACTTGGCTGATCGAAGTCTCAAAGTGACAATTCTCGTCAGCGTTCACAAGCCCGCGTGAGCGCAGCAAACCATTGATTACATTTATTATATTAGCTTGGCACGCGCCTTGCTTAGTAAATCCCCAGCTGCGAACAACTTCCCCGTGTTCGCTCCTGCGCGCCGCGATGCGACTTCCCCCGCCTCGCGGCGCTTTTTTTTCCGAAGCCCCGGCAATGCTCATCGCCACGCGATCACGCGCAGGATCGCGGTGTCAGGTGAACCGGAGCAGGAGACGGGCCAAATGCTCGAGGGGGATCGAAAGCGATGCCCCGGCTCCCACTCCGGTCGTTCAGGCGCGGCCGGCCCGGCGGCCTCCGCGGCTTGGTTCGGTGAACCGGAGCGGGAGACGGTCCACGCTCGAGGGGGATCGAAGGCGATGCCCCGTCTCCCACTCCGGTCATTGGTGCGCGCGCCCCGAAAGGGCCCGCGGCTTCCTGGCGATCGGAGAGCAGACGAGGCATGCGCTCGAGGGGGATCGAACGCGATGCCCCGTCTCCCACTCCGGTCATTCCTGTGCAGCCTTTGCCAGCCCGGCCGTCCTGGCAGGAGCTGTATTCTCGTGCGACTGCATTGCATTTACGTTGCGTATGACGAAAGTCGCCTGCGGCGCCAGTGCCTGCGCGCAGGCCAGATCCTGCCGCGCGCCCTGGGCGTCGGCGTTCAGCCAGCGCAGCACGGCGCGGTTGGAGTAGGCGACGGCCTGTGAATTTGCCGCCTGCCCGCGGCTGTGCGGGTTCCACGACGGCAGCTGCGCTTGCTCGCGGGAGGCGGCCTGCACGGCACTGTCACAGGCGAGCTGCGCCTGCGGGAGTTGCGCGCTCATCGCAAACGCCACGCAGTGGTTGGTGGCCAGCGCCCCCGGATCACCCGGCAGGCTGGCGGGCGTTTCGCGGGTGGCAGTGAGGTACTCGCCGTTGCTGATCTGCGTGCCGCCGGCGCGGTTGCTGTAAGCGACCAGCACAAAGGCGTCCGGCTTGTCGGCGGCGGTGACCGCGGTGCTGATGAGTGCTGCGGCGAGTAGCCCGAGACTCACCGCCTGGGCGTCCCTGCCGCGGTTGCGGTGCATGAACATGGTCGTTGCTCCTTTAGGTTCGGAATGGTCACGGCGGCTGCACGTCTGCAGTACGCGTGCTGACGATACGAACCGCCGGCAGCGGCGACAAACGAAAAGTATTGGCGCAACGCATGACGGCTGCTCACTCACGCTGGTACTCCGCGAGCGCCCAGCGCAGCAGCGCCTTGACCTGCGGCTTTTCCGCATCTTTCGCGCGGCTGACCAGGTAGTACGAATTCGTGGTGGCCAGTTGTATGGCGAACACGCGCACCAGCGCCCCGGAGCGCAGCAGCGTCTCGCACAGCACCTGCGGCACCAGCGCTACGCCCAGGCCGCGTTCCGCGGCGCGCACCACAGCGCTCATCGTGTCCAGCTCGATGACCTGCCTGGGTTCGGGCGTCTGCAGGCCCACCTCGTCCGCCCAGCTGTCCCAGGCGAACGGGCGCGTGCGATCCACGATGAGTGCGAGCGTGCCGAACACTTCGCGGCCCAGCCGTGCCACGCGCATCGCGTGTTCGCGCGCACACACCGCGATCAGCGGTGAAGAGAACAGCCGCGCGCTCTTCATGCCGGCCGGGGCGGTGTCGGCGAGCAGGATCGAGACATCTGCGGCCGGTGCGTGCGTGGCGGGCAGCGGGTCGCGCGTGTCCAGCTGCACGTCGATCATGGGGTGTGCGGCGCAGAAGTCCGCCAGGCGCGGGATGAACAGCTCGCTGGCGAACATCGCGGGCATGCGCACGCGCAGGCTCAGGCGCCCGTTGCGGCGCGCGAACTGGGCGAGCGTGCGGTCGAGTGCCTCCAACAACGGCTCCACCTCCTCCAGCAGCCGGTGGGCCGCGGTGGTGAGCTCGAGCGCGCGCGTCTTGCGCTCGAACAGGCGCATGGCCAAGGATGCCTCGAGCTCCCGCATCTGGTGGCTGACCGCAGAAGGGGTCACGCACAGCTCGTCCGCTGCGCACTTGAAGCTGCGGTGGCGCGCGGCGGCGCAAAAGGCCCGCAGGTTCTTCAGCGGCGGGGGCCTGGACAAGCGCATCATTGGTAACCGTCCTTAGTTCGCCTTAGCCGCAAAGCAAGAAACGTGCCGCCGCGTTCGTCCCGACTCCGCGGGCCGCACGGCGCATCGGTGGCGCGGACCTGCCTTCGCTTGGTGCGTGGGGTCGTGGCGGCGCACCGCCCCGGTGCGGCTAGAATCTGCGCCGAGGAGGCCCCAGACACAGGCGATGGAATACCGCGACTACTACAAGATCCTGGGGGTCGAGCGCGGCGTCAGCGCTGATGCGCTCAAGGGCGCCTATAGGCGACTTGCCCGCAAGTTCCACCCGGATGTCAGCAAAGAAGCCAATGCTGAGGCCCGTTTCAAGGAAGTCCAGGAGGCCTACGAGGTCCTGAAGGACCCCGAGAAGCGTGCCGCCTACGACCAGCTGGGCGCGGACTGGAAATCCGGCGAGCAGTTCCGGCCGCCACCGGACTGGGGCAGTGGCTACGAGTTCTCCGGGGGGCCGCGCCGTTCCGGGCGCGATCGCGGCGCGCAGCGCGCGGGCAACGGCGGGCAGGCGGAATTCTCGCAGGCCGACTTCAGCGACTTTTTCTCGTCGCTGTTCGGCGGGGGCTCACCCTTTGGCGGTGCCGGCTACGCGGAAGGATCCGGCCGCCCCGCGCGTGATCACCACGCACGGGTGGACATCGAGCTCGAGGAGGCCTTCCGGGGGGCGACGCGCACGCTGGAACTGCGCCGTCCGGAAGCCGGCGCAGACGGTCGCGTCGAGCTGCGCAACCACACGGTGCGCGTGACGATTCCGCCCGGGGTGACCGAGGGACAACTCATCCGCCTGGCCGGCCAGGGGGCGCCGGCCGCCGGCGGCGGGGCCGCCGGAGATCTTTATCTGGAGGCGCACATCCTGCCGAACCCGCGCTTCGCCCTCGACGGCCGCGACGTCACCCTGACTCTGCCCCTCGCGCCCTGGGAAGCGGCGCTCGGGGCCTCCGTGACGGTGCCGACCCTGGGCGGTGTAGTGCAGATGCAGATCCCCGCCGGCTCTCAGGCGGGGCAGAAACTGCGGCTGCGCGGACGCGGTCTGCCCGGTCAGCCACCGGGGGACGAGTACGTGCAGCTGAAAATCGTGCTGCCCCCGGCGAATACCGCGGAAGCCAGGGCGGCCTACGAGGACCTGCGCAGCAAGCTTTCCTTCAATCCGCGCGCGGACCTGGGGGTCTAGGAGATGGTACGTGTAACAACCCTGCTCGAGGCGCACGTGGTGACCGAGGGTGACTGGATCGGGGCGGCCGAGATCTGCCAGCTGTGCCGGATCGACTTCAATGCGGTGCAGGAACTTGCCGACCTCGGCGTGCTCGAGCCGCGCCACAGCGGCGGGGCGTGGCAGGTGCCGGCGGTCGCCCTGCCGCGGCTGCGCATCGTCGGCGCACTCATGCACGATCTGGGGCTCAATGCCAGCGGTGCAGCCCTGGCGCTGGACCTGCTGGAAACACAGCGTGCCCTGGAGCGGCGCATCCGCGAGCTCGAGCATCTCACCCAAGGTCACTGACCGAAACGCTCACCGCTCTTCCGCAGCCATTGCTCCTCTTCGGGCGTGCTTTCCCGGTTGAGCACCCGGTTGCGGTGCGGGAAGCGCCCGAACTGCCCGATGATCGCGCGGTGATGCTCGGCAGAGCGCAGCGCGCTGGCGAAGAACGCGTGGATCGCGGCCGGGGCCTCGCTCAGCAGGCGCCGGTAGGCGGCCACCGACTCCTCCTGCACCTCGGCGCTTTCCGCATGCTGCAGCGGCATGTAGAAAAAGATCCGCTCGACCACATCCAGCGCCGCATCCGCGGCCGACTGCATCCCCGAGAGGGCGAGCGAGAGTGCCTGCGTGTCGAAGGCGAACGCCCGCGCGCTGCCACGGAAGATGTTGCGCGGGAACTGGTCGAGCAGGATGACCAGGCTCAGGCGCCGCCGCGGGCCGTCGGCCCAGCTGTCCAGCTCCCCGCGTCCGGCGCGCTCGAGCAGCTCGCCGAAGCGGCCGCGGATGGTGGCATCGCGTGCGCGGCGCGTCGGCGTCGGCTCGGCGCCGAACCAGAACCGCATGCGCTGCTGCAGCTGCTCGGCCGACAGCGGCAGCGCACCGAACCAGAATTCGCGCACGCTGCGCGCCTCGTCCACTACTCCACCTTGGTGCCGCGGTCGGCCTCGAACAGCTTCTCCAGCTGCTCGGCCGCCTCGCGCGAAGTGGCGAGGAACTTCGCCTCGTCCTCCTTGACGGCATATTGTGCGAGCAGCAACGCCCCATCGTGCTCGCGGAACCTGCGCAGCACGTCCTCGACGTGCCCGCGGGCTTCCCCCATGGCCTCGAGCACCGCGGCCGCCATCTCCAGGCTCGAGCCGTAGGTCTCGCGGATGACGTTCCTGACCCCGGCATCCATCAGGGCGAAGGCGTGCTGCCGGTTGCGGGCACGGGCAAAGATCCTCAGGTGCGGGAACTGCTCGCGCACCACCACCGCGGTGCGCGTGGAGGCCTCGACATCGTCGATCGCCAGCACCAGGAACTGCGCGGTCTGCGCGCCAGCGGCGCGCAGCAGGTCCAGCCGCGACGCATCCCCGTAGTACACCTGGTTGCCGAAGCGGCGCACGAAGTCCACGTGGGTCTGGTTGCTGTCGAGGGCGGTGAACGGGATGCCCTTCACCCGCAGCACGCGGGCGACGATCTGACCGAAGCGGCCGAAGCCGGCGATGATCACCGGGGTATCGCGCTCGTCGATGGCGTCGTAGGAGGCGGGCGCTACCGTCAGCCAGTTCTTGACCACCGCCTCGTAGCCAAGCAGCAGCAGGGGGCCGAGCATCATCGACAGCGTCACCGCGAGCACCAGGAGGTCGGCGATCTGCGCATCCAGCAGGCGCTGCCGGGCAGCCAGGGTGAAGAGCACGAAGGCGAACTCGCCGCCGGCGGGGAGCGCGAACCCCAGGCGCCGCGCCGATTCGCCGCGCATGCCGCTCAGGCGGCCGATGAGGGTGATGAGCAGCGCCTTGACCGCCAGGAAGCCGGCGGTGACGGCCAGCACGCTTAGCGGCTCGAGGCGCAGCAGGCCGAGGTTGGCCGACATCCCCACCGCGATGAAGAACAGCCCCAGCAGCAGTCCCTTGAACGGCTCCAGGTCCGCCTCCAGCTCATGGCGGAACTCGCTGTCGGCCAGCAGCACCCCGGCGAGGAAGGCGCCCAGGGACATCGACAGGCCGGCGAACTTGGCCAGCAACGCCGTGGCGATCACCGTCAGCAATGCCGCGGCGCTGAACACCTCGGCGACCTGGATGCGCGCCACGATCCGCAGCGCCGGGCGCAGCAGGATCCGGCCGCCGCCGACGATCACCACGGCGATGACGAGGAACAGCTTGAGCAGCTCCAGCGCCCAGGGACCGTGCGCGGTGGCGGCGTCGCGCGGCACCAGCAGCGGCAGCACCGCCAGCACCGGCAGCACCGCGAGGTCCTGGAACAGCAGGATGCCGAAGGCAGCGCGGCCATGGGGGCTCTTGAGCTGCCGGCGCTCGGCCAGCACCTGCAGCACCAGCGGCGTGGAGGACAGTGACAGTCCGAAGCCGATGACCGCCGCTGCGATCGGCGGCTGCCCCAGGGCCCAGACCGCGGTTGCCAGGACGGCTGTGCACAGCAGCACCTGCGCCGCCCCCAGCCCGAACACGTTGCGGCGCATGACCCACAGGCGCGTGGGCTGCAGTTCCAGGCCGATGATGAACAGCAGCAGCACGATGCCGAACTCGGACACCTGCGAGAGGCGCCCGACGTCGCCGATCAGGTTCAGGCCCCACGGCCCGATGGCCAGTCCTGCGGCCACGTAGCCGAGGATCGAGGACAGGCGCATCAGGCGGAACAGCGACACCGCGATGACGGCGGCGGTGAGCAGGATGGCGGTTTCGGGCAGGGTCACCATGGTGTGCGAGGGATTCTGGCAGGAAAGCGTGCGCCTAGTGCCCCGGCTGCTGCTCGCGTTTGAGACGGTACAGAAGATGGTGCCGCAGCGCGTGCCCGGCCGGCAGGCGCGGGTGCTCGAATGCGCCTTCAGGATCCAGCACCATCCCCAGCCGCTGCATCACCGCACGCGAGCGCAGGTTTGCCGGCACGGTGAAGGCGAGCACCTCGGGCAGGGCCAATATGCTGAAGGCATGCTGCAGGCAGGCACGCGCGGCCTCAGTGGCGTACCCGTGCCCCCAGGCAACGCGCATCAGGCGCCAGCCGATCTCCACGCACGGGGTGAAGGGTGCTGCAAAGGCGGGCCTCTGCAGCCCCACATAGCCGACAAAGGGCGCCCCGCCGCGTACCTCCACCGCCCACGGTCCGAAACCCTCCCGCTCGATGTGCGCCTGCGCCGCGGCTGCCATGGCGTCGCTTGCTTGCCGGGAGAGCCTGGCGGGCATGAACTCCATGACCGCCGGGTCGGCGTTCAGGGCCGCGAAGGGCGCCAGGTCTGCGGGCGACCAGTGCCGAAGCTTCAACCGCGCAGTGTCCAGTTGGCTCATGCAAAAAAATCTCAGCTGCCGCCGCAAGAGCGCGCTTGCAAGCGCCTCATGGGCCGGTATTATCGAATCATAGTGACGGTGTAAGACAGTCGACCCGGAAGCCGAGGCAGGCCTGCCCGCACCCGGTCCTGGCTGCTCATTCGCGGACCCTCTTAGGTCAGCGGATCTCCTGAGCGCATGAATTGCCGGTTTGCCTGAGTCAGCGGGAGACCCCTTCCGCGGCACAGGCCTGCCTGCCGCCTACGAAAACGCCAGAGACCGAAGCATGCATTCCCAAGACCGCGGACTTCACAAGGACGCCTACGAACGCGACAGCTGCGGCTTCGGTCTGATCGCGAGCCTTGACGATGCAGCCAGCCACTGGCTGGTGCAGACGGCGATGGCTTCGCTCGCTCGTCTCACCCACCGGGGTGCCATCGCCGCCGACGGCAAGACCGGCGATGGCTGCGGGCTGTTGCTCAAGATGCCGAGGCAGTTCCTGCGCGCGGTGGCAGCCGAGGCGCACATCGAGCTTGGCTCCCTGTTCGCATCTGGCTTGGTCTTCCTGTCCCCCGAGCCGGAGCGCGCCGCGGCGGTGCGCGCCACCCTGGGCGCACAACTGTCGTGCCAGGGGCTGGAACTGGCCGGCTGGCGGGCCGTGCCCATCGGGCCGGAAGCGTGTGGCGCGCTGGCGCTGCGTTCACTGCCCCTGATCGAGCAGGTGTTCGTGAATTGCCGCGCGCCGCTGGAGGAGGCCGCCTTCAACCGCCGCCTGTACATGGCGCGGCGACTCGCCGAGAAGGCCCTGAGCGCCGATGCGGCGTTCTACATCCCGAGTCTCAGCGCCAGCACCATCGTCTACAAGGGCATGGTGATGCCCCAGTATCTGGCGCAGTTCTATCCGGACCTCGCCGACCCGCGCCTGGAGGCCTCCGTGGCCGTGTTCCACCAGCGCTTCTCGACGAACACGTTGCCGCAGTGGCGCCTGGCGCACCCCTACCGCTATCTGGCGCACAACGGCGAGATCAACACCGTGCAGGGCAACCGCAACTGGGCCACCGCCCGCGGGCCGCTGCTCTCGTCGGCCTTGCTGCCGGACCTTGCCGAGGCACTGCCGCTGGTCAGCGCCAGCGGCTCGGACTCGCAGAGCCTGGACAACATGCTCGAGGTGCTGCTCCTCGGTGGTCTGGATCCGCTGCACGCGATGCGCCTGCTCATGCCGCCGGCCTGGCACGGGTTGGATACGCTCGATCCGGACCTGCGCGCCTTCTATGAGTACTACTCGGTGCACATGGAGCCCTGGGATGGGCCGGCGGGCGTGGTGCTCACGGATGGGCGCTACGCGCTGTGCACGCTCGATCGCAACGGCCTGCGGCCGGCGCGCTTCTGCATCACGCGCAACCGCGTGCTCACGGTGGCCTCGGAAACCGGCGTCTGGGACTACGCGCCGGAGGACGTGGTGCGCAAGGGCAAGCTGGGCCCCGGGGACATGATCGCGCTCGATACCAAGAGCGGGGCGCTGCTGAATGCGGCCGACATCGACCAACTGCTCAAGGCGCGCCACCCCTACAAGTCATGGCTCAAGCAGGGGGTGCGCTACCTCGAGAGCGACCTGGTCGATCCGCGCCTGGCGGCAGAACCGATGGACCGCGGCACGCTCGCGCTCTATCAGAAGATGTTCAACGTCTCCCAGGAGGAGCGCGACGACATCATCCGCGTGCTGGCCCAGGATGAGAGCGAGGCGGTCGGCTCCATGGGGGACGACACGCCGATGCCGGTACTCTCGCACTGCGTGCGCTCGCTGTACGACTATTTCCGGCAGCAGTTCGCCCAGGTGACCAACCCGCCGATCGATCCGCTGCGCGAGTCGATCGTCATGTCGCTGCAGACCCAGATCGGACCGGAGGCGAACATCTTTGAGCCCGCCCCGGAGCATGCCCGCCAGGTGGTGCTCGGTTCCCCGATCCTCTCGCAGCGCAAGCTGCGCCAGATACTGGCGATCGAGGAGGTCACACACGAGTTCATCGACCTGCAGTATGCCCCGGCGGAGGGCTTGCGCGCGGCGCTCGAGCGCGTGTGCCGGCAGGCCGAGAGCGCGGTGCGCGAGGGCAAGCTCGTGCTGCTGCTCTCGGACCGCTACCTGGTCGAAGGTCGCATCCCGCTGCATGCCCTGCTGGCAACCGGCGCAGTGCACCAGCACTTAGTCAGGAGCGGCCTGCGCTGCAAGTGCAACCTGCTCGTCGAGACCGGCACCGCGCGCGAGCCGCACCACTTCGCCTGCCTCATCGGTTACGGGGCGACCGCGGTGTATCCGTACATGGCCTACCAGGTACTGTTCGAGATGATGCGCAAGGGTCGCGTGAAGCTCGACTTTGCCGCCCGGCTGGAACTCGGGCGCAGCTACCGCGCCGGCCTGCGCAAGGGCCTGTTCAAGATCATGTCGAAGATGGGCATCTCCACCATCTCCAGCTACCGCAGCTCGCAGCTGTTCGAGATCGTCGGCCTGGCGGACGAGGTGGTCGAGCTGTGCTTCACGGGCACCGAGTCGCGCGTGCAGGGGGCGGACTTCGCGGACCTCGAGTCCGACACGCTGCAGCTGGCGCAACGGGCGTGGAATCCGCGCGAGCCGATCGCCCAGGGCGGGCTGTTGAAATACGTGCATGGCGGGGAGTACCACATGTACAACCCGGACGTGATCGCCGCCTTGCAGGCGGCGGTCATCTCCGGTGACCGCGCGCTCTACCGGCAGTACGCGCAGCTGGTCAATGCGCGGCCGGCCTCGACCTTCCGCGACCTGCTCGGTCTGCGCCCCGGCACCACGGCCATTGCTCTTTCCGAGGTGGAACCGGTCGAGGCCGTGCTGGCGCGCTTCGACAGCGCCGGCATGTCACTGGGCGCGCTTTCCCCCGAGGCGCATGAGGCACTGGCGATCGCCATGAACCGGCTGGGCGCGCGCTCGAACTCCGGCGAGGGCGGCGAGGACCCGGCGCGCTACCGCACCGAGAAGAATTCCAAGATCAAGCAGGTGGCCTCGGGACGCTTCGGCGTCACGCCCGAGTACCTGATCAATGCCGAGGTGTTGCAGATCAAAATCGCCCAGGGCGCAAAGCCCGGCGAGGGCGGGCAGCTGCCCGGGCACAAGGTCAACGAGATGATCGCCACGCTGCGTTTCGCGCGCGCCGGGGTGGGATTGATCTCGCCGCCACCGCACCACGACATTTACTCCATCGAGGACCTGGCGCAGCTGATCTTCGATCTCAAGCAGGTCAACCCGCAGGCACTGGTTTCGGTGAAGCTGGTCGCCGAGCCCGGCGTGGGCACCGTGGCCGCAGGCGTCGCCAAGGCCTATGCGGACCTCATCACGATCTCAGGCTACGACGGCGGTACCGGCGCAAGCCCGCTGTCCTCGATCAAGTACGCAGGCAGCCCCTGGGAGCTGGGGCTCGCCGAGACGCACCAGTCATTGCGCGTGAATGATCTGCGCCACCGCGTACGCCTGCAGACCGACGGCGGACTCAAGACCGGGCTCGACGTGGTGAAGGCGGCCATCATCGGCGCCGAGAGCTTCGGCTTTGGCACCGCGCCGATGGTGGCGCTGGGGTGCAAGTACCTGCGCATCTGCCACCTCAACAACTGCGCGACCGGTATTGCCACGCAGCACAACGTGCTGCGCTCGAAGTACTTCATCGGCCTTCCCGAGATGGTGATGAACTACTTCCACTTCGTCGCCGCGGAGGTGCGCGAGATACTCGCCTCGCTCGGGGTGCGCAGCGTGGCGGACATCATCGGGCGCACTGAGTACCTAGAGGTCCTGGAAGGCACCACGCCGCGGCAGCGCAAGCTCGACCTGTCGCCGATCCTCTCCACCGCCGGCGTCCCTGCCGATGCCCCGCAATATTGCCGCGCCGCCTCCAACGCGCCATTCGACAAGGGCGAACTGGCCGAGCGCATGGTGCAGGAGCTGTTGCCGGCCATCCGGGCGGGCGGCGGCGCGGAACGGCACTACACCCTCAAGAACTTCAATCGCTCGATCGGCGCGCGTATCTCCGGGGAGATTGCGCGCCAGTGGGGCAACTACGGCATGGCCGCTGCCCCCGTCACCGTGCGCTGCACCGGCAATGCCGGCCAGAGCTTCGGGGTGTGGAATGCCGGCGGCCTGCACCTCTACCTCGAGGGCGATGCCAATGACTACGTCGGCAAGGGCATGGCCGGCGGTCGCATCGTGCTGCGCCACCCGCGCAACGCGACTTTCGTAGCCAAGGATACGGTCCTCATGGGCAACACCTGCCTGTACGGCGCCACCGGCGGGGAGCTGTACGCGGCCGGTGTCGCGGGCGAGCGCTTCGCGGTGCGCAACTCCGGTGCGCTCGCGGTCATCGAGGGCGCCGGTGACCACTGCTGCGAGTACATGACCGGCGGGGCCGTTTGCGTGCTCGGCCGCACCGGCGTCAACTTCGGCGCCGGCTTCACGGGTGGCTTTGCCTACGTGCTCGACCTGGAGCGCAACTTCGTCGACCGCTACAACCATGAGCTCATCGACATCAGCCGCTTCCATCCGGAGGCCATGCAGTCGCACGTGCAGCACCTGGAAGGGCTGCTGCAGCGGCATTTCATCGAGACGCGCAGCGAGTGGGCCGAGGAGATCATCAACGACCTGCGCACCTTCCTGCCGAAGTTCTGGGTGGTGAAGCCGAAGGCCGCCTCGATCGACTCGCTCATCGACAACCTGCGCCGCGCCGCCTGAAGCAGCGCACCACGATGGCAGACAAACACCTGCAGTTCCTCGACGTGCCGCGCACCGATCCTGCCAAGCGCCCGGTGGAAGTGCGCATCCGCGAGTTCCGAGAGATCTATGCGCCCTACGACGCCGAGGGTGCCGCGCAGCAGGCCGGCCGCTGCCTCGGGTGCGGCAATCCGTTCTGCGAGTGGAAGTGCCCGGTGCACAACTACATCCCGAACTGGCTCAAGCTGATCGAGGAGGGCAACCTCTTCGAGGCCGCCGAGCTTTCCCACAAGACCAACTCCCTGCCGGAGGTCTGCGGACGCATCTGCCCCCAGGACCGCCTGTGCGAGGGGGCCTGTACGCTCAATGACGGCCTCGGCGCCGTCACCATCGGCTCGATCGAAAAGTACATCACGGATGAGGCGCTCAAGGCCGGCTGGAAGCCGGACATGTCGCACGTGCAGCCAACCGGCAAGCGCGTCGCCATTATCGGCGCCGGTCCCGCCGGGCTTGGCTGCGCGGATATCCTGGTGCGCAACGGAGTCGCGCCGGTGGTGTTCGACCGCTACGAGCGCATCGGCGGCCTGCTCACCTTTGGCATCCCGCCCTTCAAGCTCGAGAAGCAGGTGGTCGAGACCCGCCGCGGCATCATGCAGGACATGGGGGTCAGCTTCCGCCTGGGCGTGGAGGTCGGCACGGACGTGAGCTTCCAGAGCCTGCTGGCCGAGTATGACGCGGTGTTCCTCGGACTGGGCACATACCGCGCCGTGCGCGGCGGCTTCGCCGGCGAGGAGCTGCCCGGGGTGCACGAAGCGCTGCCTTACCTGATTTCCAACATCCGCCACGAGCTGCAGCTGGCGGGGGCGGCCGGCAGTCTGGTCAGCATGCGCGGCAAGCGCGTCGTGGTGCTCGGCGGCGGCGACACGGCCATGGATGCCAATCGCACCGCCCTCCGTCAGGGCGCCGAGTCGGTCACCTGCACGTACCGCCGTGACGAGGACAACATGCCTGGCTCGCGCCGTGACTACAAAAACAGCCGCGAGGAGGGCGTCGAGTTTCTCTTCAACCGCCAGCCGACCGAGATCGTCGGCGACCAGCAGGTGGAGGGAGTGAAACTTGTGACCACGCGGCTGGGAGCCCCCGATGCACGCGGCCGGCGTGTGCCACAGGCGGTGCCCGGTTCCGAGGAAGTGATTCCCGCCGATGCGGTGATCATCGCCTTCGGCTTCTTGCCCAGTCCGCCCGCCTGGCTGGCCGCCCACGGGATCCGTGTGCACGACAGCGGGCGAGTGCGGGTGTTGGCCGCGCCGACGCGGCCGTTCCAAACCACCAACCCGAAGGTCTTCGCCGGCGGAGACATGGTGCGCGGCTCGGACTTGGTCGTGACGGCAGTGTTCGAGGGCCGCGAGGCGGCCCGTGGAATCTTGGATTACCTGGCCGTGGGCTGAGGCAGGGCCGTTGGCCCACCGCCACTGACGAGTAACTGTAACGGATATACAACAGTCGCTGCCGGCAAGTCACCCGCGCATACACTTGGAGCCTGCTGTAAGGTCAGGTCGCCGTTGTGGCATATTCCCCAAAGGGAAGTGCTGCAAGTGAGTTGATTCGCTAAGCTCAGGCGCGGACAAGCCTCCCAGTGGCCGTATCCTCGCGGCCACCACTGCCGGACGGGAAATTACAAGGAGCCGACCATGATGCGATCGACGGGAAACCTACTGGCCCTGCTGGCGTTCGTCGCCCTGGGAGCCATATACAGCGGCGGCGCAGCTGCGCAGTACGCCGGTACCTCCTCGCGCGCCCAGACCTGGGAGTGGTACGGCGAGGCCCGCATGATCTTCAGCAAGGACATCAGCTTCGACCATGGCACCTCGCTCAAGACCTCCGACGATGCCGGCTTCGGCATGGGCTTCGGCTACAACATCGACGAGCACTGGCTGGCGAGCTTCGAGTTCGGGTACAACCAGATCAGCTACAAGGCGGACATCGCCTCCGCGGACACCCCGCCGAAGCAGCGTGCAAGCGTGAGCGGCGATGCCCAGGTCAGCCGCTTCGGCGGCAGCATTACGTACAACCTGCTCGCGCAGCCGCTGACCCCGTACGTACAGGGCACCCTCGGCTGGGCGTACGTCGACAGCAACATCCCCAACGGGCCGCCCCAGACCGGCTGCTGGTGGGATCCCTGGTACGGCAACATCTGCTCAACCTGGCAATCCACGGCCAGCAGCAACTCGTTCACCTACGGCCTGGGCGCCGGGGTGCGCTGGGACGCCGGTCACAGCTTCTTTGTGCGCTTCGCCTATGAGTACGACTGGATCAACCTGTCGGAGGCGAAGAGCGCACCAGGTTTCTCGCAGCTGCGCCTGCAGTTCGGTACCCGTTACTAGCCGCCCGCGGTACGCACGGGTGAGCCGTGCGGTCTGAGCAGTGCTCGGGAAAATACCCGGTGGTGCCAATGCCCACCGGGTTCGAGTGCTTGGCGGGACCTGGCATCGTTGCAAGGCTGCCCGACAGGCGCAACCCAACACCGGCAGCAGCGACGTGCTGCCTCCTCCTCCTCCAGTGACCGCCACGCGCGCCATGGCCCGCAGGGTCCATCTCACCGCGCTGATCACGCTTCTGATCGGCGCCGCGGCGCTGACGTTGGCCGGCTGCGGTGGCAAGAAGCAGACCCGGGATGAGGTGATCGCGCAGTACGGCCAGGAATTGCGGCAGGCGGTTGCCGCTGACGTCGGCGATGAGAGCCGCAAGGCAAAGATGCTGCTGATCGTCGACCAGTTGCAGGCGCTGCAACTGCGCTTCAGTGAGGAGACCGGCAGCTTCATCCGGAACTACCACGAGCTTGATGCCGATTACGCGGCGCCGCGGGCCGCCTTCGAGCAGCTGTTCGCCGGGTTCAATGCGCAACGCATCAAGGCGCGCGGGGAAGCGCTGGACCTGCACTTCCAGCTGGCCACGCTTGCCACCGATGGTGAGTGGCGGGCGATCGGGAAAGCAGAAGGGAAAATGTACGAAGAGCTCGAGGCGGCGCGCCCGACCGAGGGCACCAAGTGAGACCACGGCACCGGGAACGCGGCCAGCTCCTGATCCTGTTGGGAGCATGGCTGTTCTTTGGCGGGGGCGCTTCCAGCGCGCTGGTGGCCTACCAGCATCCGGTCTCCGAGATGCGCAAGGGTGTCGAGCATTCGATCACGGACAGCGCGCGCCGGGAGGCAATCGAGTCCGACATCGGGCAATGGGACTATGTGCAAAAAATTCACGCCGGGAACGTGAGTGAGAGCCGGGAGCAGCTGCTCAAGCTCATGCGCCGCAAGGACACACAGCGCGCGCAGCTGGAGCCACTCCTAGCAAAGCTGGACAAGAGATTTCTCGTGATGGACTGGGACTTTCTGAATCTTCGCTTCCGCGTAAAGGAAAAGGTCAGTAGCGCGGAATGGTCCGCGATCGTGCCGCGACCCGAGCGCTAGGAGTTGCGCGTGCGGGCGGCAGTGTCATGCGTGACGGGGGGAAGGCCGCCGGAAGCACTGGCATGAGGCACTTGCCCCGCGCTG
>DASXPL010000016.1:0-1980 GCA_036493615.1 Steroidobacteraceae bacterium
CGCGGTGAGCACGGCGCCGGGCTGAAGATGACGCCCGAGGTTGTCTACCGGTGGTGCGGTGAGCACGCGCGGTACATACTGAACCTTTTTCATCCTCCGATCTCGCCGGCTTGACGTGCTGTCTCTTTTGATACTTGGCGCCTGCGCGTGCCGTGGGAGTTCAGTGTGGCCGGGCATAGGTACCGGGCGTGCTGGTGGTCTGGTCTGGGCTCACCGCTTCGGCCGCTGCCAGGGCTCGCGCTCGAGCGCGCGGCGCAGTGCCGCCGCGCCATCGCTGAGCACGGCGCGTCCGTGTGTGACGAGAACGTGCTCGATGTCAAGGGCGGCCAGGGGCTCAAGCGTCGGCAGGTAACGCTCGCGCCACCAACGGCGGCGGCGTTCGCTGTCCAGCGGGTCGTCCCATACGCGCAGCGCACGGTCGCCTGTCTCGACGACGGCGTCACCGAAGACGAGGGCCCGGTGGGCGGGGATCTCGATCGGCTGCTCGGAGCGGGGCGGGCTGCCGATCGGATGGAAGCGGGCGACACCACCGACGTCGGTGCCGCCGGTCACGGCTTCGAACCCGGAGGTGTCGCCCAGCCGCGTGGCTACCTCCGGATGCCCGTAGATGCGCGCCTTCGCACGGCGGTAGCGCCACCACAGCGGCTCGGCGCTGCGGGTGTGGAACGGCTTACTGATGAGGATCCGCACGCGGCCGCCCGCAAGGTCATCGAGGACTCCCAGCGCCGGGTCATCATCGCTGTCCACGAGCGGGTCAATGAGCAGGGTCTCGCCGCCGACGGTCAGCGCGTAGCTGGTTCTGGCGCCGAACTCGCCAGGGCGCAGCCCCCGTGGGCGGCGCTGCCAGCACCAGATCCCCGCCGCGATCTCCTGCGCGCCGTCCCCGGCCATCCGTCCGCTCTCCAATCTCTGAGCAGGTAACCGAAGGTCTCCAGACTCAGGATGTCGCAGATCGCGCGAGGCCGCCTGGCCCGGGTCAGGTGATGCTAGGCGATCTCGCGGGCTTGAAGGACGTGAATGGCCTTGGCGAGTTGCCCGGCCTTCCACGGGCAGCAGCGGAGTTTGCGCAGGATGCGCCAGGTCTTAAGCTGGGCGTTGGCGCGCTCGCCGGGGCCGCGTAGCTTGGCGTGAGCACGGTTGGCGGCCTTTTGCGATTCCGGCTTGTTCCTGCCCTTGTACGGGGTACGGATATGCTCCCCTGCGCCGTGATAGCCCTTGTCCGCCAGCACGATCAGCCCAGCGGCGGCCAGTTCCCGCACGATGCCCCAGATCCGGGCGGCGGTCAGGTCATGCACGGCACCGGGCAGTGGCCCCGATACCCACAGAATCTCACCATCAGGGCTGGCGATGACCTGCAGGTTCATCCCGTGCCGACGGTGCTTGCCGGAGTAGAACGGCCGGTCGGCAGACACCCGGTCGATGGGGATTAACGTGCCGTCGATCACCACGTAGGCATGCCCTCCAGCCTTGGCATCGGCGAGCGCCTTGCGCAGCTTCGGCGAGCGGGCGGCCAGCAGGCCCACCGTCTCGGTCACATACCTCCACGCGGTCGCGGTGCCGATCCCGAACCCCGTGGCCAGCTCGGCGAACGTCTCGCCCTTGCGCAGGTAGGCCAGCACCAGCAGGGCCTGCTGCCCAGGGTTCAGCTTGCGCCACGGGGAGCCGATCTGCTTGCGGTGGCGGCGGATCACCCCGGCGGTGTAGGTGAGGGTCTGGCGAGACAGCGGCAGCGCGGCAGGGTAGAAAAGCACTGAAGCCCCTTGGTGGCAGATGCGGATCTTGGTCGATCGCTTCATCTACCAGGGGCTTCACTACGTACCAAGCCGACACGCCGAGCCTGATCAGAGCATGCAGGAACCAGCCCCAAGATCAGGATGAAAAAGGTTCACTGGCACCACCGGCACCGCAGACGGAAACCGACTTCGCGAACACGCACAACTGCGCGTTCTGGACCGCCCTGGAGTCGGGCTAAACTCCCCA
>DASXPL010000017.1:0-14016 GCA_036493615.1 Steroidobacteraceae bacterium
TCTTTCTGGCAGACGCGGGCGCTGCGGCTACCGGTGTGGGCTGCCGCAGCGGCTTGCGCGCCGCTGTGGTGGCCGCCGGTGCCGGTGCGCTCGCGGTGCGCGGCATCTCGTGGACCGCAAAGGGCCCGCCCTGCGGGTCCATGAACAGCGCGATCCAGCTGCCGCCCGGAACTTCCACCGGCCCGTGCAGCAGCCGCCCGCCTGCGGACTTCACCGCCCCCACCGCGCGGCTGGAGTCAGCGACGTGCACATAGCTCAGCCACGAGGGTGGCGTCGAGGGTCCCTGGGTGTTGCACATGCCCCCCACCCCCATGCCACCCTGTTCGAACAACTGATAGACCCCCATCGCGCCCATATCGTGCCCGACACCCTTGCTCCAGCCGAACAGCTCCCCGTAGAAGCGCAGCGCCGCGGCGACATCCGTGGTGGCCAGTTCGTGCCAGGAAAAGCCGCCAAAGGCCGGGGCTGCGGGCGGCGTCGGGCTGCTGGGGGTGAAGAGGGCAAAGGTTGCCCCCTGCGGATCGGCGAGCACCGCAAAGCGCCCGACGTTCGGGATGTTGGCGGGGGCCTTGCACACGCGCGCGCCCAGGGACTGGGCCTGGGCGCAGGTGCCATCCACGTCCGGCGTGCCGACATACATCAGCCAGTGCGCGGGCGTGCTGCTGGCCTCCTTCGGCAGCGCCATCAGGCCGGCCACCTGGGCCTGGCCGGACATGAATATGGTGTAGCCGGGCATGTTGGACGGCTGGGTGCGCCAGGGCACGATCCGCGGGTAAAAGGCCGCCGCTGCGGCGGTGTCGGTGGTCAGCAGTTCGTGCCAGACAAATCGTCCACGGACTTCAGCGTTGCTCATGGTGAGTCTTCCTCATAAGGCGAGTGAGGTCTTCCAACCAGCCGGTGCATTCTGCCTTGCTAGGGTAGCGGCTGCCACGACTGTGCGGCCACCTCGCGTGCCAGGTGCGTGCGCTCGCGCCAGATCAGGTACAGACCCGAGGCAATGACCACTGCCCCGCCCCAGCACACGCGCGCCGAGGGCAGCACGTGCCAGATGAGGCGGTCGATCAGGATCCCCCACAGCAGCGCGGTGTACTCAAGCGGCGCCACGACCGAGGCAGGCGCGGCGCGGAAGGCGGTCGCCAGGAGGTAGGAGCCGGTGGCCGCGAGCGCCCCCAGCAGCAGCAGCCAGCGGTAGTGCACCGGCTGGATGGGCACCCAGCCGGGGATGGCGATCAGCGCTGCGATGCAGGTCATCACGCCGATGGTCCACACCACCACGCTGCCGGTGCTCTCGGTGCGCGTGAGCATGCGCAGCGTGATAGCGCTCAGGGCATACGCCAGCGCCGACACCAGCGCCGCCAGCGACCCCAGGCTCACCAGTCCGGAGACGCTGGGGCGCAGCATGATGAGCACGCCGGCAAGGCCGACGGCGATCGCCACCCAGTTGCCCGTCTGCGTACGCTCCTTGAGCATCGGCACCGAGAGCGCGGTCACGATCAGCGGCGCGGACAGGAACACCGCGTAGGCGTTGGCGAGGGACAACTCGCGCACCGCGAGCACGAAACCGCCGAGCACCACCACGCTCAGGCAGCCGCGCAGCAGGTGCATCGACAGGCGGCGCGGGCGCAGCGAGGCCCAGCCGCCCGTGGCCAGCACCGGCACGAGCATGAACGGCAGCGCACACGCACCGCGCAGCACCGTCACCTGCATCGGCGGGTAGCTCGCGGACAGCAGTTTCAGCAGCGTGTCCATTCCCGAGAAGGCCACGACCGCCGTGAGCATCGCGGCGATCGCGCGCAGCCTGTCGTGGTGCACCTCAGCCCACCGGGTCCGCCTCCGGCTTGCCGGGCTTGCGCTCCACGGGCCTGCCTGGAGAACTCATCGGGCGGTACTGCGTCCCGAGCAGTCTGGCCGGCAGCTTGAACGCGCTGGCGAGGGAGACGATGAGCGAGGAGGCATAGGGCACCGCCTGGATGCACAGCACGATGATCCAGGCCAGCCGGTCCGGGCCCGCGGCTGCCCCGCGCGCGTGGTCCGAGGAAGTGGTGTGCGCCACCGCCCAGGCCGACACCAGCAGCCCGATCATCATCAAGGTCTCCTCGCGCGCCGCCGCGAGTGCGCTCCACAGCCCGGTGCGCCCGCCCTGCTTGGGAGTGCGGAAGAACGGCTCGCCCTTGGTAAGCAGGCCCTTGATCGCCGCCATGCCGATGGTATGCGTCAGCGCGAGGCCGGCGATCGCGGCGGCCACCGTCTGGCGTGCGTTGGCGCCCACGCGCACCCGGTACAGGTGCATGAGCTTGGCGAGCTTGAAGGTGAACAGCGACAGCGGCAGCACCGAGTACATCACCAGCGGCGGGTCGATCTGCGTGGGCGCCCACACCATGGCGGCCGACCAGCCCAGGGCGGCGAGGTTGAAGAGCATGTTGCAGCCGTCGGCGATCCATGGCAGCCAGCCGGCCACGAAGTGATAGCGCTGGCCCGGCGACAGCGGCCCGCCCTCCAGGAACAGCGCGCGCCCGTGCGCCTTGATGATCTGCATCGCCCCGTAGGCCCAGCGGAAGCGCTGTTTCTTGAAGTCGATGAAGGTATCGGGCATCAGCCCGCGCCCGTAGCTGCTGGGGACGTAGGTGGCGTCGAAGCCGCGCTCGAAGATGCGCAGGCCGAGCTCGGCGTCCTCGGTGATGTTCCACTCCGCCCAGCGGCAGTGGTCCAGCTGCGTGCGGCGCACCATCGTCATGGTGCCGTGCTGGATGATGGCATTGCGCTCGTTGCGCGTGATCATGCCGATGTGGAAGAAGCCGCGGTACTCCGCGTAGCACATCGCCTTGAAGGCGCTCTGGTCCGCATCGCGGTAGTCCTGCGGGGCCTGCACGATGGCGATGCGCTGGTCCTGGAACCCGGGGGTGAGCTCGCGCAGCCAGTTCGGCTCGACGACGTAGTCGCTGTCGATCACCGCGACGATCTCCGCGTCCGCCACGGTGCGCTCGAGGGCATAGTTGAGCGCGCCGGCCTTGAAGCCGGCCAGCGGCGCGACGTGGAAGAAGCGGAACCGCGGCCCGAGCTTCTCGCAGTGCGCCTGCACCGGGCGCCACACCGCCTCGTCCTTGGTGTTGTTGTCGATCACCAGCACCTCGAAGTCTGGGTAATCCATGCGCGCGAGTGCATCGAGGGTCTCGACGAGCATGTCCGGCGGCTCGTTGTAGGCCGGCACGTGCACGGAGACCTTGGGGAACTTCTTGTCGTCCTTGAGGATCGGCGCGCCCAGCCGGCGCCGGTAGGCGACCCAGTGCGCCTCGGCCCACTCGTGCGCCTCGGCGAGCAGCACGAGCAGTACGCCGAGCATGCCCAGCAGCAGCAGCACGCCCGACACCACGCTCGAGACGGTCATGTACTGCTGCGTGAAATCGTAGATGACCCACACCGCAAGCGTTGCCGCCGCGTATACCACCACCGCGAGGAAACTACGCCCGCGATTGCGCAGCGCGTCGCTGTTGAGGTAGAGGATGCCGAGCAGCAGCAGCGCCACGGCCACCGAGACGGCGGCGAGGATATGCCACTCGGGGATGCGCACGATCGGGGCGATGAAGGCAAACTTCGGTTGCCGGTTCACATCGTACACCCCCCAGTAGGAGCCGACCGCGCCCTCCTGGTAGGCCTTCCACGGCTGGTCGAATGCCTCCACGATGTAGTAACTGATCTGCAGCTTGTGCGCCTTGTCGAGGAAGCGCCGCAGGAACAGCGCCTCGCTCGCCTCGGAGGCCACCGCCGATTCGCGCGTGCGCCCGCGGCTCGGCCAGCCGATCTCGGCCACGACGATTGCCTTGCCCGGGAAGGCCTTCTGCAGCTGCTTCAGCTGCTTGAGCGAGTAGTCGATGGCCACATCGACCGCGGTACCCTCCCAGTACGGCAGCAGGTGCACGGCGAGGAAGTCCACGTGCTGCGCCAGATCCGGGTGCGCCAGCCATATGTGCCAGGGCTCGGCGGTGCTCACCGGCGCCTCCAGCGCGTCGCGGGCGCGATCGAGGTAGCCCTCCAGCTCGCCGATCGGCAGGTCGCCGCGCAGCACCACCTCGTTGCCGATGATCACCCGGCCGACGTTGATGTGCGTCGAGGCCAGCTCGATCGCGGTGTTCAACTGCTGCTCGTTCTTGTCGCGGTGGTCGTCGATCCAGGCGCCGAGCATCACGTTCAGGTCGTGCTTCTCGGCAAGCTCGGGGATGTGCGCCAGCGTCGCCTCGACGCTGTAGCTGCGCACCGCCTTGACCTTGCCGGCCAGCAGCGCCAGGTCCGCATCGATCTCCGCATCGGTGGGGAACAGCCCGTGGGTCGGGTCCTCGTTGGCGCGGAACGGGGAGAACGTGAGACCCTGGATGAGCGCCGGCCAGGGCGGTTCCTTGGTGGGCCTGTTGAGGTACGCCCACACCGCGAAGGTGACGGTGGCGAACACCGCCGCAATCAGCAGGCTCGGGATCGATTTCATGAAGAGCCGCTGCGTACTTACCAGCTGCCCGTGTTCGGCATGGACTTCCACGGCTCGGCCGGTGCCTGCGCTGTGCCCTTCTGCAGGAGCTCGATGGAGATGTCATCGGGCGAGCGTACGAAGGCCATGCGGCCATCGCGCGGCGGCCTGAGGATGGTCACGCCGTGCTCGGCCAGGCGCTGGCAGCTGGCGTAGATGTCATCGACCTCGTAGGCGAGGTGCCCGAAATTGCGCCCGGCCATGTAGCTCTCAGGGTCCCAGTTGTGGGTGAGCTCCACCTGTGCAGCCTCGTCCCCGGGGGCGGCCAGGAACACCAGGGTGTAGCGGCCGCCGGGGTAGTCCTTGCGCGAGACCTCCCTGAGTCCGAGCGCCGCGCAGTAGAAGCGCACCGAGGCATCGATGTCGCTCACGCGCACCATGGTATGCAGGTACTTCATCGCATGCCCCTAGAACATCTCCGACGGGCCGGGGGTCTTGATGTCCACCTTGTGGCGCGAGGCGATGAAATCCCCCGTGATCATCTCATCGTAGGCCTGGCCCGGGCCGACCATCGGGTAGACCCCGGCATCCGGGTCGATCATCACTTCCAGAAACGCTGGACCCTTGAAGGCGAGGAACTCGGCGATCACCCGCGGCACGTCCTGCTTGCGGTCCAGGCGCACCGCGTAGCGGAAGCCGTCGGCCTGCGCGGCCCTGACGAAGTCCTTCTTGTGCAGCGAGCGGTCGCTCGCCGACAGGCGGCCCTTGAAGAACAGCTTCTGCCACTGCTTGACCATGCCGTCGCCAAAATTGTTCAGCACCACCACCTTCACCGGCAGGTCGTAGGTGGTGACCGTCTCCAGCTCCCCGATGTTCATGCGGATGCTGGAGTCGCCGTCGATGTCGATGACCATGCGCTTCGGCTGCGCGAACTGTGCGCCGATCGCCGCCGGCAGGCCGAAGCCCATGGTCCCCATGCTGCCGGAGGTCAGCCACAGGCGCGGGCAGCGGAAGTCGAAGTACTGCGCCGCCCACATCTGGTGCTGGCCAACCCCGGTGCTGATGATCGCCTCGCCGCGCGTGTGCCGGTTGATCTCCTCGATCACGTAGTACGGCTGGATCAGGGGACTCTCGCGGTCGTAGTTCATCGCATGGCGGCGCTTGAGCTCGGCGAGCTCGGCCGCCCAGGGCGCGAAGTCGCGCTGAAAGCGCGCGCCGCGGCCGTGCGCAGTGAGGGCCTCGAGCGCCGCGCGGATCAGGCCCACGTGCGCCCATTGCACGCGCTTGACCTTGCCGACCTCGGCCCGGTCGACGTCCAGGTGCGCGATGCGCACGGCATTGCGCGCGAACTTGTCGGGGACGCCGGCCACGCGGTCATCGAAGCGCGCGCCCACCGCCACGAGGAAGTCGCAGTCATCGACCGCGTAGTTGGCGAACGCCGTCCCGTGCATGCCCAGCATGCGCATCGCCATGGCATCGGTCGTGTCGTAGGCACCGATCCCCATGAGCGTCGTGACCACCGGGATGCCGAAGGTGCGGGCGAACTGGGTCAGCGCCTCGGCCGCGTTGCCATTGATGACGCCGCCACCGGCATAGATCAGCGGCCGCTGCGCCTCCGCCAGCATCGCGAAGAAGCGCTCGGCCGCACCGGGCTCGAGGCTCGACTGCGACAGCTCCTGCATGCGCCGACGGTAGCCGGGGATGGGCAGCAGCCCCTCGCCTGTGAAGCAGCCCTCCCAGTTCTGCACATCCTTGGGAATGTCGATGACCACCGGCCCCGGGCGCCCGGTGCGCGCGATCTCGAACGCCGTGCGCACCGTGGACTCAAGCTTTGCAGGGTCGGTGACCAGGAAGATGTGCTTGGCGACCGCTCCCATCAGCGCTGGAATCGGGGCCTCCTGGAAGGCGTCGGTGCCGATGGACGGGCGGGGCACCTGGCCACAAATCACGACAATCGGTATCGAATCGGCCATGCAGTCGCGCACGGGCGTAACAGTGTTCGTGGCACCCGGGCCGGAGGTCACGACACAGACCCCGACCTGGCCGCTGGCCCGGGCATAGCCTGCGGCCATGAAGCCCGCGCCCTGCTCGTTCGCCGGCACGATGAGGGGGATCGGGGCGGCGCCGGCCCGCTTGGCCTCCTCGTTGTAGAGGAATACCGCATCGAAGGTGGGCAGGATCGCCCCGCCGCTGTAGCCGAAGATGGTGGTAACCCCTTCATCGGCGAGCACCTGCATGATCATGCGCGCGCCGTTCATGGTCTGTCCGGCGAGCGGATGCCCCGCCGGGCGTGGCTGGATGACAGTGTCGGTCATGGGCGCGCTTGAGGACCTTAACGTGCGTGCGCTTAACGGAAAGTCGAAGGGATCAACGAGCCTAGCAGCTTGCCCCCGTGGTGCAAACTCGCGCCGATCCTTTATTCTGCGGTGCCCACCACCCCTGCGCCCGCCTCACTTTCCATGCGTCACATCATCGCGATCCTGCTTCAGAACGAAGCCGGGGCCCTGTCCCGCGTCGCCGGCCTGTTCTCCACCCGCGGCTACAACATCGAATCCCTGTCCGTCGCAGCCACCGATGACCCAACGGTCTCGCGCCTCACCCTCGTCACCTCCGGCTCCGACCTGGTGATCCAGCAGATCGCCAACCAGCTGAACAAGCTGGTCGACGTGGTCAACGTCCTGGACATGACCCGCGGGGAGCACCTGGAACGCGAGCTGGTACTGCTGAAGCTGCGCCTGGAGCCGGCGCAGACCGATGTGGTCCGCGGGCAGGTCGTGCGCAGCGGCGGCCGCGTGCTCGACCCCTCCGTCGAGGGCTTCATCGTCGAACTCACCGCCAGCGAGGCCGAAGTGAGCGCCTTCGTCGAGAGCCTTGGCCGCCAGGCGCAGCTACTGGAGGTGGTGCGCAGCGGCGCCCTGGGGATCAGCCGCAGCGTGCGTCCCCTGCGCGCCCGCGCGCTCCCGGCCGCTTCCTGAAGGCCCGATCCCTCTCCTAGTCGATTAAGAATGGTTCATCGGGGTCGGCGCACCCGGAACTGTGACGTTGTAGGGGGAAGGCAGCACCCGCGCTGACCTAGCCTCCTTACATATGCGCAGGCCCATGGCGCCCACGGGAACTATCGAATGACCATCAAATTCATCGATTTGGCCATCCCCCGCTCCAACACGGTGCGCCTGCTGTGCATGGCCGCAGCGGCACTGCCGGTACTGGCGGCCTGCGTGACCACGATGGCACCATCCCCTCCGCCACCGCCGGCCGAATACGAGGAGCCCGCTGCGGCCCCCGCACCGGACGTCACGGCCGAGACGCCGCCGCCGCCGCTGCCGGTGTACGAGCAGCCGCCCCTGCCGGCTCCCGGTTACGCCTGGACGCCGGGCTACTGGCAGTTCGGGCCTGCCGGCTATTTCTGGGTCCCGGGGACCTGGGTGATGCCCCCGGCCGTCGGGGTGCTGTGGACGCCCGGCTACTGGGGCTATGCCGGCGGCCTGTACATGTTCCATGCCGGTTACTGGGGACCCCACGTCGGCTTCTACGGCGGCGTGAACTACGGCTTCGGCTACACCGGCGTCGGCTTCGCCGGCGCGCGCTGGGTGAACAACGCCTACCACTACAACACCTCGGTGACGAACGTGAACACCACGATCGTCCACAACACCTACAACGAGACGGTGATCAACAACACCACCGTCATCAACAACCGCGTGAGCTACAACGGTGGCGCCAGCGGCGTCCATGCCGTCGCCACGCCGTCCGAATACGCCGCCATGCATGAGCGGCATGCGCCGCCCACGGCCATGCAGGCGCACCACTTCCAGGCCGCAAGCCAGGACCATGCGCTGCAGGCCAGCGTCAACAACGGCCACCCGCCGGTCGCGGCCACCCCGCACCCGGGCGCGTTCAATGGTCCCGGCGTCATGGCCGCGCACCCGGGCGGTCCGTCGGAGCCGCCCGTGACCGGCGTCCCGGGCAACCCCGCGCATCCGTATGGCGCCCCCGGCAACTCCGGCGCGCATTCCAACGGGACACCCGGCGTGCCGGCGCACGGCTACAACGGTGCCAATGCCTACAACGGCGCCCCCGGCAACTCCGGCGCGCATTCCAACGGGACACCCGGCGTGCCGGCGCACGGCTACAACGGTGCCAGTGCCTACAACGGCGCCCCGGGCAATTCCGGCGCGCATTCCAACGGGACACCGGGTGTGCCGGCGCACGGCTACAACGGTGCACCGGGCTATCCTGCTGCGCCCGGATCGCATCCGAATGGCGGGCAGCCGGGAGTGCCCGGCCAGCCGGTTGGCAGCACCTACCACGCACCGCAGCCGGGCACGGCCGCGCCCCAGGGCGCGCCGCCGCAGAACCCGCAGAACAAGCCGCACCACGCCAACAACAGTGGTGACAAGCACCCGCCCGCGCAGGGCAACGAGAAGCGCGACCAGCCGTAAGTGCAGCCCGGGGAGCTCGCGCTCCCGGGGCTGTCATCGGCTTCAGGGGATCAGGACGCTGGAACCGTTGGTGCGGCGGCCTTCGAGGTCGCGATGCGCATCGGCCGCCTGAGCGAGCCGATAGCGCTGACCGATCAACACCCGAACCTTCCCGGAGCGCACGGCGGCGAACAGCTCGCGGGCGCCCGCGGTCAGCTCGGCGCGCGTGATGATGTAGTTGAAGAGCGAGGGCCGAGTCAGGAAGAGTGAGCCGCGCCGGGCCAGCTCCGCCGGTGCGATCGCCGGCGGCGGCCCCGATGCATTACCGTAGCTCACCATGATCCCCAGGCGCCGCACGCAATCGAGCGATTGCACGAACGTGTCCTTGCCCACCGCGTCGTAAACCGCGGCGACACCTGCGCCGCGGGTGAGTGACTTCACGCCCGCAACCAGCTCGTCGCGCCCGGAGATGAGCACGTGCCGGCAGCCGTGGCGCCGGGCGATGGCGGCCTTCGCCTCGTTGCCGACCACGCCGATCACCTTCGCGCCGAGCGCTTTTGCCCACTGGCACAGGATGAGCCCGACGCCGCCGGCGGCGGCGTGTACCAGGATCGGATCGCCACGCTGCACCCGATACGTGCGGCGCAGCAGGAACTGGGCCGTCAGGCCCTTGAGCATGATGGCCGCAGCCTGCTCATCCGAGACGGCGCGCGGAATCTTCACCAGCCGCTCGGCGGCCACGTTGCGCACGGAGGCGTAGGCGCCCGGAGAGGCCGAGACGTACGCGACGCGCTCACCCTTTTTGAAGCCACGCACGCTGCGACCGACGGCGCTCACCACGCCGGCCGCCTCGCGCCCCAGGCCGCTTGGCAGCTGCACTGGGTACAGGCCGGTGCGGTCATACACATCGATGTAGTTCACGCCGATGGCGGTTTGGCGTACCTGCACCTCGCCGGCGGCGGGTGCGGTTGGCTCGAACTCCTCGGCCCTCAGGACCTCGGGTCCGCCGTAGGCATCGAAACGGATGGCGATGGACATGGCTGCCGCGGCAGCAGCCGCTAGAGCGCGGCGTCGTCGGTCTCGCCGGTGCGGATGCGGATGACCCGCTCGATGTGGGTGATGAAGATCTTGCCGTCGCCGACCTTTCCGGTCTTGGAGGACTTGATGATCGCCTCGATGACCTGGTCGACCAGGTCGCCGCGCACCGCCACCTCGATGCGCGTCTTGGGCACGAAGTCCACGACATACTCCGCGCCGCGGTACAGCTCGGTGTGGCCGCGCTGCCGGCCGAAGCCCTTCACCTCGGTGACCGTCATGCCCGAGACACCGATGTCCGAGAGCGCGGCACGGACGTCGTCCAGCTTGAAGGGCTTAATGATCGCGGTTACCAGTTTCATGGAAGGGCTCCGTCGGCCTTGGGTCGTGGCGCGTGGGATTTTGCAGCTTTCATGCCACGCAGTGAAATGGGTCGGGGCCACAGGTTACAGGGTTTGTTGCCCCGCGCCGCGCGCGCCGGTGCACCAGCGTGGGGCGACCCGGCGGCCCTGCCCTCATCTGGTGCGCTTGGCGCGCCGGGCCTTCGGCTATGCTTCGCCGCCATGTATGGGCAGATCGTGATCGTAGGAGCAGGCCAGGCGGCGGTGCAGACCATCGACACCCTGCGCCGCAAGGGCTTCAGCGGGGATCTCGCGGTGGTGGGCGATGAAGCCTACCTGCCCTACCAGCGGCCACCGCTGTCCAAGAAGTATCTGGCTGGAGCGCTCGCACGCGAGCGCCTGCTGATCCGCCCCACAGCGTTCTTCGCCGACCACAAGGTGAGCACGCACCTGGGCCGGCGCGTCGCCGAGATCGCCCCGGTCCAGGGGCACCTGCGCCTGGAGGATGCGACCGTGCTGCCCTTCGATGCCCTGGTGCTGGCCACCGGCAGTCGCCCGCGCAAGCTCCTGGCACCGGGCGCCGAGCTTGCAGGCGTGCACTACCTGCGCGGCATCGCCGATGCGGACACCATCCGCGCGGCCTGCAGCGCCGGCGGCCGCGCGGTCATCATCGGCGGGGGCTACATCGGCCTCGAGGTGGCGGCGACACTGCGCGAGCTCAGGATGGAAGTCACGGTGCTCGAGATGGCCGACCGCGTGATGAACCGCGTCACCTGCCCGGAGGTCTCGGCGTTCTACACCGCCGAGCATATGCGTGCCGGTGTGCACATCCACTGCAACGCCCAGGTCCGCGCGCTGCACGGGGATGCCCGCACCGGCCGCGTGCGCGCGGTGAGCACCGAGGACGGGCGCGAATTCCCGGCCGACCTGGTGATCGTCGGCGTCGGCGTGGTGCCCGCGGATGAACTGGCGAAGGCGGCCGGCCTTGACTGCGAAAACGGCGTGCGCACCGATGCCCACTGCCGCAGCTCCGCGCCGCACATCTACGCCGCCGGAGACTGCGCGAGCCACCTGAACCGCCAGTACGGGCGCCACCTGCGGCTGGAGTCCGTCGACAACGCTTTTGAGCAGGGCACGACCGTGGCGCTCAACCTGCTTGGCATACCGACGCCACACGACAAGGTGCCCTGGTTCTGGTCTGACCAGTTCGACCTGAAGCTGATCATCGTGGGTGTCGGCCAGGGCTATGACCGCGTGGTGCTGCGCGGCGCGCCGGCCGGCCGCAGCTTCAGCGCCTGCTACCTGCGCGGCGGCGAACTGGTGGCGATCGACAGCATCAACGCCCCGAAGGACCAGATGGCCGCGCGCAAGCTCATCGCAGCGCACGCGCGCCCGGATCCCGCCAAGCTGGCCGATCCTGCGATCGCGCTGAAGGATGCGCTCTAGCGCCCTTTAGCGCAGCACCACCAGCAGGTCCTTCACCTCGACCGCCTGGCCGGCGCGCACCAGCACTTCGACCACTTCGCCTGCCGTCGCGGCGCGCACGGCGGTTTCCATCTTCATCGCCTCCAGGCTCACCAGTGCATCTCCACGCGCCACCCGGGCACCGACCCGCGCGGCGACGCTGACGACCGTGCCGGGCATGGGGGCGCCGAGCTCGCCAGGAGTGTCCGCGGCGGCCTTGCGCGCCGGCGGGCGCTTGGCCACCTGGCCGTGGTCGGGCACGCGCACCGAGCGCGGCTGGCCGTTCAGCTCGAAGAACACCGTGCGCGTGCCGTCCTCGTGCGGCTCGCTCGCGGCAAGGTAGCGCACGATGAGCGTCTTGCCGCGCTCGAGGTCGACGCTGATCTCCTGCCCCGGCTCCATGCCGTAGAAGAACACCGGCGTCGGCAGGATCGCCGGGTCCCCGTAGAGCGCGCGCTCGCGCGCATAGTCGAGCCACACCCGCGGATACATCAGGTAGGAGGCGAGGTCCTCGTCGGTCACCGGGCGCAGCAGGTGCTGCTGGATGCGCGCGCGCTCGGCCACAAGGTCCGCCGGCGGCAGCCGCGCACCCGGGCGCGCGGTGCTGGCTGGTGCGCCCTTGAGGACCTTCGTCTGCAGCGCGGGCGGGAAGCCGCCGTAGGGCTGGCCGAGGTCGCCGCGGAACAGCTGCACGACCGACTCCGGGAAGGCGACTTCGGTGTGCGCGTCGAGCACCTTCTCGCGGCTCAGGCCCGAGCTGACCATGAGGATGGCCAGGTCGCCGACCACCTTGGAGGTCGGGGTCACCTTGATGATGTCGCCGAACATCTCGTTGACCTCGACGTAGGCGGCGGCCACTTCCGGCCAGCGCGCCTCCTCGATTCCCAGCGCGCGCGCCTGCTCGCGCAGGGTGGTGTACTGCCCGCCGGGCATGCCGTGCACGTAGACCTCGGAAGCCCCGGCGCGCATGTCGCTCTCGAAGGCGAAGTAGTGGCGGCGTACCTGCTCCCAGTAGGCGGACACCGCGCGCAGCTTGTCAGCATCGATGCCGGCATCGCGCTCCCCATAGCGCAGCGCCTCGATGATCGAGCCGAGATTTGGCTGCGAGGTGAGCCCGCTCATGGCATCGATGGCGCCATCAACCGCATCGGCCCCGGCGGCCACCGCCGCCAGCACGCTGGCCGCGGCAATGCCGCTGGTGTCGTGGGTGTGGAAGTGCACCGGCAGGCCGACCTCCTCCTTCAGCGCCTTGACCAGGGCATAGGCGGCCCGCGGCCGGCACAGTCCGGCCATGTCCTTGATCCCCAGCACGTGCGTGCCGGCGGCCTTGAGCTCGCGGGCGAGTTTCAGGTAGTAGTCGAGGGTGTACTTCTTCTCGTGCGGGTCGCTCAGGTTTCCCGTATAGCAGATGGCCGCCTCGCACAGCTTGCCGCTGTCGCGCACCGCATCGATGGCCACACGCATGTTCTCGACCCAGTTGAGCGAGTCGAAGATGCGGAACACGTCGATGCCGCCGGCGGCGGCACGCGCGACGAAGAAGCGCACCACGTTGTCGGGATAGTTGGCGTAGCCGACCGCATTTGCCGAGCGCAGCAGCATCTGCAGCAAGAGGTTCGGCATCTGCTCGCGCAGCAGCGCCAGGCGCCGCCACGGATCCTCGCGCAGAAAGCGCATGGCGACATCGAAGGTGGCCCCGCCCCAGCACTCCACCGAGAACAGCTGCGGCAGCAAGCTCGCGTAGTAGGGGGCGATCGCCGTCATGTCGAGCGTGCGCAGGCGGGTTGCCAGCAATGACTGGTGCGCATCGCGCATGCTGGTGTCGGTCATGAGCACGCGCTGCTGCGCGAGCATCCAGCGCGCGAACCCCTCGGCGCCGAGCTCCTCGAGCTTCTGCTTGGTGCCCGGCGCCGGCGGCGGCAGCGGGCCCGGCGGCAGCCGCGCGGCGGCGAAACTCGCCGGCCGCAGGCGGCTGCGGGTCTCGGGATGGCCGTTGATGATCGTGCTGCCGATGAATGACAGGATGCGGCTGGCGCGGTCGCGCTTGCGCTGCCACTGGAACAGTTCCGGCGTGTCCTCGATGAAGCGCGTGGTGTAGTCGCCGCTGGCGAAGCGCGGGTGCGTGATGAGCTGGTCGAGGAAGCGCAGGTTGCTCACCACGCCGCGGATGCGGAATTCCCACAGCGCGCGGTGCATGCGCGCGATGGTCTCCTCGGGGGTCGGCGCCCACGCGGTCACCTTGACCAGCAGCGAGTCGTAGGAGCGCGAGATGATCGCGCCGGTGTAGGCAGTGCCGGCATCC
>DASXPL010000018.1:0-68860 GCA_036493615.1 Steroidobacteraceae bacterium
ACGGCCGCTCCAAGCGTTGGTTAGACAACGGAAACACGCTTACGCATCGGTTCGCAGCTTGGCGCCGCAGTTGGGGCAAACGAAAGGGTTAAACACGAGATCGCGTCGTACACCGAAAGAGGCTGGGCCAAGCAGAGCCACCGTAATCATTGGCGTTTTTTCGCAGTGGGGACAACGGTAAAGACGACGCACGGAGAATACGACTACGGTGGCGCAGACACCGAGCACGATGAGTGCGATTAGGGATAGAGTGAACTGCGCCTCGGACATGTCCATGGCGCGTCCTTTTGGTCCCAGGGAAAAAACTACTGCCGCTACCATTGCGAGCACTAGCCAAGAGCGGGTGGCGCGCCACGTAGCCAAACGACGGCGTTGAAATTCGGCACTGACATCGACTACTGCGGCCATTGACGTTGTCTAACTGTATGTAGACGACCTAAATGGGGTGAATAATTGCCCCATCGTGTCGCATAAGAGACTCGACCAGCGGGCATCGAGCTGATTCCATAGGGAAATCTGGGACAGCAGTGTCCCTAACACCGTCACGGAGTTATCAGACATGGGAAGCCGCCCCGGACTGGTTGCTGTCACACGCGACAAGATGAGGACGCGCCACCTCGCCCTGCGCACTGAACAGTCTTACGTGCAGTGGCTGAGACGGTTCATCGTTTTCCATGGTCGCAAACATCCCCGCGAGGTAGGTGCGGCAGGCGTGGAGCAATTCTTGACGTATCTGGCCGTGAACCGCAAGGTCAGCGCGTCCACGCAGAGCCAAGCCCTGCAGGCGCTGTTGTTTGTCTACCGTCACGTGCTGGAGATCGAGCTGCCCTGGCTCGATGGCATCACCCGGGCCCTGAAGCCCAAGCGCCTGCCGGTCGTTCTGTCCCGACCAGAGGTGCGCGCTCTCCTGGCGCAGCTGCATGGGACACCCTGGCTGGTGGCGAGCCTTCTGTATGGTTGTGGTCTGCGCCTCACGGAAGCGTTGCGGCTGCGCGTGAAGGATCTCGCGATAGAGCGCGGTGAGCTCATTGTCCGTGAGCCAAAAGGCGGCAAGGATCGCGTGAGCATGCTTCCCTCATCGCTCGAGCCGGCGCTGCGCGCCCACCTGGCGCGGCTGCATCCGTGGTTCGAGGAGGAACGCCGGGCCAGACGACCGGGCGTCTCGCTACCCTTCGCGCTGGCCCGCAAGTACCCGCAGGCGCCGACCCAGTGGGGCTGGCAGTACCTGTTCCCCTCTGCCACGTTGTCCGTGGACCGGGAACTCCAGATGTCGGTGCGCCATCACATGCACGAAAAGGGGATTCAGCGCGCGGTGCAGGGCGCAGTCCGCAGGGCAGGCATCGCTAAGCCCGCCAGCTGCCATACGCTGCGGCACTGCTTCGCGACCCACCTGCTGGAGGACGGCTACGACATCCGCACGGTGCAGGAGCTGCTGGGTCACACTGACCTCAAGACCACGATGATCTACACCCACGTGATGACCAAGGGTGCCAACGGCGTGCGCAGCCCGCTCGATCGCGACCCCGGAGTCCCCGCTGGCCCGCAACCCTTGCACTCCCCAAGACCCGTGGCAGCGCCGAAATAGCCGCAGGCTCAGACGAACTGGTTCTGGCGCCACGCCTCGTAGACGGTCACCGCGACGGCGTTGGCCAGATTCAGGCTGCGATTGCCGGTGCGCATGGGGATGGTGAGCTGGTTTTCCCGAGCGACCAGGCTCAGCACCTCCGCGGACAGGCCGCGGCTCTCGGAGCCGAACAGCAGCGCATCGCCTCGCTTGAACTGCGCCTCGCTGTACAGCCGGCTGCCGCTGGTCTCGATGCTGAAGAGCCGCGCGCCGCCCAGAGACTTCAGGCAGGCATCGAGGTTCCCGTGCACGTGCACACGGGCCATCCATTCGTAGTCGAGCCCGGCGCGGCGCACCGCCTTTCCGGAGAGGTCGAACCCCAGGGGATGCACCAGGTGCAGGCTGGCTCCGGTGTTCGCGCACAGGCGGATGAGGTTACCGGTGTTTGGCGGGATTTCGGGCTGGAGGATGACGATATGGAACATGAACTTACGTGGGGTGGCGGCGCCCGTATGCGATAATGCGCCCCATGGCAATCCCCAAACCAGCAGTTCCCGCAGCGGTCACGGCGCGCGGTGCCGGCCGCCTGGGATTTGATTTCTGCGGACTGCACTTCACCTCCCCCATCGTGCTGCTGTCCGGCTGTGTCGGCTTCGGCGAGGAGTACACCCGCATCGAGGGGTTCTCCAACCGCGACGCCGGTGCCATCGTGCTCAAGGGCACCACTGGCAAGCCACGCCTGGGCAACCCTCCGCACCGCGTGTACGAGACCGCGGGCGGGATGCTGAACGCCATCGGCCTGCAGAACCCGGGCGTCGAGCACGTCGTGCGCAGCATCCTGCCGCAGCTTGACTTCAGCGAGACGCGCTTCATCGCCAACGTCTCTGGCAGCACCATCGAGGAATACGTCGAGGTTACGCGCGCGTTTGACCAGTCCCCGATCGATGCCATCGAGATCAACATCTCCTGCCCGAACGTGAAGGAAGGCGGCGTCGCCTTCGGCAACTACCCGGACATGTCTGCACAGGTGGTAGCCGCTTGTCGCGCCGTCACCCGCAAGCCACTGATCACCAAGCTGTCCCCTAACCAGACCGACATCCGCGAGAACGCGCGTCGCTGCATCGAGGCGGGCACGGATGCGCTGGCGGTGATCAACACGCTCATGGGCATGGCGATCGATGTCGAAAGCCGCCGTCCGGTTATCGGCAACATCCAGGGCGGGCTCTCGGGACCTGCCATCAAGCCGATCGCATTGCTCAAGGTGCACCAGGTCTACGAAGTCGCAAAATCCCACCGCATCCCGATCATCGGCCAGGGCGGAATCACCAGCGCCACCGATGCCCTCGAGTTCATCATCGCCGGCGCCAGCGCGGTCGGGGTCGGGACCGCACTCTTCTACCAGCCGATGGCCTGCCGCAGCATCAACGAGGGCATCAGCGAATACCTCGCCGCACGGGGCATCGACAACGTCAACGGACTGGTCGGCACGCTGCGCACGGCGCGCGATACCACCGACAGCCCGGTTTCAGGATGACCCGCGCCCGCCGAGCCCTGCTCGCCGGCGCCCTGCTGGCCTTCGCCGCCGGTGCGGTCATGGCGGCCGCGCCGCCCGCCGCCGAGGCCGCGGGCGGCCCGCGCGTCGTGCGCCTGAGGCTGGATGACAAGGAATACTCACTCGGCCGCAGCGATGCACCGCTGACCATGGTGGAGTTCACCGACTACCAGTGCCCCTACTGCCGCGCATTCCAGGCCCAGACTTTCGAGGCGCTGAAGAAAAACTACATCGACACCGGCAAGCTGCGCTTCATCGTGCGTGACCTGCCGCTGGAGTTTCACTCCTCCGCGCGCCCCGCGGCCGAGGCTGCGCACTGCGCCGCCGAGCAGGGCAAGTTCTGGGAGATGCACCACGCGCTGCTGACCGGGAGCGAGCCGTTGCCCGGCGGCGGCATCGACAAGCGCGCCACCGCGGTGGGCCTTGATCTGAACCGCCTGCACGCCTGCATGCAAGCTGCCCGCTACGAGAGTGCCATCGCCCGCAACGCGGCCACTGCGGATGGCATCGGCATCCATGGCACCCCGGCATTCGTGATCGGCCGTGCCGCGAACGGGGTGCTGGAAGGGGCACTCGCCGAGGGGGCCTTCCCCTACGCCGAGTTCGACGGGGCGCTCAAGGACATGCTCCGCAACTAAAGCAGGCTCTGCTGGGCGGCGGGCAGCGCCTCCTTCGGCGGCTGCACCCGCACGCTGGTCGGGGCCTCCGCGGCGAAGTTCACTTCCAGTGCGCGTAAGCGTTCCAGGATGCGCAGGTTGATGCTCTGCTGCCCATCGGCATACACGCGATAGTCCGGGTTGGTGACGAAGTAGACCACCTCGAAGTCCAGCGCCTTGGCGCCGAAGTTGAGCAGGTGGCAGCGCTCGAAGCGCGTCTCGGGGGTCGCCTCGATGATCTCGCGCACGATGTGCGGGACGGCCGCGAGCTTCTCCACCGGGGTCTCGTAGTGCAGGGCGAGCGTGAACAGCGAGCGCCGTTCGTACAGGCGCCCGAAATTGCGCAGCCGCGCCTTGAGCAGGTCGCCGTTGGCGATGATGATCTGCTCGCCGTTGATGCTGCGCAGCCGCGTGCTCTTGATGCCAATGTGTTCGACGCTGCCCTGGATATCGTCCAGCCGCAGCGCATCGCCCAGCACGAAGGGCTTGTCGAGCGCGATCGACAGTGAGGCCAGGAGGTCCGCCAGTACGGTCTGCACGGCGAGCGCGAGCGCGATGCCGCCGATGCCCAGGCCCGCCAGCAGCGGTCCGATCTGCACGCCGAGGTTGTCGAGGGCGAGCAGCGCGGCGATGCCCCAGATGACGAGGCCGGCGCCGAACATGATGACGGCGATGGAGCTGCTGAGCACGGTGTCGCGGGTGCCCAGGCGCCGCTGGCGCGAGTCGATCCCGTGGCGCACCGCGGTCATCGCCCACACCGCCATCTGCATCCAGAAGAGCAGCACGAGGGCGACGTTGAGCCAGCGCTCGATGCGTGCCGGGAAGGTCAGGTCGCGCGAGGCGAGCCATACGGCCGCGCCCCACAGGAACACGCTGCCGGTGTTTCCCACCAGTTGCAGCGCCAGCTCCAGCATCGGGTGCGGGACGGCCCCGGTGCGCGCGGCACGGCGCGTGTTCTGCCGTTCGATCAGCCGTGCCGCCAGCGGCCGGAAGGCAAACGTGGCGAGGAAGATCGCCAGCGACAGGACCCAGATGCCGAGACCGTTGCCCAGGACCGGCAGGTCCCACAGTTCTCGCCAGCTCAACATCAGGCGCACTCCAACATGCTGAAAACGGTGCGGAACCTTACCGGTTTCCGGCGGAGCCGACTACGCGTGCCCGCCCTCCTCCGCGCCGTTCATGTCCAGTTCCTTCAGCTTGCGGGTGAGGGTATTGCGGCCCCACCCCAGCAGGCGTGCCGCATCCTGCCGATGACCGTGGGTACGCCTGAGCGCCACCTCGATCAGCGCACGCTCGAACTGCGGCTGGGCGGCATCCAGCAGCGGCGCCCCCCCTGTCTGCGCCTGGCGTTCGGCCCAGCCGGCCAGGGCTGCCACCCAGTCCGCCTGCGTGATGCGGCCTGCGGCACTGCCAAGCTCCGCGGGCAGATCTGCCGTGTGTACCTCGCTGCCCGGGGCGAGCACGGAGAGCCTGCGGCACAGGTTGACCAGTTCGCGCACGTTGCCCGGCCAGTCGTGCGCGCTCAGGCGCGCGAGCGCCTCCGGGGCCAGTGTCTTGGGATCCACGCCCAGTTCGGCGGCGGCGATGCGCATGTAGTGACGCAGCAGGTCCGGGATGTCCTCGGCGCGGGCGCGCAGCGGCGGCAGCTCGATGCGGATCACGTTCAGGCGGTGGTAGAGATCCTCGCGGAACAGGCCCGCGGCCACGCGGTCCTGCAGACTCTGGTGCGTGGCGGCGATGACACGCACGTCCACACGGATCGGGGTCTGCCCGCCGACCCGGTAGAACTCCCCTTCCGCCAGCACGCGCAGCAGGCGCGTCTGCAGCGGCATCGACATGTCGCCGATCTCGTCGAGAAACAGCGTGCCGCCGTCGGCCTGCTCGAAGCGCCCCTGGCGCTGCGCGCTGGCGCCGGTGAAGGCGCCGCGTTCGTGGCCGAACAGCTCCGACTCGAGCAGGTCCGCGGGGATCGCCGCGGTGTTGAGCGCCACGAAGGGCCTGGCACTGCGCGGGCTGTGATCGTGCAGCGCGCGTGCCACCAGTTCCTTGCCGGTGCCGGACTCGCCGCTGATGAGCACGGTCACACTCGAACGCGCCAGGCGGCCGATGGCGCGGAACACCTGCTGCATGGCCGGCGCGCGCCCCAGCAGCTGCGGGATCCGCGAAGTGCCCGGCGCATCGCCGTTGCCAGCCAGCCCCCCGCTGGCGGCCCGGCGCACCAGCGCCACTGCCTGGTCGATGTCGAAGGGCTTGGGGAGGTACTCGAACGCCCCGCCCTCGTACGCTGACACCGCGCTGCTGAGGTCCGAGTGCGCGGTCATGACGATCACCGGCAGGGCGGGGCGCGCCTCGCGGATCAGGCGCAGCAACTCCAGCCCCGAGGCGCCCGGCATGCGGATGTCGGTGATCAACACGTCCGGGGATTCCCGGCGCAGGGCATCCAGCGCCGGTTCCGCCGCCTCGAAGGCGCGCGGACTCATGCCGTCGTTGCGCAGGGCACGCTCGAGCACCCAGCGGATGGAGGCATCGTCATCGACCAGCCAGACGCGCAGTGCGCTTGCGTTCATGGATCCTCTCCCAGGGGCAGGAGCAGCGTGAATACCGTGCGCCCCGCCTCGCTCTCGAACTCGATGATGCCGCCGTTTCGCGTCGCCAGTTCCTGGGCGACCGCAAGGCCCAGGCCGGTGCCGTTGGGCCGCCCGGTGACCAGCGGGTAGAAGATCGAAGCGCGCAGGTGCGCAGGAACGCCGGGGCCTGAGTCCTCGACCTGCACGCTCGCCACCAGGCGGTGCGGCACCGAGCCGATGCTGACGTTGCTGCGCGCCCGCGTGCGCAGCACGATGCGTCCCAGGTCGCCCTGCGCCTGCAGCGCGTTGCGCGCCACATTCAGGAGCGCCTGGATCATCTGGTGCCGGTCGAGCATCGCGTTCGGCAGGCTCGGGTCGTAGTCACGCTCGATGCTGATCCCCGGCGGGCTCTCGGCACGCAGCAGGTGGTAGACGTGCTCGCAGATCTCGTGCACGTTGACCGCACTCTTGCTTGGGGCGCGCATCGGGCCGGACATCGAGTCGACCAGCGCGGTGAGCCGGTCGGCCTCGCCGATGATCAGCTGCGTGTACTCCCTGAGGGAGGGTGCGGGCAGCTCGCGCTCGAGCAGCTGCGCGGCCCCGCGCAGCCCGCCTAGTGGGTTCTTAATCTCGTGGGCGAGCTGGCGCACCATGAGCCGGCTGCCGTCCAGGCGCGCCAGCAGGTCGTTCTCGCGCGAGATGCGCTGACGCTGCGTGGTGTCGGCCAGCTCGAGCAGCAGCTGCGTGCCGGTGAGGCCGTTGAAGGGAGTGATGGTCACATCGAGCGTGCGCACTTCGCGCGGGGCACTCGCGGGGCGCACCTGGACCTCGCGGTCGGTGATGCCCTCGCCGCTTTCGAGCGCGCGCCTGAGGATGCGGCTCAGACCATTGCTGTCATGGAGGAAGTCAGCGAACGGGCGCCCGCGCGCCATCTTCAGGCTGAAGGCGAGCAGATCCTGGGCGGCGACGTTGGCGTACACCGGGCACAGCTGCGCATCGAGCATGACGATGCCGGTGGAGAGCGCATCGAGCAGGTCTGCGGCATCGAAGTGCGACAGCGCGGAAGGGCTGGTGGCTTCAAGGGCCATGGCGCCCCCCTGCCGCGCACTGCGCGCTGGGTGCGCTGCCGGCGCTCAGTGCGGACGCGGGCGGACGTTCTGGGGATTGGCGCGATTGAGGACCGAGTTCTGGTGCACGGCCACCGTGACACCGGGCGTCTGGCACATGAGATTGCCGGAAGAATCGCGCACCACCGCCTCCAGCACGTGCTCGCCGCGTTCCACCGGGGAGATGCTGAACTGCGTGCCGGTCGCGTTGCCGCCGTTGACCGCCGTGCCGTCCATCAGGATGAAGACCTGGTCGCCCGAATGCAGCGATGGATCGGTGCGCACGCTCACGCTCATCTCGTCCACGTTCGCAAAACTGGCCCCGTCCTGGGGACTGACGATCGCACAGCCGCGGTAGGCAGGCGCGCTGGCCGGATGCTCGAGCGCTGCTGCGGCCGAGGCCACGGCCGTCGCGGAGGCGCTCGCAGGATAGGTCTGCGCGGCCTGTACCTGGATCTTCTGCGCATTCGGGTGCGGCTGGTCGGAGTAATGGACGGTGCCATTCTCGTCGACCCACTTGTACACCGTCGCAGCCAGGACCAGCGAGCTGGCCAGGGACAATAAGGTAAACAGCAGTGTGCGCATCATGATTCAGCATACGCCGCCCTGCGTCTCGGGACAAAAGCGGGTAACGGCATTCCGTGAACGCCGTTACCCGCACCCCTTCCCGCGACACGCCGCAAGCCCCGCCCCGGCACGGGCCGGAGCCTGCAGGGGCGCACCGGGAAATATCTGTCATCGCTGTTCAGCAGCTGTAGTACAGCTCCATCTCGATCGGGTGCGTGGACATGCGGAAGCGCGTGACCTCCTGCATCTTCAGCCCGATGTAGGCATCGATCACGTCGTTCGTGAATACCCCGCCGCGGGTGAGGAACTCGCGGTCCTTGTCCAGGTGCTCGAGTGCCATGTCGAGTGAGTGGCACACGGTCGGGATGTGCTTGGCTTCCTCGGGCTCCAGGTCATACAGGTCCTTGTCCGCAGGATCCCCGGGGTGGATCTTGTTCTGGATGCCATCCAGCCCTGCCAGCAGCATCGCGGTGAAGGCGAAGTACGGGTTGGCGCTGGAGTCCGGGAAGCGCACCTCGATGCGGCGTGCCTTCGGGTTCGACACCCAGGGAATGCGGATCGACGCGGAGCGGTTGCGCGCCGAGTACGCCAGCATCACCGGTGCCTCGAAGCCGGGCACCAGGCGCTTGTAGCTGTTGGTGCCGGCGTTGGTGAAGGCGTTCAGGGCCTTGGCGTGCTTGATGATGCCCCCGATGTAGTAGAGGGCGAGATCAGACAGGCCGCCGTACTTGTCGCCGGCGAACAGGGCCTTGCCGTCCTTCGAGAGCGACTGGTGCACGTGCATGCCAGAGCCGTTGTCGCCCACCAGCGGCTTGGGCATGAAGGTGGCGGTCTTGCCGTAGCCGTGCGCGACGTTGTGGACCGCGTACTTCAACAGCTGCACCTGGTCGGCCTTCATGACCAGGGTGCCCGCGCCGATGCCGATCTCCGACTGCCCGCCGGTGGCGACCTCGTGGTGGTGCACCTCCACGACCAGGCCGAGCTCCTCGCACGCCAGGCACATCGCCGAGCGGATGTCCTGGAAGGCATCCACCGGCGGCACCGGGAAGTAGCCGCCCTTGACTCCCGGGCGGTGACCGCGGTTGCCGTCCTGGTAGCTGGTGTCCGAGTTCCACGCACCCTGCACCGAGTCGATGGCGTAGGAAGCGTTGTGCATCTGGTTGTTGTAGCGGACGCTGTCGAAGATGAAGAACTCGTTCTCCGGCCCGAACAGCGCCTTGTCGGCGATGCCGGTGGACTTCAGGTACGCCTCGGCGCGCTTGGCCAGCGAGCGCGGGTCGCGTTCATAGCCCTGCATGGTGGCCGGCTCGATCACATCGCAGCGGATGTCGATCGTGGGCTCTTCGAAGAACGGATCGATCACGGCCGTGGCGGCCTCGGGCATCAGGATCATGTCCGACTCGTTGATGCCCTTCCAGCCGCCGATGGAGGAGCCGTCGAACATCTTGCCGTCGCGGAACAGGTCCTCGTCGACGAGCCGTGCCGGGATCGTCACGTGCTGTTCCTTGCCACGCGTATCGGTGAAGCGCAGGTCCGCGAACTTCAGCTGCTTTTCTTTGATGAGCTTCAGGACATCACTCGGTGTCATATCGCCTCCGGGAAAGGGGTAAAACTCGACCGCTCAAAGGGGCCCACGGCATCGCCTGCCATGCGAGCAGCCGAACGACCACACGTTGCAGGGCTCGTGCCAACGCGCACGGCACGTGAAATCAATCAGTTATGGGCTATTTCAAACCTGTTTCGCACCATATTGGTGCGCGTGCCCGGCATTATTGCACTGATTAAGTGCATCCAAGGGGCATTCTCGGGCCCTTGATCGTTTGCCGGCCGGGCGGTTGCGCCACGATGGTGCAATCGCGAGCTGACCACCAACGTGCGCCTGCCGCGGCGCGGCCAGCCCCTGCAGCCGGCCCGCGGCGCGCAAGAGCGCCGATGCGCGCCGTATACTCGCGCGCTCTTTGGGGTTGAGAACAAGTTTCGTCCAATGAAAGTCAGCCGCGCGCCGCGCACCTTCCAGGAGCTGATCTTCAGCCTGCAGCGTTACTGGTCGCAGCACGGCTGCGTGATCCTGCAGCCCTACGACATGGAAGTCGGCGCCGGCACCTTCCACACCGCGACCTTCCTGCGCGCGGTCGGACCTGAGCCCTGGCGCGCCGCCTACGTGCAACCCTCGCGCCGGCCGACCGACGGGCGCTACGGGGAGAATCCCTTCCGGCTGCAGCACTACTACCAGTACCAGGTGGTGATCAAACCCTCGCCGCTGCCGATCCTCGACCTGTACCTGGGGAGCCTCGCCGAGCTCGGCCTCGATCCTCTGGTCCACGACGTGCGCTTCGTCGAGGACAACTGGGAATCCCCGACCCTGGGCGCCTGGGGCCTGGGGTGGGAAGTGTGGTTGAACGGGATGGAGGTCACGCAGTTCACCTACTTCCAGCAGGTCGGCGGTCTGGACTGCCGGCCGGTCACCGGCGAGATCACCTACGGGCTCGAGCGCCTGGCAATGTACCTGCAGGGCGTGGAGAGTATCTACGACATCCTCTGGAGCGATGGACCGGGCGGGCGCGTCACCTACGGCGACGTATTCCACCAGAACGAGGTCGAGCAGTCGAAGTACAACTTCGAGCATGCCGACGTGCCGAGCCTGCTCAGGCACTTCGAGGACCACGAGCGCATCTGCCAGGAGCTGCTCGCCGCCAGGCTCGCCCTGCCGGCCTACGAGCAGGTGCTCAAGGCCTCGCACACCTTCAACCTGCTCGATGCGCGCCGCGCGATCTCGGTGACCGAACGGCAGCGCTACATCCTGCGCGTGCGCGCGCTCGCGAGCGCGGTCGCGCGCGTCTACTACGAGAGCCGCGAGGCCCTGGGATTCCCGCTTCTGAAGGCTGCGGCGACGCCGGTCGCGCAAGCGGCGACCCCGTGAAGGTCGAGCACCGCGACTTCCTGCTCGAGATCGGCACCGAGGAGCTGCCGCCGCGGGCGCTCCTGAACCTGAGCCAGGCCCTGGTCGCAGGCGTCGGTGCCGGGCTCGATAAGGCGCAGCTCGCCCACGGCGAGCTCACAGGCTATGCCACCCCGCGGCGCCTGGCGGTGTGGGTGAAGCGCCTCGCCGGCTGCCAGCCGGAACAGAACCTGAAACGCCGGGGGCCGCCGGTGACCGCGGCGTTCGATGCGGCCGGCGCCCCGACGCGCGCCGCGCTGGCGTTCGCGCAGAGCTGCGGCGTGCACGTGGAGGCCCTCACCCGCCAGGACGAGGGCAAGGGCACGTTCCTGTTCTTCGAGGGCAGCAAGAAAGGCGAGCCCGCCACCGCACTGCTGCCGGCCATCGTGCAGGCCGCACTGGATGGCCTGCCGATCCCGCGCCGCATGCGCTGGGGCGCGGGCGCTGCGATGTTCGTGCGCCCGGTCCACTGGGCGGTGATGCTGTTCGGTCACGAGGTGGTGCCGGCCGTGCTGCTCGAGACACCGACCGGACATTTTACCCACGGCCACCGCTTCCATGCCCCCAAGCCGCTGCGCATCGCCAGTGCGGGCTCCTACGAGCGCACCCTGCGCGAGCGCGGCCGCGTGCTGGCCGACTTTGCCATGCGCCGCGAGAAGATCCGCGCCGAGGTCACACAGGCCGCCAGCGCGCTCGGCGGCCGCGCGCTGATCGGCGGCGCCTTGCTCGATGAGGTGACCGCGCTGGTGGAATGGCCGGTGGCCATCACCGGATCCTTCGAGGAGCGCTTCCTCGCCCTGCCGCGCGAGGTGCTGATCTCCACCCTCGAGGATCACCAGCGCTACTTTCCGCTGGAAGATGCGCAGCACCAGCTCATGCCCGCCTTCATCACCATCAGCAACATCGAGAGCCGCGACCCTGCCAAGGTGCGCGCCGGCAACGAACGCGTGGTGCGCCCGCGCCTGGCCGATGCCGCGTTCTTCTGGGAGCAGGACCGCCGCCAGCCGCTGGCCGCTGCGCAGGCCGGCCTGGATGCGGTGACCTTCCAGGCCCGCCTCGGCACGCTCGGCGACAAGACCCGGCGCATCGCAGCCCTCGCCACCGCCCTCGCCCAGGCCACCGGCGGTGCGCCGGAAGAGGCGCGCCGCGCCGCGCAGCTTTGCAAGTGCGACCTCCTGAGCGCGATGGTCGGGGAGTTCCCCGAGCTGCAGGGCATCATGGGGACCTATTACGCGCAGGCGGACGGCGAACCGGCCGAGGTCGCCGCGGCGATCCGCGAGCACTACCTGCCGCGCGGCGCGGGCGATGAGCTGCCGGCCAGCCGCAGCGGCATCGCGGTCGCGATCGCCGACAGGCTCGACACGCTCGCCGGCATCTTCGCCATCGGCGAGAAGCCCACCGGCACCAAGGATCCCTTCGGCCTGCGGCGTGCCGCCCTAGGCGTGCAGCGCATCCTCATCGAGAAGCGCCTGGACGTGGACCTGAAGCAGCTCATTGCCGCCGCCCTCGCCGCGGTGGGCGCGGACATCGAGCGGCTGCGCCCGCCGGAGGCTGCCGCGAAGGCACCCGCCAGCGCGGCAACCGTGGCCGCAGAGGTCTATGACTTCCTGATGGAGCGCCTGCGCGCCTACTACCTGGAGCGTGCCCCGGCGCAGGGCAGCGTCGCGGTGAGCACCGAGATGTTCGATGCGGTGCTCAGCGCAAGGCCGGCCTCGCCACTGGATTTCGATGCGCGCCTGAGTGCACTGTCCTCCTTCCTGGACATGCCCGAGGCCGGCAGCCTGACCGCCGCCAACAAGCGCATCGCCAACATCCTGAAGAAGGCAGGCACGGCGGTCCCGGGCGCGGTCGAGGTGCTGCACCTGAAGGAGGCCGCGGAGGTGCGGCTGTACGATGCGATGCGCGTGCTGCGCGCGGCCGTGGATGAGGCCACCGCGCAGCGTCAGTACACCGCAGCGCTCGGACGCCTGGCGCAGCTGCGCCCGGCGGTCGATGCCTTCTTCGACGAGGTGATGGTGATGGCCGAGGACGCGCAGCTGCGGGCGAATCGCTTAGGACTGCTGCGCCAGCTGCAGTCGCTGTTTGCAGGGGTCGCTGATCTGTCGCGGCTGCCGGGTTGACCGTGGCGGCCCGTAACGCCGGCCGCAGCTGGCGCGGCCCCGCGGTCCAGTTCGCAGGCTCGCTGTTCTTCAGCGTCTTCGTGTACGCGTGGACGCTCGGGTTCGCGATCCCGTTCGTGATCGCCTGCAGCTTCCTGCCGTTCCCCAGGCGCTACCGCCTGGTGCGCCTGTACGGCGGGGGCATGCTGTGGGTCCTCAAGTGGAGCTGCGGCATCAGCTACCGCATCGAGGGCGCGCCGATCCCGCCGGGCGCGCACGTCGCGCTGTGGAAGCACTCCTCGAGCTGGGAAACCATGGCGATGATGGTGGTCTTCCCGCGCCAGGTCTGGGTGCTCAAGCGCGAGCTGACCTGGGTGCCGGTGGTGGGCATCGGCATCCGGCAGATGCACGCCATCGCCATCGACCGCAAGTCCGGACATTCGGCGGTCTCGCAGGTGGTCGAGCAGGGCAAGCAGCGCCTGGCCGAGGGCTCCTGGGTCATGATCTTCCCCGAGGGTACGCGCATGCCCGCCGGTGAGACCCGCCGCTATGGTGTCAGCGGGGTGCTGCTGGCACGCGAGAGCGGGCGGCTCATCGTGCCGGTCGCGCACAACGCCGGCTACTACTGGCCGCGGCGCGGCCTCATGAAGAAGCCCGGCGTGGTGCGCGTGTTCATCGGCGCGCCGCTGTCAGCCGCGGGGCGCGACGTGCGCGAGCTGAACGCGGAGATCGCGACCTGGATGGAAGCCAAGGTGCGCGAGCTGGCACCCCGCGAACCGTAACCGCCGTGCGCGCTCCTGCGGTCACGATGACGACTCAGCATTCCAGACCCGTGCATCCATCAGGACGCCGCCGTATCCAGACTTAATGGATGCGAAGGCTCCGCTTCCTCGGCGAACGGCGCGGCTCTCAAGCCCGTGCTCGTGTCAGGCGCAAATCGCCGTCACACCATAACAAGGTGGGCGAGCCGACTTCGCCGCGAGCGTCGCGATTTCGCGCGCGGAAAGTGTCGCTGCCGGTTGAACCCAACACGCGCCAGCGGGCATACACCAAACACGCACCGCGCGCGGCACAGGGAAGTGAGACGACCATGGGCAGAAAACGCATCCTTGTCGCGGCGCTTGCCAGCGGTGTGTTGGCGGCCTGCGGCGGCGACGGCATGAGCCCCGGCGCGGCAGCTCCGAGCATCGGCACCCAGCCGCGTGACGCACGCGAAGCTCTCGGCCACGCCGACGTCACAGTCGGCCGTCAGCTTTGCCTATCCCGGTGCATCGCCGGTGGTATCAGCAAGCGGCACCATGAACGCCATCGTCTGGGCGCACGAGAACACTACCCCTGCGGTGCTGCACGCCGATGCCGCGAACCTCGCGCATGAGCTGTCCAACAGCAACCAGGCCAGCGGCGGGCGCGACCAGTGCGGCCCGGGCAACAAGTTCATCGTGCCGACGGTGGCCGGCGGCAAGGTGTTCGTGGGCACGACCAACACGCTGGCCATTTTTGGCCTCCTGCAATGAGGCCAGCGCAAGACCGGTTGCCGCTTCAGACGTCCAGGTTCATCACCGTGAGCGCGTTCTTCTCGATGAACTCGCGGCGTGGCTCGACCTGGTCGCCCATCAGCGTCGTGAAGATGTCATCCGCCGCCACGGCGTCCTCGATCTTCACCTGCAGGATGCGACGTGCCTCCGGGTTGATGGTCGTGTCCCACAGCTGCTCGGGGTTCATCTCGCCCAGGCCCTTGTAGCGCTGGATCGACTGGCCCTTCTTGGCCTGCTCGAACAGCCAGTTCATCGCCTCCTTGAAGGAGCCGACCTCGTGGCGCTGCTCGTCGCGCGCCACGTAGGCGCCCTCGCCGATCAGCCCGGCGAGCGTCTGGGCCAGTTCGGCGATGCGCTGGTACTCGGCTGACTCGAAGAACTCGCGCGGCAGGTACTTGTCACTGGGCGTGCCGTGCTCGGTCTTGTGCATGATCACGCGCGCGACGTGGCCGTCGTTGCCGGTGCGCACCTCCACGCGGTAGGTGCGCGTGCCGTCCACGAGTGCGTTCAGGCGCTGGTCGAGTTCGCGCGCCCAGTCGTGCATCCACGCCGGGCGGTCGAAGTCCGCCGGGGTCACCAGCGGCATGTAGATCAGGCAGTCGAGCAGGCGCTCGTCGTAGCGCTGTGACCAGCGCTTCACGATCGCCTGCACCTCCATGTACTTGCGCGCCAGGATCTCCAGCCCCGAGCCGGACAGCGGCGGCGCCTGTGAGTTCACGTGCAGCCCGGCGCCCTCGAGCGCGTTGTTGAGCAGCAGCTGATTGAGCTCCACGTCATCCTTGACGTAGCTCTCCTGCTTGCCACGCTTGACCTTGTACAGCGGCGGCTGCGCGATGTAGACGTGGCCGCGCTCGATGAGCATGGGCATCTGGCGGTAGAAGAAGGTCAGCAGCAGCGTGCGGATGTGGCTGCCGTCGACATCCGCGTCCGTCATCAGCAGGATGCGATGGTAACGCAGCTTGTCGATGTCGAAGTCGTCGCGGCCGATGCCGCAGCCGAGCGCGGTGATGAGCGTGCCAACCTCAGCGGACGAGAGCATCTTGTCGAAGCGTGCGCGCTCGACGTTGAGGATCTTGCCCTTGAGCGGCAGGATCGCCTGCGTGCGCCGGTCGCGCCCCTGCTTGGCGGAGCCGCCGGCGGAGTCGCCCTCGACGATGAAGATCTCCGACAGCGCCGGATCCTTCTCCTGGCAGTCGGCAAGTTTCCCCGGCAGGCCGGCGATGTCGAGCGCGCCCTTGCGTCGCGTCATCTCGCGGGCCTTGCGCGCGGCCTCGCGCGCGCGCGCCGCCTCCACCATCTTCTGCACGATCGCGCGCGCTTCCTGCGGATGCTCGAGCAGGAATTCCTGCAGCTTGGTGCTGACCGCGGTCTCGACGATGCCCTTGAGCTCGGAGGACACCAGCTTGTCCTTGGTCTGCGAGGAGAACTTCGGGTCCGGCAGCTTCACGGAGAGGATCGCCGTGAGTCCCTCGCGCGAGTCATCTCCGGTCATCGGGATCTTGTCCTTCTTGCCGGACAGCTCCTTCTCGACGTAGTCGTTGAGCGTGCGCGTGAGCGCGGAGCGGAAGCCGGCGAGGTGCGTGCCGCCGTCCTTCTGCGGGATGTTGTTGGTGTAGCAGAACATGCTCTCCTGGTAGGAGTCGTTCCACTGCAGCGCCACCTCGACGGACACCGCACCGTCCTGCGTGCGAAACCAGAAGGCCGTGTCGTGCACGGGCGTGCGCGTGCGGTTCAGGTACTGCACGAAGGCCTGCAGTCCGCCGGCGTGCGCGAACACGTCGGACTTGTTCTCGCGCTCGTCGATCAGCTCGATTCGCACGCCGGAGTTCAGGAACGAGAGCTCGCGCAGGCGCGTGGCGAGCACGTCGTAGTGGAACTGGATGTTGGTGAAGATCTTCGAGCTCGGCTTGAAGCGGATGACCGTGCCGCGGTCCTGGGTCGGGCCCACCAGCGCCAGGGGCGCGGCCGGCTCGCCGAGGTGGTACTCCTGGCGGTGCAGCTGGCCGTCGCGCGAGATGTTCAGCAGCAGGTAGTCCGACAGCGCATTGACCACCGAGACGCCCACTCCGTGCAGGCCGCCGGAGACTTTGTAGGAGGTGTCATCGAACTTACCGCCCGCGTGCAGGACGGTCATGATCACCTCGGCCGCCGAGACCCCCTCCTCGGGATGGATATCCACAGGGATGCCGCGCCCATTGTCCGAAACGGTCACGGACTCATCGGCGTGGATGGTGACCACGATGCGGTCGCAGTAGCCGGCCAGGGACTCGTCTATCGAGTTGTCGACGACCTCGAACACCATGTGGTGGAGGCCTGAGCCATCATCGGTGTCGCCGATGTACATGCCGGGGCGCTTGCGAACCGCCTCCAGGCCCCTTAACACTTTGATTTTACTGGAATCGTAGACGTCGTCTGAGGCCATGAACTCACTCGATTTGGGGACACGACATTATACGTGCTGCACCCTGCCTTGGGCCACGTTATAGGTGGCGTCAGGCACGCCGAAGAGCCTTGATTCTGAAGTCAAAGAGGTCACCACCAGCTGTGAGCGCAGGAGCAGGACCTGCTCGATGAAGCGCGTGAGCCGCTCGCCGTCGAGTTCGGCGGCCGGGTCATCCAGAAGCAGCGTCGGGGTGGTCCCGGTCAGGTCCTTGAGCAGCCGCAGCTGCGCGACCGTCATGGCAACGGCGACCAGCTTCTGCTGCCCGCGCGAGAGGATCTCGCGTGCCGGACGGCCATCCATCCGCACCGCCACATCCGCCCGGTGCGGGCCGCTGTGGGTGAGGTGGCGCGCCTCGTCACGGGCGCGCGAGGCGGCGAGGGATGCGAGCAGCGTGCTCTCGGCGCTCCAACCGCGCAGGTAGTGCAGCTGGACTTCGAGGCCGCTGAGGGCTGCGACCGACTCGTGCCAGTAGGGCTGGAGCCGCTCGACGAACAGCCGTCGCGACTCGGCGATCTGCTCGCCCAGCCTGGCGAGCTCCGCGTCCCAGGCGTGGGCCACATCCGGCTGGGATCGCAGTGCAGCATTGCGTTGCTTGAGCGCCCGGGTGTAGCGGACCCAGTGGTCCACGAACTGTGGTTCCACGTGGAACACTGCCCAGTCCATCCAGCGCCGGCGGCGATGCCCGCCTTCCTCGACCAGCTTGTGGACCCCAGGCTCGATGACCTGCACCGCAAAGGCCTGCGAGAGTTCGGCGAGCGATTCGGCTGGCCGGCCGGCGATGCGAGCAGTCACCCCGGAGCGGCTGACCTCAAACCCCAGCGTCTCGGCGTGGCCCCTTCCCCGGTCAATGCGCCCAATGACTCTTAAATGATCTTCTCCGCGCCGGACGAGCCGCTCATTGTTTCGTGTGCGAAACGATCGTCCACGCCCGAGCAGGAAAATAGCCTCCAGCAGCGATGTCTTGCCGGAGCCGTTGCCGCCCCAGATCAGCGTGAGCCCCGGCGGGATATCCAGCGTGGCTGACTCGACGCAACGAACATTGGCCACCGAGAGTTCGAGCAGGCTCATCGCGGGTCTCCTACGGGGCGTACCATGGGGGTCGGGAGCGCTCGCGCCGGGGTCCAGCGAGTCCTCCTATGTTCCACGTGGAACGTGCCTCTTCGCCCGCCTGCACAATCGCAGTGCGAGATGAGTCCGGGAATGACCCTTCCGCAAGCCGCACTCATCGGGAAGACGCCGGTCGGGTCCCTTCGGCGGAATCGCTTACGCTCCGGCCGAACCGCAACTGCACCCGTCAGCGGCGCGCGGGGGAACGGCCCCGGCGCCGGCAGCGGCAGCAGTTCTGCCTCCTGGCCGGATCCCCGCCGGGGCTTCGGCAGTAGCCCGTGGGGTGCCGTCGGCCCCGTGCCCTGACGGGAAGGATCGACGTCCCTCTGGAAGCGCGCAAGCGCTGAGTGCTGGGTAAGCTCGCGCGCGTTACGCAGCAGCCGGGTGGTCATCCTGCTGCGGCCGACAGCTAGGGCCGTCCCCACGAATACCTCGCCGAACTTCGGGTAGGCCGAGCCCATCATCGGCAGTAGATCCTGATGAACAGTCAGACGGCGTCTAGCGGCCGCAAGCTGCGCTGCCGGCGCGTCATGTGGCGCTGCCCATCGCGGCCCGTCCGCCATGGCCGCTTCCGGGAACTACGTTCCACGTGGAACATGCTGCCACCCTGTAGACGGACGCCTCAGCCGGCCCCCTGCGGACGACAGGCGGACGGCAGGCAGGATAACGGGGCCTTTCTGTCGCTCCCGCGCCGGTGCCTTCTCGGCCACGCGGAAGGTCCATCGCAGCCGGCTCGGACCCTGAGTGGGCGAGTACGCTTCCCGCCGCACAGGCTCTCCTAGAGCCGCATCGGCATCACGACGTAACGGGTGTGTGCCGTGCCTGGGGCGTGGATGAGGCAGCTGCTGTTCGAGTCGGTGAGCCCGATCTCGACCTTGTCGCCGTCGATCGCACTCAGGGCATCGAGCAGGTAATTGACGTTGAAGCCGATCTCCACTTCCTCGCCCTGGTAAGCGACCTCGACCTGGTCTTCGGCTTCCTCCTGCTCCGGGTTGTGCGCCTGCAGGGTGAGGAGGTCCGGCCGGGCGGTGAGGCGGATGCCGCGATACTTCTCGTTGGAAAGAATCGCCGTGCGCTGCAGTGCCTGGCGCAGCACTTCCCGATCGGCTGCCACCATGCGGGGCGGGCTCGCCGGGATCACTCGGCCATACTCCGGGAAACGACCATCGATCAGCTTCGAAGTGAAGCGAATGTCGCCGATCTGGGCGCGAACGTGATTAGTGCCCACCGCCAGCTCGATGTTCCCGTCGGTACCCAGGATCCTCTGCAGTTCGAGTACGCCCTTGCGCGGCACGATCACCTGCTGGGTCGCACCCTTGGTCTTGCCCGCCAGTTCCGTCTCGCACAGCGCCAGGCGGTGCCCGTCGGTGGCAACCGCGCGCAGCGCTTTGCCATCGGTCTCGAGCAACAGCCCATTCAGGTAATAGCGCACGTCCTGCTGCGCCATCGAGAAGTGCGTCTTGTCGATGAGGCGACGGAACTCCCCCTGCGCCACCGTCAGTGTCTGCTGCGCGTTGATTTCCTCCACGAGCGGAAATTCCGCGGCCGGCAGACTCGAGAGTGTGAAGCGGCTGCGGCCGCCGCGGATCGAGACCCGCTCACCTTCGGTTGCGAGCGTAACGCTTGTTTTCTCGGGTAAAGCGCGAAAAATATCCAACAGCTTGCGGCCCGGGACGGTGATGTCGCCGCTCTGTGCGACATTCACCGCTGCGGTGGCAACGAGTTCCACCTCCAGGTCAGTTCCGGTGATGGAGAGCCTGTTGTCCCGCGCAGCGAGTAGCACGTTGGCAAGCACTGGCATCGTCTGGCGCCGCTCCACCACACCGATAACGCTTTGCAGAGGAGCGAGCAGATCTTCGCGCGGAGCGGTGAGCTTCATGGATTTAACTCTCTTGAGAATCTTTATTAGTAAAGCGAGGATCTATTTATTACTAAGACTATAGAGCCTGTTAGTCACGGGGATAAGAAAAATTACCTATCTAAATCAAAGCGTTGCATAGGATTCGCCGACCTCAAAAGCCGCGGACCTCCTGCTAAGCTCATGTGTGACTCCTGTGGGTAACTTTATCCCCAACTTCACCCACAAGTAATCCACAGTCATCCGGCCAGGGTTCTCAACAGGTTTGAGTAGTCTTCCTTGACGCGCTGCTCGACGTCGCGCAGTTCCTTGATGCGTTTGCACGCGTGCAGCACGGTGGTGTGATCGCGCCCGCCGAATGCATCGCCGATCTCCGGCAGGCTGTGACTGGTGAGTTCCTTCGACAGCGCCATCGCTACCTGGCGCGGACGCGCCACCGAGCGGCTGCGGCGCTTGGACAAAAGATCCGCCAGGCGCACTTTGTAGTACTCGGCGACCGTCTTCTGGATGTTCTCGATGGTCACCAGCTTGGCCTGCAGCGACAACAGGTCCTTGAGGGCCTCCTTGGTGAACTCCAGGGTGATCGCGCGGCCGGTGAAGCGCGAGTTGGCGATCACGCGCCGCAGGGCGCCTTCCAGCTCGCGCACGTTGGAGCGGATGCGTTTCCCTATGAAAAAGGCTACTTCCTCGGGTAATTCGACGCCGACGGCCTGCGCCTTGGTCATGAGAATCGCGACGCAGGTTTCCAGTTCCGGCGGCTCGATCGCCACGGTGAGCCCCCAGCCGAAGCGCGACTTCAGCCGTTCCTCCAGACCCTCGACCTCCTTCGGGTAGCGGTCGCAGGTGAGGATCACCTGGTGCTGGCCTTCGAGCAGCTCGTTGAAGGTGTGGAAGAACTCCTCCTGCGAGCGCTCCTTGCCGGCGAAGAACTGGATGTCATCGATGAGCAGTGCATCGAGGGAGCGGTACGCGGTCTTGAACTCGCTCATCGAGTTGTGTTGCAACGCGCGTACCATGTCGCCGACGAAGCGCTCGGAGTGGATGTAGGCGATGCGCGCCTCGGAGTCGCGCTCCTTGATGAGGTGCGCGATGGCGTGCATCAGGTGGGTCTTGCCCAGGCCGACGCCGCCGTAGATGAACAGCGGGTTGTAGGCGCGGCCGGGGTTCTCGGCCACCTGGTTGGCCGCCGCCCGCGCGAGCTGGTTGCTCTTGCCCTCGACGAAGCTGCCGAAGGTGAAGTCGGCATTCAGGCGGGCGCCGACCACCAGCCCCTCGGCGCGGCGGGCGGCGCGCGGCGGGGCCACCGGCGCCAAAGTCCCTCGCAGGATCGGGGCGGCCCGGTTGCCGACCTCGACCGTGACGATCGGGGCATCCCCGGTGCTCTCCTCGCGCAGCAGCTCCCCGATCCTGGGCAGCAGGTTCGCGTTGATCCAGTCCACGACGAAGCGGTTGGGCGCGAGCAGCTTCAGGGCGCCATTGCCCTCCATCGCCTGGAGGGGCCGCACCCAGGTATTAAACTGCTGCTCCGGAAGCTCCGTTTCCAAGGCACCCATGCAGCGAGTCCAAAGCGATGCCTCCACTCGCGTGGCCTCCGTCGACGTTTCTTTGCTGACGTGTAAGGGGAAGGGCCGCGGAGTCTATACCGATCCGCGCATGCCCATGAAGGCTTTCCGGACCGAAAAGATTGACACCTTGCAGGTCAACGGCTTAGCCTTGCCGCCCTTTTTTGACTGCGACGATCGTGCGACGGAGCCTTCGGTATGAGCAAGCGGACCTATCAACCGAGCAAAGTGCGTCGCAAGCGCACCCACGGGTTCCGTGCGCGCATGGCCACCAAGACCGGTCGCCGGGTACTCGCGCGCCGCCGCGCCAAGGGCCGGCACAAGCTGATACCCTGACGGGCGGTTTGTGGGCACGCCCCCGCAGGGCGCTGCCACTGCACCAACACGATTTCCCCCAAAAGGGCCCGCGATGCCACGGCGGCTTACTCTGCCGGCGCGACTTCGCCTGCGGCGCAAGAAGGACTTCGATGCGGCTTACGCACGCGGGCGACGCCTGGGTGACGGATTCTTCGGCATGACGGCGATTGCCAACCCCAGCGGCGCGCCACGGCTGGGCCTTGCGGTCGCGGTGCGCGTGGCCGGCGGGGCCGTGGAACGTAACCGCCTGCGCCGGGTCATCAAGGAGTCCTTCCGTTTGCACCAGGGAGAACTCCCCGCGGTCGACCTGGTGGTCAGCGCGCGCGCCCGGGCACGCGGGGCTGCGGGCACTGAGCTGCACGGTTCCCTCGCCGCGCTGTGGAAGAAAGTCGCCGAAGCATGCGCTACCTCGCCGCGGCCCTGATCCGCATCTACCAGTGGACGGTGAGCCCGCTGCTCGGGCCGACCTGCCGCTTCTACCCGAGCTGCTCGCAGTACGCGCTGCAGTCGATCCTGCGCTTTGGCCTGCTGCGCGGCGGCTGGCTGGCCGCCCGGCGCCTCGGGCGCTGTCATCCGTGGCATCCGGGCGGCTTTGACCCGGTGCCGCCGGCGCGCCCCCACGTATGCACGCAGCACGCTCATGAATAAGATCCTGCCCAACAACCCGCGCCTGTTCCTGTGGCTTGCCCTGGGCATGCTCGCCTTCATGAACTACCAGACGTGGATGAAGGACTACGGGCCGCCGCCGCAGGCGACGGCGGCCAGTGCGCCTGCCAGCGGCAGCAGCACCGCACCGGCGGCGCCCGGCAACGATCTGGCCAGCCGCATCCCGCAGGCACCCCCCGGGGCCGCCACCGCAGCGCCTGCCGCGGCCTCTGCGGCCTCTGCCGCGCCAGCGGCGCCCGAGGCCGCCCCGGCAGTGGAAAGCGTGCACGTCACGACCGACGTGCTGGATGTGACCATCAGCACCCGCGGCGGCACGCTCGAGCGCGTCGATCTCCTGGCGTACGCGCAGGTGAAGGGCGAGGCGGCGCGCGTGCGCCTGGAGAACCACGACTCGGATGCGACGCTGTACGAGCTGCAGTCCGGGCTCACCGGTGCTGGCAGCGCGGAGCGCTACCCGACGCACCTCGCGCTCTACGAAAGCCCGCAGGCGCAGTACACGCTCAGGGGCACGGAGCTGCGCGTGCCGCTCACCTGGAGCGCCGGCGGCGTCACGGTCGTCAAGACTTTCGTGTTCCGCCCCGGGCAGTACGCGATCGGGCTCGACTACCAGGTGCACAACGGCAGCAGCGAGCCCTGGGCCGCCAACGCCTACGCGCAGATTCTGCGCAACGACCCGCCGACCAAGCGCTCGATGTTCAACGTCGACTCCTATGCCTTCCACGGCCCGGCGCTGCACGATGGCACCAAGTACCGAAAGCTCGACACCACGGATGCGAAGGATGCGCACCTGGGGATCGATGTGAACGGCGGCTGGATCGCAGCGCTGCAGCATCACTTCGTCAGCGCCATCGTGCCGCCGCGCGGGGCGCCGTGGCACTTCTCCCTCAGCGCCCAGGGCCAGCAGTACCTGCTCACCGCGACCGGGCCGGAGCAGACCGTGGCGCCGGGGGCTTCCGCGCAGTTCACGCAGACGCTGTTCACCGGTCCGAAGCTGCAAGGGCAGCTGGAGGCGGTGGCCCCGGAACTGGATCGCGTGGCCGACTACAACCGGCTGTGGTTCCTCGCGCACCCGCTCTACAAGCTGCTCAACTGGGTGCACGGGGTCTCGGGCAACTGGGGCATCGCGATCATCGTCGTCACCTTCCTGCTCAAGCTGCTGTTCTATCCGCTGTCGGAGGCGAGCGGACGCTCGATGGCGAAGATGAAGGCGCTGCAGCCGCGCATCAAGAACCTGCAGGACACCTACAAGGACGATCGCGAGAAGCTCGGCAAGGCGATGATGGAGCTGTACCAGCGCGAGAAGATCAATCCGGTCGCCGGCTGCCTGCCGATCGTCATCCAGATCCCGGTGTTCCTCGCCTTCTACTGGGCGCTGCTGGAGAGCGTGGAGATGCGCCAGGCGCCCTTCATGCTCTGGATCCACGACCTCTCGGCGCGCGACCCCTGGTTCATCCTGCCGGCGATCATGGCGGTGGCGATGTTCGTGCAGTACAAGCTCAATCCCGCCCCACCGGACCCGGTGCAGGCGAAGGTTTTCATGATCATGCCGTTCGCGATGTCGTTCATGTTCGCCTTCTTCCCGGCCGGACTGGTGCTCTACTGGGTGACGAACACGATCCTCTCGATCGCCCAGCAGTGGAACATCAACCGGCGCATCGCGGCGGCCGCGGCCGCCAAGCGCAGCAACTAGCCTCAAGCCTGCTTTCCTCCGCAGGCAGGCAGCGGTAGCCTGCGCTCTGGCGGCAGGGGAAGCATGAGCCATAACGACACCATCGTGGCCGCGGCCACCCCGGCGGGTCGGGGCGGCATCGGCATCGTGCGGCTCTCGGGCCCGAAGGTCCCCGAGCTGGCCGCGGTGCTCATCGGTGACCTGCCGGCGCCACGGCACGCCACCTTCGCGCGCTTCCTCGAGGCCGGCGGCGAGCCGATCGATGCGGGCATCGCCCTGTTCTTCCCCGCGCCGCACTCCTACACCGGCGAGCACGTGCTCGAGCTGCACGGGCACGGCGGCCCGGCCGTGATGGAGGCACTCATTGCGCGCGCGCTCGAGCTCGGCGCACGCCGCGCGCTGCCCGGGGAGTTCACGCAGCGCGCCTATCTCAACGACAAGCTGGACCTTGCCCAGGCGGAGGCGGTTGCGGATCTGATCGATGCGGGCTCGCGCGAGGCCGCCCGCGCGGCCATGCGCTCGCTGCAGGGGGAATTCTCGGCGATGGTGCACGGGCTCACCGAGGCGGTGATCGAGCTGCGCAGCTACGTCGAGGCGGCGATCGACTTTCCCGAGGAGGAGATCGACTTCCTCGCCGACCGCGAACTCGGCGAGCGCTTCCAGAAGGTGCACGACCACTTCGAAGGGGTGCTCGAGAGCGCGCAGCAGGGCAGGCTGCTGCGCGAGGGCATGACGCTGGTCATCGCCGGCCCCCCGAATGCCGGCAAGTCGAGCCTCATGAACCGCCTGGCCGGCTACGAGGCGGCCATCGTGACGCCGATCCCGGGCACCACGCGCGACGTGGTGCGCGAGCGCATCCATATCGACGGCATGCCGCTGCACGTGCTCGACACCGCCGGCTTGCGCGACGGCGGCGACCTGGTCGAGGAGGAGGGCATCCGCAGGGCGCAGGCGGAGATGCAGCGCGCCGACCGCGTGCTGTTCGTCGTCGATGCCGTCGCCGACCCGCTCGCGCGCGCCTATGTCGCCGAACGCGCGCGCCTGCCGCCGCAGGTGCCGGTGACCCTGGTGCTCAACAAGTGCGACCTGTCCACCGGCCTGCCGGTGGCCGACACCTTCACCGGGCCTCCGCGCATCACGGTCTCCGCGCTCACCGGTTCAGGGATCGATGAGCTGCGCGGGCACCTCAAGCAGGTGATGGGCTACCACAGCGCCGCGGCCGGCACGGTCAGTGCCCGCGCCCGGCACCTGGAGGCGCTGACGCGCGCGCGCGTGCACACCGAGGCTGCGGCGCGCCAGCTCACCGAGAGCCGCGCCGGGGAACTGGTCGCCGAGGAGCTGCGCGCCGCGCAGCAGCACTTAAGCCAGATCACCGGGGAGTTCAGCAACGAGGAGCTGCTCGGGCGGATCTTCGGCGGGTTCTGCATCGGCAAGTAAGCCGCCGCGGCGCGGTCCTCAGCCGGGCCCCGGTCGCAGGCTCAGGTCGCGGCTGTACACCACGTTCATCACGTTGTCGTACCAGCCCTGGACTTCCGGCTTCACCAGGTGCTTGTTGACGTAGAAATAGATCGGCAGCAGCGGGTGGTCCTTGAGCATCAAGCTCTCGGCCTGCTCGAGCAGTGCGCGCCGCCGGCCGGCATCCACCTCGTTGGCCGCCTGCGCCAGCAGTGAGTCGTAGGCGCTGGAGTGGTAGTGCGGCAGGTTCACGCCGAAGTCGCTCTTGAGGTACTGCGCGAAGGTGTAGGCGTCGTTGTAGTCACCGACCCAGCTGGAGCGAAACATCTCCACGTCGCCGCGATCGATGTCCTGCAGCAGTGACTTGAACTCCGCCTGCGCCAGGTGCACGTCCGCACCGAGCGCCTCCTTCCACATCGCGGCGATCGCCACGGCGAGCTTGGTATGCACCTCGCCGGTGTTGTAGCGCAACTCGAACGACAGCGGCCGCGCCTGCGAGTAGCCGGCTTGCGCGTACAGGCGCTGCGCCTCGCGGATGCGCTCCGCCATCGGGGTGTGCGCATAGTCGAAGGACTGCGCGCTGTAGTTGGCGATCCCGGGCGGTACCCAGCCGTAGGCGGGCAGCTCGCCCACGCGCAGCACCAGCTGCGCAAGCTTCTCGCGGTCGATCACGAGCGACAGCGCGCGCCGCAGCTGCGGGTGGTCGCGGAACAGCGCGCGCCGCAGGTTGAAGCCGTAGTAGTAGGTGGTCAGCTGGGGGTGCACGTGCAGCTGGTCGCCGAGGTTTTCCCGCACCCAGTCGTACTGGCCACGCGGCACCACGAACGTGACCTGCAGCTCCCCGCCGCGGTAGCGCGCCAGCTCCGCATTCTCGTCCGGGATCAACAGGTAGCGCACCCCGTCGAGCTGGGTCGCCGCATCGTTCCAGTAGTGATGGTTGCGCGTGAGCAGCACCGAGGAACCCTGCACCCACTCGGTGAGCACGAAGGCGCCGTTGCTGACCATCTCACCGGGCCGGGCGAAGCCCTGCGGGTGGGCGGCGAGCGTCGCCCGGTGCACCGGGCAGGTGCTCGGATGCGACAGCAGCGCGGGCAGGTAGGCGGCCGGCGCGCGCAGGGTGATGACGACGGTGGTCGCATCGGGGGCGGCCACGCCGAGGGTCTGCACCGGCTTGCGGCCCTCGATGATCGCGCCCGAGTTCTCGATGACGTCGGTGTACTGCGCGTAGCCTGAGGCGGTGGCAGGATCGACCAGGCGCTGCAGGCCGGCGACGAAATCCTGCGCCACCAGCGCATCGCCGTTGGACCAAGCCAGGCCTGCGCGCAGGTGAAAGGTGTAGGTGCGCCCGTCCGCGCTCACTTCCCAGCTGCGCGCGCTCCCGGGCGCCACTCCCGCGTCCCGGGCCAGCGTGGTCAGTCCCTCGCACAGGTCGCGCACGATGCTCTGCGCCTCGAAGCCGCGCGCCTTCTGCGGGTCGAGCGAGTCAGGATCCGGGCCGCCGCCGCGCACCAGGATCGCAGCCCCTGGCGTGGGCCCCGGGGCGGGCGCGTGCGGTGCGCCGCAGGCGGCGAGCAGCCCGAGCAGCAGCGCGGTGAGTGCGCGGCGCGCTGAGCTCATCGGGCGGGGCTGCGATGCCGGTTGATTTCCTCGCGCAGCACGGCGGTGGCCGCCCGGGCGGCACTGGCGAAGTCCCCGCCCTGCGAGGCGTACAGGATCGCCCGCGAGGAGCTGATCATGAGCCCGGTGCCCGCGGCGCTCTGGCCGTTCTTCACCGCCTGCGCGACATCCCCGCCCTGCGCGCCGACCCCGGGTACCAGCAGCGGCATGTCACCGACCAGCGCGCGCACCTCTGCAAGCTCGGCTGGATGGGTGGCCCCCACCACCAGCAGGCAGTTGCCGCGGCTGTTCCAGCGCTGGGCGGCCAGCTTCGCCACCACCTGGTAGAGCGGCACATCCGGGGCGCACAGTTCCTGCAGCTCGCGGCCCCCTTGGTTGGAGGTGCGGCACAGCACGATCACGCCCCGGTCCGCATGGCGCAGGAACGGCTCGAGCGAGTCGGTGCCAAGGTACGGGTTCACGGTGGCCGCATCGGCGCCGTAGCGCACGAAGGCCTCGGCCGCGTAGCGCTCGGCCGTGCTGCCGATGTCACCGCGCTTGACGTCGAGGATCACCTGCACCGCCGGGTGGTTCTTCTTGACGTACTCGATGGTGCGCACGAGCTGGTCTTCCGCGCCACAGGCCGCGTAGTGCGCGAACTGCGGCTTGTAGGCGCACACCAGGTCCGCCGTCGCATCGATGATGGCGCGGTTGAACTCGAAGATCGCCGAGGGCAGCTGCGCGACCTGCCGCGGGAAGCGTTCCGGCTCCGGGTCGAGCCCCACGCACACCAGCGAGTCGTGCAGAGCCCAGGCATCGCTCAGCCGCCTGACGAAGCTGGTCACGCGACCTGCGCGCGCGCCGCGCGGCGCTTCTTCAGGTGCACGACCAGGATCTGCAGCGCCGCGGGCGTGACCCCCGGGATGCGGGCGGCCTGGCCCACGGTGGCAGGACGAGCGGCGCTGAGCTTCTGGCGCACCTCGTGTGAGAGCCCCGCGAGGTCCGCATAGTCCAGGTCCTGCGGCAGCACGGTGGCCTCGGCCAGCTGCACGCGCGCGATCTCCGCCTCCTGGCGCTGGATGTAGCCTTCGTACTTGGCGCGCACCTCCACCTGGGAGCGCACCTGGGCGGCCAGCCGGTCATCCGCTGCACCGGCGCAGCTCCAGGCAGGCTCCCCGGTGAGCTCGGCCAGTGCCGGGTAAGTCACCCCGGGCCGCCGCAGCAGCTCGAAGGCGGACAGGTCCCGTGCCAGCGGGCCATCAAGGACCCGCTGCTGCCACTCGGCCGGCACTTCCGCGGGCCTCACGCGCAGCGCAGTCAGGCGCACGACTTCCGCATCCGCAGCGCTCGCCTTGGCCGCAAACAGCGCCCAGCGCTCCTCGTCCACCAGGCCGAGGCGGCGCCCGGCGGGCGTGAGGCGCAGGTCCGCGTTGTCCTCGCGCAGCAGCAGGCGGTGTTCGGCGCGGCTCGTGAACATGCGGTACGGCTCACGCGTGCCCAGGGTCACCAGGTCATCGATCAGGACCCCGAGATAGGCCTCGCTGCGCTTGACAATCCAGGGCTCACGCGAAGCGGACTTCAGTGCGGCATTGATGCCGGCCACCAGGCCCTGCGCGGCAGCTTCCTCGTAGCCGGTCGTGCCGTTGATCTGGCCGGCGAAGAACAGTCCCGCGAGGACCTTCGTCTCGAGCGCGCAGGTCAGGTCGCGCGGGTCGAAGAAGTCGTACTCGATCGCATAGCCGGCGCGGGTGAGGTGCGCCTGCTCGAAGCCGCGGATGCTGCGCACGAACTGCTGCTGGACCTCGAACGGCAGGCTCGTGGAGATGCCGTTGGGATAGACCTCGTGGGTGCTCAGGCCCTCCGGCTCGACGAAGACCTGGTGCGAGCTCTTGGCGGCAAAGCGCACCACCTTGTCCTCGACCGAGGGACAGTACCTCGGACCGATCCCCTCGATGCGGCCGGTGAACATCGGCGAGCGGTCGCTGGCGGCGCGGATGATCTCGTGGGTGCGCTCGTTCGTATGCGTAATGTAACAATTGACCTGTCTTGGATGTTCACTGGCGCGCCCAAGGAACGAAAACACCGGTACCGGGTCATCCCCGGGCTGCGGCGTCATGAGCGACCAGTCGAGCGAGCGTCCGTCGATGCGGGGCGGCGTGCCGGTCTTGAGGCGTGCCACCCGCAGCGGCAGCTCGCGCAGGCGCGCGGCGAGCCGGTTCGCGGGGGCATCGCCGGCGCGGCCCCCGGGCATGTTCTCCAGACCCACGTGGATGCGCCCGCCCAGGAAGGTGCCGACCGTGAGCACCACACAGGGGGCTTCGAAAACGATTCCGGAGGCGGTGATCACCCCCTGCACGCGCTCCCCGGCGACCACAAGGTCTGCGACCTCCTGCTGGAACAGGACCAGGTTCGGCTGGTTCTCGAGCATCTGCCGGATCGCCTGCCGGTACAGGACCCGGTCGGCCTGGGCGCGGGTGGCACGCACGGCCGGTCCCTTGCTCGCGTTCAGGGTACGGAACTGGATGCCGGCCCGGTCCGCCGCGCGGGCCATGGCCCCGCCCAGCGCGTCGATCTCGCGCACCAGGTGTCCCTTGCCGATGCCCCCGATCGCCGGATTGCAGCTCATCTGTCCCAGGGTCTCGATGCTCTGCGTCACCAGCAGCGTGCGGGCACCCATGCGCGCGGCCGCCAGGGCGGCCTCGGTGCCGGCATGGCCGCCACCGACGACGATGACGTCCAGTGCGGGCGCTTGGAGGGTGGCGGGACTCATGCGGTGCGGCAGGGCCTTGAGAGCGGGCGCCGTATTGTAGGGCGGCCCGGGTGGGCGGCAAGTTCGGGGCACCCGGCTGCGGCTAAGCTAGAATCGATCCGGCTTTGCAACAAGTCCAGGACCCCCGGGGGAGCGTGATGAAAAGCCCGTCGATGCCTGGTGCGGCGCTCCTCGGGATAGGGCTGCTGCTGTGTGGCTGCGCCAAGATCAGCGCCCCGAATCTCGATTACGCAGGTCCCACACCGAGCCTGGACGTGAAGGCGACCGCCGTGAACGCCCTCTTCAGCCACTTCACGGGCGAGCTGGCCGTGAGTGCCATCGCCCTGCAGCACCAGGGCCCCGCAGCCCCGGCCACCGCGTCCGTGACCGCCGGCAGCAGCGCCGGCAGCAGCACCGTGCGGCTAAGCGCCGCACCGACTTTCTCGGTCGGCGACATCGTGACCGTCACGTGGAGTGGGGCGGCGAAGACTCTGGTCGGCTCCTCCTACCTCATCACGCAGCAGGCCACCTACCGCATCCTCACCGCCGCACTCAAAGTGCAGACCCCATGGGGCGGCCTGGGGCCGGGTGCTTCCGGCAAGGTATGCGTGGCGCTTGAGCCCAATGCGCCGAGCGCTGTGAGCGTGACGCTGGATAGCTCCGCCGTCGCCGTGGCGCCGACGACATTGTCCATCGCCGCCGGCCAGCCCAAGGCCTCGTCAGCCGCCACGGCCACCATGGAAGGCTTTTCCTGCCCGGCCGCGCCGGCCAGCGGTACTGCCGCAGGCCCTGCGCAACCGCTGCCCTGCGACAGCCGCAACGGCGTGCTGGCCACGGCAACCCTGGGCGGGCTTGCCATCCACGGCTGCGGCCCCACCGGGCAGAGCTGCTGCGGTGTCGGTGGCCACAGCTGCAGTGCACCGCCGCCGCCGCCTTCGCTGTGCCCCTGAGTTCACGCGCGGCACGCGCGATCCACGGGCGCGCCGGCGGCTGAACTGCCGATCCGTGCGCACTTCCCGCCCGGCCGCTGCGGCTACACTGCGCGCCTCATGATGCGGATGCTCACGGCGGGGGTTCTCGGTGCGGGCCTGCTGCTCTGGTTGCCACAGGCCGTGCGCGCGGCTGCCGTGCTCGCGCTGTCCCCCTGCGAACTCACGCACCCGCTGCGCCTGACAGTGGTGCCGGCCGAGTGCGGCGTGCTCACGGTGGCAGAACACCCCGGCGATCCTGCCTCGCGGCGCCTCGGCCTGCATGTCGCGCGCGTGCCGGCGGTCAGCCGCCGCAAGCTCGCCGACCCGCTGTTCGTCATCGCCGGCGGCCCGGGCCAGGCGGCCAGCGCCTTCTATGCCACCGTCGCCGCAGCGTTCGCGCGCATCAACCGCGACCGCGACATCGTGCTCATCGACCAGCGCGGCACCGGCGGCTCGAACCTGCTCGACTGCCCCGGGGACGAGGAGACGCTGTACCGCCTCTCCGATGCGCAGCTCGCCCAGCAGACCCGCGCCTGCCTGTCCGCACTTGGCGCGCGCGCGGATGTTGCCTACTACACCACCAGCGTCGCCGTGCAGGACCTGGAGCAGGTGCGCCGCGCGCTGGGCTATGCACGGATCGACATCTATGCGGTCTCCTATGGCACGCGCGTCGCGCAGCACTACATCCGGCGCTTCCCGCAGGCGGTGCGCGCGGTGATCCTCGACGGCGTACTGCCGCCGCAGCTGGCCGTCGGACCCGCCGTGGCGCTGGATGCGGAAAACGCGCTGCGGGCGATCCTGGCGCGCTGCCAGAACGATGCAGCCTGCCACGCGCAGTTCGCCGAGCCACGGGCGGATTACCTCGCGGTGCGTGCGGCGCTCACCAGAGGCCCGGTGCGCGTGCGGCTGCCGGATCCGCTGAACGGTGCAGCGCGCGAGCTTGCCTTCGGCAGCGATCAGCTGGCGATGGTGCTGCGCCTGGCGAGCTACTCCGCCGATTACTCGTCGCTGCTGCCGCTGCTGCTGCACACGGCACACGCCAGCGCCGACTACACGCAGCTCGCCGCGCAGTTCCTCCTGATCCAGCGCTCCTACGAGGACGTCGCCACCGGCATGCACAACAGCGTGGTGTGCGCCGAGGACGTGCCCTTCTACGACTCAAGTGCCATCGACCACGTGCAGCTCGACGCAACCTTCATGGGCGCAAGCCAGGTCGATGGCCTGCGCGTGGTGTGCGGGGTGTGGCCGCACGGACCGGTGGATGCGGACCTGCACGCGCCGCTGCACTCTGCGGTGCCGGCGCTGCTGCTGTCGGGCAGCGATGACCCGGTGACCCCGCCGGCATACGCGCAAGCCGCCGCCCGCGGCTTCAGCCGCGCACGGCAGCTCGTGCTGACAGGCTTTGCGCACGGCCAGCTGACCGCACCGTGCATGGGACGCGTGCTGGCGCGGTTCCTCGAGGTGCCCGAGCCGGCCACCCTCGACGTGAGCTGCACGCTCCGGGCCCGGCCGCTGCCGTTCTTCCTCAGCGTGAACGGGCCGGCGCCGTGATCGAGGCAGCGCAACTGTCCAAGCACTTCGGCGCCATCGCGGCAGTGCGCGGGGTGAGCCTGAGCGCAGCCGATGCCCGCATCACCGGCCTGATCGGGCCCAACGGTGCGGGCAAGTCGACCACCCTGCGCATGCTGTACACCGTGCTCAGGCCCGATGGCGGCGACGCCCTGATCGACGGGCACAGCGCGGTGCACACCCCGCTGGCGGCGGCGCGCCGCCTGGGCGTGCTCACCCACGGCGCCGGCATCTATCCGAACCTCACCGCGCGGGAGAACATCCTGTACTTCGGCGCGCTGCACGGTCTGGCACGCGCGGCCGCGCGCCGGCGCGCGCAGGAGCTCATCGAGCTCCTGGAGATGCAGGAGTTCGCCGAGCGGCGTGCCAAGGGGTTTTCGCAGGGCCAGCGCCTGAAGACCGCGCTGGCGCGCGCGCTGGTGCACAACCCGCGCAATCTCATCCTCGACGAGCCCACCAACGGACTGGACGTCATGGCGGTGCGCGCGCTGCGCGCACTGCTGCGCCGCTTGCGCGACGCGGGCCACTGCGTGCTGCTCTCCAGCCACGTGATGCACGAGGTGAGCGAGCTGTGCGATGAGCTCGTGGTGATCGCCGACGGCACGGTCATCGCCCAGGGCACGCCGGAGGCGATCCGCGCGCGCACCGGCACCGGCGTGCTCGAGGATGCGTTCGTGCAACTGGTCGGCGGCGGCGCGCAGCCCTGATGCACCCCATCCTCATCGTGTTCGCCAAGGAGTTCCGTGAGAACCTGCGCGAGCGCCGCACGCTGTTCTCCGCGCTCATCCTAGGTCCCCTGCTCGGGCCGCTGCTGTTCTCCGGCGCGCTGACCCTGCAGATCCAGCGCAGCGCGACCCGGGCTGACCGGCCAGTGAAGCTTGCCCTCGCGCACGGAGCGCGCGCCCCGAACCTGGCCGCATTCCTGGCCGAGTCGGGTATCGCGGTGCAGCCGGTGTCCTACGCTGCCGGGCAGGCGCGCGCCGCCATCCAGGCGCACCGCGCGGAGCGGGTGCTGGAGGTCACCGAGGATTTTGGCCGCCACCTCGGCAGCGGCGCGCCGGCGCCGCTGGTGCTGTACGCGGACTCCTCCGACGTGAGCTCCTCCGCCGACACCGAGCACGTGCGCACGGTGCTGGAGCAGTACGGCGCGGTGCTCGCGCGGCTGCGCGTGGTGGCGCGCGGGATCGACCCTGTGGTCTTGACCCCGATTGCGCTCCAGGACATCGACGTCGCAACGCCCGCCGCGCGCTCGGTCGTGGCGCTGGGGACCCTGAGCTACCTGGTGCTGCTCACCATGCTGATGGGCGGCATGTACCTTGCCATCGATGCCACGGCCGGTGAGCGCGAACGCGGCTCGCTCGAGCCGCTGCTGACGGTGCCGGTGGCGCGCTCGCACCTGATCTACGGCAAGATCCTCGCCACCTGCGCCTACATGAGCCTGTCGCTGGTGCTCACCGTCACCGCCTTCACCATCCTGCTGCGCTTCGTGGGGCTGGAGCGCTTCGGCATGAGCGTGAACTTCGGCCCCTGGGTGGCCCTGCGGCTGGTGCTGTTCTGTCTGCCGCTGGTGCCGCTGGGGGCAGCACTGATGACGATCGTCGCCGCCTACACCCGCAGCTACCGCGAGGCGCAGACCTACCTCGGCCTGGTGCTGCTGGTGCCGACACTGCCGCTGGTGTTCGCCGGCGTCACCGGCCTGCGCCCGAGCCTTGCCTTCATGGCGATCCCCTCGCTCAGCCAGCACTTTCTGATCACGAGCCTGCTGCGCGATGAACCGGTGGCGGGCAGTTACTTCGCCGTCTCAGTGCTCGCCACGCTGGCCGTGGGGGCGGTGCTGGTGTTCATCGCCGGCCGGCTGTACCGCCGCGAGGCGCTCCTCGGCTGATGCGGGCGCTGCGAGCAGGGCGTGCAGCGTGGCGACGTGGCGCGCGGCGAACTCGCGCGCCTCGATCTCGAAACGGTTGTTCCAGTAGCCGTGCCGCAGGCACTCCAGCAGGTAGCCGTGCACGGTCAGCCGGCCGGGCTGCCATTGCATGACCACGTGGCAGTACTCGTGCAGCAGCAGCGAGGGGTTGCCGAAGAACTCCTGCGCGCTGCCGCGCAGGTAGATGCGGTTGCGCCGCGTGGTGGCGACCGCGCGCCCGTGCAGGCGTACCAGCAGCGAGTGCTCGATGACCCGCACGTGGTCGACCGGGGTACCGAGGATGCCGGCGAGCGCGCCGCGCACGGACTCAGGGACTGCGGCCTCGCGTGCCACCGTTCGCGTCGGTCAGTTGCGGGCGTGCACCCAGCCCATGGCGGGCCGGAACCGCAGCGAGCGCGCAGGCCCCGCAGCCACGTCCTCGGGCAGCAGCCGCACGTCGCCGTCCTCCAGGTAGCGCTTCACCATCGTGACCATGGACTCGCAGAGTGCGGCAGCCTGGGGCAGGTCCGCAAGGTGCACCACGATGCGCGACTGCAGGTGCCTGGCGGCCGGGGCCGCCTCGCGCAGCGAGGCCAGGCAGCGGTCCAGCAGCAGCAGCTCCGTGGCGAGCGTGGTATCGGTGACGTCGATCGGCTTGGCAGTGCGCACGATGCAGCGCAGGTGCAGCAACGCGCCTGCCTGCTCCTCGGCGTCATATACGCAAACCGCGAGGGCGGACTTAAGCTGGGTGACCAGCAGCACGTCCTCCACGGCCACCTCGAACCTGTCGGGGCTGACGGTGATCTCACGCTGTTCCATCAGCGGTTGTATACCGCCTCGTCATGCTGTCATGTGCGCACTTGTGCCCAAACTATGAACTGCCGCACGCGCCGGGGATAGAATGTGCGAATGCGTACCGACGGAGCCGTGGACATGAAGATATTGGCCTGTGCCGCGCTGGCCTGCCTGCTCAGCGTTCCTGCGCTCGCGCAGCAGCCGCCGCTGTCGTCGATCCGCGTCACCGGCGATGCGCAGGTGACCGCCAAGCCCGACCGGGTGCAGATCGACATCGGCGTCACCACGCGCGCGGACACCTCGCAGGCGGCGGCCACGCAGAACGCGAAGCAGGTCGACGCGGTGCTCGCCGCGGTCAAGAAATCCGCAGGGCCCACCGCGGTGCTGAAGACGGTGAACTATTCGCTGAGCCCCGCATACAAATACCAGAACGGCCACGAGCCGCTCATCGTCGGCTACGGCGCCTCGAACCTGGTGCAGGTGACCCTCGATGACCTGACCAAGATCAGCAACGTCATCGATGCCGCCGCGCAGTCCGGCGCCAACCAGGTGCAGGGCATCCAGTTCACGCTGCGCGACCAGGACAGCGTGCGCGCCGAGGCGCTGCGCAAGGCGGCCGCCCGCGCGCGCGCGGATGCCGAGGTGCTGGCAGCGGCGCTCGGGCTCAAAGTGGTGCGCGTCCTGAGTGTCGAGGAAAACGGCGCACCGCGGCTGCCGCTGATGCGCACCATGAACATGGCCACGGCCTCCGCCGAGGCCAAGGTGGCGACGCCGGTGGAGTCCGGCACGCTGGAGGTCGCCGCCGACCTCGTGCTGACCGTGGAGGTCGCAGCGGCGCGCTGAGAAGCCGGCCTTACTTGCGCCAGTAGGCCGGGCGCATCAGCACCACGATGCTGAAGATCTCGAGCCTGCCCACCAGCATGGCCGCGGTGCAGATCCAGGTCTGCAGCGCACTCAGGGCACGCAGGTTGTGCACCTGGCCGGGTGCGCCGAAACCGTGTGCGGTGTTGTTGATGGCGGCGACCACCGCGGCGAAGGCGGTATCGAAGTCCAGGCCCGTGAGCAGCATGGCGAACGTCAGCACCGCGATGGCGACGCCGTACAGGAACATGAAGGCGAGCACCGCGTGCCCGACCGCATCCGGGATCGGCCGGCCGCCGATGCGCACCGGGGCCATCGCCGCTGGATGGATCAAAAGCTTCAGCTCCCGCCCGGTCTGGCGCGCCAGCAGCAGCGCGCGGAACATCTTGATGCCGCCGCCGGTGGAACCGGTGCTGCACAGGATGCACGACAGGAACAGCATCCAGTAGGGTGCGAACACCGGCCAGCTCTGGTAGTCCTGGGTGGTCAGCCCCGAGGTCGTGGCCTGCGAGATGACGTTGAAGGCGGCGTTGCGCAGGCACTGCAGCACATCCGCATACACCCCGTGCCAGCTCAGGAGCAGCGTGATCGCCAGCACGCTCACGGCAAGCAAAGCCAGGATCGCGCGCGCCTCCGGGTCCGACTGGTAGGCCTCCAGTGACAGGCGCCGCAGGGCGAGGAAGTGGCGCGCGAAGTTCAGCGCGGCGATCACCATCAGTACCATCAGCACGAACTCGATCGCCGCGGAGTTGAAGTAGGCGATGCTGCGGTCGTGCGTGGAAAAGCCGCCGAGGCTGACTGCCGAGAAGGCATGGCAGATGGCATCGAACCAGCTCATGCCGCAGGCCCGCAGGGCGATGATGCCGGCGACGGTGATCAGTACGTACACGTACCACAGCGCGCGCGCGGCCTTGGTGATGCGCGGGGCGAGGCGCTCGTCCTTCACCGATCCTGGGGCTGCGCCCTTGTGCAGCTGCATGCCGCCGATGCCCAGCAGCGGCAGTACCGCGAGAGCCGTGATGATGACGCCAAGGCCGCCGAACCACTCCAGCGCATGGCGCCAGAAGTTCAGCGACGGCGCCAGCTGGTCCAGTCCTGCGAGCACCGTGGAGCCGGTGGTGGTCAGTCCCGACATGGCCTCGAAGAAGGCCCCCGTGACGGTCAGGCCCGGGATGCCCAGGAACAACGGCAGCGCGGCAGCGGCCGGCAGCAGCACCCAGCCCAGGGTCACCAGCAGGAAGCCATCGCGCGGGCGCAGTTCGCGGTGCGGGCGGTGGGTGAGCAGCAGTAGCACGGCCGCGCAGGCGCCGGCCGCGGCCGCCGTCAGCAGGAACACCCGCCACAGGCCATCGCCCATGAACAGCGAGCAGGCTAGCGGCGCGAGGCAGGTGAGCGCGAAGCTCGCCAGCAGCAGACCCAGGACGTGTGCGACGGCGAGCACGTGCGAATGTGCGGCCGCGCGCCCTAGCGCGCCGACCTGAGGAACAGCCGCTCGACCACCTCCAGGTGGCGCCGGTCGGCCAGGAACAGGATCACGTGGTCATCGGCCAGCACGCGGGTGTCGTGGTGGGCCATGATCACCTGCTCCGCGCGCACGATCGCCCCGATGGAGGCCCCTTCCGGCAGCGGGATCTCGCCCACCGTGCGCCCCACCACGCGCGAGCTGCGCTCGTCGCCGTGCACGATCGCCTCCAGCGCCTCGGCCGCGCCGCGTCGCAGCGCGTGCACGCGCACCACGTCACCGCGGCGCACGTAGGCGAGCAGCGAGCCGATGGTGATGGTCTGCGGGGAGATGGCGATGTCGATGCTGCCGGACTCGACCAGCTCGGTGTAGGAGGGCTTGTTGATCAGCGCCATGACCTTGTGGGCGCCGAGGCGCTTGGCGAGCATGGCGGCCAGGATGTTGGCTTCCTCGGAGTTGGTGACCGCCACGAAGACGTCCGCGCTGTCGATGTTCTCCTCGATCAGCAGTTCCTCGTCGGCGGCATCGCCGTGCAGCACGATGGCCTTTTCCAGCAACTCGGAAACCCGGCGCGCCCGGCGCGGGTCGCGTTCGATGAGCTTGACCTGGTTGCTCTTCTCCAGCGTCCTGGCGAGGCGGTAACCGATGTGGCCGCCGCCGGCGATGATCACGCGGCGCGCCGGGTCATCGCCATGGCGCATCTCGGCCATGGCGCGGCGGATGTCCTCCTTGGCCGCCAGGAAGAACACCTCGTCGCCCTCGACGATGACGGTGTCGCCCTGCGGGGCGATGCTGCGGCCGTTGCGGTAGATGGCCACCACGCGCAGCGCGCTGTTCGGCAGGTGCCTGGCAAGCTCGCTCAGGGCGTGCCCGACCAGGAGTCCGCCGGTGCGCACGCGCACCCCCACCAGCTGCACCTTGCCGTCGGCGAAGTCCAGCACCTGCAGCGTGCCGGGGTGGTGGATGAGCCGCTCGACGTATTCGGTGACCAGCTGCTCGGGGCTGATGAACACGTCCACCGACAGCCCGTCGCTGCCGAACAGCCCCGGGCGGCCGGTGTACTCGGCGGCGCGGATGCGCGCGATCTTGGTCGGGGTGCGGAACAGGGTGAAGGCAACTTCGCAGGCCACGAGGTTCACCTCGTCGCTGGAGGTGAGGGCGATCAGCACCTCGGCCTCGGCGGCCCCGGCAGCCTCGAGCACGCTGGGGAAGGCGGCGTTGCCGGCCACGGTGCGCACGTCGAGCCGGTCCTGCAGGTCACGCAGGATCTCCTCGTTGGAATCGACCACGGTGACCTCGTTGGCCTCTTCGCGCGCGAGTGCCTGGGCGGCAGTGCGCCCGACCTGACCGGCACCGAGGATGAGGATCTTCATGGCGGGTTAGTTATCGTGCGTAGCTTACAGCGGCTCGAGGTTCGCATACTGCACCATCAGCCACTTGGTGCCCTGGCGCTCGAAGCTCACCTGGACCCGCGCCTGCGCCCCGTTGCCCTCCACCGAGAGGATGACGCCCTCGCCGAACTTGCCGTGGCGCACCCGCGCCCCCAGGCGCACGCCTGCGACCGCCGGCTCCTGCGGGCGGAAGCGGCCCACGGCCACCGGCCGCGAGACCTGCACCCGCGGGCGCACCTCCTCGATCAGCTCCTCGGGGATCTCGCGGATGAAGCGCGAGGCCTGGCCGTAGGAGTCCACCCCATGCAGGCGGCGCTGCTCGGCGCAGGTGAGGTACAGCGCTCGCATGGCGCGCGTCATGCCGACATAACACAGCCGTCGCTCCTCCTCCAGGCCGTCCAGGTCATTGAGCGAGCGCTGGTGGGGGAACAGGCCCTCCTCCATGCCGCACAGGAACACCACCGGGAACTCCAGGCCCTTGGCCGTGTGCAGCGTCATCATCTGCACGCAGTCCTCCCACTCGTCCGCCTGGCCCTCGCCGGACTCCAGCGCGGCATGGGCCAGGAAGGACTCCAGCGGCGGCAGCTGCGAGTCCTCCGGGGCAAAGCCGCGCGCGGCGGAGACCAGCTCGTCGAGGTTCTCCACCCGCGCCTCGCCGCGCTCGGCCTTGTCGCGGCGGTAGTGCTCGATGAGCCCGCTGCCCTTGAGGACCTGGTCGACCTGCTCGTGCAGGGCCAGCGAGCCTGAGTCGGCGGCGATGCGCTCGATCAGTCCCATGAAGCCCTGCACGGCCACCGCCGCCTTGGCGCCGAGGGTACCGGCGGCGATCGCAGCCGCGGCCGCCTCCCACAGCGAGCTGCCGTGGCTGCGTGCGTAATCGCGCACCACGTCGAGGCTCTTCGCCCCCACGCCGCGGGTGGGCAGGTTCACCACGCGCTCGAACGAGGCATCGTCCTTGCGGTTGGCGATCAGGCGCAGGTAGGCGAGCGCATCCTTGATCTCGGCGCGCTCGAAGAAGCGCAGCCCGCCGTAGACGCGGTACGGCACGCGCGCGGACAGGAAGGCCTCCTCGAACACGCGCGACTGCGCGTTGGAGCGGTACAGGATGGCGACCTCGCGGCGCAGGCCCCCCTGGGCGACATGCTCGCGGATGCGGTGCGTGACGAACTCCGCCTCGTCGCGCTCGTTGAAGGCGGTGTACAGCCGGATCGGCTCGCCCTTCGCACCGTCGGTCCACAGGTTCTTGCCCAGGCGCGCGTTGTTGTGAGCGATCAGGCCGTTCGCGCCGGCGAGGATCGTCGCGCTGGAGCGGTAGTTCTGCTCCAGGCGGAACAGCTGCGCGTCGCGGTAGTCGCGGCGGAACTCCTGCAGGTTCTCCACGCGCGCGCCACGGAAGCGGTAGACACACTGATCATCATCACCGACGACGAACGGATAACTTGCCTGGCCCTGCGCATCGGGCGTGCCGGGGGCGAGCAGCCGCAGCCACCCGTACTGGATGCCGTTGGTGTCCTGGAACTCGTCCACCAGCACGTGGCGGAAGCGGCGGCGGTAGTGCTCGAGCAGCGACGGGTTGTCGCGCCACAGCTCGAAGGCGCGCAGCAGCAGTTCGGCGAAGTCCACCGCCCCGGCGCGCGCGCACGCCTCCTCGTATGCCGCATAGAGCCGGATCAGTTGCAGACGCGTCGGGTCGTTGCCGTCCTTCAGGTGCTGCGGCCTGCGCCCTTCGTCCTTGTTGGAGTTGATGAACCACTGCACCTCGCGCGGGATCCAGCGCGTCTCGTCGAGCTCGGCGGCGCGGATCAGCTTCTTGATCAGGCGCTGCTGGTCCTCCGAGTCGATGATCTGGAAGCCCTGCACCAGGTGCGCCTCGCGCCAGTGGATGCGCAGCAGGCGGTGCGCGAGCCCGTGGAAGGTGCCGATCCACAGTGCGCTCCCCGGGATGCCGAGCAGGCGCTCGACGCGCCCGCGCATCTCCGCGGCGGCCTTGTTCGTGAACGTGACCGCCAGGATATTGTGCGGGGATGCACCCTCGGCCTGGATCACCCAGGCGATGCGGTGCGTGAGCACGCGCGTCTTGCCGCTGCCGGCGCCTGCGAGCACCAGCACCGGTCCGAGCGGCGCGGTGACGGCCGCGCGCTGCTCATCGTTCAGGGGATTGAGGATCGGGGACAGATCCATGGGGGGCGCATTCTACGGGAAACATTTCCCGTTCAGGCGACCGCCGGCGGGGTCTCCTGCGAGAAACGCGCCAAAGCCACGACGAAGCTCACCAGCACCGGGCCCGCCACCAGCCCGAAGATGCCGAAGGCGGCCGCCCCGCCGAGGGCGCCGAGGAACAGGGCGAGCGTGGACACCTCGGCGTGGCGCGCGGCGAGGATCGGCCGCAGCACGTTGTCCGCACCCGCCACCAGCCCCACCCAGGCGAGCAGGAAGATCGCCTTGCCCCAGTGCCCGGTGAAGGCGAAGTACAGGATCGCGGGGATGAGCACGATCGAGGCACCCGAGGGCAGGAAGGAGGCGAACACGGCCAGCACGCCGAACACCACCGGTGAGGGCAGACCGGCGATGGCGAAGCCGATGCCCACCAGCAGGCCCTGCACCAGTGCGGTGCTCACCGAACCGAACACCACCGCGCGCGTGACCTCGCCCAGGTAGCGCAGCGCCTGCTGGCGGCGTGCCGGGTCCACCGGGATGAGGTTGGTTGCATGCACGGTGAGGGTGTGTCCGTCGCGCAGGAAGAAGAAGAGGATGAACAGCATCATGAAGAAGCTGATCAGCGTGCCAAAGATCCCGAGTGCGACGCTGCCGCTCAGGGCGGCGGCGCCCTTGAGCGCAGCCTGCAGCCCCTCGCTGGCCCACCCCTGCAGCTGGTCGGCGGTGACGGCGGAGTTGTCGCGCACCCAGCTCACCGCGTTGCCGATCACCGGGTAGCCGGACAGCCGTTCGAGCAGTTCGCCCCAGGAGGGGGGCGACTCGGCCTTCAGGTACGTGATCAGGCGCGACACCTGGCCGGCGAACACCACGCCCAGGATCGACAGTGGCACGAACACCGCGATCGAACCGAGCGCGGTGATGAAGCCGGCCGAGAGCGAGCGGCGGCCCTTGAAGACCGAGCGGGTGAGGCGCTCGTGCAGCGGGTAGAACATGTAGGCGAGCAGGGCGGCCCAGCCGAGCATGCCGAAGAACGGCCGCAGCACCTGCAGCAGCAGGTAGCCCAGCACCACCGCGGCCGTGACCAGAAAGCAGCGGCGGTAGAAGGTCGAATGCATGCGCCTAGCTTATAGCGAAGCCGCTCCGGAGGCGAAATCCGCCTCCGGGGCACTGCCGCGGCGCTCCCGGGACCGTGCTACTCGGCGTTGGTCTCTTTGCCGAAGCGGTAGTTCAGCCGCAGCCCGATGGTGCGCGGCTGGTTGGTGGTCTCGCGCAGGTCAAAGTTGCCCGTGTTGGTATAGATGATCGCGTTCTTGTCGGCGAGGTTCTCGCAGTACAGCTCCGCCAGCCAGCGGCCGTTGTCGGGGTTCAGGCCGATGCGCAGGTTCATGAGCGTATAGGCCGGCTGCAGCATGCGCGGGAAGCCGTTGACGTCCTGCACGTGCAGGTCATCCCACATGTCACCCTTGTGCGAGATGTCGAACTGCGCGTAGGCCCTGAGCGCGTTGCTAACCGGGGCCTGGTAGCGCGCGTTGGCGCTCCAGCTCAGGTACGGCGAGAACGGCAGGCGCTCGCCGATGTTCGGCTGGAACGTCGCGTACGGGCTGGAGACGATGCGGGCATCGTTGTAGTTGAACGCCGCCTGGAACGACCACGCTTGGTTCGGCGCGAACTGGATGTTGGATTCCACGCCCTTGATCTTCGCATCGCCGACGTTCACGTAGAAGCTGCTCGGCGCGCAGATGCCCACGTCGTAGATGATGGTCTGCAGCTGCTTCCAGTCCATCTGGTAGACGGCGCCATTCCAGATCAGGCGGCCCCTGAGGTTGGTGGTCTTCCAGCCGAACTCGTAGTTGTTGAGCGTGTCCGGGGTGTATTTCGGCGGGACGCCGGAGTCGTAACAGGACTGCGGATAGCCTGAGTTCGTACCGCCGTCGCGGAATCCCTGCGAGAAGATCGCATATACCATCGCATCCTTGGTGAGCTTGTAGTTCAGGCCGACCTTGCTGTTCCACTTGTGCGAGGAGCCCTCGTTCAGGCTCGGCGTCGTCGGCGCATAGGCGAACTGGCCGAACGGGCTGTAGTACTTGAAGTCGGAGTGGAAGTGCACCGTGCCCACCTCGACGTTCAGCTTGTCGGTGATATCGAAGTTGATGTTGGCGAACTCGGTCTGCTGCAGGTAGTCGCTGCGCGTGGTGTACGCGTACCAGACCCCCGCTGGCAGCGAGGACTGGGTCGTACCGTAGGCGTACAGTTCGTACTGGAACGCCTGACCGTCGACCCGCAGTCCCGGCATGTAATAGGTGCTGCCGGAGTTCTTGTCGCGCGTCTTCTCCCAGTAGTACCCGCCCAGCCAGTGGAAGCGGCCGCCGGCCTTGGACTGCAGGCGGATCTCGTGCGACCAGCGCTCCGGGTTGGTGTGGTACTCGTAGGTCTGCAGCGGCGCCTGGCAGCCGCTGAAGGGCGAGGGGGTGACGCCGCTGCCGTCGCCAGGGGTGTGACCGGCAACTGAGTAGAAGGGATCGGTCTTGCACGCGAAGCCTTCCTGGGCACCCTTGACGTACGCGCCGTAGTAGTAGCTGTAGGGTGCGAGGTTCTCCATGTACTGCGAGTACTCGTTCTGCTGGCGGAACGGGATCGACCAGTAGGTGCCGGCGTAGACCAGGTCGCCGATGCCGACATCGCCCTCGACGTGCAGGTCGAGCGTCTTGGTCTGGAGGTCGTGGCTCTCGGGTCCGAAGCGCTGCACGGTGCGCGGCGCCAGGTTCGGGTCCTGGTCCCAGGCGCCGAGGGTGCTCTGGCGCTGGTACTGGAAGGTGAGCGAGGCGCTCCATTTCTCGCCCATGAGCAGCCGCAGGGCCGCGCGGCCACCTTCGCTGTGCGCACGGTTGTAGTCATCGCGTGCCCAGGCGGAGTTGTCGGACACGGCGCCGTTCTCCCAGGTGCGCGTGGTGAGCTGGTTGTCGATGAAGCCACCGCTGTAGCTGCTGAAGGCGGAGAAGCGCGCCCCCAGCACGCCCGGGATCAGGGGCAGGTTGAGGAAGCCGTCGTAGGTCTGGTTGTTGCGGCCGCCCTGCATGTGGCCGACGTCCAGATCAGCGCCGGCACTGATGGCGTTCACGTCCGGCTTCATGGTGATGTAGCGCACCGCGCCGGTCATGGAGCCGGCGCCGAAGGTCGTGCCCTGCGGACCTTCGAGTACCTCGATGCGCTCCAGGTCGTAAAGGTGCAGGTCGGGCTGGCTGCCGCCGTAGGCGAGGTTGGTGTCGTCCAGGAAGAACCCGGTCGAGGAGGTGTTGGCGTAGTTGGGCGTACTGCCGTCGGAGGCGCCGCGCATGACGATCACCTGCGTGCCGGGGCCGACGCTGATGAAGGAGATCGACGGCGACTTCTGGACGTAGTCCTCGAGGCTGGTGATCGCCAGGTTCTGCATGTCCCTCTGCGTGAAGACATCGACGCTCAGGGGCACGTCCTGCAGGTTCTCGGAAACCTTGCGGGCGGTCACGACGACTTCCTGAATGCCGCCGCTCACGTCGGCAGCCGCCGCGGGGGCGCGCTGCGACACGGCCGCACCTGCAACCGCTGCCGCCACCGCGAAGCCGATGCGCGTGCGGCGGTACGGCAGCCCTGCAAGCGTCGGCGTCAGGATGCTGGCCGGGTAGTTCTGTGCCTGTCTGCCCATCGGAATTCCCCTGACGATTGTGCGTTAACCGCACGCGTGTGCGGCTGCGTGCCGCCGATCATCCTTTGCAGTGCGTGAGTCCGTCAACCTCCGGCTGCGGCGCGCCCGCCACACCTTGCGGGTACGCGTGCGGGTTCATTCAGCCGCCGGGCCGGAACCGTTCAACTGCATCGCCGAGGGCTCTACGCAACGGCTCAAGCTCGCGCTCGAAGTGTTGCCAGTAACCCAGGCTGCTGCTGTAGATCGGCTGCCGGACCTGCTCGGCGCTCGCCGTGCGCACCGCGCGCTTGGTCTCATGGAAGTTCAGGCAGGCCGGCTCGAAGGGCAGCCCTGCGAATGCAAGCAGGCGGCGAATGGTGCTCTCCGGGTCACGCACCATGTCCTCGTACTGCACGCACAGCACCTTGCCCGGGATGACCTGATCCCAGTGCTCCATGAGGTCCAGATAGCAGCGGTAGTAGCGGCCGAGGTCCCCGAGGTCGTAGCTGAAGGCCTGACCCTTGGCGAAGTGCTGCTTGAAGGTGCTGAAGCAGGAGTCCATCGGATGGCGCCGTGCATCGATCAGGATGGCGTTGGGCAGGATCGAGTGGATCAGGCCGATGTGGTTGAAGTTGTTGGGCAGCTTGTCGGTGAAGTGCGGCAGGCCGAGGCGCAGCGGCGCGGTCTCCTCGAGATAGCGCGCGCCGAGCGCCCCGAGTTGCGCGGCGGAAAGCGCCTGCATGGTGTCCGGGTAGCCGTCGCGCGTGGCGACGCGGTCATCCAGTTCGTAGGCGAGGTTGATGATGTTCGGCAGCTCCATGGTGCCCTCGACCTGCGAGTGGCTGGCCAGGATCTGCTCGATCAGCGTCGAGCCGGAACGTGGCAGCCCGACGATGAAGATCGGCGCACGACTGGGGTTGCCGGCCTGCGCGCGCGCGCGGAAGTATTCCGCCGTGAAGAAAGCGCGGATGCGCTGCGTGCGGCGCTCGAAGGCCTCGATGCTGAATGGCTCGTCGATGCGGCGCAGGGCGTTGCCGCGGGCATAGGAGAGGAATGATTCGCCGTACCGGCCACGCTGCTCCAGGGCCTTGCCGAGCGCGAAGTGCAGTTGCGCCTCGTTGCTCGGGCGGCGCGGATCATCGCGCACCAGGCGCCGCAGCTGCTCGATCTCCGCGTCGGCGAAGGTGTAGTTCTTCAGGTCGGCGAGGCTCCAGTAGGCCTCGGCGTGACCCGGATCCAGCTCGAGCGCCCGGTGGTAGGAGGCCTCGCTGTCCGCGCGCCGGCCCAGGGTCTTCTGGGTGTGGCCGATCGACATGCGCAGGCCAACTTCCTGCGGCTGCAGCCGGGCGGCCTGCTCGTAGGCCTCGAGCGCATCCTCCACGCGCAGGTTACGCGTGGCGACGCTGGCGAGCGTCACCCAGGACTGCGGGTTGTCCGGCTCGATGCGCAGCAGGCGCCGCGCGGCCTGGTCGGCAGCGTCCACCTGCCCGAGCCGCATCAGGGTCGGGCCCAGCGCGCGCCAGATCAGCGGCAGGCTCGCGCTTTGTTTGAGCGCGTGGCGCAGCAGACGCTCGGCGTCGCGCGGTGTCTCGGCGGCCAGGGAGGCCGCGGCCAGCCCGACCAGCGCCGCCACGTGGCTGGGGTCGCGCTGCAGGATCTGCCGGAAGATCTCCTCGGAGCTGCGGCGATCGTCGGCGGCCAGCGCCGCGGTGGCGCGCTCGATCGCTGGTCGCTCCGGGTCGGTCTCGCGCGCGCGCTCGAAGGCGATGCGCGCGTCGGTGAAGTTCTCGAGCTCGACCAGCAGGTCGCCGTAGGCCATCCAGGCGCGGTGGTGGCGCGGGTGCTTTTCCAGCACGCGGCGCACCTGCTCGCGCGCCTCCTGGGGCCGGCCCTCTGCCCGCAGCGCGCGCGCCAGATCCACACGCGCCTCGATGAACTGCGGAGCGCGCTGCAGGAGCGTCTCGAGCAGCTCGCGCGCGGCGGCAGGCTGTTCCTGGTACAGCAGCGCACCTGCCAGCAGCCACTGCAGGTTGGGATCCGCGGCGTGCTGCGCGGCCTGGGCGCGCAGCAGCTTCTCCGCCGTCGCCGCGCGGCCTGCCAACAGCGCGGCGCGCGCCTGAGTCAGGCTGTTTACCAACGAGGTGGGCTGCGGCGCGTTCATGGGCTGTTCGCATCCCGCACAATGCAGCGCAGGGGGGCGGCAAGCCTAGCACGCGTCCCCGGACTTGCCGTGCCGGCGCGTGCTCAGGCTAAACTCGCGCGCCGCCCGCGCGGTGAGTCCCATCCCTTCGCGCTGCCAAGGAGCTGCGAGTGCAGAACGTACGCCGGTGTTTCGCCCTCTTCCTGCTCGCCTGCGCTGTGCCGGCTGCATATGCCGGACGTGCGCTCGAGCCTGCCGACTGGCTGCGCTTCAGGCCGGTCTACGACGTGCACGTGGCCCCGGATGGGGCCACCGTGGCGTATCTCGTCAACCGCTACGACCAGAAGGCCGACGAGAGCATCGCGGATCTGTGGTCCGTGAGCTGGTCGGGTGAGGCGAACAAGCAGCTCACGCACGCGGAGAGCGTCTCGGATCCGCGCTTCAGTCCCGACGGCCGCTACCTGAGCTACCTCACGGCGCACCCGGAAGGCGGCACGACGCAGCTGTGGGTACGGGAGCTGCGCACCGGAACGGCGCGCGCGCTCACGCACGTGAAGCAGCAGATCGCAGGCTACAGCTGGTCGGCCGACGGCACGCACGTGGCGCTGGTCATGCGGGAGGCGGACGAAGACTCGCCCGCGGGCAAGGACCCAAAGAAGAAGCCACCCAAGCCGATCGTGGTGGATGCCTTCCAGTTCAAGGCCGACAAAGAGGGCTACCTCACCGAGAAGTGGCGCTCGCACCTTTATCTTCTGGACGTGAAGAACGGCGCGGTCACCGCGCTGCCCGCGGACGCCAGGCGCATCGATGCGCACCCCGCCTTCTCCCCGGACGGCAAGTCACTGGCCTTCATCGGCCACCCGGTCGGCGGGCCTAAGGATGTGGGCATCGACCAGCTGTGGATCCTCGCCACCGCCCCCGGCGCGACGCCGCGGCTGCTGCTCAGCACCGAGTCGCCCAATCGCCAGCAGCTGGAGTGGAGCCCGGATGGCAGGCTCATCAGCCTGCTCGTCGGCGGCGAACTCAAATACAACGCCTATATCACCGACCGCCTGGCAGTTGCGGATGCGGCCAGCGGCCGCCTGCGCCTGCTGGCCACCGACCTGGACCGCGCGATCGTGGTGCCGAAATTCACCGCCGACGGCAAGGCCATCGAGTTCACGGTCGAGGATGACGGGGAGCAGTACCCGGCGAGCGTGGCACTGGAGACGGGCGTGGTCAGCCGGCTGGGTGCGCCGATGGTCGTGCACGAACTCAGCGCCGCGGCCGGACACGCGGCAGTACTGGTCTCCAGTGACAAGGCACCGCCGGAGGTGTTTGCGCTGGAGAATGAGCGCCTGCGCGTGCTCACCCACCACAACGATGCGCTGTTCGCCGAGATCACCCTGGGCACGGTCGAGAACATCACCTTCAACGACAAGAGCGGGGTCGAGGTGCACGGCCAGATCGTCAAGCCGCCCGGCTTCGTGGCCGGGCAGCGCTACCCGACGATCCTGTGGATCCACGGCGGCCCGAACGGGCAGGACGATCACTCGCTGGAGCTGTGGGGTTACGGGCCGCCGCTGGAGCGGCAGTACTTCGCCACCCATGGCTACGTGGTGCTGGCGGTGAACTACCGCGGCGGCACCGGCCGCGGCGCGCAGTACGCGCGCGCCATCTTCGCCGACTGGGGCGACAAGGAGGTCGAGGACCTCCTGGCCGGGGTCGACTACGCGATCGCCCAGGGCATCGCCGACCCGCAGCGGCTGGGGGTCGGCGGCTGGAGCTACGGCGGCATCCTCACCGACTACGTGATCGCCAGCGACACGCGCTTCAAGGCGGCGATCGCAGGCGCGGGCAGCGCCAACCAGCTGTCCATGTACGGCGCAGACGAGTACGTCATCCAGTACAACGCCGAACTCGGGCCGCCCTGGATCAACCAGGACCTGTGGCTCAAGGTCAGCTACCCGTTCTTCCACGCCGACCGGATCCACACCCCGACGCTGTTCTTAGGCGGTGACAAGGACTTCAACGTCCCGCTGGCCGGCGGCGAACAGATGTACCAGGCCCTCAAGACCCTGGGGGTGCCTGCGCAGCTGGTGGTCTACCCGGGCGAGTACCACGTGCTCACCCGCCCCAGCTTCCTCATCGACCGCAGCCGGAGGTACCTGGACTGGATGGACCGCTACCTCAAGGCGAAGAACTAGAGGCGCCCGGCTCCTCGGCAGCCCGCAGCGACCAGTGCGCGTTGCGGAACACCCAGCCGCCGCCCCGGCGCTCGGCCAGTGCGGTGAAGAAGCCACTCACCGGTGTGTCGTGGTCGGTGTTGTCGGTGAGCACCTCGGTGAATGAGGCTGCGACCACGGCGTAGTCGGCGGTCAGCGGATCCACGCGCAGGTCATCCCCGAAGCGCAGCTGGCTGCGCTTGAGCGTGTGGGTGAGCGCCTCGATGCCCTCGGCGGCCGCGGCGCCGTTGGCGAACTGCAGCGCCCCCTGCGAGGCCATGAAGAATTCCGGCGCGCCGGAGAAGTGCTTCGCCCAGGCGCCCGGGCCGCGCAGCGTCACATCCTGCGCCACCTCGAGCGCGAACACGCGCACGTCTCCGGTGACCTCGATGCGCTGCTGCTCGGTGAGGGCAGGCGAGGCGAGCGAGTGCGCCTGGCCGTGGCAGCCGCACAGCAGCAGCGTACTCAGCAGCAGGCTGCCCGGGCTTTTGCGCAGGGCGCCTGCTACCACTTGTTGCGCAGCTCGCGCAGCTTCATGAACACGGCCTTGGGACCGGGGTGCTCACCGAGGTCCGGGAACCTCTCGCGCAGGCGCGCGATGACATCTGCGCTCGTGAGGCGCAGGAAGGTGTTGACGCGCTTCTCCTGCGCCAGCGTGGTCACCGGCACCGTGGTCGGCTCGTAGCGGCGGGCCGCGGCGAGTGCCGCGGTCGCATCCTGGTTGGACGGCTCCCGGTCGAGGGTGAATTCCAGGTTGCGCGCCATGTATTCGTGTCCCGGGTACACGCGCGTGCCATCCGGCAGGCGCGCCAGCTGCGCGGCGAAGGTGTCGTACAGCGTGCCCGGGTCCCCGCCGTTGTGGCAGTTGCCGACGCCGGCATTGAACAAGGTGTCGCCGCAGAACAGCGCCGGCTCATCGGTGTGCGAGAGCAGGCACACGTGCGTCATGGTGTGTCCCGGGGTATCCAGGGACTCAAGCGTGACCGTACGCCCGACCTTCACCAGGTCCCCCTTGTGCAGGCCACGGTCGACGCCGCCGATGCGGCTGGCCGCCCCGGCATGGGCCAGCACCTGCGCGCGCGTCGCAGCCTTGAGCGGAGCATTACCGCCGGTGTGGTCCTCGTGCTCGTGGGTATTGAGGATCTGGGTGATCTGCCAGCCGCGCGCCTTGGCCGCATCCAGGCACATCTGCCATTCGAGCGGATCCACCGCGAGTGCCTCCCCGGTCTCGGGGCAGGCGATCAGGTAGTGGAAATTGCGCAGTGAATTTCCCGACCAGATGCGTTCGATCAGCATGGCAGCCCTTTGGTTATGTCACGCGGGGCGGCAACGTACCGCGAAACGAACGCGCGCGCCATAATGGGCCATGGCAGCGGAGCCGGAGCGGCATACCTTCCTGTTTGAGCCGGCAGTGTGGACCGGGGCGGGCACGCTGTGGCGCGCCGACGGGGAGCCGCTGGCGACGCAGTCACGCACCGAGTTCGTGCACCGCAACGACTGCTGGCTGCTGTCCGGGACCTTGAAGGTGCTCGGTTCCCCGCCCACCGAATTCCAGCAGGCCTACCTCATCGAGCTGCCGCGCGCGCCCGGGGAGGGGCTGAGGTGGAGTTTCGACAGCGCCATGTTCGGCAAGCTGCATGGCCGCTTCCTGGTGGTCGGCGCGTCGATCCTGGCCGCCTACGGCTGCGAGGCCTCCGGCTACTTCGGTTCCGAGCACCTGGGGCAGCTCGACCAGGACAACTACCGCTCGGTCGGCATGCTGATGCTGAAGGACAAGCTGATCTACTCCTGGCAGACGCTGCACCGGCGCGCCCCGGCGGCGAAGACCTAGCCCTGCGGACTCAGCAGCAGGTCCAGCTGCGACTCGGCGCAGCGCAGCTCCGCAAAGCTCACAGGCGTCGGGCGCCCGTCCACGAAGGCGCGCGCGCTTAAGTTGTTCGCGGCCAGGAGTTCGACGAGGGCATCCGCAGGCAGGCCGGCAAGCGCAAGACTCTGCGGGGAATACTCGAGCAGGATGTTCGCGCAGCGGGGCAGCAGGGCGCCTGCCCCCTTGAGCACGAAATACTCGAAGCCCTCGACGTCGACCTTCATGAAGGCGATGCGCGCCTCGCCCAGGCCCTGGCTGTCCCAGAAGTGTGCGAGCGTATCGAGCGGGACCGTGACCGAGCCTGCGATGTCATCCCCCGGGATCAGGCTGTGGCGGCCGTTGTTGCTGTCCTTGTAGCGACGCAGCTGCGCGCTGCCGGCCGCCTCCCCGAGGGCGATGTTGCAGGCGCGCACGCGCGTGGCCTGGTTGGCCTCGAGGTTGGTGCGCAGGAGGCCGAAGGTCTGCGGGTCCGGCTCGAAGGCGAAGATGCGCGCCCCGGCCTCGCTCAGGCGCTGCAGCAGCACGCTGTACCAGCCGAGGTTGGCGCCGACGTCGAGGGCGACGTCCTCGGGTCCCAGCCGCACGTGCTCGAGCAGGTAACGCGTGATGGCCGGCTCGTGCGACCCCAGCCGGTAGATGTGGCGCGTGATGACATCGGCGGCCGGACCTGTGAAAGTGAGGCCGAAAGGTGCGGCGCGCGCGGTGACGAAGCCGTCGCGGCTGGTCAGGCGCGCCAGCCCGAACTGCACCGTGCGCAGGATGCGGCGGTGCCAGGCGTGCTCGACGCGCGTCGGCGATGGCAGTGTGGCGTTCGGGTCGGCCATGGGCGGCAGTGCGGATGAAGCGGGCAGTGATTCTACACGCATACCCGAAGGCGACCCCGCGCAGGCGCGGTGACGCGCGCCCGGCGGTGACCTTACACTCGGGGCAACCAGAGCGCAGTCACCGGGAGTGAACGCCGTGCTTGAGGTCCTGCGCAGTGCCGAGCGTGGATTCGCCGACCACGGCTGGCTCAAGAGCTACCACACCTTTTCCTTCGCTGACTATCACAACCCCGACTGAGTCCACTACGGGCCGCTGCGGGTGATCAACGATGACTACGTCGCCCCGGGCCAGGGCTTCGGCAGGCACGGGCACCGCGACATGGAGATCCTCACCTACATCCTGGAGGGCGAGCTGCAGCACCAGGACTCCCTGGGCAACGGCTCGCTCATCAGGCCCGGGGACGTGCAGCGCATGAGTGCAGGCACCGGCGTGCTGCACAGCGAGTTCAACCCTTCGGCCACGCAGCCGGTGCACCTGCTGCAGGTGTGGATCCTCCCGGCAGCCGAGCGCCTGGCTCCCGGCTACGAGCAGAAACACTTCACGAGCGCCGAGCGGCGCGGCCGCCTGCGGCTGATCGCCTCGCCCGCGGGCATGGAAGGCTCAGTGACGATCAACCAAGACGCGCAGGTGTATGCCGGGCTGTTCACGGCTGCCGAGTCGCAGGTATATGCACTGCCGGCAGGCCGGCGCGCCTTCGTGCACCTGGCGCGCGGTGCCCTCGCGGTTGGCGCGGCGCAGCTGTCCGGCGGGGACGCCGCCTACCTGCCAGGCCCCGCCGAGCTTGCGCTGCACGAGGGCCGCGATGCCGAGGTGCTGCTGTTCGACCTGCCCTAGCTCAGGCGCGCAGCACCGGCAGGTAGTGGTCCGCGAGCAGGGCCGCGAACAGCCACATGAGATAAGTGATGGAGAAACGGAACACCCGCATGGGCAGCTCCGCGCGCGCGGTGATCTTCAGCGCCAGCGCGTAATAGAGGAAGCCACCATTGAGCACCAGGGCTGCCGCCAGGTACAGCAGCCCGCTCATGCGCGTGAGGTAGGGCATGAAGGTCACCAGCACCAGGAGCACCGTGTACAGCAGCACCTGCAGGCGCGTGTACGCCAGGCCATGGGTCACCGGCAGCATCGGGATGCCGGCAAGTGCGTACTCGTCGCGCCGCGCGATGGCGAGCGCCCAGAAGTGCGGCGGCGTCCAGACGAAGATGATGAGAAAGAGCAGCAGCGCGTTCGGGTCGACACTGTCGGTCACGGCCGCCCAGCCGAGCACCGGCGGCGCGGCCCCGGCCGCCCCGCCGATGACGATGTTCTGCGGGGTCGCGCGCTTGAGCCACAGGGTGTAGATCACCGCGTAGCCGATCAGGGACAGGAAGGTGAGCGCCGCGGTCAGAAGGTTCACCAGGAAGGCGAGGATCGCCATCGAACTCACCCCGAGACAGGCGGCAAATACCAGCGCGTTGGCCTCGGTCAGCTCGCCGCTGGGCAGCGGGCGGGCGCGCGTGCGCGCCATGACCTCGTCGATGTGCCGGTCGAGCACGTGGTTGATGGTGGCCGCGCAGGCGGCCGCGAGCGCAATGCCGAGGTTGCCGAAGATGAGGGCATCCAGCGGCGGCAGGCCCGGGCTCGCCAGCAGCGTGCCCACGATCGCGGTGAAGGTGATCAGGGCCACGACCTTAGGCTTGGTCAGCTCTAGGTAGCGGCGCCAGGCCGACCGTGCGCCGGTCGCGATAGGGGAAGTCGTCGCCACAGTGCCTGGGCCGCAGGGCCGGTCGGGAATCAAGGGGATGCGCAGCCTACCAGATCGGCGTCGGGCGCGGACCTCTGGACAGGCGTCACCGGATCGCCATGATCGGTACAAAGATTCGTGGGATATCAGGCAGGCGGCGGATCGGGTAGACCTTGGCTCTATGGGAGGCGATCCGGATGGGGCGGCGGGATACGGCGGTGGCCATCGCCACGGCAGTCGCGACGGCGGCGATGCTGAGCGCAGCCGCCGTGACCGAGCCGCAACGCGATCGCCTGCGGCTCATCGTCCAGCAGCAGTGTGTGCCGCTGTGGCTGAAGGAGCACCGGGCAGACCCGTGTCTGAGCGTGAGCATCGAGGTCTCGAGCGCGGCTGCCCGTGACCGCGGCTACGCGATCCTCCACGACCGCAAGGGCGGTGCGCACCTGCTGCTGATCAGTACGCGCAGCATCACCGGCATAGAAAGTCCGGAGCTGGAAGAGCCGGGCGCCCCGAACTATTTTGACGCGGCGTGGAAGGCGCGCGGCATGCTGGCGAGCTACCTTGGGCACTCCGTGCCGAGGTCCGCAGTCGGCCTGGCCATGAATTCCATCCGCGCGCGCAGCCAGGATCAGCTCCACATTCATATTGAATGCCTCGGCCGCGGAATCTTTGCGGCGCTTGCACAGAATGCGCAGCGCATCCGCCCGACTTGGTCGCAAATCACTCTCGATGGCTGGCCATACCAGGCGTTGCGCATTGACGGGGCGGATCTTGGCGCTCAAAACCCCGTCCAGCTGCTGGCCGCGGGCATGCCGGGCGATCTGGTGAGGGCCGGACAGTTCACGATGCTGGTGGCTGGCATGCAGTATGCGGACGGACCCGGGTTCGCGGTGCTGGCGAGTACATCGGCGCCGGGAGCAGAGCTGCTGCTGGACTCCAGCTGCGCGGTGGGCGCCGGACCCTCCGAAGATGACTGAGCGCGGGCGCTGCTGCCCGGCCCGACGGGCCAGGACCGAAGCTTGCGGTGACGATCGACGATGCTGCTAGCGCGCGCTCAGCGCCCGCAACAGCGCCAGCGTCGCCAGCAATAGCAGCGCGGCCCCGGCGGTGTGTGCGGTCGCCAGCCACAGCGGGAAACTCTTGAGCACCATCGAGCTTCCGATGAGCAGCTGCAGCACCAGCGCGGCCAGCACCGCCCAGGCGCGCGGCCGCGCGGCGACCAGGCCGCGCCGGCGCAGTACGAACACCGCTGCCAGCGTGAGCACCGCGGTTGCCACCAGTGCCCCCAGGCGGTGCGTGAGGTGGATGGCCACGCGCGCCGGGTTATCCAGGACACCGCCCTCGTAGTTGACCTGGCCGTGCCACAGCTGGAATCCCTGCGCAAAGTCCGCGCGTGGCCACAGCGCGCCCTGGCAGGTCGGCAGGTCAGGACAGGCAACGGCCGCATAGTTGCTGCTGGTCCAGCCGCCGAGCACGATCTGCACGATGAGTGCCGCGAGGCCGATGAGCACCAGGCGCCGCGCGCTCACCAGCGGCGAGCCGCCGCCGCCGGAGATGGCGCGGCCGAGGCTGGTCATCGCCGCGGCGCCCCAGCCGCTGGCCGGCAGCGACAGCCTCAGCCACCACAACAGCGCGAGCGTGGTCATGCCGAACACCAGGTGCGCGGTGACGATGAGCGGGTTGAGCCGCCAGGTCACGGTAAGCATCCCCAGCAGCGCCTGCACGATCAGGGCGGCCACCAGCGCGAACACCAGCGGCACGCTCGCCAGGTGCTGCCGGCGCGTTCGCACGGCGAGCACCGCCAGGATGAGGATGAGGCAGCTCAGGGTCCCGACCGCGTAGCGGTGGAGCATCTCGCGCCACGCCTTGCCGACCTCCAGCGGGCGGTCCGGGAAGGCCTGCTGGAGGTTGGTGCTGTGGGCGGCCCCGAGCGGGCTCAGGTGCCCGTAGCAACCGGGCCAGTCAGGACAGCCCAGACCGGCGGCCGTCAGGCGCACGTACGCCCCGAGCACCACGACCGCAAAGCACAACAGCACGGCGGCCAATGCCAGGCGGCGCATCCACAGGGCAACCGGCATCGCGGAACGCTCCCCTCGATGATCAGCCGATGTGCGACAGGCGCAGCAGCTTCTTCAGGTCCTCGAGCAGGCCGCGCGGATTCTGGCGCGCATCGTAGCTCATCATGAGGTTGCCCAGCGGGTCGACCACGAACAGCGTGTGCGCGCGCGCGCCCGGCGGGAACTGCGCCAGCAGCGCCTGCGCCTGCGGGCCGCCGGCGTCGATGACGGTAAGGCCTGCATGCTCGCGCTCGAAGAAGCTGCGCGCGCAGCAGCCGGCCGTGGCCAGGAACACGCGCGCAACGCGTGTCATGTCGTTGTTGAGTGAGAGACGCGTCTGGCGCATCAGGTACAGCGCCTGGCGGCACTCCTCCGGGCAGGCGCCGTCGCCGACATACACCAGCGACCACTGGCCGCGGAACAGCGTCACCGGCGCTGCCGCGGGTGCGCTCACCACCGCCGTCAGCGCACTCTCCGGCAGCGCCCGTGCCGGGGTGATCAGCTCACCGTGGTTCACGCGCGCGAGCGGCCGCCACGAGGTGCCGTAGTAGGTGAAGAACGCCAGCGCCAGCGGCACCACGAATAGCGAGGCGAGCAGTGCCAGCATGCGCAGGTTGCGCGCCCGCAGGTTGGGTTGGTTCGTTGTCATGTTCTCACCGCGGCGCGATGCTTCCGCAGGGTGAGCAGTCCCCACAGGAACACGGTGAGCGCCGCAAAGCTCCACCACTGGATTGCATAGGAGTAGTGCCGCAGCGGGGCGAGGCCCGGGGGCTGCCAGTCACGCAGGTAGCCGAGCGGTGCGCCCGGGTCGAGCAGCAGGATGCGCGGCTCGAGCGGGGCGCCATAGGCGGCCGCCAACTCCGCCATGTCGGGGAAGGAGGTGACCGCCGGCCAGCTTCCGCCCTGTGGCGGGGCGTGTCCCATGGCAAGCCCGCGGCTGGGCAAAAGGCTCAACCGCCCGGTGAGGCTCACCGGTGCGCTGTGCGTCACGGCCACCTCCGGCAGCACGCGTCGCGAGCCGGTGAACGGGACCCAGCCGCGGTCCACCAGCAGCGCCGCGGCTCCCGGGCGCGTCAGCGCCGTGAGCACCTCGTAGCCGGGCCGGCCGCGGTAGGAGCGGTTGTCGAGCAGGAACTGGTGGCCGCCATCGAGGGTGCCGCTGGCACGCACCCGCTGGTACAGGGCGATCGGGGCGGTGGCGCCGTCGTCGAGGTCGACCAGTACTTCGGCACCGCGTGCAAAGTGCGCCCACTGCTTCTCGCGCTCCTGGCCCTTGTCCCACTGCCAGAAGCCCAGGCGCACGAATGCCACGCAGGCCAGCACCGCCAGCCCCAGCAGCGCCCAGCCGGTTCCGCGCCCGGGCGGCGGCGCAGGTACACTCTGGTGTATGCGGTCAGTCATCTGGGTTCTGGTTGCGCTGTGCCTTGCCGGGATCCTCGTGAGCCTGGGGTCGGGCCTGTTCCACCTGTCGCGCGGCGGCGAAGAGGACTCAGCGAAACTCGCCCGCGCCCTGACCGTGCGCATCAGCCTGTCGCTCGCACTGTTCGTGCTCTTGTTCGTGGCCTGGCGCATGGGGTTCCTGGCCCCGCACGCGCTCGGCGGCAGCGCCCCGCCGCACCCCTAGAGCGCCGCGCTGCGCTGCGGCTACAGCCAGTACACGAAGATGAACAGGCCGAGCCACACCACGTCGACGAAGTGCCAGTACCAGGCAACCGCCTCGAAGGCGAAGTGACGCCGCGGGGTGAAGTCCCCGTGCAGCACGCGCAGCCAGATCACCGTGAGCATGATCGCGCCGATCGTCACGTGCAGCCCGTGGAAGCCGGTGAGCATGAAGAAGGTCGAGCCGTAGATGCCGGTGGACAGGCGCAGGCCCAGCTCGCTGTAGGCCTCGCCGTATTCGTGCGCCTGGAAACCCACGAAGGTGAAGCCCAGCAGGAAGGTCAGCGCCAGGAACAGCTTGAGCTTGCCGCGCTGCCCGGCACGCAGTGCATGGTGGGCGATGGTGATGGTCACTCCGCTGGTGAGCAGGATCGCGGTGTTGAGCATCGGGATGCCGATCGCCGGGATGGTGCTGAACACCCCGTCGATGCCACCGACGTGCGCCGGCCCGTTGGTCGGCCAGCCAGCCTCGAAGTGCGGCCAGAGCACGAAGTTGGTGAACACCTTCACCCCTTCCCCACCCAGCCATGGCACCGCCAGCACGCGCGCATAGAACAGCGCCCCGAAGAAGGCGCCGAAGAACATGACCTCGGAGAAGATGAACCACATCATCCCCATGCGGAACGAGCGGTCGACCTGCATGTTGTAGGTGCCGTGCTCGCTCTCGCCGATGACCACCGCGAACCAGCCGAAGAACATGTAGGCCAGCAGGACCGCCCCGGGAATGAAGGCCCAGCCGCCCGCCCAGTCGTTCAGGTAGGAGATGGCCCCCAGCATGATCGCAAACAGCGCGATCGAGCCGCGGATCGGCCACGGGCTGTGGTGCGGGATGTAGTACTGGTTGCCGTCGGGGACTTGTGCGTTGGCCATGTCGGACTTTCTCTTGGTGTCAGCCTAGCGCGCGGTCACGCGCGAGGACTCGTCGTAAAAGGTGTAGGCGAGGGTGATCAGCTCGATGTGCTGCGGCAGCGCCGGGTCGATGATGAACCGCACCGGCATCTGCCGGCCCTCGCCGGCCGAGAACTTCTGCGGCGAGAAGCAGAAGCACTCGGTCTTGTGGAAGTAGGCGGCCACCTCGGACGGGGCGATGTTCGGCACCGCCTGCGCCACGGAAACCCGTCCGGTCAGGTTGTGCGCGAAGAACTGCGCGGTGAACAGCTGTCCCGGGTGCACCTGCACGGTGCGCACGACCGGGCGGAACTCCCACTCCCCGGCACTGGCGACACTGGTGAGGAACTCGACGGTGACGGTGCGCTTCAGGTCCGGGTGCTCGATCGCAGCCACGCGCTTGAGCAGCTTGGTCTGGTCGCCGTAGCCGGTGACCGAGCACAGCACGTTGTACAGCGGCACCAGCGCAAAGCCGAACGCGAAGGCGCCGGCGGCGAAGGCGAGCAGCTTCAGGGTGAGCGTGCGGTTGGCGCGCTGCTGCTCGCTCATTTCGCGCCGCGCACCAGCGTGAGCACGATGAAGCCGAGGTAGAAGGCGGCGGCCACGGCCAGCCAGAACAGCGTGCTGCGGCGCACGCGGCGCCGCAGCTCAGGGTCCGGCTGTGCCATCGCCTCGTGCCCCATCAATGCGCCGCACCGCGCGCGATCTGCGCATCAGTGGGCGGCGTCGACCACGAGTGGTACGGCGCCGGCGAGGGCAGCTGCCACTCCAGGCCGTGCGCGCCCTCCCAGGCCGAGTTGCCGATGCGCTCGCCCGAACGCACCGCGCGCCAGACGATGTACGGGAACAGCAGCTGCGCGAGCCCGAAGCCGAAGCCGCCGATCGAGGACACCATGTTCCAGTCGGTGAACTGCACGGCGTAGTCGGGGATGCGGCGCGGCATGCCGGCCAGGCCGAGGAAGTGCTGCGGGAAGAACAGCACGTTGACGAAGATGGCCGACAGCCAGAAGTGCCAGGTGGCCAGGGCCTGGTTGTACATGTGCCCGGTCCACTTGGGCAGCCAGTAGTACACCCCGGCCATGATGCCGAAGATGGCCCCCGGCACCAGCACGTAGTGAAAGTGCGCGACCACGAAGTAGGTGTCCTGGTACTGGTAGTCGGCCGGCACGATGGCGAGCATCAGGCCCGAGAAGCCGCCGATCGTGAACAGGAACAGGAAGGCGAGCGCGAACAGCATCGGCGGCTCGAACGACAGCGAGCCCTTCCACATGGTCGCCGTCCAGTTGAACACCTTCACCCCGGTGGGGATGGCGATCAGCATGGTCGAGAGCATGAAGAACAGCTGCGCCGCCAGCGGCATGCCGACGGTGAACATGTGGTGCGCCCACACGATGAAGGACAGGAAGGCGATCGAGGCCACCGCGTACACCATCGCCTCGTAGCCGAACAGCGGCTTGCGCGAGAAGGTCGGGATGATCTCCGAGACGATGCCGAAGGCGGGCAGGATGAGGATGTACACCTCGGGGTGCCCGAAGAACCAGAAGATGTGCTGGAACATCACCGGGTCGCCACCGCCGGCGGCGGTGAAGAAGGTGGTGCCGAAGAAGTGGTCGGTGAGCAGCATGGTCACCGCCCCGGCGAGCACCGGCATCACCGCGATCAGCAGGTAGGCGGTGATCAGCCAGGTCCACACGAACAGCGGCATGCGCAGCAGCGTCATGCCCGGGGCGCGCATGTTCATGATGGTCACGACCACGTTGATGGCGCCCAGGATCGAGGAGGCACCCATCATGTGTATCGCAAAGATCAGCATCGGGAACGAGGCCCCGTTCTGCAGCACCAGCGGCGGGTACATGGTCCAGCCGCCAGCCGGCGCACCGCCCGGCACGAACAGCGAGGACAACAGCAGCGTGAAGGCGAAGGGCAGGATCCAGAAGCTGAAGTTGTTCAGGCGCGGCAGCGCCATGTCCGGGGCCCCGACCTGCATCGGGATCATCCAGTTGGCGAGCCCGGTCCAGGCGGGCATCACCGCGCCGAAGATCATGATGAGCGCGTGCATCGTCGTCATCGAGTTGAACAGCTGCGGATCGACCCATTGCATGCCGGGCTTGAACAGTTCCAGGCGGATGACCATCGCCATTGCCCCGCCGATGAAGAACATCGTGCAGGCGAAGATCAGGTACATCGTGCCGATGTCCTTGTGGTTGGTCGCGTACACCCAGCGCCGCCAGCCGTGCGGCTTGTGGTCGTGGCTGTCGTGCTCGAGCGTGGCGTCGTGTGCGTGCGGATCGGCCATGGGCTGATTCTCTTTAGATGTGTGCGGTGGGGTCAGGGTGCGCTGGGCGCGGCGGCGGTGGCGCTGGCATCGGGGGCGGCGGCCTGCTTCTGCTCGGCGGCCTTGCCCTTCACCCACGTCTGGTAGTCGGCCTTGGAGCGCACGTCCACGACGATCGGCATGAAGCCGTGGTCGCGCCCGCACAGCTCCGCGCACTGGCCGCGGTACAGGCCGGGCTTGTCCGCGTCCACCTTGAACCACGCCTCGTTCACGAAGCCGGGGATCGCGTCCTTCTTGACCCCGAAGGCCGGCACCCACCAGGAGTGGATGACGTCCGCACCGGTGATCAGCAGGCGCACCTTGGTGCCGGCCGGCACCACCAGCGGGTAGTCGACGTTCAGCAGGTAGTTGTCGACGCTGGCCGGGTCGATATTGGCACTCAGCTGCCGGGCGGCATTGCTGGCGTGGTCCAGGTGCGAGTAGAAGGCCACCCCGTCATCCAGGTACTCGTACTGCCAGCCCCACTGGAAGCCGGTCACCTTGATGGTGAGCTCGGTCTTGCTGGTGTCCTCGATCTGCACCAGCGTCCTGGCCGCCGGCACGGCCATGGCGACCAGGATGACGACCGGCACGGCGGTCCATACCAGCTCGACCTTGGTGTTGTGCACCATGGTCACGTCCGGGATGGCGCCCTTGGACCTGCGGAACTTCACCAGCGAGTACACCATGACGCCGAACACCAGCACCGCGATGACCACGCAGACCCAGAAGATCAGCATGTGCAGGCCGTAGATGTTGCGGCTCATCTCCGTGACCCCGGGGGTCATGTTGAGCTGCGCCCAGCCGGAGTCGGCGTGCGCGGCCAGGGAGCCGCAGGCAGCCGCCGCGAGCAGGGCGAGGGTGGCGAGTCGTGCGCGAATCATCATTAACGTGCCTTACAGCGCGGCTCCCCGGGGCATCCCGCGGACCGCGCAACTTCAAACAGTAAGCAAACCAACGGCCGCCTCTGCCACCAAGCCTACGGCCAGGAGGGCGATTCATTGACGTGACCTATGAGTCGCTGCAACCGCAGCGCCAGTCCACGCCGCTCCTCTTCCGTGAGAAAGCTGCCCAGCTCGCATTGACGGCCGTGCGACTCGATCGTGAGCCGGCTCGGATGCAAGCGTGCTGCGGGGCGGCGCAGTTTAACCTGCGCCCAATGCCGCGGGAACACGACCTGCGCGCAGCGGCCCGGCTGCCAGGTCTCGATGCTGACGTCGGACTCGGTGAGGATGATGCGCTGGATATGGAAACGCCGCTGCAGCGAGGCGTGCAGTGCCCAGCCCAGCAGCACGAGTTCCGCGCCGGCAAAGGGCAGCACCGGCCAGTAGCCGCGCCAGGTGAGGTAGCCGGCGATGCCGGCCGGTGCGATGCAGGCGAGCACGAAGAACAGCTGGGCCCCGCGTACGCTGAGGGCGCAGTTGGGCTTGATCTCGATGCGCAGTGGCGGGGCGTCCACGATGCGGACGATGGTAGCGCGCGAGGGTCGTTATTCAAGGCCAATCATGGGCTTAAGGTGTGCGGCTGCCAGCCGCGCTGCGCCCTGGGTAAGGCTGAACGGGCTGTCGGGCCGGGCAAGGTGAGGCACGCTTGCCAGCGCCGGCGCGCCCAGCAGGCGCTCCAGCGCCAGGAGGTTCTCCGCCGGGCGCGCAAAGTCCGCGTCGATCGAGTTGGCGACCCAGCCGGCGAAGGTCACCCCATGCGCCTCGATCCCGACCCGGGTCAGGTGCGCGTGGTTCAGGCACCCGAGCTTCAGCCCCACCACCAGCAGCGCCGGCACGGTCAACGCCCAGGCAATGTCCGCCATGGTCTGGCGCTCGTTGAGCGGGGCAAACCAGCCCCCGGCGCCCTCCACCACCACCCAGTCGGCCCCCGCGGCCAGGGCATCGTAAAGATGCCTGATCCTGCTGGTATCTATCTCGATCCCGGCTTCTTTTGCGGCGATGTGCGGGGAAATCGGCGGTTCGAAGCAATATGGGTTCAATTCCTCGTATGGGCCCTCGTAGCCGGCGCTGGCGGCCAGTGCCAGGGCGTCGGCGTTGCGCAGGCCCTGGGGGGTGGGCTGTGAGCCGGAGGCGACCGGCTTCATGACCGCCACCTTCAACCCCTGCGCGCGCAGTCCGCGCACCAGGGCACAGGCGATGACCGTCTTGCCGACCCCGGTGTCGGTCCCGGTGACGAAGATGCCGCGGGCGCTCACGGACGCACCGCCCTGCGGATCGAGCCTGCATCGATCACGGTCTCCCCGGGGGCTGCGCGGTGGGCAGCTGAGCCGCCCCAGCTCGCCCCGTAGATCACCTCGTAGGTCGCAGGCAGCGAGCCATCGCGCCGGTAGGCCTCGTAGGCGCTCTCCATGCGCGCCAGCCGGGTACGCCCGGTGAGCGCGCGCGCCCTCCCGGCGGTGACGTTGTGTGCGCCGATGCACTTCAGGTCGCGCATCAGCGTGCGCGCGTCCGGGTAGTCGACCTCGATCCTGTCCACGTCCAGCACCGGCTCGGTGAGGCCCGCGCGCATGAGCGCAGCCCCGACGTCGTGCACGTCGATGAAGTGGTTCACGTGGTTGTACCCGTCGGCCTGCGCCCAGGCGCTGCGCAGTTCCGAAAGGGTGGCCGGCCCGAAGGTGCTGAAGGCGAAGAAGCCGCCGGCCTTGAGCACGCGCCGCACCTCGGCGAAGGCGGCATCCAAAGGCTCGCACCACTGCAGCATGAGGCTGGAGAACATCAGGTCCACGGTAGCGCCGGCAAGGGGCAGCCGCTGCGCATCCGCGCAGACCCGCTCGAAGCGCCGCCAGCGGAACTGATGGCGGTTGGCCTCGCGCAGCATACCGGGCGCGAGGTCGAGGGCGATGACCGTGGCGCGCGGGTAGCGGCGCTTCAGTTCGCGCGTGGTGCGCCCGGTGCCGGCACCCAGGTCGAGCACCACGCGCGGGCTGAGGCCGAAGGTGTCCAGGCGCCCGAGCAGCTCCTGCGCGACCTGTGCCTGCAGGCCGGCGGCTGACTCGTACGTGGCGCTGGCGCGGTCGAAGGCGGCGCGGATGCCGGCGCGGTCGAGGCGGAAAGCCGCAGCCTCAGTCACGCACGAACTCCTTCACCAGCTGCGCGAAGCGCGTCGGGTGTGACAGGAAGGGCGCATGGCCGGCCTCGCGGATTTCCACGTAGCGCCCGCCGGCCAGGGCGGCCAGCGCGCGCGAGGCGCTCGGGTGGATGATGCGGTCGTGGCTGCCGCCGATCACCAGCGTCGGCACGCGCACCTGCGTGAGCGCGGCGCGCAGGTCGCCGTTCTTCAGGCGCTCGAGTCCGTTCACCAGCGCCTCGTAATGCCCGGCGCCGTGGATGCGCTGCACGGTGCGCAGCTTCTTGAGCACCCGCGCGGCGGTGCGCGGGGGCGTACCGCGCACCTGCAGGTTCATGAAGTCATCGATGGCCCGGCCGCGGTCGTGTGCCAGGCGCGCCTCCAGCCTGCGCAGCATCGCCGCCGCGGTGCCGTAGGGCCAGCCCGGGGCGGCGAGGAAGCGGGGGGAGCTGTTCACCAGCACCAGGTTCTCGATGGCCCCGGGCATGGCGGCCGCCAGGTCGAGCGCGAACTGCCCGCCGAGGGACCAGCCAAGGAGCGAGTAGCGCTCGGTGAGCGGGGCGAGCGTCTCGTGCACGCGCCAGGTCTGGGCTGCCGGGGTGTGGGCCCGCGGGTCCCAGTCGCTCTTGCCGTGGCCCGGCAGGTCGAGGCTGATGATGCGGAAAGTGTGCGACAGCGCGCGGGTGAGGTCCTTCCACACCCCGAGGTTCGCCGCCCAGCCATGCAGCAGCACCAGGTCCCGGCCGCGGCCGGTGATCCTGACGTGCAGGCCACTCATGCGCTGAGCTCGCGCGCGCATACCTGCGCAAGCTCGTCCGCCAGCGCATCGACCTGCGCCTCGGTGTGGGCAGCCGAGAGTGCGACGCGCAGCCGGGCACCGCCGGCGGGCACGGTGGGAGGCCGGATGGCGATCACGAGGAAGCCGGCCGTGACCAGCTGCGCCTGGGCGTACAGCGCCGCGGCGGCATTTCCCAGCAGCACCGGCTGGATTGGGGTCGCCGAGTCCATGAGCGGCACCCCGCCGGCGAGCGCCCGGGCGCGGAAGCGCCGCGTCAGTGTCCGCAGCCGCTCGCGGCGCCAGCCTTCCTCGCGGACCAGGTTGAGCGCCGCGCGGGTGGCCGCGGCCACCGGCTGCGGCAGCGCGGTCGTATAGATATAGGAGCGCGCCTTCTGGATGAGGAACTCCACCAGGGCGGCATCGCCGGCCACGAAGGCGCCGAAGGAACCGAAGGCCTTGCCGAGCGTGCCGACCAGCACCGGGACCGCACGGGCGTCGAGCCCGAAGTGCTCGAGCGTGCCGCCGCCGCCGGCACCCAGCACGCCCAGCCCGTGGGCATCGTCCACGACCAGCCAGGCCCGTGCGCCCAGCGCCGCCTGCACCAGCGCGGGCAGCGGCGCGAGGTCCCCGTCCATGCTGAACACCCCGTCGGTGGCCAGGAGCGCCGCGGCGCCTGCGGCGGCGGCCAGCAGGTGCTGCGCGGCCGCCGTATCTGCATGCGGGTAGCGCTTCAGCTGCGCCCCGGAAAGCCGCACACCATCGATGAGTGATGCATGGCAGAGCTTATCGAGCACCGCGCGCTCGCCGCGCCCGGCAAGGCTCGTCATCACCGCAAGGTTGGCCGCATAGCCGCTGGTGAACAGCAGCGCGCGCTCGCGGTGCGTGAAGTGGGCGAGTTCCTCCTCCAGGGCCTGGTGTTCCCTGCCGTGGCCGCTGACCAGGTGCGAGGCGGCGCTGCCGGCGCCGGCGACGGCAGCGCACTCGGCCATGGCCCGCGCCAGCGCCGGATGGCGCGCCAGACCCAAGTAGTCGTTGCTGCTGAAGTCAGTCAGGGTGCTGCCGCCGACCGTCAGCCGCACGCGGCTGCCTGCGGCTGCGAAGGAGTCCACGGTGAGGCGCCGGCGGCGCAGCTGTGCCTGCTCGAGCGTCCCCAGCGCCTGTTGCAGTGAGCGCACGCCGCGCCTTGTGACCGGCGGCTGCAACGCGTCAGTGCGCGGCGGCCGTCGCCGGCTCGCTGCGTGCCGGCACCGTCACGGCCACTTCCGCCCTGGGCGGTTCCGGCGCCAGCCCGAGGCGCAGAAACAGGTTGCGGTCGCGCTCCACGTCCGGGTTGCCGGTGGTCAGCAGCTTCTCGCCGTAGAACACCGAGTTCGCGCCGGCCAGAAAACACAGCACCTGCGCCTCGCGCGACATCTGCAGGCGGCCGGCCGACAGACGCACCTTCGCCTTCGGCATCAGGATGCGCGCGGTGGCGATCATGCGGACGAATTCGATGGTGTCGACGGGCGGACGATCGGCAAGCGGCGTCCCCGGCGACGGCACCAGCGCGTTCACCGGCACGCTCTCCGGGTGCGGGTTCAGGTTCGCCAGCGTCATCAGCATGGCGCAGCGATCGTCGAGCGATTCGCCCATGCCGATGATCCCGCCCGAACAGACAGTGATGCCGGCGCGCCGCACGTTATCCAGCGTGCGCAGGCGATCGTCGTACGTGCGCGTGCTGATGATCGACCCGTAAAACGCCCGCGAGGTGTCCAGGTTGTGGTTGTAAGCGGTGAGGCCGGCGTCGGCCAGCTTGGCCGCCTGCTCGTCGGTGAGCATGCCCAGCGTGCAGCAGGCTTCCAGGCCCAGCTGGCGCACACCGCGGACCATCAGCAGCACCTGATCAAACGCCGGTCCGTTCTTCACTTCGCGCCAGGCCGCGCCCATGCAGAAGCGCGACGCACCGGCATCTTTCGCCCGCGTCGCTGCCTCCATCACTTCGGGCACGGTCATCAAGCGCTCCGGATCAACCGCGGTGTCGTAACGCGACGACTGCGGACAGTACGAGCAGTCCTCCGGGCAGCCGCCGGTCTTCACCGACAGCAGCGAGCACAGCTGTACCTCCTCCGGTTTGTGGTGTTCGCGGTGGACCATCTGCGCGCGCAGCATCAGTTCGGGCAGCGGCGAATCGTGGATGGCGCGCACCTCGGCCAGCGTGAAATCGTGCCTGATCAAGGGCGTTCTTGTATCACGTTTCGGCGGCCCTTGCTCGCCGGGCGGCCGGGCGATCAGCCGGGCGTGCACATGGGCGGCCGTTGCCCGCAAAGCCAGTCGAGGCAGCCGCCGCCAGCACATTGTTCGTCGCTGGTGCACGGCGCACCGTCGGGACGGCGCGAGACGCACCGATGATCGCCGTCCGAAACGCCGTCGCAAAAAAGTCCGGACGCGCAGTCCCAGGTGCTCTCGCATTCGCCGCCCACCGAGATGAGGCCCCGCACCGCTTGCGCGCACTCGTCGCTGACCACGTCCGCGCGGGTGACGTCGATGTGAATGTCGCAGCCGATGGTGGCCATCTTGTCGACGCATGCCGCGGCCTTGCCCGGGTCGTAAACCGCGTGGCCTTCCCGGACCGCCTCGCCAAGGTCACCCATCAACGCCGCCGAAAAATCGTACATCGCCTCGCAGCTTGTCTGGGTGTCGCCCGCCGCCGGCGACTGCGCCCACTGCACGCAACACGCTTGCGCGCGTGCGCAGCCAGCGCGCACAAACGCCGTCGGAAACGCGGCTGGCTCCAGCGGCGTGTCGCCTGAACATCCCACCGCCGCCACCACGGCGAAAGCCCACCATCCCCGAACCATGCGACTAGGACGGTGCCTCCCACGCCGAAGGTTCCCGGGCGAATAGTGCCGCATAAAATCGATCGAAGTAGACCCACGAACGCCCACATCGTTAGGTCCGATCGGTGGGAGGAAGTGCGCTGGCCTTAATTCACCCTGCGCAAAACCATCAGTACGCGAATGGTCAGCCAGCGGGCGGCTTCGCGATCTTTGTCGGACGGTGGTTCGGGCTTTTCACCGGCCATCGAGCGCACGGGCGGGCCGGGGTACCAAAGGCCGTCCGCCCGTTGCCGCCCGCGCAAATAGGCTTCGGCGGTGCGCACACCGGAGTTTTCTTTTCCGAGACCCACCGCGGTCACGCAATCCAGCGCGTCCAGCACGTCGGTGTAAAAGCGCGGCTCGGCGATCTGCTCCCAGTAGCTGGCAGCCTTGCGATCCGGATAACGATCGGGTTGCAGGAACCGAGTCGCCAAAAGCTCAGCGGCCCGCCGTGCTTCGCGCGACGTCCTTCGCGTCGGTGAGGCAGCGAACGCCCGCAGGGCCATGCCGGTCACCAGGTGGCTCGACGGCCGCGCCGCCGAATCGGCGCGCACACCACGCCAAGCCCAGCCACCGTCGGCTTGCCGGTTTTCCAGCAAGAAACGAAACCCGCGCGTCACCCGCTCATCAGCGTCGAGGCCGGCTTTGCACAGCACGCCCATAGCCCAGCCGTGAAAATGCAGCGCCACGATTTTGCCGCGCCCTTCGCGGGTCTCGGCCAGCGTCAGATCGGAAATTCCGCCGTCTTTGGCTTGCGACGACAACAGAAACTCCGCCGCGGTCTCGACGGTGGGATTGGGCAAGCCCAGGCCGATCTCGGCCAGATGATCCAGCCCGCGCAACGTGGCCAGGCATGCGGCGAACTTGGCCGAGCCCAGCGCCTTCTCCGTGCTCTTGGGCAGGAAGTAGCCTTTTTTGTCCTGCTTGCGCAGAAAGGCCTTCACTTCAGGATAACTGGCTACCTCGTCAGGGCCGGGCGCCTCATCGTCGGCGATCAAATCGCGCCGCACCCGGGCGACCAGGGCCGGGCTACCCTCGCGCAGCAACACTGGAATCGGATCGCGGGCCAACCGCGCGCGCCAACCAGACGGAAACCGGGCAGGATTCGCGGGGGTTGGCGCGAAGGGCGTTCGATTCGGCACGTCCGCAGGGTATCTCAAAACCGGCGATCCGTCGCCGCGGAACCAGAAAATTCTGCGCCCTCCGTTCAGTTATGGGCCGGCGGCGGCTTAACTCTGCATTTGCAACCTACGGCCTATCAGTTAAGACTAAACTTCCTTCGCTTGCGAGACATGCGCTCTCCAGAACGTCCCTCAAAGCAGGACGCTTTCCTCGCACTTCTACGAGAGGGATGGACTTCCTTGCATTTGGACGCGCGCCGCCCGGGCGTGGTTGTCCCCATGCACCTGCGCGCCGAAGGCCATCTGGTGCTGCAATACGGGCACGATCTGCCCATCCCGATTCCGGATCTGGAAATCGACGAGTACGGTGTGCGGGCCACGCTCTCGTTCGCCAAGACGCCGCACCGAACCGTGGTGCCCTGGTCGGCGGTCTACGTGGTGGCCTGCGACGACGGACGCGGCGTGCTTTATCACGAGGACGTGCCCGAAGACGTATCGATCGTGGCGGCGCGCACCGGCGGCACCGCTGATGATCTGGCTGACCTGG
>DASXPL010000019.1:0-1628 GCA_036493615.1 Steroidobacteraceae bacterium
CGACACGGGCCAACCAACCGGGCGTCTCGGCGCCGTGCGCGCAACAGCCCACGACTGCCGGACCGATCTCGCTCCAGGTCGTTACTCCACGTCGCTGGTCGACATCCCAAACGCCACAGACATGAACATCAGCGCCGCCTCGACGTCGCGAAAAGTCACCGCCGGATACACGTCCAAGGCCGCTGACGCTACCGCCAGGAACTCCTGCACGAGACAGAAGCGGGCACCGCATTCGGAGTCGTCAGCCAATCACCCGGTGGCCGGCCTGGCGCAGCAGCCCAGACGCCTCGTCTACCTGATCAACGGGGATCAGCACGATGTCGCCGTCGAAGCTGGCCGCGACCCAGACAGGCACATTGCCGGCCGCGAGCGGCGCCACGATCGCAGCCAGCATGCCGGTCGCGTCCGGCGGGTGCGCCTCGTCCCCATTCCACAGCGCCACCCAAGCGTCGTCGGCCGCATCCTGGCGTCGCATGCAAGCTCCGCCGTCAGGACCGCGCACGACCGCGAGCACCTCACCATCACGGGCGACCTCGACGTTCGATACCGCGCGCTCCAATACGTATCGACCCTCCAGCACCCGCAACGTCTGATGATCAGCGACCGACACCAGCGCATCGTCGCACACCGATCGCGTCTGATGTCCAGCGTTTTGGCAGTTCGCAAGCGGAACGCTGGCCGCGCACCCGTGGCCAGCCGATATCGAGCGCATTTGCGCCGGTAGCCCTTGAAGTGCACATTCGCAGATACCCCGCCCGCGAAAATGCCCGGTGAGGGTGCCATGCGCGGGACACCTCACGAGCGCCTGCCCACGCCAGAGCCTAGCTGCCGCAGGGGCGGCCGGCGGGCTTCGCGCGTACCACGACCGGCACAGAACATCCGGATCTGCGTGGCGTCACCAACCGTTCGCCGGGCCGACGGAGCCGATCAGAACGGCGGTTCGCTTTCAGGCTGCTGCTGCGGTGCGTGATCTCTTGGTGGCGTTGGTCTTCGCCTTGCTTCTGTGGGGTGCTTGCCTTTCGCTGCGGCGCGGCTAACGCGGCCGACGGCGCACTTCGCTGAGCAGTCGCTCGCCTTCTTCGTCGCTGGACCACAGCGCCTGGTCCAAGCCGGGCAGGTCCAGCAGGCCGGCGGTGAACCGGCGCAGAGGCGCCTCGGCCGAGGCCGAGACCCGCCAGTCACACTGGCCCGCTTGGGAACACAGCATGACCTGCACCCCGCTGCCTTCGAACCGGTACTGCCGCGACCCGGGCCAGCCTGCGGTCGCCACTGCCGGGACGAGCCGGACCCGCAGGTAGCCGAGCGATTCCTGGTCCAGTTCACCTGCCTGGGCCTGTAGCACGAGGATCCTTTCAGGTGGCTGAGCCTGGCCGGGCGCAGCGCGTGCCAGCCGGGCCCGCTGGCGGCGAGTACAGAGTTAGCTCGGGTGCGCTCGCACCTGCCCGAGCCCCGTCTCCACCGCGATGCGCAGCGATGCGATGTCCCTACGGGCCTGGCTGAGCACCATCCCGCCCTCGATGCTGGCCAGCAGCCCCGTGGCCAGCACGGCGGGCTCGGCGTCCGCGCGCAGTTCCCCGCGCTGGCGGATCCGCTCCAGCGCGTCCGCCAGCAGCCGCTCCCAGGCGTCG
>DASXPL010000020.1:0-165820 GCA_036493615.1 Steroidobacteraceae bacterium
GAGATGGTCATGCCGGGAGACAACATCAAGATGACGGTCGAGCTGATCAGCCCGATCGCGATGGAAGATGGACTGCGCTTCGCTATCCGTGAGGGCGGCAAGACCGTCGGCGCGGGTGTCGTGTCGAAGATCCTGAAGTAAGAAGTTTTTCGCGATCGCTGGAGTTATAGGCCATGGCTAATCAGAACATCCGTATCCGCTTGAAGGCGTTCGACCACCGCCTGATCGACTCTTCCGCGCGCGAGATCGTGGAGACCGCCAAGCGCACCGGCGCCACGGTCAAGGGCCCGGTCCCACTGCCGACCAAGATGGAGCGCTTCACCGTGCTGGTCTCCCCGCACGGGGACAAGGATGCGCGCGACCAGTTCGAGCTGCGTACCCACAAGCGCCTCATGGACATCATGAACCCGACCGACAAGACGGTGGATGCGCTCATGAAGCTCGAGCTGCCGGCTGGCGTGGACGTGCAGATCAAGCTGAACTAAGAACGAATCCAACAAGAGCAACTGATGAAGGCGGCAGGGTGACCTGCCGCCTTTTTCTTTGTGAGCCCGTGAGAGCTTCCCGGTTGTTGCAACAGTCCCCTGATGTCTGGCAGGGCATCTTTCATGGCGGATGTTGCAAGTTGGTCTGAGGTATGATCGGGTTGGCCCGCCGTGGGCGGCAGCTACGACGAAGAAAAACGAAGGGGGAGCTGATGCGGCGAACCAGCCTTGCGCTGCTGGTCCTGGCAGCGCGCACGCTGCCGGCGGCCGAGCCGGCCGGATTCGATGCCGCGGCGGCCTTCGGGGCGCGGCCGAGCGTAACCGCGTTAACCATCTCCCCGGACGGCCAGAACGTGGCCTGGATTGCCGCCGACGCCGGAGCGGGTGCCGCGCTCTACACACTGTCGCTCGCACCGGGAGCGAAGCCCCACGGTGCCTTGTATTCGAGCGGCAAGCCGGAGCGGCTGGAGAGCTGCAGCTGGGTTTCCAACGACCGCCTCGTCTGCAGGGCCGACTGGCTGCACAAGGATGCACTCGCGGGCATTCTGCCCTTCAGCCGCATGCTCGCGGTGAATATCGATGGCTCGAACGTCCAGGTGCTGAGCACCAAAGGTAACGCCTATTCGCACGGTCTGGCGCTCGGCGACGGGCACATCCTCGACTGGCTTCCGGACAAGGACGGCTCCGTGCTCATGGCGCACCTCTACCGCCCGGACGATCACACGGGGACCCTCATCGCCAGCACCGAGGAGGGAGTCGGGGTCGATGAAGTCGATACCCGTAACCTGAAGTCCCACCCGATCGAGAAACCGCGCCGGGACGCGTCGTACATCACCGACGGCCGTGGACACGTGCGCATCATCGGCATCGGCAACTACAACGGGCATGGCCAGCAGAACGGCACCGTCAGTTACCAGTACCACAAGATCGATACGGCGGAATTCAAGCCGCTCAGCAGCTGGGACTCCACGAGCGAGCAGGGGTTCCTCCCCGAGGCCGTGGACCCCGATCTCAACATAGCCTACGGTTTGAAGAAGCTCGATGGCCGCATGGCCGTGTACTCGATCTCCCTGGACGGGACACTGAAGGAAGAGCTGCGCTACGCCAACCCGCAGGTGGACGTGTGGAACCTGGTGTCCGTCGGCAGACGGCACCGCGTGGTGGGCGCCAGTTACGTGAGCGACTACACCCACTACGTCTATTTCGCGCCTGATTTTCAGCAGGTAATCGAGGCGCTGGCGAAGGCATTGCACTCGGGGCCGGCCATCGTCGGTGCCAGCGAGGACGAGAAGCAGATGGTGGTGCTCTCCGGTTCCGATACCGAAACTGGCACCTACTATCTCTTCGACCGCAGGAACGCACACCTGCGGCCGTTCCTGGAGGTGCGTCCGCAGCTGCACGACGTGAAGCTTGCGACGCAGAAGCCGGTGACGTATGCAGCTGCCGACGGCACCCAGGTCCCCGGTTACCTCACCCTGCCTCCGGGCATCGACAGCGCGCGCGGGCTGCCGGCCATCGTCATGCCCCATGGTGGGCCCGAATCGCGCGATGTCTGGGGATTCGATTACCTCGTGCAGTTCTTTGCCAACCGCGGCTATGCGGTGCTGCAGCCGGAATTTCGCGGCTCAGTGGGCTACGGGGATGCCTGGTTCAGGGACAACGGGTTCAAGTCGTACAAGACGGCGATCGGCGATGTGCTCGATGGCGGCCGCTGGCTGGTGAAGGAGGGTGCAGACCCCGCCCATCTCGGCATCTTCGGCTGGCCCTACGGTGGCTATGCCGCGCTGCAGTCGGCCGTGGAAAACCCGACCTTGTTCAAGGCCGTGATCGCGGTCGCACCGGTCACCGACCTGGAGAGTCTCAAGGAAGAGTGGCGACACTGGACCGACTTCGAGCTCGAAAGTGCCAGGATAGGCGAGGGTCCGCACGTGCGCGATGGCTCGCCTGCCCAGCATGCCGACCGGATCAAGGTGCCCGTGCTGCTCTTTCACGGGACGATGGATCGCAACGTCAACACCAAGCAGTCCCAGCTCATGGAGTCACGCCTGAAGTCCGCAGGCCGCGAGGTGACGCTGGTGACTTTTGACGACCTGGATCACCAGCTTCCGGGACAGCAATGTCAGGGCTGAGCTGCTGCGCCGCAGCGATGCCTTCCTGCGCAAGGCCTTTGGGCTGTGACCGGCCCCGATGAAGGCCGCCTCGGGAACGCCGGCGAGAACGCGCAGCGGTCTTATGATTCTCGACTGATCACACCCAGGGGCGGCAGACTAAACGGAGGGCAGCCGATGCAGCGAATCATCCTTGCGGTTCTGGTCCTGGCAGCGCAGACGTGCGGGGCGGCCAATGCCCCTGACTTCGATGCCGCAGCGGCCTTCGGGTCACGGCCCAGCGTCGATGCGCTCTCGATATCCCCCGACGGACAGAACGTGGCCTGGATCGCATCCACGCAGGGGCCGGCTTCGGCGGTCGTCACCATGTCGCTGGCCCCCGGATCCAAGCCCCACGGGATCATGCAGTCCAGTGGCCGGCCTGAGCGGTTGCGGCGCTGCGACTGGGTCTCCAACGACCGGCTGGTCTGTGAGGTGATGTTCCTGCACAAGGATCCGATCTTTGGACCGCTGCCCTTTACGCGCATGGTCGCGGTGAACACCGACGGCTCCAACATGCAGATCCTGAGCACTCAAACGACCAGCTACTCGCGCGGCGTGACGGTCAACGACGGTGAGATCCTCGACTGGCTGCCCGCGGTACCTGGCTCGGTGCTGATGGCGCGTGCGCGCCGGTCCGACGACCACATCGGCTCTCACCTTGGCAGCGCCGAGCAGGGCCTGGGGGTCGACCAGGTCGACACACGCAATCAGCAGTCGACACGCATCGAGAAGCCGCGTCGCGAGGCGTGGGAATACATCACCGACGGCCGCGGGCACGTGCGCATCATCGGCCTGGGGCGCTACAACGGGCGCGACCAGGAGACCGGCCTGGTCACCTATTCCTACCACCCGAAAGGATCCACCGACCTGCAGACCCTGAGCACCTGGCGCTGGAATGACTTCGAGGGGTTCCTGCCCGGCGCCGTGGACCCGGACCTGAACCTCGCGTACGGCTACAAGAAGCACGATGGGCGCCTGGCGGTGTACACCATGGCCCTCGATGGCAGCAACGCCGAGCAGCTGCGCTACGCCAATCCTGACGTCGACGTCATGAGCCTCGTCTACCTGGGCCGGCATCACCGCGTGGTCGGGGCCAGTTACGTGCTGGACTACACGCACACCGCATATTTCGCACCCGACGTGCAGCAGCTGGCGGAGAAACTCGGCAATGCGTTGCACGCCACGCTGAACCTCGTGGATGCGAACGACGACGAGAGTCGCCTGGTGGTGCAGACCAGCTCGGACGTCGACCCCGGGGTGTATTACATCTTCGACCGCGCGAGTTCGCACCTGCAGACCTTCCTGGTGGTGAGATCGCAGCTGGAAGGGGTGAAGCTTGCCGTGCAGCGTCCGGTCACCTACGCGGCCGCCGATGGCACCCAGATCCCCGGGTACCTGACGCTGCCTCCCGGGGTCGAGAGCATCAAGGGCCTGCCGGCCATCGTCATGCCCCATGGCGGACCTTCCTCGCGCGATGTCTGGGGCTTCGACTGGATGGTGCAGTTCTTTGCCAACCGCGGCTACGCGGTGCTGCAGCCGAATTTCCGCGGCTCCTATGGCTACGGCGACACCTGGTTCAACCACAACGGTTTCCATTCCTGGCGGACCGCGATCGGCGACGTGCTCGACGGGGGTCGCTGGCTGGTCAAGGAAGGCGTGGACCCGGCGCGACTCGGGATCTTCGGCTGGTCCTACGGCGGGTACGCCGCGCTGCAGTCCGCCGTGGTCGATCCGCAGCTGTTCAAGGCGGTGGTGGCGGTCGCGCCGGTGACCGACCTCGCACAGCTCAAGGAGGACAGCCGCCACTGGAGCAACTTCGAGGTGGTGAGCGAGGAGATCGGCGACGGCCCGCACGTGCGCGAGGGCTCCCCGGCCCAGCACGCCGACCGTTTCCGCGTCCCCGTCCTGATGTTTCACGGGGTGATGGACCGTAATGTCTCCATCGAGCAGTCGAAACTCATGGACGCGCGCCTGAAGAGCGCCGGCGCCCAGAGCACCCTCGTCACCTGGGACGACCTCGACCACCAGCTGGACGACAGTGCCGCACGCACCGAGTTGCTGCGTCGCAGTGACGCCTTCCTGCGCAAGGCCTTCGGCATGTAGGCAAGCTGAGGGAGCTCTGGAAGGAGGGCCGGGACGGAACCGCCACGGCCGTTCATGGTCCTTAAACGGCAGCCGCCGCGAGGCTGCAGAAATCACCCGGCATTACAGTTGCATGGCTGTCGGTGCGCGCCTATACTGCGCGCCCTTTTTACCCCCCCGGGACAGATACGGGTGGGTGGTCGCGCAAGCGGCATCGGGCGAGGTTGGAGCCACTTGCAGGGCTCCAAGACCACTCGAGATCAGCGCACCCCCTGCGGGTCTTGCGCAAAATCTCCTGTTGTCTCAATAACTTAGCTCGAGCCATGAGTCTTGGGGCGCCAATCGCAGCGCTTCAGGCACGAGAGGATAGAAATGGCAATCGGACTGGTCGGCCGCAAGGCCGGCATGACGCGCGTGTTCACCGAGGCCGGTGTGACCGTGCCGGTGACCGTGATCGAGGTTCTGCCGAACCGGGTCACCCAGGTCAAGAACCAGGCGAAGGACGGCTACCGCTCCGTGCAGGTCACGTACGGTACGCGCCGTCCGCAGCTGTATTCCAAGGCCTTGAACGGCCACTACGCGGCCGCCAAGGTCGCCCCGGGCAAGGCCCTGGTGGAGTTCCGCCTCGATGCGGCCGACCAGGCCGAGATCGCCACCGGCACCGAGATCAAGGTCGACATGTTCAAGGAAGGCCAGGCGGTGGATGTCACCGGCACCACCATCGGCAAGGGCTTCGCCGGCACCATGAAGCGCCACAACTTCGGCGGCATGCCGGCCACGCACGGCGTCTCGCTCACCCACCGCTCGCCCGGCTCCATCGGCATGCGCCAGACCCCGGGCCGCGTGTTCAAGGGACGCCGCATGTCCGGCCACATGGGCGTCGTGCGCCGCACCACCGAGAACCTGAAGGTCGTCGTGGTCGACCTCGAGCGCAACCTGCTCCTGATCCGCGGTGCCGTGCCCGGCGCCGAGGGCGGCCAGGTGATCGTGCGCCCCTCGCTCAAGGCCGCCCGTCTTGCCAAGCGCAAGACCGTGGCGCCGAGCAAGGTCGGCAAGGCGCCTTCGAAGGACCCGGCCAAGGCGGGAAAGAAGTAAGCCATGAAACTGAAGCTCGTCAACGGTTCAGCCGCGCTCGAGGTCTCCGAGGCCGCCTTCGGCGGCAAGTTCAACGAGGCCCTGGTGCACCAGGTGCTGACCGCGTACCGCAACGCCGGTCGCGCAGGCACCAAGGCGCAGAAGACCCGCGCCGAAGTGCGCGGCGGTGGCCGCAAGCCGCACGCCCAGAAGGGCACGGGCCAGGCGCGCGCCGGCTCCAGCCGCTCGCCCATCTGGGTCGGTGGCGGGCGCACGTTTGCGGCCAAGCCGCGTGACTTCGAGCAGAAGGTCAACCGCAAGATGTACCGCGGCGCCCTGCGCGCGATGCTCTCCGAGCTGGCCCGCACCGAGCGCCTGCTGGTGACGGATGCCATCGCGCTCGAGGCGCCCAAGACGCGGCTGCTCGCCAACCAGCTGAAGGAATGGTCGCTCACCAACGTGCTGATCGTGGTCGAGGCGACCGACGAGAAGCTGTACCTCGCGGCGCGCAACCTGGCGCACGTGGAGGTCATCGAGGTGACCGCCCTCAACCCGCTCGCGCTCGCCGCCTACGACAAGGTGCTCATGACCGTCGCCGCCGTGAAGCTCATCGAGGAGCGCCTGCAATGAACCGCGAACAGCTGATGAGCGTGCTGATCGCTCCGCACGTGACCGAGAAGACCTCGCTCGCGATGCAGAACCACAACCAGTACACCTTCCGGGTGCGCCGCGAGGCCACCAAGACCGACGTCAGGAAGGCCGTCGAGCTGATGTTCGACGTGAAGGTTGCGGGCGTGCAGGTCGTCAACGAGTCCGGCAAGTCGCGGCGCTTCGGCAAGACCCCGGGGCGCACGCAGGACTGGAAGAAGGCGTACGTGAGCCTGGTGACGGGCCAGACGATCGACTACGAAGCCCGCGCCAAGGCCTGAGCAGGACACCACAGCAATGGCTCTCATCAAGTACAAGCCCAGAACCCCCGGTACGCGCAGCGTCGTCAAGGTCGACCGTTCGCACCTGCACAAGGGCGGGCCGATGGCCGCCCTCACCACGCACCAGAACAAGACCGGTGCGCGCAACCACTTCGGCCGCATCACCACGCGCCACGTCGGCGGCGGCTCGCGCCAGAAGTACCGCATCATCGACTTCAAGCGCGACAAGGACGGCATCGTCGGCCTCGTCGAGCGCCTGGAGTACGACCCGAACCGCTCCAGCCACCTGGCGCTGATCAAGTACGCCGACGGCGAGTGGCGCTACATCCTCGCCGCCAAGGGCATGGCGCCCGGGGACGAGGTGCGCTCCGGCGCCGATTCCCCGATCAAGGCCGGCAACGCCATGCCGCTGCGCCACGTGCCGGTCGGCTCGATCGTGCACAACGTGGAGCTCAAGCCCGGCCGCGGCGGCCAGATGGCGCGCAGCGCCGGCGCCTCGGTGTCCTTCACCTCGCGCGAGGGCCTGTTCGCGTTCCTGCGCCTGCGCTCCGGTGAGACCCGCAAGGTGCACATCGACTGCCGCGCCACGATCGGCGAGGTCGGCAACGATGAGCACAACCTGCGCAGCTACGGCAAGGCCGGCGCCAAGCGCTGGCGCGGCATCCGCCCGACGGTGCGTGGCCTGGCCATGAACCCGGTCGACCACCCGCACGGTGGCGGCGAGGGCAAGTCCGGCCAGGGCAACCCGCACCCGGTATCTCCGTGGGGCTGGAACACCAAGGGACTGAAGACCCGCCACAACAAGCGCACGGACGGGATGATCGTCCAGCGTCGCAAGAACCGCATCCGCTGATTTAGGAAGCGAACACACACATGCCACGTTCACTGAAAAAAGGCCCGTTCGTCGACCTGCACCTCGCCAAGAAGGTGCAGGTGGCCTCGGCCAAGAACGACCGCAAGCCGATCAAGACCTGGTCGCGCCGCTCGATGGTCGTGCCGGAGATGGTCGGGCTCACGATCGCCGTGCACAACGGCCGCCAGCACATCCCGGTGCTGATCTCCGAGAACATGGTCGGCCACAAGCTCGGCGAGTTCGCTCCCACGCGCACCTTCAAGGCGCACTCCGGGGACCGCAAGGTGGAGGCGTCCGCCAGCTAAGGCGGCATATAGCTATGCAAGTCACCTCCAAGCTGCGCTACGCGCGCATCTCCCCGCAGAAGTGCCGCCTGGTGGCGGACACGGTGCGCGGTCAGCCGGTCGGCAATGCCATCTCGGTGCTCAAGTTCATGCCCAAGAAGGGCGCGGACCTGGTGCGCAAGGTGCTCGAGTCCGCGGTCGCCAATGCCGAGCACAACCACGGCGCGGACATCGACGAACTGAAGGTCTCGCTCATCCACGTGGATGAGGCCCCGACGCTCAAGCGCTTTGCCGCCCGCGCCAAGGGCCGTGGCGCGCGCATCATCAAGCGCAACAGTCACATCACCGTCGGCGTCAGCGACGGGAAGAAGGATTAAGCATGGGTCAGAAGGTCAATCCGCTGGGCATACGGCTGGGGATCACCCGCGACTGGACCTCGCGCTGGTACGCGGGCAAGAAGCAGTTCCCGGCCCACGTGTACACGGACTTCCGCGTGCGCGGCTTCCTCAAGGAGCGCCTCAAGGAGGCCTCGGTCAGCCGCGTGCAGATCGAGCGCGCCGCCAAGAAGGTGAACATCACCATCCAGACCGCCCGTCCCGGCATCGTCATCGGCAAGAAGGGCGAGGACATCGAGAAGCTGCGCCAGGAGACGGCGGCACTGCTCGGGATGACCATCAACGACGTGCGCCTGAACATCGCCGAGATCAGAAAGCCGGAGCTTGACTCGCAGCTGGTGGCCGATGCGGTCGCCCAGCAGATCGAGAAGCGCGTGATGTTCCGCCGCGCCATGAAGCGCGCCGTGATGAGCACCATGCGCTCGGGAGCGCTCGGGGTGAAGGTGCGCGTCTCCGGACGCCTGAACGGATCGGAGATCGCCCGTACCGAGTGGTACCGCGAGGGCCGCATCCCGCTGCACACCTTCCGCGCGGACATCGACTACGCGCACGCCGAGGCCCACACCACCTACGGGGTGATCGGCGTCAAGGTCTGGATCTTCAAGGGCGAGGTGTTCGACAAGCAGGAGATCGCAGCCGCCGCCGCCGAGGCCGAGGCCCCCGCTGCTGCCCCGGCCGCTGCTGCCCCGGCCGCTGCCGCCCCGGCCGCTGCCGCCCCGGCGGCCCCGGAAGCTGCGGCGCAGGCTTAAAGGTTCACAGACCATGCTTCAGCCCAAACGTACTAAGTATCGTAAAGCGTTCAAGGGCCGCAACGGCGGCCTGGCCCATCGCGGCAGCAACGTGTCCTTCGGCGAGTTTGGCCTGAAGGCCACCAGCCGTGCGCGCATGACCGCGCGTGAGATCGAGGCGGCGCGCCGCGCCATGGCCCGCTACGTCAAGCGCGGCGGCCAGATCTGGATCCGCGTCTTCCCGGACGTGCCGATCAGCAAGAAGCCCCTCGAGGTGCGCATGGGCTCGGGCAAGGGCAACGTGGAGTACTACGTCGCGCGCGTGCAGCCGGGCAAGGTTCTGTTCGAGATGGAAGGCGTGGACGAGGTGACCGCGCGCGAGGCGTTCCGCCTGGCAGGCTCCAAGCTCTCCGTGTCCACCTCATTCGTGAAACGGCAGGTTCGATAAATGGACGCCAAAGAGCTGCGCACCAAGTCCGCTGCCGAGCTCGCCGATGAGCTCGTCAAGCTGCGCAAAGAGCAGTTCGCGCTGCGGATGCAGCGCGCCACCGGGCAATCGCCCAAGCCGGACCAGTTCGGCAAGGTACGGCGCAACATTGCGCGACTGAAGACCGTGCTGCGGCAGCAGGCCGCCAGCGGAGGTGCCAAGTGAGCGCAACTGAGAACAAGGTGGAAAGCAAGGTGGAAGAGAAGGGCGCGCGCAGGCTGACCGGCATCGTCGTCAGCGACAAGATGCAGAAGACCATCGCCGTGGAGATAGAGCGGCTGGTGAAGCATCCGCGGTACGGCAAGTTCATCCGCCGCACGACCAAGATCCTGGCCCACGATGAGGAAGGCACCGTCAAGACCGGTGACACCGTCATCATCACGCCGTGCCGCCCGATGTCGCGCCGCAAGTCCTGGCGCGTGCTCGAGATCGTGCGCCGCGCCACCGGGCTTTGATGCGAGCTGAAGGCAGAAAATCATGATCCAGATGCAAACCATGCTCAATGCCGCTGACAACAGCGGCGCGCGCACCCTGGTGTGTATCAAGGTGCTCGGTGGCAGCCATCGGCGCTACGCCTACGTTGGCGATGTCATCAAGGTGGCCGTCAGGGACGCCATCCCGCGCGGCAAGGTGAAGAAGGGCGAGGTCTATGACGCGGTGGTCGTGCGCACCAAGCACGGCGTGCGCCGCCCGGACGGCTCGCTGATCCGCTTCGACGGCAACGCTGCGGTGCTGCTGACCAACAAGCTCGAGCCCATCGGCACGCGCATCTTTGGACCGGTGACGCGTGAGCTGCGCAACGTGCAGTTCATGAAGATCATCTCGCTCGCACCCGAGGTGCTGTGATGAAGAAGATTCGTAAAGGCGATCAGGTGATCGTGCTGTCCGGCCGCGACAAGGGCCGCCGCGGCGCCGTGCTCCAGGTGCTCGCCGACGGCCGCGTGGTCGTCGAGAGCGTGAATATGGCGAAGAAGCACACCAAGCCGAACCCGCAGGCCGGCAAGCAGGGCGGCATCATCGAGAAAGAAGCCCCGCTGGCGCTCTCGAAGGTGGCGATCTGGAACCCGGCCGCGAAGAAGGGTGACCGTATCGGGGTCAAGACCCTCACCGACGGCAAGCGCGTGCGCTTCTTCAAGTCGAACGGGGAGATGCTCGACGCCTGATGGCGCCGTGCCCACCCGAAAAGAGAACTTATGGTCAGGTTAGAACAGTACTACCGCGAAAAAGTCGTCCCGCGCCTGCGCGAGGACCTGAAGATCGCCAACGTGATGCAGGTTCCGCGCATCAGCAAGATCACGATCAACATGGGCGTGGGCGAGGCCGTGGCCGACAAGAAGGTGATGGATGCGGCCGTGGCCGACCTCGCCAAGATCACCGGGCAGAAGGCCTTGATCACCAAGTCCCGCAAGGCGGTCGCCACTTTCAAGATCCGTGAGGGCCTGCCGATCGGTGCCAAGGTGACCCTGCGCGGCAAGCGCATGTACGAGTTCCTCGACCGCCTGATCTCGATCGCGATGCCGCGTATCCGCGACTTCCGCGGCGTGTCGGTGCGCGCCTTCGACGGCCGGGGCAACTACAGCCTGGGCGTCAAGGAACAGATCATCTTCCCCGAGATCCAGTACGACCAGGTCGACCAGATCCGCGGCATGGACATCACCATTACTACGACGGCCGTCGATGACCGTCACGGACGAGCCTTGCTCGAAGCATTCAACTTCCCGTTCCGGAAAACAGGACCCTAACGTCTATGGCCAAGACCAGCATGGTCGAGCGCGAGAAGCGTCGCGCCGGGATCGTGAAAAAGTACGCCGCACGTCGTGCGAAGCTCAAGGAGCTGATTCGCAGCCCCAAGAGCTCGCCCGAGGAGCGCGCCGCTGCACAGGCGGAGCTGCAGGCGCAGCCGCGTGATGCGGCCGCCGTCCGGCACCGCAACCGTTGCGCCATCACCGGCCGTTCGCGCGGCGTGTACCGCAAGTTTGGCCTCGCGCGGGTGAAGATCCGCGAGGTCGCCAACCGCGGCGAGATCCCAGGTCTCGCCAAGGCGAGCTGGTAGGGGAACGCCGTATGAGCATGACTGATCCGATTGCCGACCTGCTGACGCGCATCCGCAATGGCCAGACCGCGGGCAAGAGCGAGGTGCAGCTTGCCTCCTCGCGCCTGAAGACCGCCATCGTCAAGGTGCTGCGCGACGAGGGCTACATCGGCGACTTCCGCACCGATGCCGAGGCCGGCAAGCCGCGCCTGACGATCGCGCTGAAGTACTTCGAGGGCCGCCCGGTGATCGACCGCCTGGAGCGCATCAGCCGCCCGGGGCTGCGCATCTACCGTGGCAAGGACGAGCTGCCCAAGGTCCTGGGTGGCATGGGCACGGTGATCGTCTCCACCCCCAAGGGCGTGATGACGGACAAGCAGGCGCGGGCGAGCGGGCAGGGCGGCGAAGTCCTGTGCATCGTCGCCTAAGGGCTCTTTGAGAGAACACTATGTCGAGAATTGCCAAAGCACCGGTTGAATTGCCCCAGGGCGTGACCGCGACGATCGCCGCCGGCGCGGTGACCATCAAGGGCGCCAAGGGCTCGCTCAGCCTGCCGCTGTCGAGCGGCGTCTCGGTGGAACAGACCGAGAAGAAGCTGCAGATCAAGTACGAGGGACAGGGCACGGCGCGCACGCACGCCGGGTCCACGCGCGCGCACCTGGCCAACATGGTCGAGGGCGTCACCAAGGGCTACGAGAAGAAGCTCGAGCTGCAGGGCGTGGGCTTCCGCGCCGCGGTCCAGGGCAAGAGCCTGAACCTCACGCTCGGCTTCTCGCACCCGGTCAGCGTCGCGATCCCGGAAGGGCTCTCCATCGAGACCCCGAGCCAGACCGAGATCGTGGTCAAGGGCATCGACCGGCAGAAGGTCGGCCAGCTGGCCGCCGAGATCCGCGACATCCGCCCGCCGGAGCCCTACAAGGGCAAGGGCGTGCGTTACGTGGGCGAGAAGATCACCCTGAAAGAGGGGAAGAAAAAGTGATCATCACCAAGAAGCAGCGCCGCCTGCGGCGCGCCGTGAAGTCCCGCGAGCACATCCGCTCCCTGGGCACCGCGCGCCTCACCGTGCACCGCACGCCGAACCATATCTACGCGCAGGTCACCGAGGGCTCGGGCGCCAAGGTCATTGCCGCCGCGTCCACGCTGCAGGAGAAGGTGCGCGAGGGGCTGAAGAGCACCGGCAACGTCGAGGCCGCCAAGGCCGTTGGCCGCGCCATTGCCGAGCGCAGCAAGGCCGCAGGGGTGAGCAGGGTCGCCTTCGACCGTTCCGGATTCCAGTTCCACGGGCGCGTCAAGGCGCTCGCGGAGGCAGCCCGCGAAGCGGGTCTTGAGTTTTAAGCAGGTAGCACACATATGGCGAGACCAGAGAAGGGCCAGTCGGCCGACGAGTTCGTAGAGAAGCTCGTTGCCGTTAACCGCACCGCCAAGGTCGTCAAGGGCGGCCGGCAGTTCGGCTTCACCGCGCTCACCGTCGTCGGTGACACGGCCGGCAGGGTGGGCTATGGCTTTGGCAAGGCGCGCGAGGTGCCGCTGGCGATTTCCAAGGCCATGACCCAGGCCCGCAAGCAGATGATCAGCGTCTCGCTGCGCAACGACTCGCTGCACTACGCGATCACCGGCACGCACGGTGCGACGCGGGTGTACATGCAGCCGGCCTCCGACGGTACCGGCGTCATCGCCGGCGGCGGCATGCGCGCGGTGCTCGAGTGCGCCGGCGTGCGCAACGTGCTCGCCAAGAGCTACGGCTCGCGCAACCCGATCAACGTCGTGCGCGCCACGATCTCCGCCCTGTCGAAGATCCGCTCGCCCGAGGACATCGCCGCCAAGCGCGGCAAGAGCCTCGAAGAGATCATGGGCTGAACGTCATGGCAGACAAGAAGGTCAAGGTAACGCTGGTGAAGAGCCTCAACGGGCAGCTGAAGAACATCGCCGCCTCCGCGCGTGGCCTGGGCCTGCGCCGCATCCACCAGAGCGTCACGGTCACGGACACCCCGGAGAACCGCGGCATGATGAACACCGCCGTGCACCTGCTGCGCATCGAGAAGGGCGCCTAAGAGACACCTATGCGACTGAACACACTAAAACCCGGACACGGCGCCAAGCGCCCGCGCCTGCGCGTGGGCCGGGGAGCCTCGGCCGGCCAGGGCAAGACCTGCGGCCGCGGCACCAAGGGCCAGCGCGCCCGCAAGGGTGGCTACCACAAGGTCGGCTTCGAAGGCGGCCAGATGCCCATCCAGCGCCGCATGCCCAAGGTCGGGTTCCGCTCGGCCATGAAGCGCCTGCACGCGGAAGTGCGCCTGGACGAGCTGCTCAAGGTCGAGGGCACCGTGGTGGACATCGAATCGCTGCGCAAGGCGCGGGTGATCTCCGCCGCCGCCGAGACCGCCAAGGTGGTGCTCTCGGGTGAGATCAAGAAGGCGTACACGCTCAAGGGCGTGGCCGCCACCAAGGGTGCGCGCGCGGCCATCGAGGCTGCGGGCGGGAAGATCGAGGCCTAAGGGACTTCAGGACCAGAATGGCGACCACGACTGCAAGCAACCCGGCTGCCGCCTTCGGCGAAGCTGCCCGCTTTGGGGAGATTCGCAGCCGTTTCCTGTTCCTGATCGGCGCGCTGGTGGTCTACCGCATCGGCACCTTCATCCCGGTGCCGGGCATCAACCCGGCGGAAGTGGCGCGCTTCTTCGGCGATCGCTCCAACACGATCCTCGGGATCGTCAACATGTTCTCCGGCGGCGCGCTGTCGCGCCTGTCGATCTTCGCCATGGGCGTCATGCCGTACATCTCCGCCTCCATCATCATCCAGATGATGTCGATGGTGGTGCCGCAGCTGATGGAGCTGCGCAAGGAAGGCGAGTCCGGCCGCCGCAAGATCACCCAGTACACCCGCTACGGCACCGTGGCGCTGGCGCTGGTGCAGTCCTTTGCCGCCGCCGGCGCGCTCGACAAGGGCGGACTCACCCTGGTGCACGGCTGGCCGTTCCTCCTGACCGCCACCATCACCATGACCACCGGCACCATGTTCCTCATGTGGCTGGGCGAGCAGATCACCGAGCGCGGCATCGGTAACGGCATCTCGATGATCATCCTCTCGGGCATCGTCGCCGGCCTCCCCGGGGCGGTCGGCAGCACCTTCGAGGCGGTGGCCAACGGGGAAATGCAGGGGCCATTCGCGCTGTTGCTGCTGTTCCTGGTCGCCGCCACCACCTTCTGCGTGGTCTACGTCGAGAAGGCCCAGCGCCGCATCCCGGTGGACTACGCCAAGCGCCAGGTCGGCCGGCGCATGTACGCCGGCCAGTCGACCCACCTGCCCTTCAAGCTGAACATGTCGGGCGTGATCCCGCCGATCTTCGCCTCGAGCCTGCTGTTGTTCCCGGCGACGCTGGCGAGCTTCGCCGGCACCGGCCAGGGCAACGTGGCCAACATCATGCAGAACGTCGCCGCCGCCCTCGGCTACGGCCAGCCGCTGCACCTGGTGATCTACGCAGGGCTCATCGTGTTCTTCTGCTTCTTCTACACCGCGCTGGTGTTCAACGCGCGCGACACGGCAGACAACCTCAAGAAGTCCGGCGCCTTCGTGCGCGGCATCCGCCCCGGGCAGCAGACGGCCGAGTACATCGATGCGGTGCTCACCAGGCTCACCCTGTGGGGCGCGCTGTACGTTGCCGCGGTGTGCCTGCTGCCGGAGATCCTCGTTGCCTGGAAGGGCGTGCCCTTCCACTTTGGCGGCACTTCGCTCCTCATCGTCGTCGTCGTAGTGATGGACTTCATGTCGCAGCTGGCCGCGCACACGATGTCGCATCACTATCCGGGACTTCTCAAGAAGGCGAACCTGCTCGGCTCCGGCCGCAGCGGTTCGGGTGGTTAATCATGAAAGTACGTCCGTCGGTCAAGAAGATCTGCAAGAACTGCAAGGTCGTGCGCCGCCGCCGCGTGGTCTACGTCATCTGCTCGGACCCGCGTCACAAGCAGCGTCAGGGTTGAGGTAAGCAAATATGGCACGCATAGCCGGCATCAACATCCCGATGAACAAGCACGTGTGGATCGGGCTCACGCAGATCTACGGCGTGGGTCGGGCGCGCGCACGCGCCACCTGCGAGGCCGCAGGAGTGGCACCGACGACCAAGGTGAAGGACCTCACCGAGACCGAGGTGAACGCGATCCGCTCGCAGATCGCCAAGTTCGCGGTCGAGGGGGACCTGCGCCGCGAGGTCTCCATGAACATCAAGCGACTGATGGACCTCGGTTCCCACCGCGGCATCCGTCACCGTCGCGGACTCCCGGTGCGCGGACAGCGCACCCGCACCAATGCACGCACCCGCAAGGGTCCGCGCAAGCAGGCGGTCAAGCTGAACGCACCTCCTGGCAAGGCATAAGGCATAACGAATGGCTGACGAGAAGGCAAAACAGGGCGCAAGCGCTGCGGCGGCGGCACCGGCGGGGGGCGCGAAGAAGCCCAAGAAGGCGCGCAAGAACGTGCTCGATGCGATCGCGCACGTGCATGCCTCCTTCAACAACACGATCATCACGATCACCGACCGCCAGGGCAACACGCTGTCCTGGGCGACCTCGGGCGGCTGCGGCTTCCGCGGCTCGCGCAAGAGCACCCCGTTCGCCGCGCAGGTGGCGGCCGAGAAGGCCGGCGTCGCTGCCCAGGAGCACGGCGTGAAGAACGTCGAAGTGCGCGTGGGCGGCCCCGGGCCGGGGCGCGAGTCGGCGGTGCGCGCACTGAACAACTGTGGACTGAAGATCACCAGCATCTCGGACGTGACGCCGATCCCGCACAACGGGTGCCGTCCGCCGAAGAAGCGCCGCGTCTAGAGGCTAGAGGACTGTTATGGCACGTTATGTAGGTCCGAAGTGCAAGCTCGCACGCCGCGAGGGCACCGATCTTTTCCTGAAGAGCGGCTCCAAGCCGATCGAGAACAAGTGCAAGTTCACCGTGCCGCCCGGGGGCGTCAAGGGTGAGCGCCGCCAGCGCCTGTCCGACTACGGCCTGCAGCTGCGCGAGAAGCAGAAGCTGCGCCGCATGTACGGGGTCCTCGAGCGCCAGTTCAGCAACTACTACGAGGCTGCCGCGCGCAAGCAGGGCGCCACGGGTGAGAACCTGCTGAAGCTGCTCGAGTGCCGCCTGGACAACGTGGTCTACCGCATGGGCTTCGCCGCGACGCGCTCGGAGGCGCGCCAGCTGGTGAGCCACAAGTCGATCAACGTCAACGAGAAGCCGGTGACGATCGCCTCCTACCAGGTGAAGGCCGGCGACAGCGTGCAGGTGCGCGAGAAGTCGCGTAAGCAGCTGCGCATCCAGGCCGCCCTCGGGGTGGCCAGCCAGGTCGGGCTGCCCGACTGGGTCGAGGTGAACGACAAGGAATTCCGCGGCGTGTTCAAGTCGGCGCCGGGCCGGGACGACATCCTGCCCGACATCAACGAGAACCTGGTCGTCGAGCTGTATTCGAAGTAAGCGTATCCGCTTGATTTTGGGGCCTGGTGCCCCAACTCAGGCGGGTCCAACCGTGTTTCTTTTGCGCCGGTCCAGTTAACCGGCAAGGTGAGACTGCAATGCAGGGATCTGTAAGCGAGTTCCTGAGGCCGCGCGTAGTGAAGGTGCAGCCGGTCGCCCCGCGCCAGGCGCGCGTGGTGATCGAGCCGTTCGAGCGTGGCTTCGGCCACACCCTCGGCAACGCGCTGCGGCGCGTGCTGCTGTCCTCCATGCCCGGGAGTGCCATCACCGAGGTGGAGATCGACGGCGTGCTGCACGAGTACACCAGCATCGAGGGTGTGCAGGAGGACGTGGTCGACATTCTGCTGAACCTCAAGTCGGTCGCGCTGCGCATGCACACGCGCGACTCGGCAGAATTGCGCCTGCACAAGAAGGGCCCCGGACCGGTGACCGCCGGTGACATCCAGACCGACCACGACATCGAGGTCGTGAACCCGGAACTGGTGATCGCCAATCTCACCAAGGCCGGCGAGCTGTCCATGACGCTGCGCGTCGAGCGTGGCCGTGGCTACCGCCCGGCAGCCTCGCGCGTGGCCTTCGAGGAGCAGACCCGTCCCATCGGCCGCCTGCAGCTGGACGCCTCGTTCTCGCCCGTGCGCCGGGTCACCTACTCGGTCGATGCCGCGCGCGTCGAGCAGCGCACCGACCTGGACAAGCTGGTCATCGACATCGAGACCAACGGCACCATCGATGCGGAGGAAGCCATCCGCCGCGCCGGCAGCATCCTCAAGGACCAGCTGTCGGTGTTCGTGGACCTGCAGGGCGAGGAAGAGACCTCGGCCAAGGTCTCCGAGATGCAGTTCGACCCGATCCTGCTGCGTCCGGTGGACGAGCTCGAGCTCACCGTGCGCAGTGCCAACTGCCTCAAGGCCGAGAACATCCACTACATCGGCGACCTCGTGCAGCGCACCGAGGTGGAGCTGCTGCGCACGCCCAACCTGGGCAAGAAATCCCTCACCGAGATCAAGGAAGTGCTGCAGAGCCACGGCCTGATGCTCGGCATGCGCCTGGATGGCTGGCCGCCCGCGGGCCTCAAGCACGACGAAGAGCGCGACATCGTCTAGTAAATGAGGTGGCCGCACCGTGAACCGGTGCGGCCACCAACTGCCTGGCGCACCGCGGTGCGTGCCGGCAGCGTGAAAGTCCGAAGGGTTATCTATGCGTCACCGTCATTCTGGCCGCCAATTGTCGCGCAACAGCACGCACCGCCATGCCATGCTGCGCAACATGTCGGTCTCGCTGCTGCGTCACGAGACCATCCGCACGACGCTGCCCAAGGCGAAGGAACTGCGCCGGGTCGTGGAGCCGTTCATCACCCTGGCCAAGAGCGACAGCGATGCCAATCGCCGCGTCGCCTTCTCGCGCCTGCGCGACGTGGGCATCGTGGAGAAGCTCTTCAGTGACCTCGGCCCGCGCTTCAAGGCCCGTCCGGGTGGCTACACGCGCATCCTGCGCATGATGCCGCGCCCGGGTGATTCGGCCCCGATGGCGCTGATGCAGCTGGTCGATGGACCGGCTGCGGTCGCGGCCGGGGAGCCGACCCCCGGCAAAAAGGCGAAGAAAACACCTGCCAAGACGGCCGCCAAGCCCAAGGCGAAGAAGGCCGCCGCCGCAGAGGATGCCCCGAAGAAGCCGGCGCGCAAGAAGAAGGCCGCGGCCTGATCTGAAGCGCCTGCTGGTTGATGCAAGGGCCGCCGCTGGCGGCCCTTGTCGTTTGATCAGCGGATGAAGAACGAAACCCCGAAGCCTCCCTGCACGTCCGGGGCGTGAGCGCTCACGCCCACATGCACCGACAGGTCCAGCTGCACGCTCGGGGTCACCAGGAACGCCAGTCCGCCGCCGGCCACGGTGCCGTCGGGAGTGCCGGGCACGTGGAAGTAGCCGGCCTCCACGTAGCCTGTGAGGTTGTGGCGCAGTACAAAGCCTAAATTCGGCGAGAGCGTGTAGCCGGTGCCGTGGTCGAAGTAATTCAGGTTGACGTAGAAGCCGGCGTAGTAGGTCTCGTCGAGGTCCCAGCTGAGAGCCGTTGCCAGGCGGTACTGTGGCTTCCTGCCGGTGAAGGGCTGCTCGCCGGTCGCAAAGGTCACCCCCGCCAGGGCTGCCCACGAGAACCGTTGCGCCCCGGAGGGCAGTGCGAACTTCACTGACAGCGTGGAATCTCCGAGGCCGGTGGCAGACTCGGACACTCCGCCCTCCCTGGTGCGCTGGTAGTCCACCAGTGGTGTGGCGAGCTGCAGCTCGAAGTTCTGGCCGAGGCCTGCGCGCAGGTTGGTGCTCAGGGTGTAGAGGGTGCTGTCGGTGCCTGCATCCGCGGAGTGCACGAAATCCGGCACCCCGAATTCCAGGGAAAAACTGCCGGGCGGGATGGTTGCCGTGGCAAAGGCGATGCCTGGTCGATCAAAGGCGGGCGCATCGGTGGCGCCCTCGGGGGCGGCGAGCAACAGGAAAGCCAGCGTGGCGGCAGTGCTCATCGTGCGTCGCGTGCCGGGGGTGAAAGCTCACAGCACAGCGCAAATCTTGTGCGTTGACCTGACGGTAACACGTCCAGGCGGCCGAAGCCCTTACGGGGCGCGACGTTTGCACCCCGCGCGGGCTTTTCGGTACGCTCGTCCGGTACAAGAGCCGGTCCACCGGCCGCACCCACACGCCACCGGAGGAAGCCCCATGAGCTTTGCGTCGGAATTCAAAGAATTTGCCATGAAGGGCAACGTCATCGACCTGGCGGTCGGTGTGGTGATCGGTGCCGCCTTCGGCAAGATCGTCAGCTCGATGGTCGGGGATGTCGTGATGCCGCTGCTGGCCCCGATCCTCGGCAGCATCAACTTCAGCGACCTTGCCTTTGCCATCACCACCGATGCGGCCGGCAAACCCGTCCTGGTGAAATACGGGGCCTTCCTGCAGACCTGCTTCGAGTTCCTGATCATCGCCTTCGTCATCTTCCTGGTCATCAAGGCGATCAATAAGCTCAAGCGGCCGCATCCGGATGCGCCGCCGCCGGCGCCGAGCCGCACCGATGCACTGTTGCAGGAAATAAGGGATCTTCTGGCAAGACGCCCCTAGTCTGTATCACAGGTGATTCAATCTGGCCCGGTTTCCTGTGCCTCAGGGGTTGGCGGCGAAGGCATCCCGGGTCAGGTTCTCGCAGCCGTTGCCTGTCACGGCCAGGTCGTCCTCCACCCGGATGCCGCCGAATTTGGACAATGCAGCCACCCGGGTCCAGTTGATGCTTACGGCACGGGCATCGCCGCGGGCCTCTTCCAGCAGCTGTTCGATGAAGTAGATCCCCGGCTCCATGGTGACCACGAAGCCCTGCTCCAGCACGCGCGTGAGGCGCAGGTAGGGATGGCCCTCCGGCTGCGGAACATCACCGTCCTCGGGGGAGCGCATGAAGCCACCGACGTCGTGCACCTCGATGCCCAGCAGGTGCCCGATGCCATGCGGCAGGAACACCCGGGTCACCCCGGTGGCCACCGCCTCCTCGGCCCCGCACCCGATGATGTCCGCCTCGCGCAGCAACTGCGCGGTGAGCTCGTGGGCCTGCAACTGCACGTCGCGCCAGTCGACCCCGGCACGCACGCCGGCGCACAGCCGCTGCTGCATGCGGTCCATGCGCTGGATGAGGGCGGCGAAGTCGGCGTCTTGCCTGGAGTAGGTGCGGGTGATATCGCTCGCATAGCCGCCCGAACTCGCCCCGGCATCGATCAGCAGCGAGCACACCTGCGCCGGCGTGCGCCGGCCGAGCACCTGGTAGTGCAGCACCGCGCCGCCCTCGTTGAGCGCGATGATCGGGTTGTAGGGCAGCTCCTGTTCGCGCATTCCGCACGCTTCGAGGAAGGCGAGCTCGATCTCGAACTCCGAAGCACCGGCGGCGAAGGCGTGCGCGGCGGCGCGGTGGCCGAGCACACCGAGGCGGCTCGCCTCGCGCAGGCAGGCGAGCTCGTAGGGCGTCTTCACGGCACGGACATAATCCAGACGCCGCATGAGAGCTGCAGGGTTGTGCGCCTTCACGCCCCAGCCGGCAAGTTCTGCGAAGGACTCCCCGATGTAGGCAGCGCCGGAGAGATCCTGCGGCAGGGCTGCGCGGGCGGCGGCGCGGTCAGGCACCGGGCGGATGTCGAAGTGTTCCACCCAGTAGCCGGTCGGGCTTGCCGCGGACTTGTACCAGTAATCGCGCGGCTGGTTGAGGATCAGGCGCGGGCGCGCACCCGGGGCAAACCACACGAAGCTGTCCGGGACGTCATCAAGCGGCACCCACACCTTGAACGGCGCGTGGGCCTGGAAAGGGTAGGTCCGGTCGTCCTGAAACACCTCCAGCAGCGCCCCGGAGTGCACCAGTAGCCCGGAAAAACCGCTGCGCGCGAGGGCCTCGGCGCTGCGCTGCTCCAGGTGCGCAAGGTGCGGCCCGAAGGTGGCGGCCAGTTCGCGGGCATGCGGAGAAGGGGCTGCGGGCATGGATCTGACCTTTAAGGTTGTCTGCCGGGCGTGCTGTCGGCGCTCGCAGACAGCAGGTGCGCTGTAGAGTTTCCAATCGTACCGGGACTTCTATAGAATTTGCGCTCCGACGTTTCCGGAACGGGGCGCCGGGGCGACCCACAAAGTCGCGATTCACCTATACCACTCTTGCTTCCCGGGGTACCGATCGATGAACACCAAACTTGCTCTTAGCGCCGTCGTTGCCGCGGTGATGCTGACGGCCTGCGCGAAGCAGGAATCTGCCGCGCCCGAGGCTGCTGCTCCTGCTGCTGCTGCTGCTTCCGATGCCGCTCAGTCTGCCAACCAGGCCGCCACCAGCGCTGCTGATGCTGCGGGCTCTGCTGCCCAGGCCACGACCGCACCGGCTGCGGACGCTGCCAACTCTGCCGCTCAGGCCGCCTCGAGCGCTGCGGATGCTGCCAAGGCCGCTTCGGACAGCTCGGCACCGCCGAAGCAGTAAGTTTCGCGCTTACGGCTGAAACACGGCCCGGACGGTTCGCACGCGCGAGCTGTCCGGGCCGTTTTATTTTCACGCTGAACAGGATGAGCAGGGAACCAGAGCGATGACCGTCGGTGCCGTCAGCGTCCGTGATGCGCGGGCAGCGCCGGCGGACCGTCTGTGGATCACCAGCGTCTACCGTGACTACCTGGATGACCTGAACCCGGGCACCGGAGTGTTCCCGCGCCTGGGCGAGGTCGGGCACCGCGAGCCGGACCAGATCGCGCACTGGTTCGGCGACCCGCACACCTATCCCCTGGTGATCGTCCGTGACAAGGAGCCGGTGGGCTTCGCGCGCGTGCTGGCGCTGGTCTCGCAGGCCAAGCCGCCGCGCATCGAGTACCGCATGCCGGAGTTCTTCATCGCGCGCGCGCGGCGGCGGCTGGGGATCGGGCAGACCGCGGTGCAGCTGATCCTGTCGCGCTTTGCCGGCCGCTGGGAGATCACCGAGTACCTGCGCAACGCCGAGGCGGTGAGTTTCTGGCGCCGCGTCGTGTCAGCCTACACGCAGGGCAGCTACCAGGAGCGCATCGCTAACGGGGAAGTGCGCCAGGTGTTCGTTTCCGGGAAGCAGCGGTAGTCGAGGCGGCGCAGCTGCCGCAGCCACCACCCACGCGCGCGCGCGTGCGCTGCCCGAGCGCGACGAACCAGCCCAGCGAGCCTACCGCCGGCACCGTGGCCAGCACGTTCAGCAGCCTGAGCCTTGCCGCCCCGGACAACAGCCGCCACAGACTGTAGACCGCGCAGGCACTCACCAGCACCGCGACCGCGATGACCTGCAGCGCAAGGTTCACGCGATGACTCCCGCACCCAGGGCAAGGGCCACGCGGTAGGTTGCGAAGGCTGCCAGGTAGGCGAGGGCGAAGAGGTAGCCTGCCATGTAGAGCGGATAGCGCCAGGAGTTGGTCTCGCGCCTGACCACCGCAAGCGTCGAGATGCACTGCGGCGCGAACACGTACCAGGCCAGCAGCGACAGCCCGGTGGCGAGCGACCAGCTGTGCGCGATGATCGGGGTCAGGGCACCGGCCATATCCGCGGTGCCGCTGCCGGACATCGCGTACACCGTGCCGAGGCTGCTCACCGCCACCTCGCGCGCGGCCAGGCCAGGCACCAGCGCGAGCGAGATCTGCCAGTTGAAGCCGAGCGGTGCGAACAGGTGCCCGAGCCCGCGGCCGAGCATGCCGGCGATGCTGTACTGGATCGCAGGTCCCGCGGCCCCGGCCGGCGGAGCGGGGAAGCTGGCCAGGAACCACAGCACCACCATGAGCGCGAGGATGATGGTGCCCACGCGCGAGAGGAAGATCTTGGTGCGCTCCCACAGGCCGAGTGCCAGGTTCGACAACTGCGGCAGGCGGTACTCGGGCAGCTCCAGCAGCAGCGCCCGCGACTCGTGCCGTCCGCCGCGGCGCTTGAGCAGGAAGGCGACGCCGAGCGCACTCACCACGCCTGCGAGGTAGAGCGCGAACAGCACCAGGCCGCGCAGGTTCATGAAGCCGATGCTGCGCGCGGGGATGAACGCACCGATCAGCAGCGCGTACACCGGCAGCCTTGCCGAGCAGGTCATGAGCGGGGCGATCATGATGGTCGCCAGGCGATCGCGGTTGGAGGGGATGGTGCGCGCGGCCATCACCCCGGGTATGGCGCAGGCGAAGGAAGACAGCAGCGGGATGAACGCGCGCCCCGAGAGCCCGACGCGTCCCATCAGCCGGTCGAGCATGAAGGCGGCGCGCGGCAGGTAGCCGGAGTCCTCGAGCGCGAGGATGAAGGCGAACAGCAGCAGGATCTGCGGCAGGAACACCAGCACGCTGCCGGTGCCGGCGATGACACCCTCGAGCAGCAGGCCGCGCAGCGGGCCCGGCGGCAGCACCCCTGACAGCCAGGCACTCAGGGCGGCAACGCCCGAGTTGATCCAGGCCTGCGGTGCCTTGGCCCAGCTGAACACCGCCTGGAACATGAGGAACAGCACCGCCCCCAGGAGCAAAGGACCTGCCAGCGGGTGCAGCACCACCTGGTCGAGCCTTGCCAGTGCCGCCGCGCGCGCCGGCACGCGGTAGCCGGCTGCATCCAGCGCGCGGCGCACCTCGCGCTGCGTGGCCTCGATCTCGGCGGCGGCGCGCAGCGGCGGCTCGAGACGCGCGTGCGCGCGGCTGGGCCGTTGTGCATCGAAGCTGAAGCCGTCGATCGCCTCGATGAGTTCGCGCTCGCCGCCGGAGCGCACCGCCACCGTGCGGATCACCGGGATGCCGAGCGCCTGCTCGAGCGCTGCGCGGTCGAGCTGGTAGCCGCGCTGCTCGGCAACGTCGCTCATGTTGAGTGCCACCAGCAGCGGGCGCCCGAGGCGCTTCAGCTCCAGCACCAGTCGCAGGTTCAGGCGCAGGTTGGTGGCATCGACCACGCACACCAGCAGGTCCGGTGCCGGCTCGCTCGCGTGGCGGCCGAGCACCACGTCGCGGGCGATCGCCTCATCGAGCGTGGCGGGCTCCAGGCTGTAGGCGCCAGGCAGGTCGACGATGCGGAAGGTGCGCCCGCTCTTCGGGCCGCTCAGGCGTCCTTCCTTGCGCTCGACCGTCACGCCCGGGTAGTTGGCGACCTTCTGGCGGCTGCCGGTGAGGCGATTGAAGAGTGCGCTCTTGCCGCAGTTGGGGACACCGATGAGGGAGACACTGAACTGCGGCGCGGCGAGTGCCGCGGCCGCGGCGGCGTTCATGGCGTGGCGGCGGGTCGGGAGATCTGGACCCAGACGCTCTGCGCCTCGCGACGCCTGAGCGCCAGCGTCGTGTGGCCGACGCGCACGACGAACGGATCGCGCCCCGGGCGTGCCTCGGCGAGGATCTCCACAGCCTCGCCACCGCAGAATCCGAACTCGAGCAGGCGGCGCTCGAGCGCTGAAAGCTCAGCGCTGGCCGTGCCCACACCCACCACGTGGCCCTTCGCGCCCGGGGACAGCGCGGCGAGGCTGACGAAGCCCGGATCGAGGGCCAGTCCCGCAGGTGAGGCGGCAGCATCCATGGCGCGTAGTATGGATGAGAACGGTTCGCATTTGCAATCGCATTCGCGTCTGGCCGCGGACCCCTGCGGCAGCGGCCGTTCCGGCCTCCATAACGCGGGCGTTATGGCAAAGAGGCCCCCGCGACCGGTCAGCCCACTAGTCGCCGTCCCTGTCGTCCAGGTCCAGGTACGTCACGGTGGTCGTGGCGGTCGCGGTGGCATTCACCGAGTTGCTGCAGGCCAGGGCAAAGGTTGTCTTCGCCGTGATCTTGTTGCTGAGGGTGCTGCCGCTGGTGGGCAGCCCGCTGCGGTTCAGGCCCCCGCCTGCGATCGCGCACGAAACCGCATTGGTCGAGGTCCAGCTCAGGGTGGTAAAGCTGCAGGAGCTGGGTTGGTGATCGCGCACGCAGTCAGGATCGACGTTCGACGGAGTCGCCTTGAACGAGGTGATCTTCGGCGCAGCCACGACCGTCAGTGTCGTCATCGCAGTAGCGGTGCCGCCCACCGAGGTGCAGGTCAGTGTGTAGGTGGTGGTGACCGAGACCGCACCGGTGCTCACGCCGCTCGCCCCCGGCAGCCCGTTGACCGCACAGGAGGCGCCGGTGCTTGCGCTCCAGGTCAGCTTCGCCGAGCCACCCGAAGGGATGCTCGAGGGGGTCACCACGAATGCAGTGATGCTCGGCGCCGGCACCACGGTCACGGTTTTCGTGGCCGTCGTTGCAGTGCCCAGCGAGTTGGTACAGGTGAGGGTGTAGGTCGTCGTGGTCGAAAGTGGCCCGGTGCTGACGCCGCTTGGCCCCGGCAGGCCATCCACCGCGCAGGAGGCGCCGGTGCCCTCACTCCAGCTCAGGGTCGTGGAGCCGCCCACGGGGACGCTCGGTGAGGCTGGCGCAAATGAGGTGATGCTCGGCGGGGGCACCACGGTCACGGTCACCGTGGCCGCGGTTGTGCCCCCGGCGCCGGTGCAGCTGAGCGTATAGCTTGCATTGCCGGAAAGCGCCACGGTGCCGTAGCTGCCGCTGGTGCCATGGGCGCTGCTCCAGCCCGGATCGCCTGCCGTCAGGCCCGCCTGGCAGGAGTTTGCATGCTGGGTGCTCCAGCTGATGGTCGTGGTGCCCAGCGGCGCTATGGACGCCGGCAGTGCCTTCAGCGTCACCACCGGTGGTGCGCATACCGGTCGTACGTCCGTACTCGCCAGCGGCCAGGCAAAGTTGGGCGGGTTCCCGAGCAGGCGCGTGTTGAGGGTCATGTAGAGATTGCCCAGCCGCCCGCGCACCTCGCCCCAGGGATTCGGGTTGGCGGCGCTGCCGGGGTAGTTGCCGGCCGGGTTCGGATCCTGGGCGACCTGCGTGTCCGCGTTGAGCACCTGCAAGGCCGCACAGGCGTAGTCGCCCTGGGCCATGTAGGCGTTGATCGGGGTGAGGGCCGCTTCGAGCGCGGTCTGGGTTACCGGCAGGATGTTCGCGCCGGCGACGGTGGCGAACAGGTTGTCGTACTTGGTCTGCGCGAAGCCGGGGAGGCCGCCACTGAGCGCGTTCGCGTTGAGCGCAAGTCCAACGCCCCAGATCGACAGGCCGCGGTTGGAGCCGCCGGAGGCATCGCAGAAAGTGGTCATGTCCACCAGCTGCTGCAGTCCGGTCTGCGGATCCACCTCGACAATGCTGCCTTCGCTCGGCACTGCATCCGAGCGCGGCACCCAGGCGAGCACCGCATTCGGGCACTGTGGATTGGTGGCCGGTGGGGTTGGCGGCAGGATCTGGTCGACGTTCTCCTCGGTGTTCACCAGGAGGCCGGGGTGGTTGTCGACCCCCGTGGTAATGGTCCGCAGCAGCGCGAAGCCTGCATGCGATGCCCCGGCACTGCCGCACATCGTGCCGGGAATGATCTCGTTGCCAAAGCCCGGACAGAGCGTGGCGACATTGAGGCTGGTGCCGTCACAGACCCCATTGGTGATGCGCGGGTCCGCCAGCACGACGCAGCTGGCCTCGAGGACATTGCCGGTGATCTGCCCCGTGGTGCTCCCCGTGATCGTGTGCGGCAGCACGCCGCCGCTGAGATCGCAGGTGGCGGGAAACACGCAGCTGCTGGCCGGGATCGCGGCCTGGCGCGCGACCGCCAGGGCATTCGGGCTCTGAACGCCCTGCGTGGCGATGCCGATCAGGTTGGTGTTGCCGCCACTTGCGGGCGCACCGAGCATGACGATGCGGCCGTTGCCGCTGCCGCTCTGGGTCACGAAGGCATACGGGATGCCCAGCTGCAGGCCCTCCTTGATCTTGAGCAGTCCACTGCCGAGCCCGGTTGCGAAGACCTGCACCAGCCGCGGCGCGTAGCCGCCCGATGCGGAGGTGAAATCCAAGCGCAGCACCTGGCCGGTGCTGTTCGTGAGCAGCAGGGTCGGGTTGCTATCGAGCGCATCGGCCGGCCAGATGTCCATGCCCGCCGGATTGCCGCCCCAGGTGAACTGTCCCGGGCTGATCAGGGCGATGTCCGGGCCGTTGCGCGCACCGCCGCCGCTGATCACGCTGTTAAGACTGGCGGCGCGGTACACGTACACCAGGGTCTTGTTCGAGGAGTTCTTGGAGCTGCCCAGGACCAAAAGGTCCCCGACCGCCCAGCCGGCTCCGGCGACGGTGGCCACCGTCGTCTCGCGCAGGTACCCCGCCCCGAGACTGGAATAGCCGTTGACATCCACCAGCAGCGGCTGCGCCGCGTAGCCGGTGGCGGAACTCGCGCTGACCGGCAGGACGCACACGGTGGGCTTGTTCTGCAGCACGAAGAACAGGTCGCCGGCCGCATCGGCCGACAGACCGTCCAGGGTGCCATTGCACTGGCCGCCGGTGGCGGTCCACACCACTTGCACGGCAGCCGCCGTGGCACCGACGGCCGGGGTGTAGCGGATGAGCTGCCCCTTGACCGCGTCGGCCACGAGGATGTCGACCGTGCCGGTGGCCAGGTTCGCCACCTGCACCAGGGAGCTGAAGCTGCCGTGGCTGGCGCCGTCACTGTTGAGCGGGCTCGTCGTGCCCGGACCTCCCGGGGTGAACGAGGTCGCATCGTAGAGCAGGTTGCCGACCGAGTTGGCCGCCGTCACGCGCACGAATTCAGCGTTCGCGGCGGCCGCGGCGAGCAGCCCGGCCAGCGCAACCGTCGCACGCGCGAGCACCATGGTCAGTCTGGAAGGATGATTGCGCACAGCTACCTCGGTATTGTTGTTCTGCCAGCCTGCGGAGCACTCGGTGAGTTCTCGCACGCTGCACACCGCGCCCATTTTCCCCGGGCGACGGTTCATTTCTTAGTGGTTGGCGCGGAGCCTACCACGTCGGTGTGGCCCTCGTCCGCCGCTCGAGGGGAACCGGTGCCGGGCAGCCGTCGCCGTTATGGCAAGCCGCCGCCCTCACTGGGCTGCGGTCGGTGAGCGCTGGGTGAGGCGCAGCCGGCCGGCGCGCAGCTCATCCAGGTACCCCTGCGCCAGGCGGTGGTACTGGGCGGGCGCAAAGCCATCCTTGTCCAGGATGGCAACGCTATTGATGAGCAGCGGCTCGGCTTCCGCGTAGCGGCCGAGGCCGGCAAGGGCTGCGGCCCGTGCGCTTTCTGCGAGCGCCGTCTTCCAATGTGTCGCCGACAGCGCCGGGGCGAAGATCTCGACGGCGCCGCGCGCGGAGGCCAGTGCTTCGTCGTAGTGGTGCAGCGCGACCTGGAGGATGGCCACGTGGATCAGGCTCGAGGCGATCTCGGGATTGCCGGCGCCGAAGAGCCGCTGGCGCATCGCCAGCGCCGCCTGCAGGTTGTCGCCCGCCTGCCTGTAGTCGCCGATCTCGGTCTGCCAGAACCCCATCCGGTTGAGGATGCGTGCGACGTCCGGATTGTCCCCCGGGAAGAGCTTGCGGTACACCACCAGCGCTTCAGCCTCGGTGGTGAGCGCCGCGTGCAGGTTGCCCCGGTCCGACTGCACGAAGGCCAGATTGTTGAGCGTCAGGGCCACGTCCGGATGCACCTCGCCGAGTAGGTCGCGTTGCATCGCGAGCGCCTCGCCGTAGGTGGCCTCGGCATGCTCCAGGTCACCCTGGTCCTGGAGCGCGGCCGCGAGGTTGTTCAGTCCCATCGCAACCTCCGGGTGCTTGTCGCCGAACACCCGGCGCTTCATCGCCAGCGCCTCGCGGTAGAGCTTCTCGGACTCATCGTAGGTGCCGCGCTCCTCCAGCAGCAGCGCGAGGTCGTTGATGGCCTCGGCGAGACTGGGGTCCGGCGCGGCGCCGCTGAGCTGCCGCTGCATGGCCACGGCATAACGCATCACCGGAATGGCGCCATTCAGATCACCGGCCTTGTCCATCACCAGTGCCAGGTCCTTGAGCGTTCCGGCGATCTCGGCGTGGGTCTCGCCGTAGAGTTCGTGCTGCAGTTTAAGCGCCTGGCGCAGGGTGTGATCGGCGTCCGCGTACTGCCCCTTCTGCTCCAGCAGTACGCCGAGTCCGTGCAGGGTCCGGGCCAGCTCGGTCTGGTTCTCATGATCCTCGGGTCGCGCCGTCCTGAGGGCGATGGCTTCCCGGTAGGCCTTTTCGGCAGGCTCGTACTGTGCCTGGCGGGTCAGCAGGTCGCCGCGGTGCTGCAACAGGACCGCCAGCGCCAGCGGATCGGCGGCACCGCCGCCCTCGCGGGTCGTCAGGGCGGCATCCAGCAGCCGCCGTGCCTGCGGGTACAGGCCCAATCCCATGTACACGGTGCCGACCGTGTCCATCAGCGTGGCGCGGATTGCCGGTTGCGTGGCGAGTTCGTGGTCGATGCGCGCGGCGCCCTTGTCGAGCATCTCGCGTGCGGTCACGGAATTGCCGCGCGCCTCACTCGGGTCGGAGATGCGGAACAGGTCGACCATGAAGTTCGTGGTCTGCCGGGCGGTCTCGGCCTGGCGCTCGGCCGCGCGCCGTTCGATCAGCGCGTAGGCGGCAAGCCCGCTGGCAACGACCATGCCGGCGGTGGCAGCGCAGGTGATCGCCACCAGGCGGCGGTTGCGCTGGTGCAGCTCGCGGCGCCGCAACAGGTTGTAGTTCACCGCCAGCACGCCGGCGATGAGCTTCAGTTTGGCATTGTTCCGCCCGTCCTTGCCGGCGCGCCCGTCGGCGGCGATCGGCTCGGTGCGGATCGTGCTCAGGGCGCCGTCGGCGCCCAGCCGGTAACGCAGCGCCGGCGGAAAGCATTCCTCGTGCTCGCGCCCCGGCAGGTCCGTGGCGTTCGGCTCGCCATCGACGATGAGGCAGAAGATGCGGTCCTCGCGCCCGAGGCGCTTGAAGGCGAGGATCTCCTCGTTGACCCAGTGCGACTTGGCCGCCTGCGGCGAGCACACCACGATCTGGCAGACCGAATCGGCGAGCGCCTGGCGCAGGATCGCACCGAGGTCAGTGGCGCTGGCGAGCTCCTCGCGGTCCCGGAAGACCGGTGCGAGCCGCCGCGGTACCGCCCCGTGTGCGGTGGCGGTGCCGACCAGGTTCTTGGGCGGCCGGTAGGACTCGAGTGCCTTGTGCAGCCATCCTGCCCACTTCTCGTCGCGGTGGCTGTAGCTGAGGAAAGCCCAGTATTTGGGGCGGTCCAAGGCGGTGTCCTGTCGGCGTAACCCCTGCGTGCCCGCAGTGTCTACCCGGTTCGGCACGAGGGGGTGGGGATGCACCGAAGTCTAGTGCATTTATCCTTCCGGTGCGCAGGCGCGTACCGCCCGCACCGGTCCGATGCGCGCAGAGCTAGCCGTGACCCGAAGCCAGGGCCGCCTGCGCAACCGCCGCCCCGGCGGGGGCCGGGCGGTGCGCGGCGTCGCGCGCCAGCAGCGGGCGCAGGAAGTGCCCGGTCCAGGAGCTCTCGGTCGCGGCGATCTGCTCCGGGGTGCCCCGGGCGATGACCCGGCCACCGCCTTCCCCGCCCTCGGGCCCGAGATCGATCACCCAGTCGGCGGTCTTGATGACATCGAGGTTGTGCTCGATGACCACCAGCGTGTTGCCCTCGTCACGCAGGCGGTGCAGCACGTGCAGCAGCTGCTCGACGTCGTGGAAGTGCAGCCCGGTGGTCGGCTCGTCCAGGATGTAGAGCGTGCGCCCGGTGGCGCGCTTGGCCAGCTCGCGCGAGAGCTTCACGCGCTGCGCCTCGCCACCGGAGAGCGTGGTGGCGTTCTGCCCGATGCGCACGTACGCCAGGCCGACGTCGGTGAGCGTCGCAAGCTTGGAGGCCGCGGTGGGCACGTTCTGGAAGAAGCGCGCCGCCTCCTCCACGGTCATCTCCAGCACCTCGTGGATGTTCTTGCCGCGGTAGCGGATCTCCAGGGTCTCGCGGTTGTAGCGCTGGCCCTTGCACACGTCACAGGGCACGTACACATCCGGCAGGAAGTGCATCTCCACGCGGATGACCCCGTCTCCCTGGCAGGCCTCGCAGCGCCCACCCTTGACGTTGAAGCTGAAGCGGCCCGCATCGTAGCCGCGCGCGCGTGCCTCGGGCACCTGCGCGAACAGCTCGCGGATCGGGGCGAAGAGGCCGGTGTAAGTGGCAGGATTGGAGCGCGGCGTGCGCCCGATCGGGCTCTGGTCGATGTCGATGACGCGGTCGATCTGCTCCAGGCCCTCGATCTTCTCCACCGTGGCCGCATCCACGCGCGTGCCATTCAACCGGGCGGCCGCGTGGGCGAACAGGGTGTCCAGGATGAGCGTCGACTTGCCCGATCCGGACACGCCCGTCACGCAGGTGAGCAGTCCCAGCGGGATATCGACCTCGACCTGCTGCAGGTTGTTGCCGCTCGCGCCGCGGATGCGGATCGCGCGCTGCGGGTCCGGGCGATTGCGCAGGGCGGGGATGGCGATGCGGCGCCGGCCGGAGAGGTAGGCGCCGGTGACCGAGTCCGGGTTGGCGCGGATCTGCTCGGGCGTGCCCTGCGCAACCAGGTAACCGCCGTGCACGCCGGCGCCGGGCCCCAGGTCGATCACGTGGTCCGCCGCCGCGAGCGCCTCCTCGTCGTGCTCGACGACGATCACTGTGTTGCCCAGGTCGCGCAGCTGCTGCAGCGTACCGAGCAGGCGCCGGTTGTCGCGCTGGTGCAGCCCGATCGAGGGCTCATCGAGGATGTACATGACGCCGGTGAGGCCCGAGCCGACCTGGCTTGCCAGGCGGATGCGCTGCGACTCCCCGCCCGAGAGAGTCTCGGCGCTGCGATCGAGCGTGAGGTAGTCGAGGCCCACGTCGGCGAGGAAGCGCAGGCGCTCGCCGACGCCCTTGACGATCTTGCCGGCCACTTCTGCGCGCCAGCCAGGCAGCTCGAGCGTGGTGAAGAACTCCAGTGCCCGCCCCACGGTCAGGTGCGCGACCTCGGGCAGGCTGCGCCCGGCGACCAACACGAAGCGCGCCGCGCGGTTCAGGCGCGTGCCCAGGCACTCGGGGCACGGCCGCATGCCCAGGTACCGGCTCAGTTCCTCGCGTACCACGGCGGACTCGGTCTCGCGGTAGCGGCGGGTGAGGTTCGGCACGATGCCCTCGAAGGCGTGGCGGCGGCGCGATTTCCGGCCCGCTTCCTGGCGATAGGAAAAATCGAGTACCTCAGAGCCGCTGCCGTGCAGCAGCACCTGACGCACTTTCTCGGGCAGCTCGGTCCAGGGCGTCTCGATGTCGAAGCCGTAGTGGCGGGCGAGTGACTGGATGAGCTGGAAGTAGTGCTCGTTGCGGCGGTCCCAGCCGCGCACCGCGCCACCGGCGAGTGACAGGTGTGGATGGGTCACCACGCGATCCGGGTCGAAGAACTCCTGCACCCCCAGTCCGTCGCACGCCGGGCAGGCGCCGACCGGGTTGTTGAAGGAGAACAGCTTCGGTTCCAGCGGCGGCACGCTGTAGCCGCACACCGGGCAGGCGTGGCGGCTGGAGAACACCAGTTCCTGCGCGGACGGGTCATCGAGGAACACCAGCCGCGCCAGGCCGTCCGAGAGGCGCAGCGCGGTCTCAAAGGATTCGGCCAGGCGCTGCATGCTGTCGGGGCGCACACGCGTGCGGTCGACCACCGCCTCGATCGTATGGCGCTTCTTCGCATCCAGCGGAGGCAGCGCCTCCATCGGGTGGATGCGCCCGTCGATGCGCACGCGCACGAAGCCCTGCGCGGCCAGGTCCTCCAGCAGTTCAGCGTGCTCGCCCTTGCGGTCGCTGACTACCGGCGCGAGCAGCGCCACCGCGGTGCCCTCGGGGATGCGCAGCACCTGGTCGACCATCTGGCTCACCGTCTGCGCGGCAAGCTCGATGAGGTGGTCGGGGCAGCGCGGCACGCCGGCGCGTGCGTACAGCAGGCGCAGGTAGTCGTAGATCTCGGTGACCGTGCCCACCGTGGAGCGCGGGTTGTGCGAGGTCGCCTTCTGCTCGATGGCGATCGCCGGCGAGAGGCCCTCGATCGTGTCCACGTCCGGCTTGTCCATGGTGGCGAGGAACTGCCGCGCATAGGCGGACAGTGACTCGACGTAGCGGCGCTGGCCTTCCGCGTACAGCGTGTCGAAGGTGAGCGAGGACTTGCCCGAGCCGGAAAGGCCGGTGACCACGATCAGCCGCTCGCGCGGCAGGTCGAGGCTGAGGTTCTTCAGGTTGTGGGTGCGCGCGCCGCGCACTTTGATCAGCTGCATTGAACCCTCAATGGTACGCGCCGCGGCAAGTGCGTCCCTAGCGCCCTGGTGCACCTCACTTAGGGAGTGGTGCCTTGCCGGAGCTCCTTGACTATCTTAGAAGCTATCGTATGATATATCTGTCGTTACTACAGAGAAGTGCTCATGCACCGTCATTCAGGCCATCACGGCCACTTCCGCAGCCACGCCCCCTCCCGCGGCGCTGGCTTTCACGAACACTTCGATCCGCTGCTCTGTGCGATGGGCCGCCATCACCGCGGGGGCTTTGGCCGCTTCGGCTTTGGCGGCGCTCTTGGCATGGGCCCGGAATCCTTCCGCGGGCGCAAGATGGGCTCGGTCGATCTGCGCCTGGTGCTCCTGAGCCTGCTGGCCGGGCGCCCCAGCCACGGCTACGAGCTGATCAAGGCGCTGGAAGAGCGCTCGGGGGGCTTCTACAGCCCCAGCCCCGGCATGGTCTACCCGGCGCTCACCTGGCTGGAAGAGGTCGGCTACGCCAGCGTCACCGCGGACGGGGCGAAGAAGCTCTACCACCTCACCACCGAAGGCCAGGCGTACCTCGCCGAGCACAAGGCGGCCGCCGAGGCGATCCTCGCCCAGCTCGAGCACATCGCGAGGCGCCTGGGCCGCGTGCGCGAGGCCGTCGCCGGCTTCGAGGACGAGGACGAGTCCGCTCCGGGGGAGGTATGGCTGGCGCGGCGCGAACTCAAGGAGGCGCTGCGCGCCGCGCGCGGTGCACCGGCCGAGGAAGCCCGTCGCATCGCCCAGATCCTGAAGGATGCGGCGGCCAAGATCCGCGGGCGCTGAAGCGCAAATCGCGAGCTTCCGGGGCGATATCGGTTCCCGCCCGCGGTGGCCCTCCACTAGAATATGGGGCAGCAAGTACACCAGGGCGCCTGTTCAGGCGCCCTGATGCTTCTTAAGAGACCCTGCATTTTCTTTCCCGAGGACGTAAACATGGCGCGCGGCATCAACAAGGTCATTCTCGTCGGCAATCTCGGTGCAGATCCGGAAACCCGTGCGATGCCCTCGGGCTCCACCGTCGCCAACCTGCGCATCGCCACCAGCGAGAGCTGGCGCGACAAGCAGACCGGCGAGCAGCAGGAGCGCACCGAGTGGCACCGCGTGGCGCTGTTCGGGCGCCTGGCGGAGATTGCCGCCGAGTACCTGAAGAAGGGCTCCCAGGTATACATCGAGGGCAGCCTGCGCACGCGCAAGTGGACCGACAAGCAGGGCCAGGAGCGCTACTCGACCGAGGTCATCGGCAACGAGCTGCAGATGCTCGGCGGGCGTGGCGGCGGCGGTGGCGGGGCTGCGGCTGGCGGCGGCAGCGCCAGTGCGGGCGAGCGTGCGGGCGCGGGCTCGCCACCGGCCTATGCCGAGGAGTCCGGCGGCGGCAGCGCGCGCGGCGAGGACTTCGACGACGACATCCCGTTCTGAAGGTGGTGTCGCCGCAGTGATTAAAAGGCCCGTGAGAGTCATTCCACGGGCTTTTTTTATGCGGACTGGAGAAGCAAATGACTGCGATCCAGGTCATGGCCTCCTGTGTGCTGATTCTCGCGGCCGCCTCCGGCAGGGCGCAGGAACGCCAGCTCGCAGCGGCTGAGCAGCTAGGCGCGGTGCACTTTGCGACCTCGTGCACTGAGCCCGCGCAGGAAGGCATGGACGTCGCGGTGGCGTTGCTGCATTCATTCCAGTTCAGCCGCGCGGTCGAGGGGTTCAACGCGGTGCTCAAGCGCGATCCGGCGTGCGCGATCGCGTACTGGGGGATCGCACTGAGTGAGTGGGGCAATCCCTTCGCACCCGGACTCAAGGACAACGCTCAGCTGCAGCTGGGACGGCAAAGCGCGGCGAGCGGCACGGCGCTGCGCGCGAAGAGTGAGCGCGAGCGCGCCTACATCGCCGCCGTCGGCAAGCTGTACGAGGACTCCGCAACCATCCCGCAGCCCGGGCGCCTGGCGCGGTACCGCGACGCGATGAGGGTGCTCGCGGCCGCCAACCCGCAGGACGACGAGGCGCAGATCTTCTACGCGCTGGCGCTCGCTGCTGCGGAAGATCCGCAGGACAAAAGCTACGCTGACCTGCTCAAGGCAGGAGCGATCCTCGAGAACCTGTTCGAGCGGCAGCCTGACCATCCCGGACTTGCGCACTACATCATCCACGCCTACGACGTCCCGGCGCTCGCAGCCCGCGCGCTCACCGCGGCACGCCGCTATGCACAGATCGCACCCGACGCGCCCCACGCCCTGCATATGCCCTCGCACACGTTCACGCGCCTGGGGTACTGGCAGGATTCCATTGCCAGCAACACCGCCGCCGCCGCCGCGGCGCGGCGCGAGGGCCAGACTGCTGAAGAGCTGCACGCAAGTGACTACCAGACCTACGCCTATTTGCAGACGGCGCAGGACGCAGCGGCTGCTGGCCTCGTGGACTCCCTGCCGCAGATCAAGGTGCGCTTCGATCCCAGGGCGGCACTGAGCGGGGCCGGGCCGCCCGCGGCCGGCTATTTCGCACTCGCTGCCATCCCGGCACGCTATGCGCTGGAGCGTAAGGACTGGCAGCAGGCCGAGCAGCTCGCGGTGCACCAGACGCCGTTTCCTTACACGGAGGCCCTGAGCTGGTTTGCGCGCGGGCTGGGTGCGGCGCGGCTGGGGCATGCGGCCGCGGCAACCAAGGCAGCCGGTTCACTGCAAAAGATCCACCAGCGCCTGATGGCAGCCCACGAACCGTACTGGGCGCAGCAGGTCCAGATCCAGCACCTGGCGATCTCGGCCTGGGCATTGATGGCGGCGGGCGACGCACCGGCGGCGCTGCCGCGGATGAGGGCGGCTGCGGACCTCGAGGACCGGACGGAGAAGAGCGCAATGACGCCCGGGCCGCTGGCTCCCGCGCGGGAGCTGCTGGGGGAGATGCTGCTGCTGGTGGATGAACCCGCGCAGGCGCTGCAGCAGTTCGAGGCAACCCTCACCCGCGAACCGCGGCGCTTCGGCGCGCTGTACGGTGCCGCCCACGCCGCGCAGCTCAGCGGCAACCCGGAGACGAGCGAGAAGTATTTCAGGCAGCTGTTGCAGGTGTGCGAGAACGCCGACCGGCCGGGACGATCCGAACTGCAGGAGGCACAACGGGCGCTTCCGCGGGACTAGAGCGCCGCGGCAGGGGCCCCCGGGGCTTGCGCGCGCGGATCAGCGGTGCCTTGCCGCTCGCGCCGCGCTCGAGCGTCGCTTCCTGGCATGCGGTGCCCGGTTGTTGCGGATCCCGGGCCGAAAAGGCTCGCAACCCACTGAACGGGTTGGGTATTTTCATATTAAGGCGGCAACCGTGCGGCACTCCCGCCGACCCCGTAAAATTACCGGTTCGCCATGCCCCGCCATTACTTCATCAAGACCTTCGGCTGCCAGATGAACGAGTACGACTCCGCGCGCATGGCGGACGTACTGGCCTGCGAGGCGGGCCTGACCGCCACCGACGATCCGGCGCAGGCGGAGGTGCTCTTGATGAATACCTGTTCGGTGCGCGAGAAGGCACAGGAAAAAGTGTTCTCGCTGCTTGGGGAGTGGCGCCTGCTCAAGGCGCAGCGGCCCGGCATCATCATCGGCGTCGGCGGATGCGTCGCCAGTCAGGAAGGGGAAGCGATCACCGCGCGTGCCCCCTTCGTCGACCTGGTGTTCGGTCCGCAGACCCTGCACCGCCTGCCTGCGCTGCTCGCTGAGTTGCGCCGCACGGGGCGGCCGGTGGTGGACGTGAGCTTCCCGGAGATCGAGAAGTTCGACCACCTGCCGGCGCCGCGCGCGGAAGGGGCGTGCGCCTTCGTCTCCGTCATGGAGGGCTGCAGCAAGTACTGCAGCTTCTGCATCGTCCCCTACACGCGCGGCGAGGAAGTCAGCCGCGGCTTCGACTCGGTCATCGAGGAGGTGCGCCAGCTGGCCGCCCAGGGCGTCGTCGAGGTCACCCTGCTCGGCCAGAACGTGAACGCCTACCGCGGTCCGATGGCCGACGGGGAACTGGCCGACCTTGCCACCCTGATCCACCACGTCGCCGCCGTGCCGGGCATCGGGCGCATCCGCTTCACCACCTCCCATCCGCTGGAGTTCGACGACAGTCTGATCGAGGCCTACGCCCACGTCCCGGCTCTGGCCAGCCACCTGCACCTGCCGGTGCAGTCAGGCTCGGACCGCGTACTGGCGCTCATGAAGCGCGGCTACACCAGTCTTGAGTTCAAGGACAAGGTGCGGCGACTGCGCGCCGTGCGTCCCGGCATCTCGATTTCCACCGACTTCATCGTCGGCTTCCCCGGGGAGACCGAGCGCGACTTCGAGGCGACGCTTTCGCTGGCACGCGCGGCCGGCATCGACCAGGCCTTCAGCTTCCTCTACAGCCCCCGTCCCGGCACCCCGGCGGCTGCCTTGCCCGATGAGGTCGACCTGGCGGTCAAGCAGGAGCGCCTCGCGCGCCTGCAGGCGCAGCTGGAGCAGCAGTCGCAACGGATCAGCCAGGGCATGGTCGGCAGCCGCCAGTGCGTACTCATCGAGTCGCCCGCCAAGCGCGATGCCAGCGAGCTCGCCGGCCGCACGGCCAACAACCGCGTCGTCAACTTCCCGGGCCCCGCGCAGCTGATCGGGCGCTTCGCGGACGTGATCGTCACGGAGGCGCGCGCGCACAGCCTGCGCGGGCGCCTCGCCGGCAGCCCCTGCAGGTCCGAAGTCCCGCTCGCGGTGGCGAGCGGCTGATGCCAGTGTCCGCCGCACCGAGCGACTCCCAGCGGGAATTCCAGCTGCCGAGCGACAACGCGCGCCTGGCCAACCTGTGTGGGCCGCTGGATGAGAACCTGCGGCTGCTGGAGTCGCGCCTCGACGTGCGCATCAACCGCCGCGGCGACACGTTCCGCGTCGGCGGGGCGGGCGCGGGCAGCGCCGAGTCGGTGGTCCGGGAACTGTTCGAGCTGGCGCGCACCGAGGAGCTCACGCCCGAGCGCGTGCACCTGACGCTGCGCGAGCGCGAGTCGGGAGCCGCCCCGTCCGGCGCCGACGAGCAGGCGCTGCGCCTGCCGCGTGTGGGCCTGCGGGCCCGCGGCAACCACCAGCGCCAGTACCTGCAGCAGATCCACGCGCGTGACCTCACCTTCGGTATCGGTCCGGCGGGCACCGGCAAGACCTACCTCGCGGTGGCCTGCGCGGTGGAGGCGCTGCTGGCCGAGCGCGTGCAGCGACTGATCCTGGTGCGCCCGGCGGTGGAGGCCGGCGAGCGCCTGGGCTTCCTGCCCGGGGACCTGACGCAGAAGGTCGACCCGTACCTGCGGCCGATGTACGACGCGCTGTACGAGATGATGGGCATCGACCGCGTCGCCCGCTTCATCGAGCGCAACGTGATCGAGGTGGCTCCGCTCGCCTTCATGCGTGGCCGCTCGCTGAACGACTCGTTCATCATCCTCGACGAGGCGCAGAACACCACCGTCGAGCAGATGAAGATGTTCCTTACGCGCATCGGCTTCGGCTCCAAGGCGGTGGTCACGGGGGATATCACGCAGACCGACCTGCCGGCGGGGCGGCCTTCCGGCCTGAGCCAGGTGGTGAACATCCTGCGCGAGGTCGAGGGCGTGGCCTTCACCTTCTTCGATGCGAAGGATGTGGTGCGCCACCCGCTGGTGCAGCGCATCGTGCAGGCCTACGAGTCGCGCGAGGACGCCAAGTGAGCCGCGCGCACCCCGGGGGTGATGCGGTCACGGTGGAGCTCAACCGGCGGGTGCGCGCCTGGGTGCCCGCGCGGCGCGAGCTCACCAGGTGGGCGGCGGCGGCCCTCGGGCGCCGCGGCCGCGGGCGCGGCCTCGCGGTGGCCGTGGTGGGTGCCCCGGAGAGCCGGCAGCTCAATGCACGCTTCCGCGGCCGTGACCGGCCCACCAACGTGTTGTCCTTCCCGGCCGCAGCGCGGCCGGCCCCGGGCGTGCATGCCCTCGGGGACCTCGTCATCTGCCCGCGCGTGCTGCGGGCGGAGGCTGCCGCGCAGGACAAGGCGCTGCGCGCGCACTGGGCGCACCTCATCGTGCACGGCGCGCTGCACCTGATCGGCTACGACCATGCACACGCGGCAGCTGCCCGGCGCATGGAGCGCCGCGAGGTCGCGGTGCTGCGCGGCCTGGGCTTCGCCAATCCTTACCGGAGCTTGTAGGCAAAGCGATGGCCAAAGACCTCAACACCACCGGACGCTGGCTGAAGCGCCTCACCCAGGGGCTCGCCGAGCCGCAGGACCGCGCGGAACTGGTCGCGGTGCTGCGCGAGGCGGGCGCGCGCGGCCTGGTCGATGCGGATGCGCTCACCATGCTCGAAGGCGTGCTCGAGGTCGCGGACCTGAAGGTGCGCGACATCATGGTGCCGCGCGCGCAGATGGTGTTCGTGCGCCGCAGCGACCCTGCCGCGCGCATCCTTCCGGTCGTGGTCGAGTCCGGACACTCGCGCGTGCCGGTGTTGGACGAGGACCGCGACGACATCGTCGGCATCCTGCTCGCCAAGGACCTGCTGCGCCTCTCGACCGCCTCCTCGCGCGAGCGCTTCGACATCCGCGAGTACATGCGCCCGGCAGTGTTCGTGCCCGAGTCCAAGCGCCTCGACGTTTTGCTCAAGGAGTTCCGGCGCAACCGCAACCACATGGCGATCGTGGTCGACGAGTACGGCGGGGTGGCCGGACTTTGCACCATCGAGGATGTGATCGAGCAGATCGTCGGTGACATCGACGACGAGTTCGACGTCGAGGACGACCAGAACATCCGCCGCGACGCCGAGCGGCAGTTCACGGTGCGCGGCGTCACGCGCATCGGCGACTTCAACGAGTACTTCGGCGCGCACCTGTCCGAGGAGGAGGGCGTCGACACCATCGCCGGCCTGGTCATGAAGCAGCTCGGGCGCCTGCCGCGCCGCGGCGAGAGCGCGAGCATCGACGGCTTCGAGTTCCGGGTGCTGCGTGCCGATCGCCGCCGCATCGATGCCCTGCGCGTGGTCTCCCCGCGTGACGTGCTGCCGCCGGAAGAGCGCGCCAACGGCGGCGGCGGTTGACCTCGATGCCGCCAGCGACCGGCACCGCAGGCGTTGCGCCGGCGGGTAAGCAGCGCCTGGGCAAGCCGGACTCGGCGCGCCTGCGGGCACTGCTGGCACTGGTGGCAGGCACCGCCCTTGCCGCGGCCTTTGCGCCGCTGAACCTGTGGCCGCTGGCCGTGCTCGCGCCGGCGCTGCTCATGTGGCTGTGGCAGGACGCGAGCCCGCGCGAGGCGGCGCGCCTGGGGTTCTGGTTCAGCTTCGGTACCTTTGCCGCCGGCACCTACTGGCTGTACTTCAGCGTGCACATCCTCGGGCATTCACCGCTGTGGTTGGCGTTTGGCCTAATGCTCGGCCTCGCCGCCATCATGGGCCTCTACCACGCAGCCCTGGGCTACTGCGTGGCACGCTGGCTGCCACGCGGCGGCCTGACGGCCTGGCTGGTGGTGACACCTGCAGCGTGGCTTTTCATGGAGTGGTGGCGCGGCTGGTTCCTGTCCGGGTTCTCGTGGCTCTCGCTGGGGTACTCGCAGACCGACACCTGGTTCGCAAGCTTCGCACCGCTGCTCGGTGTCTACGGCATCAGCGCGCTGCTGTTGGTGTGCGCAGGGGCCGTCGTGGCCGTCGTTCTGGGTACGCCCCGGCAGCGACTGATTGCGGCCGCGACCTTCTGCATCCCCTGGGCACTCGGGGCCGCGCTCTATTGGCATTCCTGGACGCACGTCTCCGGGCCACCGGTCTCAGTGGCGGTGGTGCAGGGCGCAATCATTGACAAGTGGGTCGAGAGCAACCGGGAGGAGGCGCTCGTACGCTACGAATCGCTGACCCAGCAGGCACTCGGCAAGCAGCTGATCGTATGGCCCGAGTCCGCCCCGGCCGATCTCGCCAATAACCTGGTCCCCTTCATCAACAAGGTCTACAAGGAAGCGCACGCGCATGGCTCCTCGATCGTCATGGGGGTGCTGCGTGCGGACGGGCGCGAACCGGACGTCCGCTATTACAACTCGGTGATGGCGCTCGGGGATCAGGTGAGCTGGTACGACAAGCACCACCTGGTGCCCTTCGCCGAGTTCTTCCCCGTGCCGCAGTTCGTGCGCACGTGGCTGCGCATCATGGCGCTGCCGTACTCGGACTTCACCCGCGGCGCCGCCTATCAGCCGCCGCTGCCGGTCGCGCACCTGCAGCTTGGCGCCACGATCTGCTACGAGGACGCCTACGGCAGCACGATGATCCAGGTCCTGCCGGTGGCCGATGCCCTGGTCAATGTCACCAACGATGCCTGGTTCGGCCATTCGACCGCGCGCCACCAGCACTTCCAGATCGTGCGCATGCGGGCCATGGAGGCTGGGCGCTACCTGGTGCGCGCGGCCAACGACGGCATCTCCGGGGTGCTCGGCCCGCACGGCGAAGTCATCGCCCGGGCTGCGGAATTCGTGCCCGCCGTACTGGTCTCAAAGATAGTCCCCATGATGGGACTAACCCCCTATGCCCGGCTGGGCAACTGGCTGGTGGTCAGCCTCGCTGTGCTGGCGCTGGCGTATGGCCTATGGGTGCGGAATGATAGGGGCCGGCGTGCCCGAACCGCCGCCGGCAAGTCGTGATTTGAAGTGGAAGAGTGCCATGGATCGCAAGTTTGACTTAACTGTTGGCCCCTCCGTGCAGCGCATCGTCGCGCTGCTCGCCGTGGCAGTGGTGCTGGGCGCCTGCTCGCGCGAGCTGTCGGCGCAGGCCCCGGGAACCCCCGCCGCGGCCCCCGCGGCAGCTGCCGCACCGCAGCCCCAGGACCCGGTGGTGCGCGCGCTGCCGGACTTCACGCAGCTGGTCGAGCGCTATGGACCCGCGGTGGTCAACGTCGAGGTGGTGGAGAAGGCGCGCCCGGGGGCCGGCGGTCCGCCGGGGCTCTCCCCCGATGACCCGTTCTATGACTTCTTCCGCCGCTTCGGCCTGCCCGCTCCCGGGCAGAGCCCGCGCGGCAACCAGCCGGCCCTGCGCGGCGCCGGTTCCGGCTTCGTGGTCAGCTCCGACGGCTACATCCTCACCAACACGCACGTGGTGGCCAATGCCGACGAGGTCACCGTGCGCCTCACCGATCGCCGCGAGTACCCGGCCAAGGTGATCGGCGCGGACGAGCGCACCGACGTCGCGGTGATCAAGATCAACGCCACGAATCTGCCGACGGTGAAGCTCGGCGATCCCTCGCGCATCAAGCCGGGCCAGTGGGTGGTGGCGATCGGCTCGCCGTTCGGCTTCGAGAACACCGTGACCTCCGGGATCATCAGCGCCACCTCGCGCACGGTGCCCGGGGAAAACTACGTGCCGTTCATCCAGACCGACGTGGCGGTGAACCCGGGCAACTCCGGTGGCCCGCTGTTCAACATGGCCGGTGAAGTGATTGGCATCAATTCGCAGATCTTCAGCCGCACCGGCGGCTTCATGGGCGTCTCGTTCGCGATCCCGATCGACGTGGCGCGCAACGTCGAGGAGCAGCTGGTCAAGACCGGGCACGTGGTGCGCGGCCGCATCGGCGTCACCATCCAGGACGTCAACGCGCAGCTGGCCGAGTCCTTCGGCCTCGACCGCCCGCACGGGGCGCTGGTATCCTCGGTCGACAAGGACGGCCCGGCCGCCCGTGCCGGCGTCATCGCCGGCGATGTCATCCTCAGCGTGGCCGGCCATCCGATCGAGCGCTTCGGCGAGCTCTCCGGGCAGATCGCCACCATGAAGCCCGGGCAGGAGGCCGCCCTGGCGGTGTGGCGCGGCGGCAAGCAGCAGACGATCAGTGTCAAGATCGAGGAGCTGCAGGAGAAGCAGACCCAGGTCGCACAGCGCAGCACTCCCAAGGAGAAGAACCCCAGCGAGCAGGCCAGCGCGCTCGGGCTCACGGTGCGCCCGCTCGAGCCGGCCGAGAAGGCGCGCGTGGATACCCAGGGGAGCCTGCTGATCGAGGAAGTCACCGGTCCGGCGCAGGACGCGCAGGTCGAGCCGGGCGATATCATCCTCGGAGTCAACGGCAAGCGCGTGAGCACGGTCAAGGAACTGCAGGACGCCGCCAAGGGCTCCGGCAAAAACGTCGCACTGCTTATCCAACGCCAGGACGCACAGATCTTCTTCCCGCTGCGCCTGCCGTAGGACCCAATGCAAGAAAGCTACGATCCGGCGGCGGTTGAGCGCGCCGCACAGCAGTATTGGCAGAGCCGGCGCGCCTTCGCGGCGCGCGAGGACCCCACGCGCCCGAAGTTCTACTGCCTGTCGATGTTCCCGTACCCGTCCGGGCGGCTGCACATGGGGCACGTGCGCAACTACACCATCGGCGACGTGCTGGCGCGCTACATGCGCATGCAGGGGCACAACGTGCTGCAGCCGATGGGCTGGGACGCCTTCGGCCTGCCGGCCGAGAACGCCGCCATCGCCAACAACGTGCCGCCGGCGCAGTGGACGCGGCAGAACATCGCCTACATGCGCGGGCAGATGCAGGCGCTCGGGTTCGCGATCGACTGGGAGCGCGAGTTCGCCACCTGCGATGCGGCCTACTACCACTGGAACCAGTGGCTGTTCCTGCGCATGCTCGAGCAGGGCATCGCCTACCGCAGGACCGGGGTCGTGAACTGGGACCCGGTCGACCAGACCGTGCTCGCCAACGAGCAGGTGATCGAGGGTCGCGGCTGGCGCACCGGCGCGCCGATCGAGAAGCGCGAGATCCCGATGTACTACCTGAACATCACGCGCTACGCGGACGAGCTGCTGGCGGCGCTGGATGGCCTGGGCGGCTGGCCGGAGCGCGTGCGCGTGATGCAGGCCAACTGGATCGGCCGCAGCGAGGGCTGCGACATCTCTTTTCCCTATGCGCCGGACACGCGTGCCGCGCTGGGCGCGGCCGGGGCGCTCAAGGTGTTCACCACGCGTGCGGACACGCTCTTCGGGGTGACCTTCATGGCGGTCGCCGCCGAGCACCCGATCGCACTCGCCGCCGCCCGCGGTAATCCGCAGCTGGCGGCATTCGTGGAGGAGTGCCGCCGCGGCAGCGTCATGGAAGCCGACGTCGCCACCCAGGAGAAGAAGGGCATGCCCGCCGGGGTGCACGTGCTGCATCCGTTCACCGGCGAGCAGCTGCCGGTGTGGGTCGCCAACTACGTGCTCATGGGCTACGGCGAGGGTGCCGTCATGGGCGTGCCGGCGCACGATGAGCGCGACTTCGAGTTCGCGCTGAAGAACGCGCTGCCCATCGCCACCGTGGTGCGCCCGGAGAGCGGCGTCTACCAGGAAGCGGTGGCCCCCTGGATCCCCGCCTACGCCGAGTACGGCGTGCTGGTCAATTCCGCTGAGTTCACCGGACTTGAGTCCCGGCCGGCGCTGGCTGCCATCGCCGCAGCACTGGCGCAGAAGGGGCTGGGCGCCGAGCGCATCCAGTACCGCCTGCGCGACTGGGGCATCTCGCGGCAGCGCTACTGGGGCTGCCCGATCCCGATCATCCACTGCGCAAAGTGCGGTGAGGTGCCGGTGCCGGACAAGGACCTGCCGGTGGTGCTGCCGGAGGACCTGGTCCCCGATGGCAGCGGCAACCCGCTCGCCAAGTCGGCCGCGTTCTACCAGTGCCAGTGTCCGCAGTGCGGCGCCGCGGCGCGGCGCGAGACCGACACCATGGACACCTTCGTCGACTCCTCCTGGTACTTCCTGCGCTTCGCCTGCCCGGACGACAACCAGCACATGGTGGATGCGCGCGTGGACTACTGGCTGCCGGCGGACCAGTACATCGGCGGCATCGAACACGCGATCCTGCACCTGCTGTACGCGCGCTTCTGGACCAAGGTGATGCGCGATTTCGGCGCGCTGAAGTTCGGCGAGCCCTTCAGCAACCTGCTCACCCAGGGCATGGTGCTCAACCACATCTACTCCTACCAGCCGCCCGGCGGGCGCAAGCGCTACTTCAATCCCGCCGACGTCTACGAGCGCCGCCTCGAAGATGGCACCGCGGTGTCGGAAGTGGCGACGGGCGATGCCGGCACGCTGCGCGTGGAGCACGAGGGCCTGGGCAAGATGTCCAAGTCCGAGGGCAATGGCGTCGACCCGGAGGGCCTGGTGGCACGCTTCGGCGCCGACACCGCGCGCCTGTTCATGATGTTTGCCTCCCCGCCCGAGCAGACGCTCGAGTGGTCGGACGAGGGCGTGCAGGGGGCCTCGCGGTTCATCCGGCGCCTGTGGCACGCGGTCTACGAGCACACGGGCGCGGGGGCCGTGGCGCGGGGCGCGGCCGGATCCTTCACCAGCGAACAGACCGACCTGCGGCGCGTGGCGCACCAGGCCCTGGCCAAGGCCACCGACGACATCGGCCGCCGCAAGAACTTCAACACCGCGATCGCCGCGGTGATGGAACTGCTCAACGCGGTCGGGCGCTTCACTGACGCCAGCGCGCCGGGCCGCGCGGTGCGCCAGGAGGCGCTCGAGATCGCCGTCCTGGTGCTCGCGCCGATCATCCCGCACGTGGGGCACACGCTCTGGGAGGCCCTGGGGGGCGAGCGTGCGTTGATCGATGAGCCATGGCCCCGGGTCGATCCGCAGGCTCTCGCGCAGCACACCCACCAGATCGTGGTGCAGGTGAACGGCAAGCTGCGCGGGCACGTGAGCGTGCCGGCCAACTCCGACGAGGCGACGGTGCGCGCGGCGGCACTGGCCGATGAGCGCGTGCGCAAGTTCATGGACGGCAAGCCGCCGCGGCGCGTGATCGTGGTGCCCGGCAAGCTCGTCAACGTGGTGATCTGATGCGCGGCCGACTGCTGTCCTGCCTTGCGGCCTTCGCGGTGCTGGGCGGATGCGGCTTTCACCTGGAGGGCAATGCGCCACTGCCCGCGCAGGTGAAGCGCCCGTACCTCGAGGCCGCCGACCGCCAGTCGGACTTCGTGCAGAGCCTGAGGCGCTCGCTCCTGTCCAACGGCGCGCACCTGCAGCAGAACAAGGGCGATTCCTCCGCCGTGGTGAGCATCCTCAAGGACAGTTTCACCAAGCGGGTGCTGTCGGTGTCAGCGACCAACCAGCCCAACGAGTACGAGATCACCTACGCGGTGCGGGTGACGGTCATGGCCGCCGACAAGGAACTGCTGCCGCCGCAGGAGCTGACCGCCACGCGCACCTACAGCTTCAGCGAGCAGTTGCTGCTGGCCAAGGAACACGAGGAAGACAGCCTGCGCCTGGACATGGCGAACGATCTGGCCGACCGGGTGATGCGGCTGCTGTCGCGTCTCTGACAGGATCGTGCCCGATTCCGCCGCGACGGCTTCTGCCGATGTGAATCCCTCGGTTCTGCGCCTGGGCGGCATCGACCAGCGGGAGCTGCGGCAGTTTCTCGCCCGCTATGGCATGCAGCTGCACCTGACGGCTCCCGGCGAACTGATCTCCGGCTCCTACTGGGGCGAGAGCGAGGCGGGCCTCAGGGGCGAGCGGCTGTACGCGCGCACCGATACCCCGGTGCACTCGGTGCTGCACGAGGCAAGTCACTTCATCTGCATGAGTCCCGGGCGCCGCGCGCAGCTGGATCGCGACGCCGGGGGAGATGACGATGAGGAGTCGGCGGTCTGCTACCTGCAGGTACTGCTGGCCGATGAGTTCACCGGCGTCGGTCGCGTCCGGCTCATGCAGGACATGGATGCCTGGGGCTACAGCTTCCGGCTGGGCAGCACGCGCGTCTGGTTCGAGAATGATGCCGGGGATGCACGCGAGTGGCTCGAGCGCTGCGGCATCATCGACGGCGGCGGCGCGCTCACCGGCGTCGCCCGTCCCTAACAGCACAAGCCCGCATACTGGGCTGCGCCAACGCCGCCCCGGCGTCGTTGCAGATCTCGTCCTGGAGCAGATGCGTGATCCTTCTGGACTGGCTGGGTGGCTGGCTGCCGACGTCAGATCGGGCAACATGGCCGAGGAATTGGTTAATAATGTGAGCCACTGTGAAGATCACTCCGGATGCACTCGCGGCGCAGCTGACCGGCCAGCTGCTGCCGGCCTACCTGGTCTCGGGCGATGAGCCGCTGCTCAGCGGCGAGGCCGCCGATGCCATCCGTGCGCGTGCCCGCGCGGCAGGATTCACCGAGCGCGAGGTGCACTTCATCGAGCGCGCGGCCGACTGGGATGAGGTGCGCGCCGCGGGTGCGAATCTGTCGCTGTTCGGCGCGCGCCGACTGGTAGAGATCCGCATGCACAGCGGCAAGCCGGGCGTTGCCGGCAGCGCGGCGCTGGTCGCGCTGCTCAAGGTCAAAGCTCCCGACACGCTGTACCTGATCCTCGCCCCGCGGCTGGACCGCGATGCGCAGGCTGCCGAGTGGCTGCGCACGCTCGATGCGGTGGGAGCCTGGGTGCAGGTGTGGCCGGTGGACCCGCAGCGACTGGTCGGCTGGCTCAGGTCACGTGCCCGCGCGCTGGGCCTCGAGGCCGAGCCTGAGGCGATGGAGGTTCTGGCCGCGCGCACCGAGGGCAACCTGCTCGCCGCGCACCAGGAACTGACCCAGCTTGCGCTGCTGGCGGAGGGCGGGCGCATCAGCACGGCGGGCGTGCTCGCCGGTGTGGCCGACAGCGCGCGCTACGATGTCTTCCAGCTCGGCGAGTCCGCGCTCGCCGGCGATGCGCCGCGTGCGCTGCGCATCCTGGCGGGGCTCAGGGCCGAGGGCACCGAGCCGACGCTCGTGCTGTGGGCGCTCACCAAGTCGCTGCGTGACCTGTCAGGGATGCAGTCAGGCGCGGGCGGCAGGCCGCAGTCGTGGCAGCGTCCCGGGGCTGCCGCCGCGCTGGCGCAGGCGCAGCGCCGTGCGCCGCGGCTTTCGTTCCGGGACCTGGCGCGGCGCGCCAGCCGCGCGGACCGCATGGTCAAGGGCCGGCTGGTCGGGGATGCCTGGGACGAGCTTGCGCTGCTCACCGGTGAGCTGTGCGCGCAGCCGGCCATGCCGCGGCTCAAGGTGCCCGCTTAAGCATGCAGCCCATCGGGATCTTTGGCGGCACCTTCGACCCGATCCATTGCGGGCACCTGCGTACCGCGTTCGAGCTGTGGCAGGAACTGCGCCTCGCCGAGGTACGCTTGCTGCCGGCGGGCACGCCGCCGCATCGCGACCAGCTCTACGCCAGCGCAGAGCTGCGGCTTGCGATGGTGCGCGCCGCGGTGGCCGGGCAGCCGGCCTTTGTCGTCGATGACCGCGAGGTGCGCCGCACCGGGGTGTCCTACTCGGTGGATACGCTGACGGAGCTGCGGCGTGAGTTTCCGGACCGCTCGCTATGCCTGCTGCTGGGGATGGATGCCTTCCTCGGGCTGCCCCACTGGCACCGCTGGCGCGAGCTGCTCGATCTTGCCCACATCGTGGTCGCCCACCGCCCCGGCTGGCACGCCCCCACGACCGGGCCTCTCGGGGAAGTGATGGTCGACCATGGCACCGGCAGCATCCGCGAGCTGCACACGCGGCGCGCCGGAGGCATCTACGTGCATGCCGGCACGCAGCTGGAGATATCCTCGACGGAGCTGCGGTCGCTGCTGGTTGCCGGGCGGGACCCGCGCTACCTGGTGCCCGAGGAGGTGCGGCAGATCATTCTGGAGACGAGGTGCTATGCTTCGCCGCAGCATCCCAAGGCCCGGTAACGGGTTTTGGTTTTTCAGGAGAATTCACTTAAGCACATGACAATCCGCAAACGCCCGCGCCCCTCGCCGGAGCACGCCTCGCCACTGCAACAGATCGTGACGAACGCGCTCGAGGACATGAAAGCCGTGAATGTCAGGGTGCTGGATGTACGGGGTCTCACCGACATCGCCGACACGATGATCGTCGCCTCCGGCAACTCCGACCGTCACGTGCGCTCCATCGCCGACAATGTCTCGCAGAAGGCCAAGGCAGCCGGGTTCCGTCCGCTGGGCACCGAGGGTGCGCGCGACGGGGAGTGGGTACTGGTGGACCTCACCGACGTGCTCGTGCACGTGATGTTGCCGCGCGTGCGCGAGTTCTACGGGCTCGAGAGCCTCTGGGAAGCCGGCGTGCCGGCGGCCGCCGCACTGGCCAAGAAGCCGGCCGCCTCCCGCGCCGCGGCGGCGCGACGGCGACGCGTGGCACGCTGACCTTCGCTGTATGCGCGTGCGCGTGATCGCCGTGGGCACGCGCATGCCCGCCTGGGTACGCAGTGCCTGCCAGGACTACCTCGCGCGCCTCGGCGCGCATCTTGCCGTCTCGGTGCTCGAGATCGAGCCGGGCGCGCGCAGCGGCGGTGCGCCGCCTGCCAAAGCCATCGCCACCGAGGCCAAGCGCCTGCTCGCTGCCCTGCGTCCCGGGGAGCACGTCGTCGTCCTGGATGAGCGCGGCACCCAGTTCACGACCCGCGAGCTGGCCGGCTGGCTCGGGACGCGCAAGCAGGCGGGCGAGGACCTTGCGCTGCTGATCGGCGGCCCGGATGGGCTGGCCCCGGAGGTGCTCGCGCGCAGCCATGCGCGCTGGTCGCTCTCCAGGCTTACGCTGCCGCATGCGCTGGTGCGCGTGGTGCTCGCCGAGCAGCTCTACCGGGCGCAGAGCATACTCATCAACCATCCCTATCACCGCGACTGATGGCCGAACCGAGCGCACCGCTTCTGTGCCTGGCCTCCGCGTCCCCGCGGCGGCGCGAACTGCTGGCGCAGATCGGCGTGGCGCACACCAGCGCCTGCGCCAACATCGACGAGTCGGTGTACCCGGGGGAGCACGCGGTCGACTACGTCATGCGCATGGCGCGCAGCAAGGCACTCGCCGTGCGCGGCAGCGCCGGGGCGCTGCCGGTACTGGGGGCCGACACCAGCGTGGTGCTCGCGGGGGTGATCTGCGGCAAGCCGGCCAGCGCGGCCGAGGGGCTGGCGATGCTGGGGCGGCTGTCGGGACGTACCCATACGGTGCTCACCGCCGTGGCACTCGTTACGCGGGAGTCGGCGCCCGCCACCCGGCTGAGCAGCAGCGAGGTGACCTTCCGCGCGCTCAGCCACGCCGAATGCCTGGCCTACTGGGAATCGGGGGAACCGCGCGACAAGGCCGGCGGCTATGCCGTGCAGGGGCGCGCGGCGGTGTTCATCGAGCGGCTCAACGGCAGCTATTCTGGGGTGATGGGACTGCCGCTGTTCGAGACCGCCGAGTTGCTGCGCGCGGCCGGGATGCCGTGCCTGCTCGGCCACCGCGTGGGTACCGCGCGCCCATGAGCATCGAGATCCTGGTGAACGTCGCCCCGCGCGAGATGCGCGCCGCGATCCTCGAGAACGGGGTCGTGCAGGAGGTCTACGTCGAGCGCGCCAGCCGCCGCGGCCTGGTGAGCAACCTCTACAAGGGCCGCGTCTCGCGCGTGCTGCCCGGGATGCAGGCGGCGTTCGTGGAGATCGGGCTGGAGCGCACCGCCTTCCTGCATGCCGCCGACATCGCCACCCAGCAGGCCGAGGATACCCTCGCGGGGGCCGCCGGTGCCGGCATGCCGGCGACGGAGGACATCCGCCGGCTGCTGAACGCCGGCGATGACATCCTGGTCCAGGTCATCAAGGACCCCATCGGCACCAAGGGTGCGCGCCTGACCACCTTCGTGGCGCTGCCGTCGCGTTACCTGGTGTACATGCCGCGCGGCCAGGCGATCGGGGTTTCGGCGCGCATCGAGGACGAGGGCGAACGCACGCGCCTGAAGGCGCTGCTCGCGCAGCAGCTCGGCACCAGCCCCGAGGGCGGTTACATCATCCGCACCGCCGCGCAGGGCGTCTCGGCGGAGAGCCTGCGCGAGGACATGCTGTACCTGGGGAAGCTGTGGGAGCACGTGCGTGCAAGCGCGCTGCAGGCCAGTCCCGGCAGCGTGGTGCACGAGGACCTGCCACTGTCCCTGCGCGTGCTGCGCGACGAACTGGCACGCGGGGTGAGTCGCGTGCTGGTGGACTCGGCGACCGAACATGCGCGCATGTTCGAGTTTGCCGCCGCCTTCATGCCCGAGGCGGCCTCGGCCGTGGAGCTGTATTCCGGGCCCCGGCCGATCTTCGACCTGAACGGCGTGGAGGAAGAGATCGTCAAGGCCCTCGACCGCAAGGTGCCGCTGAAGTCAGGCGGCCACCTGGTGATCGACCAGACCGAGGCCATGACCACCATCGACGTGAACACCGGCGCCTACGTCGGCCATCGCACGCTCGAGGAGACGATCTTCCGCACCAACCTCGAGGCGGCGGTGAGCATTGCGCGGCAGCTGCGCCTGCGCAACCTGGGCGGCATCATCATCATCGACTTCATTGACATGCGCGACGAGCCTCATCGCCGCGCCGTGCTGGCCGCCCTGGAGCGCGCCCTGGCCGCGGATCGGGCGCAGACCCACGTGGTGAGCCTCTCACCGCTGGGGCTGGTGGAGATGACGCGCAAGCGCACCCGCGAGAGCCTGGAGCACCTGTTGTGCGAGGCCTGCCCGGCCTGCGAGGGACGCGGCTTCGTGCGCACCGTGGAGACGGTGTGCAACGAGATCTTTCGCGAGATTGTGCGACAGAGCAGGCAGTTTGCCAGCCGCGAGCTGCTGATACTGGCTCACCAGGACGTGGTGGACCGCCTGCTCGACGAGGAATCCGCCACCCTGGGGGAACTGGAGGCGCAGGTCGGCCGTCCGGTGCGCCTGCAGGTGGAGTCGCTGTACGGCATTGATCAGTACGACGTCGTTCTCGTTTAGGAGTTGAGGGTCGCTTAGGATGCGAGCAGCCCCAGGTGCCGGGCCGTCCGCAGCATCGGCTGCCGCAGGCGCGGTGCGACCCGCGCGTTCCCACACTCACCTGCTGGCGCTCGGCCTGGGCGGCAGCGCGCTGCTGGTGGTGGTGGCGTTGCTGGGCTACGCGCTGATCGCCGCCCGCATACCGCAGCACCGCGCAGCCCTCGAGCAGCTGATCCGTCATGAGACCGGACTCGAGGTGAGCTTCAGCGGCCTGTCCGTGCGATGGGGCTGGTACGGCCCCGAGGCCGTGTTCCACGACATCGCCGTCGGCGATGTGCGCCCCGGGCCGTCGCTGCACGCCCCCGAACTCATCGTCGCGCTCGATGCGTGGCGCATGGCGCGCAGCGGCCGCTTCGAGGCCGGGCGCATCACCTTCGTAAATCCCGACATCGACCTGAGCACCGCACGGGCGACCGGCCCGGCCGCCCCTGGAAGCCCGCAGGACAGTGCACTGGATGCGGCTGCGAAGCTGCTGGCCCGCTGGCGCGGCGATCGCGTCGATCTGGCCGGCGGCACCATGCGCCTGCCTGCGGGCGAGTCCGCGCCGCCCCTGATCGTGAGCCTGCGGCATGCGCAGCTGCGCAGGCGCGTCGCGGACTGGGGCCTCGAGGTGCAGGCGCTGCTGCCGGATACCCTGGGGGCCGACATGCAGCTGCACGCCAGCGTGCACGGGGACATGGCGCAGCCGCGGAGTCTGCAGGGCTCGGTGCGCTTCCGCGGCGAGCGCCTGGTGTTTGCTGGCTGGCACGGCGTGCTCGGAGCGCGCGCGCTCGCCGCCTACCTGCCCGGGGGCGGCACCGGCAACGTGGACCTGAACATGCAACTGGCAGGCGGCGCCCCCGTGGCACTCAACGGGACGGTGCGCGCCGAGTCACTCGAATGGCTGCCGCGCAGCGCAGGTGCTGTGGCGCTGCGGCTGCCGCGGCTGCGGGCCGAGTGGCGGTCGGCACGGCGTGACCTCGACTGGGTAGTCGCGGTGAGCAACCTGGATGTCGGTGCAGCGGAGCCGCTGAGTTCGCAGGTGCTGCTGGCAGGGGACGGCACGGCGCGGGGCCTGGTGCGCGCCGTACCGCTTGCGCTGGCGGCGGACATCGCGCGCTGGCATGACCCGGACCTGCCGTTCTCGCAGCTGGCGCTTGGCGGCACGGTGCGCGAGCTGGATTTCGCCTGGGACGGCAAGCGTGCCCCGGGCATGCGCCTGCACGCCCTCGCGCAGGTGGAATCGCTCACCCTGGCAAGCGCCACGCACGACCTGTCGCTCAGCGGGCTGGGCGCGTGGGTGAGCGGCAACGATACCCGCATGCTCGTCGAGCTCGGCGCCCGCAGCGCCCAGCTCCTGAGCAGCCGTGCCCCGCCGGTCAGGCTCGACGGTCTCAGCGTCGCCGCCCACCTGCTGGTCGGGGCCGACGGTGAGCGCTGGCGGGCCCAGACACAGGACCTGGAGATCCGCGGCGAGGCGATGCGGCTCGCAGTGCACGGCATGGTGGCCGCCGGTGCGCCGCAGGACTCAGGGCGCGTCGATGCCCATGTCGACCTTGCGGAAACTGATGCGGTGATGCTCGCGAGCCTGCTGGGGGCGCGCACCGGCAGTGCCTTCGGCATCGAGGCGGGCAGGATCAGCGCCGGCCGCATCGCCAGCGGCACCCTGGAGCTGCGCGGGCCGCTGTACGTTGACCCGGCGCTGCCGCGCGCACCCGGTGAATTCCACGGCGCGCTCGAGCTGCGCGCAGTGAGCCTCGCCGGGGACGAGACCTGGCCGAGCGTGCAGGACCTGAGCGCCCATCTCGACTGGCGCGCGGAGCGCGTCGAGGCCGCGATCAGTGATGCGCGCAGCGGCAGCTTCCGGCTGAGCAAGGCCCGGCTGCAGTGGGACCCGCGGCCGCATGGCGCCGTGCACTTCACCGGCCTGCTGGCCGGGGAGGCGCAGGAGGCGCTGCAATGGCTGCGCGATCGTCCGGACCTGGGCCGTTATGCCCCGACCGTGCAGGGTGTTGACCTGCGCGGCGCGATGCTCCTGGACGTGGACGTCAGGCTCGCCGCGCAGCGCACCGCCGCACCCAAGGTGCGCGTCACCGCGGTGCTCGACGGAACGCAGCTGTCCGCCGTGGCCGGCATCCCGCCTATCCTGCTGGCGCACGGCACGCTGGCCTTCGCCGACGGGCGCCTGCAGCGCTCCAGCCTGACCGGGCAGTGGCTCGGCGGCCCGGTGAGCCTGAGCGTCGCGGAGCGGCGCGAGCGTGGCGCGAGCACTCTTGCCTTGGCGGCACGCGGCTCGCTCGATGCGCGCCAGGCGTTGGCGGCCGTCGCCGCCAACGATGCGGACCCGGTGCTGACTGGCAATGCCGAGTGGACCGCGCAGCTGAGTATCCCGGCGCCGGCCGAGCATGGGTCCGGTCGCTGGAACCTGCGCGCGGACTCGGCCCTGGTGGGGGTGGCCAGCGGCCTGCCCGAGCCGTTTGCCAAGCCCGCGGAAGCCAGCGTGCCGCTGCACCTCGAGCTGTCCGGCGCTGATAGCAACGCGCAGCTGCGCGTCGCGTTCGGCGAGCGGCTGCGCGCGCTGCTTGCGCTCACGCGCAGCGCCGATGCCTGGCGCATCGAGCGTGGCGGGCTGCGGCTGGGTGCCGTCGCCGCGGAACTGCCGGCGGATGCCGTGTTCAGCGTCCAGGGGCGCATCGCCCGCCTCGATCTGCCGCGCTACCTTGCGCTCGTGCGCGCGGGGGCGGCCGGTGCGGCGCTGCCGGTGCTGCAAAGCGACGTGAGCGCCGGGGAGCTGCTGCTCGGCGGCCACACGTACCCGGAGGTGCGCATCCTGGCCCGCGGCGCGCGACGCGGTGGTGAGGTCGAACTGCAGTCGGCGCTTCTCAGCGGCTCGCTCCGCTGGCCCGAGGGCGCCGATGCACAGCCGGCGCGGCTGGAGCTGGCGCGCTTTGATGCTGCGCAGGTCAGTGAGCTGATGCAGGGCGGGGCGCTTGCCGCGGCGCTTGCGCCGGTCACCCGCCTCGCGGTGGAGGACCTGAGGTGGCAGGGCCGCAGCCTCGGGCGCCTGAGCGCCCTGGTGACCCGCCAGGCAGAGGAAGTGGCATTCAGCGAGGTGCGCCTGACAGGTGCCAGTGAGGATGCGCGCGGCAGCGCCGGCTGTCATGGCAGCACGTGCAACGTGACTTTCAGCCTCGATAGCACGGATGCGCAGAGCACCCTTGCCACCTACGGGCTGCGGCCGGATGTCGAGGCGCGCCGCGCCAACCTGAGCGGCGAACTTAGCTGGCGCCGGGACGATGCGTCGCCCCTTGCATCCCTGGACGGCAGCCTCCATATGCTCATTACCGACGGCAGCACGCGCCTGCCGGCGAGGGATGCCGGTGCGCCCTTCCCGCTGTTCGTGGTGCCGGCCCTGCTGGCCGGGATTGCCCCGGAACATGACCCGGCGCCGACGGTGCATTTTGCGCGCCTGGCGGCGAGCTACGAAGTGCGCGAGGGCGTGGCGAGCACCGCCGACCTGCACCTTGATGGGGATGCGGAAATGCTGGCGCGCGCGCGCCTGGGCCTCGTCGCCGGTGACTACGATGGCGAGGCCTTCGTGCTGCGCGGCGAGGCGCGCCTGCCAAAGGCGCTGCGCGGGCTGGGGCCGACGCCGAAGGTGGCGGCGGCCTGGCTCGCGCTGCGTGACTGGCTGGGCGGGGGCGCTGGCGAGCGTGGCCGGGTCGAGCTGCGTTTGCGGGGCACGTGGGCCGACCCCATAGTGACTACGCAATGAGCGGAGAGTTGGCACAGAACATGAAGCTGGCGGCCCTGCAGATGACCTCCGGGCCCGACCTGACCGCCAATCTTGTGCAGGCGCGTGGCCTGCTCGAAGCGGCAGCGGCGCAGGGCGCCCGGCTGGCGGCGCTGCCGGAGAACTTCTCCTTCATGGGCCTGAAGGATGCGGACAAGCGTGCGGTCGCCGAGGCCGACGGCGACGGGGAGGTGCAGGACTTCCTGGCCGACACCGCTCGCCGGCTGAAGCTGTGGGTCGTCGGTGGCACCGTGCCGCTGCGCGCCGGCGCCGACGGGCGCGTCGCTGCGGCCTGCCTGGTCTACGACGCGGACGGTCGCCGGGTCGGCCGCTACGACAAGATCCACCTGTTTGACGTCGACCTGCCGCAGCGCGCGGAGAGTTACCGCGAGTCCGCACACGTCGCACCGGGCGGGAACGCGGTCGTCATCGACACCCCGGCCGGGCGCCTCGGGTTATCAGTATGTTATGACGTGCGGTTCCCGGAGCTGTACCGGCACCTGAGCGCGCAGGGGGCGCAGCTGCTGGTGATCCCCTCGGCCTTCACCACCAGCACGGGACGTGCGCACTGGGAGACGCTGCTGCGGGCCCGGGCCATCGAGAATCTCTGCTATGTTATCGCGCCGGCGCAGTCGGGCTTCCACCCGAGCGGGCGCGAAACCTACGGCGACAGCATGATCGTCGATTTCTGGGGCCGCATCCTGCAGCGGGTCCCGCGCGGCCGCGGCTGCGCGGTGGCGCCGGTGGACCTGGCGGCCCAGGCCGGCGTGCGTCAGTCGTTCCCGGCACTCGGGCACCGGACTTTTTCGGAAAGGAATCTGCGCTCATGAATGATGTGGCCACGATCGACCCGCTGAACCTTGCGCGCGATCTCATCCTGCGCCCCAGCGGCCTCGACGATCGGCGGCTCGACAAGATCTTCGGCGACGTGCTCTCGCACTCGGTGGATTTTGCCGACCTGTACTTCCAGCTCTCGCACCAGGAGTCCTGGTCGCTCGAGGACGGCATCGTCAAGGACGGCAGTGCCAGCATCGAGCAGGGCGTCGGCGTGCGCGCGCTCGCCGGCGAGAAGACCGGCTTTGCCTATTCCGACGAGATCGTGTTGCCGGCACTGGAGGAGGCATCGCGGGCCGCGCGCGCCATCGCCGTGCAGGGCGCGGACCGGCAGGTGAGCGCGTGGCGCGCCAAGGCCGGGCACAGCCTGTACCTGCCGGCCGATCCGGCCAGCGCCCTGGCCACACCGGAGAAGGTGGCCTGGCTGGAGCGCGTGGACCGCGAGGCACGCAAGATCGATCCACGCGTGGTGCGCGTCACGGCGAGCCTGGTGGCGGTGCAGGAGCTGGTGCTCATCGCCACCAGCGACGGCGAGCTGGCCGCGGACGTGCGCCCGCTGGTGCGCTTCAACGTCTCGGTGCTGGTGGAACACAACGGCCGCCGCGAGCAGGGCTACGCCGGCTGCGGCGGGCGCTTCTCGCTCGCCGAACTGGTCGCCGGCGAGCGTCCGCTGGAGCTGGCGCGCGAGGCGGTGCGTCAGGGCCTGGTGAACCTCGAGGCAAAGCCGGCGCCGGCGGGCACGATGACGGTGGTGCTCGGCCCGGGCTGGCCCGGGATCCTGCTGCACGAGGCGATCGGCCACGGCCTGGAGGGGGACTTCAACCGCAAGGGAACCTCTGCCTTTGCGAACCGCATCGGCGAGCAGGTGGCGGCCGCGGAGTGCACCGTGGTTGACGACGGCACGCTGTCGCGCCGCCGCGGCTCGCTCAACATCGATGACGAGGGCACGCAGACCCAGTGCACCACGCTGATCGAGAACGGCGTGCTGCGCGGCTACATGCAGGACCGCCTCAACGCGCGCCTGATGGGCGTCAAGCCCACCGGCAATGGCCGGCGCGAATCCTTCGCGCACCTGACGCTGCCGCGCATGACTAACACCTACATGCGCCCCGGTCCGCACGCGCCCGAGGACATCATCCGCTCGGTCGAGCGCGGCATCTACGCGGTCAACTTCGGCGGCGGCCAGGTCGACATCACGTCGGGAAAATTCGTGTTCTCGGCGAGCGAGGCCTACGAGATCCAGAACGGACGCGTCGGTGCGCCGCTGAAGGGCGCAACACTGATCGGCAATGGCCCGGACGTGCTCACGCGTGTTTCGATGGTCGGCAACGACCTGAAGCTCGATGACGGCATCGGCACCTGTGGCAAGGACGGGCAGAGCGTGCCGGTCGGCGTCGGCCAGCCAACGCTGAAGATCGACGGCCTGACGGTCGGCGGCACGGCCTGATTTGACAGCTGCGCGGCAGCAGCCGGCGCGCCCCGCGGTGCGTGTCGCGACATAATCCCACGCGCTCGCCAAGCTGTGATTCCCCACACGCAACCACCCGGGCGCACTGCCGTAACGTGCAACGCCGAGAACGAATAACGCCGAGGGTTCGCGATGCACTTCGAAGACACCATTGAAGCCCCGCAGCTGAAGCTGCCCGCGGACCTGCTGGCTGAAGTCAGCCGCCGCAACAAGGGACGCACGACCGACTTCCGCGTGGAGGGCTGGAAACCGTCCCTGCTGGAGCGGGTGCTGAGGCTTTTCGGCCTCGGTTAGGCAACAGCGCGCCACGACAACATCCCGTCGTATCCAACACGGGGTGGTCGCGCTAGGATGCGGAAATGCCGCAGTTCTCGCGCCCCGTGTACGAAGGCCTGCCCTGGTTATACATAACCTGCGGGCTGCTGATACTGGGCGGCAGTTACCTGCTCGCCGCGCACGGCGCGCTCAGCCTGCTGGCAGGCATCGCCGGGCTGCTGTTCGTGCTGGGGGGCGTGGTGGTTTTGCTGCGGCGCCGCGATTACCGTCAACTGCGCGCGCAGTACCCGGACGACCCGACGAGCCGCCGCGACGGGCCCGGCAAGGGCTAGGTCGACTCGGCGGCTTCGGCCTCGTCGTCGTCGCGCTCCTGCGCCTCGTGGGCGACGATGTCGGCCTCGCGCAGCGCCTGCAAACCCGGCATCGTGTCGGAGAGTGTGTTGCGCGGACGGGCCGCGCGCTCGTCGACATAAATCAGCTCGTGTTTGCCGATCAGCACCACGTCGCCATCGTTCAGGTGGTGGCGCCGCACGCGGTTGGACTTCACGAAGATCCCGTTGGTGCTGTTCAGGTCCTCCACCACGCACGAGTGGGTCGTGGTGATCACCTGGCAGTGGTGGCGGCTGATGAAGCGGCTGTCGATGTGCACGTCATTGTCGGGCGTGCGGCCGACAATGACGCGCCCGATGCGCAACACGACTTCCTGCACCGTACGGCCGTCGGTGGCGACCAGCAGGCGCGCCAGGCTGGGGCGGCCGGCGGTCGCCAGCGGTGGTGGTGGCGGCGGCGCGGCGAGCCGTTCGGTTTCAGTGGTATTGGCGCGCGGGCGGTGCGCGAAGTCGACCCACTGCAGTTCTGCCACGGCACTGTCGATGTCGGCGCGCGTCACGGTGTCGCGGTCGCAAGTGGCGGCGGCCATCATGGCCGTGTCGCACAGCGTGTTGATCAGCCGCGGCACGCCGCCGCAGTAGCGGTAGAGCTCCGCAAAGGTGTCCGGGGCAAACAGCGCGCGGTCGCCGGCGCCGGCGACTTCCAGGCGGTGCTGGATGTAGCCGCGCGTCTCGCTCTCGCTGAGTGTCTGCAGGTGAAAGCGCAGGCGCACGCGCTGCATGAGCTGCTCGAGCTGCGGGTTGTCGAGCTTGTCGGATAGCTCCGGCTGCCCGGCGAGGATGATGCGCAGCACCTTCTCCTTGGTCGTCTCGACCCCGGAGAGCATGCGGATCTCCTCCAGCACGCGTAGCGTGAGGTTCTGCGCCTCGTCCACGATCAACAGCACGCGCCGGCCGGCGGCGTACTGCTCGATGAGGAAGTTGTTCAGGGTGCTGATCAGCTCGGCCTTGCGCATCTTGAAGGGCGAGAAGCCGAACTGCACCAGCACTGCCTGCAGGAAGTCGATCGCCGAGACCTGGGTCTGGTTGATCTGCGCGACCACCACGTCCGCCGGCACCTCCTTGAGGAAGGACTCGATCAGCGTGGTCTTGCCCGAGCCGATCTCCCCGGTGATCACGACGAAGCCATCGGTGAACCAGATCGTCGACTCCATGTACGCCTTGGCGCGTGCATGTTGTTTGGACAGGTACAGGAACTGCGGGTCCGGGCTGAGCCGGAACGGCAATTCCTTGAGTTTGAAGGTATCCAGGTACATGGCGGCTCGTGCCCGATGTTACGGGAAGCCTGCGTCTGCGGCCAAATCCTTGAGCAGCTTGAGCGTATGGGCGTCGCGCCGGGCTGCCGAGGGCTCGACCACGGTGCAATGGCCGACCTTGCGGCCCGGGCGGGACTTCTTGCCGTAGTCATGTAGGTGCATGCCCACAGACTCAAGTAACTTCGCGCGCGCGGGGATGCTGCCGATGAGGTTGACCATGCCGCTGTGCCCGAGCGCCCGGGTGCTGCCCAGGGGAAGATCGAGGATCGCCCGCAGGTGGTTTTCGAACTGGCTGGTGACGGTCCCCTCGATGGTCCAGTGGCCGGAGTTGTGCACGCGCGGCGCCATCTCGTTGGCGATCAGCCGGCCGCGCCGCACGAAGAACTCGATCGTCAAAATACCGGTGTAACGAAAATGCCGCAGCAAGCGTCGCAGGTAGGCGGCTGCCTGGCGTTGCCACTGCGACGGACCGTAGGGTGCGCGCGTCACGCGCAGGATCCCCTGGGCGTGCACGTTGCCACACAGCGGATAGACGGCGATCTCGCCGCTCACGCTGCGGGCACCGATGATCGAGACCTCGCAGTCAAAGGGCACCAGCTCCTCGTAGAGCAGCCCGGTAGTGCCGAGCTGCTGGCAGGCGCGTGCCGCCTCGGCGGCGGTGCGCACCACGGCCTGGCCCTTGCCGTCGTAGCCGAGCCTGCGGGTCTTGAGTACCCCGGGCAGGCCAATGTCGGCGATGGCGCGCGTGAGCTGCCCCTGCGAGCCCACCGCCTGCCAGCGGGTGGTAGGGATCTTCAGTCGCTCGAACAGGCGCTTTTCGGAAACCCGGTCCTGGGCAACGGCCAGCGCTGCCACCGGCGGGCAGATGCGCGCGCCGTGCGCACGCTTGACCGCCTCGAGACTCTCGCCCGGGACGTTCTCCCAGTCGAAGGTGAGCACCTCGCAGCGCTGCGCCAGGCGTCTTAGCTGCGCGCGGTTGGTGAACGCACCGTGCAGCATTGGGGCGACCTGCCCGGCCGGGGCATCGTGCGCCGGATCCAGACACAGGAAATCGAGCCCCAGGGGGTAGCCGGCCAATGCCAGCATGCGGCCGAGCTGGCCGGCGCCCACGATGCCGACGGTCATGTGCGCGAGAGCGCGCGCGGATCGGGATTGCCGAGCACGCCGGCGGTCTGGCGTTCGCGGAAATTCTCCACGGCGGTGGCGATGGCGGGGTGCTTGCTGGCGAGGATCGCGGCTGCGAACAGGGCGGCGTTGGCAGCTCCCGCCGCACCGATCGCAAAGGTTGCCACCGGCACCCCGGCGGGCATCTGCACGATGGACAGCAGCGAGTCGAGCCCGCCTAAGGTCTTTGACTGCACCGGCACGCCGAGCACCGGCAGGCGCGTCTTGGCCGCGGCCATGCCAGGCAGGTGGGCAGCGCCGCCGGCGCCGGCGATCAACACCTCAATGCCGCGCGCGCGCGCCCCCGCGGCGTACTCGAACAGCAGGTCCGGGGTGCGGTGCGCCGAGACCACGCGCACTTCGTAGGGCACGGCCAGCTTGTCGAGCATCTCGGCCGCCGACTGCATCGTCTCCCAGTCGGAGGATGAGCCCATGATGATGCCAACAAGCGCCTTCATCACGGCATTGTAGCGAACAATGCCCGCAAAGCGCGAAACAGCTCCCGGGAAGCCGGCCCCGAGACCCCCGTGCGCGCACGCTCGGCCTGCGCCGAGCTGACACGCCGCGCCCACTCCTGCGCATCGATCTGCGGGCGCCAGCGCCTGAGTTCCTCCAGCGCCGCGGCCCCTCCGGACAGCAGCCGGTCGCGCCAGGACTCGACGCGCTTGAAGCGCTCGGTCTCCTGCGCGTCCACCCGGCTGCGCGCGCTCAAGGCGGCACGGATCGGTTCCGGGTCCACATCGCGCATGAGCCTGCCGATGTACTGGCGTTGTCTGGCCCCGGCCACGCGGCTCGTGATCGTGCGTGCCGCGCGGATGGCCTCCTTGAGCCTCTCCGGCAGGTCAAGCTCGGCGAGCTGCGCCTCGCGCAGTTGCACCAGCTCCACGCCCAGATCCTGCACGGCCTGCGCGGTGCGCTTGCGGGCGCTCTTGCTGGGGCGCTCCGGCGCATGGTGCTCGTCCTGGTCCTCGGGCTCGTGGCTCACTGCATCTCTCGCGCGCCGATGGCGCCGTTGAAATCCGCCTGGCTGCTACAATTTAAGTCTATCCCAGCCCACCGAACACGCACGATGCAACAACCGCACACCGATACGGCTTCCGCGCAGCTTACGCAGGTGGCCACCCTCGCGCTTGAGGAGGCCAGGCGCCAGGGCGCCACGCAGTGCGAGGCGGACGCCTCCATGAGCCAGGGGCTGTCGGTGAACGTGCGCCTGGGGGAGGTCGACACCATCGAGTATCAGCGCGACCGGGGCCTTGCGGTCACGGTCTACTTCGGCAAGCGCAAGGGTTCGGCCAGCACGGCGGACCTGGCTGCCGCTGCGGTGCGCGAGACGGTCGAGAAGGCCTGCGCCATCGCCCGCTACACCGCGGAAGACCCCTACGCTGGACTGGTGGACCCGGAGGCGCTCGCGCGCGAGATCCCGGACCTCGACCTGGACCATGCCTGGGAGCTGCCGCCGGAGCGCGCCATCGACCTGGCGCGCAGGTGCGAGGCGGCCGGGCTAGCGGTGGACAGCCAGGTCAGCAACTCCGAGGGTTCCTCGGTCAACACCCAGCGCAGCACCGCGGTGTACGGCAACTCGCTCGGCTTTCTCGGCGGCTACTCGGCCACGAGTCACTCGGTCAGCTGCGCGCTCATCGCGCAGGCCGGCGAGGACATGCAGCGCGACTACTGGTACACCGTGGCGCGCGACCCGGCGGATCTGGAGGCCGCCGAGCGCATCGGCCGCATGGCAGGCGAGCGCGCACTGGCGCGCCTCGGCGCGCAGCGCCTCAGCACACGCAAGGCGCCGGTGGCCTTCGCCCCGGAGGTGGCCCGCGGGCTGTTCGGGCACTTCGTCGGCGCCATCAGCGGCTCGAGCCAGTACCGCAAGTCCTCGTTCCTGCTGGATGCGGCCGGTGAGCAGATCTTCCCGAAGTTCCTCTCGATGCAGGAGCGGCCGCATATCCCCAAGGCACTGGCCAGCAGCCCGTTCGACGAGGAGGGCGCTGCGACCCACGATCGCGAGCTGGTGCGCAACGGCGTGCTCGATGGCTACATCCTGGGCAGCTACTCCGCGCGCCGGCTGGGACTCAAGAGTACCGGCAACGCCGGCGGCATCCACAACCTGCTCATCAGCAGCGCGTTGCCGGCGCTCGATGCCGCAGCGTTCCTGCGGCGCCTGGGCAGCGGGCTGCTGGTCACCGAGCTGATGGGGCAGGGCGTGAACGGGGTGACGGGGGACTACTCGCGCGGGGCGAGCGGCTTCTGGGTGCAGGACGGCGCGCTCGCCTTCCCGGTCCAGGAGATCACCATCGCGGGCAACCTGCGGACGATGTACCAGGACATCGTCGCACTCGGCAGTGATGTCGATGAGCGTGGCGGCATCCGCACCGGCTCGGTGCTCATCGCCGAGATGACGATCGCCGGGGAGTGAGCGGCAGGCGCGGCGCTAGCCGCGCGCCACGGCCAGTGACAGCCGCGGCGCCTCGTCCACCAGATCGCGCAGGGTGAGCTCGCCGCAGCGATTGCGGCGCGCTTCCTCGATGCTGGCCAGCAGCCGGTCCACCGGTGGCATGGGCACGTTGCGCGGCCCGGCGTGCCCGCTGCCCTGGCGGCGTGCGATGTCCAGGATCTCGTACACGCTGATGCGGCCGATGTCGCGCGAGGGTACGAGCTCGTCGAACTCGGTGACCACCAGCATCCCGGCGCGCTCCAGGGTGTGCGACATCTGGGCCACCGCGATCCCCGGCAGCCCGAGCTCGTTGGCGATGCGGTTCACGGTCCAGCGACGCCCGCCGGCCACGTGCGCGCGCCCGACGAGGTACATCAGCCGCAGCGCCAGCTGCTCCATGTCGAGGCTGGAAAGGCGCAGCTGCTGCAGCCCGAGGCGCAGGTATGCCGGGTTCTGCACGTAGAAGGACAGCTGCGCGCCGGCGAGCATGATCAGCCAGCCGAAGTAGGTCCAAAGCAGTGCTGCCACGACCACCGCGAAGCCGGCATAGACGATGGTCAGGCGCGTGGAATAGACCACCAGCGCGGTGAACACCTTGCCCGCCGCCGCCCACAGCACCCCGCCCACCAGCGCCCCAGTGAGCGCAGCACGCCAGTGCACGCGCGTGTTGGGGATCATCATGTACAGCACGGTGAAGAAGGCGGTGACCATCGCGTAGGGCGCGAGGAGCAGCCCCGTGCCGCGCAGACGATGCATGAGCGGCAGGTGCACGACCTCCTGGACCGGGGTGCTGCTGAAGGTGGCGTGCAGCAGGCCGACGAAGCCCACCAGCACCACCGGGGCGATGATGAGCAGTCCGGTGTACTCGGCCACGCGGCGCGCGAAGCTGCGCGGCTGCTCTACATGCCACAGGAAGTTGAAGCTGTCCTCGACCTTCTTGATGGTCCCGACGAGCGTCCACGCCAGCAGCGCCAGCCCGACCGAACCGACCACGCCGCTGCTGACGCGGCTGGCGAACTGCAGCACGCGCGTCGTCAGCTCCTGCGAGGCGGTCGGTCCCAGCGGGCGGAAGAACTCGTAGATGATAGGTTCGAGGTCACGGTGGCCGCCGAAGATCTTCAGTATCGCGAAACTGAAGGCGAGCAGTGGTATGAGCGACAGCAGCGTGGTGTACACCAGGCTCATCGCCCGCAGGTTGATCTCCCCGCGTGACAGGTCGCGCAGCACCGCGTACGGGTAGCGCAGCACGCGCAGCAGCCTCCCGAGGATGTCCGGGCGCGCGGCGGCCGGCCCGAAAAAGCACCAGTCAAGGAAGCCCCAGATGCGCAGCCACATGGCTTAAGGATACAGTGGCCGCAGGCTTGCCGCGGTGCTTCATGATGCGGAATACGGGATTTCCCCAACGAATCGTCTGCCTGACCGAGGAGACAACCGAGACCCTGTACCTCATGGGCGAGGACTGGCGCATCGTGGGCATCTCCGGCTTCACCGTGCGCCCGCCGCAGGCGCGGCGCGAGAAGCCGCGGGTTTCGGCCTTCACCAGTGCGCGCATCGACAAGATCATCGCGCTCAAACCGGACCTGGTACTCGGGTTCTCCGACCTGCAGGCGGACATCGCCGCCGAGCTGGTGCGCGCCGGCATCGAGGTGCATGTCTTCAACCACCGCAGCGTGGCCGAGATCCTGCGCATGGTGCGCACCCTGGGAGGCATGATCGGCTGCGAGGCCAAGGCCGCCGCCCTGGCCGCGCAGCTGGAGGCGGGCCTTGCCGAAGTGCGCGTGCGCGCGGCCGCCTTCGCGCGCCGGCCGCGCGTGTACTTCGAGGAGTGGGACGATCCTCTGATCAGTGGCATCGGCTGGGTGTCGGAACTGGTGACCCTGGCCGGCGGCGAGGAGTGCTTCCCGGAACTGGCCGGCCAGTCCCTGGGCCGCAACCGCATCATCGCCGACCGCCTGGAGGTGCCGCGGCGCGCACCGGATATCGTGCTCGCCTCCTGGTGCGGCAAGAAATTTCGCCCGCAGGCCCTCGCCGCGCGGCCCGGCTGGCAGGACATCGCGGCGGTGCGCAACGGTTACCTGCGCGAGATCAAGTCCGCGCTCATCCTGCAGCCAGGTCCGGCGGCGCTGACCGACGGCGTGCGGGCGATCCAGGACGTGATCGCCGAGTGGGTGATGGACACTTAGCGGATCCCGCGCCGCTCGCGCACCAGTTCCCAGGCCTCGATGATCTGCTGCGTGCGTTGCTTGGCGTGGGCCATCATCGAGTCGGGCAGGCCGTTGGCCTTGAGCTTGTCGGGATGGTGGCGCTGCAGCGCCCGGCGGTATGCCTTGGCGACCTCCTCGTTGCTGGCCGCCGCGCCGGTCTCGAGCACCCGATAGGCCTCCTCGAGCGCGACATCACCGAAGCGGGCGCTGTGCTGCTGCGCATAGCCGCCGCGGCCGGCGCCGCGCTGGATGCGCAGCGCCGCCTCGATGTGCGCGAACTCGAACGCCGAGACATCCAGCGCCGCGCCGACCCGCGCCATGAGCGCGCGCACCGGGCCCGCGAGGTTGTTGCCGGCGAGCGCGGCCCGCACCTGGATCTCGAGGAATATCCGCGCCAGGTCCGGGCGTCCCTGGCAGGCGCGGCCGAGCGCGGCGATCTCGGCGTTGAAGTCAAAGTCTGCCCGTTTGCCGGTGCGGAAGCAGGCGATGGCCTCGCGCGCCTGTTCCGGGCCCAGGCGCAGTTCCGCCATGACCATGCGCGCCGCGGCGATCTCCTCCTCGGAGATGCGCCCGTCGGCCTTGGCCAGGTAGCCCATGACGCGAAAGGTCGCCCGGAAGAAGCGCTCGCCGATCGCGGTCAGGTCATCGTCCGAGAGCACCGGCTGCGCGGGGGCTGCCTGCTCGTCGATCTGGTGGCCGATGAGCAGGCCGAGGGCGGCCCCGATCGGTCCCATGATCATCCCGCCGAGCAGGCCGCCGGCGGCTTTTCCGATCCACTTGAAACCCATTGCGGCGGTTCAGTCCCGAGGATGTGGCAGGGGCGGGGGGCCGCTATAGTACCAAGTGCATGCCAACACCCACCGTATACCGCACCCAGCTGGAGGGTCTCGAGCGCATCCACGAGGGCAAGGTGCGCGACATCTACGCCATCGATGCTGCGACGATGCTCATGGTCACCAGCGACCGGCTCTCGGCCTTCGATGTGGTGCTGCCGGACCCCATCCCGGAGAAGGGCTTCGTGCTCAACAGCATCTCGAACTTCTGGTTCGAGAAGACGCGCGCGCTGGTCCCGAACCATCTGACCGGGCGCGACCCGCTCGCCCTGGCGCGCGGTGAGGCCGAGCGCGCGCTGCTGGCCGGCCGCTCGGTGGTGGTGCGACGCCTGCAGGCGCTGCCCATCGAGGCGGTGGTGCGCGGCTACCTCATCGGCTCGGGCTGGAAGGACTACCAGGCAAGCGGGCGGCTGTGCGGCATCGCCCTGCCGGCCGGCTTGCAGCAGGCCCAGCAGCTCCCGCAGCCGATCTTCACCCCCGCCTACAAGGCCGAGGCTGGCGCGCACGATGAGAACATCGACTTCGCCGCGGTCACCAAGCTGGTCGGCGCCGACCTCGCCGCCCGGGTGCGCGACGCGGCGCTGGCGCTGTATGGCTTTGCGGCCGCGCACGCGCGCGCGCGCGGCATCATCGTCGCCGACACCAAGTTCGAGTTCGGCGTGGACGGTGCCGGCACTCTCACGCTCATGGACGAGGTGGTGACGCCGGATTCCTCGCGCTTCTGGCCCGCCGCCACCTACCGGGTCGGCACCAGCCCGCCGAGCTTCGACAAGCAGTACGTGCGGGACTATCTCGAGACGCTCGACTGGGACAAGAAGGCCCCGGGACCGCAGCTGCCTCACGAGGTGATCGTACGCACCAGCGAGAAGTACCGCGAGGCGCTCGCGCGCCTGACGGGCACTGTGCCCTGATGCGCTAGACTTCACCCCATGGAACCCGCGTGGATTGCCCCCTCGATCCTGTCCGCCGACTTTGCTCGCCTGGGGGATGAGGTCGATGCGGTCCTCGAAGCCGGCGCGGACATCGTGCACTTCGACGTCATGGACAATCACTACGTCCCGAACCTGACCATGGGCCCCCTGGTGTGCGAGGCGTTGCGCAAGCACGGCGTCAAGGCCCCCATCGACGTGCACCTGATGGTGAGCCCGGTGGACCGCATCGTCCCGGACTTCGCCGCCGCGGGCGCCAGCTACATCAGCTTCCACCCGGAGGCCACGCGGCACATCGACCGCACCATCGCGCTGATCCGCGAGCACGGCTGCCGGCCCGGCCTGGTCTTCAACCCCGCCACCCCGCTGGACTACCTCGACTACACGCTGGAATTCCTGGACCTGGTGCTGATCATGTCGGTCAACCCCGGGTTCGGCGGCCAGCAGTTCATCCCGACCTCGCTGCGCAAGCTTGCCGAGGCGCGGCGGCGCATCGATGCCGGCGGCCGTCGCGTGCGCCTGGAGGTCGACGGCGGCATCAAGACCAGTAACATCCGCGCCGCTGCCGCCGCCGGCGCGGACACGTTCGTCGCCGGGTCGGCGATCTTCGGCAGCAAGGATTACGCGCGCACCATCGGCGAGATGCGCCGCGAGATCGGCACGGCCTGAGGGTGCAGCGGCGCGCTGGCGCGCGCGCCGCCTAGGGGCTATTCGTCCTCGTCCTCGTCGTCGTAGTCATCATCATCGTCCTCGTCGCGGCTGACCGGCCCGGCCTTGGCGCCCGTGGTCCCGGGCTTGGCCGGCACGATGACCGGGCGCGTCTTCATCTTCGGGCGCGCGTTGAACACGACGATCGTCTTGCCGGTGGCGCGCAGCAGTCCCTGTTCCTCCAGGACCTTGAGCACCCGGCCGGCCATCTCGCGCGAGCAGCCCACCAGGCGTGACAGCTCCTGGCGGCTCACCTTGATCTGCATGCCTTCCGGGTGCGTCATCGCGTCCGGCTCGCCGCACAGGTCCATGATGGCGTGGGCGACGCGGCCGGTGACGTCCACGAAGGCTAGATCGCCCAGCTTGCGGTTGGTGCGGTCCAGGCGCGTGGCCAGCTGGGTTGCCAGCTCGAACACCAGCCCCGGGCTTTCCGCGGCGATCTGGCGGAAGCGCGGGTAGGTCATCTCGGCAAGCTCGCACTGGTTGCGGGTGCGCACCCAGGCGCTGCGCGTGGGCTGCTCGTAGAACAGGCCCATCTCGCCGAAGAACTGGCCGCGGTTGAGGTAGGCGAGCACCATCTCGTTGCCTTCCTCGTCCTCGATCATCACTTCGACCGAACCGGAGATGATGTAGTAGAGAACATCGGGCAGGTCGCCGGCGTGGATCACCACCGTCTTCGACGGCACCGCGCGTATGCGGCAGTAGCTCAGGAAGCGGTTGATCGCGGGTATCTCGCTCAGCGGCTTGACGTTCTCTTCCATACCGGCTCCCCAAAAAGACTTTATAAATTACACGCGCCCGCGTCTGTGGCGGGCGTTATCAGATCCAGTACGCGGTCCCGGTCATGAGCCGGGCGGTGTGGCGCATTAGCGTCCGCACCGGCGCGGGCAAGGTAGCAGCACCGGCCTCGGTGGCGCTCGCCCCGTGCGCGATCTCCTCCGCTCTCATGGTTTCAAGTATGGCACGGCTGCGGGTATCGCTCGCCGGCAGTCTGCCGAGGTGATCATCCAGGTGTCCCTCGACCTGGCGCTCGGTCTCGGCGACGAAGCCCAGGCTCGCCGCATCGCCCAGGGCTGCCGCGAACGCGCCGATGGCGAAGGAGCCGGCATACCACAGCGGGTTGAGCAGGCTCGGGCGCGCCGCCAGCTCAGCCAGCCGCGTCTCGCACCAGGCCAGGTGGTCCGACTCCCCGCGCGCCGCCTCCAGAAGCAGTGCGCGGGTGCGCTCGGACCGTGCCAGTAGCGCCTGGCCGTGGTAGAGCGCCTGCGCGGCCAGCTCCCCGGTGTGGTTGACCCGCATCAAGGCGGCCGCGGTGCGGCGCTCGGCGTCGGGCAGTTCAGGGGTGTTGCCGCCCGTACCCGGGGCAGGGCGGGTTGAGCGGGCCGGCGCGAACACCGAGCGCAGGGCGCGATCGGCGGCGGCGATGGCAGAGTCTAGAGGGCGACCGGACTCCATATCTAAGGGCCGTATTATAGGGGTATAACGGCTGCCAGACCCCAATCTGGGCCTCTTGCGGCCCCCACGCCGCCCTCGAGGGGTGTGCGCCTTTGCATTGGGGGACCTGCTTGAGTACACTTTCCCGCCTTTTTTTGGCCCCGGACGTGAAGGGTTCCCCTGAACCAGCGGGCCACTGCCAACGAGTGATTTATGAAGACCGTATTTGCCAACTCCGCCACCGTACGTGGCGATTGGTTCGTCGTCGACGCGACCGACAAGACCCTCGGCCGCCTGGCCACCCAGCTGGCTCACCGCCTCAAGGGCAAGCACAAGGCTGACTACAGCCCGCACGTGGACATGGGCGATCACCTGGTCGTGCTCAACGCCCAGAAGGTGCGCGTCACCGGCCGCAAGCTCACCGACAAGATCTACTATCACCACACCGGCTACATCGGCGGCATCAAGTCGATCGCCCTCGGCAAGCTGCTCGCCGAGCATCCGGAACGGGCGATCGAGATTGCGGTCAAGGGCATGCTGCCGAAGGGCCCGCTCGGCCGCCGTATGTTCAAGAAGCTGCACGTGTTCGGGGGCGCAGAGCATCCGCACCAGGCACAGCAGCCCAAGCCGCTCGAGATTCAATAGGACCGAACTTAAAATGCCAGCGACCTCGTACAATCACTACGGCACCGGCCGTCGCAAGACCGCCACCGCGCGCGTCTACCTCAAGCCCGGCAAGGGCAGCATCACGGTGAACGACCGCACGCTCGATGAGTTCTTCGGTCGCGAGACCGGCCGCATGATCGTCCGCCAGCCCCTCGAGGCGGTGAACCTCATGGGTACCTTCGACATCACCGTGAAGGTCGACGGCGGTGGCATCACCGGTCAGGCCGGCGCCATTCGTCACGGCATCACGCGCGCGCTGATCAAGCACGACGAGACGCTGCGCAAGCCACTGCGCGCCGCCGGGTTCGTCACCCGCGATGCGCGCGAGGTCGAGCGCAAGAAGGTCGGGCGCCGCAAGGCCCGCCGCGGACCTCAGTACTCGAAGCGCTAAACTTGCGGCGGATCGCAGCTATGCTGCGATCCGCCGTACGCTGCGCTGTCCGCTACCCTTGGGGGATCGTCTAGTGGTAGGACAACGGACTCTGACTCCGTTTACCTAGGTTCGAATCCTAGTCCCCCAGCCAAAGCTGAAAGGCCCGCCCCAGGCGGGCCTTTCTCTTTACGCGGCTTGCTTCCTCGGCTGTTCGGCCGTCCGGCAGGCGCAGGATATGGCCCGCAGCACTGCAGCGATGCACAGGCCTCACCCCGCGCCCGCGCACGGTGGCGTCAATTCTCGCCCGGCCACGCACGCGCAGCCGGCCCGCTTGCGCTAGTTGCTCGGTGCGGCCTTGCGCGACTGGTTGCGCTCGCCACCGGGGAGCTGGCGCCCGGCGGCCAGCGCGGTGAGGATCGAACTGTCGACGCTGGTCACGGCGGCGTTGAGGCTGCCCTCGTAGCACACCCGCCAGGCGTGCTCGAGGTCCAGCCGTTCGCTCTCGGGGCCGCACACCCGGCGGGCGGCGGCGCGGATTCGGGCCAAGAGCTTGCTGGCATCCTCGGGCGTGTTCAGGTTCAGGTCCTGGTACTTCACGGTCACCGTGCGTGTGTTGGGCGGCTCGGCGGCCTGCGCGGGGTTGATGCCCTGCGTGATCAGCAGCGCTGTAACTGCGCAACCTGATGACACAAGAGCACGAAGCTTGCAGTAGTCCATGAGGGTTCTCCCAATGGTTGAGGGGACCCTCGAGGGAGAGCTTGTGATGGGCTGCTGCCGCACAAGACCGACTCGGGGTCCTGTGGGGTTGGAGAGGCGCAGCGGTGAAAAGGCTCAAGCAGCTGCACTCGGGCTGCCGCCGCAGGCTCACCGTCCGTCGCGCCGGCGGCCCGGGAGTGCAACGAGGATCCGTGGCGCCGGCGGATTGCTCGCGCCGGCGCCGCGCCGGGGGGACTTCAGCGCTTGTCGACGATGATGATCGGATCCAGGACCTTGCCCGCTGCCTCGCCTTCCGGCCCGCCCTTGACCGTGTACTTGAAGGAGGGTGCAGGCGTGGAAGTCGGCGTTTCCGAACAGTCCGGCATCGTCAGCTTCACGGTCTGCGTGCCGGAGGGTCCGGGGCAGGAGGCTCCGGCGCCACTAGGCAGTGCCCCGTTTCCGGTCAGTGCGCTGACTTCCACCGTGAACGGGAAGTTGGCGGTGAAGGTCACTTCAGTGTTTCTCAGCACCCGCACGTGGCCGCCATTGGGCGTGGCGTACAGGGTGCCGGCATCCAGCTTCAGCCGGACGACGGTCGCAGACGTGCTCGGGTCGGGCATGGTTCTTCTCCTTATATGATCAATGCGCTCGGTCAGACTTGCGATGACTTGGAAGCCGCGGCGAGGAGCTTCCTGAAGCGCGCATCGCCGCGCAGGCTCACGAAATCCGGTGCCGCGTCGACTAGCTGCGGCGGGTACCCCAGGCTCACCGCCCGCCCGAGGGCCTCCAGCGCCTCCGCGGTCTGCCCGCGCTGCAGCGCAACCAGGGCCGCGTAGTACTGCACGTTGGCATCGTCCGCCCCCTGGGAGAGCGCGCGCTCAGTGTAGCGCTCGACGTGCTCCGCATCACCGGCGCGCGCGTGGTAGTAGGCCAGCTGTATCCACGAGACCGCATCCTGGGCATTGACCTCCAGGCCGCGCTGCGCAAGGTCCGCGGCGCGGCGGTAATCCTCCTTGGCCTGCTCCCGGCTGCCCTGTACCTGCCACAGGGCATCGGCAAGGTTGCCCCAGACGCGGTGGTCCTCGGGCGCAAGCTGGGTCGCGTGCGTGTACATGCCGGCGGCATCCGCGTACCGGCCGAGGAAATAGTAGTTGGTGCCGAGGTTGGAGTAGGCGCTGCGCGTGGGCTCCAGGGCGAGCGAGCGCTCGAACGCTGCGGCGGCACCGCGGAAGTCCCCCGCCATCTCCAACGCCGCCCCGAGGTTGTTGAAGGCCAGCGGTGCTGCCGGGATCAGCTGCACGACGCGCCGGTAGCTGGCGGCGGCGGCGGCGGTGCGGCCATGGCGGAAGAGGAAGTTGCCAAGCTGCGTATGCGCGTCCCAGTAAGTGGGCTCCGCCTCGATGGCCTGCCGGAAGGCGTGCTCGGCCTCGTCCGTGCGGTGCTCGCTGTCGAGCGCCTCGCCGAGGCCGATATAGTTGTCGGCATTGTCCGGGTCGCTGCGCAGCCCCTGGCGGTACAGCGCCTCGGCCTGCTCATCGCGGCCGCTCACCAGGTACAGGTGCGCGAGCGCGCCACTGACCTCGCTGAGGGAGCTATCCAGCTCCAGCGCCTTCGCGCAGGCGGCTTCGGCCTTGGGCACGAGCGAGGCGTCCCGGGTGTCCTCGTAGCCGCGCACGTAGCGCTCGCACAGCCCGGCGTAAGCGAGGGCGAAGTGGGGATCCTGGGCGAGGGCCTGCCTGAAGTCCTCGCCGGCCTCCTGCAGCTGCGCGAGGCTGCCGGGAGTGAACAGTTGCGCGAGGCCCTTGAGGTAGGGCTCAAAGGCGCCTGGCTGGATGGCCTGCTGCGCCGGATGCTGGTCGAGCTCGTTGGTCAGCACCACCTTCAGCGTCCTCATGATCGAGCGCGCGACGTCATCTTCGATGGCGAGCAGGTCCTGCCAGGTACGGTTGTAGGTCTGCGACCAGACGTTAAATCCGGTGGCGGCGTCGATGAGCGTCGCGGTCACACGCAGCTGGTCGCCTTCGCGCTGCACGCTGCCCTCGAGAATGTGCCGGACCCCGAGTCGCTGCGCGATCGTATGCAGATCTCCCCCGTGCTCCCTGAAGGAGGACACCGCGGTGCGCGAGGCAACCCGCAGCCCGTGGATGCGGCCCAGGCGGGCCGACAGTTCCTGCGCCAGGCCATCGCCCAGGTAGCTGTTGCCGCCACCCGGGCTCATGTCCGCCAGCGGCAGGACTGCAATCGTGCGCGGCGGCTGCACCACCACCGTCTCGGACCTGGCCGCCGCGGGCGGCGGGCTGCGCAGGTAGTGCGTGAGGGACCAGGGAAGGGCGATCAGTAGCAGCACTGCAACTGCGGCCCCGAGCCAGCCGAAGGCACCGGGCATGCGCGCCGGGGCAGGCTCGGCCGGCAATGCAGCCGGGACAGACGGCAGGCGCGCCGACGTGCCCGCGGGGGCGACCGCGGCGCTCTCATCTACCCAGTAGGGCGTGACCTTCTCCGCGGTGGGCGGCCGTTCGGACAGCCGCTGCACCTCGGCCACCATCCGGTAGCCGCGGCCGCGCACGCCGCTGATGTAGCGCGGGGCGTGCGGGTCATCCCCGAGGGCGGCGCGCACCAGCTTCACGCGCTGGCTGATGGTCTCGGGAGTGATGACCAGGCCGGGCCACACGCGGGCGGTGAGCTGGTCGAAGGTGACGAGGTTCGGGGCGGCGACGGCGAGGGCGAGCAGCAGCTCGAACGAGAGCCGCGGCAGGGGGATCTCGGTTCCGTTGCGGGTCACGCGCTGCTGCCCAACATCGACGATCAGGTCACCGACCTGATATCCGGGTTGATCGGGCTGCGCTGCAACGGGCATGCATGGCTCCGTGCCCGCCGCCAAGCTGGCAGCAACTGGCTCAGGGCAGAGGCATTGGCCGGCAATGTTACCGCGGAACAGGTCATGGTGCCTTCCGAAACCAACAGCCCGCACCCATCCGGGTCCGTACCCGGATGGGTGCGCGCCCAGGCTCACTTATCGATCATCGCCGTGACCGCCGAGCGCCGCTGGCCGCTGTACAGCGCCGTGAGCAGCGAGCTGTGCACCGAGCGCACCGCATCATCGCTGGCCCCCGTCACGCAGGCCTGCCAGTCGGCGAACTCCACCAGCGACGGGCCGTGCTCGCCACAGGCCTGCTTGGCGGCGCGCCGGATGCGGTGAAGCAGAGTGTCGGCGCCGGCTTCGCTGGCAATGTTCAGGTCCGCGAAGCTGACCGTCACACTGCGCGGTCCGGCCCAGCCGGGGCTTGCGCCAAGGATGCACACGAGCGAGGCCAAGGCGACCGAGCGGGCGGGAATCGACTTGAAGATGTTCATTGCGGTTCTCCATTGGATTGAAAAATCAAGGACCGCAGGCAAGGTATGCGCCGCCGCCGCGGCGCGCATGAAGAGCCCATGAAGGCTCGTGAACCCTCCGTGATGAATGGCCGCCTTGCGTGATGATTGGGTGAAGGCGCTTGCCCGGCACTGAGCGGGCGGGCGGATTGCGGGGTGGCGAGGCCTTCGGCGCTGCCGCCGGCCTGCGTGCGGGCGTCGGCTAGCGGGTCTGGACGCCCGCTGCGGTGCCCACCAGGAGCACATCCGCCGGGCGCGCGGCGAACAGGCCCACCGTGACCACCCCTGCGATCTGGTTCAGGTCCGCTTCCAGGCCCAGAGGATCGCGGATGATGAGGTCGTGGACGTCCAGGATGTGGTTGCCGTTGTCGGTGAGGCAGTTCGCCCGCCAGACCGGGCGGCCGCCGCGGCTGGTGAGCTCGCGCGCCACCAGTGCGCGGGCCATGGGGATCACCTCGACCGGAAGCGGGAACTTGCCAAGAGTGGTGACCAGCTTGGTCTCATCCACGATGCACACGAAGCGCCGCGAGGCGGCGGCGACGATCTTCTCGCGCGTGAGGGCGGCGCCCCCGCCCTTGATCAGTTGGCGCGCGGCGTTCGCTTCGTCCGCACCGTCTATATAGAGATCGAGCCCGGGGAGGTCGTTGAGCTCGAGGACCTGGATGCCGATAGCACGCAGGCGTGCGCTTGAGGCCTCGGAGCTGGAGACCGCGGTGCGTACCCTGCCGGGATGCTCGGCGAGGGCGTCGATGAACAGGTTCACGGTCGAGCCGGTGCCCACCCCGAGGGTCGAGCCGCGGGGCACCAGTTCCAGCGCGGCGTGCGCGACCTGTCGCTTCTTGGCATCAACATCCATCGTCTGGGTGCTCGAACTGTAGTGTTTTTCCGGACCCCAGATGCGACTGTGCCCGCGAGTACGCGGGCACAGTCAGTCCTAGTAAGACTCGGCGATCACTTGCGCGATCGCCGAGCTATAGGCCCTATTTCTTCTTCGCAGCTTTCTTCTTGGCCTTCTTCTTTGCCTTCGCCATGTTGGCTCTCCATTAATTAACGGGTTAGTCCGGGGACCGAGTATATACACGCGAATCCAAATTACAAGCGCATGGGGCGCGAGTGTGATAGGTGCGCATGCATGCGAGGACTCGACCGAGCACCATCGCGCGCATCACGCGAGCGCGAGAATGAACTTCCAGTGCGCCGCTGCGACCGGTGTGATCGACAAACGATTGCCCGGGCGCAGCAGCACCATGTCCTTCAGTTCCCTGTGCGCGTGCGCGCGCAACTCCTCGAGGGAAACCGGGCGCGCGAGCGGCTTTTGCAGCTGCACGTCGACCATGTACCAGCGCGGGTCGGCAGGATCGCTGTCCGGATCGTAGTGATCGTCCTTGCGGTCGAAGGCGGTCGGGTCCGGGTAGCCGGCCCTGACGATCTTCATGGTGGCGACGATGCCGGGGAGCGCGCAGCTGGAGTGATAGAGGAAGGCCAGGTCACCCTTCTTCATCTCGTCGCGGATCATGTTGCGCACCTGGTAGTTGCGCACCCCGTCCCAGCCGGTGGTGCGCCGTTGTGCGGCGGCCAGGGTTTCCAGCCCGAAGGTGGACGGCTCGGTCTTCATCAGCCAGTGGCGCATCGGATGATCCCTTTCTCGGTGATCACGGCATCCAGAGGGACGTCGTGGGGGTGCGGGGTGATGCGTTCCACCTCCTGGAACGCATAGGCAATGCCGATCAGGCGCGGGGCGTGCCAGTGCTGGCGCGCATGGCGGAAGGCAAAGGCGCGGTCATAGAAGCCACCGCCGCTGCCCAGGCGCAGACCGCAGTGGTCGAAGCCCACCAGCGGCAGGAACACCACGTCGAGCCAGCGCGCCCCGATCGTGGGAGTGTCTGCAGGTTCATCGATCCCGAGGCGGTTGCGCTTGAGCGCTCCGGTGAGTTCCAGGAAGCGCATGGCGCGCGAGGCGCGCGGCCGGGCGATGCGCGGCAGGTAGATGCGGCAGCCGCGCGCGCGGGCGCGCTCGATGAGCGGCGCGGCATCCAGCTCCCAGGGCAGGGCGGCATAGGCGGCGATGCGCCAGTGGCTCTTCAGGTGCAGGAAGCGGTCGGCGTTCTCGGCCACCAGCCGGGCGGCGTGGGCGCGCTCGGCGGGGGTGACGGCGCGGCGGCGCGCCAGGAGGCCGGCCCGCAGTGACCTGCGGGCGGCATCGGGCATGGAATTAGGTAGCGTCACCCGCCTGTGCCGGTGCGGACCGTTGCTCTCGAACCAGAGCAACAGGTGGGACGAGCTGCTGCAGGTAAGGCTTTCCGCTCGGAGGCGGACATGCACACGCTGCGCGCAAGCCGTAAGTCCCGGGGTGTTTCAATTAGGGTCCGAGGTAACCCGATCCGCTTGTCGAACACCGCAGGCGACGCCAGGATCACTGTACACCAAGCCTGCGCGGCGTGCTTGTAGGGGAAGCGGAAGTCGCGCTATCAGAGGTCGAGTTGCTGGTTTTTCTCGAGTGCGCCCTCGACACGCTCGCGCAAAGCGCGTACACGGCCGCCGACGCCGCTGTCGGTCCGGGTCTCGCGGTCCTTGCCCTTGAGGAACTCGTGCGCGAGGTTGAGCGCTGCCATGACCGCGATGCGGTCGTGGCCGACCACCTTGCCGCTCTCTCGAATCTCGCGCATGCGGCCATTGAGGAACTCGGCGGCATCCAGCAGCGCGGCGCGTTCCTCGTAGGGGCAGGCGACCACGTACTCCTTCTCCATGATGCGCACGCTCACCCGCGCGGTGTCCTGGCTCAAGCGCCGTGCTCCAGGGTCTTCAGGCGCCCGATCATGGCTTCCACGCGGGTACGCACCTGTTCGTTCTTGTGCATCAGCGCTGCGCGCTCGCCGGCCAGGGACTCGTGGCGCGCCTTGAGCGCACGGTTCTCGTCCTTCAGGTGCACCAGGGTGGCCAGCAGTTCATCGAGGCGCTTGGTGAGGCGCGTGAGTTCGAGGTCGAGCTCGGTTTTTTTAGGGTCGCTCATGAGAATGACTATAGGGCCGCGCTCTTCGTACGGTCAATTATAATGGGGCTCTTTACATGATCCAGCCCGACTACACCCGCATCCAGCAGCTGCTCTCCCGGGAGCACTCGATGGCCGATGCCGCCGAGGCCCACGGCACCCTGGCCGGCTGCCTGTGCGGGGCGAGCGGCTACCGCTTCGAGGACTGGCTGCGCGAGATCCTGCCCGAGGGACGCGCGGACCGCGCCGCGCGCGAGGCCCTCAAGGAACTGTTCGGCGTCACCGCCAGCGCCCTGGTCCAACCGGACATGCAGTTCGAGCTGCTGTTGCCCGCGGATGCCGAGTCCCTCGCGCTGCGCACCCAGGCCCTGGCGGAGTGGTGCCAGGGTTTTCTCTACGGACTCGGTGCCGGCAGCATCCCCGATGCCAGCGAACTGCCCGGGGAGGTGGGGGAAGTGGTGCGCGACTTAGTCGAGATCACCCGCGCCGACGTGGACGAGGGCCAGGATGCCGAGGCCAACGAGAGTGCCTACGCGGAGCTGGTCGAGTTCGTGCGCGTCGGCGTGCAGCTGCTGTTCGAGGAACTCGCCGATGCGCGTGCCCCGGCCGCCCCTGCCGGCGAACCGCTGCACTGAGGAGCTCAGGAAGCACCCACATGGCACGAGACGAGTTCGCGAGTCGCCGCCGGGCGCTCATGAAGCTGATGGGGCGTGACTCGATCGCGGTGCTGCCGGCCGCCCCGGTGCGCCTGCGCAACAACGACGTCGAGTACGCCTATCGCCAGGACAGCGACTTCCATTACCTGACCGGCTTTTCCGAACCTGAGGCGGTGGCCGTGCTGGTGCCCGGCCGCGACAAGGCCGAGTACATCCTGTTCGTGCGCGAGCGCGACCCGCTGCGCGAGACCTGGGACGGGCGGCGCGCGGGACCGGCCGGTGCGCGGCGCGACTACGGTGCCGCTGATGCCTTCCCGATCGCGCACCTGGACGAGATTCTCCCCGGGCTGCTCGAGAACCGGGCGCGCGTGTACTACACCATGGGGGTCTACCCCGAGTTCGACCAGCGCGTGGTGGGGTGGGTGAACGGCCTGCGCACCCAGGCGCGCAACGGGCGCCACCCGCCGGCGGAGTTCGTGGCCCTGGACCACGTGCTGCACGACATGCGCCTGTTCAAGTCGCGCGCGGAGCTGGACCTGATGCGCACCGCGGCGCACATCGCCGCCCGTGCCCACCAGCGCGCGATGCGCTTCTGCCGCCCCGGGGCGACCGAGTACCAGGTGATGGCCGAACTCGTCCACGAGTTCCGCAGCCACAACGCGGACACCTCGTACCAGCCGATCGTCGGTGGCGGTGCCAACAGCTGCATCCTGCACTACCGCGAGAATGACCAGGCCCTGAAGGGCGGCGATCTTTTGCTGGTGGACGCCGGCTGCGAGTTCCGCAGCTATGCCTCGGACATCACCCGCACCTTCCCGGTGAACGGGCGCTTCACGGTCGCGCAGCGCGCTGTCTACGAGGTGGTGCTGGAGGCAAACCGCGCGGCGATTGCGCGCGTGCGCCCCGGCAACCACTGGAACGAGCCGCACGAGGCGGCGGTGCGCGTGATCACCCAGGGACTGGTCAGGCTCGGGCTGCTCAAGGGCCGCGTGCCCGCGCTGATCAAGAGCGAGGCCTACCGGCGCTTCTTCATGCACCGCACCGGCCACTGGCTGGGACTCGACGTGCACGACGTCGGCGACTACAAGATCGGCGATGCGTGGCGCGTGCTCGAGCCTGGCATGGTGATGACGGTCGAGCCGGGGATCTACATCCCGGCCGGCCTGCGCGGGGTGCCCAAGCGCTTCCACAACATCGGCATCCGCATCGAGGACGACGTGGTGGTCACCAAGGGCGGCGCGGAGGTGCTGACCGCCCGCGCGCCGAAGGACCCGGACCAGATCGAAGCGCTGATGGCGCGCGGCTGAGGGCAATGTCCGGCGGCACGCCCACCATCGAGGCCGACGTCACCATCGTCGGCGGCGGCATGGTCGGGGCGAGTCTGGCCGCGGCCCTGCGCGGCACCGGCGTGCGCGTGCTGCTCATCGAGTCGGTGCCCTTCCACTCCGGCGCCCAGCAGAGTTTCGATGCGCGCACCACCGCACTCGGTAACGCCAGCCGGCGCATCCTCGGCGCGCTCGGTATCTGGGAGCAGGTGGCAGCATCTGCCCAGCCGATCCGCTCGATCCACGTCTCCGAGGCCGGCCGCTTCGGCTTCGCGCGCCTGATCGCCGCCGAGCAGGACATCGAGGCCTTCGGTTACGTGCTTGCCAACCGCACGCTGGGGGCGGCGCTGTGGGGGGCGTTGCAGGCCGAGCCGCAACTGGTGCTGCGGGTGCCCGCGCGCCTGACGGGCATCGAGAGCGGCGCGCACGCGGTGCACCTCACCTTGGGGGGGGAGGGATACGCGAACGAGACCGTGCGCACGCGCCTGGTGGTCGCCGCCGATGGGGCGCACTCACAGGTGCGCACCGCCGCCGGCATCCAGGCGCGGGTCGAGGACTACGGGCAGGTGGCGGTGGTGACCAGCGTTGCCACGGACCAGCCGCACGAGGGCCGCGCCTACGAGCGCTTCACCGCGCAAGGCCCGCTGGCGGTGCTGCCGCTGCATGATGGCAGGCTCGCGGTCATCTGGGCATCGACCCCGCAGCGGGCGCAGGAGCTTCTGGCCCTGGACGATGCGGCGTACCTTGCCGCGCTGCAGGCCGCGTTCGGCTGGCGCGCGGGACGCTTCGTGAGTGCCGGGCAACGCGGTTCCTATCCATTGCAGCTCACGCGCGCCGCCGCGGCGGTGGCGCAGCGCACGGTCCTGATCGGCAATGCCGCGCAGGCGCTGCACCCGGTAGCCGGGCAAGGCTTCAACTTAGGGCTGCGCGATGCGGCAATGCTCGCGGAACTGATCGCTGCCGCACCCGCGGATGCCGGGGATGCCGCACTGCTGGGGCGCTTTGCCAGCTGGCGCGCCGGGGATCGCGCCGGGGTCACCCGCTTCACCGATGGCCTGGTGAAGCTGTTCGCCGATGCGCGCCCGGGGATGGGCCTGTTGCGCAGCCTGGGACTGCTGATGTTCGATCTCACCCCGCCGGCGAAGGCGGCGTTGGCGCGCGTGAGTTACGGATTTACCGGACCCGTGCCGCGCCTCGCCCGCGGCCTGCCGGTGCGCCATGTCTGAGTACGACGTCGCTGTCATCGGTGGCGGCCCGGTCGGGGCATGTGCCGCGGCGCTGCTGGCGCGCTCCGGCAGCCTCAAGGTGGCGCTGCTCGAGCCTCATCCAGGTTCGCTGCCCGACACGGCCGCACCGCTGGATGCACGCGTGGTGGCCGTCTCGCGTGCCAGCGAGCACATCCTGAAGGCCGCCGGGGCGTGGGGTGCGCTCGCTGGGCCGCGCCTGGAACCCTACCAGCGCATGCGCATCTGGCACGAGGGGATCGCCCCCTTCAGCGCGGCAGCCCTGGTGTTCGATGCCGCCGATGCCGGGGAAGCCAACCTCGGCTACATCCTGGAGAACCGCCTGCTGCAGGGGGCGCTGCTGGCGGCCCTGCGCGCGGCCGGCGGCGAACTCCTGGCCGCGGAACTCACCGGACTCGAGGTCGGCGCCGATGCGGTGCAGGTGCATCACGCGGGCGGCAGCTTGAGCGCGCGCCTGGTGCTGGGCGCCGACGGGGCGCACTCGGCGGTGCGTACCCTGGCGGGCATCGGCGTCCACAGCCACGATTACCACCAGCGCGCGATCGTCGCCACGGTCTCCACCGCGCGTGCGCACGAGCACACCGCCTGGCAGCGCTTCATGCACGATGGCACGCTCGCCTTCCTGCCGCTGGCGGACGGGACGAGCTCGATCGTGTGGTCAGCCGATGAGGCGCCCGCCGCCGCGCTGCTCGCCGCCGACACCGCAGCTTTCGAGGCCGCGCTCGAACGTGCCGCCGACGGCGCGCTCGGGTCGATGCAGCTGAAGGGCGCGCGGCAGTCCTTTGCTCTGCGCCGGCTGTCTGCCAGGGGCTACGTCGCCGAACGCGTGGCGCTGCTGGGAGACGCGGCGCACGTGGTGCATCCGCTGGCCGGGCAGGGCGTGAACCTGGGCCTGCTGGACGCGGCGGCGCTGAGCGAACAGGTGCTGCGCGCCGTGGCCGCGCGCGAGGACCCGGGAGCCCTTGGGGTGCTGCGCGCCTACGAGCGCTGGCGCCGGAGCGAGGTGGCGCTCATGAGCACGGCGATCGACGCCTTCGACCGCTACCTCGCCCACGGCACCGGACCGGTGGCGCAGGTGGCGCGGCGCGCGCTGGGGTGGGTCGGGCGCAGCCAGGAGCTGCGCCGGCTATTCATCGGCCGGGCACTCGGGGTCAGCGGGGAGCTGCCGCGCGCCGCCCGTGGCGGCTAGCTCAAGGGGATCAGGTCCAGCTTGGCCGCGCACACGAAGTCGTTCTCCGACAGCCCGCGGATGGCGTGCGTGGTGAAGCTCACGCGGCAGTAGTTGTAGCCCACCTCCAGGTCCGGGTGGTGGTCCTCGATGTTCGCCAGGTGTGCCAGCGCGTTCACGAAGCTCATGGTGCGGTAGAAGTCGCGGAACGCGAACTCGCGGCGGATCGCGTGTGCGCCCTCGGTGAGCACCCAGGCGGTGGAGAGCTGCTTGAGCAGCTCCGCGGCGGCTGCGGCGGACAGCGGTGGCGTGGCGCCGTCGCAGGGCCGGCACTTGCGGGCGGACAGTTCGTTCATGGATTCACCCGGCGCGCGTAGCGGCGCGCGACATAGCGTTCGACCAGCTCCTGGAACTCCTCGGCGATGCGCTCGCCCTTGAGGGTGACGGTCTTGGCGCCGTCCTCGTAGACCGGGGCGACCGGGCGCTCGCCGGTGCCCGGCAGGCTGATTCCGATGTTGGCGTGCTTGCTCTCGCCCGGCCCGTTCACCACGCAGCCCATCACCGCCACGCGCAGCTCCTCGACGCCTGTGTACTCGGCGCGCCACTTGGGCATGCTGTCACGCAGGTACTCCTGGATGCGTTGCGCGAGTTCCTGGAAGGAGGTGCTGGTGGTGCGCCCGCACCCGGGGCAGGCGGCCACCTGCGGCGTGAAGGCGCGCAGGCCCATGGTCTGCAGGATCTCCTGGGCGACGATGACCTCCTGGGTGCGGTCGCCGTCGGGCTCCGGGGTGAGCGAGACGCGGATGGTGTCGCCGATGCCCTCCTGCAGCAGCACCGCCATGCCGGCGGCGGAGGCGACGATGCCCTTGGAGCCCATGCCAGCCTCGGTGAGGCCCAGGTGCAGCGCGTAGCGGCAGCGGCGGGCCAGGTCGCGGTAGATCGCGATCAGGTCCTGCACGCCGCTCACCTTGGCCGAGAGGATGATGCGCTGCGCGGGCAGCCCCAGTTCCTCGGCGCGCGCCGCGCTCGAGAGCGCCGATTGCACCACCGCCTCGCGCATCACGGCTTGCGCATCCTCCGGCTGCGCACTGGCGGAGTTCTCGTCCATCAGGCGGGTGAGCAGTTCCGGGTCGAGGCTGCCCCAGTTCACCCCGATGCGCACCGGCTTGCCGTAGCGGCAGGCGATCTCGATCATCTCGGCGAACTGCGGGTCGCGCTTGCTGCCGCGGCCGACGTTGCCGGGATTGATGCGGTACTTGGCCAGCGCCTGGGCGCACTCGGGGTGCTCGCGCAGCAGCTTGTGGCCGTTGAAGTGGAAGTCGCCGATCAGCGGCACGTGCACGCCCAGGCTCGCCAGCCGTGCCTGGATCGGGGCGACCGCCGCGGCCGCCTCGGCCGTGTTCACCGTTAGACGCACCAGCTCGGAGCCGGCGCGCGCCAGCGCCTGCACCTGGCGGGTGGTGGCGGCGATGTCGGCGGTGTCCGTATTGGTCATCGACTGCACCACGACCGGGGCGTCGCCGCCGACGCGGACCGGGCCGATGCACACCTGCACGGAGGAACGACGATCGATGCTCATGGATGCACTGCGGGCCAGCGGGAGGCGGATTCTACCGTTGCTGCCCTTGGGAGGCACACTCCGGTGCTGCTATGATGCACCTGCCCGAAACAGTCTGTTCGGAGAGGGTCCGGCATGCGCCGGAACGCCGAAGGCGCAATTCCGCCCGGAAACGCTCAGGCCCACGAACGGCAGACGGCGGTGAGAACCGCGGGGCTTCTGGAGAGTGGCGTGTCCGGCGCATGTGCGCAGGACCGCCCACCGAAGGGGAGCGGCGCCGGCAGCGCCTGATCTCTCAGGTCAAAGGACAGAAGGGCGGCAGCGGGCCTCGCGCGAGGCGCAGCCCCTGCCGCTCTTTATTTTTGGCCGCGACCCTCTGGGAGCACCTGTGGGAAGACAGACACCTTTATTCCAGCTGCACCAGGAACTCGGCGCCCGCATCGTCGACTTCGGCGGCTGGGACATGCCCGTGCAGTACAGCTCGCAGATCGGCGAGCACCACGCCGTGCGCCGCGCGGCCGGCGTGTTCGACGTCTCGCACATGTGCACGGTGGACCTCAAGGGCGCGCGCGTGCGCGAGTTCCTGCGCCACCTGCTCGCCAACGACGTTGCGCGGCTCAAGGTGCCCGGCAAGGCGCTCTACAGCTGCATGCTGAACCCCGCCGGCGGGGTGCTCGATGACCTCATTGCCTACTACCTCACCGAGTCCTGGTTTCGCCTGGTGGTCAATGCCGGCACGCGCGACAAGGACCTCGCCTGGATCCGCAACCACGCACCCGCCTTCGGGGTCGAGGTCGTGGAGCGCGCGGATCTGGCGATGCTCGCCGTGCAGGGGCCGCAGGCGCGCGCCAAGGCAGCCCAGCTGCTGCCGCCGGCGGAGGCGGCCGCCGCCCTGGCGCTGGATGTCTTCGTCGGTGCGCAGCTCGGCCCCTGGTTCGTCTCGCGCAGCGGCTACACCGGCGAGGACGGCTTCGAGATCATGATGCCGGCTGCAGATGCGGTGAGTGCCTGGCGCGGCCTGAACTCCCTGGGCGTCGCCTCCTGCGGCCTGGGCGCGCGCGACACGCTGCGTCTGGAGGCCGGCATGAACCTCTACGGCAACGACATGGACGAGAGCACGCACCCGTTCGAGTCCGCGCTCGGCTGGACGGTGGCGCTCGAGCCGCAGGGGCGCGACTTCATCGGCCGTGCGGCGCTGGAGAAGATCCGCAGCTCAGGCGCGGCGCGCGTGCTGGTGGGGCTGCTGCTCGAGGACCGCGGCGTGCTGCGCGGCCACCAGAAGGTGCAGCTGCACGGCACCGCCGCCGGGGAGATCACCAGCGGCACCTTTTCCCCCACGCTCGAGCGCTCCATCGCCTTCGCGCGCGTCGCCGCCCCCGCCGCCGCGGCGGTGCAGGTGGACATCCGCGGCAAGCTCCTCAACGCACGCGTGGTGAAGCCACCGTTCGTGCGCTTCGGCCGATCCCTGCTTACCTGATGACAAAGGGCCCCTCATGAGCAATGTCCCTCACGAGCTTAAGTACACCAAGTCGCACGAGTGGGTGCGCACGCTGCCCGACGGCAACGTGGAGATCGGCATCACGGATCACGCCCAGCACGCACTCGGTGACCTGGTGTTCGTGGAAGTGCCGGAGGCCGGGCGCACGGTGGCCGCGGGGGAGGCCTGCGCGGTGGTCGAGTCGGTCAAGGCAGCCTCGGATGTCTACGCGCCGCTTGCCGGGGAGGTCCTCGCCGGCAACCCGCAGCTGGCCGCGCAGCCGGAAAGCGTGAACTCGCAGCCCTACCAGGCCTGGCTGATGCGCCTCAGGCCCGGCGCCGGGGCGCTCGCGGCCGCGCCGCTGCTCGATGCTGCCGGCTACCAGAAGGTGCTCGACGCGGAGGGCGGCTGATGGCCTTCATCCCGCACACCGAAGCCGACGTGGCCGCCATGCTCAAGGCCATCGGGGCCCGCAGCATCGAGGACCTGTTCGACGAGATCCCGCCGTCCTTGCGCATCAAGTCCCTCGCCGGGGTGCCCGAGGAGCTCAACGAGATGCAGGTCGGGCGTCTGATGAGCGAGCGCGCCTGCCGTGACGGGGTGGCGCTGAACTTCATCGGCGCCGGGGCCTACGAGCACCACATCCCCGCGGCGGTGTGGGCCATCACGACGCGTGGCGAGTTCTACAGCGCCTACACCCCATACCAGGCCGAGGCGAGCCAGGGGACGCTGCAGCTGATCTACGAGTTCCAGAGCATGATCGCGCAGCTGACCGGCATGGAGGTCGCCAACGCCTCGATGTACGACGGCGCCTCGGCGTGCGCGGAAGCGGCGCTCATGGCGGTACGTGCCAACCGCAGGTCGCACTCGCTGCGCATCCTCACCCCCGGCACGCTCCACCCGCACTACCGGCGCGTGATGCAGGCCACCGCGGCCAACCAGGGGCTGAAGTTCGAGGAGCTGCCCTTTGGCAGCGCGGAAGGCACCACGCAGCTGGCAGCGCTGGGCGCCTTCGAAGGCCAGGACATCACCGCGATGCTCATCCAGCAGCCGAACTTTTTCGGGCGCCTGGAGGATGTCGATGCGCTCACCGACTGGGCGCACGCGCGCGGCATCCTGGTGATCGCGGTGGTCAACCCGACCGCGCTCGCCATCTTGAAGCCGCCCGGGCAGTGGGGTCTCACCGGTGCGGACATCGCCGTCGGCGAGGGACAGCCGCTCGGGGTGCCGCTGTCCTCCGGCGGCCCGTACTTCGGCTTCATGACCACGCGCATGGAGTACGTGCGGCAGATGCCCGGACGCCTCGTCGGGCGCACGCTCGATGCCGCGGGGCGCCCCGGTTTCACCCTCACCCTGCAGGCGCGCGAGCAGCATATCCGCCGCGCCAAGGCGACCTCCAACATCTGCACCAACCAGGGTCTGCTGATGACCGCGGCGACGATCTACCTGTCGCTGCTGGGACCTGCCGGCCTGGCACGCACCGCTGCGGCCTCGCACGCGCGCACCCGCGAACTCATCGCCGCCCTCACGCGCCTGCCCGGGGTGCGAGCGGCATTCCAGGGAGCGCACTTCCACGAGGCCGTGCTTGCCTTCGACCGCCCGGTGGCGCCTCTGCTGAAGGGGCTCGCCGCGCGCGGCATCAACGGCGGGCTGGACCTGTCGGGGTACTACCCGCAGCTCGGGAATGCGCTGTTGGTGTGCGCCACGGAGACCAAGACCGCCGAGGACATCGAGCACTACCGCTCAGCCCTCGGCGAGGTGATGCAGGCGGCGCGCGCCGCCTGAAGGAACAACCACATGCACAGCCAGGAAAAGGTCATCTTCGAATACTCAACCCCGGGCCGCGGGGCTACCGACCAGTGGCCGGCCGATCCGGGCGAGGCGGCCGTGGCGGACCTGCCGCCCGCGCTGCGCCGTGCCTCCCCGCCGCAGCTGCCCGAGGTGAGCGAGCTGGAGGTGGTGCGGCACTTCACGCGCCTGTCGCAGCTGAACTTCTCGATCGACACGCACTTCTATCCGCTTGGCTCGTGCACGATGAAGTACAACCCCAAGGCGTGTAACCAGTACGCGATGCTGCCGCAGTTCCTGGCGCGCCACCCCCTGAGCCCCGCCTCCTCGGGCCAGGGGTTCCTGGAGTGCATGTACGAGCTGCAGGAGATGCTCAAGGAAGTCACCGGCATGCGCGGGGTGGCCTTGAGTCCCATGGCCGGTGCGCATGGGGAGTTCGCAGGCGTTGCCATGATCCGCGCCTATCACCGCGCGCGCGGCGAACTGAACCGCCGCGAGATCATCGTGCCCGAGGCCGCCCACGGCACCAACCCTGCCACGGCCACCATGTGCGGCTGCATCGTGCGGGAGGTCCCGGTCGATGCGCACGGGGATGTCGATCTCACCGCGCTGCAGGCCGCCGTCGGCCCCGACACCGCTGGCATCATGCTCACCAACCCCTCCACGCTCGGGGTGTTCGAGCGCCACATCGCCGAGGTCGCGCGCATCGTCCACGAGGCCGGCGGCCTTCTGTACTACGACGGCGCGAACCTGAACGCGATCCTGGGCAAGGTGCGCCCCGGTGACATGGGGTTCGACGTGATCCACATGAACCTGCACAAGACCTTCTCCACCCCGCACGGCGGCGGCGGCCCCGGGGCTGGCGCGGTCGGGGTCGGCGAGCGCCTCCTGCCTTTTTTGCCCATTCCCGTGGTGGGCCGCGACGGTGGCGGCTACCGCTGGCTGGAGGAGGCGGACCTGCCGCAGTCGATCGGGCGGCTGTCGGCGTTCATGGGCAACGCCGGGGTGCTGCTGCGCGCCTACATCTACATGCGCCTGCTGGGACGGGACGGGATGCGCCGCGTGGGCGAGTACGCCACCCTCAATGCCAACTACCTGCTCAAGCGCCTCACTGCGGCCGGCTTCGATGCTGCCTACCCCGCGCGGCGCGCGAGCCACGAGTTCATCCTGACGCTCAAGCGCCAGGCGCGCGAGCAGGGCGTGACGGCCATGGACTTCGCCAAGCGCCTCCTTGACTACGGGTTCCACGCCCCGACCACCTACTTCCCGCTGCTGGTGCCCGAGTGCCTGCTGATCGAGCCCACCGAGACCGAGAGCCGGGAGACCCTGGACGGCTTTGTGACGGCCATGTCACAGATCCTGAAGGAGGCCAGCGAAGAACCCGCGCGCGTCACCGGCGCACCGCATACCATGCCAGTTCGCCGCCTCGACGATGTACGGGCGGCCCGACAACTGGATCTCACATGGAAGCCGACCGCGCAGCCGTAGCGCGTTACAAGCCGCGCGGGTTCACCCGCCTGCTGCGAGCCTTCGGCTCAAGCATGCGCGGGCTTGGCGGTGCCTACCGCGACGAGGCGGCCTTCCGGCAGGAACTTGCGCTCGCCGTGGTCGTCATACCCCTGGGACTGTGGCTCGGTCACGGTCCCATTGAGCGGGTGCTGCTGGTCAGCCCGGTACTGCTCATCCTGATCGTCGAACTGCTCAACAGCGCCATTGAAGCTACGGTTGATCGCATCGGACCGGAGCGGCACGTGCTCGCCGGGCTTGCCAAGGACATCGGGTCCGCGGCCGTGCTCGTGTCGTTCGTGCTGCTGGTGGTGGTGTGGCTCATCGTGCTGCTCGGCCGGTAGGAACACTCATCTGATGCGCTGCATACGCCCCCTGGCCTTGAGTCTGCTGTTGTCTGCCGCGGGCACCGCGGTGCTCGCCGGACCCGCCGACCCGCAGGCCAGCGCCCCGGCGAGCCCGAGCGCACTGCCGCCGGTGCAGCAGTCCCCGGTGCAGCAGCCACCGTTGCAGCAGCCACCACCGCTCAACGAGGGCGTGGCGCCGCCGCCGGGCGGTGTCACTGCTGGCGCTCCCATCGCCCCGGCCGCCGAGGGCAACCCCGACTGGGCCGAGACGCTCGAGCGCATCGCCCCGAGCGTGGTGTCGATCAACGTCGACGCCACGCGCGCCTTCGACACCGAATGGAACACCACCGCGCAGGCGACCGGGTTCGTGGTCGACGCCGAGCGCGGGCTGATCCTCACCAACCGCCACGTGGTGACCCCGGGGCCGGTGACCGCCGAGGCCACCTTCCTCAACCGCGAGGAAGTGCAGCTGTACCCGGTGTACCGCGACCCGGTGCACGACTTCGGCATCTACCACTATGACCCGAAGAAGCTGCGCTTCATCCGCCCCAAGGCGCTGCCGCTGTACCCGGAAGGGGCGCAGGTGGGCCGCGAGATCCGCGTCGTGGGCAACAATGCCGGCGAGCAGCTGTCGATCCTGGCCGGGACGCTGGCACGCCTGGACCGTGACGCGCCCGAGTACGGGGTCACCAAGTACAACGACTTCAACACCTTCTACCTGCAGGCCGCCTCGGGCACCTCCGGCGGCTCCTCCGGCTCGCCGGTCATCGACATCCGCGGACGCGTGGTCGCACTGAATGCCGGCGGCGCCAGCGGCAATGCCTCGAGCTTCTACCTGCCGCTGGGGCGCGTGCGGCGCGCTCTGGAGCTGATCCAGCAGGGCAGGCCGGTGCCGCGCGGCACGATCTACACCGTCTTCAACTACCTGCCCTACGATGAGCTCGAGCGCCTGGGACTGGATGCGGGCACCGAGGCGGCGGTGCGCAAGGACCAGCCGAAGTTCACCGGCATGCTCGTGGTCACCGAGGTGCTCCCGGGCAGCCAGAGCGAGAACGTCCTGCAGTCCGGCGACATCCTGCTCAAGCTCAACGGCCACTTCGTTACCCAGTTCGAGCCGCTCGAGGAGGTGCTCGACGGCAGTGTCGGCGGCAAGGTCGAGGTGGAGGTGATGCGCGGCGGCAAGCCGGTGAGCGCCACGCTGCCGGTCGGGGACCTGCACGCGATCACCCCGAGCGCCTACGCCGAGTTCGGCGAGGCGGTGGTGAACACGCTCTCCTACCAGCAGGCGCGGCACTTCAACCGACCGGCGCGCGGGGTGTACGTGGCCAACCCCGGCTACGTGTTCGGCGCGGCGGGCATGCCGCGCGGCTCGGTGATTCTCACGCTCAACGGCAAGAAGACCGACACCCTGGCCGAGTTCGAGGCGGGCATCGCCCAGCTCGGCGACGGCGACCGCGCCAATGTGCGCTTCATGACCATCGATGATCCCAACGGCAGCCAGCTGCGCAGCATCCGCATGGACCGGCTGTGGTTCCCGGCGCGCCACTGCGACCGCAACGACACCACCGGGGTGTGGGACTGCAAGGACCTGCCGGCAGGTCCTGCGAGCAAGGTGCCGGTGGTGAGTTCGACCAAGTTCCCGACCTACAAGGACCCTCGGATGAGTGCGCTTGCGCCCTCGCTCGCCATGGTGACCTTCGATATGCCCTATTCGGTCTCCGGGATCACCGAGCGCAACTACCACGGTACCGGGCTGGTGGTGGACGCACAGCGCGGCCTGGTGGTGGTGGACCGCAACACCGTCCCCGTCGCGGTGGGGGATGTGACCATCACCTTCGCCGGCACCGTGCAGGTGCCAGGCAGGGTGCTCTACATCCACCCGCTGCACAACTTCGCAGTCGTCGCCTACGACCCGAAGCTGCTCGGCACCACGCCGGTGAAGTCCGCGAAGCTGGCGCACCGCGACCTGGTCGCCGGCGAGCGCATCTGGGTGGTGGGCCTGGGCGGCGACGGCCAGCTGCTCGCGCGCAGCACCGAGATCGCCAGCATCGACCAGCTCGAGCTGCCACTCTCGCGCACCATGCGCTTCCGCGACAGCAACATCGAGGCGGCGCAGTTGGTGAACCCGCCGCTGGACTTCGACGGCGTGCTGAGCGATGCCAGCGGGGCGGTACTCGGCACCTGGTCGAGCTTCGCCTACGAGAACGGCCGCGAGATCGCCCAGGACAACCGCGGCGTGCCGATCGATGTGGTGGCCGACATGCTCGACCGCGTGCGCACCAGCAAACCGCTGTATTCCCTGGAGGCGGAGCTGGCCGAGATACCGCTGTCGGCGGCGCGCGAGCTGGGCCTCTCGGAGGGCTGGTCGCAGCGCATCGCGCAGCACAACCCCGCGCGCCGTCAGGCGCTGTCGATCGTGCGCCTGGTCGGCGGCTCGCCGGCGGCCAAGGTGCTGCAGCCCGGGGACCTGGTGCTGGCCATCGATGGGGTGGTGGTCACCAGCTTCCGCGAGGTCGAGAAGGCCTCGGCCGACAAGGACCACGTGAAGGTGACGCTGTGGCGTAACCAGGACGAGCTCACCCTCGAGGTGGCCACCGCGGAGCTGCCGGGCACGGATGTCGACCGCGTGCTGCTGTGGGCGGGGGCGACGCTGCAGGCCCCGCACCGCGCCATGGCCGCGCAGCGCGGCGCGGCTCCCCGCGGGGTATACGTCGGCTACTTCGCCTATGGCTCGCCGGCCACGCGCTACGGCCTGTACCCCGGCAGGCGCATCGTGGAAGTCGACGGCATGCCGACCCCGGACCTGGACAGTTTCCTGAAGGTCGTGCTGGGCAGACCGGACCGCGCCTCGGTACGCCTGAAGACCCTCGCGTGGAACAATGCCCCCGAGGTCATCACGCTCAAGCTCGACAAGCACTACTGGCCCGCCTACGAGCTCACCCGCTCGCCCGAGGGCGCATGGGTGCGGCACGCGCTCGAATAACCCTTCACACTGTGCACCTTCCTGCAAACCGCCGTCCGCCACGCAGCGGCGGCAGCCGCGCACGTTATGTCCGTGCCGCGGGCTGATGCTTTCGCACAACACGTAACAGCTTCGTGCTGCCGGCTTGGTAGAATTCGCCTCACTTTATGGCCCGAAATATCCGAGCAACCCAGGTCGAGATCGAGTCCGCCGTCGAGGCGCTGCGCGATGGCGAACTGGTGGCCTTTCCCACCGAGACCGTTTACGGCCTGGGCGCGAATGCGCAGAACCCGGCGGCCGTGCGCAAGATCTTCGAGGCCAAGGGCCGCCCCGCCAACCACCCGGTGATCGTGCACCTGGACAGCCCGCGCTACCTGCACCGCTGGGTGCGCGAGCTGCCCGAGCCGGCCAACCGCCTCGCCGAGAGCTTCTGGCCCGGCCCGCTCACCCTGGTGCTGCCACGCGCCCCGCAGGTGCAGGACGTCATCACCGGCGGCCAGGAGACGGTCGCGATCCGCGTGCCCGCGCACCCGATGGCGCAGCAGCTGCTCACCGCTTTCGGCGGCGGCATCGCCGCTCCGTCCGCCAACCGTTACGGGCGCCTCTCGCCCACCCGCGCCGAGCACGTGCGCGAGGAGTTCGGCGAGAGCGTGCGCGTGATCCTGGACGGCGGGGAATGCCAGATCGGACTCGAATCGACCATCGTCTCCTTCGAGGGCGAGCAGGTGCGCCTGCTGCGTCCGGGCAGCGTGAGCGCCGCGCAGATCCGCGCCGTGGTGGGCGAGCTGCTGCTCGGGCCGGGCGTGCAGTCACCGCGCGTGCCCGGTGGCACCCCGAGGCACTACGCCCCGAGCACGCCGTTGACCATCGTGCCCTCGGGGGAGATCGATGCGCAGGCCGATGCGGCTTCCTCGGGGGGCCGCCGCGTCGCGGTGCTCGCCCAGCGCCTGCCGCTGCGCTCGCACCAGACCGTCACCTGGATCAACGCCGGCCGCCGGCCGGAGAGCTACGCGCGCGACCTGTACAACAACCTGCGCACCCTGGACCGGGCCGGCTGCCAGCGCATCCTGGTGCAGAGCATTCCCGACGGGGAGCGCTGGGAGGCGGTGCGCGACCGCCTGCTGCATGCGGCCACCAGCATCGCCGCGAGCGATGACGGCACCGGCAGCCTGGCCGTGCTGCCCTAAGGTGCCGCGCGCGCGGTTCATCGACCCGTTCCAGCCGGCCGAAGTTCGCCGCCTGGTGCGTGAGTTCGGCTCGCCACTTCTGATCCTGGACGCCGCGCGCGCGCGCGTGCAGTACCGCAAGTTGCGGCGCGCGCTGCCCGGGGTTGCCCTCTACTACGCGCTCAAGCCCCTGCCGCACCCGGCGATGGTGCACGCGATCATCGGCGAGGGCGGCAACCTGGACCTGGCCACCACCGGTGAGGTGCAGCTGGTGCAGCGCCTCGGGGTGGATCCGGCGCGCTGTATCCATACCCACCCGATCAAGCGCCCGGAGGACATCGCCAACGCGCTCAAGTTCGGCGTGCGCACCTTCGTGGCCGACAACCCGGACGAGCTTTTGAAGTTCTCGCGCCTGGGCGGCAAGGTGGAGCTGCTGCTGCGCGTCTCGTTCCGCTCCCCGGGGGCGGTGGTCGACCTGTCGCGCAAGTTCGGCTGCGACCCCGAGGACCTGCTGCCGCTGGCGCGCCGCGCCGCCGACGCCAACCTCACCGTGCGCGGGCTGTCCTTCCACGTCGGCTCCCAGACCCCCGATGCGACCATGCACGTGCAGGCGGTGCAGGAGTGCGCCAAGCTCATGGCCGCCGCGCGGCGCGAGAAGCTCGGCGTGTTCGACACGCTGGACATCGGCGGCGGCTTCCCGATCCACTACACGCACGCGGTGCAGGACATCGGCAGCTTCTGCGCACCGCTGCGTGCGGCGCTGGCGCAGCTGCCGCGCCGCGTGCGCGTGCTCGCCGAGCCGGGCCGCTACATCGCCGGCCCGGCGATGATCGGGGTGGCGAGCGTCATGGGGCGCGCGCGCCGCGAGGGCCACTGGTGGTATTACCTGGACGACGGGCTGTACGGTTCCTTCAGCGGCCAGCTGTTCGACCACGCGCGCTATCCGGTAGAGGCGCTGCGCGATTCCCCGGAGCGCCTGCCCTCGGTGCTGGCCGGCCCGACCTGCGACAGCATCGACGTCATCGCCGAGAACATCATGCTGCCGCTGCTGAAGAACGGCGACCTGGTGATCGGCCGGGCGATGGGCGCCTACACCTGGGCGAGCGCCACGGAGTTCAACTTCTTCCCCAAGGCCACCGTGGTCGCCGTGAACTTGAGTGCCGGGGATTCAGGCAGCGTCATCCCCTGAGCCATGGCAACAGCTGTCATCGACACGATCGTGTTCGACATCGGTTGGGTGCTGGTGCGCTTCAACTACCAGCCCATCATCGATCTGCTGCGCGCGCGTGGCTGCGAGGTGGATGACCTGCACGCGGTGCTCGAGCGCGCCGCACTCAGCGAGCACGAGTCCGGGCGGCTGCACGGGCACGCGCTGCTGGAGCGCCTGGCGGGCCTCGCCACCGCTCCCGTGAGCCATGCCGAACTGCACGCCAAGTGGGTGGGCATGTTCGAGCTCGACCCGCCGATGCTCGACCTGGCGCATCGCCTGAGCGAGCACCACAAGGTCTACCTGCTTTCCAACATCGGCGACCTGCACTGGGCGCACCTCTCGCGCGAGTACCGCTTCCATGCCCTGGGCCACGGTGCCCTGCCGTCGTACCTGGCAGGGGCGATGAAGCCACACGCGGACATCTACCAGGAGGCCGAGCGCCGCTTCAGCCTGGTGCCCGCAGCGACGGTGTTCATCGACGACCGCGCCGACAACATCGCCGCCGCGCGCGCGCGCGGCTGGCAGGGGATCGTGCACACCGACCACCGCGGCACCCGGGCGGCATTGCGCGCCCTGGGGGTCAGCTGCTAGCCACCGCCGGCGCGAGGAGTGTCCCGATGAACCCGATCCTCTCGGCAACGCTATTGCTAGTGGCCTCGAACGTGTTCATGACCTTCGCCTGGTACGCGCACCTGAAGAACCTGCTCGACCGGCCCTGGTACCTGGCCGCGCTGGTGAGCTGGGGGATCGCCCTGTTCGAGTATCTGCTGCAGGTCCCGGCCAACCGCATCGGCTACACCCGGCTGTCGCTGCCGCAGCTGAAGATCCTGCAGGAGGTCATCACGCTGAGCGTGTTTGTGCCGTTCGCGCTGTTCTACATGGGCCGGCCGCTGAAGCTGGACTACCTGTGGGCGGGCCTGTGCCTGTTGGGTGCGGTATTCTTCGTGTTCCGCTCCCCGGGGACACAATGAAAACAACCGACGATGCCAGCGAGCCGCAGACGCTCATCCACCAGCAGGTGACTGCCGCGCGCGAGGGGCGCGACCCGCGCGTGATCGCGCGCCTGTTCACCGGCTGGGCGGTGTTCGGTGAGCGCCAGTTCGTGCGCGGCTATGCGCTGCTGCTGCCCGACCCGGTGGTGCCGAATCTGAACACCCTGGGTGCGCGCGAGCGCATCGCCTTCCTCTCGGACATGTCGCGCCTGGGGGACGCGCTGCTGAAGGTGACCGGCGCGGCGCGCATCAACTATGCGATCTTCGGCAACCAGGACCCGGCACTGCACGCGCACGTGATCCCGCGCTACCTGGACGAGCCGGAGCCTTATCGCACGCAGCATCCGTGGGCCTACAACTGGGCCACCGCCGAGGCCTTCGACCGCGGCCGCTGCCAGGAGCTGGCCGAGGGGGTGCTGAAGGAGCTCACGCGCCTGGGCGTCACCAAGCCGATGCGCTACACCCCCGGGGAAAACGCGGCCTGAAAAAAGCCAGCGGGCGCTGCCGCCCGCCGGCCCTTCGCATGCAGGCGCGCAGCGTTACTTCGGCGCCGGCACCGGGGTCGGCGGCGGCGGCGGGCCCGCCTTGAAGCTCATCAGCTCCACCGTGAAGATCAGCATCGACCCGGGCGGGATTGCCGGGGTGGGCGAGCGCAGGTCGTACGCCATGCTCGGCGGCACGAACAGCTCGTACTTGGCGCCCGCCTTCATCAGTCCTACCCCCTCGGACCAGCCCGGGATCACGTGGTTCAGCTGGAACTTCGCCGGCTCGCCGCGCTTGTAGCTGCTGTCGAACTCGGTGCCGTCCAGCAGCTTGCCGGTGTAGTTGACCGTGACTTCGTCGGTGGGCTTGGGCGATGCGCCGGCGCCGGGGGCGAGCACGCGGTACTGCAGGCCGCTGGCAGTGGTGACGACGTCGGTCTTCTTGCCGTTCTCGGCGAGGAACTTGGCGGCGGCCTTGTGGTTGACCTCGGCCTGGGCGGCAAGCCCGCCCTGGATCAGCTTGGCGATGTTGGCGCGGTCGGCGTCGTTGAAGGTGGTCTTGCCGGAGAGCACGTCGCGCAGGCCCTGCGCCAGCTGCGTGGAGTTGACCGCATCGGCAGCGACGCCGCCGGCGCGCAGCTGGTCGCCCATCGAGACCCCCAGGCTGTAACTGGTGGAGCGCGCCGCGGTGTCGGCCTTGGCCGCCGTGGCGGGTGCCTTCTTCGGCTGCGTGGCCGGGGCGGCAGCGTCGGGCGCCTGCGTCGCGGCCAGTGCGCTACCGGCGAGCAGGACGACGACGGCGCTCACGAGGAAGGCCGCGCGACGAGTGCGTGTGGGCAATGTCATTGACTGACCCTTCGAAAGGCATGCGGGCCGTGCACGGCACGGGCGGGGAGACCGCAGCGGGTGCGCAGTTTCGCTGATCAGGGCGCGCGGCGCTGCACTTTTTGTGCAGTCGGCGGCTAGGCCGAGCCGGGCAGTTGCCCGCCGGCCCTGAGGGCGCGCTGGAAGGCAGGGCGCGCACGGATGCGCGCGAGGAAGCCCTGCACGGCCGGGCCCAAGGGGATCCCCGCACGCAGTGCGGCCATCTGCACCGGCGTGCTCATCTGGATGTCGGCCGCGCTGAAGTCAGCTCCGGCGAACCACTCCTGGCCGCCGAGCGTCTCTTCCCAGAAGCCGATGTGGCGCCTGAGCTGCGGGGTGAGGTATCTGGCGTGCACCGGGCGCGTGATCGCCCAGGCGAGCGGGCGCAGCAGCGCCGGCAGCGGCGCCTTCGTCATGAGGCCGAACACCAGGTTCATCACCAGGGGCGGCATCGCCGAGCCTTCGGCGTAGTGCAGCCAGTAGCTGTACTTCAGCCGTGCCTCGGTGCCGGTGGGCGGGCACAGGCGGCCCTGGTCGTAGGAGCCCACCAGGTATTCCACGATCGCGCCGGACTCGGCGATGGTGTAGGGCGGGTCGGTGATCACCGGGGATTTGCCCAGCGGGTGCACCGCGAGCAGCTCCGGCGGGGCGAGCTGGGTCTTGGGGTCGCGCGCGTAGTGCACGATGCGGTATTCGCAGCCGAGCTCTTCCAGCAGCCACAGGGTGGCCTGGGAGCGTGACTGCGCCAGGTGATGCAGGGTGATCACGGGCCGTCCTCTGCGGTCGCCCCGGCGAGGAAGGCGCGCGCGCTGTCCAGCTGGCCGGCCTCGACGTAGATGCGCGAGGGGGCGGCCTGGCCGAGCACGCCGGCATCGGAGCGCACGCGCGCCCCGATGCCGCCGGCACTGAGCATGTCGGCCAGAACCTGCGCGCTGGGCAGGTCAGGCAGCGTCGTGAGCAGGCGCCAGGCGGGATCTGACATCGGCAGTACAGTGCCAAAGGCCGGAAGTTTCTACAATGAGCCACAAGCTTGTCTCCCGAGGGACCGTACCTTGCTGAGCATCCGCCGACTGGGCAAGAGTTTCCGCGAGGGCACGCGCGTGCACCGCGTGCTCGAGGACGCCGCCTGCTGCATCGCGGACGCGGAGGTCGTGGCCGTCACCGGCCGCAGCGGCTCGGGCAAGTCCACGCTGCTGAACCTCATCAGCGGCATCGACGAGCCGGACTCAGGCGCGGTCGTGATCAATGGCACCGAGGTGAGCGCGCTCAAGGAGCCGGCCCGCACCCGCTACCGGCGCGCGCACATCGGCTTCGTCTACCAGTTCTTCAACCTGATCCCTACCCTTGATGTGCTCGAGAACGTGCGTCTGGTGCTCGAATTAAATGGCGTGCGCGCGGCTGAGGCGACGCGCCGCAGCCGCGGGATCCTCGCAGAACTCGGGCTTGCCGGGCGCGAGCACAGCCCCATCGACCAGCTCTCCGGCGGCGAGCAGCAGCGCGTGGCGATCGCGCGCGCCCTGGTGCACCGCCCCGGTCTGGTGCTGGCCGATGAGCCTACCGGCAACCTCGACCTGGCCACCGCCGCGGAGGTGCTGCCGGTGCTGCTTGCGCTCACGCGCACCCACGGGGCGATGCTCGTCCTGGTCACGCACGATGCGGCCGTGTCCGCCCTGGCCGACCGGGTGCTGGAGCTGCGCACGGGGCAGCTGCACGAGCTGGACGCGAGCAGGGTGCGCCCGTGACCGGCGCGCTGCCGCTCGCGACGCTGCGGCACCTGCTGCGCCACCCGGCGCAGCTGGCCCTGGCGCTGCTGGGACTTGCCCTCGGCGTGGGCACGATCGTGGCCGTGGACATCGCCACGGCGAGCGCGCAGCGCGCCTTTGCACTGTCGCTGCAGGCGGTCAACGGCGCTGCGACCCACCAGCTGACCGGCGGCCCCGGTGGCATCGACGAGGCGCTCTACGTGCGACTGCGCCGCGCGCCGTCCCCGGGGGCGGCAGCCCGCTTCGCGCCGCTCGTCCAGGGCTATGCGAGCATCAAGGACCGCACGCTGGAACTGATCGGCGTGGACCCGCTGGCAAGCGCCGCCCTGGCCGCCGCTGGCGACTCCGCCGCTTCGGTCACCTACGGTGCACCGCCGCGCGAGTGGTTCGTGCGCGCCGGCACGGTCGTGCTCGGCGCCGGCACGGCCGCACAGCTGGGCCTCGTGCCCGGGCAATCCTTCGCGCTCGAGGTGGCCGGGGTGCGCCACCTGGCCTACCTCGCCGGCACGATCGGGGAGGGGAGGCAGGGCGTGGATGGCATCGTGCTCACCGACATTGCCCAGGCGCAGGAGTGGCTGGCAGCGCCCGGCCGGCTCTCGCGCATCGACGTGCGCCTGCCCCAGGGCAGCCCGCAGGCGCTGGCACAGTTGCGCGCGCTCCTGCCTGCCGGGGTCGAGGTGCACGAAAGCCGCGCGGCGGCACGCGAGACCTTCGCCATGACGGATGCCTTCATCACCAACCTGAAGGCGATGAGCCTGCTGGCGCTCCTGGTCGGGACCTTCCTCATCTACGGTGCGGTGAGCTTCGCGGTGCTGCAGCGGCGCACGATCATCGGCGTACTGCGTGCCCTCGGGGTCACCCGCGGCGAGGTGCTGCGGCTGATCCTCACCGAGGCCGCGCTGCTGGGTGTCATCGGTGCCGCGTGCGGTTGCCTGCTCGGGATTGCAATCGGGCACGCGCTGCTCGGCCTGGTCTCGCAGACCATCAATGACCTGTACTTCGTGGTCGCCGTGACGAGCGTCGCGGTGCCGGCGCTCACGCTCACCAAGGCCGTGGCGGTGGGGATGGCGACCGCGCTGGCCGCAGCCCTCGTCCCGGCCCTCGAGGTGGCCGGCAGCCTCCCGCAGCTGGCGCTCCAGCGCTCGGTGGTCGAGCGCCGCGCGCAGCGGCTGTCTCGGGGCTTCGTGCTCGCCGGGGTGCTCTCGGGCAGCGCCGCCGCACTGCTCATCGGCCTTTCCGGGCACAGCCTGCTGGCAGGCTTCGCGGGCCTGTTCCTGGTGCTGCTGGCGGTGGCGGCGGTGACGCCGGCGCTGCTGCGCGGGCTGGCACTGGCCGCAGCCAGGCTGGCCTCGGGCAGCGCCGTGGCGCGCCTGGCCCTGCTGGACATCGCCGGCTCCCTCAGCCGCACGGGTGTGGCGGTGGCAGCGCTCGGCATGGCACTGACGGCGATGATCGGCGTGGCCGTCATGGTCGCAAGCTTCCGCGAGTCGCTGCGCGAGTGGCTGCTGCAGAGCATGCACGCGGACATCTACGTGAGTGCCCCGGGACCGGCGGGAAACATCGCCCGCCGGCTGGACCCCGAGGTGGTGCGTGCGCTGCTTGCGACCCCCGGGGTGCGCGCGCACAGCGAGGCACGGCACGCGGTGGTCGAGTCCCCGCGTGGGCCGATCGAGCTCAACGCCCTGCGCCTGGCGCCCGGCAGCGCGGGCGCGGTTCGCCTGACGCGCGGCGAGAGCGGGCAGGCGTGGGATGCCTTCCGCCAAGGTGCGATCCTCATTTCCGAGCCGCTGGAGTGGCGCCTCGGACTCTCACTTGGCGACACCCTGGCACTCGGCACCAGCGCCGGGCGGCGCGGGTTTCGCATCGCCGGGGTGTACCGCGAGTACGGCAACGACCGTGGCGAGATCCTCATGGACCTCGATCAGTACCGCCGCCACTGGCACGACGGCGAGATCGGCGGCCTGGGGATCTACCTTGCCCCGGGGGTCACGGCGGCTGCGGAAATTGCGGCACTGCGCGCGGCCGCCGGCGGCCGCCAGGCGCTGTTCATCCGCTCCAACGCCGACATCCGCGCGCTGTCGATGAGCATCTTCGAGCGCACCTTCATCATCACGCGGGTGCTGTACTGGCTGGCCGCAGGGGTCGCCGCCATCGGCCTGGTGAGTGCCCTGCTGGCCTGGGAGCTCGAACGCGCCCGCGCGCTCGCGCTGCTGCGCACGCTGGGCATGACCCCGGGGGGAAGTGCGCTGCTGGTGCTCACGCAGACCCTGTTCATGGGGATCGTGGCGCTGCTGGCGGCCGTGCCCGCAGGAGTGCTCACCGCGCTGGTGCTCACGCAGGTGATCAACCGCCGCGCCTTCGGCTGGCAGATCGACCTGCACTTAAGCCCCGGGCAGTTCACCAACGCGCTGCTGCTGGCGCTGACTTCCGCGGCGGTCGCCGCGCTGTATCCGGCCTGGCGCAGCGCCCACGCGGGCCTGGCGCGCGGGCTGCGTGAGGAATGAAGGTGCGCTGGGCCGTGGCGCTGCTGGGCATGCTGCTGGGGGTGGCGCGCGCCGCGCCGCCGGCGGCGGTAGGCGGCGCGCTGGCCGAGCCGGCCGCGGCAGGCTTTGCCCAGGCGCTCACGCCGCGCCCGTTCGCCTTCCCGCAGGATCACGGCCCGCACGAGGCGTACCGGCAGGAGTGGTGGTACTTCACCGGCCAGCTGGCCGGTGCCGGCGGCGAGCACTTCGGGTTCGAGCTCACCTTCTTCCGCTTCGCGCTTGCCCCGCCCGCGCAGCAGTCCGCAGTGCCTGCGGCCGGCGCTTCTGCCTGGCGCAGCCGCGAGATCTACATGGCGCACTTTGCCGTCACCGACATCGCAGCACAGCGCTTTGCGTACGCGCAGAAGCTTCAGCGCGCCGCGTTGGGACTCGCAGGCGCGCAGGGCGCACCGCTTCGGGTGTGGATCGATGACTGGAGCCTTGCCGAATCGGGGGCAGGGGCGGCGCCGCGCTGGCAGCTGCACGCCGCTCAGGAGGGCTACGAGCTGCAGCTGGTCCTTGAGGCCGAAGGCGCCCCGGTGCCCAACGGGACTGCGGGCCTGAGCGTGAAGTCGGCCGCATCCGGCAGCGCCAGCTACTATTACTCGCTGCCGCGCCTGGCGGTGCAGGGCACCCTTGAGCGCGGCGGCGCGCGCATTGCGGTAACCGGGGAGGCCTGGTTCGACCACGAGTGGGGCAGCGCGCCCTTGGATACCAGCCAGGCCGGGTGGGACTGGTTTGCGCTGCAGCTTGCCGATGGCAGCACCTTCATGTTCTACGCGCTGCGTGATCGCCACGGGCAGCGCGATGCGCACAGCGCCGGGACCTTCGTCGACGCCCACGGGGCAATGCGCGCGCTCAGCAGCGCCGAGGTGCTGCTGACCCCGGCCGGGTCCTGGGTGTCGGCGGATGGCGTGCGTTACCCCTCCGGCTGGCGCATCCAGGTCCCCGCGCTTGAGCTCGACCTCAACGCGCAGCCGGTGCTGAAGGACCAGGAACTGCGCCTCAGCCCGCGCTACTGGGAAGGGGCGGTCGCGGTGCAGGGCCGGCGCGCCGGGCGCGCCTTGGGCGGGCGCGGCTACGTGGAACTGGTGGGCTACGCTCAGGAACGCTGCCCGCGCGGTGCCACTGGCGTGGCCGGCTGTGTTGCCCGATGATGGCGGCCGCGGCGTTTCGAAGGCTACAAGACACTGGAGAGGATCATGCGGCGCTTACTCGTTGCCTCTGTCACCCTGGCCCTGATGGCGCTGCCGGTGCTCGCGGCGCTGCCCAACGGCACCAAGGCCCCGGACTTCACCATCGATGCGGCGCTTGCCGGCAAGGGCTTCAGGTTCAGCCTCGCCGATGCGCTCAAGAACGGTCCGGTCGTGCTGTACTTCTTCCCCAAGGTATTTACCTCCGGCTGCACCGCCGAGGCGCACGACTTCGCCGAGGCGACCGACAAGTTCAAGGAGCTCGGCGCCACGGTCATCGGCGTCTCGCATGACCCGATCGACAAGGTCACCGAGTTCTCGACCAAGGAATGCCGCGACAAGTTCGCGGTCGGCTCGGATGCCGACGGCAGTGTCATGAAGAAGTACGACTCGGTACTGCTCGGCCACACCGACTTCGCCGACCGCACCTCGTACGTGATCGCCCCCACCGGGGAGATCCTCTACTCCTACACGGCGATGAATCCCGACCAGCACGTCGCGAACACCATGGCGGCCGTGAAGAAGTGGCAGGAAGCGCACCCGAAGAGCTGAGCGCTGCGGGCCCTCAGGCCAGGTCGGCGAGCACGGCCGGTACGTGGCGGCGCAGCAGGAGGTTGCGCGCCTCCCACTGCTCCGCCGCGGTGAGTTCGGCGAGGAAGCTGACCTCGCCCGCGGCCAGCACCGCGAGCGGCACGCCGTCGCGGTAGAGCAGGCGGTTGCCGATGAGCGAGGGCAGCCGCGCCCCCGGGGTGAGGATCCCCACCAGGTTCAACGGATCCGCACCCGAGACGGCCACGTGGTGGCCCTCGACCGGCTTGCGGCGCGCCCCGCGCAGCAGGGCGATCGCCTCGGGCGCCGCATACTGCTCGCCGCTGAAGCCGGCCACGAAACGCCCGCCGCGGATCTCCCCGCGCGCCTCAAGCCTCCTTAGGCACGTGAGCAGGTCGCGCCACGGTGGCAGCCACTGCGCCTCGCGCGCCAGCAGGCGCCAGAACACCACGCCCCAGCGGCGCAGCAGCGTGCGCGCCACGTGCTCGACCGTCTCGGCGGTGAGCTCGCGATCCGGCTCGCTGCCCGCGGCGGGGCGTGCGATCCGCGACCAGCGACCGGCGGCATCCATGCCGAACAGGGCGATGCGCCGCCGGCGCCGTCCGGCCATGGCAGGCTTGCGCCGGTCCGCGGGCACCAGCAGCGCCCGCAGTCCCGCGAAGCTGTCGGAGTTGATCAGCCCGAGGGCGGTCAGCTCCGCCAGCGCCTCTTCGGCCTGCGAGGGCAGCAGCCCGGTGCCGGCGCTGATCTCGTCGAAGAAGGAGGCGCCGTGGCGGGCGAGGAACGCGGCCGCGCGCGCAGCGCCGCCGGAGAGGTGCACCGGATCGGGCGTGCCGGTGAGGCTCGACCAGAGGCGCACGTTGCGCCGCGCCAGCAACACGATGGGTGTGGTGCGCACCGGCGCGGCGCCGCGCTCCGGGTCCATGCGCCGCGGCGCCAGGCGCGTCCACACGAACCGGCCGGCCAGGCACTGCTCGTCCAGCCACGCCGGCTCGTACTCGCTGATGCGATGGGGCAGGATCTCGGTCTCCCAGGCACTGGCGGGGGCCTCGTAGCCTTCCAGCTGCCCGAGGATCGAGCCGACGGCATCCGGTCCCTCCATGCGCAGCGCCGGTACCACGCGCTGCCAGTCGAACAGGAAGCGCAGGAAGTCGCGTGCCTCGATGGGTTCGATCTCGGCGCGCAACCGCTTGACCGTGTAGCGGTGGATGCGTGCCAGCAGGCGCCGCTCGCACCACTCCCCCGCCGGCACCGCAGAGGCGGTGAAGGCGCCGCGCATGGCGAAGCCTTCCGCCTGCAGCACCGCCAGTGCCGCATCGGTCGCGGCCACTTCGATGCCCAGCGAGGCGGCGAGCGCGCCCGAGGTGACCGGACCCAGGCCCTCGAGGCGCCCGCGCACCGCCTCGACGAGGGCCGCCCCGGGTTCCATGGCGGCAGCGTGCGCCAGGGCCGCCACCTCCGGTGCATGGGTGCCGTGCGGGAACAGCGCGCGGAACAGCGGCAGCCGCTCGGCGGTGATCCACAGCTGCGTCGCGCCGTGCGTGAAAGGGGTCACGCGGCGCTGCGCGCGCAGCTGCTCGAGCAGGGCGGGCCAGGCTGCCGCGCGCTCGGCCTCCGCCTGCGTGAGGTAGGTCAGCCACAGCAGGGCATCGTGCAGCTCGTCCGGCTGGGTGGCATCGGGCCAGGCTTCCGCGCGCACGCGCGCGATTGCCTCCGCATCCAGCCGTCCCAGGTCACTCGCGCTCTGCGGGTCGAGCCAGCGGCGGCTGAGCACCGCCTGGGTGCGGCGCTCCTCGAGCGGCGCGTCGTCGAGGAAGGCGTAGGGGCGCGCCGAGAGCACCTCCAGCGCCAGGGGCGAGGGCTCGGTGGTATCGCGCGCAAGCACTGCGATGTGGCCGCACTCCAGCTGCCGCAGCACGCGCTCGAAGCCTGCGATGTCCATGGCCTCCTCGAGGCAGTCGCGCAGCGCCTGGCGCACCAGCGGGTGGTCCGGAATCTCCAGCTCCCCGGGCAGGTTCTCCGCGCAGGCGACCTGGTCGGGGAACACCGCCGCCAGCAGGTCCTCGGCATTCATGCGCGCCAGCGGTGCCGGCACCTTCTTGCCGCCGCGGAAGCGCGGCAGCGCCAGCGCAATCGTGGCGCTCCAGCGCCAGCGCACCGGGAACATCGGCGCGGCGCACAGCGCCTGGATCAACAGCGGCCGCACGCTGTTGGAGTGCAGGTAGCGCGCCACTTCGGCCAGCTCGAAGCTGTGCACCGTGGTGAGCGAGAGGATGAGCGAGTCCTCGGTGGCCGCCGCCTGCAGCTCGAAGTTGAACGAGCGGCAGAAGCGCTTGCGCAGCGCCAGTCCCCAGGCACGGTTGATGCGGCTGCCGAAGGGGGAGTGGATGATCAGCTGCATGCCGCCGGCCTCGTCGAAGAAGCGCTCGAGGATGATGGTGCGCTGGGTCGGCAGCGCGCCCAGCGCCGTGCGCGCGGCGGCCAGGTAATTGGTCAGCTGCACCGCTGCGGCGGCGCTGATGCCGGCAGCCTGGGAAAGCCAGGCGGTGGTCGCCTCGATGCCCCCGTCCAGATGCGCCGCCACTTCCTCGCGCAGCCGCGAGACGCTCGCCGACAGCTCGTCCGAGCGCCCCGGGGCCTCGCCCAGCCAGAAGGGGATCGAGGGCGGCTGGCCGCGTGCATCCTCCACGCGGATGCGGCCCTGCTCGACGCGCAGGATGCGGTAGGAGACGTTGCCGAGCTGGAACACGTCCCCCTGCAGGCTCTCGACCGCGAAGTCCTCGTTCACCGTGCCGACGAACTGCGCCTGCGGCTCGAGCAGCACCTGGTAGTCGGCCGTGTCCGGGATGGTGCCGCCGGAGGTGAGTGCCGTCAGGCGCGCGGCGCGCCGCGGCTTGACCTGGTGGTTCACGGCATCGTGGTAGATCAGCGCGCCGTGGCGGCCGCGGCGGGTGGTATAGCCTTCCGCGAGCATGCGCAGGATTTCCTCGAAGTCCGCGCGCGTGAGGTCCCGGTAGGCATAGGCGCCGCGCATGAGCGCGAACAGGCCGTCCTCGTCCCACTCGCGCGCCGCCACCTCCGCGACGATCTGCTGCGCGAGCACGTCCAGCGGGTTCACCGGCAGCACCAGCCGGTCGAGCTCGCCGCGGCGCACCGCCGCGAGCAGGGCTGCGCACTCGACCAGGTCATCGCGCGACAGCGGGAACAGCCGGCCCTTGGGCGTGCCGCCGACCGAGTGCCCGGACCGGCCGGCACGCTGCAGGAAGGCGGCGATCGAGCGCGGCGAGGCGATCTGGCACACCAGGTCCACGTCGCCGATGTCGATGCCCAGCTCAAGCGATGCGGTGGCCACCAGCGCGCGCAGCTGGCCGGCCTTCAGGCGCGCTTCCGCATCCAGCCGCGACTCCCGGGCCATGCTGCCGTGGTGAGCGGTGACGTGCTGCTCGCCGAGCCGCTCGGACAGGTGGCGCGCGAGGCGTTCGGCCTGGCGGCGCGTGTTGACGAACACGAGCGTGGTGCGGTGCTCGGCGATGAGGGCGGCGAGGCGGTCGTAGGTCTGCGTCCACACCTCCCCGGACATCACCGCCTCCAGCGGCGAGGCCGGCACCTCGAGCGCCAGGTCGCGCTCGCGCACGTGGCCGGCATCGATGATGGTGCAGTCGGCGCTGCCGTCGGGGTTGAGGTTGCGGGTTCCCACCAGGAAGCGGGCGACATCTTCGATCGGCTTCTGCGTGGCGGAGAGCCCGACGCGGGTGAGCTTGGCTGCGGCCAGCGCCTCGAGGCGCTCGAGCGAGACCGCCAGGTGCACGCCGCGCTTGGCAGCGGCGATGGCGTGGATCTCGTCCACGATCACCGTGCGCGTTGTTGCCAGCATGTCGCGCCCGGAGGCCGAGCCGAGCAGGATGTAGAGCGACTCCGGGGTGGTCACCACGATGTGCGGCGGCCGGCGGCGCATGCGCGCGCGCTCGTGCTGCGGGGTGTCGCCGGTGCGCACGAAGGTGCGGATCTCGAGCGCCGGCAGGCCGAGGGCGGCGAGCTCCGCGCGAATCCCGGCCAGCGGCGCCTCGAGGTTCTTGTGGATGTCGTTGGAGAGCGCCTTGAGCGGGGAGACGTAGACGATGCGCGTCTCATCCGGCAGGCCGCCGGTGGCGAGCCCGCTCTTCACCAGCTCATCGATCACCGCGAGGAAGGCGGCGAGGGTCTTGCCCGAGCCGGTCGGGGCGGCGATGAGCACGTGGCGCCCGGCTGCGATCGCCGGCCACGCCGCATCCTGCGCCGGCGTCGCCGTCGCGAACGTGCGGCCGAACCAGTTGGCGACCGCCGGATGAAAGTCACTCGGCATGATGCCATTGAAGCACACGGGCGCGGCCAAAAGGAGCGCGGCCGTGAGCTTCCCGCTCCCCGTACAGTGGCGCGCGCGCTGCTCCCCTGTATGAAGGATTGCCGAGGACTGCGGCGGGCGCGGAAGATGGCTGCCACGCAGGCACGGGCGGTGAAATAAAGCGATGCCAACCCGCAAGAGCTTCTGTCGGTTCTGCCACGCCAACTGTGCGATCGAGGTCGAGATCGTCGACGGTCGCGCCGTCGAGGTGCGTGGGGATGTGAGCGATCCGCTGTTCGGCGGCTACACCTGCATGAAGGGCCGCGAGCTGCCGGCGCAGACCTACCATCCGCAGCGCCTGCGCAGCTCGCTCAAGCGCGCGCCCGCGGGAGGCTTCGCGCCGCTGGGCAGCGAGCAGGCGCTCGATGAGATCGCCGCGCGGCTCGATGCGATCCGCGCGCAGCACGGGCCGCGGGCGATTGCCAGCTACTGCGGCACCTACGGCTTCATGAACTCCGCGGCGCTGCCGGTGGCGGCGGGCTTCCATGCCGGCATCGGCAGCCCCAACCTCTACACCAGCATCACCATCGACCAGCCGGCCAAGGTCTACCTGTGGTCGCGCGTGGGCGCCTGGATGGGTGGCCCGCAGGCGTTCTCGCAGTCGGACGTGTCGATGATGATCGGCAACAACCCGCTCACCTCGCACTACGCCTGGCAGGGCAGCGTGCCGCCGTTCAGCCCGTCACGGCGGCTGCGCGATGCCAAGGCGCGGGGGCTGAAGCTGATCTGCATCGACCCGCGCCGCACGATGGTCGCGCAGCTGGCGGACATCCACCTGCAGGTGCGCCCGGGCGAGGATGCAACGCTGCTGGCGGCGATGCTGCGGGTGATCCTCGCGGAAGGACTGCACGACCAGGAGTTCTGCGCCGCCCACGTCGCGGGCATGCAGGAGCTGCGCGCCAGCATCGAGGGCTTCACGCCCGAGTACGCAGCGCGGCGCGCGGACGTGCCGGTGGCGGCCCTCACGGCGGCCGCGCGCCTGTTCGCCCGCGCGCGGCGCGGCACGGCCACCACCGGCACCGGGGCGGAGATGTCGCGCAACGGGGCGCTCACCGAGCACCTGGTGATGGCGCTGAACATCGTCTGCGGGCGCTTCTGCCGCGAGGGCGAGGTCGCGCCCTTCCCGCGCGTGCTGAGCGCCGCGGTGCCGCGCAAGGCGCAGGTGCTGGCGCCGAAGCCGTTGTGGGGGGAGGGCTGCACGCCCTCGCGCATCCGCGGGCTGACGCAGATGGCCGGCTTCGAGATGCCCGCGGCCACCGCGGCGGACGAGATCCTCACCCCGGGGGAGGGGCAGGTGCGGGCGCTGATCTGCATCGGCGGCAACCCGCTGGTGGCCTGGCCCAACCAGCAGAAGGTCGAGCGTGCGCTGAAGAGCCTCGACCTGCTGGTGTGCATCGACATCAAGCAGTCGCAGACCGCGCAGCTGGCCGACTACATCATCGCCCCCAAGGTGTGCCTGGAGCGCGATGACATTGCCACCGCCCCGGAGGTGTTCTACGAGGAACCCTACGCGCGCTACGCCGAGGCGCTGCTGGTGCCCGAGGGGGACGTGATCGATGAGTGGGAATTCTTCTGGGGACTGGCGCGGCGCATGGGCACCGCGATCCCCACCGCCGGCGGCCCGCTGCCGATGGACGTGAAGCCCAGCAAGTTCGAGGTGCTGGAGAAGATCACGCACGGCTGCCGCGTGCCGCTGGCGCGCGTGCGCGATGAGACCCGGGACGGCGGGCGCATCTTCACCGAGGTCCAGCTGCGCGTGGCCCCCGCCGATGCCGGCGCGGGTGCCCGCCTGCAGCTCGCCCCTGCCCTGGTTCCCGAACAGCTCGTGGCGCTGCGCGCCGAACCGGTCGATGCCACCGGGCGCGCAACCCAGGGGGACTGGCCGGCGACCCATCTGCTCATCTGCCGCCGCACGCGGCAGTACTTCAATTCCACCGGGCAGGACCTGGGTGCGCTGCGCGCCAAGGGCATCACCAACCATGCGCACCTGCACCCGGCCGACCTCGAGCGGCTCGGGGCACGGGAGGATGACCTGCTGGAGATCTCCACCGCGCGCGCACACATCCTGGGCGTCGCCAAGCCGGCCGCGGACCTGAAGCCCGGGGTGGTGTCCATGGCGCACGCCTTCGGCGCGCGCGGCGAGGATGCCTCCGCGGTGCGTGCGCACGGGGCCTCCACCAACCGCCTGGTCGACGACGAGGTGGACTACGACCCGATCACCGGCGCCTGCCGCCAGAGTGCCATCCCCGTGCGCATCCGCGTGTTGCCACGCACCGCCTGCGCGCATTCGGAGTAAAGTTAACTCCACTGCGCGTTGCGGAAGAAGGTGTCGCAGGATGTGGGAAGAAGAACTGGAGGCCTCCTCGCGGCGCAAGTTCGCGTGGCTGGCAGGAATCGTGGTCGCCGCCGTGGCCGCCCTGGGCGGCTGGTACTGGTACTCGCACCGGCCCGCCCCTGCTGCCGAGCCTGCGCCCACGGTGGCCACCCCGCCGGCCGCCGCGGAACCTGCGATCTCGCACCCGATCCCGGGTGAGGCTGAGGACTCGGCCGCGCTGCCGGCACTCAACGACAGCGACCAGCTGGCACACGATTCCCTGGCCGGGGTGATCGGCCGCGACCGCGTCGACCAGTTCCTCATCCCGCAGAACATCATCCGGCACCTGGTCGTGACGGTGGACAACCTGGCGCGCAAGAAGGTCGCCGTGGACCTGCGTCCCGTGAAGCCGACTGCCGGCGCCACGGCGGTCTCGAGCGAGGGCGACACCACGACACTCAGCGCCGCCAACTACCAGCGCTACGCAGGGCTGATGCGGGTCGTCGCCGCCACTGATCCGAAGGCGCTCGCCGTGGTGTACGAGCATATGTATCCGCTGTTCCAGCAGTCGTACGAGGACCTGGGCTACCCGGGCAAGTACTTCAACGACCGCCTCGTCGAGGTGATCGACAACCTGTTGCAGACCCCGGAGATCACGACCCCGGTGCAGCTGGCGCAGCCGAAGGTGTTCTACGAGTTCGCGGATCCGGAGCTGGAGGCACGTCCGGCCGGACAGAAGCTCTTGATCCGCATGGGGCCTGAGAACGCGCGCGCCATCAAGGCGAAGCTGCGCGAGTTCCGCGCCGAGATCGTCAAGAAGAAATGAGTCCTCCGCTGCTTAGGGGTGCGCAGCATGAATGACCCGACGGGCCTCGATGAAGCCGGGCTGCAGGGCCCGCTCGCGCAGCTGCGCGGCGTGCTCATCCCCGGGGAGAACCTCGAGGCCTTCGCCATCCAGCGGCGCCTGTTCGCGCTCACCCACCGCCGCCTGCTCGTGGCCGCGACCAGCGGCCGCGTGGTGGTGCTCATGCGCCGCCTGCTCGGCGGCTTCGAGGTCTCCACCATCCGCTGGCAGGACCTGGAGGAGGTGACGCTGCGCGTCGGCACATTCAGCGCCGAGCTTGCGCTGCGCGCCAACAAGGCCACCGACCTGGCCTCGCTCGCCACCGCCGGCGCCGCGCAGGTGCAGCTGCAGGGCCTGCGCAAGGCCCAGGCGCAGGCGGTGTACCGCATCTGCCAGGGGCAGGACCAGGCGTGGCGCGAGAAGCGCCGCGTGCGCGAGCTCGAGGAGCTGCGCGCCCGCTCCGGTGGCATCCAGGTCGGCACCGCCCCGCTGGGCGCGGCCCCCGCCGGCGCCGATGCGGTCCAGCGCCTGCAGGAGGCCCGGCAGCTGCTGGAGGCGAAGCTCATCACCGATGCGGAGTACGAGGCGATCAAGGCCAAGATCGTCTCCTAGGCGCCCCCGCACCCGGCGCCGCCGGCGCAGATTGCGTGATACACAGCTAATCCACAGACCATCCACAGGCACAGGTGCGCTAGGCTTCACACATGGCCATCCGCTTCCGCCGCCGCCGCGAGTCCGTGAACGAGGTCCTGAGCACCTACAGCTTCACGAACCGGACCGTGCAGGTACGGCGCACCGGCGATGACCACATCCTGTGGACCTGCGACTGCGACCAGTTCCGCCGCCAGGCCGGCCAGCGCGAGCCTTTGTGGTGCAAGCACATTGCCAAGGCTGCGGCCCGGCGCTCGCTCGAGCGCCTGACGCGCCGCGTCGCCATCACCCGCACCTAGGGCGCAGGCGGTGCGCCGATGATGGCGCAACACCTTGGTTTTACAGCAGTTCCTGCCGCACCCGCGGCTGCCTACAATTGGCTACCAGTTAAGCCAAATGGGGACTTTGCGGCACCGCGAGGATCCGGTATCGTTTCAGGACCACTCAAGGAGACTGATATGCGCTGGGAAACTCCGCAGGCGATCGAGATGCGTTTCGGCATGGAAATCACGATGTACATTGCCCGGCGCTGACACCCTTCCGCGGGCGCCCGGGCCCTCCTGGCCCGGGCGCCAGGCGGGTCCCAGCCCCGATGCCTCGTGAAGATAACGGTCCTGGGGTCTGCCGCCGGCGGCGGCTTTCCCCAGTGGAACTGCAACTGCCGTAACTGTTCGGGCCTGCGCAGCAACACGCTGCGCGCACTTCCGCGCACCCAGTCCTCGATCGCCGTGTGCGGCACGGCCGCCACTTCCTGGGCGCTCGTCAACGCCTCCCCCGACATCCTCGCGCAACTGAAGGCGCACCCGGTGCTGCAGCCGGCGCGCAGCCCGCGTGACACTGCCATCGCCGGCATCGTGCTGGTCGACGGCCAGATCGACCACACCACCGGTCTTTTCATGCTGCGCGAGTCGACGCGGCCGCTGGCGGTGTGGTGTACGGCAGGCGTGCGGGCCGACCTCACCGGCGGCAACCCGGTCTTCAGCGTCCTCGGGCACTACTGCGGCATCGAGCACCGGGAGTTGCCGATCGATGGCGCAAGCTTCGAGGTCACAGGCGTGGAGGGGATTGAGTGGCGCGCGGTGCCGGTGGCGAGCAAGCCCGCCCCGTACTCCCCGCACCGCGCACAGCCGCGGGCAGATGACAACGTGGCGCTGGTGCTGCGCGATCGCAGCAGCGGGCGGGCCGCGTTCTACGCACCGGGCCTGGGCACGATGGAACCGCAGGTGTGGAGCGAGATGCAGGCCGCGCAGGTGGTCCTGGTGGACGGCACCTGCTGGAGCGACGAGGAGATGATCGGCATGGGCCTGTCGGCGAAGCGCGCGCGCGACATGGGCCACCTGCCACAGTCCGGCCCCGGGGGTATGCTCGAGTGGTTGGCCCGGTTGCCCGAGCGCACGCGCAAGATCCTCATCCACGTGAACAACACCAACCCGATCCTCCACGAGGACTCACCCGAGCGTGCCACCCTCACCGGCGCGGGCATCGAGGTTGCCTATGACGGCATGGAGATCGAGCTGTGACTGCTGGCGCCTGGAGCGCGGCGGAGTTCGAGGCGCAGCTGCGCGCGCAGAGCGGCGCCTACCACATCCACCATCCCTTCAACGTGATGCTCAACAGCGGCCGCGCGAGCCGTGCGCAGATCCGTGGCTGGGTCGCCAACCGTTTCTACTACCAGATCAACATCCCGGTGAAGGATGCCGCGATCCTCGCCAACTGCGACGACCGCGCGGTGCGGCGCAACTGGGTGCAGCGCATCCTCGATCACGACGGCTACGGCGATGACCCGGGCGGCATCGACTCGTGGCTGCGCCTGGCGGAAGCCGTGGGCCTGACGCGTGCGGCCGTGGAGAGCCTGGTGGAGGTGCGGCCCGGGGTGCGCTTTGCCGTGGATGCCTACGTGAACTTCGCGCGGCGCGCGCCGTGGCCGGACAGCGTGTGCGCCTCGCTCACGGAACTGTTCGCTCCCGAGATCCACAAGCAGCGCCTCGCCGGCTGGCCGGGGCACTACCCGTGGATCGACCCGGCGGGACTTAAGTACTTCCAGAGCCGGGTGAGCCTGGCGCGGCGCGACGTGGAGTTCGGGCTGGCCACGACGCTGGCGCGCTTCCGCACGCGCGCCGAGCAGGAGCGGGCGCTCGGGATCCTCAAGTTCAAGCTGGACGTGCTGTGGCAGATGAACGATGCCCTGGGGCAGGCCTACGGGGTGAGCGCGTGAGCGTCCCCGCAGATGCCAGGCCCGGCCTGGGCCATGGCCTGAAGCTGCAGTGGGAACCGGCGCAGGATGCGCATGTGCTGCTTTTCCCGGAAGGGATGGTCAAGCTCAACGGCAGCGCCGGGGCAATCATGAGCCGCTGCGACGGCACGCGCAGCGTGGCGGACATCGTGGCGGACCTGGAGAAGACCTACGGCGCCACCGGTCTGGGCGCGGACGTGGAGGCGTTCGTGGCGCTGGCGCTGGAGAAGCGCTGGCTGGAGTTGCGCGCATGAGTGCATTGCCGCCTGTGGGCCACGGACTCTCCGCCCCGGGCGTCCCGGCCGCTGCGGGCCCCACGCCTGCACCGGGTCCGCCGCTGTGGCTCTTGCTGGAGCTCACGTATCGCTGCCCGCTGCACTGCGTGTTTTGCTACAACCCCACCGACTTTGCGCAGACAGGTCCCGAGCTTGCCACCGCGGACTGGCTGCGGGTGCTGCGCGAGGCCCGTGCGCTGGGGTCGGTGCAGCTCGGCCTCTCCGGGGGCGAGCCGCTGGCGCGCGATGACCTCGAGGTGATCGTCGCCGAGGCACACGCGCTCGGGTTCTACGTGAACCTCATCACCTCGGGGATCGGGCTCACCGAGGCGCGCATCAAGGCCCTGAAGCATGCCGGACTGGATCATATCCAGCTGTCCTTCCAGGACAGCACGCGGCAGATGAATGACTTCCTCTCCAGCACCCGCACCTTCGATGCCAAGGCCAAGGTGGCCGCGCTGATCCGCCAGTACGACTACCCGATGGTGCTCAACGTGGTGCTGCACCGGCACAACATCGACCACGTCGGCGAGATCCTCGCCATGGCCGAGCGCATGGGCGCGCAGTACGTGGAACTGGCCAACACCCAGTACTACGGCTGGGCGTGGCTGAACCGCGACCAGCTCCTGCCTAGCCGTGCGCAGCTCGAGCGCGCCGAAGCGGTCACGCGCGCCTTCCGCGAGCGGGTGGGCAGCGCCATGCAGGTGTACTTCGTGGTGCCGGACTACTTCGAGGTGCGCCCGAAGGCGTGCATGAGTGGCCTGGGCTCGGTATTTCTGGCCGTGGCCCCGGACGGCCTCGCCATGCCGTGCCACGCTGCACGCATGCTCCCCGGGCTTGAGCTACCCAGCGTGCTCAGCGCGTCCGTGCGCGAGATCTGGTACCAGTCGGCGGCGTTCAACCGCTTCCGCGGCCAGGGCTGGATGAAGGAACCGTGTGTAAGTTGCCCGGAGCGCGCCAAGGATTTCGGCGGCTGTCGCTGTCAGGCTTACCTGCTCACCGGCGATGCCGCCAACGCCGACCCGGTGTGCGACAAATCGCCCCATCACCACCTGGTGACCGCGGCGGTGGCGCGCGCCGAGCGTGCCGCGGGCGCGGCCACCGCACCTACCGGTCACGGACTTACCTTCCGCGACCACCGCATCTCCATCGCGGTGGTGACGGGTGAACCGGGCGGGGGTGCCTGAGGTGGCGGTGCGCCGGGTACTGAAGATGGGCGAACCGTTGCTGCGCGAGGTGGCCGCCCCCGTGCTGCGCTTCGATGCCGCACTCACCGAGCTCATCGCCGACATGGACGAGACCATGCGTGCGCTGTACGGGGCCGGCATCGCCGCCCCGCAGATCGGGGTCGGCGCGCGCGTGGTGATCTTCGAGCTCAAGGAAAACCCGCGCTACCCGCACATCGCCCCGGTTCCCTACACCGTGCTGGTGAACCCGGCGCTCACCCTGCTCGGGCAGGAGCAGGACGAGGGCTGGGAGGGGTGCCTGTCGGTGCCGGGCATGCGCGGGCTGGTGCCGCGCTTCCGGCGCCTGCGCTACCAGGGATTCGACGCGCAGGGTGCGCCCATCGAGCGCACCGTGGAGGGCTTCCACGCGCGCGTGGTGCAGCACGAGGTCGACCACCTGGATGGCATACTGTTCCCGCAACGCGTGGCTGACCTGCGCAACTTCGGTTTCGAGGACGCCCTCGCTGCACAGATGACACCGATGCCAGACTGAGCCCCAAGCCGAAGGAGACTCGCACCATGAACCAGCGCGCCACGGGATCATTCGACGTGAAGGTCGTGCCGCAGAAGCCGGACACCCAGGTTGCCCGCGCGGCGAGCCTCTCGCGCCTGACCATCGACAAGCGCTTCCATGGCGACCTGGAGGGCACCAGCAAGGGGGAAATGCTCGCGCTGCAGACCGACGTGAAGGGCTCGGCAGGCTACGTCGCCCTGGAGCGCGTCACCGGCAAGCTCTCCGGCAAGCAGGGCAGCTTCGTGCTGCAGCACAGCGCCACCATGTACAAGGGGGATGCGGACGCGAAGATCACGGTGATACCGGACTCGGCGACCGGGGAACTCGCGGGACTGTCGGGCAAGATGCTCATCACCGTCGCCGAGGACGGCGGGCACCACTACGAGTTCGACTTCAAGCTCGAGCCGCGCCGCTAGGCCGCGCTCAGGACGGCTCGCGCGTGCCCGGGGTCTCGCGGCTGGCGCGCACGTCGCGCGTCAGGCGGATCGCGCTCTCCACTCCCTGATAGTAGCCGGGCACCTCGCCGCACTCCTGGTAGCCCAGCGCGGCGTAGAAGGCGCGCGCCGCGACATTGCCGGCGCGCAGCTCCAGCCCGATCTGGAAGGTGCCGGCGGTGAGCGCGGTGCCCTCCAGCCAGGTGAGCAGCGCGCGTGCGATGCCCTGGCGGCGGTAGGGCGGCGCTACGGCGAGCAGGTTCAGGTGCGCGCTCTCGTCGGCGTAGCGCATGATGGCAAAGCCTGCCACGGCGCGGATGCCGCGCGCGCTGAGCACCACGCTGTCGGCATCGCGCATGTGCCAGCCGATGCGTGTGGCCCCCCAGGCAGGCTTGAGTCCGGCCTCGACGAACTGCTGCGACATGGCCGCCAGCTGCGCGGCATCGGCGGAACGGGCAGGCTCGAGGCGGTACACTTCCACGCACCCAAGGATAGCGCGTCGGCTGCGGCGCTGCAGCGCCGCTCAGGCCAGGGTGTGAAAGACCTTCTGCACGTCATCGTCCTGCTCGAGCCGGTCGATCACGGTGAGCACCTCGGTGGCCTGCGCCTCGGGCAGTTCCGTCGGGGTGGTGCACACGTACTCGTGCTCGGCGGAGACGGGGGTGATGCCGCGGTTCTCCAGCGCCACCTGCAGGTGCCCGAAGTCGGCGAACGCGCCGCGGATGACCAGCTGCGGTTCGCCCTTTTCCCCGGTGCTCTCGCCCATCTCGTCCAGGCCGTGGTCGATCAGGTACAACTCCAGGTCGTCCTGGTCGATCCCTTCCGGGTTCAGGCGGAACACGCCCAGCTTGCGGAACAGGAAGCTCACGCTGCCGTTGGTGGCGAGGTTGCCGCCGCCCTTGGTGAGGATGTTGCGCACCCCGGCCACGGTGCGCGTGGGGTTGTCCGTGGCGGTCTCCACCAGCAGCGCCACCCCGTGCGGCGCGTAGCCCTCGTAGAGCACCTCGTGGTAGTTGGCCGCATCGCGCCCGGCGGCACGCTTGATGGCCGCGTCCACCTTGTCCTTGGGCATGTTGATGGCGCGGGCGTTCTGGATGGTCCGCCGCAGCATCGGGTTGGCGGCCGGGTCGGTACCGCCGGCCTTGACGGCGATGGTGATGTCCTTGGCAACGCGCGCGAACTGCTTCGCCATGCGGTTCCAGCGCGCGAACATCGTGTGCTTGCGGACTTCGAAGATGCGGCCCATGGCGCGCATGGTGCCCGAAGGCACCAGGGCCTGCCAGCGGCGGGGCGGGCTGGCGGCCTGCAGTGTGTGCGGCGCTGCGGCGCCGCGCGGAGCTAGGCGATCTGCGCGTGCAGGATGCGCAGCCGGCGGCGCTGCAGGGAAAGCCCGCGCTCGATGTCACGCAGCTTGCTCTGCAGGTCGACGCTTTCCCACTGTTCGAGCACCGCGCGCTTCTTCTCCACGAGCCACTGTTCCTTGACCCGGGCCCAGTCGGCGACGGCGCCCAAGAAACTGTCGTACTCGTGCGCCAGGCGCGCACGCAGGGGTTCGAGGTGCGAGGAGGCGACCGCGGGGGCGGCCGCGAGGCGCGCCTGGGCGCGCTGGAACTGCATCGCCAGCAGTGCCCGCTGGATCTGGAAGGTGGGGGTGCGCTTCAGGCGCCGCGTCAGGCCCACCCAGGACAGCGCGCCGATGAGCCACTTGGTCGGGTCCCACTGCCACCAGCGCACGCCGTTGCGGTAGTCGTGCGCGAAGATGTGGTGGAAGTTGTGGTAGCCCTCGCCGTAGGTGAACACCGCCAGCACCGGGTTGTCGCGCGCCGAGTTCTCCTCGGTGTAGGGCCGCGTGCCCCACATGTGCGCCAGCGAGTTGATCAGGAAGGTGACGTGGTGGCTGTACACCAGGCGGGCGAAGCCGGCCAGCAGCAGCATGCCCAGCAGCTGGTGGAAGATCAGCCCGGCGAGCAGCGGCACGCCGAAGTTGGCCAGCAGCAGCAGCGCCAGGTAGTGGCGGTGCTGGAAGGCGAGCATCGGATCGCGCTTCAGGTCCGGGATGTTGCTGAAGTCGGGCTTGCCGCTGGGGTACTCGCGCAGCATCCAGCCGATGTGCGAGAACCAGAAGCCACGCCGGGCCGAGTACGGGTCCTCGTCCACGTCGTCCACGTTCAGGTGGTGGCGGCGGTGGCCGCTGCACCAGATGAAGGCGCTGTTCTGCAGCGCCATGGTGCCGAAGATCAGCAGGAACAGCCGCACGCTCCAGTGCGCCTCGTAGGTCTTGTGCGCCCACAGGCGGTGGTAGCCGGCGGTGATGCCGATGCCGTTCAAGAAGGCAAAGAGCAGCGCCACCACCCAGCTGGCGGTGCCGAAGCCGTGGGTAAGTCCGTACCAGGGCACAATGATGACCGACACCGCCATGGTGATCACGAACATCAGGGCGTTCACGATGTTCAGAGGCGGCTGGGGCTCGGCGGGGGCGTTTTCGCGCATGGACGACCACGGGATGGTGGAAGGGGCGCGGTAACTTATCATGCCGGGGAACACCAAGTGGGACTTGCGTCCTTTTTGAGTATGCTGCCGCCATCAGCGTGGTTGAGGGAGTCATAAGCCCATGATCTGCATCCCATATTTGCGCCACGGTCAGGTCCTGGCTTTGGCGGCCGTGGCCGTAAGCCTCGCCTGGACGCAGGCGCATGCAGCGCGCGCCTACGTGTCCAACGAGGATGACGGCACGGTGAGCGTGGTGGATACGCAGCGACTGGAATCAGTCGCAACCGTGGCGGTCGGCAAGCGTCCGCGCGGGATGGCCCTGAGCCGCGATGGCAGGCAGCTGTTCGTCGTGGTCAGCGGGGTGCCCAAGTGTCCGCCCCCGCTCACTGATGAGCAGTGCGCGAAGCTGCCGCGGGATGCCAGCGCCGATGCCATCGTCATCGTCGATACCGCAGGCCTGCGCGTGGCACGCGTGCTCAAGGGGGTGACGGATCCGGAGCGCATCGAGCTCAGCCGCGACGGCCACACCCTGTTCGTGACCGACGAGGACGCCGCGCGCGTGAGCGTGATCGACCTGGCACGCGGCAAGCCGATCGCCCGCATCCCGGTGGGACATGAGCCCGAGGGGGTGCGGCTCTCGCCTGACGGGCGGTGGCTGCTGGTCACGAGCGAGACCGACAACAACGTGGCCATCATCGACCCGGCCACCCACAAGGTCGTGCATACCGTGCTGGTGGGGACGCGGCCGCGTGACATCGCCTTCTCCGCCGACGGTGCCTACGCCTACGTGTCCGGGGAGGCGGATGCCTCGGTCTACCGCCTGGCGCTGCCCTCGGGCGTACCGGCCGCGCAGATCACGCAGCTGCGCAAGGAAGCCCGTCCCATGGGGGTCGTCATGGACGCCCCGCGCGAGCGGCTGTACGTGAGCACCGGGCGCGGGGGCACGGTGGCCGTGATTGCCGCAGCCGATGGCAAGCTCGTGAAGGAGGTGGCAGTCGGTGCGCGGCCGTGGGGACTCGGGCTCACCCCCGATGGCCGCCGGCTGGTCAGCGCCAACGGCACCTCGGGGGATGTCACGGTGCTGGACACCGATACGCTCGCGGTCATGGGCAAGGTAAGCGTGGGCCGCGGTCCCTGGGGCGTGGTGGTCGGCCCCTAAGGGAGGTGGCGCGGCGCGTCTAGGGGCGGGCGCCCAGGCCGCAGTGCTGGTAGGCCGCCGCTTCCAGCGTGCGGTACAGCCTGGCCCGTTCACGCGCCTCCTGGGTATCGCGGAAAATGCCGCCGCCTTCGCCGCCCAGGCTGGCGAAGCGCGCGAACGTGGCCGCCTCCACGAACTCATCGTAGGTCAGTTTCTCGGCCAGCTGGTCGATGACGCAGGCGCACTTGTACAGATCGGCATTGCGGCCGCCGCGGAACATGCACTCCTGCACGTACTCCACCCGCGCCGCCGTCGGGTAGTCATGCGCCGGCGCGGGCGCGGCCGCGGTCGCGGCCGCGCATGCCAGCGCCGCCGTGAGCGGTGCGCACCAGATGCGCGCCTTGGAGGAGGGGAGCGTCACGATCCGCGCCGATCCTACCCTCATCGGCCGGCCGCACCCAACCGCTGGTTGCGGCCGTCCGGTGACAGGAGTATCTGTGAGCGCCGGCTGGGAGAGATTCCCGACCTGCCGGGCCCGGGAGCGGGTCCATCCAAAAGGAGCGATGAGCCGAGCAGTTAGTTCGCAAAAAGAACGTGGAGAGCAGCATGACTTACGCGGCGAAGACTTTTTCGAGGGGAGCGTTGGTAGTTGCGGCACTGGCCATCTCAGCGGCAGCGGCGGCAGATACGGATCTGGAGCAGCTGATGGCCAACTCGTCCAACTGGGCTTCCCAGGCGGGTGACTACGCGAACCAGCGGCACAGCAAGCTGGCGCAGATCAATGCCGGCAACGCCGGCAACCTACAGGTCGCGTGGACCATGTCCACGGGGGTGCTGCGCGGCCACGAGGGTTCGCCGCTGGTGATCGGCGACACCATGTACATGCACACCCCGTTCCCCAACAACGTCTACGCCATCAACCTGAAGGACCAGACCTTCAAGTGGAAGTACGAGCCGAAACAGGACGCGGCCGTCATCCCGGTGATGTGCTGCGACACAGTAAACCGCGGCCTTGCCTACGGCGACGGTAAAATCTTCCTGCAGCAGGCAGATACCACTCTGGTTGCACTCGATGCGCAGACCGGCAAGGTGGTGTGGACCGCCAAGAACGGCGACGCGAAGATCGGCGAGACCAACACCAACGCACCGCACGTGTTCAAGGACAAGTTGATCACCGGCATCTCCGGGGGCGAGTTCGGCGTGCGCGGCCGGCTGATCGCCTACGACGTGCACACCGGTAAGAAGGTGTGGACCGCCTGGAGCACCGGGCCGGACGAGGACCTGCTGTTCGATCCGGCCAAGACCATGACCTGGACGAACGGCAAGATGGCCCCGGTCGGCAAGGACTCCTCGCTCAAGACCTGGCAAGGCACGCAGTGGAAGCTCGGCGGCGGCACCACCTGGGGCTGGTACTCCTACGATCCGAAGCTGAACCTCGTCTATTACGGCAGCGGCAACCCGGGCACATGGAACCCGGCGCAGCGCCCCGGTGACAACAAGTGGTCGATGACGATCTTCGCCCGCGATCTGGACACCGGCAAGGCGAAGTGGGTGTTCCAGATGACCCCGCACGATGAGTGGGACTTCGACGGCGTCAACGAGATGGTGCTGGTCGACGTCGAGGAGGGCGGCAAGAAGGTGCCCGCGCTGGTGCACTTCGACCGCAATGGCTTTGGCTACACCCTCAACCGCGTCACCGGTGAGCTGCTGGTCGCCAAGAAGTTCGACCCGGCGGTCAACTGGGCCTCCACGGTGGACATGAAGACCGGCCGTCCGCAGGTGGACAAGAAGTTCTCCCCGGGCACCACCGGTCCGGACGTGGACGTGAAGAACATCTGCCCGGCAGCTCTGGGGTCCAAGGACGAGCAGCCCTCCAGCTATGACCCGGCGACCAATCTGCTGTTCGTGCCCACCAACCACGTGTGTATGACCTACGAGCCGTTCCAGGTGGAGTACAGCGCCGGGCAGCCGTACGTGGGGGCGACGCTCACCATGTTCCCCGCGCCCAACAGCCACGGCGGCATGGGCAACTTCATCGCCTGGGATGCGGCCACCGGCACGATCAAGTGGTCGCTGCCGGAGCGCTTCTCGGTGTGGTCGGGGGTGCTCACCACCGATGGCAATGTGGCCTTCTACGGCACCCTCGAGGGTTATCTCAAGGCGGTGAGCACCAAGGACGGCAAGGAACTGTGGAAGTTCAAAATGCCCTCCGGAATCATCGGCAACGTCTTCACTTACGAATACCAGGGACGGCAGTACCTGGGCGTGTACTCGGGCATCGGCGGTTGGGCGGGCATCGGCATGGCCGCCGGGCTCACCGGGACCACCGAGGGATTGGGTGCGGTCGGCGGCTACAAGGACCTGGCGCGCTTCACCACCCTGGGCGGCACGCTGTTCGTGTTCGACCTGCCGCAGGATGCAGGCGCGAAGGTCGCGGCGAACTAGCCGGAACGTACACGGCCGATCCGAGGGGAAAGATGTCTTGAGGGACTGGCGTTTGCCCGTGGCCGCCTGCGGCGCGGCCGCGGTGGCGGTGTGTACCTTCGCCTGGTCACAGGAGGCCAGTGCGCCGGTGGCCGGCAAGTCGGCCACCACCGATCTGTACACGGTCCGGGAGGGCAGCAAGGTCGACGCGCACACGCTCGCCGGCTGGAAGACCTGGCGCGCGCTCGCCTGCGACCGCTGCCACGGGCCGCAGCAAGAGGGGCTGGTGGGTCCCTCGCTGGTCAACTCGCTCAAGATGCTCACGAAGGAGCAGTTCCACGTGACCGTCATCAACGGCCGTCTGGACAAGGGCATGCCTAGCTTCGGCACCAGCACCATGATGCAGGCCAACTGGGAGGGCCTCTATGCCTACCTCAAGGGCCGCTCCGACGGCAACATCGCCCCCGGGCATCTCTATCCGCTCGATGGCGCGACTGACAAGTAGCGCATGCCTGCTGCTGCTGCTGCTGGCGCGCGCGGCCACGCCGGCGGCGGCCGAGGCGCTGCGCGTGTGCGCCGATCCTGCCAACCTGCCGCAGTCGAACGCGCAGGGGGAGGGCTACGAGAACAAGATAGCCGCCGCCCTGGCGCACGATCTGAACCGAACACTCGAGTACACCTACTTCCCGCAGCGCATGGGTTTCGTGCGCAACACACTGCGGGCCCGCGACGAGGCCACGCAGCAATTCAAGTGCGACCTGATCATCGGTGTGCCGAGCGGCTACGAGCTCACGGCCACTACCCGTCCGTACCTTCATTCGACCTATGCGCTGGTGTTTGCCCCGCACGGGCCGCTGACCGGGGTGCACAGCGTCGCAGAGCTGCTGGCGCTGCCGGCGCCGGTGCGCGCAACGCTGCGCATCGGCGTGTTCGCACGCACGCCGGCGGCGGACTGGGTGTTGCAGCACGCCCTGATGGACAACGCGGTGTTCTACGCCCCGCAGAGCGGTGACCCGAACGAGACGCCCGAGAGCATCGTCGAGCGCGACCTGTCGGCAGGTACCGTGGACGCCGCGGTGCTGTGGGGGCCGATCGCCGGCTACCTCGCGGGCCGGCACGGCGGCGGTGCGCGGCCTGCCTGGATGGCTGTGCCCTTCCCGGCCGAGCCAGGCATCCGCTTCGACTACGAGATCGCCATGGGCGTGCGCTTCGGCGAGCAGCAGTGGCTGGACACCCTGAACGTCTGGATCGCGCAGCACCAGCTCCAGATCGACCAGATACTGGCCGAGTTCCACGTGCCGGTGCTCGGCGCCACGCCCGCCGGCGGCTGAACGCCGGCGGCGCCGGAGGAGCGCGGCGCGGCAGCTGCGTGCTACCGTTGCGGCCCCATTTCCGTATGCGAGGCACGCACCCGTGACCCAGGTTCGCACGCTGACCCGACTGTTCGTGGGCCTTGGCAGCACCGTCACTGCGCTGGCGCTCGCGCAGGTTCCCACCATCCCCGATGCGGTCGACAAGGCGGCGCGCAACTACATCACGCGCCCGGCCCTGGAAGGCCCGATCCGGTTTTTGTCCTCGGACCTGCTGGAGGGCCGCGGTCCTGCCACGCGCGGCGATCAGCTGGCACGGCTGTACCTGCAGACGCAGCTGGAGAGCATGGGCTACCAGCCCGCCTTCGCGCAGGGCTCGTGGCAGCAGCCCTTCGACATCGTCGGGCTGAAGTCGCAGTTCCCGGCCACCTGGAGCTTCGCGGGCAAGAAAGGCAGTACCGAGCTCACCTGGAGCAGCGACTACATCGCCGCGAGCGGCCTGCAGGAGCCCACCGTGTCGTTCCAGGACGCGGAGCTGGTATTCGTCGGCTACGGCATTCAGGCGCCGGAGTTCCAGTGGGATGATTTCAAGGGCGCAGATCTCAAGGGCAAGATCCTCGTGGTCATGAACAACGACCCGGACTGGGACCCGAACCTGTTCGCCGGCAAGCGCCGCCTGTACTACGGGCGCTGGGACTACAAGTACGAGACCGCCGCGCACCAGGGGGCCGCCGGCGTCATCATCATCCACACCACCCCGTCTGCCGGCTACCCGTGGCAGGTGGTGCAGAGCTCCTGGGGCGGGGAGCAGTTCCAGCTGCCCGCCGGTGATGAGCCGCGCCTGAAGGTGCGGGCGTGGGCCACCGAGGATGCGATGCGGCGCCTGCTGAAGGCGGCGGGCTACGACCTGGACAAGCTGGTCACCGCGGCGCACTCGCGTACCTTCAAGCCGGTCTCACTCGGCCTGCACTCCTCGCTGGCCTTCACCAACACGCTCTCGCGCGTCAAGACCGCCAACGTCGGCGGCATCCTGCCGGGGAACGACCCGAAGCTGGCGGCGCAGGTGGTGGTGCTGAGTGCGCACCACGATCACTTCGGCATCGGCGCGCCCGATGCCAGCGGCGATCCGATCTATCACGGGGCGGTGGACAATGCCTCCGGCTGTGCCCAGGTGCTCGCGATCGCGCACGCGTTCGCGCAGCTGCACGAGCGGCCGCGGCGCTCGATCATCGCGCTGTTCGTCGCCGGCGAGGAGCGCGGGCTGCTCGGCTCGAAGTACTACGCCGAGCACCCGTCCGTGCCCGCCGGCCTGATTGCCGCCGATATCAACATCGACGGCGGCAACATCTTCGGCCGCACCCGCGACGCGACGCTCATCAGCATGGGCAAGTCCTCGCTGGATTCGATCGCCGGGGCGATCGTCAAGTCCCAGGGCCGCACGCTGCAGGGCGACCAGTTCCCGGACCGCGGCTCGTACTACCGCTCCGACCAGTTCTCCTTCGCCAAGATTGGCGTGCCGGCGCTGTTCTTCGGTGACGGCACCGATGTCATCGGCCAGCCGGCAGGCTGGGGACGCACGCAGATCGAGCAATGGGAGCTGACCAAGTATCACCAGCCGGCAGACAAGCTCGAGGCCAGCTGGAACTTCGACGGCATGATCGAGGATGCACAGCTGGACATGCTGGCAGCCTGGGTCATCGCCCAGAACGATGCGATGCCGACCTGGAAGCCGGGCGATGAGTTCGAGGCCGCCCGCACGCGCGCCCTGGCCGCCGTGCCTGCCACGCACTAGTCTTCCGGAGCGGCGCGCTTGTTTGAAAAGCTCGAACTGATCAGTGCCGACGCGATCCTCGGGCTCATGGCGGCCTTTCGCGCCGACCCGGAACCGCGCAAGGTCGACCTCGGGGTGGGGGTGTTCCGCGATGACCGCGGCGAGACACCGGTGCTGGAGTGCGTGCGCAGGGCCGAAAGCGCGCTGCTCGCCGAGCAGACCACCAAGACCTACGTGGGGCCGGTCGGCAACCACGGCTTCAACCAGCAGATGGAGCAGCTGGTGTTCGGTGCCGCGCACCCGGCCCTGAGGGCTAACCGACTGCGCACCGTGCAGGCGCCCGGGGGCTGCGGGGCGCTGCGCCTGGGCGCGGAGCTGATCCGCGCGGCCGCCCCGGATGCCACGGTGCACGTGAGCACGCCCACCTGGGCGAACCACGTGCCGCTGATCTCCGGCAGCGGGCTCACCCTGGAGCGCTACCCCTACTTCGACCCGGCCAGCGGCGGGGTGCAGTTCGGCGCCATGATGGCGGCCCTCGAGCGCCTGCCGCCGCGCGCGGTGGTGCTGCTGCACGCCTCCTGTCACAACCCGACCGGGGCGGACCTGTCGCAGGAGCAGTGGCGCGCGGTGCTCGAGCTGGTCAAGCACCGCGCGCTGCTGCCGTTCATCGACATGGCCTACCAGGGCCTCGGCGAGGGGCTGGATGCGGATGCCTTCGCCATCCGCCTGTTCGCGGCCGAGCTGCCGGAGATGTTGTGCGCAGTGTCGTGCTCGAAGAATTTCGGGCTCTACCGGGAACGCACCGGTTCTCTGCACGTGCTCAACGAGAGCACCCAGGCAGGGGATGCCACCCTGAGCCAGCTGGTGCGCCTGGCGCGCGGCATGTGGTCGATGCCACCCGACCACGGGGCCGAAATCGTGCGCCGTATCCTGGGCGATGCGACGCAGCGCGCCGCCTGGGGCCGGGAACTGGAGGGCATGCGCCAGCGCATCACTACACTGCGGCGCGAGCTGGTGCACCAGCTGCGCACGCACTGCCCGCAACGCGACTTCAGCTTCATCGAGCGCCAGCGCGGCATGTTCTCCTTCTTCGGCATCAGCACGCCGCAGGTGCGCGCACTGCGCGCCGAGCACCACATCTACATGACCGACGACAGCCGCATCAACATCGCCGGCCTGAGTGCGCAGAACCTCGAGTACGTGGCGCGCTCGACCGCGCAGGTGCTCAAGGCCTAGGCGCCCTCGGGAACGACGATGCGGTGCGTGGACTTCACCTCTTCCATGACGAAGTAAGTGTGGGTCTGCTGCACGCCGCGTATCGCCGCGATGCGGTCGCCGAGGAAGCGCCGGTAGCTCTCCATGTCCGTCACCCGTACCTTCAGCAGGTAGTCAAAGCCCCCGGCCACCATGTGGCACTCCATGACCTCATCGTGCGCGAGCATCGCCTGCTTGAAGTGCTCGAAGGCATCCGGCGTGGTCCGATCGAGCGAGACCTCCACGTAAGCAAGCAGCCCCAGGCCCAGTCGCCCGGGGTTCAGGCGCGCGAAGTAACCCTCGATGTAGCCGGCGGACTCCAGGCGCCGCACACGCTCGAGCGTGGGGGTGACGGTGAGGTGCACTTCGCGCGCCAGCTGCGACACCGGAATGCGACCGTCCTGCTGCAGGCGGGCCAGGAGGCCGCGGTCGATGCGATCGAGCGGGCGGGGTGCAGCGGGGCTTGCGCGCGCCGGCATAGGGGTCTTGGGACTCATGGTAGTTAATTTAACTATTAAGGTGGCTATAACCTGAAAATAATCTCTGCATTAAAGGGTAACATGAGATTAATCAACTAGAAACGGTGTCGGGAATATGGCAGCTGTGGAATCGGCGCTGAACGTGGATGCGCCCTCGCTTGCGGTGCTGCGCGAGGCGGTGCGCGCGGCGACGCTGCGCCCGGAGAGTGCCGCGCGCGCCCAGATCATCGCCGGGCTGTCCCCGGTGGTGCCGGCGCTGAATGCGGCCAGCGTGCAGGCGGGGCGCTGGGTGGAGGCGGCGCGCGCGGACGAGCGGGCACGCCCGCTGGTGGAGCAGATGCTCGAGCAGTTCCCGCTCGATTCGGCGCAAGGCAAGGCGCTGATGGGCCTGGCCGAGGCGCTGCTGCGCACCCCCGACCCCAAGCGTGCCGACCAGCTGATCGCCGAGCGCCTGGCCACCATGCGCCAGAGCGCGCTGCCGCAGGACATGGCGGTGCTACTGCGCACCGGGTTCGTTTTGCTGGGGGCGGCCGGGCGGCTGCTGCCGAATGTAACCGCGGAGCTGTCCGGGGAGTTCACCGCCGCCAACCTGACCGCCCCCCTAGTGGCCCCGGTGGTGCGCGCGGCGCTGCGCCAGTCGATGCAGGTCATGGCGCACGCCTTCATCGTCGGGGAGTCGATCGACAAGGCGCTCGCGCGCGGCCGCGGCGAGCCGCAGCTGGCACTGTGTTCCTTCGACGTGCTGGGCGAGGGCGCGCGCACCGCGGACGATGCGCAGCGCTACCTGGCCTCTTACGCGCACGCGATCGCGGTGCTGGGCTCCCAGCCTGCGGGGGCGACGCATGCCCGCTCGGGCATCTCCGTGAAGCTCTCGGCGCTGGAGCCGCGCTACTCGCTGCTGCAAGGCGCGCGCGTGGCGCAGCAGCTGACCCCGCGCATGCTGGAGCTGGCGCGCGCCGCCGCCCGTGCCGGTATCGGCTTTACGATCGATGCGGAGGAGGCTGACCGCCTCGACCTCTCGCTCGAGATCCTGGCCGCGCTGGCGCGCGATGCGCGCACCCGCGAGTGGGACGGGCTCGGGCTGGCCGTGCAGGCCTACGGTCGCCGCGCGCCGCGCCTGCTCGAGTGGGTGGCCGCGCTGGCGCGCGCCAGTGGCCGGGGCATGAGTATGCGCCTGGTGAAGGGTGCGTACTGGGACAGCGAGATCAAGCGCGCCCAGGAACGCGGGCTGTCCAGCTTCCCGGTGTACACCTCCAAGGCGGCCACGGATGCGAGCTACCTTGAGTGCGTGCGCATCCTGTTCGGGGCGCGCGAGTTCATCTACCCGCAGTTCGCCACCCACAACGCCTTCACCGTGGCCGCGGTGCTCGCGCTCGCCCCGGCGGGCGCGAAGTACGAGTTCCAGCGCCTGCATGGCATGGGCGAGGCGCTGTACGCGGCCGCCCGCGCCGAGGTGCCCGCGCTGCCGCCGGTGCGCGTGTATGCCCCGGTGGGCACCCACGAGGACCTCCTGCCGTACCTGGTGCGCCGCCTGCTGGAGAACGGCGCCAACAGTTCCTTTGTCCACCAGTTCCTCAACCCCGATTTGCCAGTGGAGCAGGTTGTGCGTGATCCCATTGCCATCTTGAAGGCCGAAAGTGCGTCCGTGCTGCTCCGCGAGCCGCGCGCGCTCTTCGGGGCCGAGCGCGCCAACTCGGTGGGCGAGGACTTCGGCGACCCGGCGACCCTGGCAGCGCTTGAGGCGCAGGTGCAGGCCTTTGCGGCCGAGCCGTACCATGGCGGCCCGATCATCGACGGGATCGCAGCGCGCGACGGGCGCGTGCCGGTCAGTTCTCCCGCCGACACCCGCCTCACCGTGGGGCTCACGCGCGATGCGACCGGCCCGGAGATCGCCCATGCGCTGGAGTCCGCGGGCGCCGCACAGCCGGCCTGGGATGCCACTGCGGTGGCCGAACGGGCCGCCTGCCTTGCCCGTGCCGCCGATGCCCTGGAGGCCCGCCGCGGCGAGTTCCTGAGTCTGCTGGTGCGCGAGGCGGGCAAGACGCTGCCGGATGCGGTGGCGGAGCTGCGCGAGGCGGTGGACTTCTGCCGCTACTACGCCGCACGTGCCCGCGAGCTCTTCGATGCGCCCACCGAACTTGCCGGCCCCACCGGTGAACTCAATACCCTCTCGCTGCACGGACGCGGCGTGTTCGTCTGCATCAGTCCCTGGAACTTCCCGCTGGCGATCTTCCTGGGGCAGCTCACCGCTGCACTGGCCGCCGGCAACTCGGTGGTGGCCAAGCCCGCCCCGGCGACCCCGCTGGTGGCGCACGCGGCCGTGCGGCTGCTGCACGAGGCCGGCGTCCCGGGCGCGGTGCTGCAGCTCACTCCCGCCGACGGGCCGGCCTTTGCCGCGGTGGCCTTCGCGCACCCGGCGCTCGCCGGTGTCGCCTTCACCGGCTCGACCGCAACCGCCGCCACCATCAACCGCGCGCTCGCCGCGCGCGACGGGGCGATCCTGCCGCTCATCGCCGAGACCGGCGGGGTGAACGCGATGGTGGTGGATGCGACGGCCCTGCCGGAGCAGGTGGTCGATGATGTCATCACCTCCGCATTCACCAGCGCCGGCCAGCGCTGCTCGGCGCTGCGGGTGCTGTACCTGCAGGAGGAACTGGCCGAACGCACCCTCGCCATGCTCACCGGTGCGATGCGCTGCCTCGTCATCGGCGATCCGTCGCAGGTGGCCACCGATGTCGGCCCGGTGATCTCCGCGCCCGCGCAGCAGCGCCTGCGTGCCCACGCCGAGCGCATGCGCCGCGAGGCGAAACTGCTGTATGCCTGCGAGCTGCCCGCCGGGCTCGAGCACGGCCACTTCGTCGCGCCGCAACTGTTCGAGCTCAACCGCCTCGACCAGCTCAGGAGCGAGGAATTCGGGCCCATCCTGCACGTGGCCCGCTATCGCAGCGGGGAGCTGCCCCGGGTACTCGATGCGATCCGCCGCACCGGCTTCGGGCTCACCCTCGGGGTGCACAGCCGCCTGGAGAGCGTGGCGCAGCATGTGTTCCGCGAACTGCCCGTGGGCAACACCTACGTCAACCGCAACATGATCGGCGCGGTCGTGGGCGTGCAGCCCTTTGGCGGCCAGGGACTGTCCGGCACCGGCCCCAAGGCTGGCGGGCCGCACTACCTGCTGCGCTTTGCGAGCGAACGCACGCTCACCATCAACACCGCGGCCATCGGCGGCAACGTCGAGCTGCTCTCCTAGCCCGCGGCGCGCAGGGCGTCCGTGAGGGCGGCGAGGGAGTCCAGCGGCGCCGAGCAGGTGCTGCCGACGCACACGTAGGCGAGCGTGCTGCCTGCGCGTGCCGGCTTGTCGGCCAGCGCGGCCGGCAGGCCGGCCGCATCCTCGCCGAAGCCCAGCACGATGCGGCGCGGCGCATACACCCTGGCGAGCTCCCGTTGCCAGCCGTCCACCGCCTCCGTCGCGCCGCGGATCAGCACGATCTGCGGCGGATGCAGCAGTTCCTCGAGCGCGGTGAGCAGGGTCGCGTGTCCCTGTGGCTGCCGTGACAGCACCGGCCAGGCGGCTGCCAGCGCGCGCTCGGCGGAATTGAGGTAGCGCGGCTCCCCGAGCAGGTGGCCGAAGCGCAGCAGCACCTGCGCGGCGATGCCGTTGCCGGAGGGTATGGCGTCGTCGCTGAAGGGCTTCATGCGGTGGATCAGCACCTCGTGGTCATCGGAGGTGAAGTAGAACCCGCCGCCGCTGCGGTCCTCGAAGTGCTCCAGCACCACCTCGAGCAGCTCCCGCGCGAAGGCGAGCTCGTCCGCGCGCACGCGCACCTGCTGCAGCTCGAGGATCGCATCGGCGAGGTAGACGTAGTCGTCCAGGTAGGCGTTCAGGTGCGCCTTGCCGGCCATGGAGGTCGCCAGCAGGCGACCGCCCTGCCACAGCCTGGCGCGGATGAAGGCGAGTGCGCGCGCTGCCGATTCGGCGAGCTCAGCGCGCGCCAGCGCACGCCCGGCGATGGCCATGCCGCGGATCATCAGCGCATTCCAGGAGGTGAGGATCTTCTCATCGCGCCCCGGGCGGATACGCAGTGCGCGCAGCGCCGAGAGCTTCGTGCGCGCCGCGGCCAGCAGCGCCGCCAGCTGCTGCGGGGTCTTCCCTGAGCTTGCGGCCCGCTCCCCCGGCGAGGCGGCGGTGTACAGGTGCCAGCGGCCCTCGAAGTTCGCCGGCTCGGTCAGCCCGTAGTAGGGTGCGAAGACTGCGAATTCCTCGGCGCTGAGGGCGGCGCGGACCTCCTCGCGGTCGAAGACGTAGAACTTGCCCTCGTGTCCCTCGGAGTCCGCATCCAGGCTCGAGTAGTACCCGCCCTCGGATGACTGCATCTCGCGCAGTGTCCAGTCGGCCGTTGTCTGCGCCACCTGGGCATACTCATCGTCGCCGGTGGCCAGTGCCGCCTGGGCATACACCGCCAGCAATCCGGCGTTGTCGTAGAGCATCTTCTCGAAGTGCGGGATGGTCCAGCTCGCATCCACCGCGTACCGGCAAAAGCCGCCATCGAGCTGGTCGTTGAGGCCGCCGGCGGCCATGCGACGCAGCGTCAGCGTGACCATGTAGAGCGCCTGCAGGTCCGGTTGTGGACCGTCGGCGCTCGCGCGCCAGTCGCGCAGCAGGCGCACCAGCATCTGCGGCTGCGGGAACTTCGGCGCGCCGCCGAAGCCCCCGTCGCGCGGGTCGAACACGCGCTCGACCTGCTGGCGGAAGAGGATGAGCGGGGCATCGCTGAAGTCCACGGCCGCCGCCGGGGCAGCGTCCAGCTCGCCGAAGGCGGCCATCAGTGCTGCGTTCTGCTGCTTTAGCTCCGTGCCGTGGTCGCGGTAGTACTCTGCCACCCGCAGCAACAGGTCCTTGAAGGCCGGCAGGCCGAAGCGCGCCTCCTTGGGGAAATAGGTGCCGCCGAAGAATGGCCGCTGGTCCTCGTGGGAGAGCATCATGGTCAGCGGCCAGCCACCACCGCGCTGCGTGAGCATCTGCTGCGCGATCTGGTAGATGCGGTCGATGTCCGGCCGCTCCTCGCGGTCGACCTTGATGTTGACGAAGTGCTCGTTGAGGATCTGCGCGGTCGCCTCGTCCTCGAAGCTTTCTTCCTCGAGTACGTGGCACCACCTGCAGGCGGAATAACCTATGCTCAGGTGGACCGGCTTGTGCTCGCGCCGCGCCCGTGCGAATGCCGCCTCGCCCCATGGGTACCACTCGACCGGGTTGTGCGCGTGCTGCCTAAGGTAAGGACTGGTCTGGTCGATGAGGTGGTTGGTGTACTTGGGCGAACCGTCCTCATTGCGGTGAGTGATCTTCATGCGCGAATTGTATACTTCGCGCGCGCCCCCGCCGCGGATCAACACCCTTGCCGACTGCCCCCGCCGAGACCTCCCAGCTGCCCGTGCTGCGCCTGAAGCGCGGCGAGGAGCGCCGCCTGGCCGCAGGTCACATGTGGGTGTTCAGCAACGAGATCGACACCCAGGCGACGCCCCTCGCGGGCCTCGCGGAAGGGTCGCTCGCGCAGCTGCGCTCGCATCGTGATGCGTTCCTGGGCTACGTGTACGTCAACCCGCGCGCACTCATCTGTGGCCGCATCCTCTCGCGCGATCCTGCGCAGCCGGTCACCGCGGCGCTGCTCGAGCAGCGCTTAAGGGGCGCCCTTGCCCTGCGCGAACGCCTGAGTGCCGGGCCGTACTACCGCTGGGTGTTCGGGGAATCGGACCAGCTGCCCGGATTGGTACTGGACCGCTATGCGGACGTGGTGGTGGGACAGATCGCCACCGCCGGCATGGAGGCGCTCAAGGACGAGCTGGCGGCCGCCGTGCGGCGGGTGCTCAAGCCCGCCACGCTCTTCTGGAAGAACGATTCCGGGGCGCGCGAGCTGGAAGGGCTGCCCCGGTATGCCGAGGCGGCCTTCGGCACGGTCCCAGCGCAGCTTGCGGTGCGCGAGGGGCCGATGTCATTCACAGTGCCACTGCTGGCTGGCCAGAAGACCGGCTGGTTCTACGACCAGACTGCCAATCGCGCGCGCTTGGCGCGCTACGTGTCCCCCGGTGCGCGCGTGCTGGACGTGTGCAGTTACGCCGGCGGCTGGGCGATCAGTGCGCTCAGGCAGGGGGCAGGTCAGGCGCGCTGCATCGACTCATCCCAGGGCGCCCTCGAGTGCGCACAGGCGAACGCGCAGGCTAACGGGGTGAGCATCGAGCCGCTGCGCGCGGATGCCTTCGATGCGCTCAAGGCCCAGGCGGAGCAGGGCGAGCGCTACGACATCGTGATCCTCGACCCGCCGGCATTCATCAAGCGCAAGAAGGACATCCCGCAGGGGCAGGCCGCCTACCGCAAGCTCAACCAACTCGCGCTCGCCGTGCTGCGCGCCGAAGGGCTGCTGGTGTCGTGCTCCTGCTCATACCACCTGGCCCAGGAGGAGTTGGCGGCCGCCATCCAGGCCGCCGCGCGCCACAGCGGGCGGTTCGTGCAGATCCTGGAGACCGGCGGACAGTCCCCGGACCATCCGGTGCATCCGGCCATACCCGAAACAAGGTACCTGAAGGCCTTCTTCTGCCGCGTGACAGGCGAGGTCGGCTAAACTCCGCGCCTCATGCTTACCTATCCCGGTTTCAACCCGATCGCCTTCGAGCTCGGCCCCGTCAAGGTTCACTGGTACGGCATCATGTACCTGCTCGGCTTTGCCGGGGCGTGGTGGCTGGCGCGGCTGCGCGCCGCCAGGCCAGGCTCGACCTGGAAGGCGAACGACGTCGATGACCTGATCTTCTTCGCCATGCTGGGCGTGATCCTGGGCGGCCGCATCGGCTACGTGCTGTTTTACGGTCTGAAGTTCTGGGGCGCTGACCCGCTGTACCCGCTGAAGATCTGGGAGGGCGGCATGTCCTTCCACGGCGGCATGCTCGGGGTGATCGTGGCGATGTCGCTGTTTGCCTGGCGGCGCGGGCGCAACATGGTCGACGTCTACGACTTCACCGCGCCGCTGCCGGCCCTGGGGCTGTTCTTCGGGCGCCTCGGCAACTTCATCAACGGGGAGCTCTGGGGCAAGGTCACGACCGTTCCCTGGGGCTTCAAGGTGAACGGCGAGGTGCGCCACGCCTCGCAGCTTTACGAGGCAGGCCTCGAGGGCCTGCTGCTGTTCATCCTGCTGTGGTGGTTCACGATGCGGCCGCGGCCGCGCTGGGCACCCTCGGGCGTGTTCATGCTGGTGTACGGCCTATCGCGCTTCCTGGTGGAGTTCGTGCGCGTGCCGGATGAGCACATCGGCTACCTGGCCGGCGGCTGGCTCACCGAGGGGCAGGTGCTCTCGGTGCCCATGATCCTCTTTGGCATCGGCGCGCTCATTTATGCCTACCGCGCGCAGGTTCCGTCCGGCAACTACACCACCGCATGAAGCAGTATCTGGACCTGCTGCGCCTGCTGCGCACCGAGGGGGTGCGCAAGAGCGACCGCACCGGCACCGGCACCGTCTCGGTGTTCGCGCAGCAGCTGCGCTTCGACCTGGCGCACGGGTTCCCGTTAGTCACGACCAAGAAGATCCACCTGCGCTCGGTGCTGTACGAGCTCCTGTGGATGCTGCGGGGGGAGACCAACGTCGCCTGGCTCAAGCAGCATGGCGTCACCATCTGGGATGAGTGGGCGGATGCTGACGGGGAACTCGGCCCGGTCTACGGCAAGCAGTGGCGCGCCTGGCCGGCGGGCGATGGCACGACGATCGACCAGATCGCGCAGGCGGTCCAGCTGTTGCAGCACAACCCGGACTCGCGCCGCACCATCGTCAGCGCCTGGAACGTCGCCGAACTGGCCAGCATGAGCCTCATGCCCTGCCATGCGTTCTTCCAGCTGTACGTGGCCGCCGGGCGGCTGTCGTGCCAGCTCTACCAGCGCAGTGCCGACATCTTCCTGGGGGTGCCGTTCAACATCGCCAGCTACGCCCTGCTGACGCACATGTTCGCGCAGCAGTGCGACCTGGAGCCCGGCGAGTTCGTCTGGACCGGCGGCGACTGCCACCTCTACGTCAACCATTTCGCGCAGGCCGACCAGCAGCTCGCGCGCACCCCACATCCGCTGCCGCAGCTGCGCATCCTGCGCCGCCCGGCCACAATCTTCGACTACAAGTACGAGGACTTCGAGTTCGTGAACTACCAGCATCACGCGGCGATCGCAGCCCCGGTGGCAGTATGAAGGGCCCGGTCGAACGGCGCGGCGGCTCCCTGATCGAGGTGCGCGACTCGCCCGTGCACGGCCTGGGGGTGTTTGCGCTGCGCAGGATCCGCAAGGGCACGCGCGTCATCGAGTACCTGGGCGAGCGCATCTCGCACAAGGAAGCCGACCGGCGCTACGACCTGAAGGAAGCCAACGACAACCACACCTTCCTGTTCATCGTCGACGGGCAGACCGTGATCGATGCCGGGGTGGACGGCAACGCGGCGCGCTTCATCAACCACACCTGCGGCCCGAACTGCGAGTCCGTCACCCAGGACCGCCGTGTGTTCATCGAGGCGATCCGCACCATCGAGCCGGGCGAGGAACTCTCCTACGACTACCGGATTGAGTGGGACCCGCAGGACCCGCCGGACGTCGACACGATCTTCGCCTGCCGCTGCGGCACTCCCGAGTGCCGCGGCACCATGCTCTGGCCGGGACCGGAGGACCGCGGCAAGAAGAAGGCGCCGGTGCGGGCCCGCAGGAAGGTGACGCGCAAGAACGTGCGGCGTGCCGGCAGGCAGGCGGCGCACAAGTCGGCGTCGCGGCGCGCGCGCCGCTGAGCCGCGGCAGGGCCAGCAGACCGCCGATGAACAACTCACGTCGCCTGCGCATCTCGGCCGTCGTGGCGGCCACCGGCATCGTCTACGGCGACATCGGCACGAGCCCGCTGTACACGCTCGAGACCGCCCTCGGCGCGGCCGGCACGTTCAACACCGAGGCGGTGCTCGGGGTGCTGTCGCTGATCTTCTGGAGCCTGATGATCTCGGTGACGGTGAAGTACATCGTCATCATCATGCAGGCGGACAACGAGGGCGAGGGCGGCATCCTCGCGCTGTTTGCGCTGGCGCAGCGGCGTCTGATCACCGGCAGCCGCTGGGCGAAGATCGCCGTGGGGCTGGCGCTCGCCGGCACCGCCTTCTTCTTCTGCGACGCCCTCATCACGCCTGCCATCACGGTGCTCGGTGCGGTCGAGGGACTCGGCGTCCTCGATGCCGACTTCAAGAGCAAGGTCGTGCCGGTCACGATCGGGGTGCTGGCGGTGCTGTTCTTCTACCAGCGGCGCGGGACGGCCAGCATGGCCAGGCTCTTCGGGCCGGTGATGGTGCTGTGGTTCGTGGTCATCGCGGTGCTCGGGGCGATTCCGATCGTGCGCAATCCGCAGGTGCTGCAGGCGCTCAACCCGCTCGCCGGCCTCACCCTGCTGGTGCACCGCCCGGCGGTGGCGCTGGCGATCATCGGCGCCGTCTTTCTCGCCATCACCGGCGGTGAGGCGCTGTATGCGGACATGGGACACTTCGGCAAGCGCCCCGTGCGCGTGGCCTGGTTCGCGATGGTCGCCCCGGCCCTGGTCGTGAATTACTTCGGCCAGGGGGCGCTGCTGCTGGAGGTGGGCAAGCCGATCGAGCACCCGTTCTTCCACCTGATCACCCCTCAGCTGCTGCCCTGGCTGGTGGTGCTGGCCACCATGGCGGCGGTCATCGCCTCACAGGCGGTGATCTCGGGGGCCTTCTCCATGGCGCGCCAGGCAGTGCACCTGGACCTGCTGCCGCGGCTGCGCGTGCTGCAGACCTCCGCCCAGGAGCAGGGCCAGATCTACGTCCCCATCGTCAACTGGCTGGTGTTCCCGGCCGTGGTCCTGTTCGTAGTGGGCTTCGGCTCCGCGGATGCACTCGGCGGCGCCTACGGCGCCGCCGTAGTGGGCACCATGCTGGTGACCACCATCCTCGGCGGGTTCGTCGCCGCCACGCAGTGGAACTGGCCGATCTGGCGCGTCGCCCTGCTGTTCGGCCTGCTGCTGGTGACCGACTGTGCCTTCGTGGCCGGCAACCTCACCAAGGTTCCCAACGGCGGCTGGATCCCGCTCACCCTCGGCGCGGTGCTGTGCCTGATCTTCACCACCTGGCGCAACGGGCGCCTCGAGCTGCGCGCGGCGCTCTTGAAGCTCGCGGTGCCGCGCTCGGAGCTCGGCAAGCTCGTGGCCGGCGTGCACCGCGTGCCCGGCACCGGGGTGTTCCTGGCGAGCAATGCGAACCTGGTGCCGTCGGCGCTGATCCGCAACATCGAGCACAACGCCGTCGTGCACCAGCGCGTCATCATCCTCAACGTCGAGATCGCCGATACCCCGCGCCAGGATCCGGTGCGCCGGCTGCGGATCGAGGAGCCGGTGCCGAGCGTGCACTACATCACCGCGCGTTTCGGCTTCATGGAGACCCCGGACGTCGCCGAAGCGCTCAAGGCCTGCCGCGCGCGCGGCCTGCGGGTGTTCACCGAGGACAGTTCGTTCTTCGTCGGTCGCCACGTGGTACGTGCCCGGCCGCTGCCGGGGCTGCGCGGGATGCAGCGCCGGCTGTTCGCACGCATGCAGCAATACAGTACGCAGGCGGCGGAGTTCTTCCGCATGCCCTTCCGCGACGTCGTGATCCTCAACACCGCAGTGGAGATCTAGGCTCATGGGCGCCCCCGCACCGCTGCTTTCGCTGATCGTGGCGATGGCGCAGAACGGGGTGATCGGGCGAGACAACGCGCTGCCCTGGCACCTGCGCCAGGACCTCAGGCACTTCAAGGCCCAGACTCTCGGCAAGCCCATTCTCATGGGGCGCAAGACCTTCGAGTCCATCGGGCGCCCGCTGCCGGGGCGCACCAACATCGTGCTGACGCGCGACCCGCAGTGGAGCGCGCCGGGGGTGATCGCCGTGCGCTCGGTGGCGGAGGCGCTCGCGCAGGCAAGCGGCGCCAGCGAGCTGGTGGCCATCGGCGGCGCGGAGGTCTATCGGCTCGTCATGCCCTTCGCGCGGCGCATGTACCTCACCAACGTGCAGGCCGACGTTGCCGGGGACACCTACTTTCCCGAGTTCGACCCGACGCAGTGGGCGGATGTGGACTGCGATGCCTTCCCGGCGGATGAGCACAACGACTATGCAGTCACTTTCGTGACGCTGGAGCGACGCACGGCACCGCAGGTGCCGCGCCAGCACTGACCTCAGGCCGAGGGCAGCGGCGGCAGCCGGGCTTCGATCAGTGCCAGCGCCTGCGCTGCGTCAAAGTCCGCACCGGCGCCGCGGTCGAGTTCCCCAAGGATGCGCGCCTGGATCTCCCCGCGCCGCAGGGCATCGGCGTAGTCGATCTCGGGGTGGAACATTACCATCGAGTAGCGCGGGATGAAGCGGTCCGGGAAGGTGCGCTCGAGTGCCAGGGCAATGCTGCGACGGCGCACAAACGTGGCATCGCGCACCGCATCGCGCATCTCCACGTAGTTCTCCAGCGCCATCTGCGCGATCGCCTCGGCATTGGCGCGCCGTGCGGCCTCGAATTGCGCGAATACCTCGTGCCACCCCGCGTGCGGTGCGAGCAGCGCATCAAGCACGCTGCAGTCCTCGAACGCAGCGTTCATGCCCTGGCCGTGGAAGGGCACGATGGCATGCGCCGCATCGCCCAGCAGCAGCACCTGGCCGCCCAGGTGCCAAGGTGCGGCATGCACCGTGCCGAGCCTGCCCTGGGGATGGTGCGCGAATTCTGCGGCCAGGTCCGGCATGTACGGCACGACATCGGGGAACTCGCGCGCGAAGAACGCCCCGACCGCAGCAGGCGAGGTCAGCGCCTCGAAACTTGCCGGGCCGCGGCGTGGCAGGAACAAGGTGGCGGTAAAGCTGCCGTCGGTGTTGGGCAGCGCGATCAGCATGAATCCGCCACGCGGCCAGACGTGCAGCGCCTGGCTGTCGAGCACGTGCCGCCCGGCGGCTGCGGGAATGGTCAGCTCCTTGTAGTCGTGGTCGAGCCAGTCCTCGCGGGCCTCGAGGAGGCCGGCCGCGGCAAGGCCGGTGCGCACCGCCGACCCGGCGCCATCGGTGGCGATGGTTGCACCCAGCGCCACCGCGCTTTCCGCGCCGCTGCTGGTGTCGCGCAGGCGCAGCCGGTCCGCACCCGGATCGATCCCGAGGCAGGTGTGGCTGAAGCGCACCGTGACCCCGGCGTGCCGCGCGGCGGCATCGAGCAGCACGCGATTCAGTGCCGCGCGCCCCACGGACCAGATCACTTCCCCGGGCCGTTGCCCGTAGGGCTGCAGCGCCGCAGCGCCGCTGCCCTCGTGCACCATGCGGCCGCGCATCGGGATGAGCAGCGGGCGCACCGCCTGGATGACACCGGCGCGCTCGAGGGCGCGCAGGCCGCGCGCGGCGAGCGCGAGGTTGATCGAGCGGCCCTGCTCTGGGTGCGCCTGGCGCGGATCGGCGCGTCGCTCGTAGACGGTGACCTGGATCCCGCGCCGGGCGCATAGCAGCGCCAGCAGCGCGCCGGCGAGTCCGGCCCCCACGATGCTGATGCTGCGCGCGGCCGCTCTATTCACTGGCGCAGCAGTTCGCCCAGGTTGCGCGCGAAGCGCCACGCATCCTCGTAGCCGTTGTAGAGCGGCACGGGCGCGACGCGGATGATGTCCGGCGCGCGCCAGTCGACCACGATGCCGCGCCTGGTGAGGTCCGCGAGCACGTCGCGCCCGCGCTGTGCGCTCGCGCCGATGCGCACCGATAGCTGGCAGCCGCGTTGCGCCGGCTGGGACGGCGTTATGAGCTGCGCCTGCGGCGCAAGCGCGCGCAGCTGCTCTTCGAGGTAGGCGGTGAGCGCGATGGACTTGCGCCGCAGAGGCTCGATGCCCGCCTCCATGAATACACCGAGCGAGGCAACCAGCGGTGCGGCCGCGAGCACCGGGGGGTTGCTCAGCTGCCAGGCCGCGGCGCCGTCGGCCGCGCGGAACTGCGGTTCCATGAGAAAGCGCGAACCTTCCTCGTGGCCCCACCAACCGGCCAGGCGCGCCCCCGGGAGCGCCCCGGTGTGCGCGGTCCGTGGCAGCGCTGCGGTGTGGCGCTGGTGTACGAAGCAGCCGCCGATCGCCCCGGGGCCTGCGTTCAGGTACTTGTAGCTGCACCACACGGCGAAGTCCGCGTCCGCCTGGTGCATCGCCAGTGGCACGTTGCCGATCGCGTGTGCGAGGTCGAAGCCGGCGACGCACCCATGCCGGTGCGATGCGTGCGCGATGCGTGCGACATCGAATGCCTGGCCGGTGCGGAACTGCACTCCCGGCCACAGCACCAGCGCGATCTGCGATCCGTGCTCGGACAGGCAGGCCTCGATTGCGCTTTCCGGCACGCTATCCTCCCCGGCCGCGGGGGCGAGTTCGATCAGCGCCTGCGCCGGGTCCACTCCGTGCCAGGCCAGGTGCGAGGTGACGGCGTGGCGGTCGGAGGAGAAGGCGCCGGCCTCGATGAGGATGCGCTGCCGTCCGGCTTGCGGGCGATAGAAGCTGGCGAGCATCAGGTGCAGGTTGACCGTGAGCGAATTCATGCCCACGACTTCCCCGGCACCGGCCCCGGCGAGTGCGGCAAGTCCGGCGGACAGGTTGCCGTGGTAGGGGATCCAGGGCCGGCGCGCCTGCTCGTGGCCCTCGACTGCAAGGCGTGCCCAGTCATCCAGCTCCTCGGTGACCGCGGTACGCGCAGCCAACGGCATGAGGCCGAGCGAGTGGCCGCATAGGTAGACCTTGGGCACGCCGCGGGCATCGGCGGGCTGGGCAAAGCGGGCCCGGAAATGGCGCAGGGGATCGGCACCATCGAGCGCGCGCGCCTCCTCGAGGCTTGCGGCAGCACTCACGTCCCGGTCTCCTGCAGGGCGTACAGCAAGGGACGGCTCGGCACCGCGTCTCCGCTCAGCGCCGGTACCTGCAGTTCCAGCAGGTAGGCGCCGTCCTTGAGCGAATCCGGCACGTAGGCAAGCTCGGTGATGGTCGCGCCCGCGCGCGTGGCGCTGCTGAGCTGCGTCGCCGCCGGCGCCAGGCCGAAGAAGATGCGGTGTGCGCTGAGGCGGCCGGCATCGTGCGTACGGTCGATGGAGGGCAGGTCGATGACCAGGTGCTCGATGCCGCGCTCGACGAGCAGCTGCGCGGCGCTGCACGACAGGTACGGCGGGTTCTGCCCGGAGTAGTCGCGCTCGCGCTTGGCCTGAGCGTTGGGCAGCGTGCGTACCACCAGTGCGCGCGCGGTGAACGGTGCGCCGGCGGGCCAGGCCTGCTGCAGCGCCCGGCGCGTCACCAGCAGATCCAGCGCATGCGCGGGCGGATCGGTGTCCTCGGGCTCCTCCGCGGCCGACGCTGCGGTGACCGAGAGCAGCAGGGCGGGAATGAGTCCTGCCGGCACCACCTGGTAGGCATCCAGGCGCTCGCGCGTGAGGTGCCCGGCGCACTCGGTGTGCGTGCCGTTGCAGTGGGGAATGAGAGTCACGACTTCACAGTTGCAGCTGGCCCCGCGCGCCACCGCGCCGCTGAAGGAGCCGAGCTCGAGCGGTTGCGCGGTGGCGGGCGGCGCCCCGAAATGCCGCGGCTGCGCGCCGTGCAGGTCCAGCCGGATCGACAGATCCACCGGCGCGGCAAGGTCGACGGCAAGTTCGCGCCCGCCGAGGGCGATGCGCGCGGGGATGCTAGGCACGCTCCATCACCGTGCCGCAGTGCCTGCAGGTGCGCTGGTCGCGGCTGGCGAAGAAGCGCTCGAAGACGGCGGGGAACTGCTGCTCGATGTCGGTGAGCACGAAGAATTCCTCGTACAGGGGCTTGCCGCAGCGCTCGCAGTACCACTGGAAGCCGTCCTGTTCCCCCGGGCGCCGCGCCCGCTCGATCACCAACCCGACCGAGCCTGCCGGGCGTTGCGGAGAATGCGGCACGTTGGCGGGCAGCAGCAGGATGTCCCCGGCGCGGATCGGCAGCTCCACCGCGCGCCCGTCCTGCATGGTCCTGAGGAGCATGTCGCCCTCGAGCTGGTAGAAGAACTCCTGCCCCGGGTCGACATGATAGTCCTTGCGGGCATTGGGACCGCCGACGACCATGATGATGAAGTCGCCGTCGCGGAATACGCGCTTGTTGCCCACCGGCGGCTGCAGCTGCGCGCGGTTGGCCTCGATCCACTGCCGGAAGTTGAAAGCGTGCGGGGATTCCATGTCTACTCCATGCCTTTGGCGTATGTTACGCGCTGCGCCTTACGTGCGAGGAGTGGGCTGATGCGGTCACAGGCAGGAGAACGTGGCTTCCGGCGTGCCCTGGTCCTCTCTGCCGCGCTCCTGGCCGCGGGCTGCTCGCACATGCCCTGGCACCACTCCCCGCCGCCCCCGCCGGTTCCCGTGCACGCAGTGGAGCTGAGCGGCGGCCACGAGTTCCCGCAGTACTGGAAGCGCAACACGCTGCTGCTGGACATGAGCGGGGTCGGTGGCTCGGGCACCGTGACGATCAAGCCGGTCGCCGGCACCAGCTGGCCGGTGCGCATTGGCGTGCGGGTCCGCCCGGGCTCCTTCCCGGTGATCGAGGTGCGCGGCGACCAGCGCCTGTATCTCCCGGTCGCCTCCAGTGCCGACAAGCCGGTCGACCTGGAGTTCGCCCCCGGGGTCTACACGGCGGAGACGCCGCAGATCGTGCTCTCCTGGGGCGCGGCTGCCCAGTCTGCTCCGGCGGCCGCCGCGGCGAGCCCGGTCACCCCGCGCTGATGCGCTGATACTGCGCGCAGGGACTCGTGAGGGGCTCGCGTTCGCGGTCCAGGTCGCAGGCGGTGAGCGTGCCACCCCAGGCACAGCCGCTGTCCAGGCCGATGACACCGGCGCGGCGCACGAAGCCGAGCGCTGACCAGTGGCCGAATATCACGCGCGCCTCACGGGTCGCGCGCGCCGGGTGATCGAACCAGGGCTGCTGCGCCGCCGAGGGTGGTGGCGGCGGGCCCTTCATGCTCAGGTCCACGCGGCCCTCGGCCGTGCACACGCGGATGCGGGTGAGCACGTTGATGGCGAAGCGCAGCCGCTCCATGCCGCGCAGCTTCGCGTCCCAGCGGTCCGGCTCGTCACCGTACATGTTCTCGAAGAGCGCGCGCGGATCGCGTGCCAGCGCGCGGCTCACCTCGCCGGCCAGTTCCAGGGTCTGCGCGACGCTCCACTGCGGCACCACGCCTGCGTGCACCATGAGGTCGTTCCCCTGGGCATGGGCGAGGGGGCGGCTCATGAGCCACTCGAGCAGGGTGTCGCGGTCGCTCGCGGCCAGGACTTCGGCGAGCGTGTCGGACTTGCGGTAGCGGGCGCACTGGTGCGCCAGCGCCAGCAGGTGCAGGTCGTGGTTGCCCAGCACCACGATGGCGTTGTCCTTCAGGGCGTGCACGAAGCGCAGCACGGCGAGCGATGCGGGGCCGCGGTTCACCAGGTCACCGACCAGCCACAGCTGATCGCGGTCGGCGGTGAAGCCGATCACCTTCAGCAGTGCGCGCAGTTCCCGGTCACAGCCCTGGATGTCGCCGATGGCATAGCGCGTCACTGCAAGATCCCGGGCATGGCGAGCCGGAACGGCTCGATGGGGGCGTCGAAGTGCGCGCCGTCGTCGGCCAGCATCTGGTAGCTGCCCTGCATCGCCCCCACGGGCGTCTCGATCACCGCGCCGCTGGAGTAGCGGAAGCCCTGGCCCGGCTTCAGGTACGGTTGCTCGCCCATGACGCCATCGCCGCGAACCTCCTCCACCTTGCCGTTGGCATCGGTGATGAGCCAGTGACGCGTCAGCAGGCGCGCCGGGACCTGGCCCTCGTTGCGGATGGTAATCGTGTAAGCGAAGACGTAGCGACCCTCTTTTGGATCGGACTGCTCATCGAGGTAGTTGGTCTCGACGTCGACGCGGATCTTGTGGTCGCTGGCTTCCATGCACCGATTCTAGCGAGGTGTCCCGGCTCACGCCCGCCCGGCGCGCATGGCCAGCACATCGCACGGGGCTGCATGCAGCACGGTGTCGGCCGTGAGGTTCACCAGGATCGAGAGTCCATGGCGCTCGCGGCTGCCCAGGATGATCAGATCGGCGTGCAGCTCGCGCGCCACGCGTACGATCTCCGCCTTGACGCTGCCGTTCTCGACCCGGCAGGCATCGCCCGCCAGGCCCAGTTGCGCGCCCAGTGCCTCCAGGCGCCGGCGTGCCTGCTCGATCAGCTCGCTCTCCATCTCCACCACGGGCATGAGCGTATCCCCCAGGGGATCGACCGAGAGAAACTCGACGACATGCAGCAGGCTCATCTGCGCGCCCAGGGTGCCGCAGAGCTCCTGCGCCCTGCGGCTGATCGCCAGGCTGTCTTCGCTCAGGTCCACAACCAGCAGGATGCGACGGTACGTCATCAACAGGTCCCCAACGTTGCAGGCCGTGGTGGAAGACTAGCGTTACGCGCACGCGCGGTCGAGGGCCTGGGCGAGAGTGTTGAAATCCGCCGGGGTGAGCGTCTCCGGCCGCGCGCCCGGGTCGATGCCGCAGGCACTGATCTGGTCGCGGCTGAGGAATGCGCTCAGCGCGTTGCGCAGCGTCTTGCGCCGTTGCGTGAAGGCGGCCGCCACCAGCGCCGCGTAGTGCGGGCTCACCGCAAACAGCGGCCGCGCACGCACCGTGAGGCGGGCCACCGCCGACCATACCCGCGGCGGGGGCCGGAACGCCCCGGGTCCGACCTCGAACAGGGACTGCACCTCGACGTAGGGCGCGAGCATGATGGTGAGCCGTCCGTAGTCACCGGTAGCCGGTGGTGCGGCCATGCGCTCCACCACCTCACGCTGCAGCATCACGTGCAGGTCGCAGATGGCGCCGGCCTGGCCGAGCAGGTGGAACAGCAGCGGCGTGGAGATGTTGTAGGGCAGGTTGCCGATGACGCGCAGCCTGCCGCCGCGCTCGTGCGCCAGGGCTGCGAAGTCGAACTTCAGCACATCCGCCTGGTGCAGCTGGCAGCGCGCGGCGTCGTTGAACAGTGGTGCGAGCAGTTGCGCCAGGTCGCGGTCGATCTCGATGGCATCGAGCGTCGTGCCGGTGCACTCCAGCAGCAGACGGGTGAGGGCCCCGCGTCCCGCGCCGATCTCCACCAGGTGATCCCCGGGCCTGGGGTCCAGCGCCTCGCGGATGCGCTCGAGCACGGCCGCGTCGTGCAGGAAGTGCTGACCGAAGCGCTTGCGCCGCGGCGGCCCCGGCCTGCCTGTCCTGGGCATCAGAGCCGCTGCGCGCCCAGGCGGCTTGCCAGCCGCACGGCCGCGAGCAGGCTGCGCACGTCGGCCCTGCCGGTGCCGGCCAGGTCAAGCGCCGTGCCGTGATCCGGAGAGGTTCGCACCAGCGGAAGTCCCAGGGTAACGTTCACCGCATCCTCAAAGCCGGCGTGCTTGATCACCGGCAGCCCCTGGTCGTGGTACATCGCCAGCACGGCGTCAAAGCGCGCCAGCACCTGCGGCACGAACGCGGTGTCGGCCGGTAGCGGGCCGCTGGCCTGGACGCCGCTTGCCTGCAGGCGCGCGATCGCGGGGGCAATGACGCGGATCTCCTCGTCGCCGAGGTAACCGCCTTCGCCGGCATGCGGGTTCAGGCCGCACACGGCGATCCTCGGCTCCCGGATGCCAAAGCCGCGCGTCAGCTCCCGCGCCAGCGTCATGGCGGTGGCGTACAGGGAGTCGGCGCTGAGAACGGCACTCACATCCTTCAGCGGCACGTGGGTGGTGGCCAGCGCCACGCGCAGCTCGCCGGTGGTCAGCAGCATCACCGGCGTCCCCTGGGTACGCGCGGCCAGGTACTCGGTGTGACCGGTGAAGGGGATGCCGGCCTCGTTGAGGACGCTCTTCTGCACCGGGGCCGTGACCATGGCGGCGAATTCCCCGGCACGCGCGCCATCGATGGCCCGGTCGATGAGCTTGAGCACGTAGGCGGCGTTGCGCGGATCGAGCCTGCCGGGGGTGCTGGGGACGGCGAGGGCTTCGTGGGCCACGGTCAGGGTGCCGGGCGCGGCGGCGCTGGCGCCTGGCACGTAGGGCTGCAGGGTCACGGCCATGCCGAGCCTGCGGGCACGCTCCTCGAGCATGCCCTGATCGGCGAAGCACACCAGCTCACACGGCAGCGGTGTGCGGGCGAGTGCGAGGCACAGCTCCGGCCCGATCCCGGCCGGCTCGCCCGAGGTCAGCGCGATGCGGGGGAGCTTAGGACTTGAACTCGACGTAGGCTTCGTCCCGCATGCGGCGCAGCCACAGCTCGGTTTCTTCATCCGCCTTGCTGGTGCGGATGGCCTCCATTGCCTGGCGGCGCTTGAGCTCGTCGGTGTTGTCGTAGCGGCGGTGGCCGAGCACCTGCACGATGTGCCAGCCGTATTGCGTGTGGAACGGCATGCTGATCTCGTTGTCCTTCAGGCTCGCGAGCTTCTGTTCAAACTCGGGCACGAAGGTGCCCGGTCCCGCCCAGCCCAGGTCTCCCCCCTCGGAGGCCGATCCCGGGTCCTCGGAGTTGGTCTGTGCCACGCCGGAGAAATCCTCACCCTTGAGGATGCGGTCACGCAGCGCATTGAGCTTCTGCTGCACCAGCGCATCATCTGCCAGCTCGTTGGTCTTCATGAGGATGTGGCGCGCGTGGACCTGGTCCTCTACGGCCTGCTGCGTGCCGCCGCGTACCTCGTTGAGCTTCACGATGTGAAACCCGGTCGGCGTGCGCATCGGCTCGCTCACCTCGCCGGCCTTGAGCCTGCCGACGACGTCGGTGAGGAAGGTGGGCAGCTCGCTGCCCTTGCGCCAGCCGAGCGCGCCGCCGTCGAAGGCCGTCTGGCTGTTGGAGTAGGCCACGGCGAGCTTGGCGAAGTCCTCGCCGCCCTTGGCGCGCTCGTAGACCTCCGTCGCGCGCTTGGTGGCGGCTTCCACCTGGGCGGGGTTGGCCTCCTGGCTGACCGCGATCAGGATGTGCGAGACGTTGTACTCGTTGCGCTCGGAGGGGGTCTTGGCCTGCTTGTCGAGAAACTGGTCGATCTCGCGCGGGGTGACGCTGATGTGCTGCAGGACATCGCGCTGGCGCAGCAGGTTGAGGGTGATCTCGCGGCGAATCTCCTCGCGGTAGCCGGCATAGTCGATGCCTTGGCCGGCCAGCGCCTCGGGCAGCTGCGACAGCGTCATGCCGTTGCGCTTGGCTACGTCACCCAGCGCCGCGTTCACCTGCTCGTCGGAGATCTTCACGCCGGCGTGGGTGGCGCGCTGCACCTGGATCTCCTGCAGCACGAGGCGCTCGAGCACCTGCTGGCGCAGCACGTTCTGCGGCGGCAGGTCGAGCTTCTGCTGGCGCAGCCGCTCGCTTACGGCGGCCACCTGGGCGTCCAGGTCGCTGTTGAGCACCACCCCGTCATTGACGACGGCGACCACCCGGTCCAGCAGCTCCCCCTGGGTGGCCAGTTCGCGCGTCTGGGCTTGGGCCGGGGGGCCGGCCCCGAGCAGGATCAGGCCGGCGAGGGCCGTCCCGGTGAGCGTAGAAATCGTCCAAACCTGCCGCATTGCTCGCAATTCCTTACCAGACGTTCTTTAGTGGTGCCTGAGGCCGGGAGTTTGGGGCCTCCACGGGTGCATAGCCGCGGATTTCCTCGGTGAGGAAGGCGTCCGATGCCGATCCGACCCCCGCCAGGCCCGCGAGTTCCACCTGCAGCCAGATCCCGGTGTCCTGGCTGCCATCGTGGCTGCTGACGAAGCGCCGGGCACCCAGCCGCACCCGCCAGCAGCACGCACGGTACTCGAACCCGGCGAAACGCTCCAGTTCCGTGTTATCCCGCAGCGAAACGACCTCGCGGGCGAAGATGTTGAAGTGCCCCTTGATGGGCCAGGTCCCGGACACCTCGACCTGGTCGAAACCCTCCTCGTAGCCGGGCTGCCCGAACTGGCCTTCCACGAACTGGAAGCGCTCGTAACGGTAGCCGAGGTTGATCACCTTGTCCGGGGCCGGCTTGTACTGCAGGTTCAGCGAGGTGCGTTCGCTGGTCTGATTGTGCGGGTCCCACTGCGCGGCGACGTCCGCGCTCCAGTCGTCGTAGGCGGTGAGCGAGACCATCGCCACGATGTCCGAGGTGTCCCCGTTCGGCGGCGGCTCGGTGGGCAGCAGCACCCGCGGGGTGCGGAAGTAGTAGGTCTGGCCCAGGGTGACCGAGAGGAACTGCCGGCCGTTGGCCGCATCGAGCAGGCGGCTGGTGACACCGACGCTCACCTGGTTGGCATCGCTTACCCGGTCGGCGCCCACGTAGCGGTTGAGGCGGAACAGCTGGATGGGATTCAGGTCAGGCACCGCGGTGTCGAACACCGGCAGCTGGTCCTGGTTGCGGTACGGCACGTACAGGTAGAGCAGCCGTGGCTCGAGGGTGAGCCTGCGCTGGTCGCGCGAGCCACTGCTCTTCTCGAATACCAGGCCGGTGTCGAAGCTTGCGATCGGCAGCACGCGCGAGGGCGAGCGGTCGGTGAGCCCGGGGCCGAGATTGTCCAGCTCGTACTGCGTCAGGCGCCACGCCACGCCCGGGCGCGCGAAATACCCCGGGCCGGTCAGATCGAGCATGGCGCGCGGCATCAGGTCCATGCGCCAGCCGTCGGTGTCGGGTGCATCGATCGTGCGGCGGAAGTTCACCACCTCCGAGTCGAACCCATAACGCGTGATGAGCTTCTCGCCGTAGCTCCAGTCCGAGTCGACCACGATGCGCGGCAGGCGCGCGTAGGGGCGCTGGTAGAGCTGCACGTTCTGGATGTCGATGGTCTGGTACTGCTCGGCCAGCGCATCGACGCGCCAGTGTTCGTCGCGGTAGGAGAAGGTGGCGGAGCGCTCGAGGAAGGCCGTGCTCGCCCCCTCCGGTCCCTTGGAGAAGTCCTCGAAGTAGTGCGTGTCGCTCACATTCTCCGCATTCACCGTCAGGCGGAAGTCGTAGGGCAGCTCGGCAACGTCGTACAGCCGCACGCGGCTGCGGCTGCTGCCGCAGTCCTCGCCGCCGCTGGCGTTGGGGGTGCAGAAATTGCTGTCGCTCGGCAGGAAGTTCCAGTCCAGCTGGCCGTGCTGCGCGGCGCTCATGAAGCGGAACTCACCGCCGAGGTCGATGCCGCGCCGGGTGTACTCGGTCGGCTCGAAGGTGAAGTCCATGTTCGGCGCGATGTTCCAGTAGTACGGCACCGACAGCTGCAGGCCGCCGCTGGAGGTGTTGCCGATGCTGGAGAACAGGAAACCGCTCTTGCGGTCACTGCTCAAGGGGAACGATATGTAGGGCAGGTAGAGCACCGGCACGCCCCAGAAGTCGATCTTGGCGCCGCGGCCGGTCCCGATCTTGTTGTTGGTATCGAGCGTGATCTCGCTCGCGCGCAGTTCCCAGGCGTTGTCCCCGACCGGGCAGTTGGTGAAGGTCACCTTGTTCAGGTCCAGCACGCCCTGCGGCGTGAGGCGCATCTGTTGCGCGGTGCCGCGGGCGCCGCGCTGGATCAGGCGAAATTCCGCATCGGTGAAGGAGCCGCCGGCGGCGGCCGAATACTTGCCCGAGCTGCCGGTGACGTGGACGAGCGGGTCCTGGTAGTCGATGTGGTCGTGGCTCTCGACCGACTCGTTCGCGTGATCGTACTGGATCTCGTTCGCCTGGATGTGCCGGTCGCCCTGGTGCACGTCGACGTTGCCGGAGAGAGTCCCGCGGCCGTCCGCGCCGATGCTGGCGTGATCGCCCGCCAGGCTGATCGGTTCATCCCCGGGCTTCTTGGCCGCGGCCGCGGGCGCTGCCGGCTTGGCCGGTGGTGCGCCCAGCACCGCACCGGAGAGCAGCTGCGCGGAGGGACATTGCGGCTCCTCGGCCCACGCGTCCCCGCCCATGACGCCGAGCAAGGCTGCGATGATCCAGAATGTGCTCGAACGCGGCATGAAGGCCGGCATTATAATGGCGCGCCGCTGCCAGGCGGGCCGAAAACCTCCATGAGCACATGTTTGAAACCGACGCGCGACTTGCGCTGATACAGGACTGGGTGTCGCGCGAGCTGCGGCTGCCGCTCGAGCGCATCGAGCCGGCCTCCAGCGATGCGAGCTTCCGCCGCTATTTCCGCGCCTTCTGCGGGACGATGAGCTACATCGTCATGGATGCGCCGGCGGACAAGGAGGACGTGCGCCCGTACCTGAAGGTCTCGGCCCTGCTCGAGTCCCTGAGCGTGCACGTGCCGCATGTCTACCATAGCGACATCGCCCGCGGGCTGCTGCTGCTGGAGGATCTGGGCTCCGCGCCCTACCTGCGCGAGCTGGCCGCCGGCGCCGACCCGGAGCGACTCTACGGCGATGCCCTGGCGGCGCTCGCGCTGATCCAGGTGCGCGGCACCGCTGCTGCTGCCGAGCTTGCCCCGTACGGCCGCGGCGAACTGGCGCGCGAGCTTGCCCTGATGCCCGAGTGGTTCCTGGGACGCCACCTGCAACTGCAGCTCACCGGCGCCGAGCGACAGCTGCTCGCGCGCACCGAGGAATTTCTCATCGTCGAAGCGCTGGCTCAGCCACAGGTCTTCGTCCACCGCGACTATCACGCCCGCAACCTCATGGCCATGCCGGTGCGCAATCCCGGAGTCATCGACTTCCAGGACGCGCTGCGCGGCCCGGTGGGCTATGACCTGGTGTCGCTGCTGAAGGACTGCTACATCGCCTGGCCGCGCGAGCGTGTCGTGCACTGGGTGAGCCGCTACCGGGGCCGGCTGCGCGCGCTGGGCGGTGATGGCGGGGCAAGCGAGGCGCAGTTCCTGCGGTGGTTCGACCTGATCGGCGTGCAGCGGCATATCAAGGTGCTCGGCATCTTCTGCCGCCTGTGGTATCGGGATGGCAAGGCGGCCTATCTGGCCGACCTGCCGCGCACGCTCGACTACGTGCGCGACGCCTGCGCGCGGTACCCGGAACTTGAAGCCTGCGCGAGCTTCATGGAACAGCGCGTGGCACCGGCGCTTGCCGGTGCCGGTGCGCGCGCGACCGGGCTCCCGGCGCCGGCCGCCTCATGAAGGCCCTGCTGCTGGCTGCCGGGCGCGGTGAGCGCATGCGCCCGCTGACCGACGCACTGCCCAAGCCGTTGCTGACGGTGGGTGGCAGGCCGCTCATTGCCTGGCACCTGGCGGCGCTGGCGCGCGCCGGCATTCGCGAAGTGGTGATCAACCTGTCCTGGCTGGGCGAGCAGCTGCGCACGGCACTGGGTGATGGCAGCGCCTACGGCGTGTCGCTCGCCTACAGCGACGAAGGGCCGGTCGCGCTCGAGACCGGTGGCGGCATCGTGCGCGCACTGCCGCTGCTCGGGCCGCAGCCGTTCTTGGTGGTCAGCGGCGACGTATGGACGCAGATCGACTTTGCGAGCCTGCGGCTCGCCCCGGATGCGCTCGCCCACCTGGTGTTGATCCCGAACCCCCCCCATCACCCGCGCGGGGACTTCGGCCTGGAGGAGTCCGGCTGGGTCGTCAACCGTGACAGCGAGCGCCTGACTTATGGCAACGTCGGCATCTACCGACCGGAGTTCTTCTCAGGCTTTGCCGACGGCCGCTTCCCACTGATCCAGCCGCTGAGGCGCGGCATTGACGCACGCCAGGTGCGTGGCGAGCGCTTCGGCGGACGCTGGTGCGATGTCGGCACCCCGGACAGGCTTGCAGAACTGAACCACAGCCTCGGTGCGGTACAATGAAGGGGCATGTCACAGCTGAAGGGCATCCCGGTCGTCGCCGAGGCACCAGTCCCGCGTAGCGGTAGCAAATACGTTACGCCTCAGGGGTTTACCGCCGTGCGCGATGGCATCAAGGCGCGCGCGGCAACCCCGCCTCGCCCCCCACTGCGCAAGCCCCCGTGGCTCAAGGCGCGAGCCCCTACCGGCGGCGGGTTCCAGGGCGTGCGCGCCCTGGTCAGGGAACACCGCCTCGCCACGGTCTGCGAGGAAGCCAAGTGCCCGAACCTCGGTGAGTGCTGGAATGCCGGCACCGCGACCCTGATGCTCATGGGGGCGGTGTGCACGCGCGCCTGCCGGTTCTGCTCGGTCGACACCGGCAACCCGCACGGCTGGCTGGATCCCGGGGAACCGGCGAACGCGGCGCGCTCGGTGCAGCTGATGAAGCTCAAGTACGTGGTGCTGACCTCGGTCGACCGCGATGACCTGCCAGACGGCGGGGCTGCGCACTACGCCGCCTGCGTGCGCGCGATCAGGCAGGCCTGCCCGGACACCGCGGTGGAGGCGCTGACACCGGACTTCCTGGGGAACGTGCGTGATGTGGCGACGGTGGTCGATTCCGGGGTCGCCGTGTTCGCACAGAACATCGAGACGGTGCGCAGGCTGACGCATCCGGTGCGCGACCCCAGGGCAGGTTACGAGCAGACCCTCGCGGTGCTGCGCGCGGCCAAGGCGCAGCGCCCGGCGGTGCTCACCAAGAGCAGCCTCATGCTCGGGCTCGGCGAGAGCGACCCGGAGATCGCCGAGACGCTTCAGGATCTGCGCGCGGCCGGGGTGGATATCGTCACGCTCGGCCAGTACCTGCAGCCGACCGTGAATCACCTGCCGGTGGAGCGCTTCGTCACGCCCGCACAGTTCGACGAGTATCGCGCCCAGGCGCTGGCTCTGGGCTTCCTCGAGTGCGTCTCCGGCCCGCTGGTGCGCTCGAGCTACCGCGCCGAGCAGGCGCTGAACCGCAACAACGCCGGCCTCGACAACACGCAGCGATGAGCGCCAGCGCCGCCTCGTTGGAACTCCCCGCCGGCGCTGCGCCCGCGCCCGTGATCCGCCAGCTCGGGCGGGTTGACTACGCGCAGACCCTGCAGGCCATGCAGCGCTTCACGGCCGAGCGCACCCCCGAGACGCCCGACGAGATCTGGTTCCTCGAGCACTTTGCGGTTTTTACGCTCGGCATGAATGCCAGCCGCGCGCACCTGCTAGCCCCCGGGGACATCCCGGTCGTGCAGGTCGACCGAGGCGGCCAGGTGACCTACCACGGCCCCGGCCAGCTGGTGGTCTATCCGCTCATCGACCTCAAGCGTGCGCGCCTGGGGATCCGCGATTTCGTCACCGCGCTCGAGCGCGCGGTGATCGAGCTGGCCGCCGCGCACGGCATCCAGGCGCAGTGCCGGCGCGGGGCCCCCGGGGTGTACGTCGCCGGCGAGAAGCTGGCCAGTGTCGGGGTGCGCGTGCGCCGCACCGGGGCCTACCATGGCCTGGCGCTGAACGTGAACCTCGATCTCGAGCCGTTCGCGCGCATCAATCCCTGTGGCTACGCGGGCCTTGCGATGACACAGCTGTCGGTGCTGGGCGGACCGCGCACGGTCGCCGCCGCGGCCGCAGCGCTCGAGCCGTACCTGCTTGCGGCACTGGGACTGCGGGCGTAACCGGCCTGTAACCACTGCTCGACTGAATTCGCACGCGCGCATGGCTAGCATGCCGAGGATGCCAACCGCGAACACAACGCTGCGCGCCCTGGGCGCCGCCCTCATCCTCACCGCTGGCGCACTGCTGGGTGCCTGCCAGCGCGGCAACACCCCGACGGCCGCCCGGGTGACACTCCTGAATGTCTCGTATGACCCGACACGCGAGCTGTACTCGGAATACAACGCAGCCTTCGCGCGCTACTGGAAGGAGAAGACCGGGCAGGAGGTGCGCATCGACCAGTCGCACGGGGGCTCGGGCAAGCAAGCGCGCTCGGTGATCGACGGCCTCGGCGCCGACGTGGTCACGCTCGCACTCGCCGCGGACATCGATGCGATCGCAACCAAGGCCAAGCTACTGCCGCTGAACTGGCAGACCCTGCTGCCGGACAACAGCTCCCCCTACACCTCGACAATCGTGCTGCTGGTGCGCAAGGGCAATCCCAAGGGCATCAAGGACTGGGGCGACCTGGTGCGGCCGGGGCTGGCGGTCATTACGCCCAATCCCAAGACCTCAGGCGGGGCGCGCTGGAACTACCTGGCTGCCTGGTCCTGGGCGCTGGCGCAGCCGGGGGGCGACGCTGCGAGTGCGCGTGAGTTCGTCAGCAAGCTCTACAAGAACGTGCCGGTGCTGGATACCGGCGCACGCGGCTCCACCACCACCTTCGTGCAGCGCGGCCTGGGTGACGTTCTGATCGCCTGGGAGAACGAGGCGCAGCTGGCGCTGCGCGAGCTTGGCACCGACAAGTTCGAGATCGTGGTCCCCTCGGTCAGCATCCTCGCCGAGCCGCCGGTGGCGGTCGTCGACAAGGTGGCCCTGCAGCGCGGCACACGCGAGGCTGCCACGGCGTACCTCAACTACCTGTACAGCAAGGAAGCCCAGGAGATCATCGCGAAGAACTTCTACCGGCCGCGCGATGCGCAGGTTGCCGCCGCGCATGCGGCGCAGTTCCCGCAGCTGAAGCTGGTGACCATCGCCGACTTCGGCGGCTGGCAGAAGGCGCAGGAGACCCACTTCAAAGACGGCGGGGTCTTCGACCAGATCACGGGCACTGCACGCTAAGTGGCATGCAAGGCAAAGGCGGCATGAGGCGCGGATTCCCAGCGCCTGCAACTGTGTCAGGCCACGGATCGGTGCAGCATAGCCGCCAGGCCAGTTAGTCGCTCGCGCTGCTCGAGTCTTGCAAGCTGCAGCGCCGGCAATTTCCCTGCGCCGTTGGCTGCACCCCAGATCGCGCCGGCCATCGCACCGATGGTATCCGCGTCGCCACCGCAACGAATGACGAAGTCGTGCATTCTCTCGAACGAACTGCCCAGGAACCGGAGCGCAATGTAGAGGGCCGTTACGCACGAAGCGCTCGCCGCGACGCCGTTTCCCAAGACCCGGCGGACGACCTGGGGTTGCGGTTCGCCGTCCACTAGCCAAGTCGTCGGCAATCCTGAGTTTCGCGGTAAAAGCCTCGAGACGGCAGGCTGCGGCTGCCCGTTGCAGCATCGCTCTCGGGGGCGCGCAACCAAGCGCCGCGGCCGTCGCCGACGCCACCAGTACCGCACCCTCCATACCCAGAGGATGCGCGTGCGTGACACTGGCCGACAGCCGCGCGGCGTCGGCAAGTTCTCCGTCCCGTCCCGAAAAATACAACCCGAGCACGGGGGCCCGCATCGCGGCGCCATTGCCGAAGGAGCCCTCCGCGTGGTCCAGGCGATTCACCCGGCGCCAGTCCGCGCCGCGCGCGATCCGCCTGAGCAACCTCGCTGTGCCCGGACCGTAGCCGCGTGTCCACCGGTAGCCTCGCGCAAATCGCAGCGCCAGGTCGTCGGTGTCCAGTCCCTGCTTGGCCAGCAGCGATTCCCCGATATCCACGGACATCTGGGTATCGTCGGTCCAGCGCATGTGTCCGCCCGCGGTCGTGCCGATGATCGACCAAAGCAGGCGCTCTGCGAAGCCGCCCTCGTACGCCGCACCGAGGGCATCCCCGAGTGCCAGGCCAAGCAGGCAGCCCTGGAATTGGTCGATGGTGGCGGTGGCCATAATGGGGGAGAGCTCAAGCGCTGGCGTCGGCCGCTTGCCTGATCGCAGCCCCACCTTGCGATCGTGCGAGCCGGCCAGTTCCGGCGGAGTTTACTCGACGACCAGCTTGTACCCGGCGGCGGCCGTGCGCAACAGCGCAGGTGCCGCCGGATCCGCTTCGATCTTCTGCCGCAGGCGGTGCACCAGCTGCTTGAGCAGTTGCCGGTCCCCCCCGCTGCGGTGTCCCCACACCTGCACCAGCAGCCGCTCGGAGTTGACACTGTGTCCGGCGTTGGCCAGCAACATCTGCAGCAGGCGCAGCTCCAGCTTGGTCAGCCGCACCGGCGCGCCATTCCCGATGGTGACCGTGTACTCCTCGAGATCCAGGCTGATCCTGCCGGCCGCAAGCGGCGCGTTGTTCTCCATGCCGGCGCGGCGCAGCAGCGCCTTGATGCGCGCCAGCAGCGTGCGCGGGCTGAACGGCTTGTTGAGGTAGTCATCCGCACCCAGTCCGAGCGCGCGTACCAGGTCCTCCTCCTCGCCGCGCACCGTGAGCATCATCACCGGCACCCGTGAGCGCCGGCGGATCGCCTCGCACACCTGGAAGCCGCTCATGCCCGGCATGTTGATGTCGAGCACCACCAGGTCCGGTGATTCGCGCTCGAACAGCTGCACCGCGCTCGGGCCGTCGGCGGCCTTGATCACCAGGTACCCCGTCTGGGCGAGCGTGAAGGAGATCAGGTCGCGCAGGTCGGCGTCGTCATCGGCCACGAGTACTTTCACTTAGGGGGTCTCCGCCGGCAGCGTGAATGTGAAGCGGGTGCGCTGCTCGGCGGTGCGCGTGAAGCTCACCTCGCCGCCATGGCGCTCGATGATGGAGCGCACCAGCCACAGCCCGAGTCCGAGCCCGGCGGGCTCGGGCTCCTGGGCGCCGCGCCGGAAGCGTGCGAACAGGGCAGCGTCTTCGCTCGCGGCCGGTCCCGGCCCCTCGTCCTCGACCCACGCGCGCACGAACGCACCCTCGCGGTGCGCGCCGATGCGCACGCTGCTGCCCTCGGGGGCGAACTTGTTGGCATTGGCGAGCAGGTTGACGAACACCTGGGTGAGGCGCGTCTGGTCACCGGTGATCTGCGGCAGGTCTTGCGGCAGTTCGACGCTGAGGCGCTGGCCGCGCTGCGCCAGCAGCGCGCCCACCAGCAGCGCTGCATCCTCGACGATCTCCGCGATGCTGACGCTCTGGGAACGGATCGCCAGCTGGCCCGACTCGATGCGCACGCTCTCGAGCAGGTTGTCTATGAGCTGGGTCAGGCGCAGCGTGCCGCGCTCGAGCGCTACCACCAGCGAACGCAGCTGCTCCGGCGCCAGGGTGTCCAGGCCCGCGAGCAGCAGCTCGATCGAGGCCAGCTGGGCGGCGAGGGGCGTGCGGAACTCGTGCGAGATGTTGGCGAGCACCGAGTCGCGTGCGCGCCGCACCGCTTCGAGCTCGGTCTCGTCGCGGATGACCTGCACCTGCAGGCCATCGACCTGGGAGGCGCTGGTGATGACGGTGACGCGCGGTTCGCCGCGCGCGGCACGCAGCAGCTCAATGGTCTTGGCGCTGCCCTGCGCGCGGGCCTGCAGGATGGGGCAGCGCAGCTCGCAGGGGCGCCGGCCGTCTTCCGCCTGTGGCTTGAGCACATCCCCGCAGAAGCGCCCGACGGCCTCAGACGCGGCGACGCCGAGCAGCTTTGCGGCCTGTGGGTTGAGGTAGCGGATGATGCGGTTCTTGTCGACCGCATAGACCCCCTCGACGATGCCACCGAGCACTGCCTGCGCCTCGGCCTCACTGCGGCGCAGCGTGCTGGTCAGCTCGATGAGGCTGCGGCGCATCTCTTCCATGGTCTGTGCCAGGACCCCGACCTCGGCGGCGCCACCGGGCGGGATCGAGGCGGAGAAGTCCCCCGCGCTCAGGCGGCGCGCCGCCGCGGTCAGCGCGCGCACCGGCCCTGCCACCAGTTCCCCGAGCAGCACCCCGGCCAGCACTGCCAGCGACCCCAGCACCAAGGCGGCGATGAGCAGCTTGCGCACCAGGTGGCGCGTCGGTGCATCGACGGCACTGGCCGGCAGCCGCGCCTCCACCAGCGCCATGGCCTCGCCGCTGGAGGCGAACACCGGCGTGCTGGCCGCGTACAGTTCCTGGGAGTCGATGCGCAGCACCGCCGAGTGGCCGTCGGCCAGGGCCGCCGAGTACAGCGGGGTGAAGGCGTTCACGGCGCCAGCGGTGTAGGCGCGGTAGTCGATGAGGTTGATCTGCGCGCCCACCTGCTCGCTCAGGGTGTGTGCGAGCCTGGCATCGAGCAGGCGCACCACGTACACCGTAAGGCCGCCATCGCTGAGGGCGGCGCGCGCGCCCAGCAGCGGTACGTGCTCGGTGGCTGACAGCGTCATGAAGGTACCGCCCTGCTCGGCGCTGGCGGTGACCACCTGCTGCCAGTCGAGCGGCGGACCGGAGACGGCCACGACGCTCTTGCCCGACAGCACCGCGCAGGCATCGACGTTGCCGACGTCGCACCAGTGGCGCAGGAACGGCGGCAGGGCCTCGGTCTGCCCTTCCGCAAGCAGGCGCTGCAGGGTAGGGCGATCGGCGAGCGCGCGGGCCGTGGCGTGCGCCTCCTCGCCGATGCGGCGCAGGTCCTCGCGCGCCGTGGTGGCCGCCAGTTGCACGCGCGCCTTGCCCTGTTCGTCGGCGAGCTGGTGCAGCATGCCGCTGGCATACCAGGCGATGCCGCCGCCGACCAGCAGCACGATCGCGGTCTGGATGGCGATCAGCCACCAGCCAAGCCCGGTGCGCTCGGGGTCGGGCAGCAGTGAGCGGACCAGGCGTGCGAGGCGCGCGAACACGTCAGCGGCGCCGGTAGCCGGTGCGCTCGACCAGTGTCTTGACGACCAGCGTCAGCGCGGCCAGCAGGGTGAGGAGGGAGGCGACCGCAAAGGCGCCCACGAAGTTGTACTCGTTGTAGAGAATCTCGATGTGCAGCGGCATGGTGTTCGTCAGGCCGCGGATGTGGCCTGAGACCACGGACACCGCACCGAACTCGCCCATGGCGCGCGCGTTGCACAGCACCATGCCGTAGACCAGGCCCCAGCGCACCTTGGGCAGCGTCACCCGGAAGAAGGTCATCCAGCCCCCGGCGCCGAGGGTGATGGCCGCTTCCTCCTCATTGTTGCCCAGCTGCTGCATGAGCGGGATGAGCTCGCGCGCGACATAGGGGAAGGTGACGAACATGGTAGCCAGCATGATGCCGGGCAGCGCGAAGATGATGCGCAGGTTGTGTTCCTGCAGCCACGCCCCGAACCAGCCGGTCAGGCCGAACAGCAGCACGAAGATCATCCCGGAGATCACCGGCGAGATCGCCAGCGGCAGGTCGATGAGAGTGATGAGCACGATCTTGCCGCGGAACTCGAACTTGGCGATCGCCCAAGCGGCGGCCAGCCCAAACAGCGTGTTTATCGGTACCACCACCGCCGCCGTGATCAGCGTCAGGCGGATGGCCGCCAGGGTGTCCGGATCGGAAAAGCTGTGCAGGTACGCCTGGATGCCCCGCGAGAGCGCCATTGCGAACACCGTCGCCAGTGGTGCGAGCAGCACGGCCGCGATGAACAGCAGCGAGGTGGTGATGAAGAACCAGCGCACGAGCGCGTGCGCCCAGGTGCGCTGCCCGGGGCGGCTGCTGTCACCGGCCAGGCTGCCGGCCGCGGCGATGCCGGCCATCAGCGCGCCAGCCCCACGTGGCGCCGCCGGCCCCAGCCCTGGATCAGATTGATGGCCAGCAGCATGACGAAGGAGATCACCAGCATCACCAGGCCCAGCGCCGCGGCGCCCTGGTAGTCGAACTGCTCCAGGTGGATGACGATCAGCAGCGGGGTGATCTCGGTCTTCATCGGCAGGTTGCCGGCGATGAAGATCACTGACCCGTATTCCCCGACCGCGCGGGCGAAGGAGAGCGTGAAGCCGGTGAGGATCGCCGGCAGCACGGTCGGCAGGATAATGCGCCGGAAGGCGTACAAGCGGCTGGCGCCCAGGGTCTCGGCCGCCTCCTCGAGATCGCGCTGTACCTCGAGCAGTGCCGGCTGTACGGCGCGCACGGTGAAGGGCATGCTGATGAGCGTGAGGGCGAGGGTCACCCCGATCCAGGTGTAGGCGACCTTGATGCCGAGGGGCTCGAGGTACTGGCCGATCCAGCCGTTCTGCGCGAACACGGTGGTGAGGGCGATGCCCGAGACGGCAGTGGGCAGTGCGAAGGGCATGTCGATGAGGGCATCGATGATCTTGCGGCCCGGGAACTCGTAGCGCACCAGCGTCCAGGCGATGATGAAGCCGAACACGAGGTTAATCGAAGCTGCCAGCAGCGAGGCGCCGAAGGAGAGCCGGTAGGAGCCGATGGCGCGCGCGCTGAACACCGTGTTCACGAAGTCCGCCCAGTGCATCGAGGCGGCCGACAGCACCAGTGCGGCCAGCGGCAGCAACACGATGATGCTCAGGAACAGCGTCGTGAAGCCGAAGGTCAGCCCGAACCCGGGCAGTATGCTCGGCTGGCGGAAGCTCACGCTGCACCGCGGTGCACGATGAGCACCGGGCAGGCGCCCTGCAGCAGCCCGTGGAAGCGCTGCGTGAAGTCCGCAAGGTCCGTGACGCCCAGTATCAACATCTGCCCGGGCGCCTCGGCGAGGCGGCGCGTCAGCTGCCGTTCGCCGTCGCCGAAGTGCAGCTCGGTGCGCATCTCCAGGCCGTGCGAGCGCTGCGCCTCGGAACGCGCGTCCAGCAGTTCGCGCATGCCGTGCGGGTGCGCTGGGCTGGCGGCATCACCGGCCACGATGCCCAGGTAGACCGCCTCGGCGGGCACGTGCCGCAGCACGCTGGCGGAGATGGCGAGTGTGGCGCTGCGTGCGCTCTCACCGGTCCAGTGGATCAGCACCCGCTGCGGGGCGCGCGCATCCGCCGGCAGCGCCAGCAGGTCGCGGGCGCCGCGCCGCAGCAGCCACTCGGCCTGCTGTGCCCCCTCGGGGCCTGCGGCAATCACGGTGGTGCCGACGAAGGTGTCGCTGCCCTGACAGGGGGCCTCCGACAGGCCCAGCTGCGGCTCGGTGCGCGTGCCGATCCGGGTCTTCATGCGGGCGGCAAGCTCGGTGAGCAGGAGCTGGCCTTTGAGGGCCTCGGCGCGCGCCGCAGTGCCGGCACAGGCGGTGAAGCTCGACAGCGGCGTCGGCAACACGTGCACGCGGCGCACGCCGATCGCGACAATCTGTCCCGGGTGCACCTCGAAGCCGCGCTGTTCGTGCTGGGTGCGGGTCACCTGCAGCGCAGGGGTGCTGTCCTCGTCGCCGAAGGCCAGCAGCGTCCCGTGCTCGGCAGGGTCGAGCCGCAGCCGCAGCCGCTCGAGCGCCCCGGTGAACACGACCTCGTCGACGACCCCGCTGGTGAGGTAGCCGGCCGACAGGTCGGCGCGCGTGGCTGCGACCTCAACCTCCTCTGGGCGCACCACGGTGACCACCTCGTTTTCGCGCTCGCCGCTGGCGCGCTCGGCGGCGGCAACCGTGGCGGCGCCGATCTGGATGCCATCGGGCGTGCGGCGCGCGAGGATCAGGTTCGCAGCCCCCAGGAAGGTTGCGACGAAGCGCGTCGCCGGGCGCGAGTACAGCTCGTGCGGCTCGCCCATCTCCAGGAGGCGGCCCAGGTTCATGATGCCGATGCGGTCGGCCATCGCGAAGGCCTCCTCCTGGTCATGCGTCACCAGCACGGTGGTGATGCCCAGCTCGCGCTGCACCTCGCGGATCGTGCGCCGCAGCTCCTCGCGGATCTTGGCATCGAGGGCGCCGAACGGCTCATCCAGCAGCAGCACCTCGGGCTTGTGCGCCAGAGCCCGCGCCACCGCCACCCGCTGCTGCTGGCCGCCGGACAGCTGCGCCGGCAGCCGCTCGTCCATGCCCTCCAGGGACACCAGCCGCAGCAGCTCCTGGCGGCGCTGGCGCCGGGCACGGGCGCGCATGCGGCGCACGCGCAGCGCGAACTCGATGTTGTCCGCCACGCTCATGTGCTGGAACAGCGCATAGTTCTGGAACACCAGGCCCACGCCGCGCTTGCGTGCGGCCACGTGCGTGACGTCGCGGCCATGCAGGGCGATGCGCCCATGATCGACCCCGGAAAGTCCGGCGACCGCGCGCAGCAGCGTGCTCTTGCCGCTGCCGCTGGGCCCCAGCAGCACGAAGAATTCCCCGTCGCCGATATCGAGCGAGACGTCGTTCACGACCGGCGCCCCGGCGTACAGTTTGGTGACCTGGTCGAGGACGATGGACATGGCGCGATGCTACCGGGCCGGCCCGGGCGGCGTTAGTTTGTATGCGGTGCAATGCCGGTGACAAACCGGTTACACGCGCCGGTTCCTAGAGCAGCATCATGACGCCGTCGCAGCTCTTGAGCTCGGCGACCAGGGCCTCGATCTGTGCGCGGCTCTCGGCCCGCAGCAGGTACGAGATCGACAGGTACTTGCCGTTGGCGCTGGGTCGCTCGGTGACGCGCGCGGCATCCAGCCCCGGGGCATGCCGCAGCACGATGGCGTGCACGCGCGCGCGGAACCCGTCCGCGGGCCTCCCGACCACCTTCACCGGGTAGTCGGTGGGGAATTCCAGCGCGGCGGGGGTGTTCACCACGGCGTGCCGGCGAGCTCCTGCTTGTAGCGCTGCAGTTCCGCGTACAGCCGGCGCCACAGCGCGCCCGGGCGGCCGCTGCCGACGGCATGCCCGTCCAGCGAGGTCACCGCCTGCAGCTCGCGCGTGGCGGCCGAGATCCACACTTCCTCCGCGCCCCGCAGCTGTGCTTCCGTGATCGAGGTGCAGCGCCAGGCGATCCCGCAGCGCGCGGCCAGCTCCTCGACCACACCGCGGGTCGTGCCGGGCAGGATGCGGCGCGAGTTCGGCGGCATGAGGATCTCCCCGGCCAACACCACGTGCACCGCCGAGGAGGAGGCCTCCATGAGCTCACCGTCGCGCAGCAGGATGGTCTCGCCGGCACCGGCATCGACGGCCAGCTGGCGCAGCAGCACGTTCGCCAGCAGCGCGGTCGACTTGATGTCGCAGCGCGCCCAGCGTGTGTCCTGCGCGGTCACGCAGCTGATGCCGCGCTCGAGGGTGGCCGCGGCGGCTGCCGGCAGCGGCGCGCAGAAGGCGAACACGGTGCGCGGCACCTCGGGAAGCGGGGCGTGATTGCGCCCGAGTTCCGCGCCGCGCGTCACCTGCCAGTACACGTACTGGTCGCCACCGCTGTTGCGCTCGATGAGCGTGCCCAGGATCGCGCGCCACTGCTCGGCGCTGTGCGGATCGGCCATGCGGATGCCCGCCAGGCTGCGCGTCAAGCGCTGCAGGTGCGCGGCGCAGCGGAACGGCCGGCCGGCGTATACCGGCATCAGCTCGTAGGCACCGTCGGCATACAAGAAGCCGCGGTCCAGCGGCGAGATGCGCGCCTCGGCCAGCGGCAGGTATGCACCGTTCAGGTAGCACAGGGGAAGCGGCGCTGCCATCGGGCTGACTTTCCTGCGGCTAGCGATGGAACCACAGGCGGATGGTGTCGATCAGGCGCGTCCACCAGCCGCCCAGGGTCACATCCTCGAAGGGCACCAGCGGCGCGCGCACGATCACCGTGCCGGCGGCATCGGTGACCGTGAACTCGCCCACCGGCTGGTTGGCGGCCAGCGGGGCGACGAGCGGCTCCTTGCTCAGGTTGGCGGCGGTCTTGAGACTTGCCGACTGACCGCGCGAGATGGTCGCGTAGACGTCCTCGGGCACGCCGATGGCCGCATACTCGCTCGCGGATTTGTACACCCTCGGCTTGAGCACGGTGTCCCTGGCGGACTTGAGCTTGATGGTCTCGAAGAACGTATAGCCATAGTTGAGCAGCGCCGCGCTCGCATCCTCACGCGCCTTGATGCTCGGGGAACCCATGACCACCGAGATCAGGCGCATGCCGTTGCGATTGGCGGAAGTTGCCAGACAGTAGCCGGCGCTGTCGGTGTGGCCGGTCTTCAGGCCATCGACGGAAGGGTCCTTGCCCAGCAGACCGTTGCGGTTGTCCTGGTGGATGTTGTTCCAGATGAACTCGCGCAGGCTGAACAGGGAGTAGTACTGGGGGAAGTCGCGAATGAGCGCGGCAGCCAGGATCGCCACGTCGTGTGCGGTCGTGTAGTGGTTGGGCGAGGGCAGCCCGTCGCTGTCCTCGAAGTTACTGCCCTTCATCCCCAGGCGCCGCGCGTACTCGTTCATCATCTGCGCAAACGCTGCCTCGGTGCCGCCGACACGCTCGGCGAGGGCGATGGTCGCATCGTTGCCCGACTGCACGATCATCCCCTTGATGAGGATGTCCACCGGGATCTGGGTGCCGACCTGCACGAAGGTGCGCGAACCCTCCGCGCGCCAGGCGTGTTCGCTGATAGTCACCATGTCCGCCAGCTTCAGGCGGTTGTCCTTGAGTGCGGTGAACACCACGTAGGCGGTCATGAGCTTGGTGAGGCTGGCAGGCTCGGCGCGCTCGTCGGCGTGCGACTCGGCCAGGATGCGGCCGCTGGAGTAGTCCATCAGCAGGTACGCGCGTGCCTCGATCGGCGGCAGCTGCGGGATCAGCGAGCCATCGGCTGCGCGCGCCGGGGCCGGCGGCGGGGCGGGGGCCGCGGCGGCCTTGGCGGGCCGGGTCGCGTGTTTCTTCGCGGTCTGCTTGTGGGAGTGGGAGGCGGCCGGGGACGGCGGCGCGGCAAGGGCGAAAGCGGCGGCAAGGAGGATGCAAAGCGATAGACGGGGCACGATGGGGGGATTCCTTGAGATTGCGTGTCTAAGCGGGAGATTTTAACCCAAGCGCGCGTGCGCCATAGGCGCACGCGGCGCGCTCAATCGCTGGCCAGGCGCGCATCGGGCATGCCGAGGCCAGCCAGTCGCGCCGCCAGCTGGTCGAACTCGGCGACGCTGGTCACCGGGCCGACCCGCAGCCGGTAGAGGCGGCTGCGACCCTGCACGGGGGGAATGAGGAAGGCGCTGGCAAGGCCTGCGCCGTGCAGCTTCTCCAGCGCGCGCTGCGCGTTCTGCACGTCGGCGAAGGCACCCGCCTGCACGTACAGCGCCGGCGGCGGGGAGGCGGCGCTGCGCGACAGGTCATCGGGGACCCCGGGGGTCAGCGCCCGCACCTCAACCAACGTTGTCCCCTCGCGCAGCATGTCGAGCTTCGCGGCGGCGGTGTAGGACAGGTCGATAAGCCGGTTGGCTACGAAGGGCCCGCGGTCGTTGATCCGCACGACGATGCTCCTGCCGTTGCGCAGGTTCGTGACGCGCGCATAGGTCGGCAGCGGCAGCGTCTTGTGGGCGGCCGTCATGCCATACATGTCGTACTGCTCGCCGCTGGAGGTGTGGCCGCCATGGAAGGTCGGCCCGTACCAGGAGGCGACCCCGCGCTCGAGGTAGCCACCGGCGGTCGGCAGCACGAAGTAGCGCTGTCCGTAGACATCGTAGAAGGGCGGATTGCCGTGCGCGCTGCGCGGCTCGGCCCTGGGTACCGCATCCGGGATGGCATCGATGTTGCCCGGGGCGGGCGCGGCGGGGGCGGCCGCTGCGGCTGCGGGCGGCATGGCCGGGACGGGCGCGCTGGCGGGGCGCCGGCCACCGAGCGAGCAGCCGGCCAGAAGAAGCGCGCAGCACACAGCCGCCGCGGTGCGCGCGAACCTCACGGGGTGGCCGGCTCGCTGGTCGCGGGCGCCGCGGCCGGCAGTCCCTGCACAACCGCCTGGGCAAGATCGTGCACCGCCATCGCATAGCGCGGGCTCGTGTTGTAGCGCGTGATCACGTAGAAGTTATGGAAGCCCACCCGGTAGGCGGGGCCGTCCTGGCGCTCCGCGTCGATCAGCAGCGCCGGAGTCTGCTCGGGCACGTCGAGGTCGGTCTTGATGCCGCGCGCGGCGAGGGAGGCCACGGTCTCCTTGGGCTCAAGGATGCGCGGCTCGACCTCGAAGCTGGTGCCGGCGGCCACGGTGGCCTCGGCCAGCACCGGCGCGCCCGGGCGCCAGCCGGCCTGGTGCAGGTAGTTGGCGACGCTGGCGATGACATCGTCCCAGTCGCCCCACAGGTCGCGCTGCTTGTCGCCGTTGGCATCGATGGCGAAATGGCGGTAGCTGGAGGGCATGAACTGCGGCGCACCCATCGCACCGGCGTACGAGCCGGTGAGGGTGAGCGGATCGAGCTTGTTCTCCTTGGCGAGGATCAGGAACTGCTCGAGCTCCTTGGTGAAGTACGCGTGCCGCGGCGGATAGTTGAAGGCCAGCGTCGCCAGCGCATCCAGTACCCGGTAGCGCCCGGTGATGCGCCCATACTTGGTCTCCACGCCGAGGATCGCCACGATGTACTCGGGGGCGACCTGGTACTCGGTGGCGATGTGCTCGAGCGCCCCCCGGTGCTCGCCCCAGAACTGCACCCCTTCCGTGATGCGCTCGGCAGTGACGAAGTGTTCGCGGTACTGCCACCAGGGCGAGACCTTCTCCGCCGGCTTCTCCATCGCCTCGATGATCTTCGGTTGCGGCTGTGCCGCCTTGATGAGCGCGCGCACCTGCCTGCGGGTCATGCCGTTGCGCGCGGACACCTCGTCGATGAAGGCGACGATCTCCGGGCGTTTCAGGTCGAAGGACTCGGTGGCCAGCGCTTGTGCCAGTAGCGGAGCGCTCAGCACGGCGGCGAGCAGCAGCAGGCGGGGAGCTTTCAACTAGGATCCAATGAGTTTGCGCCGTGA
>DASXPL010000021.1:0-363289 GCA_036493615.1 Steroidobacteraceae bacterium
CACGGGCGCCTTGTCCGCCTCGCGCAGGATCTTGACCATCTGCTCCTCGGAAAACCTGGTCTTCTTCATGGTCCCCTCGCTTGCCGAAGGGCCATTGTCCCAAAGTATCAACTGGACTGAAAATCGACCAGCAGGTCAGAGCCACAAGCACCCGGCGCCGAGTAGTACACCAATCAAGGTTCGTAGAGGGCGTTTCAATGCGGTCTAACGTCGAGCTTGAGCGGCCGTCTGCCGCAATTCAATTAAGCGACGCGAGCGCACCATTGCTCCGCGCTCGCGGCGCAACTTCGTCAAGTATCACGGCCGCTCCAAGCGTTGGTTAGACAGCCGACCACTAGAGGTCAATGCAGGCGTCAAATCGGCACCCGATCATTTGGATGAGAACGGCACTAATAACCAGTGTTACGGCAAGACCGCCGAGCTCGGCTAGGAGAAGTCTCGCAATCGAGTGTTGATACCGGCCCAGGATGGAAACTGCAGCTGCAGAGTAGACAAGCACAACCAAGGCGCTTGGAACGAAGCCCGCATAGGGGAGGCGCGCTCCGAGGTGCGTGGAGAAGACAAGCCAAGCGGCAAGGCATCCGATCACGAGGCCGAGGATCGAGGCCGCGCCAATGGCGCCGATGATTGTGTTGATGGGTCTCAGGCGCATGTCGGCTGTCTAACGATCAGCTTGAGCGGCCGTCCGCCGCAGTTCCACCAGCGACGCGAGCGCACCATTATCCCGCGCTCGCGGCGCAATCCGATCAGTTCTCACGGCCGCTCCAAGCGTTGGTTAGAGGCCAGAGGATTCACGGTGGCGCTCGGCCCGAGACTTTGAGTATCGGCCCAACTGCACAAGATAGCTTCCCGCACCGACTCCAACGAATCCTAAAAGCATGGCCAATTGATGATTGCGGTAGTAAATACTCCCGACTGCGCCAAGCACGCTGCAACCGATCACTGACCATCCGACCATCAGCCAGAATTCCTTACTCATATCGTGGAGCATGGCACCGCTTTCTGGCCTCTAACGTCGCGCTTGAACGGCCGGGCTGATGGTGCATCCGCGCGCTGGGCGCGCAAGATGGTCCCCGCGCGCACAGCGCGCTGAATGAGCTCTCATCGGCCGTTCAAAGCAGTTGTTAGAGCACGCCTCACAAGTCTACTTTGCGCGCGCGGCACTGCCCTTTCAACGCCTTCACGACTTAACAACACTAGCGCGCCCCAGGTGCCAAACGGTGCGGGCCTAGGGGCGGAACCGAACCTATGCCTCGAGTAAACCTCGTTTGGGCGCGCGTCTCGGCAGTGACCGAAGGCAAAGCAAAGCCAAACATAGCTGCCGCCCTGACCTAAACGTGCACGGGGATCGGAGCTGTTCGCCGCGCACGCAGGAGCAGAACGAAGGGGGTAAGCGGGATGGCGTAAGCCGTGAGGTAGCCCCTCTTCTCGCTCCCGGACATTCATTCTGAAACTTGCGGGATCTAACGTCGAGCCTGAGCGACCGGCCGAGAGCGATCACGGTGCGCGGACATTCTCCGGTCGCTCCAGGCGTTGGTTAGAGCACGCATCACTACCCTACTGTGCGCGCGCGGCATTGGCCTTTCAACGGGTACACGACTTAACAACATTAGCGCGCCCCAGGCGATGAACGACTGCGGACCTAGGGGCCAGAAACTCATCTATGCGACGAAAGTCTGCTCGGGCGCGCGCCTCGGCTCTAAACGAAGTCGAGACAAAGTCTGGGGTGACCGCAGCGCCGGTCGAGCGGGCTCACGTGCATCGAAGCTGATTGCCGCGCACGCAGGAGTTGAACGGAGAAAGTCAGTGAGAAGGCCTAAGCCGAGAGAGAGCCTTTCCTCCCAAACAATCATTCCTAAGGTTGCGGGCTCTAACGATCAGCTTGAGCGGCCGGCCGCCGCCATTCAACCAGCGACGCGAGCGCACAATTATTCCGCGCTCGCGGCGCAATCTGGCCAGTTCTCACGGCCGCTCCAAGCGTTTGTTAGACCGCTTTGGCACGATTCACTCCTGAGCGAGCGTAACCAACAATAGCGCCTGTAATGAGGCCGGGCACGAAGTTTGCCGCTGAAATGGTGCTTCCAGGAAAGAGTGACGGCTGAATGAGGTGGAGCAGCATGCCTTCGCAAGAAGAGGCCAGCACCCCCACCAGCATGGAGATGGTCATCGCCACGATTGGATGGTGGGGCTGCCGTAATTGATACCACCATACTGCTAGAGCGGATGCGGCAGCGACCGGGGCCAGGAGAAGAACTAGAACCGCGTACCCAACTAGACGAGCTGTTGCGGTAGGAAACAGGCCCCAGGCCCAATAAATGACCAGAAGTGCTGCTGCAGGACTAAAGAGTGAGCCGTGCGCGGCTGCTTTACTAGGAGCGTTCATGCAAGCGGTCTAACTATATGTAGACGACCGAAATGGGGCGATGAAACACCCCAAATGCGTCGCATAACGTGCGATGCGTGCAAATATCTGCCTGATTCGATTGGCCTCGTACCGGCAAATGTCGCATAGGACGCCGAGGAGACCGCCGGTATGGCGCAAGATCGAGGCATTGCAGCTTTCTCGCATTACATCCCTATCTTATCGGTTTAGCGCAGACTTGGGACGGCAGCAGGATTTGAATGGCTTGGCGTCGTCCCCCATTATCAAAGTCGTGAACTCACCTCAGTTACCGCCCGGAACCCGATTCCTTGATGTCGAGGGCATCCCGGTCGCCCTGATTCCTTTGCAAGATGGCGGCCTCAAGTGCGAAGCCTTCGATAGTGATCCGCCCCGGCCATTCCCCCTGTCGTCAGCGTATAACAATGGCGCTGTCATACCCCAAGCTCAGTGGGACGCCTTGAGGGCGTCCGCCCACGCCTGATCCCGGATCCAGTTCACAGGCGCGGGATTGTTGGTCGGTGTAGCCGGCCAGGGTGACGCCGTGATCCTCAATGGCGAGACCGTGGTATTTCACGACAATTTGAACGACGGCCGCGCCCCTGTCGGGCAGCCGACACTGAAGCGCATAACGGTGCAATGCACAGCGCTCAAAGCGCTGAAGTAGGCGCGTCCACTCGTATAGCTTACGCCGCCGCGCCCCGGTACCTTCAGCTATATGCGGGATCGTCTTTCAGATACCGAGCGACCGCCATATCGCTGACCTCGATCATTCTATCTTCTGCGTACGCGCTTCCGACTCCGTTGTTTGCCAGTCGCGCGACTTGCTGTCTGGTCATGTCCCACTGAACAGCAGCGATTAGCCATTTCGGAATGTTGCCCTCTTCGGTCGCAAGGAGGTTCGCACCGTTCTTCCAGCGCGCCCACTGCGCAATTTCACCAATGTAGCCATCAGCTCCGGCAGCCTTGCTTGGAAAGTCTCCGTACCCATTCTTGAAGTTCTTATAGTCGCTGCGTGGAAACTGAGCTTCATGGAGCATTGCCACCACACGGTTTACGGAGGCTTCGCGTTGAAATCGGTAGCTAAGAAGGTTCCAAAGGCCGCCCACGGCGTAAGCAGCTCCCCCGGCGATTGTGAGAAACCAGAAGACTCTCGCCACCGTAAGCGGCGTCGAACCCTGATAGGCAACAAAGGCCCATGCGCCCAGCAACGACGCACCGACAGCGTAGGAAAAAGTGTAGATTGATTTTCCAACACCCACAGAACCTCCTAAATTTTCAGCGCCCTGCGCGAGCAGATTAGCGTATCCAGTATCAAGGTTGGGTCTGGACTGGATGGACGCACCGCAGCACGCCCCGGCACGATCCGCGCCATGGTGCACACGACGGATCAATGGCGATGCCGGATGTGCAGCTATGAGCGGTATCACCGGGTCTCGGTGCTTCGCAAAGACGGCAGCCGGTACGAGACCAGCTTCTTCGCCTGTTCTAAGTGCTCGGTGATGTTCCTCAATCCGCAGCAGTGGAATGGCCACGAAGGCTCGCAGCCCGGCGTCAGCATCGAGGCACCCCCGGACGTGATCACGCCGATGCGAAGGCGCCGCTGAGACTAGCACAGCGTCGTCTATACTCGGTGCGATGCCATCATCCACGCCGCTTCTGCCCAGCGCCAGATGCAGGCAACTTCCGGCCAACCCGAGCGGGCTGAGGTTCCTGACACGGATCATGACGAGCCACCCAGGCGGTGACCGCTTACAGCACCGGGGATCAGGCGTGATCATTGGGACCATCGGCAAGAGATACGGCATCGTGGCCACCGCGGCGCATGTTCTCGAAGACATTGAGAAGGACATCGCATACAAGGGCGTCCCCCGTCATTTGCAGTATGTCGATGAATACGCGCGCTTCACCGAAGGCATGCTCCAGTACATATGGTGCGGGATAGCCTTGGAGGGAGGACGTGAGGTGTTCGCGCGGGCGTTCGCGTGCGAGGTCCCTCGCAAGGACGCGCGCCGCGATACGGGTCTAGTGTTCGTCGGGTTCACAGAAAACATGGTCGATGTTCCGGACGACGCCTTCGGTTGGATCCCCGTTGATCTGTCGCCGCCGCCGCAGTCACCTCAGACATTGTTCGTCGGTGGGTTTGACGGCAGCGGTCCGCTGCAGCTGATGAGGAATATGGTTGGACCGGGCGAAGTTTGGGTCCCGGAGCGACGGCCAATCGTGTACGAAGGCTTCTACGAGCCTGACAAGCCGGGGTGCTTTCAGGTCCTGAACCCCACGCTCACTCACACGGCACCGGTCAAGGGCGGAATGAGTGGGGGACCGACCTTCTGTGTGCGCCGGTTCGACGATTTACTTGATCGGTTCGTGGCCCTAGGTACGAACGTCGGCGAGACTCCAGAGGAGAACGGCTATAGCCACTTGATGCGCGGTTTCTACGCCCACCGGATTGCGCTCCCGCCGGAAACCGGCGACACCGAGGTAAAGTGGATTCCGTTTATCGAAGCCGTTTATCGGGACTACGTTCATTCGCTCGGTGTCGAAGCCGGTTCAGTGCAGACCTACGAAGATGAGAATGGATTGCCGCAATTCGACGTATACCAGTGGATCAAGACTGAAAGGCCCGTTCTCAGCTACATCCAAGAGGCCGAGTTGGCGCCCACGCCTGCCGGGCGCCCGTTCGAATGGCGCATTCCGTACCACTATGAGGTACCGCTCATCGGGATGCGGGTCACAATTGCCTTCGTGCATACCTGGGACTACCCCAGCAACGCCGCCGAGGACTTAGCGACCTACCGGGCTTGGAACAAGGAGGTATTCGAGCGCAAGATCAAGGCCGAGTTGTGTAGATTGCGGGAACACCTGATCTCCATCCCCGGCCAAGAAATCCCCTTCAGGGTTCAGGCGCCCCCGCCGTACCAAGGCCCACCTCGGCCGGCCAACCCCGAGCCGGGAACACCGGCGTAAGGCGGCAAAGTAGCCTGTTTTCCTTAAGCCACCTTGGCGTACCAGCGAATGGCCGGTTGCGACGGATTCGCGCCCCCGCTACCAATTTCACAGAAAACCTGCCGCGCTCGCGGTGGCCTAAAACGCTCCGACACAACGCTACACGCGCCACCGGTCCTCGGCGGAAGGCGATCGCGTCGCGGCGTGGTCGCATCGGGAAAAATCCCGCTAATCCCGCGCTTACCTCGGATCAGGCGCTCAAGTTGCTCCAGAAGGCGAACAAAACCATCGGGACTGTGCGGGGCTGGCTTCCGGAACCAGCGCCCTGGCCGCCGTTCACCCACAAGCACGAGATCCAATTTATGATGCTGTTGGCTGATTGTGCCGCCGATTCCTGCCCCGCCGTCGTTGGAGCCCACGCCAGACGCCGGCGGCCCCACTTAACGCCGTGAACTCGATTCAGCGTGGGTAGTATCCTTTTGAGCATGCGCTGGACATTAGCCCTCGTACTCTGCGCGCCTCTCATCGGATGTGGATCCGCGACGCAACCCGAAAGTGCGAAGACCGTGGCCGCTTTCGAGGTCCCCCTTTTGTCGGAGGCAAGTCGCAATCAGTTCTTGGCCGTATTGCGCGATACGGCTCAAGCAGAGGGCCTGCACGTTGATGCCGCAAACAGGGAAGATCTGGAACAACAGGGCAAGGTCGACCCGGCATTCAAGATGACGATGAACGCCACAGTCTGGCGAGGCGCGAAGGACGAGGAACCAATTGCCTCCGCAATGGACCAGCCCGATCACCTTGGTCAGGTTTGGATAAGCTTCTTCAGGGGCCAAGACCCTGCGTTGGCGACCCGGTTCCGGGATCGTGCCTTGCACGAGATAATCGCTCGCTGGCCCGGCACGCTATCGCTTCCAATCATGCCGACCGGAGCAATTCCGTCGCACCGAGATCTAGTCGCAACACCCAATGGTTACGTCGTCAGCCCGTCCGAGGCCCCCAAATATGCCTTGCCGAGCACGAAAGACGGGTCGCCGTGAATGCTTTCAAGAGCTCTACTTCACCCGGACGCTTTGGGGCCCTGAAGCGACTGCCGCGAACGCGACACATCCCGCCCCCGCTACCAAATTTGACACAGCTTCCGGCGGCCTCGAGCAGTACTGCTCTGTTGAGGCCTACGCGAGCAACCAGGTAAGGCTTTTCACCGGCTTTTAACTGCGCCGCGCGTAGCGGCACCTTCCCGCCGAACATCTCAAAGAGCGCATTGCGCCCTTGGACGATTGAGCGCGAATCCCGCAGCCCCAAGTTTCAAGCCCAATGCGGTCGCGCATTACCTGGGCCACTCGCGGCAGCATTCGGATCACGCGGGAGGTGTAGTGCTCGTCCCTGGCGGGCTGCTCCCGGACAAATGCCTGCAACTCCTGCTCCGCTTGGTTGATTGCCGCTTGGCCGACCCCTTGGGACAACGTGCCGGACCTCATGAGCGCGCGCAGCTGCTCCATCTCGGCAGCCTTCTTCGCGCTGCGCGCGGCCTGAGGCTTCGGGGGGGATTCCGGTAGCCGCACCTGCGCTTTGGCGTGCTCGCGCACGCGGCGTTCGAGCAAGGCAATTCCGGCCGGCGAGAGTATTTCCTCTACGAGCCAGTTCAGTAGCTTCGTCTCGGCGAGGTCGATCCTCACCCGGATGCCATTGGCGCACGCGGAGTCCCCGCCGTCCCGATGACTCGCGCAGCCAAACTCCCAGCCGTTCACGCACCGAAAGGCGCCTCCGCAGTGCTCACACTTCAGCAGCCCCGAGAGAAGGTGGCGAGGTAGCCTGCACCCAGTGTTGTATTCGGGACGAGCACCAGTGATACGGCAGCGAGTACAAGTAAAGCAGCAATCCAAAGATCCGTATACCGCATCACTGGAGGGTTCACGTCTCTTTGCTCCTGCCAAATATCGCGGGCACAATGACTCATGGACTGGGGCGCATCATGCTGGAAGATAACGAGCTTCTCTACACCTTCACTACGATTGCCCAGTCCATAGCGGCGGCATTCGGACTGTTGGCAGCGTTTGTGCTGTATCGACTCCAATCGCTTGATGGCGCGATGTCCCAGGACACTCTGCATTTTCTATCTGGAGGCTACTTCTCGAAAGATGAAGTAGCGGCGCTCGAAAGCCTTCGCGCTCAGAAACGATATGGCGACGTCCTGAAAGTGTGGGATAACGCCCTGGTGGGCTACCGCAAGCGCAACGTCGCAGATCCAACAGGCCCATGGGGAGATAGTGATGCGAGACGTGCACGTATTGCTTGGGGAGTGGAGGCGGTCCAGAACGCGCGGCTCCAATTGCAAAGAACTCTATGGCCCACCGCGGTTACTGTGTTTTATTGCACCGCAGCAATACCCTTCGTGCACATGGCAATTCGGTACCTTGTCCTGTCCGCGGGGATGCTCGCGATTGCCCTAGCCGTGCTTGCGCTGTGCTTGATGATGTACCTGCGACTAATCGCCCAGGCGCTAGGACCTCCGAACCAGCTCTAGTCAACTAGCGAAGCAGAACATCAGAAATCAAGGGTGCTCGAAATCCAACTCACGCCTCCGCTACCAAATTTGACACAGCTTGCGGCGGCCTCGCGAGGCAACTACGCCCACGAGACCGAGCGCGAACAGCGCGAGAGGGCCTGGCTCCGGGACGCCGACAATTCGCACCGTCGTGTTGCTCGTCGCCACAACCAAGCTTCCGTCGCTTGGCGGGCTTAGGTCGCCGTTGACAGGGGCATACGTCGAAAAAAGCGCGGCAATCACATCGTTGGATGCCGAGGCGGCCGAGACCTGTTCCGAACTCGCAGGAGGGCTGATATTAGACCAATCAAACACGCCATCAATTCCGAGCGCGAAATCCGTATTGCCCATCGCACTGAGGCCTAGGGTCAGGTTAGACGGGGCGAGAATTGACTGCCCATTAATGACCCAACTAAAGCCGGTCACGGTCATATCGCTTGCGAAGATGGTTGGGACGCCAAATGTCGGATCGCTTGCGGGGTACGTTTGTACCTCCCCGCTCTGGCTATCGACGGTAAAAATGATCTCGGCTGGGCCCAGCGCCACAGTGTTGCCGGCGGTGTATTGGTATGCCTCCCCGGTAATATCGAATTGCAACTCCTCAGCGGCTGCTGGCAGGCCGGTAATGGCGAGAAGCGCGGTAAGAAGCGCTACGCTGCGCGATATCATGGTGGACATCGGGTGGCTCCTATTTTTGTATCCTTGTCGTTGCCCTAGGTATACCCCGCTCAGCAGGCGCCGCCCAGACCCGTGGCTACCGTGCCCGCCCCACTGCTTAGGCGGCGCTGACGTTTTCGGCTGTTTCCCCAGTTGACGCGGACGCCTGCACGGCAAAGTCAGCCGAGGCACACGTCCAGATAGGCATCAAAGCGGGCCCGCACTACCGCAGAGAAATATCAACGAATTCAGGGCTGCTCGAAACCCAACTCAGGCCCCCGCTACCAAACGTCCCTGTATTTCTCAGCAGGGCCCCAGCGTTCTCATTCCAGTGAGCCATAAGTCCCCCATCGGGGAACGCTTCCAGCTGTATTTTCCCGCCAAACCACTCGCGCAAGAGCACGCGGGCCTTCCCTGCTGCACACTCGTCACCGCTTAAGCCTTCAGCGATCTGCCGGCGGTACATCTCAGCGGCACTGGGCAGCATCGCCAGCACCTTCGCTGACTGCTTGGACGCGGGTTGCTGCTCTTCGAGTTCTCTGCGCTTAGCTTCCGCCCGGTCGATTGCTGCGGATCTCATCGGCGGGCATATCCGGGTCACCCTTGCGAAGCCGCTCCCGCAGTCGGTCGATAGGTGCTCCAAGTTCCTACAGCTCCAGCGCGTCGATATCGCTCGGCGATCTCGCCTTCGTTAGATTTGCGATCCAGCCTAAATACCGCCAGCCATGGAAGCCTCAGTCGGAGGGGGTACTCCCGGCTGAAAATTGGCGCCCTTGGTAACCCAGCTCCGCAGGGTCCCATTGACCTCTTCTTCGGTCACCAATTTCAGAAATTGGGAAGGCAGACGCCCGGTACATTTGCATCCTCCAGTGACCGCAATCGGCTTTGCCATTGCCGCTTGATCGCTTAGGCAATCTGCGGGGTGCAATCCTGTCACCGGTAACGAGCGAGGCGTCACCACGACCCGTCGTCACCGGTCGCTGCGGGCGCCGGAAACTCCGGCGCGGAACTCCGCCGCAACGTCAGCCGCAGCCGGCCGGCGCATCGACAGGTACCTGAGCAGCAGGGTGAGAAGGCCGCAGGCGGCAAGACTCGCGCCGGCGTCAACGAGAAAGCTGCCGTCAACCCCGAGCCACGCGTAGCTCCGGCCGTCGACCAAGACCATGTAGGTGTTGGGGATGTTGAGCACCGACACGATCACGCTGAACGTCGTCGCCGCGAGCGGATTGCGATGCCCGATCGTCTCGAACGCGATCGCGATCGAGGTGGTTATTGCCGCAGACTGGAACACGTTCTCGCCGATCAACGCCGTGGCGAAGGCAAGCGGTGTACGGGGCAGCAGCAAAAGCGCGAGCGTGAACAGCGCACCGACGACCCCGATCGTCAGGTAGAGGTATCGAAGGGGCAGCAGCCGGTTGATGAACGGGAAGATCAGGCAACCCGCGATGCCGGCTAACAGCACGCCCGCGCCACCCACCGCGCCGACGAAATGGGCCGACGCGCGGAAGTCGCTGCCGAGCCCCCCCAGCAGGTTCACCAGCGCGAAGGACGAGGCCGGCGAGACGAACATTGCGAGCACCAGCAGCACCTGCGGACGCCGAACGACGCCGGCGACCTCGGCGAAGAACAGGCGAAAGCTCTCGGCCGCGAGGCGCCGGTCGGGCCCCGGGGCCGGCATCCACGGGAATACCCCGACCGGCAGCAGCAGCACGGCCCCGAGCGCCACCACCGCCGCGACCGGGGAGTAGCGCTGCATCACTTCGCCCGCGATGACCGCCATCGCGCCGCCACCGCTGATGTTAGCGATACTGACCCAGACGCTGAGCGCGCCGCGTTCCTCCGGTTCGATGATGCTGGAGAGCCATCCGCCGAGAGCGCTCTGATAGAGATTCGCGGCGAAGAAGCCCGTCACCAGCAGGATTCCCGCAAGGACGACGTCGTCGAGACAGAGCAGTCCGAGCGAAAGCAGTACGGCGGCGACCACGGCAGTGACCGTCGAGTACCAGCGACGACTGAAGCGCACGTCCAGCATTGGGCTCGCGATGACTGACCACATGCCAGGCGAGATCGTCACCGCCGTCATCGCCGAGATCGTCGCCTCCGGCACGCCGCGGGCGTTCAGCAGTTCCGGGACCGAGATCACGAGGACGCCGCCGTACATGCCGAACGACGCGTTGGTCATACCCATCAGCCACAGAGGTACGGCGCGCCGGCGCTTGGCCGGCACGGTGGGTTCGTCTTTCGCGTCGCCGCTCACGGCGACTCCCACCGGCCCGAGATCGCGGACCGGTACAGGGCATCGATGATTCGCATGTTGGCAATCGCGTCCTCGATGGGGAACTCCTGCGTCAAATCGTTTCGGAACGCGGCGGCGGCGAGGTCGCATTGCAGCTGGTACTGGTCGACCGGCGCAAATTCCTCGACCACGGCCGAGCTGCCGTCGAGGCTCGCGCCCGAATCGATCACGATCCGGCAGGCGTGCTCCTTCGGCGGCGTGAACGGCACCGGTATCTCGATCCGGCCCTGCGTGCCGAGCACGACGACCCGCTGGTACAGCGCGAGTTGCAGCGCGCTCGTGAGCAGCAGTTGCTCGCCGCCGGGAAAGGCCACGAGCCCGCTCGTCACCCGGTCGACCGCGAGCGCCGGGTCGCGGTCGACGAGGGCGATCACGCGCTCGGGTTCGCTGCCAAGGAGGTAGCGCGCCGTGACGATCGGGTAGCAACCGACGTCGTAAAGCGCGCCACCGCCGTATTCGAGGCGATTGCGCACGTTGTCCGCACTGGCGACCGGAAACGTGAACGCCGACTGCAGCGCGCGGACCTTGCCAATCCGACCATCGCGCACGAGGGAGCGGACCCGATGCCACTGCGGATGGAAGCGCACCATGAAGGCCTCGATGACGCGCCTGCCGCTGCGGTTGCGGGCCGCGACGATGGCCTGTGCTTCAACGGCATCGAGGGCGATCGGCTTCTCGCAGAGCACGTGCTTGCCGGCCTCGAGTGCCTTCACCGTCCATTCGACGTGCAGGTGGTTGGGCAACGGGTTGTAGATCGCCTCGATCTGCGGATCGTCGAGCAGCGCCTGATAGCTGCCGTAGCTGCGAGCAATGCCGAAGCGCGCGGCGACTTCGCGGGCCCGCTCGGCATCGCGCGAGGCGATGGCCGCGATGACGCCGCGCTCGCCGGAGAGAATGGCCGGGATGACGCGCTTGATGCCGATGTTCGCGGTACTGAGGATTCCCCAGATCACCTTGCTCATGTGTTCCCGTCCGAGCTTGCGCGCATTATGCCCTCTGCCATCAAACACTTTGGGTCCGATTTTCGGGGACATCCATGGTCAAGGCGTAAACAGTCACTGGGGGACGCAACCCCTCCATGGTCATGGGAAGCCCGGCGAAAATCTTCAAGTTGAGCCATCCGCCGCTGCGGCGTGAGTTAGCGGGAGAGCCAGCAGAGGAGGATCAGAACGAAACTGCTGAGGCGCATGATCGGAGCCTATACCGCAGGCACCATCAATTCGAGAGACATGAACGATCGGCGGCAGCGCTCAAAATTCGTGACCGTCCGAGCCGCCCGACTTAGTTGGCCCCACTGCGGCGCTCAAGTGAGTGTCTGCTTCCGGGTCATCCAAGAAGCATCAGTCAGGGACCGGTTCTGGCCGGTTCTGGCCGCCCGGCGGACATACGGCAGACGTGAAGAGGGAGCAGCGGGCCCAACGACCTTCACTCCGCCGCGGGGTGACTACCCCCGAATTCTAGATTGCCCTAGGGAGAGCGAATCCAAGAAGCGAATCAACCGGGTCGAATACCCTCTGAATTCAACGCGCTAGTGACAACCGGTGCGAAGTAGGCGAGAGAGTAATCAGGCCCCCGCTACCAAACACGCCGACTATTCTAGGACCGGCGTGAACACGTCGGCGCTCGAATACCGGTACGCCGGGTCATCGTAGAGCGCCGACCGCAGCACCTCATCGTCGACCGCGTAAACGGCCCACAGAAATCGGCCGGAATCATCTGGGTCTAGCCAGATCGCCTGCGGGAACAGCTCGCGCAGCGCGCACCGGGCAATCTCGCCGCCCGTCGCCAGCCGCTCGCGCATCCGTTCAACGCGTCGCTCCACGCTTTCCGCTGACGCGGGCTTCCGATGCTCCGTGGCGGTTTCGCCTGCGCTGCGGCCAACCGAGCACGCTCAGCCTCAGCGGACCGCAGGCGCCCGGCCAAGACCTCCGACATCAGCCCTTTCGGCGGAGAATGGCCCTCACTCGGTCGGCGATCGCGGACTCCCCCTGACGGTCGGTGCTGACGCCGGAATAGATGCCAACCTTCATCGACGCTCCTATTCGGCAAGGATGCCGCACTCGTTGAGCCATCCCGTGACGCGCTCGATGCGCGTTGCGCTGCCCATGTGGACCTCGAGCACCAGCACTTTGTCGTGTCCTTCGAGCGCGGAGCTCTTACCGGATCCGGGCGACTGAACGTGATTCAGCACCCGCAGCGTATTCTCGAATCGAGTATCGGCTGCGACCAGGAATGCGACGAAGGATCCGTCATAGGACATTTCGACACGCTGCACGCTACCCATCTCCTCCAGCGTCGCCAGCAATGGCGGCAGTGATTCCGAGATCCGAGCGGTGCTCCCCTTTTCCCCCTTGTCGAAGCGGACAAGGACTAGGTAAGGAATGAATTCATCCTGTTCTTCCGTCATTTGTGTTTCCGTACCTTTCGCATCCGCGCCACCGCCCTCTCGAGGTCGCCCCTCTCGACGTGCGAAGGCCTGCATTATGTCCTGCTGGGCGCGCCGGTTGCAGCTTGGCGCGCGAAAAAGAAATCACCGCAGCCGCTCAAGCGGCAGCGGCGCAGTCTCGCCCCGATCGGGTGCTGACGAGCACCCAGAGCGAGTAGTCGATGCCACTCATCTGATCACGCGCGATCACCTCGCGACTCGTGCGTGCAATCAAGCGCGACTCCGAAGAGCGCGCGCGAGCGAACGCTGCAGCATGTCAAGAGTGTGAGCTTCCGCCTCACAAACCACGGACAGCGCGGCGCGAACGCGCGCAATGAGCTGCTCGTGTGTGAGGAACTTGGTGGTTCCACGACGCTCGCAGGGGATCAATTGGCTTTGCGACCCTTCGAGCGCAATTGCTGCTTCACCCGGCGACTAGCGATAACGCTGATGAAGTTTTTGACGCTCGAGCCGGAGAAAAGTCGCGCCATCTCTGCATCTAGCATCGACCTCACTTCGCCCAGGCTCGAGTTAGTCTGTTCGGCAAGGGCCCTGACGGTCGTTTCGTCCGTTATCGGCACCGAACGAAGCGGTTGCGCTGCGTGCTCCAACGTCCGAGTTCCTCCCCTTATAGGGAGGAGCTCCTCCTCAGGTCCTTCCAAACGGTGACAAACACGTAGCCGACTAGCAAGAGCAACGTAGAAGCGGTTTCAACGAGTATGAATTCCAAATATCACCAACATCCGTGTCCCTGCGGCAGAACAGTCTATTGATTCGCAGACGCCTGCACAGACATCTTCGTGGGCATTGCAAAAGCAGTAACGGCCCCCACAGCATACGAGAGCCCACTACTCGCGATGGACGGCCCGTCCGTATTGAGCTACACGGCTCCTTTGCAGCACGAAGAAGTTCCGTTTGTCGCTGAAGTCGCGCACCCAAATGTATTGACCCTGACACTGCGGCGGCTGATCACATCACTTTGCCAGGTTGTATACAGCCGTCGCGCCGTTCTGAATGAACGTGCACGATGCCTTCCCCTGGTCGCCGCAGACCCGCGCCTGCATCTTGATCGTCTCAAGTTGGATGAACTGCTCGGGTGAGAGATGCATCGCCTCGCGGTAAGCGTTGTCCGCGCTCGCGCGGCTCTGTTCGGCCATCATTCGCTGATCCTCGGCGAGCTTCGTCTGCTTTTCCGTCTGGATGCGCTGCTCTTGAGTCGCGGTCTCCACCCCCTGGTTCTTGATGGCATCCGGCGGGTTCGCCTTGCCGACGGTCATCGTCACGAGCTGCGGTCAAGCGCGGGATAATCGCCACGTCCGGCGCGGGCCACACCATGTCCGCGCCATTGGAGGAGATCTGGTGGTCGATGTCGGCGCAGCCCGAAGACAGCCAAGGTCCCCAACGGGGTGAACCGCCTTGATCAGTCCCCGGGCCATAGGCACCCGGGGTCGGTTGAGCAGCAGGCCGCTGCCCCCATCCTTGGGGGGATGCGTGGCGAGCCGGGCAAGCAAAACCTCGGGCCACCCGCCCTTAGGGGTATCCTGATCGCATGAGCAAACTCCCGCGCATGGTGGTGCGCCTGATCCACCTGAACAATGAGCCGGAGTCTTGGGCCGATCTCGCCAAGGCGATCGGCGGGGACTTCGACCCGGACAAGCGCTTCCTCAGCGTGGCTGAGGTGCCCGTGAAGGGGGAGCGCGATCGCTTCGCGCAGTTCGATACCTTGCAGGAGATGCTGGACCACCATGTGTCACTAGCGCACGCCGTGACGAGCGCAGATACCCCGTGGGACGTGAAGGCGGAGTTCACCGGCTTCAGCGAGGTCGAGCAGACAATCATTGACCGAGCGATGGCGCTGCACTCGCTGGCGGGCCACGCATGACGCCGCCGGGAGGAGAAAGATGATGCGTGCTGCTGCACTCTTAGTTGTCATCGCGACCGTCCTCTTTTGCGGCACCAGCACCCGGGCGTCGGAACTGTTCAGGGTCGAGGAGTTGATGCAAGCCTGCAAGCTGCCGGTCGGCGCTCCCGACAACTTCCTGTGCCTGGGTTACATCACGGCCACGGAAGATCAATTGATTCTGTCCGGGGTCTGGGGTTGGAAGATCGGCGCAACGCCCTACGGCATCTGCGTACAATCTGCCGAGCTACGCTGCCGCGCTGCAGGCGTTCAAAAATTGGGCAGAGAAGCATCCCGAACGTTGGAACGAGGCCGCCGCTTCGGGGGTGGCAGCCGCGCTGCAGGAGCTGTGGGGGTGTCCGGAGAAATGAAAATCCCGGGCCACAGGCACCCGGGGCGTGAGCGGAAAGCGGCTGTATTCTCAGGCAACCTTGGCATACCAGCACATGGCCGGTTCTGACGGAAGCGTGCCCCCGCTACCAATTTTTCCCGCAGCTCAGCCTCTGCATTTTCAAATCCACGCGTCTCCTGGCTCCCAACGACCGCTCCCGGGCCAGAAGCAGCCGCTCGAGGCCGCATCATCGTTTTCCCTCAAGCGGACATTCAACGGTCGGGCTGAACGGCCCGCAACCGACCAACCGCGAGTACCCGACTCAACGTTCGAATTACGAAGCTGCGGACGTCGGGCGGCGGCGTGGGGCTACTTGTTGGCGGCGTGGGGCTACTTGCTGGCGGGCTGTCTGCGTGCTTGGTCTGGCGCTTCTCCACGGCACTCGGGGCGGCTCTTCTCGTCACCGGCTTTGCAGGCCTGCTTCTGCGCTCGGGAACCCAGGCGGTCGTCCCGCCTATCATCACGGCGATACCCCCCGGAGGTCTGCGCATACGTGTTGCTGTGACCATCACGCCAGCGCCTGCGAGAAACGCCTTCCGCACGCTCCAACGCAGCCTTGCGTACCGCCGCCACGGCCAGGATTTGCAGCCGCCTGCGAATTACCTTTGAGCGTTTCATGGGGTGCCGCAGGCCAAACTTGTTCTTGGAACGCGCCGGTCCGGCCTTCGTGCGCTCCGAGATCATATGCCAAGCTTGCCAAGCCGCTAACAGGCGGTAGGATTTCGATTCTGACGCCACCGACTGATCGGTCCGCGCAGGCTCGGGTCAGGCTAGTGGATTCTGAACCTGAGTCTCCAAAGGGAAATCGACATGAGCGCGTTAACGAAGCTCGCGGAGTATCTCACCGGCCCGCTGTACACAGAGAATTCCGTCGGGGCGACGTCGCCGCAAACCACGGTGAAACAGCGTGCGGACCTCTTCTTCGAGCTCCGCGACGCCTTCGGCGTCGTCGGCGCGGCGACCCCGGATCAGGCTGAGCGGGCGATCCTCCGCACCCTGGTAATGGGGGCGGGGGTGCAATCGACGACGGCGCTCGCGCGGCAAATGTTCTCAAAGGCCGACGCGGACCGCCTCGCCCCCGATCACCCCATCCGGCGCACGGCCGCCGAGTTTGACGCCGCCGCGAATGCGTATTTACGCGACCAGCCGCAAGTTTCGGTCGACGAGTTCACCCGGGCATGGCAGGCCGCGCGCCACGCTTGGCGCGACTACGTCGCGCCGACGCCACCGCGGGCAAATCACCATTAATCACTGAGACCGTCGCCACCAATTGGCTTAGCCCGCCGTGTTCAGAATGTTCGCTGCGGCTGCCTCGAATGACCGGTACCGGGCAGGCCCACTGTCGCTTTCGGGCACACGGCGGCCGTTCGGTCTAACCGCGCGTCAGAGGCGGGAACCCGCACAGCAGCCTCGCGAGTACCGTGAGCGCAGGGCGCTCCGCGCCTTTGTAGGCGTTCTTCGACGAGCGGAGCTGCCACGCTGCAGTGATGCAGCTCTATCACTGTTTTCTCTCGACGGGTTTGTATTGCCACGCAACGCGCGCGTAATGCGCACGGATTGCTTTCATGTGGAGCTGGACTGCTCGAATTCTGGGTAGCGGCGTGTCGTTAATATCCGTCCTCAACTCCTCAACTGGCTCCTTACCGCGCGTGCGCTTGCAATGCGCGGTGCCCTCCTACACGTCGCGCTGCAATCCAGTCCCGAGCCGCTCCGCAAGCTAATACGGCGGGTGCTGCACTAGGGTTTGGTGGCTGATTTGTCCTGGCTGCCCGGCACTGCTGCTTCAGCCGCCTTGAAGCCGGTTCGAGAGTGGGTCCCGTCGCAGAAGGGCTTGGTGGTAGAGCCACCGCAGCGGCACAAAGCAAACGGACGCTTGGGAATCGCATAGCTGGCGCCGTTCCAATCTACCGCCGTCACATCGTCACCTTGGACCAGGTAAGGCCCGTTCTGAATCACCTTGATCGTTGCCATTCGGATCTTCTCCAGTGACTGTGATCTGAGAGAACTCTCCGTGAGGCGCTTAGCTCGAGGGAGTCGGCGACGCTCTACGCTAAGACAATTATACGCTTTCACCGCGCCTCAGACTCCGTTTCTGAGTCCCGAGCAGCTCCGGATTCTTCGTATCGGCAATATGGTCTTATCTGCAATAGCATCATCCAAGCATTGGAAGAACATGGCATCGCGACGCTGCATTGACTCCCTGGAGTGCGAATCCTTCAGCGGACCCGGCACATGACACTAGACAGGGACCCCTCCGTGAGATGCGTGAGCAATGTCCGCTATGGTGATGTTGAATGACTGGCATTGGTCAACGCGAATGCCTCAAACGGCACAACTCCGTCCCATTCGACCCCGATCCAGACTGACCACCCTGTCATTCACAAGATGGGAGTTACTCATGCACCAAGTCACTCACAGCGTTTCGCGGCCAGCGCCATGGAACAAAGGCGAGCTCGTGGGCCAGAAGGCGCCGCTGAAGCTGAAGCATATCTGGGCCATCCGCGTCCGGCTCGAGCTCGCAAATCGAGCGCGGGAACTCGCCCTATTCAATTTAGCGATCGACAGCAAATTGAGGTCCTGTGACCTGGTGAAGCTCCGAGTGCGCGATGTTTGCCACGGCGAACGCGTCGCCCCGCGCGCGATGATCATGCAGCAAAAGACGCGGCGCCCGGTCCAGTTCGAGATCACTGAGCAAACTCGCAAGTCTGTCTTGGCATGGATCCATCAGGCCCGCCGTCGATCGGATGATTATTTGTTTCCGAGTCGTCTCCAAGGCTCCCCCGCACGTATCTACCCGGCAGTACGCCCGAATTGTTCACAGCTGGGTGAGGCAGATCGGACTTGACGACACCGCGTACGGACGCACACGATGCGACGTACCAAGGCGGCTTTCATCTACAGGCGCACCAAGAACCTGCGCGTAGTGCAGCTGCTGCTTGGCCATTCGAAACTTGAAAGCACCGTGCGCTACCTCGGCGTGGAGGTTGACGACGCACTCGAAATTGCCGAACGAACCGAGGGATAAATTGGGCGGGTCGGCGACCGTCGATAAAACGGTCGCTGACGGGCCACTAGCGGTCATTCACCTCCGGCTCTTAGTTTTCCACAAAGCAGACATTCGCCACGCCGAAACGAAAACGCCCGCATTGACGCGCCGACACTGGCGCCGGTGAGTGGATCAGGCCCGCGCATCGCGATGCGGCTGGCTCCTTCCGGTCCCCGACGAACGAGCCGCATGGCCACCCCGCACCGCTGTTCACCCCCGAACGTTATTTCAGTTCCCGACGGACTTACTTCTCGCACGCATCTTGTCAAAGACGTCGTCAGCCCAGCTCAGTGCAGCGCGGGCACTTGGAAAGCCGATGGTACTCGTAATGGATATTACGGCGTGCCGGATCTCATCTGACGTGGCGCCTGCGTCCAGAGCGCGCCGCACGTGGCTGTGCACTGCTCCCTCGGACCGGATGGCTGCAGCAGCGCCAAGCTGCACCAGTTGCGTCGTCTTTTCGTCGAGAGGACCCGCTTGGCGTACGGCCGTGCCCAATGCCTCGACGGCGTCAAAGTAGGCCGGATACTTTCTCTTGAGTTTCCAATACCCAGGGGGTGCTGTCTGTCTTCTAGCCATGGTTGTCTCCTGCCATTATTGAACTGAAGCCCTTGACCACCGCCGAGCGTGGTCGGGCAATCGGGTTGAGGTGAGTTCCGGTGGTTGGTTCTCGCGCAGCATCCGGTCGGTGACGTCGGGGGCCAGGAACGCGAGTTGGATAATCGCCGGATGCTGTTTTTCGGCTTCGCCCCCGGCGCGATGTCGTTTCAGATGCTCGTGCCCGCGTCGCGGATCGGCAAGACTCTGGCAAACACGGAAGCGCTTGACCATGCGCGGCATTACAGTACGCCGGTCCGGAGAGTAACAGCAGATCCGGGCTCGATCGCGCCGATGCCGCACGACATACAAGCGCAAACGGGTGCTTGGCTTGAGCTGCGGAACGAATGGAGGTCGCTATGGATGAGGAACCGGAATCGCCGATCGAGCGATCAGAAATTCTTCCGGTGTTTCCGACCTTCGTCTGGAAGTTGCAGTTGCGCCGCTCCCTCTCGGGCCGCATTAACCACAACGTGCTCGTCAAGCTGGCTTCGGTATTGGAAACGATCAGTCCGGGCCAAGGGTGGCAGTCAGAGCCCAACTGGCACGCACTTCCCGAACTCGCGAGTCTGGTGGCCTGCGTCGATCACAGCGCCGCACGAGTTCTGCGATTTCTGCACGTCGCCAATACCGGATTTGAGATAACGGGTTGCTGGGTCAGCGTGAATACCCGGGGCGCAGCGCATCGCGTACACACGCATCCGAACAACTTCCTCAGTTGCGTCTACTACGTGCAAACGAAGCCGGGCGCGGATACCATCAATTTTCACGATCCGCGCATTCAGACCAGCATCATTCGCCCGCCCGTGACGCAACTGACGGGTGAGAACACCGATCAGGCCGTCGTGCAGGTGCAGGATGGCACGCTCCTGTTCTTTCCCGCATGGTTACCTCACTCGGTGGACGCCAATTCCAGCGACCAGCCGCGCATTAGTGTGAGCTGCAATGTCATGTTTCGAGGCTACACCGAGACGATGAGCAAGCCGCTCTGGACGGGAAGCGCATAGGGCAGCTCGGGCGCCTCGACCACAGCCAGCCGCCGCGGCCACGATGGCTCGACGCCGCCGACCGACAATCGCGCGATGTGCGGGCAGTCATGGGCAAGTGGCCGGCCATGCGGGCATGAAGCGGAATGGCCGCCATCGTGGCCATCGCGACGGAACCCGATCCCGTGGACGGTCTCGCCGACATGCTCACGCACACGACGCTGACCGCCGATGCTCAGCGCAATGCCGCCAAGGACACGCCCGCTGACAGTTCCCAGGTGAGGTTGCTCAAAGTACTCGAACAGAACGCAGCCGATGCCTGGGCGCTCGCGGAGCGATGGGTCAACGAGCCGACGCGCGTTGCCTATCGCGAGAAGATCCTGGCGTGGCCTGGCCCGCGTCCGTCGGCAGTCGCCGTGGCATTCGTTCGACTGTCCGACATCAAGCGCAGCGGCGCGGCGTCAGTGGAGTCGGGCGACGGCATAACGGATTCGCTCCGGGCCGCGACCGAGCAGATCGACCAGACCCGCTTGTTCGCCGAGCGGTCGTTGTACCTCGCGCAGCGCTTCCCGTTCCTGATGCGCTGGCAGGCCGAGGTGTACACCCTAAATACGCTCGGGACGCAGGAATCTGAGCAGACTCAGGCGCGGATCGAGGAGATGACCACGATCTTGGGGGCGACGTCCAAAACCGTGGCCGGGATGGCGGAGCAACTCTCGCGCGAGCGGCAGGCGGCGCTCGGCGATCTTTTCGGTCGCATTCGGGCCGAGCGCCAGGCGTCGCTCGACCAAGTCGAACAGATCGTGCAGAACGAACGCAAGGCGACCCTCGTACAGGCGAGCGCGGCGATCGACGCGCAGCGCAAGGCGCTCCTCAACGATCTGCTCGAGCTCACGAGCTCGGCGGAGCGCACCGGCAGTGGCTGGATCGGGCGGACGGTGTTGATCGGGACCGTGCTGATCGTGATCCTGATGCTGGCTTTGCTGGGAACGATGCTGCTCTATCGTCGACTCACGCACTGGTGGTCAGGAAAGTCCTCGCGGAGGTTCCGGACCGCGCAACATAGCGTGCCCGATCCGCACTGCAAGTCTCATTGCGCAAACGCACACGAGTAGGCCGTTCTGCAATCGACGACATGGACGACCGCCGCCACGTTGCGGGCCGCAGGGAGCACAAACGTCTGGAATTTGAACGGGGGGTTTGCGTCGTTCGGGCGCTGCGTCCTCCGACCTCGCCCGCGAACATCAAGTTAGCCAAATTTTGACTGTCCGCTTCCTCGCACAGGAATGGCGGCTTTTGGGAGACTCGAGGGACCGCAGAGGGCACAAAGCAGTCATCCGGCAACTGACCGCTTCGGGCCAGGGCCTCATTTCAGTGCAGCGCTTTCTTGGCGAGGATTTTCAGCAATCGTGCCTGGTTGGCCTGCAGCTCGTCGCTCTGCTTCTCGGGCTCTGCAAGCCAGTCGTTTAGCAGACCGGTAGAGACGCGCCGCTCCTCCGACACCGTGCGACTCACTTGGCTTTGGATTTTTGGGGCACGGGTCATAGCGACATCGCGATATCGTCACCTTGCAAGCGGATTAGCCTCACCCGCTGCCGCTCGTCCTCCGAAATCGCCGGTGAGCCAACCAGCGTGATGCGTTCCATGGGGGTCCCAATAGGAAAGTGAACCCACGCCGCAGTGCTGTGCAAGAGGCGATTGGTGACGATGTCACCGGCGCGGGTACGTCGTATCATTCGACTTTCCCCTAACCTATTGAATTTTAAGGGGCGAGAGAGAGCCGGACAACAGCAGCCGGAAGCGATTGGCGCAGCTCAATCGCCGCAAATTCGGAGCTGTGCGATTCCCACTAAAGCGTTTTTGTGGCTGCCACCGGCGGCTATCACCCCGGAGCGATCACTCGGAGGCGGGTCGCAGTTTTCCGGTAGCGGTCGTTCGCAATATGCGCCTTCCCAAACCGCATCGCTTACGAGCCGATTGCCTGACGGAGGCTCTACCGCAGGCGTGGCCTACTTGCACAAAGCGTAGCTGAGTCCACAATTCGCCGCACCGCAGTGTCTCGCAGTCGAATCTTCTGCTGCGCGAATTGGAGTGGTTGATATGAAAATCGGTGTCATCGGATCTGGCGACGTGGGCAAAGTGCTGGCCAGCGGGTTTCTCAAACATGGTCATGCCGTCGTAATTGGAAGCCGCGATGCCGTCAAGCTCAAGAGCTGGGCCGCACAGAATCCAGCCGCTCGCATCGGGAGCTTTGCTGAGGCCGCGGAGTTCGGGGAAGTCATCGTGCTGGCTGTCAAGGGCGCGGTCGCAGCAGAGGCCTTGCGTCTTGCCGGTGTATCCAATCTCGCGGACAAGCCGCTCATCGATGCAACAAATCCCATCGCCGAAGCTCCTCCATCCAATGGCGTATTGCGCTTTTTCACTAACCTCGAAGAATCCCTAATGGAACGTCTGCAGCGCGAGTTTTCGCGTACGCACTTTGTAAAGGCCTTCAATTCTGTGGGAAACGCACGCATGGTGAATCCACTATTTCAAGGTGGCAAACCTACTATGTTCATCTGCGGTGACGATGAAGCGGCGAAGAAGGTTGTTGGAGCCGTCTTGGATCAATTCGGATGGGAAACGACGGACATGGGCAAAGTTGAAGCAGCCCGTGCAATCGAGCCACTATGCATGCTGTGGTGCATTCCTGGCTTTTTGCGTAACGAATGGACGCATGCTTTCAAGTTGCTTAGGTAGCAGCTCGACGACGGCGGTTCCAACGCCGCGCATGCGCCGTACGCCGCCTGCTGCTCTTTACGGGCTCTCAGCGAATGCGCACCGACTGCGCTCGGGTCGCACCAACTGCGCGTAGCACGCCCCCGCTACCAAATTCCGCTGACAGGTCTAAAGGCTCAGTCCGTACTAGACTTTCACCCTTCGTCCGCGAGGATTACGCCGCAGACGCAGGCCCTTAGCCTAAGGTGGTGTTCTGTGAGCGCCGGACCTGCGCCACGACAGCACTACACCCACAAGACCGAGCGCGAACAGCGTTAGAGGACCGGGCTCAGGCACGCCGACGACTCGGATCGTCGCATTCGAAACCTCTACAGGCAGACCGCCTGCGTAAGCCAACTCTAACAAGCCGCCTTTAGGTGTATATGAGGAGAACAACGCCGCAAACACGTCCTTGGATGCCGAGGCGGCCAAGACCTGTTGCGAACTCGGAGGGCTGACATCCCCCCAATCAAACACGCCAGGAACCTCAAGCGCGAAATCCGTGTTGCCCATCGCATCAAGGTTCAGGGTCAACTTCGATGGCGGGAGGATTGACTGTCCGTTGAGGACCTCACTGAAATCCCGTCACGGTCATACCGCCTGCGTCAATGAGAGGAGTGTCCAAATTCGTGAATGTGCGTAGCTCCCCGCTCTGGCTATCGACTGTGAAAATGAGCTCGATCGGCCCAAGCACGCTACCGCTACCGGTGGGTTTGGAAGGCCTCCCCGGTGATATCGAATTGAATCTCGTCAGCGGCTGCTGGCTGGGCGAGGATTGCGAGCGCCGCCAAGAGCGGCGCGCGGCAAATGGGCGAAAGTACAGTGAGCATCCGGTGTTCCCTCTATTGTTACTGTAGATCCGTATATATACGCGCACTTGTATACGCCGCCCAGTGGAGTACCGCAGTCCTGAGCATGGCCATCCGAGCGGAGGCGTGAGTGGCTGCTCATGCAATAAAAAAGCTGCCCCGCACCAGTACGGCGCGGGCGCAATTCACGCCCCCGCTACCACAATTCTCGTCCTGGCTCCTTCGGGGCTGCCCAGCACGAGGGACGCACCGATCAATCGCCGTAGCGCGCCTTCCCTGCAGCCTGTCCGACGATGTACTGGGCTCGCTCCGAGAGGTTGCCGATCTCCTTACCTGCATCCTTGTCGCCCTGCATATAACACACGGACAGGGAGTAGTAGGCCTCTGCAAAGGGCATCGACCGCTCAATGGTGCGACCCTGGGCGCAGTGTGCGAGGTCCTTCTCGACATCCGCAAGCGCTCGCTTGCAAGTGGCGGCAGAATATGTGGGCACTTCGGCGTGCGCGGCGGCAGCAGCAAGAAGGGCGGCGATGGTCATGGCGGACAACTTCACGTCGACTCCTCGGGTGTGTGGAGCGACCGTGAGCCTCGATATCCCGCGTGGGAAGGGCCTAACTCGGGGAGCGATGCCCCCCAACCAGAAAGACTCGTCGGATAATAGGCGACCGACGATCATCTGGAGACTTCGAATGAGGGCGTACGGGCGAGGGCTTTCGTGCGCGACCGCACTGCTCGGGGTATTCGTATTCTGGTTCGGCATGGTGATGGCGGGGCGGCGATATCCGTCGGAGTACGACTGGCGGTACATGACGATGTCCAATCTGGTCTTCCCCGACCGCAATCCCGCCGGTCATCTGTGGGCGTCGGCGGGCATAGTGCTGTGCGGACTTTGCGGGTTGTGCTGGGTACTGGCTCGCGACTGGAATCAGGATGGCGCGGGCAAGTCGCCAATCCGAATCTCGGCGTTACGATTGGGATTCTTCTGCATGGCGGTTTGCGCGGTGCTGCCTGAACGGCTGCTCCCGGTTCCCAAGGGTCACGAAATCCTCGCGTTAATGGCCTTTTTCAACCTGTGCCTTGGATTGATGCAGCTGACGTTTCATACCGTTAAGCGGTACCTTCTGCTGCGGGCACGCAGTTCGCGCGGCGGCGCCCGGTTGTATGCAAGCCTCTTGGCTGGCGGCGCGTTGTCCCCCATCTTGCTGGCAAGTTTCGCCCAGGGGTATGTCTCTTACGCGTTCCCGGAACTTCCTTGGGTAAGCCTCTCATGGCGCGCCCTCGGTGTGCCCCTGTACTTGAGCTTTGCTTTTTGGGAATGGGTCGCGTGCGTCGTTCTCTCCGTGTACATCGCAACTCTCACCCTTACCGACACGCCCTTGTGAGCCAACGATCTCTGACGCTGGTCGAATTCTCTATCAATATTCGAACGTCGGTTTGGCCAGCGGCGGGCATTCAGGGTGGGATCTCAATTATCTCGACAGCGGACGCTTGAGACCCCGCCGCTTCTGCGGGCTAGACGTGCAATAACACGCGCCCTCGCAAGCGCCGCGACTCACTTTCTTGGATTTAACCCTCCTGCCTCAGGGGAGGGCAATTGGCGCCTATCGCCCGCGGAGCCGATTGCAGAAGTCACGCGCGGTACCTCTGGCGTAACCGCCACCACTGGTCAGGCGTTTGCCCGCAGGCGCAACGTTGCGAATCGCTTAGGCAGATTGGCGGATTTTCTCGCGAGCACTAAAGGCGTACAAGTTCGCTAGAGATTGCCGAGCGGACACAGGTGTAGACGGAGTTGGTGCCCAAGCAGCGGTCGCGGCCGTGCCTGCTACGCGGAGACGAGGCTGAGCTTATGGCAGGCAGGGCACTTAACGAACCTCGGGGGTTCAAGCTCGAACCAGGAGCGGCCACACTCGCAGCGCACTTTGTACACGTGCTGCAACGTGGCCGTACCCCACTCCTCTTCCTGGACCTCTATCCCGCTATCCGTCGCGGTCTGCGCTGTCGCAGCTTTTAGGTCAACTCGTCGGCCGGGTTGCGAGAAATTGCCAAGATCGGTGGTCCGTTCCTTCATGACCGAATCCGAGATTTTCAAGACGAAGCACCTGGCCACATTAGTACCCGTCTGGCGAATGTCAATGCCGAGAGCCGTATCCACAGCCACGCTACCGGTTCCGTCCGGCGCTCGCACCCACCTACTGGTGTATCGCTTCGATATCTTCTGCCGCGAGGCGACTTGGGAACGCCGGCGCGCCGCGATCGGACTTCGCGCGCGCGACGATGTCGGCGAAGATCGCACGACCAAAATCAGCGCCGCGATGGCGGCCGCACGCTCAGCCCCGCACTCCCTGCAGCGCCAGCGGGTGCCGCGCTCGGCAGGCACTGGATTGTCGGGGGTCAGCTCGTGGCCGTTGCCGTATCGGATCTGGGGCAGAACTGCGCCACGAGCGCGGTTTGATGCGAACCGGCCGATATGGAACTGAAGCGGCTAAGGTGGAGAGGGTTTAGCGGGACCTTACGAGGCCGCATCCAATCTCCCGCAGCGTTAGTAGGCGATTGAAGTAGCGCGCCCCAGCTACCAAACTCCGCTGACAGGTCTAAAAGCTCAGTCCGTACTGCAACGTAATGCCCTGTCCGCGGGGACTACGTTTCCTTTGAAAGTAGGTCAGCGCGCGACACTTCCGGCTTTGCAAACCTTCTGTTTGCTGTTGCAGGCCACGAGATAGGTGGCTGCTTTCTCGCAACCGGCAATAGCCACCGTATACAGGGCTCGATATGGCGGTTCGGACCAACCCGTGGTTTGCGCTTCCTCGACCGTTTCTGACCTTGTGACCTCCGCGGTCGCTGCTGGACACTGCAAGTCGACTGTCGCACGTTCCTGGGCCGCCTTGATCGCTTGCGGCTGCCACTTATCGGCAAGCTGCGTAGGCGCCGCCTTTGCCTTGGGAACACCGCCGGTTGCGCAGCCCGTTGCGTGGGTCTCGCAGTCGACGAGATACGAGGTCCGCTTACCGCAGCCTGTCACGTCGACCACGTACAGCGCTCGATGTGGAGGCGAGTACCAACCAGTAGTCTGCGGTTCCTCTACTGTCTCTTGCGTTCTCACCGCCGCCGCAGCGTCTGGGCAGCTGAGATCTCTTGAGCCGCGCTGCTGAGCTGCCTTTATAGCGTCGGGCTGCAGCTCGTCGGCTAGGCGCTCCACCGGTCTGGCGGTAGTCAGGGGCGAGGCAGCCTCACAATTTTGCAGATTGTCGCAGGTTACGAGGTACGAGGTGCGTTTGCCGCATCCTGCGACGCCAACCGTGTATTCGGCTCGCTGGGCCACGCGGACCACCCTGTAGTTTGTGGTTCTTCAAGCGTCTTCTTACCGGTCACTTCCGCGGTAGCCATTGAGCAATCCAGTTCAGTCGCGCCGCGTTGCTGCGCGAACTTCGTGGCGGTCGGTTGTAGCCTTTCAACAAGCGGTGTCGTCGCACAGGCAGACAAGACTGTGCACAGCGTGATGACAGCGGAAGACGTTATCGACCTCACGGCCGCAGCGTACTCCAGACCCTTGGCCCGCAACATCTGCCCCTTAGGGGCGGGATCTCTGCCGTCGCTTTGCTGCTCCGCGCAAGTGCCGCACCCTATCCAATCAATGGCTTGCAACGGCAGCTTACCTTCGCATCCTATACATGATGCGAAGTAAGAGAAATGCACTGTGGAGAAGTCACAGGGGAGTTGATTGCAGAAGCCCCATGGCCACCGAGCCGGCTGGAGATCTGGACCTGCTCGTCACTATCCGCTATCGCCAGCAGTGGCCTATCCAGTCTGGCAGACTTATTCGCACTGGATGGACGCACCTACCTGCCGTCGGCAGGATTCGCGCCATGGTCCACGCAATGGGTCAGTGGCGCTGCCGCATCTGCAAGTTTGAGCGCTATCACCAGGTATCGGTCGTGCGCAAGGACGGATCGCGATACATCACCAGCTTCTACGCTTGCTCTCAGTGCTCAGTGATGTTTCTGACCCCCGAACAATGGTGTGAGGGCGGCAATCAGCCGATGGTAAATGTGGAAGCGCCGCCTGACATAGTGACGCCAATGAGACGCAGGCGGCGTTAATATCGACATATGGAGGATCGACCCGAATTCTAGCGGTCAGCCTCGGCATTTTCCACGTAACGCCGCCGTACGTCGAGTGCGAGCGCGCCAGGTTCGGCACCAGAAGCTGGAAATTCCACGAGGGGTTCGGCGCTTAGCTAACCCTGTAGTGATTGAGCGTGTGTCGTGCTCAAGCTCATTGCCCATCAGGCACACCCCGGCCGCGCGTGAACCGCTGCGTGAATCATCTATCCAAACCACATCAGACTCCGAACGCGAGAATGAACCAAGCAATGCGATCCTCCAGCGCGTAGCACACTAGCACCGCAGTGACGGCGAACAGCCCGAACAGGGTGAGTGCATCCATTCAATTTAGCGGAGTTTGTCCACCGCGGAATGCTTTCCGGGTGCCGAGCGCTGACCTCACACCCGGTGGCTGATCACAGTCGCCGGTCCGACCGGGTCGCGCCGGGGACGGCGGGCGTAGATCCCGAAACTGGCGATGCCGCTGTCACAGACCCCCGGGACCAGGAGCGCGGCTTCAGCCCGAGCACGTCCGGACCGTATCCGGTGCTCAAGGGCCCGACGGTCCCGCCGACGATGGCCACGCAGATGATTCCGGAGCCCTCCGCGGCGCGGTCCCCGAGGCCCTCGCCGGCCGGCGACAATAGGGTCGGCAACATGATCGAGTTGAACAGACCGATCGCGAGCAGGGACCGGCCGGAGACCGCGCCGGAGATGTTAGCGGCGATTACGAGCAGCGCAGCCACCGCACAGGCCACCGTGGACAATATCTTGCCCGGGGAGAAAACGCGCAGTAGGTATGCGCCTATGAAGCGCCCGACCATGGCACCGCCCTAGTAGATCGGCACGTGCTTGCCGGCGGCCTTCTGGGCGAGGCCGAGCACGTTGGCCTGCATCAGGTAGTTGACGATGAGTGAGCCAATCGCAACCTCGGCCCCGACGTACAGGAAGATGCACGCGGTGCCGTGGGCAAAGCGCACGCGATGCAGCAGCTTCAGTGCGTGGCGCAGCGTCGGCGACTCGCTCTTGGTCTGGTGACGCCGCCGAACACAAAAAACAGCGCAAACACGAAGAGGCGCAGGCTGCGCACGGCGCTTTCCGGGGGGCTGGCAAGCGATTCGGCCGAGTTCATGGTGTCACCGGCTCCAGCGCGGGACAGTGCGCGGCCACGGCGTCAGCGGGGTATAGTGCCATGAGTTTGCGGGTCACCCCGTTGGTCCAGCCGAAGCCGTCCTGGAGCGGATACTCCCCGCCCCCGCCCATGCGCTCGCTGTCGACCACATCGTACTTCTCCACGAGCTTGCCGCTCTGCGCATACACACGCCGCACGCTCTGTAGCCAGCGGCACGCCACGGCCTCGGCGAGCCTGTTGTGGTCGTAGCGATTGAGGCCGCTCACGCCGACCCACTGCAGCGGCGCCCAGCCATTGGGCGCATCCCACTGCTGGGCGGTCGTGAGCGTCGTCGTGACGAGGCCCCCGGCCTTGAGCAGCTGCGCACGCGTGGTGCGTGCCACCGCGGCCGCCTGCGCGCTGCTGGCCACGCCGACGAACAGCGGGTACAGCGTCGCTGCCGACACGTGCGGCAGGCGCGCCCTGCGGGTCCAGCGGTAGTCGAGGTAGGCCCCAGCTGCCTCGTCCCAAAGGTAGCGGTCGATCGCAGCGTGGCGCCGCTGGGCGCGCGCCTTGAACTGCGCCGCACAGTGCTGGTCACCCTGTGCCTCACAGCCGGCGGCGATCGCGCTCTCCAACCCGAATATCAGGCTGTTCAGATCCGGCGGCACGATCTCGGTGGTGTAGATGGAGGCGAGCGTCGTGCCGTCTGCCAGCCAGCGCGAGCCGAAGTCCCAGCCGCTTTCCGCCGCGGCGCGCAGGTCCCGATACAGCTGCGCGGGCACGCGTCCGCTCGCATCGGCCAGCTCGCGGTCCTGCGCGTAGGACTCATCCCGCGGTGTGTCCCGGTCGTCCCAATAGCGATTGAGGACCGTGCCGTCCGGCAGTGCAACGACGCGGCGGCGCGCGTGGCCCGGCCCGAGTCCCGAACCTCCCGCCATCCAGAACGCGTACTCGCGCTCCAGCTGCGGCAGGTAGCGCGCGAACGCCTTGCCCGGGTTGGCGGGCTCGAGCAGCGCGACCATCGCGTATAGGAACGGCGGCTGGGAACGGCTGAGATAATAAGTACGGGTACCGTTTGGCACGTGGCCGTACGCATCGATGAGGTACGCGAAATCCCGCACCATGGCGAGCACCAAGTCATGACGGCCGCTCTCCTCCAGGCCCAGCATAGTGAAGTACGAATCCCAGTAGTAGACCTCGCGGAAGCGCCCTCCCGGCACCACGTAAGGCTCCGGGAGCGGCAGGAGGGAGGAACCCGCGGGCGCAGTCGGGGTGTTGCGGATCAGCTGCTGCCACAGGCCGTCGATGTGGGCGACTAGTGAGGCAGGTGCCGACCCCGACGCGGGCGCGGGCGCGGGCGCGACCGCGACCGGTGGCAGGGTGAAGTGCACCTCGACGAAGCGTCGCAGCGCGGCGGCATTCGTTGGGTGTTGCGCGTGGTAGGCCGCCAGAATGGCGCGTGGCGGCGCATTGGGGACTGCATCGGCAAAGGTCTTGCCGTCGCTGAAGAGGTGCTCGGTCTGCACCGCGATGAATAGGTCCCCGAACCGCACCTGCGGCGGGGCAGGCAACGGCGCGCCTGACGGCGCGCGGCCCAGCACCGCCAGTGGAAGCGCCCATAGAATAAGTGTGAGCGACGCCAGCCTGGGACGCCCCGCCCCGCGCCGCCTCCGCGCGGGCGTGGTCGGCAAACCAAGAGCACCCGTGAGATCGAACCTGATGCACCACGGCATGCCGTCCGCGTCCCACTGTGTCGGCGCGCCCGGGAGCGTAAGGTCGCGGATTTGGTGACGGGGCATAGCTGTCCTCTCGGCAGCCGTCCTACCCTACCGGATTTCCGTTCGGGCAACAGCGTCGGGAAATCGCCGGCCTACGAGTCACTGATCAGGCGGCGATCGGCGTATGGAACAGTCTGGCGCAGTCGGATCAGATGGTAGGAACGTCATCGCTGTTCCAGATGGCCATTCAGGGCATGGGTGACGAGCATTGCACGATGCTCCGGATTAAGCGTATCAGCCTTACACATTCCGACACCGAGCTACTGAAATTGCCAAACTGCCGTCCACCACATCGTGAGCAGGAGGTGGTATGTAGCGCTGCTCAAGACTTCATGGGCCGGCGATGGCGATCGCGTGGCACCAAGGCGCCAACGGCTCCCTGCAGGTCATAGGGGACCTACTTGGTATCTAGTCCGCGGATCGACCTGCACTTGCGGGCCCGCAGATACTGCTAGGGCTACGATTGCTCAGGCGTCTGATTTCTTAGGCACATATGCCCTGCGCTCACGAGAATTCCATCGGTACAAGTCCTCGTTTTGGCAGTGCGGACACTTGATCACCGGCGTATGGTCCGGCTCATGCACGACCGGTATCGGCCCCTGCCGCGCATCGGCAGCGGCAATATCCGCAACTGCAATCACGAGACCGCAGCCCTTGTTGCGGCACAGCCAGCCGACATATTCAGTTCCGGCCACCATCTTATTGGCCGGTAGGATTTCGACTCGCCCCCGCGTACTCGACACAACTGTTTTGCCTGCGGGCTTTGCGCTGCCCGTCGCACGGCGCTTGATCGACATAGATCCCTCCTGAACGCCCGCCCGAGTTTACGATATCTAACGCTCTTGTTACGTCCCTTGGGAAAGCAAAGGCTCGATCTAGTCGGGACGTCGACGACCGCCGCTTTCGCTTGACACGGCTAGACGCCAAGCGCTTGATTCGTCAAAGGGAACTGCGACGACATCCCGGCAAGAAGGAACGTTGAATTTGTGACCGTCGGCGCTAAGAAGTGCCAAAGGGGCCGGGATGTTCAAGGCATATAGGGTTCGGCTGCCGGCGCTGATTGCCTTCCTGGCCACAGCGCTGATGCCGGTCGCTCTTCATGCTCAGTCCAACTGCGTTACCTATACACCGAACGCCAGCGCATTTCCGATCAACTTCACCGTCACTCAGCAATGGGCGCTAAACGGCACCCCCAGCCCGCGTGGAACCTACACACAATCCGTGCCCGACCCAGCGGACTTGATGGGCAACTTTGCCTTGACCAGCACGTCCGTGTTTCAGAGTTGCCATGGAGCATTCATGCCGATCATGCGACAAACATGGATTCGGCAACCGACATCGGCGGATTTCTTCACGACCACATGGAATGCATCCCTCGAAGCGACGGGAACGCTAACAATCACATTTGCCGGGGTATCGAACACTTCACCGGTTGGCACCTGGACTGGAGTAGATCTCATCTTTTATAGCGCCACCGCGGCCAGTACACGGCCATTCAACATAGCCAACGGCGCCTACAACGTCGCGCAATCGGAGAGCGAAGCAGTAACGTTCCGGGATACCTACGGGAAGAACACCATGTTCGATAGCGTGGTTGGGTCAGGCGGTACAAGCGGGACAATCTTGTCGATTCTCGGAACGTGGACAGGGACATGGACGAACGTAAACAACATCTCAACTGGCACTGAATCCTTCGTCGTTCAAACGCAGGCGGAATCAACTATCACTGGCTTCTTCTGCTGGGATATAAAACAAGACCCGGCAACCTGTTCCTCTAACATCAACGACTACGAGTCTTGGACCGGGACAATAGATGCAACCGGAACTCTAGTAATCACTGGCCAGAACGGTGATTACCCCGGAAAACTATCGCTCGATGGGACCTCTATCAGCGGCACCTATCAAAACCGCAGAATCGCCAGTCACACTGGCACATGGGGTGTACAGAGAGCGCCTTTGAGGTGATCCCCGCGAATAGTACCGCCCAGGAGCAGAGTCCGCCCACATGGGGGACTGTTAATGGATTGTGTGAGCTTTATGGCAAGCTCGTTGAGCTGAACATCATCGGTACGAAGCACTGCACCACCTTCTCATCTCCCTCAGCCTGCGCGAATAGGCCGCGCGGCGATGGAGGCATAATTCTGGATGCCGGTCGGTCCGTCTCGGTGCGCCCACACCTCACTAATGAGTGGCTGAGCCATTGCATGGTTTCATCAAACGCGCCGAGACCTTTAATGGAGGTAAGCGTACTTAACTTAGGATCGGGCGGGAACGTAGCGAGCACTTGCGTTAGTTCTTCATCGTCATTTGCAAGTTCACGAACCAGCAATCGCAGTGGAGTCGCGAGGCGCCCGGATTCCTTTGCGACGTGGTCAATTACGTCTCGGGCTTGCGACCCTCGAAGGTCTCAAGATCGCCGTCACGGCGATGCAAAGGAAACGGAGGGTTTTTGAGTTTCTCGACGGCGGGATCGTCTGCTTTCATTGGCTTCGATGACCGCTTTGTAGGAACTCGGACTTCTGCTCTGGGCGCACAGCAGTCATCCGGCAACTGGCCGCTTCGGGCCAGGACCTCATTCAGTGCAGCGCCTCTCTTGGCGAGGATCTTCAGCAGTCGTGCCTGCTTGGGCTGCAGCTCGTCGCTCGGCTCTCCCGCTGTGCAAGCCAGTTATTTCGTAGATCGGCAGAGCCGCGTCGCTCTTCCTCCGACGCCGAGCCATCACGTTTGGCGTTGGATTTGGGACCGCGGGTCATAGCGACAGCCCCTTGCAAGCGGACTAGCCTCAGCCGCTGTCGCTCGTCCTCAGAAATCACCGGTGAGCTAACCACCGCGATGCATTCCATGGGCGTACCAATAGGGAAGTGAAACCACGCCTTAGTGCTGTGCAAGAGGCAGCCTGCTCGCTTTGCTCGGTCCCGCAGCGGAGCCACTGAGCTGGCACGGTGCGAGGTGCGCTCAGCTGCGGATGTAGTTCTCCAGCTGCTCGATTTGCGCGCGCTGCTCGGCGATCACCGCCTTTACGAGATCACCGATCGACACCATTCCGATCACCCGCCCTCCCTGAACGGCTGGCAGATGACGCACGTGCCGCTCCGTCATTAGCTGCATGCAGTGCGACACCGAATCATCGGGTGACACGGTGATTACGGGCGAACTCATGATGGTGTGCACTAGGGTATCGCTGGAGGAGCGCCCGAGGAGGATCACCTTGCGCGCATAGTCACGCTCGGAAACGACGCCGACGAGATCCGTGCCCCGCATAACCAGAAGTGCCCCGACTTGGTGCTCGGCCATGGCCCGGACGGCTTCCAGCACCGCAACCTCGGGCGCGACTGCATAAATGGCCGCGCTCTTGCCCGCCAACACCTGCCGCACAGTGCTCATGGCTGACTCCCTGATTGGGTGAAACTTAATGGTAACGCGTCGCGGGGCCGACCTCCACCGAGCGCACGACACCTGCACCGCAAGCACTTCCCGCAGATTTCCCCCTGTCCCTCTAAAGCTAGTTCGACGCCCCGGAAGCCAGTCAACGAGCCGATTTCTCAGTATCCTTGACTCAAATAAGTCCCAAATCGGCCCATCAATCGCGGAGCTAGTGGGCCTCTGGCGCTCTTCATAACTGCCGCAGCGGGTTCGGTCGCGTCCTCGCCGCGCAACGCATGAATGGCCACCATCCGGATATCGGTCCCTTCGCCAAGTATGCCGCGCCCCGATCGGGGGACCTCACGGGCGCGTTTCGGCGCACCGGGCGCGCAGCCCGTGATGCGCGCCCGGTGCACGGCCGAAGCAGTAGCGGGGCGCGAAGCCAGAATGCCACGCGCCCGGTACTGCCTTACTCGGTCGAGTCTTCGCTCATCGCCTGCCCGGCCGCGCGAGCTATGATTGCTCGTCGGACCGCGCGCTTCACAAGCGCCTTCTTCACCGCGCGCCTCTTCATCGAGCGCTTCGCGACCGCCCTCTTCACCGCGCGCCTCGCGACCGCCCTCTTCACCGCGCGCCTCTTCACCGAGCGCTTCGCGACCGCCCTCTTCACGGCACGCCTCTTCACCGCGCGCTTCGCGACCGCCCTCTTCACTCTCCGCCTCGCTACCGCTCTCTTGACTGCTTTTCTCGCCACTTTCCCCTCCTTCTGCCCCGAGTATCGCGGGAACGCCCGCGCGCGACGCTGCCACCACGACGGAGTGGATTGACAGCTTGGCCCCTATAGTAGTCTGAGCACCCGGATTCCTGAAAGTCCTTGTCTCTGTTTACCTCCTTCTCGTGCACGTATTGCCCGCGACCCGGCTATTGTCGAGTCGATCGAGGCGTGGCGCCACGTTTCGTTGGTTCATCTTTATTGCGTCACCAAAATTGCACTTCTTGAAACCGCAGTGGTGTTTACGTAGCTAGGGGTGTAAAGCTAAACAAGCAAGAACCGCCTGGCGGCACTAGCAAAAGTGGAGGGTTTATGCGCGTGCTCTTCATCGCGATTGCGCTTCTCGGCTTCGCGGCGCTTCGGGCTGACGAACTGCAGTTCGATCTCACCGGGACTGGCTTTACCTTGCCCGACGGGAACTTCACCGCGCTTGGCCCCGCGCAAATTGTCTTTACCGTCGATAGTCAAAGCGGTGATCTGATCACGGACGTGAGCGGAGGAACTGCCGTTCTCCTTACATCCAACATGACGGTGACTGGCTTCAACGAGATTCTCAATGGGCAGTCGATTTTCTCCGCGCCTAAGCTGACCCCGAATTTTGATGCGATTGGTAATACGGACCTCACATCAGGGAGCAGAACTGCTCGACGGCCTCCTCGGATAAGAACTCTCCCCCGAACGGGATTGAGAATTGCCGCCTCAACATCCTCCCGCTTGGCACCCGCATCCATGGCGCACGCCGCGGACGGTATCGCCCCGCTGTGCGTAAATCATCGCGTGGAACACCGCCGAGGCGTCGCCAGACAGCCCTGAGCCCGCGGCGAGCGAGGGCTTCGAGCAGCAGTTCAGGCGGCTCGTCCCGACGCTCGTCCGTGAGCTAGAAAACGCCCCGGTGAATCCCGAGCCCTCGGGTTGCTTCGAGGTCCTCACGACCTACGCGCCCTCGTTGGATCGGTGTGCTGCGCACTCATGAACCAGGCTGGCGAGTAGGCGCCGATGGGGATCAAGGCCATCGGGCCGACCGATCCGTTCCCGCACAGCCCGGAAGATGCGCCCGTCCCCATAGCCTATTCCGGAGACATGGGCGAGGCGGTCTCAATCATCGACACCCGGCCATCCGGTGGTCACCGGGAAACTCTCCTGCAACGACCGACGGCCTCGGGCTCGGTCGCGAGCACGGGCATAGCCGTCTTCGCAAGCGCCCGCAGGTCACGCGCTCCGTCCGGACCCGGGTACTTCCGCAGCTGGCGAATTCGTCGACGGACCAACGCGTGAACGGGTCAGTGTTTGTGGTACGTGAATCCGCTGGCGCGCGCCCCCCTCTGTCCGTCGGGATTGCTCACCACGATGTTGACACTCCCCGGTTTATGCGATGGCGTGTTTGCAGTGATCTGCGCGGCACTAACCACCACCACCGAGGTAGCCGCCGCACCGCCGAAGGTGACCGTCGCGCCGGACACGAAGTTCGTCCCGGTCAAGGTAACGTGTGTACCGCCGGCGGTGAGTCCGGTCTTGGGCGAGACGCTGGTCAAGGTCGGCGCGAGTGCAACGAACGTAAAGCCGCTGGTGAGCGTGCCGCTCTGTCCGTCGGGATTGGTCACTGTGATGTTCACGCTACCTTGCGCATGCAGCGGCATTTTTACAGTGATCTGCGTAGCACTCACCACCACCACGGCGGCAGCCGCTGCACCGCCGACCGTGACCGTTGCGCCCGATGCGAAGTTCTGCCCCGTCAGCGTCACCGCCGTGCCACCAGTGGTTGGTCCGCTGGTAGGTGAGACGGTGGTCAGGATCGGAGCGGGTGCGAGCAGTCCGTAAACGGCTACCTTTTTCGACCAGGTCGCGACGTAGACCCTGCCGTTGGCGACCAGTGGAGGCACGAATTTCGCGAAGTTGCCGAACGAGTCGCGCGTCGCATTCATGTTCGAATTCCATAGCTGGGTTGCGACGTTGGCGGCATCGAAGGCGTACAACCCCCCCGGCACGGGTGGATTGTTCTCGGCGTCACCGCTGGTGGCCATCGTCGCCCACAGCACGCCTGTGCCGGCCGTTTCGCCATTCGCGGAGAGCGTGAGGATCCCGCCGGGCCAGATCTGGGTGGTGACAGTGCCTATGGCGCTGGGGGTGGTTGCCAAGGTGGCGCCGTTAAAGGAAAACGCCTTGAGCGCGTCGCTGGCGCCCCAGTCATACAGCAGTGGCCCGCCGTTGGCGGTGGAGCGCTGCCAATACACCGGTCCACCCCGCAATTCCGAGGAGGAAATGTGTACCTGCTGGTGCGCCCCGCTGTCGTTTGGGGTGTTCTTGAGGAGACTGGTTGAGTTGAGTACGTACAGGACGCCTGTCTTGCCACCAGCAACGAGCAGAGTCGTACCTGGCACCATCATGGGGCCTGAGCTGGTGAAATCAAGATCGTTGGTGTCGAGCGTCAACCAGCCGCTCGGGGTGAACCAATCGAGAAGCTTGAGGCCGTTCGCCGGATCGAGCTTGAGCAGGCTCTCGCTGAAGTTATGGACGCCGTCATAACCCGTACCACTGTAGCCATTGCCGGTCATTACGTAGACGTACCCCGAGCCGTCCACGACCGGCGGGCGGCCGGACTGCCACACTCCGGCCCCCCCATTGCCTGTGGTCACGGTGGCGAAAAGGCCGCTCTGCGCAAGCGTGCTCTTGTCGTAGGCCATGACCCATCCGCTATAGAGGTTGCCGGTCGACTCGAGCTCGAGGGCGCCGAAGCCAAATACGACGTTGCTGCCGGAGAGTACCAGCGATATGCGCTGCCATTGGTTGCGGGCGTCGAAAGTCATTGTGGAGTAGTTGCCCGAGATCACGACGCCCGAACCGGTTCGCGGCAAACCGGTGGTGATGTCGACCGCGTGCAGCCGATACACCAGGGTGTTGTTCTCCAGCGTGCAAGCCACGGCATAGAGCGTCTTGGTCGCGAAGTCGATCACCGGCGTACTCAGGATACCCAGGTTGTTTATGATGTTCTTGTTCCCGGAGAAGGCGAACTGAACCATCGGCACCGGGGTCGCGTTCTCAAACGCGGCCAGATTGAGTGTCCACAATGGCGCGCCGCCCACATCGGCATCGAATGCATAGAGCGTGTCGCTCATTGTTGCGATGTAAAGGACGTCGTGCGACACCCCGTTGATCGTCACACTCGGAACATACAGTGGCTGCGCCATGATGTTGTCATCCACGGGCAGATTGAACACCAACCCGAAGCGCCCCGGGACAACGTTGGAACTGTTGAGCGTCGTCTCACTGAGCGTCGCGCCAGAGACGCCAGCGTCATAGCCGCGCTGGAGGACCGGCGGCTGAGCGTGCGCGCTCAGGCCGTGTAGGAGAGCGAGCAACATCAAGACAGGAGGCGTGCCGCTATGGCACGACCACGGGCCGCCGCGAACGATTCGATCCCACAAGGTCGGCCTGGCGACGGCCGAGACCATCTTTTTTTTCATAGGCCCTCCCCTGGGAGCTTGCGCCGACGTGCTGGCGCCGTGATCGGTCTGGTTTTACGTGGCGCGGCCGTAATTTTTGGGATGCCGCCTGCAGACTCTAGTCCCGCGCCCGCGTCCGCACAATGATGTAGCCTCGCCAGGCAAACCCTGCGGAGCCCGGGCAGCGAAGCCAGATACGAGACCTCGCACCCGCCACTTGCGTGCCCGGCCGTGGCCTTATAACCGGCTGCTCTAAGTGTCTGAAATTCAACCAGCCCGCCCCGACGTACAGTGCCGGCCGTCGGCGTAGGCAGGACAGTAATCCCGCCCCCGCCAGAACACACACCGCTGGCGCACCATGGCGCGCGCGTCCTCTCGGATTCACACCGCCAACGAGACGCACGGGCCTCCACTGCACAGAGCATTCAGTTTCAGCGTCGCTGCTCGTTCCGGATCAGCCTCGCTCCGCTGACAAGGGGCCCGCCAGACATCGTCCTGCCGATGCGACGCAGCTACAGTGACTTCCCGTAGGGCGATGGAACGGCGCCGTAAGCGCTAGCTTCACCAGGCCCGCCTCAGTCTTTACTTACACGGGCCAACGGAGCCTGGCGACAGCAATTACTCCGAACGGACGCGAGTATCAGGGCGTGAAGTCCGCACCGTTACGTCGAAAGAGGTACACGCAATGACGCCCGAACTCTTGGGTGCCCTCCTAACGGGTGCATCCGTTTTTGTGCTGGCAGTTGGGGCATGGCTGTGGGCGGGTCGAGACTTGTTCTGGGAAGTGTGGAAGGGCGACGACTACTAGTCTGCACATAAGGCGTGAATCTGCGCCCGCATCCCGATTCGTCGCCGCCGCGATAGTAAAGCTGAATTGCCTGCTCAGATCGCGGCTAGTCGCAACCCTTCCAGCATCGGGGAGAGCCTAGGTCGCCTTGCGGCGATTAATTCACGGGCGCTTCCTTGGACGCCGTACGGCCGGGCAGCGGCGCACTCAGCGCCGCAATCGGCGCAGCACTTATCGCGGAGGCGGTGGTTCCCGGAAATATGCGGGGCGCGCTGCTGTCGGGCTGGCCGCAGCACGTGCTGCCCGACATCTTGAGGTAATTGCGAACATGAGAGTCGAAGCACAGCGAGACTCGCAGAGCCATGTTTCGGAGCGGCTTAGAACCTGAGAGGCATCGTCATCGCGTTCCTGATCGCCGACTCCGGCGCGACGCTCTTCGGATTGCACCCCTCAAGAAGGCGACGCTCGAGATCGGCTATCCCCTCGGACTGATGTGGGTGGTCGCCGCGCTGGAGTTCATCTGGTCGTGCTCTATGCCATCCCGGCCACCTCCGTGCTCGGCACAATCGTCTTCACCGGATTTCTGGGAGGGGCAATCGCAAGCCACCTTCGAGTGGCGGCGACGCTGACTCCCGAGATCATCGTGAGCCTAATTCTTGGAGTCATGACGTGGGGCCGGCTGTGGTTTCGCGATTCACGGCTTCGCGCCATGATTCCGTGGCGTGGTGAATCTGTGCCTGGCTCGAAGACTGAGAACGTTTCGGCCGCTCACTAGCTGCTGCTCCCCCGGCACGCTCCGTGAGTTTGCGGCGGCCTTTTTCGATGCGTTTGCGTCCCGAAGTATCAGATCCTAGCCACTCTTGCCAACAGCCGGCGACGAACAAAAGGCAGCGGATGCACCCTGAACTGGCTAATCCATGACCAGGTCGCAGACCTGAGCGTTCAAGCTACCCACGCACGCACCCCGCCACTTCTGATTTCCGTCGCGGTGGTGGACCATAGATAAGCGCCCATGTCGGTGCATAGAGCATTGACATGCTGACCTTTGGTGAAAATGGTATGTGCACAAGGCCGCCTGCCCGTGAACCAGCGTACAGGCGCTAACCGTGTCCGGGTAGCTCGGCATCGGAATCACGACCACGACCGCAGAAATGGACGACGAGGACATAGCGCAAGAATCCGAAACACTCACACCTATCGTGAGCGTCGGCTGCAGCAGGGTCACCCTTACTCCGCCACGGTCGCCGCCAGCAGTTCTGGGCGCTGAGCGCTACCTTCAAGAGCACCGCGTGCGAGATGTGGCGGAGGCGGAATTTGCGAACCTAGGCACTGCAAGCGCAATGTCTCCGGGCCGTTACGGCGTCGAGAATCCACGAATCGCTCAGGAGGGCTACAGGATGATGAAAATAAAACGGCGGCCGGCGTCTCCGCCCATGGTCGCAGTACTGGGGGTTGCCGTGTTCCTCGGCGCTTGCGTGCATTTGCAGGCACCTGCCCTGAATTTGGTAGCCGTCGAACTCGCCGACGTACAACTCGAGGAGCAGCACTTCAAGGTGCGCTTGCACGTCGAGAACCCGAACGATCGCCCGCTGCCGATCAAGTCAGTCAGCTGCACGCTGCAGGTTCAGGGTGTGGAGGTGGGTGAGGGCAGGAGCACCGAACCCTTCACTGTCCCGGCCAAAGGGGAGACCGAGTTTGACGCACTCGTAACGACCAATGTAGCGGAGAGCGTGCCCAGCCTGCTCTCAAGACTTCTCTCGAGCGTGCTCCAGCATGGGGAAATGCCTGACTATCATGTCTCGGGCTGGGTCAACCCGGATATCGCTGTCGTACCCCCAATCCCGTTCTCCCAGTCAGGCAAAATCACCCTGCCCCCGTCCGTCCTCGACATGCTGCAACCGCCGGCGACCTAGGGAGCCGGCCCATCAGTTGCGCGTTCGCCGCCGACCTGTCGCTCCCCGGCCGAGGCTGGGGGGACCTTCTACGGCTGCCGCCGCCCTCGCCCGCAAACGTCAGCTAATACGAATGTAAACGTCCGCGTTGGGGCGCGGCACTTCCGAGTCACCTGACTATCGCGGTCAGGATGTCCCGTTCGTGACTGTAACCTGCTGCACCCAGCCACTCGATAACCGCAGGCGCGATTTGAGAGGCCAGGGGCTGTCCTATCTCCACGCTTGCCAGTGTCCTCTCATACTCATCGATATCATCGAGGGGCCCCGTGACGATTCCCTGCTGCTTCACAACTTGCATGATGTGCGCTGCATTGGGCACATGGGCTGCGAAATCGTCAAAGTCAGACTTTTGAAGTCGTTGATGCGCATAGACCAACAGTGCGCCGAGCGCCCCGCGCGCTTGCGACGCGCTTAAATGGAAGCGCTCCTGCAGGTAAGCCTGCAGGTCGGTTGGTGGCCGACCCCATGCCGTGCTGGCATGTGACGTGAGCCACAGCGCCAGGAGGGCAAAGACGAGCACGCTGAGGACTCGAGGCGGCCAGAGCAAACTTCGACGATTCGCCGAATGTCGCAGCAATGCAGTGCCCATGGAACACCCTCCTCTTGGTTGTCTCAGCACAGCACTGCCTCGGTGACAACTCACTTAAGAAACCCGCCGAAAACGTCTCAAGGCAAATATATGCTGATCATGCCCCGTCGGCAGCGCTGGAACGCGCGGTAAACTACCTTGTCGCAACGGCCCCCGGCGCCAGGCAGCGATAGGCTCCGGCAAACCCGAAAACAATCAAGCAGCTAGAGGTAGCCGGTGTCGAGTAGGAGCTCGAGGAAGCACGCCCCCGCTACCAATAACTCCTCCTTGTGATCCCGAGATCGGCTGCAGGGCGGTAAGCACCGCGCCGGACCGTGCGGCGGCTCGCATTACCCCCCGCGCGGCGTCGCCGGGTCGATCAGCGCCTCGGCCGGGGCGGGTCGGCCGCGAGCGAACGCACACCCACCGCTGTAGCGCGCGGCGCGCGCACCATGGCCGACCCAAGCGCCCTGCTGCTTAGCCTGGCCACGTCCAGTTGGAAACCTCGGGTCGATCCGTACCCTCGCTGTGCGCGTAGGCGAGGTTGTCGATGATCGAGTCCCTCATGTCCTCCTTGAGGTGCGCGGCGCGCGCTCCGAGCGTCGGCACCCTATCAATCACGTCAATCACCAGGTTGAAGCGGTCGACCTGGTTGAGGATAGCGAGCTCGAGTGGCGTGTTGATGTTGCCCCGCTCCTTGTAGCCGCGCACAAGCACGGCATGCTGATACCAGCCGCAGATCAGGCCCGTGACCACTGTCGCGATGACGCCTGGGACGTGCAACGTCTCGGCGAGCAGGTAGGCGGCCCAGGCCACTAGCACGGACGCGGCGATTGTGAGGTAGTCGTCTTGCAGCCTGCGTACCACCGCGAACCAGAGCAAACCGACTGCCCCACCCACCGCCGCGCCACCCAACGCGAGCAGCAGGAAACTGCCAAGCGCGTGGATCGCACTGAACGACCCGGTCACCGCCGCCGCAACCGCAAAGCGGAAGAGGACCAGCCCCGACGCGTCATTTAGCAGGCTCTCGCCCTCGAGCAGAATTGACAGCCGCTGCGGCAGGTTCACGCGCTGAAGTACCGCGCGCGCGGACACCGCATCCGGCGGCGACACGACGGCACCAAGCGCGGCACAAGCCGCCCATGGCAGCCACGGCAGTAATGCGTGGGCGACAATCGCAACGCCGACCGTCGTAAAGAGCACCGCGCCGATCGCCAGAAACAGGATGCCAGTCAGGTGGCGCTTAAGCGGGCGCAGTGGGATGAACCACGCACCGTCGAGCAGAAGTGGTGGCAGGAAGATCACGAGCACCAGCGCGGGGTCCAGTGAGAAAACAGGCAAGCCCGGCAGGAAAGCCAGCAGTGCGCCCCCACCCAAGAGCGCCACGGCAGGCGGCAGGCGGAGCCGCTGCGCAAGGTAATGAAGCGCGATAATCGCGAATAGCATCGCGATTACCATTTCGAACAAATGCACGCCGTCCATCATTTGACTCCCGTAGCACCCTCGCCGCGTTAAGCCGACCGCACCCGAGGGCAACGCTGCGAAAAGATTCAACCTGAGCCCTTAACTCTTGTATAGCTTAGGGTTACAGCTACAGTCGATCTTTAAGATCCTTGTACTCAGAGCGCCAGAGTGCACAAAGGATGACGTCCGAATTTTCTGCCAACATCGATTGAAGCGAAATTCAAGGCGCTCAGGAGAACATCAATGAACAGAAGGATGGTCAAGACAATCACGTGGGGCAACCTGGTGCTGATTTGCGTGTTGGGCGCCGCATCGCAGATTCAAGCCCAAAGCGCTCAAGCGCAAGACGGCAGCTCGCCGTATCCCAGGATGGGCTCGTTGGGTCAATATTTGATGCCCGATCGCAATGCCGAGATCGCTTTGGCGCGGACCGCGGCCCCACAATCCATATCCGCCAACGCCACGGTCATGGTCCTTACCCGGCATGGCTACGAGACTGCCGCTAAAGGCACGAACGGCTTCGTCTGCATCGTGGACCGCGCGTGGTCGTCGCCCTTCGACGATCCGGGGTTTTGGAATCCGAAAAATCGGAGTCCCGTCTGCTACAACCCGGCTGCGGCGCGATCCAGCCTGCGGTACACGTTTAACAGGGTGAAGCTGGTACTGGTCGGATTGACCAAGCCGCAGATGCTCGAACGCATTAGGGCCTCGGTTGCCAACAAGGAACTGCCGACGCCCGAACCTGGCGCGATGTCCTACATGTTGTCTAAGGAATCGTACCTTAACGATCAAGCCGGGCATTGGGTTCCGCACCTGATGTTTCACATCCCAAAGACCGACGGCGCGAGCTGGGGTGCGAACCTTGAGGGCTCCCCGGTCGTGGTGGCCCCCTTCCGCTTGGTTCCGGAGCCGGAAACCATCTTCCTAGTACCGGTTGGCAAGTGGTCAGATGGAACCCGGGCTCCGCCAATGTAGGACGTCACAGTGAATATGTGCGAAGGCCGCGAGAGTGGAGTTCTGGGGGAGCGGATCCCCCCACCTTTGCCACCGGCTCGGTCGACGAAGCGGTGTCCGCCTTTGAGCAGTTGGTCCGTTCCGCTGTGAGACAGCTGGTGGCCGATTCCCGCAATCGATAGCGAATTGCAATATCTGGTCCGAGCCAGGGCGTGAGCTGGCCCGTAGATCTAGGGCGGGTTGCCACACCGCGCGGCGACTATCGAAGACTACGACTCGATCGCGGTCCTTGATTTCCCCGCGCCCGATAGCGCGCAGAAATGAATCGACAGCCTGTCGGGTTTTGGTCTGCGTAGTTGACGGCGAACTCATTGATCGCGTCGTCCATGATCTGCCCTGAACCGAGGTAGCCTGCGATGCTGGCCGAATCACGCGAGCATGGCGGTGCCCGACGGGTGTACCAGTCCTAGATGATTGCGGAAATCTCGTCGTCCGGCGGCTGCCTGGCGTAGAAGTCGCCTTTGCCCGCGGTCTCATCCCAGGAATACATCGCTCGCCGACTGCATAAGTCGCAGTCTGTTGAGAATGCGCGCGCATGTGAGCCCTCTTCGCACGCATGGTTCGCGTCCGAACCTTGATCCGGCGCCCTCTTCCACCGGCGCGCCGGCCCAGTCTGCAGTTTGCTGCAGCGCGGCATAAACCCGCGCCGGGCCGGTGCCGCGCGCGACTGCTGCAAGTACCGGTGTCCTCAGTAGGCACCCGGGACGCACTGAGCAAGTTCCTGCAAAGATCGAGGGACGAATTGAGTGCTCGCAGGAGAATCGCCTCCGTCGACTTGCCTCCGTTGATATTGCCCCACGCCGCAGCTGTCCGGCTGCGTTCTCAGGCGCGATCGAACGGTGAATGACCTCTTTGCACCGAGTGTCGCAGAGCGCGGTGCATCAGCCGCACACTGAAATGCTCCGTCGTTGAAGCTCATTGGCACGTATACTGCGGAGCGCGATACCCACCCTGCGAGTACATCTTGAGCACTCTTGAGCACTGTCCATCACGGCAACGGCACGCCTGGTTCGTGTCCTTGGTGGCGCTGGCCGCCGGCGCTTGGCTCAGCGGCTGCGCCGGAATATCGGCTAAAGGCACCTGGGAGGACGGTGTGCCGCATCAGACATTTTCCAGGGTACTGGTCGTCGGCGTCAGCCCGAACCGCAACCTAAGGTGTGCATTCGAATCCACTCTTGCCTCGCAGCTGAAGAGTGAATCGACCACCGTGATCCAGAGCTGCGATCAAATGAACTCCAAGGAAGAGCTCACCCGCCAGAACATCGAGCGTGTGGTCGCATCAGTGCATGCCGATGCTGTACTGGCAACGCGCCTTGTCTCGATGCAGGCCGGCGAGCGGGAGGGACGCAGCAACGATACCCGCGGTGATTCGCGCTACAAGGCCACGGATTTTGCCTATGGCGCATATGGCATGCCGGTGACCTACGCAGAGTTCCAGACGGCACCACCACTATCGGCCATCACCAGCTCGGTGCACGTTGTGACGAAGGTCTATGACACCCGGGATGGCAAACTCCTGTACACGCTCGATACGGCCACGAAGGCTCAGGAAGTCGATTCGACCGAAGCGACTCTCATGACGATCACGATCCCGACCGCTCAGCGACTGCGGCGGGACGGACTGGTCCGCTAGCCACCCCACTTCTTTCCGCGTACTGAGTGCTGCGCGACCGGAGCCCTGGGTCATGCTCAGGCCTGCGCGGCACCTCACGACTTTCCCGTAATAGCCCGATTTGAATAGCCCGGCAGATAGCGCTAGCGTTGCCAAGGGACGTGCCTTGCACAAGGACTCGCATGCGGCTTCACCCGACGGGGAAATTCGACAATCGTGCGGCCGGCTACCAGCACATCAGCGTGCAACCATTGGCGGCAGCCATGGGCGCGGAGGTCTGCGGCGTCGACGCCGCACGCGCCACTGACGCGCAGCTCAACGAGATCCGCCACGCCCTGCACCGGCACAAGATGATCTACCTGCGCGGGCAGGCGCTGACCCACGCGGAGCATGAGGCATTCAGCCTGCGATTCGGTCCGTTCGCCGAGGATGCGTACACCCAGGGCATGCCGGGTCACCGCAACGTTCATCCGCTGATCAAGGAAGCGAACGATGAGTCCCGGATGGTATTCGGCGAGAGCTGGCACACGGATTCCCCATTCCTGCCTCGACCGCCCGCCATCACTCTGCTGCGCTCGATAGAGGTCCCGCCCTTCGGCGGCGACACGACCTTTGCGAACCTGGTACTCGCCTACGCTACGCTCAGCGAGACCTTCCGCAGGATGATCGAGCCCCTGAGGGTGCACTTCTCGCTGCGTGACGTGCTCAGGTCTGCCCAGGAGGCGGTTGAAATCGGTGACAGCCCGATTGGCCGGCTCGCGGCGACTCGCCACGCCGACCGCCTGTCGGAAGATCTGCTTCGCAAGATCAAGGGCAGCGTCCATCCCCTGGTACGCACACATCCGGTGACGGGCGAAAAGGCTCTGTACCTGGACCCCTCGTATGCCATCGGGTTCGAAGGAATGCTGCCGGAAGAGGCGGCGCCGCTGCTGAAGTATCTGACGGAACATCTGACGCAACCGGCTTTCTGCTGCCGCCTGCGCTGGGAGGCGCGCATGCTGACCATGTGGGACAACCGTTCCTGCGTCCACCAGGCCTACAACGACTATCAGGGCTATCGTCGCGAGCTGTATCGAACCACGATCATGGGTGAGCAGCCGGTCTGACCATGAGCCGTCACGCCCACGTACTCGCTGAACTCACGCAACTGCTGGGATCCGAAGTGGTCGCGGCACCCGAGGCCGCGAGCCTCGCCCGGCACACCAGGGACTACTGCGTTCAAGGCAAAGCCGACGTCGGGATTCTGGCTTTGACGTTCCCCCGCAACACCGGGGAAGTGTCCGCGATCCTGCACTATTGCCATGAGCACTACGTGCCCGTGCAGCCACAGGGCGGAATGACCGGCCTCTCCGGAGGCGCCGTACCCATCGGGCCCTGCGTGGTCATCTCGATGGAGCGGATGCGCACCATCCGCGAACTCGATTCCGCCGCGGCAACCATCACCGTCGAGGCCGGCGTGGTACTCGAGGCCGTGCAGCGGGCTGCCGAGGCGGCCGGTCTGTTCTTCCCTCTCGACCTTGGAGGTCGCGGTTCGTGCCAGATCGGTGGCAATCTTGCCACCAACGCCGGCGGCAATCGCGTGCTGCGCTTTGGCATGGCGCGCGAGCTGGTGCTGGGGCTCGAGGCCGTGCTCGCCGACGGCACCGTGGTCGATTCGCTGCGCAAGGTCATCAAGGACAACGCCGGCTACGACTTGCGTCAGCTCTTCATCGGTTCGGAGGGCACGCTCGGGATCATCACCGCAGCGGTGCTGCGCCTGTTCCCGAAGGCACGCAGCGTTGCCACCTGCCTGTGCGCCGTGGACGACTACGAGGGCGTGCTGAAGCTGCTCGCCCGGGCCCGAACGGAGTTCGGGCCGCAGCTTACGGCCTTCGAAGTGATGTGGCCGGAATTCTACCGGCTCGCGACCAACGGCCTGGGCAGAAGAGCTCCTGTCGCCCTGGAGCGCGGCACCTGCGTGCTCATCGAAACGATGGGATTCAACGCAGCTACCGACCCGCAGCGCGTCGAGGACGTATTTGGCAGCGCAATCGAGGATGGTCTGATCAGCAACGCGATTATCGCTCAATCAGAACGCGAGGCGGCAGAGCTGTGGGCGGTGCGCGATTCGCCCGCAGAGTGGCAGCGAGCAGGCCACTGGCCGCAGCTGAGCTTCGATGTCAGTGTACCGACGGGCGTGCTCGGCCTGCTGGTTTCGGAAATCGCGTCCGCCCTGCAGGCACGCTGGCCTCAGCTGTCGGTGCTGTACTTCGGGCACGTCGCCGACGGCAACCTGCACGTCTCGGTGCGGATGGCGGGACACTCGGTGCCGGAACTTGAAATCGAGCAGACTATCTACGAGGTAGTGGCCCGCCGCCGCGGGTCAATTTCCGCTGAGCACGGGATCGGGTCTCTCAAGATGCCCTTCCTGCGGCTGTCGCGCAGTGCCGAGGAAGTTGCGCTGATGCGGGTCATCAAGAACGCACTGGATCCGCGGGGGATTCTGAACCCGGGCAAGATTTTCTAGCACCGCACCGGGGCGCCCGGCCAAAGGCGCACCTGAGGAATCTCTCGACCGTGCCGTTCCGCGGCGCGCGAAGCCCAACGTTCCCGTCTGAACCCGCTCGCGCCGCCGGGCGACTTACGCCCTCGGTGCTGCGATGACAGTCGCATGAATCCTGTCCGTTTTTGATTCATGTGGCTCTCGTCGCAGACTCGCACGCGAAGTGCAGGGGCACGAGACTATGCAGCGCCAGCCCTGAGGGCGCTCAGGCGCACTTGCACCCTGCCGCCCGCGGTTGTCCGCCAAGCCACAGCACTGAGACTACTGATGAGCACTATCGCCTGGGAGGCCCCAGCGGCCGCCATCCCGGTTAGAGACCGGCGTGCCTACCGCATGTCGTCGATCGACATCCTGCGCGGCCTGGTGATTATCGTCATGGCTCTCGACCACGTTCGTGACTCCGTCATGATCGGTTCCATGCAGGACCCGACGGCAGACCCGTCCACCGGACCGCTGCTGTTCGCCACGCGCTGGATTACGCATTTTTGCGCGCCGACGTTTGTGTTCCTGGCCGGGGTCAGCGCGGGCCTGATGGCGCAGCGCAAGAGCCCGTCCGCGCTCGCGCGCTTCCTGCTACTGCGCGGCCTCTGGTTGCTTGCCGTCGAGGTCATTCTCATCTCGACCGCGGCCTCGTTCGCGCCCACGGGCATTGCCGAGCTGGACGGCCATACCTACGTTGGCCTGCAGGTCATCTGGGCGATTGGCGCCAGCATGCTGGTCCTGGCCGGCGCACAGTGCCTGGGGCGGCGCGCCTGCCTGGCCATCGGCGCGGTCATCATAGTCGGCCACAATCTTCTGGATCCGGTGTGGCCCGCCGGCAGCATGTCGGGTGCCTCGACGCCGCTGTGGATCGCCCTGCACGCGCGCCAGGCGATCGAGGTAGGCCCGTTCTGGGTCTATTTCTCGTACCCGCTGCTGCCGTGGATCGGCGTCATGCTGGTCGGTTACGCCGCAGCGCGCCTGTTCCAGGCTCCGGCGCAACTGCGCGACACCTGGCTGCTGCGGCTCGGCATTGCCCTGCTCACGGTGTTCGTGCTCGCGCGCGGGCTCGATGTCTATGGCGACCCGCATCACTGGCAGGCGGTTCGCGGCAATTTCCCGGCAACCATCATGTCGTTTCTGAGCACGACAAAGTACCCGCCCAGCCTTCTGTACCTGTTGATGACCTTGGGGCCGGCCGCGATCTTTTGCGCACTCGCGGGGCGACTGCGCGGCAGGATCAGAGACATACTGGTGACCTTCGGACGCGCGCCGTTTGCATTCTACGTGGCGCACCTCTACCTGATCCACACCGTGGCACTGCTGCTCGGTATCACCCAGGGGTTTGCCACACAGCAGTTTCTGACGCACTACCGTTACTTCCCAAAGGGCTACGGCGTGGGCTTGGGAGGCGTCTACCTGATCTGGATCGCCGTCGTCGCCGCGCTTTATCCGCTCTGCCGCTGGGTGGTTCGCGTGAAGGCGCAGCGCGCCGACTGGTGGCTGAGCTACGTCTAGATTGTTGCAACTGGCGCGTTGCCACTACTGGGGTCGCGCCATTCCCGGCCCTCATCAACCGGCGAGCCATCCTCCGTCGATGATGAGGTTCGATCCGGTGATGAAGGTTGCGCGGTCGCTTGCCAGAAAGACCGCGGCATTGGCGACATCCTGCGGTCGTCCGAACCGCGGCCACGGGGTGCGGCGGCGCGCGTTCTCCACCCGCACGGGGTCCTGTGCCAGGCCCGGTGCGCCGGTCACGATCTTGCCCGGTGAGATGCAGTTGCAGACGATGAGCTCGCTGGCGTAGTCAACCGCGATCTGCCTGGTGATGTAGATGGCGCCGGCCTTGCTCACCCCGTACGGCAGGTCTCCCGGACAGGTCACAATTCCCTGCTGGGATCCGAGGTTGATCACGCGCCCACGCACCTCCTCGCGCGGCTCCTGCGTGGTCATCTGCTGGATCGCCCGCTTGCAGCCGTTGAACATGCCGGTCAGGTTGACGCGCATGACCTGTTCCCATTGCGCCCCCTGGGTGTCCAGCAGCGAAGTGCCGCTGTAGGTGGCAGCATTGTTGACCATGACATCGAGCCGGCCGTGGCGTGCGACCGTGCTGCCGATGAGCTGATCAATGTCCTGCCAACTACCCACATCCGTGCGGTGAAACACTGCCGACCCGCCTGCCCGGCCGATGACTTCGACGGTCGGCTCACCGCCCTCGACGGCTTCCTCCCTGAGATCGGCGATGACGACACTCGCTCCCTCGCTCGCGAAGCTGATGGCGATCGCACGGCCAATCCCCGAGCTCGCCCCCGTGACGACAGCCACCTTTCCCGCGAGTAGACTCGACATGCTTTGTGCGGCTCCGTGTGCAGAACACTTATTATAGAGACAACGGAACCCGACTACCCGGTTCCCCAAGGACCCGCATGGCGCGCGCCATCCAACCCGATCTCGACCTCGCCGCGGCATTGTTTGACGAACTCAGTCGCGCGACCCGGCAGGGGCGCGGCATCGTGCGCGATAGCTACGGCGCCGGCGAGCAGGCCGCCCACGACATCGCCCGCTCGGCTGCCAGCGCCCTGGGGCTTGAGGTCGCTGTCGATGCCATCGGCAACCTGTCGATGACGCTGCCCGGCCGCGACCGCAAGGCGCCGCGCATCATCATGGGGTCCCACCTCGACAGCGTGCCGCAGGGGGGCAACTACGACGGTGCCACCGGCGTCGTCGCTGGCCTGAGCGCCCTGTCGGCGCTGCGCCGCGCGCAGTTCCTCCCGGACTTTGATCTGGCGGTGATGGCGATTCGCGCCGAGGAGTCGGCCTGGTTTGACGTCGCCTATCTCGGAAGCGCCGGGGCGTTCGGTCTGCTGGATCCTGCGTGCCTGTCGAGGCCACGCTCGGACAACGGCCAGACCCTGGAAGCGACCCTCACGCGGCAGGGCTTTGACCCGGGGGCGATCCGGGAACGCCGCCGCCTCCTGGATCCGGCCGGTATCCGCGCGTACCTCGAGCTGCACATCGAGCAGGGCCCGACGCTGGTGGCGCGCGGACTGCCCGCGGCCGTGGTCAGCGGCATCCGCGGCTGCAAGCGTTTCCGCAATGCGCACTGCACCGGCACGTATGCGCACTCCGGCGCGGTGGACCGCCCCTACCGCCAGGACGCGGTGGCGGCGACCGTGGCACTGCTGCACCACATGGAGGGTGTCTGGCTGCAGCAGGAGAAAGCGGGAGCGGACCTGGTGCTTACCTGCGGTGAGCTCTTCACCGACCCTGCACTGCATGGTCCCAGCAAGATCGCAGGCGACACCCGCTTTGTCCTCGACCTGCGCAGCCTGTCCGAGGCGACCATGGAGGCGGTGGCGAGCGAGGCACGCGCGGCGGCGGCGCGGATCAGCGCCACGTACCGCGTCACCATCGACCTGGGGACCACCAGCGATTCCCCGGCGGCGCTGATGGACACGCTGCTGCGATCAAGACTCATGAGCCTGCTGTCGGACCCCTGCGAGATGCCCAGCGGTGCCGGGCACGACGCGGCAGTATTTGCCAAGATTGGCATCCCGAGTGCGATGATCTTTGTCCGCAACCACAACGGCAGCCACAATGCGGACGAAGCCATGGCGCTCGAGGACTTCGCGGTCGGCACGCAGGCGCTGCTCGGGTTGCTGATGGATTTCCCCCTGTGACCTTGTGACCAAGGAGCCGCTGTGACACTGCTGGTAACTGGTGCGACGGGATTCGTGATGAGCGTGGTGGCACGCCACTGGCTGGAGAGCGACCCGGCGGCGCGCTTGGTGGTGCTCGACTCCTCCCCGCTGGATGCGGCCGCCCAGCGCTATTTCGCACCCTTCAAGAACCGCCTCTCCGTGATCCTTGCCGATGTCACGCAGCCGGGCACCTGGCGCGCCATCCTCGCAGGTCATGGCATAACCCACATCGTCCATGGCGCCACGGTGACGCCGCTGTCGCGCGGCACTGCGGCAGAGGCCAAGCGCGAGCCGGAGGCAGAGAACCCCGGGCGCATCGTGGATGTGAACGTGATGGGCACCGTGGCCATGCTCGACTGGGCGCGCACCCTGCCCGCTTTCAAGCGCTTCATCTATGTCAGCTCCGGAGCGGTGTACAAACACCACGGTCCCGATCGTCCCGGCGAAGCGCTGCCGGAGGACGGTTACGTGATGCCGCGGCGTCTCTACGGGATCTCCAAGCTCGCCTCCGAACTGATCACCGAGCGCTACGGTGACCTGTTCGGGCTGTCGACGGCCTCGGTGCGCCCGTCCTCGGTCTACGGGCCCATGGACCGGATCACCGCGAGCCGCAACTTCCGCCATGTACCCAACCGGATCGCAAACATCGCCCTGGATGGCGCGAAGAGCGTGCGCGTGAATACGCTCGAGGCGGTCGGCGACTACATCCACGTCGAGGACGTGGCGAGCGGCATCACCGCGCTGCTGCGTGCCCCGCAGCTGCACTACAGCGCCTACAACCTCGCCTGTGGTAAGACCGCGAGCATTGCCCAGCTGGTCGCGTGGGCGGCCGAGAAGGTGCCGGGCTTTCACGCCGAGGTCGTGCCGGCCGAACAGGCCGATATCGTGCAGGACCCGCACCTGCGCGATGGCATGTGGGGCGCTTACGATGTGTCGCGCATGGAGGCTGACACGGGCTGGAAACCACGGCCGGTGCGCGAGGCCCTGCATGCCTACATGGACTGGATCGTGGCGGAGCGCGACTCGCTTGCGCGCCAGGCTGCCAGATGAGCGAGGAACCCTATCCGCGTGACCTCGTCGGCTACGGCAGCCACGCGCCCCACCCGCACTGGCCGGGCGAGGCGCGGATCGCCGTCTCTCTGGTACTTAACTATGAGGAAGGTGCGGAGGCCTGCGTGCTGCACGGCGACTCGCACTCGGAGTCGGTGCTCACCGACCTGGGCGCCGTGGCTGCGCTGCCCGGCGGGCGCGACCTGAACGTGGAATCGAACTTCGAATACGGCAGCCGGGTCGGATTCTGGGAGATCATGCGCCTGCTGCAGGGCACGGGAGCGCCGGCGACGGTGTTCGCCGTCGGGATGGCGCTGGAACGCAACCCCGAGGCTGCCGCCGAGATTGCGCGCAGCGGCTTCGAAGTCGCCTGCCATGGGCAGCGCTGGATCGACTATCAGGCCGTCCCGGAAGCGGTGGAGCGCGCGGACCTGCGGCGCACCATCGACACCATCACGCGAATGATCGGGCGGCCCCCCGTGGGCTGGTACACCGGGCGTCCGAGTGCCAGTACCCGGCGCCTCGTGGTGGAGAACGGTGGCTTTCTGTACGACAGCGACGCTTACAACGATGACCTGCCCTACTGGGCCGAAGTCTCGGGCAAGCGCCACCTGGTAGTGCCCTACAGCTTCGACACGAACGACAGCCGCCTGCAGCGCGGTGGCGACTTCAGCACCGGCGAGCAGTACTTCACTTACTGTCGCGACGCCTTCGACTGGCTCTACCGGCTAGGCACGCAGGGTCGGCCGCGCATGCTGTCGCTCGGTTTGCATGGCCGCATCATCGGCCGTCCGGGACGCATCGGGGCGCTGGCGCGATTGCTCGAGCACATCCAGCGCCACGAGGGTGTTTGGCTGAGCTCGCGCGCTGCCATCGCGCAGCACTGGATCGCACATCATCCCCAGCGCTAGCGTGGTCCCGCCTTCAGACGCTGCGGATCATCCCGCCATCGACGCGCACGACACTCCCGGTCATGTACGCGGCGCGGGCGCTGGCGAGAAAGGCGACCACTGCGGCGAACTCCGCAGGATCTCCGTAGCGCCCGGCTGGGATACTGGCCATGGAACTGCGCCGCACCTGCTCGATGGGCACTGCATCGCGGGCGGCCTTGCCACCGTCGAGTTCCGCCAGGCGGTCGGTCGCAATGCGCCCCGGAGCCACGCAATTGACGGTGATGCCCGCCCCGGCGACCTCAGCAGCCAGGGTCTTGGCCCAGCCGACCAGCGCAGCGCGCAGCGCGTTCGAGATGCCGAGGTTCTCGATCGGCTGGATCACACCGGAGGAGACCACCGCGATGATCCGGCCGAAACCGCGCCCGCGCATTCCCGGCAGTGCCTGGCGCGCCAGACGGACGGCACTGAGGAACATGGCCTCGAACTGAGCCACCCAGGTCGCATCGGTGACGTCGGTGACCGCACCCGGTGGCGGGCCGCCGGTGTTGATGACCAGAATATCCGCCGCGGCCAGTGGCTCACCGAGCGCCTCGATGGCGGCGGCGGCGCTGAGATCGCAGGCCTGAACACGGATCGAGCCGCGACCAGGTGGATGCGCTGCCGCAAGTTCCTGCAGCCGTTGCAGGTTACGCGCCACCGCGACCACCTGCACGCCCTCGGCCGCCAGGGCGAGCGCGATTGCCCTGCCCAGGCCACGGGAGGCCCCGGTTACCAGGGCGCGGCGCCCCTCGAGTGCCAGATCCATCGTGAGTTCGCTGTTGAGGGTACGATCTTCAGTGTGGCATTTCTGCCCGCGAGCAGATAGTGCCCGCAGCGCTGGCGGACGCGGCTCGCTCAGGCACGGAATGGCGTGTGACAATCCCAAGACTCAACGGCTCGCAGGAAGGAGGCCACATGGAACAAGACCTGCCACGCAAGGTGGCGCTGGTGGCAAGTTGCCTCCTGAACCAGAATGCCAAGGTCTGCCAGGGAGCCAACTACCCGGCCGTGGCCAGTCCCGTGGTGCAGGCCCTGCGCGAGCGCGGCTACCTGCTGCAGCAGCTGCCGTGTCCGGAGCTCGCGTTCGCCGGTGCGCGGCGCTGGTGGGCCGTGTACGAACAGTACGACACGCCGGCCTATCGCGCTCACTGCCGCCGCCTGGCGCAGGCCATCGCACCGCTGATCGAGCAGTACCTGCGCCGTGGCGACGAACTGATCCTGATCGGGCTGGACGGCAGCCCCTCCACGGGCGTGCGCTTCACTTCCAGCAAGCCTGAATGGGGTGGACGGCCCAACCGTCCGCAGGACGACTGGGAGATCGTGCCGCGCCGCGGGATCTGGATCGAGGAACTGGAGGCGGAACTGGCGCGGCGGGACCTGCCGCCCGTGCCGGCCACCGGGTGGGCGCTGGACATGGGCCGCTTTGACGAAGCAGGCGCACGTGCCGATCTGGAGCAGTTCCTGGATTCTCCCCAGCTCGCCGGGCGGAAAGACGGTCCGGTGAACCCGTGAGTGCCGATGCGCGGGGCTGGCACGTGGCTCTGGTGCCGGATGCGCTCATCAATCCGACAGTGGCCCGTCGCACGGTGATCCCGGACGTGCTGCGCGTGCTCGAGAGCAGCCACTACGGCGTGCTGCAGTTGCCGCCGCCGGGCGAGCACAGCTTGCTGCTGGCGGTGACCGCCGACCAGGTCGCCGAGTACACGCACCATGGCTATGCGGTGGTGGCCATCGGACTCAAGGGCGAATCGCCTGACGGGCTGCACTGGCGGCGGCTGGCGGCGCTGCTGCGGCACCGTGGGGTCGAACCCCAGCCACCTCGGCACCTGATCCGACCCGATGGCAACGCCGCAGCCGAGGCGCAACGACTCACCGAATTTCTGACCAGCTACGACCTGCCGGTTGAGCAGCAGCGTCGCTGGCGGGTGTAACAGGCAGCGCCGCCCACGATCACGCCGCCGCGAGCGCGGTGTCCAGATCGGCGATGAGATCGGCCACATCCTCAATGCCGATCGAGAGCCTCACGGAGTCCTCGGTGACGCCCGCCTTCTCAAGCTCCGGTGGCGAGAGCTGGCGGTGAGTCGTCGAGGCCGGGTGCGTGGCCAGTGAGCGCACGTCGCCGATGTTGACGAGACGCGTGAACAGCTGCAGTGCATCCAGCACGCGTGCGCCGCTCTCGCGACCCTTGCCCGCGGTCCTTTGACACCAAAACTGACCAGACCGGAGGCCTGGCCCGAGAGGTACTTCTTCACGAGCTTATGGTCCGGATGATCCTCCAGACCCGCGTAATTTACCCAGGCCACCTTGGGATGCTTCCTCAGGTGGCGCGCCACGGCGAGTGCGTTCTCGCTGATGCGGTCGATGCGCAGCGAGAGCGTCTCGATGCCCTGCAGGATCAGGAAGGCGTTAAAAGGTGACAGTGCGGCACCGGTATTGCGCAGCGGCACGACGCGCGCGCGGCCGATGAAAGCGGCCGGACCCAGCGCCTCGGTGTACACGACACCGTGATAACTGACGTCCGGCTCGTTGAGGCGCGGAAAGCGCTCCTTGTGCTGTGCCCACGGGAACTTCCCGGAATCCACGATGATGCCGCCGATGCTGTTGCCATGGCCGCCCAGGTACTTGGTCAGCGAGTGCACGACGATGTCGGCCCCGTGGCTGAACGGCCTGCACAGGTACGGTGTCGGCACCGTGTTGTCGACGATCAGCGGCACTCCGCGCTCATGCGCCAGCTGGGCAATGGCGGCGATGTCGGTGATGTTGCCCTGCGGGTTGCCGAGCGACTCGACGTACACCGCCTTGGTCTCGCATCGATCAGCGGGGCGAAGGTCTCGGGCCGGCGATAGTCGGCAAAGCGCGTCTCGATGCCCAGCTGTGGCAGCGTGTGCGCCAGCAGGTTGTAGGTCCCGCCATAGAGTGCACTGGAGGCTACGAGGTTGTCGCCGGCCCCGGCGATGGTGAGGATCGCGTACGTGGTGGCCGACTGGCCGGAAGCCACCGCCAGCGCCCCGATGCCGCCTTCAAGCGCGGTAAGGCGCTTCTCGAGGACGTCAATCGTCGGGTTCATGATCCGGCTGTAGATGTTCCCGGTCACCTTGAGGTCGAACAGGTCAGCGGCGTGCTGAGCGCTGTCGAAGGCGTATGCCACGGTCTGGTAGATCGGCACCGCGACCGCCTTGGTGGTCGGCTCGGGGCTGTAGCCGGCGTGGACCGACAGCGTTGAAAAGCCCCGGTTGCTCTCCCGGTTCTCGGTAGTCATGGCAAGCCTCGCGCGCGTAAAGAATTCAGCCTACAGAGCAGACCGATCCGCCTCGCCCTCAACACATTCCGCCGGGGCTTAGGCGCTTGGGGGCTGGTGACCATACGAGCGGCTGACGGGCGTGTAAATGCTCACCCGCACCGGCCTGTCTGGGCCGCCAGCTTGGCGGGGCGGGTCAGGCACGCCTGACGACCGCGATGCCGCCCCGGTGAGCCCGGCGTTATCGCCGCCGCGAGCATTCCACGTCGAGGCGTGTGATCGATGGTCACCCGATTGTTATCCAGTCCTTACCCGGGTATCACGCCGCAATCCCTAGACTCAAGGCGTCAGTTCACCTGTGAGTCTGCGATGTCGCCTGAATTTCACGCCCACCGAGCAAGCTGGGGCCTGCGATGAGCGGCCCGCCCCGGAGCGTCGTCATCGTGGGCGCCGGGTTCTGCGGCACCGTGCTCGCGGTGAACCTGCTGCGCCTGGCGCACGGCCAGCCGCTGCACATCATTCTGATCGAGCGCGCTCAGTTCGCGCGCGGCCTCGCCTACAGCCGCCTCAGATACCCCTACCTGCTGAATGTTCCCGCGGGGCGCATGTCAGCCACCTGCGAGGATCCGGACGAGTTCCTCGCCTTTGCGCGCCGCTCGCATGCCGATGCGGCTGCCAGTGATTTTCTGCCGCGCGAACTGTACGGGGAATACCTGGAGTCGCTGCTGCGCAGTGCCGAGCGTCGCGGGGCGCCGGGCACGGTCCTGCAGCGCATCTGCGGCGTGGCGGTCGCCATCGAGCGCCACCACCGCCGGCTGGGTTTCACCGTCCACATGGCTGACGGGCGCAGCATCGGCGCCGGCAACCTCGTCCTGGCCACCGGAAACCCCGCCCCCGCTGCGTTGCCGGGTGCTGAGCGCCTGCGCGGCTCGGCACGCTATGTGGCGGACCCCTGGCAGGCGCCTCCGCGGTTCCAGCCGGGCGAATCCGTCCTCATCGTGGGTACGGGACTTACCATGGCGGATGTCGTCCTCGCCGGGCTGCCGGCCGATGGCCGCCGCGTCCAGCTGCACCTGCTGTCGCGCCGCGGCCTCATCCCCGCCGCGCAGACCCCGTTTGTCGCCGCTGACAGCCTCGCGTACCGCGATACGCTGCTCAGTGACGCGCAAACATCCGTCTCGTTGGTGCGCCTGAGCCGTGAGGTGCGCCGGCTGGCACAGGAACTGGCGCAAGGCGGGGATGACTGGCGCACGCTCATCACCGCCATTCGCAAGCTCGCCCCCGAACTGTGGCAACGCATGCCCGCCCGCGCGCGGCGGCGCTTCGTGACCCACCTGCGGCCCTACTGGGACGTGCACCGTCACCGTATTCCCGCAAGCACTGCAGCAACGCTGGACAGGCTGCAGCAGGATGGCCAGCTCAAGGTGCATGCGGCGCGCGTCCTCGGGTTCGAGCCTGCCGGCCAGCAGATCCGCGTGCACTTCCAGCCCCGTGGCCGCCACCCTTCCGCCTCGCTGCTGGTACACCGGCTCATCAACTGCACCGGCCCTGACTACGATGTCACCCGGACCCGCGAAAGCCTGCTGCGCGGGCTACTCGCCCAGGGCCTGGTCAGCGCCGACCCGCTGCACCTCGGCCTGGTCACCGACAGCCTGGGCCGTCTGATCGGCGCCAGCGGCAGCGCAACCCCGAACCTCTACTACGCAGGTCCGCTGCTGCGTGCGCGTGACTGGGAGAGCACGGCGGCGGCGGAGCTGCGCGTACACGCGCAGCGCCTGGCCCAACACCTGAGCGCTACGCATGCGGGCATAGCGCACGACATCGGGACGATCGTGTCCGCACCCCAGTGGCGTGCCGGCGCCGTGGACACCTCCAGGATCAGTGTCATCGCCTGAGCTGCAGGTCTTTTGATCCTGCGCCGTCCCGAGCACGCACGCGCAGCCCCGTGCGTTCGCTCTAAATAGCCCGCTGGCAATCCCCGGAGGAGGAAACCGCCGGCGCGGCGCTGACCGTCATCATGGGCGTCAGCAAATCCCAACCTTGCCCGCTGACGGGCGCCGGGGCGCGCCTTGCCCCTCAGTGCGCTGCACCCGCCGGTGTCGTGCCATCAGGGTTCCAGGTGTCGGCGATGATGAGCCACCTGCCGGCGGTGCGCCGGAATACGGTCAGCAGCTGCCCTGAACCGACCACCGCACCGGCATGGTCGGAGATCGAGTAGGTCTTCCACTGGTAACCCAAATCACCCGAGGCGACGGCATCCCCCAAGGGCGCATCAGCCACCGTCAGGCCCGCTGCTGCGAACTCGGCAGCCGTCCTGACGAAATACCCTCCGATCGCCGCCCGACCCTTGACCACGGGGATGCCGGGCGCACTCAGGATCGCATCCTCGGCATACAGCGCGGTGACCGCGGCCGGATCGCCGGCGTTGAAGGTCTGCTTCCAGGAGAGGCTGGCGGCTGCGACTTCCGCGGCAGCACTGGCGGCTCCCGGGGACTGGCCACCGCAACACCCGGCCATGGTCGCGAGCATTGCGGTGGCGAGCATCGCCCGTGGAGTGATTGACAGTTGCTTCACAGGGCCGTCCTCGTGTCCTAAAAACTGGCGACTCCGCTCTATGCTGCCACCCGCGGCACCGACGGGCGAACCGAGCCGCATCCCGCTCATGGAGTGCCCCAGCATGCAGCAGTCCCCGGTCTTCGGCATCCGTCAGCCGCCTGCCGCTGGACTTCCTCGACAGTATCGTAAGGGTGCACGCTGCGAATGACGCCTTTTTGCTGCTGTTGGTCGTCATCGACACGGTCAGGCACCGCCGGCTGCACCCGGCCTTTCTCTGGGGTACGGCTTTCGTGCTGTCCATGCAGGCCTTTTCGACCTGGCTTTCGGCGACCGCGTTCTGGGAGCGCGCCGCCCGGGCGATCCTCTAGACATTCTCCTAAACCCGGAAGCCGCGGCCGCATCGAACTAGCGGCGGGGCAGCCGCACCGCCAACCGCAACTTTCCGGACTGGTGCACAATCGCAGCCCTGTCTACCGCGGAGTTCAATGCCTTGCCAGTCCCCGATCGCGTCCATAGCCGTATCAGCGGCGGTCTGCCGCCGGGCTCACGCGCCCGCACACTGCGCGCCTGCGTTGCGATCCTGACGATCGCGGCCGTCCTCACGACACGCGCCGCGGCGGCCCCCGGCGCTGCACTCCCGGCCGGCCCTGCGGGTTTTGCAGGCCTCGTGGACCGGTACCTGGATCATTTCGCGCACTTTCACCCCTCGATCGCTGCCGGCAATGGCCTGCATGGCCACGACGGCGAACTGGAGGATTTTTCCAGCGCCTCCATCAGCGCGGAAATCAAGTGGTTGCACGCTGCCCGCAGGCGCTTCGCGGCACTGGATCCTGCGACCCTCACCCTGGATGAGCGCGTAGACCGGGAGATCCTCAGCGGCATCATCGACGGCTGGCTGCTCGACCTGGACACGGTGCGCACCTGGCAGCGCAACCCCATGATCTACGTCGCGGCGATCTCCGACGGCATGCATGACCTGATGACGATGGAATCGGCCCCGCCGGCTGAGCGCATGCGCAGCGCGACCACCAAGTTGCGCGCGGCGCCGGGGCTGCTCGCTGCTGCGCGCACCAACCTGCACAACCCGCCGCGAGAATTCGTGGAGCGCGCGGTGGAGATGCTGGACGGGGTGTCGGACCTGCTCACGCACGACCTGCCGCTGGCATTTCCGCCCGGCACCGAGGAGGCGCTGCGCAAGGAGCTCCTGCTCCAGGCCGCCGCCGCGAACCGTGCGCTCCTGGCCTACCGCGACGAGCTGAAGACCCGCTCACCAGCGCAGGCCAACGGCGCCTACGCGGTCGGTGTCGCCAACGTCGAAGCCCGCTACCGCGCCGAGGAACTCATCGACCTGCCGGCCACGCAGCTGCTGGCGATCGGTGAGCGCGAACTCGCACGCCAGCAGGCGCAGTTCAGGGAGACTGCGGCACGCATCGACCCAAGGCAGGATGCCGCCCTGGTGTGGCGGTCCGTCCAGGACCACCATCCGCAACCCGGACAGCTGGTGCCGGCCGCGGCAACGGTGGTCACGGAGCTGTTCGCCTTCATCGACGCGCACCACCTGATGAAGGTCGCCCCTCAGGATCAGCACGTCATCGTGGCACCCGCTCCCGCCTACGACCTGGGCCTGGCATCCATGCACTCCTCGCCGCCCTTGGAACCGCATCCGGTCAAGAGCTTCTACTACATCACCGACGTGGACCGCCACTGGCCGCCGGAGCGGCAGGACGCCTGGCTGCGCACGCTCAACTACGCCACGCTCGCCGACATCAGCGCCCACGAAGTCGCCCCGGGCCACTACGTACATAGCCTGTTCATGCGTGCCACCCCCGGGAAGGTGCGCCGGATCTGGGTGGGCCTGAATCCCTTCCCGCAGCCGTCCTCCGGACAGGACGGCTGGGCCCACTATGCGGAGCAGATGGTCAGCGACCAGGGCTTCCACGCCGAGGATCCGCGCTACCGCCTGGCGATGCTGGCCGAGTCCCTTACCCGGGTGTGCCGACTGCTCGCCGGCATCCGCCTGCACAGCGGCGAGTGGACCATCGACCAGGCGGCGGCCGTGTTCGAGCGCGAGGCGCACCTGCCCGCGGCGGCCGCGCGGCGCGAGGCACTGCGGGGCACCTACGATCCCACTTACGGGGGCTACGCACTGGGCAAGCTCGCCGCTCTGAAGCTGCGCGCCGATTTCCAGGCGGCCAGGGGCGCGGCCTACACGCTCGAGGATTTCCACGAGCACGTCATGACCGATGGCATCGCCCCGTGGAAGGTGCACCGCGAACTGCTGCTGCCCGGCGACCATGGCGCCGTGCTCGAGTAGGCTGCACGGCTGATGCGGCGCTGCACCGGCGTGCTGCTACTCGCGCTTGCGCTCGGCGGCTGCGGCAGCAGGCACGCTCCGGCAGCTGTCTCCACCGAAAAGGTGGTGAACCTCTACAACTGGGGCGACTACGTGGATCCGTCCGTGCTCACGGATTTCGAGAAGGAGTACGGCATCCACGTCACCTACGACGTCTACGACTCCGATGAGATCCTGGAGACGAAGCTTTTGGCCGGCCACTCACGCTACGACGTCGTGGTGCCGTCGGCCTACTTCCTCGAACACGAAATCAAGGCCGGCGTCTATCGCAAGCTGGACAAGAGCAAGCTGCCGAACCTGAAGAACATGGATGCCGAGGTCACCCGCGGCCTGGCGGCGTACGACCCGGGCAACCAGTACGCGGTGGGCTACATGTGGCTGAGCACGACCGGCATCGGCTACAACGTCGCGGCGATCAGGGCACGCATGCCCAAGGCTCCGGTGGACAGCTGGCGGATGTTCTTCGATCCGGCGGTGCTCGCGCACTTCCAGGACTGCGGCATCGCCATGCTGGACGCGCCGATCAACGTGGTCGGCGCCGCGCTGGCGTACCTGGGGAAGGACCCCAACAGCCAGTCCCCTGAAGACCTGGCGGCCGTAGAAGGACTGTTGTACGCGGTGCGGCCGTACGTGCGCACCATCAACTCCGCTCAGTACTACGGGGACCTCGCCAACGCAGACCTGTGCCTGGTGCTCGGATGGTCCGGGGACATCATCCTGTCGCGCGAACGCGCCCGCGAGGCCGGCAAGAGCGTCGAGCTTGCCTTCTCGATTCCCCGCGAGGGCACCGTCAGCAACTTCGACGTACTGGCGATTCCGCAAGGCGCTACCCACCCGGACAACGCCCACCTGTTCATCAACTACCTGCTGCGCCCTGAGGTGGCCGCCAGGAACACCAACGCGCTCATGTACGCGAACAGCGTGATGACCGCATCGTTGCCGATGCTCGAGGAGCGCGTGCGCAACGACCCGGGGATCTATCCGCCGCCCGAGGTGCGCGCCAAGCTCGTGCCCTCGCGCGCCAAGTCTCCCGCCTACACACGCCTGCTGATGCACACGTGGACGCGCTTCAAGAGCCATAGCCCGCCGGCAGGCGCGCCGGCGAGCGGCGGCTCCTAGGCGCTCGCGGCGCGGCTGCGGTAGAGCCAGGCAACGACCAGGCCCAGCACCACCGTGAGAATGCCGGCAAAGACCATCTGCCGCACCACCAGAGATCCGGGCAGCGGCTGCACGGCGTAGTAGATCAGGTACACCGGTACCATCGCCAGCAGCGCGACCGCGATGCCAAAGCGTACCCCCTGCGCCACCCACGACTTGGCCTCGACCCCGCGCGCGAAGATCCACACGAACGCGCCGGCCATGATGAGGTGCGCAAGCAGCATGAAGGGGAAGTAAGCCTGCGAGTCGTGCTCGGTGCGATACAGGTTGGGCAGCTGCGCGTAGTCGGCATGCAGCAACACGCCGTGGACGAGAAAGTCCCCCAGCATCCAGACAACAAACAACACGATCCAGGCAACGATGAATTTGCGGTTCATGAGTCCCCCGTAGCGCAAGGTCCGCGCGTGTACGCGCATGTTGGTAGCGGCGCCAACAATACTCCGGCGGGCGCCGCGCCGCGCGGCGCGGCCGCTCTGACCTTCACGCTGCCTGATGTTTTGTGCCTAAGTCATTGATTGCCCGACCTGTGGGCGCGCACGACACGACCGCATGCTGCCCACCCGGCAGCCGCAGGTCCGCCCCGTAACCGCTTTGGAACGCCCGGCGGAGCCGGACTCCTATATTGTCCAGCACGCCCCAGACCCCTGAGCACCTGCACAAGAATGCGCATCGAGATCCGGTTTCCGCAATGCCCGGTACTGACATGAGCGAGGGGGCCGACAGCGGCCTGCGCCGCACGCTCACCCGCCGGCACATGCAGATGATTGCCCTGGGCGGGGTCATCGGCGCCGGGCTCTTTGTCGGCAGCGGCGTCGTGATCCAGGCCGCAGGTCCTGCGGCCGTCGTCTCCTTCGCACTGACCGGTGCCCTGGTCGTGCTCGTGATGCGCATGCTCGGGGAGATGGCAGCGGCCTACCCGGCCATCGGCGGATTTTACGAGTACAACCGCCTGGCACTCGGGGACCTGGCCGGCTTCATGACCGGGTGGATGTACTGGTACTTCTGGGTGATCGTCGTCGCGCTCGAGGCCGTGGCGGGCGCCCGACTGATCAACTACTGGTATCCGGGCATCACGCCGTGGGCGCTCACCCTGGGACTCATGGTGACCTTCAGCCTGCGGAACCTGCTGTCGGTACGCTCGTGGGGTGAGTCCGAGTACTGGTTCGCCTCCATCAAGGTCGCCGCGATCGTGGTGTTCCTGTGCGTGGGGGTCGCCTGCATCCTCGGCCTATGGCCGGGCGCCGGGGGGGGCCTCGCCAACCTCACGAGCCACGGAGGATTCATGCCCAACGGCATCGGCCGGGTGCTCACCGGGGCGGTGGCCGCGACCTGGCTTTTACTTCGGGGCCGAGATCGTCACCGTCGCGGCCGCCGAGTCGGCCGCCCCCGAGCAGGCCGTGGCGGCGGCCACCCAGTCGGTGATCTCGCGCGTGCTGGTGTTCTACGTCGGTTCGATCTTCGTGGTCGTGGCGCTACTGCCCTGGAACGACCCGGGCATCGCCCAGCCGTACGTGAGCGCGCTGCGCGCACTGCGGGTGCCGGCGGCGGCCCACATCATGAACGCGGTCATCCTCACCGCGGTGCTGTCGGCGCTCAACAGCGGCCTGTTCGCCTCCTCGCGCATGCTGATGGCGCTGGCGCGCCGCGGGGACGCGCCGCGCGACCTGGCACGGCTGAACCGCCGCGGTGTGCCGGCCTACGCCATCCTCACCAGCACGCTGTTCGGGTACTCGGCCGTGGTCATGAACTACGTCTCCCCCGAGCACGTGTTCGCCTTCCTGGTGAACTCCTACGGCACGGTGGCGATCTTCGTGTACGTGTTGATTGCCGCCGCGGAACTGCGGCTGCGGGCGCGTCTGGAACGCGAGGCACCGGCGCGCCTGCGGGTGCGCATGTGGGGCTACCCCTTCGTCACGATCCTGGCGATCGTGGCCATGCTGGGCATCGTCGTGGCAATGGCCTTCATCCCCGACCAGCGCCTGCCGCTTGCATTCGGCGTGGCAAGCGCCGCGGCGATGTTCGTCGGCTACCTGGCGCGGCGGCGGCTCGGCGGGGCCTAGTAGGGCTTATCGCCATTCACGGTCGCGCGATGCATCGTGCGCCGCTCGGGCAGGTAGTCGGCGATCGCGTAGTGCTGGGTGACGCGGTTGTCCCAGAAGGCAAGGTCGTTCACGCGCCAGTGCCAGCGCACCGTGAGTTCCGGGCGCCCCGCCTGGGCGAACAGGAACGCCAGCAGCGCCTGGCTCTCGTGTGCGGACAGCTCGTTGATGTGCGTCGTGAATCCCTCGTTGACGAACAGGCCCTTGCGCCCGCTCACCGGATGGGTGCGCACGACCGGATGATTGACCGGCGGGTGCTTGGCAACCGCCCGCTCGTAGCGCGCCTTGGTGGCCGGGTCATTCGCCCAGCGCTCGGCGGGGAAGGACTTCGCCACCGAGTGCTGTGCGGTCAGTCCCTCCAGGAAGCGCTGCATCGGTTGCGACAGGGTGTCGTAGACGGCCGAGTTGCTGGACCACAGCGTATCGCCGCCAGTGGAGGGTAGGTGCTTGGCGGCGAGGATGCCGGCCATCGGCGGCGTGGGGCTGAAGGTGACATCGGTGTGCCAGTTGTCATTGTCCGGCAGGAACCCCGGGTGCGTGTCGATCAGCATGATCTCGGGCAGCTCCGGCAGCACCGGATAGATCGGGTGGATGTGCAGGGTGCCGAAGCGTGCCGCGAAGCCCGCCTGCTGCTCCGGGGTGACCGGCTGGTCGCGGAAGAACAGGATCTGGTGCTCGATGAGCAGCTCGCCCAGGCGCCCGATCTGCGCCTGCGGCAATTCCTGCCGCAGGTCGAGGCCTTCGATGACCGCACCCAGCGCGCGCGCGATGCGTGTTACCTGCATTGACATTCGCTGATCCCTGGCAAGACTGCCAGCGCCATTGTAACCGCGCACCCGCGACGAGCCAGCACGCACAGGCCAAGTCGCAGGCGGCAGTTCCGCAAGCCTAGCGCGCGACGGCCTTGCCTTCCTGTTTGACCACCTCGCCGCCCTTCATCACGAAGGCAACCGACTGCAGCACCACCGGATTCGACAATGGATCGCCCACGACCCCGATCAGGTCTCCATAGCGGCCCACGGCAATGGCGCCGACGTCAGCCGAGCGTCCGAGCGCCTCGGCAGCTGTCACCGTGGCTGCCTGGATCGCCTGCAGCGGGGTCATCCCCCAGGTGACCATGGTCGCAAACTGCTTCGCATTGTCCCCGTTCGGATAAACGCCCGCGTCGGTGCCGAAGATCATCTTTACGCCTGCCCTGAAGGCCTTGCGGAAGGTCTCGCGCTGCTGGCGCCCGATGACGCGCTCCTTCTCGAGCGACTCCTTGAATACGCCGTTCTTCTCACCGTCGCTGAGAATGTAGTCATCGTCGTAGACGTCCATCGAGAAGTAGGCGCCGTGCTGCTTGGCAAGCGTGAAGGCCTCCTCATCCGCAAGGCTCGCATGCTCGATCGTGTCAACCCCGGCGCGCAGTGCATCCTTGATCCCTGCCGTCCCGTGGGCGTGCACGGCGACTTTGAGGCCCAGCATGTGCGCCTCTTCCACGATTGCCTTCATTTCCGCGAGGCTGTACTGCTGCGCCCCGACGGCGTCGCCCTTGGACAGCACCCCGCCGGTCACGCACACCTTGATCACCTCGGCGCCGTACTTGTGCAGCTTACGCACCATCGCCCGCAGGGCGTCCGCCCCGTTGGCCACTGCCGGCGTATTGGCCGTGACCGACGGGGGAAACTCGGTGTAGTCGCAATGCCCGCCGGTCGCGCCGATGGCGTAGGTCGCAGGGACGATGCGCGGTCCTGGGATGTAGCCGAGCTCGATGGCTTGCTTGAGGGCGACGTCGTCGTAGTTCTGCGAGCCCACGTTGCGCACGGTGGTGAAGCCGGCCTCCAGCGTGCGCTTCGCATTGGCCGTGCCGACCACCGTCCAGAAGTTATCGGTGAAGGCCAGCGACTTGTAGCCGCTGTAGCGCGGGTCGCTCGTCAGGTGCACGTGCATGTCGATCAGCCCCGGCAGCAGCGTGATCCCCGGCAGTTCGAGGCGCCGTGCTCCGGCAGGAATCGGAGCCCCCTGGGAGGCGACTTCCGTGATGCGCCCGTCCGTGACGGTCACCTGTGGGCGCTCGATGCTGCGCCCGGCCACCACGTCGACCATGCGGTCGGCGCTGACGACCACGGTGTCCGCGCGCGATACCCCGCAGCAGCAGGCGAACCCCAGCAGAACAGCAACCAGGTAACGCAGCATGATATCTCCACTCCTAGTCTGACCCGTGCACGGGGGTGCAGGCTTTGCAGGTTCAACACTTCTTATGGGCTGGTCAAGCGACCGCGGTAGAGCGCCCAGGCACTCGCCAAGTCCTGGACGACATGACCGAGGGACTTGTACACGGTGATCTCGGAGGGGCTGCGGCGGCCGGCGACCTCGCCGGCGAGCACCTGGCCGATCTCCGCGACGATGTGCGAGTCATCCACTGCACCGGCCTGCTTCGCGCGCAGGAACTCGGCTCCCTGCGCCAGGACGCCTTCGCGGCTGTCGACCACGAAGCGTGACCGGGCCACCAGGTCGGTGTCGATTTCAGCCGGCCCAGCCATTCCGGAGCCCACGACGTTCACATGCGTGCCCGGGCGCACCCACTCGCCCTGCAGTACCGGCTCGCGGGCAGCGGTCACGGTGCACACGATATCCGCCTCGCCCACTGCCTGCTGCGCGGTGATGGCACTCACAAAGCTAATCCCGAGTTCCGCGCCCATGCGCGCGCAGAAGCTGCGGGCGCGCTCGGGCGAGCGGCCCCACACCGTCACCGCCACCAGCGGTCGCACCTTCAGGAGCGCCCGCGCATGCGCGGCCGCCTGCTCGCCGTAGCCGAGGATCGCCAGGCGCCGGGCATCGGTGCGCGCCAGGGCATCGGTGGCCACCGCACTGGCCGCAGCCGTGCGGATCGCGGTGATCTCCCCGGCATCCACCACGCACACCGGTGCGCCGCTTTCGGGCTCGAACAGCACGACGAGGCCCTGGTGGGATGGCCGGCCGCGGTTGAAATTCCCCGGGTAGACGCTGATGAGCTTGGCGCCGAAGGCGGCAGCCTCGCCCAGTGTGCCGGGCATGACCCCGAAGAGGTTGTCATGCGCGAGCGGAATGATCGAGCGCAGCAGCTGGCCGGTCTCACCCCTGGAGAAGGCGATCATCGCCTGGCGGATGATCGGGATACAGAGCTCGTAACTTAAGCGCCGTGCGACTTCCTCGCGGTCGATCACCCGCATGGGAGTATCGCTGCCTGCGCCGCAGCGTGCCGCACGCTGCCCTCGGGGCTCTTGAAAGTCACACGCGCGCGCATCGTTCACCTCGGGTTCGACGGATCAGCGTATATCCGGCAATGCTAGACTCGCCGCAGCTCACGCGGGTCCGGCGCGCACAGTGGCACCGGAGCCGGCAAGACGCCATACAACCCCGCCACCGGGGTAAGGAAAGAATATCCGATGCAGGGAAAGACCGTAGTCATCACCGGCGCAACCTCGGGAATCGGCGCCGTCGCGGCGACTACCCTCGCCCGCCGCGGGGCCAAGATCGTCTTCATCGCCCGCGATCGCCCGCGCGGGGAGCAGATGCTGCAGCAGCTACGCGCGATCTCCCCGGGCGCCGGCCACCTGCTGCACCGCGCCGACCTGTCGCTGATGGCGGAGATGCAACGCGTCGCCCGCGCCATTGCCGACAGTGAAAAGCGCATCGACGTGCTGCTCAACAATGCCGGGGCGGTGTTCAGCAGCCGCGAACTCACCGGCGAGGGCCTGGAGAAGACCTTCGCGACCAACCACATGGCCTACTTCGTGGTGACCGCGGTGCTGCTGGAGCGCCTCAAGGCCACCCCGGGGGCGCGCATCGTGAGCACCGCCTCGGATGCCTACAAGGCCGCGCGCCTGAATTTCAGCGACCTGCAGTCCGCCCGCGGCTACGGCGCCTTTGGCATGTACGGGCGCTCCAAGCTGATGAACGTGCTGTTCACGCGCCTCCTGGCCAGGCGTCTGGCCGGCAGCGGCGTCACCGCCAACTGTCACCACCCGGGCTTCGTTGCCACGCGCTTCGGGGACTCCGGCAGCGGCTTCATGAACTTCCTGTTGCAGACCTCCAAGCGCTTCGCGCTCACCCCCGAGCAGGGGGCGCAGACGATGCTCTACCTGGCCTGCGCGCCGCAGGTGGCGCAGGTCACCGGTACCTATTTCTACAAGTGCAAGCCCGCCAAGCTCATGCGCCAGGCGCGCGACGATGCCGACGCGCAGCGCCTATGGGAGATCTCAGCGAAGCTGTCGGGCGTGGACGCCTAGGCACATGCCGCGGCAAGACTGGAGGCCGCCGTGACCACGGCCGCCGTCAGCGCAGCTGCGAGCGAACAGCGTGCCAGCTCGCCGCTGCGCTGGGTGGCCTTGGGCCTTGCGGCGGTCGCCATCTTCAGCAGCTACTACGAGTCCGATGCCATCGGCCCCATCGCCGACCTGCTGCTGCGGCAGCGTGGCTTCACGCAGCTGCAGATCGGGGACCTCACCGCCGTCATCAGCCTGCCGAACATCGTGCTGGCACTGTTCAACGGCCTGCTCATCGATCGCTACGGCCCGGCACGCGTGACGCTGTGGGCGGCGGCGATCGGCTTTGCCGGCGCGGTGCTGACGGCCATCGGCACCCCCTACCAGCTGATGTGGGCGGGGCGCTTCGTGTTCGGGATCAGCGAGGGGGCGATCTTCATCTCCCTCATGGCCGGGGTCGCGCAGTGGTTCTCGCGCAGCGGCATCGCACTCGCCGCGGCGTTGTTCCTGAGCCTCGCGCGGGTGGGCTCCTACTCGCTGGACAAGTCGCCGGTCTGGGCACGATCCCTGTACGAGGCCGGCTGGCAGCCGCCACTGTGGCTGGGGGTGGCCATCACCGGCGCCGGTCTGCTCGCGGCGACCGGCTTTGTGGTGCTCGACCGGATGGTGCCGCGCGCCGCGGTGCTCTCCGCCCCGCGCACCGGGCGCTTCAGCTGGGCGGCGCTGTGGAGCTTCGATCTGTCGTTCTGGTACATCCTCGGCCTGCACGTGCTGTACGCGGCCGTGTTCTTCCCGTTCCGGCAGACTTTTGCGATCGAGTATTTGCAGCACGTCAAGGGGCTCAGCCTGCAGCAGGCTGGCAGCGTCAACTCCGGGGTCTTCGCCACGGCGGTGTTTGCGACACCGCTGTTCGGCCTCATGGCCGACCGGCTCGGCCATCGGGCACTGATGCTCACCGTCGGCACCGTGCTGCTGCCGGTGACTTTCATCATCCTGTCGCTGACCGACCTGCCCCCCTGGGTATCCACCGCACTCATGGGGGTGAGCTTCTCGCTGGTGCCGGCGATCATCTGGCCGGCCACCACGCTCATCGTCGATCCGCGCCGGCTCGGCATCGCGCTCGGGCTGATCACGCTCTTGCAGAACGTCGGCCTGTGGGGCTCAAACCGCATCGCCGGCTGGCTGGCCGACAGGGCCGCTGCCGGCCCTGACAACCCGGCAGGCTACGATCCGATGATCCTGTTCTTCGGGCTGCTCAGCCTCACGGCGCTGACCTCCGCGGTGCTGCTGTGGCAGCGCGAGAGCAGCGCGCGTGGCCACGGCCTGGAGCTGGCGCGCTTCTCCACCGCCAAGGTGCCCTGATGAAGATCGCCAGCCTCGAGACCTTCACCAATGAATTCGTCTGCTTTGTCAGGGTCACCGGCGATACCGGTGCCAGCGGCTGGGGACAGACTTCGACCTACAACGCCGATCTCTCCGCGACGATCCTGCACCGTCAGGTCGCCCCCTGGGTGCTCGGCCGGGACGCCCTCGACATCGACGCGCTGGTGGAGCGCGTGGAAGAGCGCGAGCACAAGTTCCCGGGCAGCTACCGCTGCCGTGCACTGGCCGGTCTTGATACGGCGCTGTGGGACCTGCGCGGCAAGCTCGAGGGCAAGCCGGTCGTGCAACTGCTGGGTGGCCGGCCGCGCCGCCTGCGCGCCTATGCCTCCTCCATGCGGCGCGCCATCACCCCCGAAGCAGAAGCGGTACGGCTGCTGCGGCTGCGCGATGAGAAGGGTTTCGATGCCTTCAAGTGGCGGGTGGGGGCCGAGTGCGGCCGTGACGTCGATGAGTGGCCGGGGCGCACCGAGGCGATCGTGCCGCACGTGGCGCGCGCACTCGGCGCCTCCGTGGCGAAGCTCGTGGATGCCAACAGCGGCTTCTCCCCATCACGCGCCATCGAGGTCGGCCGGCTGCTGGAAGCCGAAGGCATCAGCCACTACGAGGAGCCCTGCCCCTACTGGAAGCTGGAGCAGACCCGCACCGTCACCGAGGCGCTCGACCTCGACGTCACCGGCGGCGAACAGGACTGGGACCTTGCCACCTGGGAGCGCATGATCCAGATGCGCGCGGTGGATGTCGTGCAGCCGGATGTCATGTACATGGGCGGGATCGCACGCACGCTGCAGGTGGTGCGGATGTCCGCCGCCGCAGGGATCCCCTGCACGCCCCACAGCGCCAATCTTTCGCTGGTGACCGTGTGCACCATGCATCTGCTCGGGGCGATCGGCAATGCCGGCAAGTACCTCGAGCTGTCCATCGAGGGCAACGACTACTACCCCTGGCAGAACGGGTTGTTCCGCGGCGATCCCTTCGCCGTCCGGGACGGCTGCGTGACCATCCCGGCGGAGCCGGGCTGGGGGGTGGAAATCGAGCCGCGCTGGCTTGCCGCCGCCGCCTACCGGCGCAGCCCGGCCTGAGCGGCAGAGCGTAGATTCTCGCTACGCGGTTCCCGCGGCGCCGCGCTGCGCCGGCCAGTCGCCGAAGGCGATGTAGTACAGCAGGATGACGTTGGCGAGCGGCACGAACATCAGCAGGCTCAGCCAGGGTGAATGACCCACCCGCCGGCACAGCCGCCAGAACGGCGCGATCATGATGAGTGCGAGGATGATCCACCCGGGGCCGTAGTGGTGGTAGTACATATGGTTCTCCGCCTAAAGTGAGCACGCATCCTGCGCTGGCGCCGCGCGCTTGGGTAGTCAGCGGGCCTACGGCCCCGCGGTGACGACCCTGAGGATGTGGCCGCCGCGCTCCTGCATGTGTGGCACCTGTTCCGGGGCGAAGCGGGCGGCAATCTGCTTCATGCCCAGGTCCTCCACGATCGTGAAGCCCAGCGCCCGCAGGTGTCGGTGCAGGTCCTCGGTGTCCAGGAAGTTCCTGAACGGCTCGCCGGCGGCGGCTACCCGCGCCGCAAAACCCTCGTGCATGTTGCGTCCCTCACCGCTCAGCGATTCAGGGGCGTTGGCATAGTCGAATACCACCTGGGTGCGGCTCTGCCAGGCGGCGATGTAGCGCAAGGTGGCGGCAAAGGCCTCGGGCGTGAGGTAGGGAACCACGCCCAGCCAGGTGAAGAAGGTGGGCAGCGTGCGGTCAACTCCGGCGGCGGCCAGTCCCTCGGCGAGTGTCTGGTGCTCGAAGTCGACCGGCGCGAAGACCAGTGTCTTCGGCAGCGCGATACCGGCCGCGGCGAGCATGGAACGCTTCCACTCCTGCGTGGCCGGAAAGTCGACCTCGAAGACCCTCAGCCGCACCCCGGGCGCGATGCGGTAGGCGGTGGTGTCCAGACCGGCCCCGAGTATTACCAGCTGGCGCGTCCCGCGCTCGACCGCGCTCACCAGCGCATCCTCGGCGATCCGCGACCTGACGACCACGTACTGGCGCAGCGCGCGGCTGAAGGGATCATCCTTCAGCTCCTTCACCAGCTTGTCACCCTCTGCGCCCAGGATCCGCATGGCCAGCGGATCTGCAAAGATCACGCCGCCTTCGAGCACCTGGTGGGCGGCGCGCTGGATGGCGACCATGAGTGCCGTACGACTGGGTTGCCCTGCCTGCATCGGCCAATCATAGCCGGATGCCGGGCGTGGCGGCATCGCACGCGGGCACGCCGCAGAGCCATGCAGCGCGCGTTTCGCTACCATGGGCCGGTGCCACCGCGCAGCGCAGGAGCAATCGCCATGCACGACCACCGGATCCGCCACCGTGCCACGAAGCTATGCACGCTCGCGCTTAGCTGCCTGCTCGTGACACTCAGCGGGTGCGCCTACCAGCAGGCGCGCGCCAAGTGCGGCGCCGCCGGCTGCGAGGGGGACGCGCAGATCACAAGCCAGGTACAGGCGCTCTTCAAGCAGCACACCGAGTTCGGCACCCAGCTGTACGTGAAGACGCTGGATGGTGTCGTCTACCTCACCGGCCAGGTCAATACCGACCTGCAGCGCGATGACGCCGAGAGCCTGGCCCGCGGAGTCCCCGGCGTTCAGAAGGTAATCAACAACGTCGGCGTGGCCTACAGCGGCAGGTAGCGCGGCCGGAAACTGCCAGCCCGCGACGGCCCTTCCAGGGCGTCAACCGATCGCAGTGGACGCCGTTTCGTCCAGGACGATCGTGACTCGCTGCACCGGCTCAGGCGCGCAAGTCGCATATTTTCAACTACCTACGGCGATCCGTAAGGGCAGGTGCGGGCGCCAGAGGTGTCAAAAACTTAATTCCGCAATCAGCGGTACCCCGTGCACACTAATCCCGGGGCCGAAATTTTTCGCGCGCAGGCCGCCACGCGCGACCTGGCCCGGGATTGCATTATTCGCAGGCCTCAAAAGGACAGCCGTAATGAATGGACGCGTTTACCTCCGACTCGCCGGCCCGCTGGCCGCGCTCGTGCTTTTGGGTGTGAGCCTGCCGGCAGCTGCCGTGGAACTGACCCCGCTGGTGGGCGTGCGCTTCGGTGGCAGCTTCAGCAACAGCTGCTACTGCAACCAGCCGAACCTGAACCTCAATTCCAGCGATGCCTACGGCGCGCAGCTCGACATCCCCTTTGCACACGGGCCGTACGCACTGGAACTGTACTTCAGCCACCAGAACACCACCCTCGATGGCGGCCAGTACCTGACGCCGCCGATCCGCGACATGGACGTGAACATCTACCACATCGGGGTGGCCGCCGCGCTGCCGAGTACTGACAGGAACTTCTCCTGGCTGCTGATCGCCAGCGGCGGGGCGACGGTGTTCGATTCCAACTCGTACAGCCAGACCTATCCCAGCCTTGGGCTGGGGGTGGGGATGCGCTGGATGGCCAACGAGCACATCGGCCTGCGCGCCGACCTGCGCGGCATCTTCGACTTCATCGGCAACGGCAACTCGGCCTTCGTCTGCAACGGTGGCTGCGGCGGGTACTACTCCGGGTCGTTGCTCGTGCAGGGGGAAGCCTCGATCGGGCTAGTGCTGCGGTTCTAGCACCCCAGGGATAACGGGTGCGGCAACGCACCCGAAGTGTCGCTGCGTTGCGCCGCGCCAGCTGTGGTGTGCGCCCGGTTGACCCTATATCCTCTGTCGGCGCGTCAGACCGCGGCAGCCGCAAGGTCCGCTCCCTGCACGCCTGTGGCAACTGGACCCAGGACCATGACGAGACCTCCACGGCGCTGGCTATCCACCCTTGGGGTGGTGCTGCTGGCCATCCTGCTCGCGGGCATGACCGCCTGGGGCGTCCTTGCCCTGATCTACTTCGACCCACTGCCACACGCACTGCGCCCCATCCTCGCAGCAGTGTTCGCGCTCGCCGGCAGCGCCACCCTGGTGGCGCTGTGCCGCCCGCGCCGGCGGACACCCGCGCTGACCTGGTTCTCCATCCTGTTCGCCGTGCTACTGTTGTGCTGGTTCCAGATCGCCCCGACCAATGAAGGCCAGTGGCGTCCGGAAGTGGCGGTGCTGCCGTACGCGACGCTCGAGGGCGACCTGGTGACGGTCCACAACATCCGCAATTTCGACTACCGCACCGAGACTGACTTCACGCCCGCGTACTACAACGCGACCTTCGATGCCGGCAAGCTCAGCTCCGTGGACCTGTTCGCGGTCTACTGGATGGGGCCGTCGATCTCCCACGGCATCATCAGCTTCGGCTTCGCCGACGGCCAACACCTGGCGGTCTCGATCGAGGCGCGCAGTCCGCACGGCGCAGGCTACTCGACGATCGCCGGGTTCTTCCGCCAGTATGAAGTGCACTACGTCGTGGCCGATGAACGTGACGTGATCCGCCTGCGCACCAACTATCGTCTGCATCCGGTGGAGAATGCCTACCTCTTCCACCTGGTAGGGACCCCGGAGGACGCGCGGCACACGTTTATGAACTACATCGCCAAAATCAACTCGCTGAAGAAGCAGCCGGAGTTCTACAACTCGCTGACGGACAACTGCATCACCGGCATCTGGCAGAACGCCCGCGGCAACCCCGGGCGGCCGTCGTTCTCGTGGAAGCTGCTGTTGAGCGGCTACGCCCCTGAATACCTGTACGAGCAGGGCAAGCTCGATCGCAGCGTGCCCTTCGAGGTGCTGCGCGAACGCGGCCACATCAACGAAAAAGCCCACGCGGCCGACCAGGACGCGGATTTCTCGAGCAAGATCCGCGCCTCGGCGCTCGAGGTGCCGGCGACCCACGAGCGTCCGCATGAGTAATCTGCCGGCGATGCCGCATGGCGCGCAGCGCCCGGCGCGGCAGGCGCTCGCCTGATGCACGCCGCCGCCAGCACGTTGATCCTGCGGCAGCTGTTCGATGCCGCCTCCTCGACCTATACCTACATCATTGCCGACCGCGCTTCCGCTGAGGCCCTCGTCATCGACCCGGTCCTCGAGCACTGGCAACGCGACTCGGCCTTGCTGGCCGAACTCGGGCTGCGCGCGGTGGCAACCCTCGAGACCCACGTGCACGCGGACCACGTCACCGGCGCCTGGTGGCTGCGGCGCGCACTCGGGTGCCAGATCGCCGTCTCCGCCCGGGCGGGCGCGCAGGGGGCCGACCGGCTGCTCGCGCCGGGTGAGCGCATCGGCTTCGGGGACCGGCACCTTCAGGTCCGTGCCACTCCCGGCCACACCCACGGCTGCGTCACCTTCGTCCTCGATGACCTCAGCTGCGCCTTCACCGGGGATTGCCTGCTGATCCGCGGCACCGGCCGCGCTGACTTCCAGCAGGGCGACGCCCGCGCGCTGTTCCGCTCGATCCACGAGCAGATTTTCACGCTCCCGGATCACTGCCTGCTCTACCCGGCCCACGACTACCGCGGCCTCACCGTCACCAGTGTCGACGAGGAGCACCGCCTGAATCCGCGGGTGGCCGATGCGGTGGGCGAGGATGACTTCGTCGGCTACATGCAGAACCTGAACCTGCCGCACCCGAAGCTGCTGGACATCGCCATCCCGGCGAACCTGCGGCTGGGGGCGCCCGCGGATGCCGGCCAGCTGCAGCCCGGACCTGCGTGGGCACCGCTGCGCTTCACCGTGGCCGGCATCTGGGAGATCGAGCCTGCGGCGCTGGCCGAGATGCACACACCGGTGCAACTGATCGATGTGCGCACGCCGGAGGAGTTTTCCGGGTCACTGGGTCACATCCGTGGCGCGCGGCTGATCCCGCTCGAGCACCTGGCCTCGCAGGCCGCAACGCTCTCGCGTGAGGTCCCGGTCGTGACCGTGTGCCGCAGCGGCGCCCGTTCCGCGCAAGCCGTGGTGCTCCTGGCGAAGGCAGGCATGACGCAGGCGGCGAACCTCGCCGGCGGCATGCTGCGCTGGACGGCCGAGCGCCACCCAGTCGACTAGCGGAGCGCCCGGCCGTGCACGCGGGCGGCCGATCGGGAATACTGCCAGGCACCAGCGCAGCCCGCGGAGACCGCATGATCACCGTCCATCACCTCGGCGCATCCCAGTCCGAACGCATCGTCTGGCTGTGCGAGGAACTCGCACTGCCGTACCGGCTTGAGCGCTACGAGCGCGAGGCCACCGGGCTCGCCCCGGCGCACTTCAAGAAGCTGCATCCGATGGGAATCGCCCCGGTCATCACCGACGGGGATCTGGTGCTGGCCGAATCGGGGGCGATCATCGACTACCTCATCGCCCGCCACGGCAGCGGCCGCCTCGCGGTGCGCCCCGACATGGCCAACTTCCCCGAATACCTGTACTGGTTTCACTTCGCCAACGGCACGATGATGCCGAGCGAACTGATGGGGGCGATCGCGACCATGTTCGGACTGTCGACCGACAATCCCATCAGCCGCGCGCTCGCCGAGCGCGCCGAGCGCGCCTTTGCACTGGTCGAGGAGCGTCTCGGGCAGGTCGACTACTTCGCCGGCGACGAACTCACGGCGGCCGACATCATGATGCTGTTTTCGCTGACCACCATGCGCTCCTTCGCCAGGCGCGACATCAGCGCACTGCCGAACATCCGCGCCTACCTGGCAAGGATCGGCGCCCGCCCCGCCTACCAGCGCGCGATGGCCAAGGGCGACCCGGGCATGCAGCCGCTGCTCAGCTGAGCTCCTAGTCCCTTTGGCGTAGGCGACCGCAGTGACGCCTCCGGCGCTGCTGGCTGCGGCAGCGGCGTGTATTCTCAGGGCGCGCACGGCGCGGCAGCGCAGGCGCCACGGCAATCAACAAGAACGAACGGGGGTACTGATCCATGACGTCGCTCATGATCCACGCAGCGCTCGGTGTGCTCACGGTGGTGCTGTTCTTCTACTACAACGCCTACCTGTACCGCTCCGGCTGGAGTGGTACGGGCATCACCTGGGTCGAGGCGCTGTACTACACCATCGCGGCGTGCGCGCTTGGCGCCGGGTGGTACTTCAACATCCACTACGTGCAGGAGTACCCCGCTCAGGCTGGCTGGGTGCATTTCACGGAAATGCTGTTCACCAATCCTGCCGCCGGCTCGGTGTCCCAGGACCTGATTGCCGCCAACGTGTTCCTGCTGCCGCTGTGGACGATCATCGACGGGCCACGCCGCGGGCTGAAGGGCTGCTGGCTGTACTTCGTCATGAGTCTGTTCACCAGCTTCGCCTTTGCGATGGGCCTGTACCTGGCCGCGCAGGAGCGCCAGGTTCGCTGGCTGAAGTCCAGGGGCTGACTCTCCGGGACTGCCCGCGCCGCGCGGGCAGTCCCGCAAGTGCTACTTCCCCGGCGGGATCGGTGCGGGGACCGGGTTGGAAACCGGCTTGATGCTCTTGAGATAAGCGAACAGTGCCTTGAGGTCGCTGTCGGTGATCCCGGCCATGCCCTGCACCGGCATCGGCGGCAGGATCGCGCGGCCGACGCCCAGGTGCTTACCGGTGCGCACGGTCTTGATGAACTCCTCGACCGTCCAGTTGCCAAGTCCCGTGACCTTGTCTGGCGTGAGGTTGGCCGCAAAGCTCACCCCCACGGGCCGGCCCAGGCGGTCTGGTCGGCGTTGGTCATGGCGATCCACTGCGTCGGCGCGGAACCCAGGACCCCGGCCGGCACGGGCGCTACCGGCAGGCTGGCGCGCTGGCCGGACAGGGCCAGTGAGAGATCCGGCGCCGGACCTGTCGCCGTCATCTTCTTGGGCGTGTGACAGTCGTGGCAGCCGCCCAGTTCGACCAGGTACTTGCCGCGCGCCACCTGCTGTGCCGGCTCCGCGGCGCGCGCAGGCGGCGCCTGAGTGAACGTCGCCGCCAGCAGCGCACACGCTGCGACCGGTAGATGCTGATTCCACCTCATCGTCAACCCCCCCGAGCCGCTCGCGGCTGTAATTCTTGTAGATGGCGACGCAAAGCGCGGCGCCGTCCCGTCATGTACAGGAGGCAGGCCTGCGGCAATCCCCGCCGGTGCACCCTGCGCACCGGCGGGGAAAGTTCCGGTAGCATCGCAAGCGCGCCGGGCCGAAGCTGACCCCACTCCAAGGAGCGCCGAGCGATGCGTGCTGCGATATTCCGGGCGAGCGGCCGGCCGCTGTCCATCGAGCAGGTGCCCGATCCGCGGCCGGCGAGCGACCAGATCATCGTGGAAGTGGCCCGCTCCGGAATCTGCGGCTCGGACCTGCACGTCACCGAGCACGGCGTCATCCCGCCGGGGGTCATCCTCGGACACGAGTTCGCCGGCACCATCGTCGAACTCGGCAGCAAGGTCGCCGGGGACTGGAGGGTCGGGGACCGCGTCACCGCCCTGCCGGTACAGGCCTGCCGCGAATGCGACGCCTGCGCTGCGGGACTGCCGGCACTGTGCCGCAGCGGCCGCTTCACCGGCATGACCCTCGAATACCCCGGTGCGTATGCGCAGTACACTGCCGCGCGCGCGAGCATGCTGCAGCGCCTGCCCACCGGCGTTGCCTTCACGGTCGGGGCGCTGGTCGAGCCTTTGGCGGTGGCGCACCATGCCGTCGAGCTGGCGCGCATCGCCCCCGGGGACAGCGTACTCGTCATCGGCGCCGGCCCGATCGGCGCCGGCGTCACCCTGTTCGCGCGGCTCGCCGGCGCCCGGCACGTGCTGGTGAGCGAGCCGGCCGCGGCGCGCCGTGAGATCGCCGCCGCGCTGGGCGCGACGGCGCTCATCGACCCTGCCAGCGAGGATGTCGCGGCACGCTGCGCGGCGCTGAGCGGCGCCCCGCCGCAGGTGGTCATCGAATGCGTGGGCAACCCGGGGCTGCTGCAGCAGGCGCTGGAGCTCGCCGGCATCCGCGGCCGCGTGGTAATCGCCGGCGTGTGCTTCGCCGAGGACCGCATCGTGCCGGTGGTGGCGCTGATGAAGGAGGTCAGCGTCCAGTTCAGCCAGTGCTACACGGAGCGCAACTTCGAGGCCGTGATCACGGCGATTGCCCGGGGCGAGGCGCGCCCGGCTCCCATGCACAGCCAGACCATCGGACTTGGCGAGCTGCCGGAGCGCTTCGAGGCGCTGCGCAGGAGTCCGAGGGACTGCAAGGTGCTGATCGACCCGCAGCGCCCATGAGCCTGCGGCCGTTTCGCTTCAGCGTCCCATCCGGGCGCGTCGCGCAACTCAGGGCGCGCCTGGCGGACAGTCATATGGTACCGGCCGCGGCGGACCCGGAAGGAAGGATGGGGATCCCGCAGGCGGCGCTGGCGCGGCTCGCGGCAGGCCTTGCCGGGTTCGACTGGACGGGGTTCGAGGCACGCATCAACCGCCATGCCGCCTTCGTGCTCGAGCGCGATACGCGCCTGCACTTCATCCACGAGCGAAGCGCGCGGGCGGCTGCGCTGCCGCTGCTGCTGCTGCACGGCTGGCCCGGCTCGTTCCTGGAGTTCAGTGCGCTGATCCGGGCACTCACCGCCGGCAGCCCGGCCTTCCACGTCGTGTGCCCGTCGTTGCCCGGCTACGGCTTCTCGACCCGCAGTCTGGAAGACTCCTGCAACACCACGACGATCGCCGCCACGATGGCCGATCTGATGAGCACGCTCGGCTACACGCGCTTTGTCGTGCAGGGCGGCGACTGGGGCAGCATCATCGGCGCGCAGATCGCCCGGGGCTACCCCGAGCGCTGCATCGGGCTGCACCTGAACCTGGCCGCCACCCAGCCGCCGCCGGAGGGCGACCCGGCGCGCAGCGCCGTGCTTCCCGAGGAAGCCGAGTGGCTCAGGGCCAATGCACGCACCTTCGCCGATGGCCTCGGCTACTACGCACAGCACAACACCCGCCCGCAGACGCTCGCCGTGGCACTCGCCGACTCTCCGCTCGGCCTGCTGGCGTGGCTGGGCGAGAAGCATCTGGCCTGGAGCGATCGCGACGGCCGCGGGCGCAGCCTCGTCAGCGACCAGGCGATACTCGACCATGTCGCCCTGTACTGGGTCACCGACAGCATCGGCAGCTCGATCCGCCTGTACTACGACGAGGCACACGCGCCGGCCGGGCAGACGCGCGTCAGCGTGCCGACCGGCGTCGCCGTATTCCCGCGCGAGCTGATCCGCAACCCGCGCGCCTGGGTAGAGTACCGGTTCAACCTCGTGCACTGGACTGTCCAGCCACGCGGCGGCCACTTCGCCGCGCTCGAGGTCCCGGAGCTGCTGCTCGAGGACCTGCGCGCCTTCATCCACACCGCCACGGGTGCCGCCTGATACCCATCTTCTACCGGGGCGCATTGGGAAAGCCGCCACCGTAGCCAGGACTCGCCTTATCGGTGTGCGGGTATCAACTTCGGCGGGTCGGCGGTAATCGTTACCAATGCCACGTACGGAGTCGTGTCCAGCGTGAAACGGATCTGGCGCTTCGGAGGATTGCTCGTCATCAATAACCGCCCGCAATCCACTTGATCAGAGCGCAACGTCGCATCATGCGTCTCGGGCTTGCCGGGCGGACACAAGGAGTTCGCGGCAGTGATGAGTTTCTCCGCTCGCTGGTAGTGGTTTGGGTTCTGATCGCGCAGGTGCGCGAGATCTTCGGCGGTAAAGAGCTGGACCGGCAACTCCGCGGCGAGTGCCGCGGTGCAGAACAGGAAAGTGGCCGACAGGGTCATCTTCATTGGATAGCTCCCCGATGGACGCCTGGCCTACAGACCTCGCCGGATCGGCAAAGTTGCCCCAGCGCTCGCCGGCGGCCCAGCGGGCCTAGGCCTCTTCGAGCTCGGTGAGCGCAGCGCGGGCGATACGGCCACCGCTGACGGTGACGCCCTCGGCGCGCAGGCGCCGCGCCTGCTCCGAGTGTGACTTCGAGCCCGGCGCGAAGACGATGCGCCCGCCGGCCCCGACCACCCGGTGCCAAGGGACATTGAGTTCATCCGGCGCCACGCGCAGCGCGAAGCCGGCCTGGCGCGCGCGCCCCGGGAGCCCGGCCGCGCGCGCCACCGCACCGTAGGTGGAGACGCGCCCACGCGGGATCGCGCACACGACGTGCCAGATGGCCTCTAGCGCCGGGTTCTCGCCGGCGCCGGATGGGGCCGCACGCTGACGCGCCGGCAGCAGCTGGGCAGGTTTTCGATGCCGCGCCATGCGCCGAAGGTAAGGCCGGCCGCGCAAATGTGCCACTCCCGAAAGAGCGGCCACGGGCTTTACCTGCCTAGCGCGTGATCCTGAATGCGATCCTGAAGCGAAAGCAGTTGCCGACCGGGGTGTTCCCCTGCACCGAGCGCGCATAGCGCCCGTGCCGGGCGATGTTCAGCGCGCCCAGGTCCAGCCGCGCGTTGCCGGAGGACTCCTCGATCACTGGCTCACCCTGCCGTGCGCCCTGGGCATCCACGCACACGCGCACGTGAGTCGCGCCCTGGACCTCCAGGCGACGCAGGTCCGGGGGATAGTAATCCTCGGTGTTGGGCAGCTGGTTGGCGCCGAGCGGCCGGATCGGCACGGGGGCAACCACCATCCCGACACCCGCGGGGGAACCCTCAGACACCACGGCCACCACCGGGGACTGGTCCTGCGGCAACGCCCCCGGTCCCGGCTCTGGCACGGGGATTGGCCCGCTGAGATCGCTGGGATGGAAGTCAGGCGTCGTCTGCGGTGGCGCCGCCGGCGGGATGTTCGGCAGCACCACTCCTGTCATGCGCGTGTCCTCGAGGCGCGGCGGCTGCACCAGCGCCGTCAGCAACAGGTACGCGATGAGGATGTGGAAGGCGGCGATGCCGGAGAAAGCCAGTGCACGCCGTGACAGAAAATCGCCGTGGAAGAAATGGTAGTTCATTGCCGTCGAGCTCCCAGGTCAAGTTGGTAACGCCCGTCTTCAATGGGCCGCATCCGCGGAATGCGTGCCCTTACATCTCTTAAACAAGGTAAGCCTGAAAACGGGGTTAGACAACAGCTGTTGTCATGCGCGCGGCGTGCGCCGGACCCGCGCGACATAACAGCAGGCACGCCGGGAAAAAACTCCCGCGGCGCGACACGTGCGACGGTCACGGAGCCGGGAGAAATTCCCGGCACGGCGGTGGGCGCTGCCTTAGTCGCGCGGCACGGCGCTGTCCGCGAACCGTGCCAGGTGATAGTCCACGTCGCCGAAAGTGCGGTCGATCATGGTCAGGCGCTTGAAGTAGTGGCTAACGATCAGTTCGTCCACCACGCCCATGCCGCCGTGCATCTGCACGGCCTCCTGGCCGACCTGGCGTGCGGCCTGCCCCACGTAGGCCTTGGCGCCGGAGACCGCACGGCGGCGGGCGGCACCGTCCGCGTGCGCATTGACCGCGGCGATGATGGTCATCGAGCGCGCCTGCTCCTCGGCGATGAACATCTCGGCCATGCGGTGCTGCAGCGCCTGGAAGGTACCGATCGCCACCCCGAACTGCTTGCGGCTCTTGAGGTAGGCGAGCGTGGCCTGGTTCAGGGCATTCATGATCCCAAGCGCCTCGGCGCACAATGCCGCGATCGCCGCGTCCACCGCCTTCTCCAGCGGCACCAGGCCCTGCCCCACTGTGCCGATGAGCGCCTCCGCGCCCACGGTGACTGCCGCCAGCTGCACATCCCCCGCCCGGCTGCCTGACTGCGTGGGATAGGAGGACACGGTCAGTCCCGGTGCATCCCTCGGGACCAGGAACAGGCTCACCCCCGAGGATGCGCCGGTCGCCCCGCTGTCGCGGGCCGAGACGATGAAGGCGTCGGCCGACGGGGCATCGAGCACCACCGCCTTGAGTCCGGAGAGTTCCCAGCCGCCTGCGCGCGTGCGCGCCGTGGCCGCCACGTGGCTCAGCTCGTAGCGTCCGGCGGGCTCGTAGGCTGCGAGTGCCAGCTTGCACTCGCCCGCGGCTACCCTCGGCAATAGCGCCCTTTGCATCTGCGGGGTAGCGGCAGCGGCGAGCAATCCTGCGCACAGCACCACGCTGGTGAGGTAGGGCTCGAGCAGCAGGCCCGCGCCCACCTGCTCCATCACCACCATCACATCTACCGCATTGCCACCCAGGCCGCCAAACTCCTCCGGCAGCGGCAGCCCCAGGAGGCCGAGCTCGGCGTACTGGCTCCAGGCCCGCGGGGAGTAGCCGATGCCAGAGCGCGCGAAGGCGCGCTGCGCCTCGAAGTCATAGTCACGGGCCACGAAGCGCTGCAGGGTTGCCTGCATCGCCTGCTGCTCGTCGGTGTAGCGGAAATCCACGCGTCTCGTGCCTCAAAGCCCCAGGATCATCTTAGCGATGATGTTCTTCTGTATCTCGGTCGAGCCGGCATAGATGGTGGTCTTGCGGTAGTTGAAGTACCGGCCCGACAAGGGCGGCGCATACGCCGGGAAATGCTGCGCGAGCAGCGGCCCTGGTACCCAGTCCGGAGACAGGCCTTCGCGCACATAAGGCAGCGCGTCGTGCCCGAGTGCCTGCATCTGCAGCTCGATCAGGCGCTGCACGATCTGCGAGCCCTTGATCTTCAGCAGCGACACCTCCGGTCCCGGCGCTCCGGCCTCGTTGTGCACCTTGGACAGCACGCGCAGGTTGGTGATCTCCAGCGCCATCAGCTCCAGCTCCACCTTACTGATGTGGTCGCGGAAGCGCGGGTCCTCGATCAGTGCACGGCCGCCAGCCGGTTGGGCGGCGGCGATCTGCTTCAGGCGGGCGAGCTCGCGCTTGCAGTTGCCGATGCCGGCGTTGTTGGTGCGCTCGTGCTCGAGCAGGAACTTGGCATAGGTCCAGCCGCGGTTCTCCTCGCCGACGAGGTTGCCGACCGGAACCCTCACGTTCTCGAAGAAGATGTCGTTGATCTCGTGCTCACCGTCGACCATGACGATCGGGCGCACGCTCACCCCCGGTGTCTTCATGTCGATCAGCAGAAACGAGATGCCCTGCTGCGGCCGGCCGGCGGTACTGGTGCGCACCAGGCAGAAGATCCAGTCGGCGTACTGGCCGAGCGTGTTCCAGGTCTTCTGGCCATTGACCACGTAGTGCGCACCGTCGCGCACCGCGCTGGTGCGCAGCGAGGCTAGGTCCGAGCCGGCACCCGGCTCCGAGTAGCCCTGGCACCACCAGTGTTCCCCGGAAAGGATTTTCGGCAGGAAGTACGCCTGCTGCTCGGCGGTGGCAAAGCTCATCAGCACCGGCGCCACCATGCGCAGCGCGAACGGCAGCTGCGCCGGGGCCCCGCCGGCGGCACACTCTTCGTCGAAGATGTGCTGCTGGACCACGCTCCAGCCCGCGCCGCCGTAGCGCTTCGGCCACATGCCCGCACCCCAGCCATGGCGGTACAGGATCTTCTGCCACTCGACCAGGTCCTCCTTGCGCAGGCGCCGGCCGAGCAGCATGTTCTCGCGCAGCGGTGCGGGCAGCTCGGCCTTCAGGAAGACCCTGACCTCGGCGCGGAAGGCATCCTCCTCGGCGCTGAAGCTCAGGTCCATGCACTGCCCCCGGGCCGGTCGCTGACACCCATCAGGGGATCCCGCACAGAAGGTCCTCAGTCATGATGCAGCTGCTGCCGACCCACTCAGCGTCCCGCCCTCCTCGGCCAGGCGCACCAGCAGCGCTGCTGGCTGCCAGGTCGACGAATCGCGCGCCGGGTCCTGGGCCATCCGGCGCAACGCGCGCACGACCTCCGGCAGTCCCATCTGGTCGGCATAGAACATCGGGCCGCCGCGGAAGGCGGGAAAGCCGTAGCCGTTCAGGTACACGATGTCGATGTCGGAGCTGCGCTGCGCGATGCCCTCCTCCACGATGCGCGCACCCTCGTTCACCAGCGCATAGATGCAGCGCTCGATGATCTGCGTGTCGGTGACCTCGCGCGGGGTGAAGCCGCGCTGCGCGCGGAACTTGTCGATGACCGCCGTGACCTGCGGATCTGAAAGCGCGTGGCGGGCGCCCCCTTCGTAGCGGTAGAAGCCGGCGCCGTTCTTCTGCCCGAAGCGTCCCTGCCCGACGAGCACGTCCGCGACGTCGGCAAAGTCCTGCTCCGGGAACTCGCGGGCGCGGCGCTTGCGCACGTCCATGCCGACATCCAGGCCTGCAAGGTCGGCCATGCGGAACGGCCCCATTGCCAGCCCGAACTTCTGCAGGGCGGCGTCGACCTGCTCGGGCGAGGCGCCATACATCAAGAGGTCGTGCGCCGCGTCGAAGTAGCGGGCGATCATGCGGTTGCCGATGAAGCCGTCGCATACCCCGGCCACGACCGCGATCTTGCCGATTTTCCTGGCCAGGACCATGGCGCTCGCGAGTACGTCTCCTGCGGTGGCCTCACCGCGCACCACCTCCAGCAGGCGCATGAGGTTGGCGGGACTGAAGAAGTGCAGTCCGACCACATCCTGCGGCCGCCTGGTGAAGCCTGCGATCACGTTCAGGTCCAGCGCCGAGGTGTTCGAGGCGAGGATCGCCCCCGGGCGGGCCACCGTGTCGAGCTTGCGGAATACCTGTTCCTTGACCTCCATGGTCTCGAATACCGCCTCGATGATGAGGTCTGCGCCGGCAAGCGGCTGATAGTCGAGCGTTGGGGTGATCAGCTTCAGGCGCTGCTCGAGTGCTGCCTCGGTCAGCTTGCCCCGCTTCACCGCTCCCTGGTAGTTCTTGCGGATGGTGGCCAGCCCGCGGTCAAGCCCCTCCTGCGTGCTTTCGAGCAGCACCACCGGCAGCCCGGCATTGATTAGGGACATGGTGATACCGCCACCCATCGTGCCGGCACCGATGACGCCCACTGCGTTCAGCGGACGCACGGGGGTGGAATCCGGCACTCCCTTCACGTGCCCGGCGGCGCGCTCGGCCTGGAAGATGTGCCGCAGGGCGCCCGACTCGGGGCTCGCCATGAGTGCTGCGAACAGTTCGCGCTCGCGCTTGAGGCCTGCCTCGAACGGGCCCGTGACGGCGGCGCTCACTGCCTCGACACAGGCGAGCGGCGCTGGGTAGGGGCCGGACTCGGCCTTCACGGTGTCGCGCGCCGACTGCAGGTAGGCTTGAGCATCGGGCTCGTCGATCGCAAGGTCGCGCACCTTCCTGGGACCGCGACGCTCGGCGATGAGTGTCCGGGCGAAGCCGACTGCAGTGGTCGGCAGATCCCCGGCGGCCAGCAGGTCGAACAGGCCCGTGTCCTTCAGTGCCGCAGCGTTGACCGTGCTGCCCGAGACGATCAGGTTGAGCGCGCTCTGCACACCCACCAGGCGCGGCAGGCGCTGCGTGCCGCCCGCCCCGGGCAAGAGGCCAAGCTTCACCTCCGGGAACGCGAGGCGCGCTGCGGGTGCAGCCACGCGATAGTGACAGGCGAGCGCCAGCTCGAAGCCGCCGCCCATGCAGATGCCATCGATCGCCGCCACCACCGGCTTGGAGCAGTCCTCGATGGCGCGCAGCAGCGCCGGCAGGTTCGGCTGCGCCATCGATCGTGGCGTAGCGAACTCGCGGATATCGGCCCCGGCCGAGAAGCCCTTGCCCGAGCCGGTGATGATGATCGCAGCAACGCTGCCGTCGGCCTCGGCGTGCGTGATCGCGGCCAGAAGCTCGCGCCGCAGGTCAAACCCCAGACTGTTGACCGGTGGGCTGTCCAGGCGCAGCACGGCAACCGCATCGGTGACTTGTGACTCAACGTAACTCATGCGACGGCTCGTACCCCACAAGGCGCTCAGGTGTTCTTTGAGTGGCGCGGGACGGCCGCGCGGTGCCGCCGGATCTTACACGGATGACCGGCCCGGGGGTCGCATCGACGTGTTCCAATCGACGCCCTGATCGCGTGCCGCTAAGCTGCGCCTGCCACCGCCGGTGGCCGCTCGGACAGCAGGATATTCGCCTATGAACGCCAAATCCGCCGACACCAGAACGCTGCGACAACAGGTGAGCGCGGCGGAGTGGCAGGCACGCGTGGACCTGGCCGCCGCTTATCGGCTGGTCGCGCTGTATGGCTGGGACGACCTGGTGTTCACGCACATCTCCACGCGCGTGCCAGGTCCCGAGCACCACTTCCTCATCAATCCCTACGGCATGTTGTTCGAGGAGATCAGCGCCTCGGCGCTGGTGAAGGTCGACCTCGCCGGCAACAAGGTGCTGGACAGCCCGTACGAGATCAACCCGGCCGGCTTCACGATCCACGGCTGCATCCACGCCGCCCGCGCCGATGCGACCTGCGTCATGCACGTGCACTCGCTCAACGGCATCGCCGTCTCTGCGCAGCGCGCAGGCCTGCTGCCGATCTCGCAGCAGTCCCTGTTCGTGCTCTCCTCGCTCGCCTACCACGACTACGAGGGCGTGGCGCTGCACGCGGAGGAACAGCCGCGCCTGGTGCGTGACCTCAACGACAAGACCTTCCTCATGCTGCGCAACCACGGCCTGCTGACCGCCGCCGGCTCGGTGGCGGATGCCTTTCTCGCCATGTACGTGTTCGAGGCGGCCTGCACGATCCAGGTGCGCGCGCAAAGCGGCGGCGGAGAACTGATCCCGGTTGCCGCGCCGATCCTGGCGGGCATCCGCGCCCAGGCCGCCCAGGTGACGCGCGGCATGGGTGGTGCGCTCGCCTGGCCGGGCCTGCGGCGTCGCCTCGACCGGGTGAACCCGGGCTACGCCGACTAGCCCTGCGCCTCGCGGGCGCCGCTCTGCGCGCGGTGCCCGAGGGTGAAGGCGCTGAAGAGGATCGTCAGCAGGCAGCATACGACCATGGTGGCAAACACCGCGCGCCAGCCGAAGTGCTCGGAGATCCAGCCGACGCCGGTGCCGGCCACCGCAGAACCAAACACGTAGCCGAAGAAGCCGGTAAAGCCGGCCGCGGTGCCGGCCGCCTTCTTCGGCACCAGGTCCAGCGAGTGCAGGCCGATCATCATGATGGGGCCGTACACCAGGAAGCCGATCGCCATCAGGGCCGCGTAGTCGATCCACAGCGGTCCCTTCAGGTTCAGCCAGTACACCACCACGGCCACCAGCGTGAGCGCCATGAACAGCATGGTCGCCGGCGCGCGGCGGCCCCGGAACACCTTGTCGGAGACAAAGCCGCAGGCGATCGTGCCGGGGATGGCCGCGAACTCGTACAGCGACCAGGCGATGCTCGACTGCTGGAACGAGAATCCCTTGGCGGTCTCCAGGTACGTGGGGATCCAGTTCACCACCCCGTAGCGCACGAAGTAGCAGAACGCGTTGGCGAGAGCGATCGCCCACAGGTAGCGGTTGGAGAGCACGTACTTGAAGAAGATCTCGCGGAAGGTGGCGGTGCGCTCCTGGGCAGCCGAGTACCCGGGCGGGTAGTCGTTCTTGTACGCCTCGACCGGCGGCAGCCCGCGCGACTGCGGCGTGTCCTGCAGCAAGAAGTGCACGCCCACGGCGATGCAGGCGGCGATCAGCGCATTGAAGTAGAACTTGGCCTGCCACTGGCCAAACAGCGCGACGCCCCAGACGGCAAAGGTAGCCACCAGCGCCCCGCCCACGTTGTGCGCGGTGTTCCACACCGAGACGGTGAGCCCGCGTTCCTTGGTGCTGAACCAGTGCACCATGGTCTTGCCGCACGGCGGCCAGCCCATTCCCTGCACCCAGCCATTGAGCGTCTGGATGAGGATGATCGCCGCCAGCGAGGCGTAGGCGGCGGAAAACAGGCCGAAGCCGGCCATGATGGCGCTCGAGAGCAGGAGGCCAAGGGGCAGGAAGTACTTAGGGTTGCTGCGGTCGGAGACCGACCCCATGAGGAACTTCGACAGGCCGTAGGCTACGGACAGCCCGGTGAGTGCATTCCCCAGGTCGGTCTTGGTGTACTCAGGATGAGTGCGCAGCAGGTCCGGGATCGCGAGCGCGAGGTTGTTGCGCACCAGGTAGTAGCCGGCATAGCCGACGAAGATGCCCGCGAACACCTGCCAGCGCAGGCGCCGGTAGGCCGGGTCCACCTGTTCGGGAGGCACCGGCGTGGCGTACGCGGCGGGCTTCAGGAATCCGAACATGTGTTAAATCGTGTGCCCCGCCGCGCCGCCCGTTTCGGGCTGGCCGCCGATGTTAGCCGCAGGCCCGCCCCGTGTCCTGCGTTCTCGACGCAGCAGTCACCGTCGCCGCCACAGCCCCGCGCGGGCTAGAATCCCCAGCGCCATGTACCAGCCGCAGACGCCGATGATCGCGACCAGCCCGCGCTTTCGCAGCCGCAGGCTCGCCGAGATCGAGCTCGGGCAGCTGATCCTTTTGGGCGAGGACGAAGAGGCGCCCGGAAGCCTGGGCCTCGGCATCCGCGGCGATGCGCTCTCGCGTCGGGGCGAGATCATGGAGGGATTCTTCCGGCTCACCGGCGGCAGCGTGCTCTTCGAGCACCAGGGGCTGGATACCAATCTTGCGGCGCTGGAGATCGAGTACGAGCTGCAGGCGGACCTGGCGGGCGTCGTCAGCCAGGTGCCCGAGCCCGGGGACCTCCTGGTGCAGCTGCCCTCGGCCCACACCTCGCTGGTGGTGGCCGGCCCGTGGGGCGGCAGGTCCGGGCTGCTGGATCTCGGCTCGGCCATCGCGCGTGCCTTCACCGAGGATGCGCCGCGCGGCCGCTCGCTCGCCCTGTCGTGGCGCCTGGTCGACCGGCTCGACCGCAGCCGCGTGCTCTTCACGCGCGCAAGGGCCGAGCGCGCGCAGGCGGCGCCTGCCAAGCGTCCGCGGGCCGAGGACAGTGACTAGGCCGGAAGCTTTCCGCGCGGCCTCAGGGGTACTTGTGCTCCACGACGCTGCGCACCGGGTGGGTGTCGTACACGAGCACGATCGACTGCAGGTGTCCGCTGCCCGGGTCGAAGTTGAAGACGTCCGCGCAGTCGAAGGAGACGCGCGAACCGTCCTTCAGGCGCCAGTCGTACTGGTAGTAGGCCACCGCGCGCAAGTGGCCCTCCGCGCTCACCAGCACGTCGTGCACGGTGAGCTTGGTTTCCCGGGAGGAATCGGCCACCTTCTTGATGTACTGCTTGACCGGCAGGCGTCCCAGGAACGGGGACTCGACCCAGCCTTCGGGGATGAACAGCCCGGCGGCCCGCTCTGCGTCACCGGCCTCGAGGGCCTTCAGATACGTGTGCACGATTCGCTGCATTTGCCTCTCCGGACTGGTCTTGCCTTGTGGCCCGCGCCTGCCCTGCCACCCTGAAACGAACTTCAGTGCCGGTCAAGTCCTTCAGCGGGTCGTGCGCCGCTGGCGCTGGAGCAGCCACAGCGCCAGCACCGCCAGTGTCAGCTCCAGGGCCAGACCCTGGCGGGTGTAGGTCGAGAATTCCGCCGCCGCCACGGCACTGAACAGGCGCGTCACCCCGAGGCCTGCGCAGGCGAGGCCCATGGCGAGCAGCCCGCTGCGCAGCATGCCCGGCAGCACGGCGGCCGCGAGGGCAAAGGCACCCACCGCCATTTCCAAGCCGCCGTACATGGCGCGCAGCTCGATGAGGCCGGTCGTATTCGTCGCGGCCACGCCTGCGGTTGCGGCCAGCGCCTGCGGCGCGGCCAGCAGGTAGACCCCGTAGACCAGCCACATGAGTCCGGCGATGACCAGGTAGGCGCGTGCCATGAGAGTTGCCCCGCTTGGCCGGCAGTTCAGGGGCCGGCTCTTGTTCTGATGCGCCGCTGCCTCGGTCCGCGGCCGGCCTGAGGGAAGTGTCAGTGAGTGGCCACCCATGCCGCAAGAGGGCAGGCGCATGCCCCGGGAAAAACGGTCAGTTCAGGAGACCAAACACCGCCACTCCGTCGGTCATCCCGACGAACACCTTGCCATCGGCAACCACCGGGGTGATGAACTTGTTGCCCGCACCCAGCTGGTCACGGCTGCCCGCCTGGGAGCTGTTGTAGAGCTCGCGGGTCAGGTCGGCGGCATCGTAGGCATGCAACACGGCCGGGTTCGAGTTCTCGTGCGCCCACAGGATGGCATCGGTCGTGCCGTTCGCCGACACTGAGGGGGCAGTGCCCGGGTAGGGGAAGTCGTGCGTGGTCTGTGAAGTGGGCGTGGCGGGGAACATGGCCTGGGACATCCTGAACGAGCGCAGCGTGTTGCCCCAAGGGCCGTAGTAGAGCGTGCCGTTGAAGTACGCCGGCGTCGACCATACCCCGCCGGCCACCGCGTCGGCCAGGTGCTGCCAGCTGGCGTTGCCGGAGGCGTGGAACTTGCCCATCGCGCCGCGCTCGACCACGTACAGCGTGCCGTCCTTGCCCGCCCCCACAGCCAGCTGGCGCAGCACGCCGCCCGCATCGGTCGCATCCGGCAGCAGCAGGATGCCGCCGGAACCTAGGTCCTGGTCCTGCGACACCTCGCTCAGGACATTGGACATGGTGAAGTAGTCGGCCACCGCGAGCGCATTGCCGGCAATGGACAGTCTCAGGAAGCTATTGCCGTAGTCCTGCTGGTTCGGGAAGCCGTTGACATCGAGCGTGGTCTCGAAGGCACCGTTGGCCGTCAGCAGGTAGATGCTGCCGTCGGCATCGGCCGCCGGACCGCCGCCGCTCATCCAGATGGCAGGCCCGGACCCGTTGCTGTTGGGGGCGACGTTGAGCACCGTGGTGCGGGCGAGCGTGCTCTGGTCGAAGCCGATGATCCAGCCCGAGTATGACTGCCGGTCGCAGTGCGAAGTCCAGCTGGTGTAGATCACCCCCTGCGACAGCAGCAGCGCCGCGCGCTCCTCGTACTGGGTAGGATCGAAGGTCGTCATGCCGCTGAGTGTCGGGTAGGTCGCGCTGATCTCGACCGGGCTGCCGGCGATTTCCGCGCCCGTGGTCACATCGAGCGCGTGCAGGCGCTGGTGGTACTGCCCGGAGGAAGTCGCCTTGGACATGGCCACGAGATAAATGATGCCGCTGGCCCCAGCATTGCGATCGATGACCGGGGTGGAGGTGATGCCCAGCAGCGGTTGCACCTGGTCGCAGCTGTTCGGTGGCAGAGCGCTCTCGCCCGAGGGCAGTACCGAGGTGTGCCACAGTTGCGCCCCGCTGTTCACGTCGAAGGCGTACACCGAGTCGTTCTCGGTCGCCACGTACAGCACGTTGTGCAGCGCCCCCTGCACGGTGAGGTTGGCCAGGTACAGCGGCTGTGCGTCCACCTTGCCATCGGCGGGCAGCGTGCGCTGCAGGCCGAAGCTCGTCGAGTTCACGTTCGCAGGGGTGAGCACGGACTCGGTGACATTCGCGCCCGTGCGCGCAAGGTCGTACTTGTAGGTGACGATGTCGGTGGGGTTGGCAGGATCGGGCGGTGGCGTATTGCCCCCGCCGCCGGAACCGCCCGTCGGCGGCGCTGCGCTGCTGCCGCCGCCGCAGGCGACGAAGGCCGCCGCGCAGCACAGCGACAGCAGCGCCAGCGGCAGCGTGCGCGACGAGGTTGGGGCCTTCATTGGGGCTACGCTCGCATGGCAGGCCGGCGGTGGCAACTCGTCCGCTGTCGGCGACACGGCTGACTTGCCTTAAGATAACTCCGACCCAACACCGGAATCAGCGGTGCGCAGCCGGCAGCGGCGTACACAGCCGGGCAAGAGCGCCCTGCGCCTGCGCTGCGCCATCCGGGACGAGGCGAAAGCGCAGCGCGTCGGAGGGCAGGTCCTGGTAGTCCATGTTCAGCGTGATGAAACTTCCGGCATCCACGGCAGCATACAGCCGCGTCGCATCATCGGTGGCGAGCGCGGCGTGCACCGCACCGTCGGCGCCGGCCGCTGCGAAGCGCACGTCGATGGGGTCCGGGTCCTGGTCGATGGCAAAGCTCAGGTGCGTCACCGGCGTGCGCGCCTGGCGCGCCTTGTGGCTCACGGTGAAGCTGGTCGCCGTCACACCGGTGGCGATGTGGCTGCCGTTGTTCACCTGCTCCACGCTGATGTCCCGCTCCACGTGCGGGTCATCGCGGGTGCGGTGGTTGGCGAGGATCGCGAACCCGCAGCCCCAGGCCCCGGAGGCCAGACGGCCGCCTCGCAGGTACAGGTCCGCCCGCTCGACATCGATCCCCTGTCCCACGGTCACGACCGGTAACAGGAGGCCCAGAAGTCGCAGCCACCCGTGACCGCCGTGCGGATGGCCTGGGGAAAGGCCCGTCACTGGAAAGGCAGATACCTTGCCCGGCATGCGCTCATTCTACGCAGCCCCCGGAGGGCCACCCCGAAATTCACCCCGACCACCAGCCTGTTACCGTTGGCTCGTGCCACCGGGCCTGATGATGGACTGCACCGAGTCGGGTGCCGCCGGCGGCCGCGGCCCGAAGCGCGGATAGATCGCAGCGAGCGTGCCCACCAGGGCGATGATGCAGCCCACGGTCACGTCGTACACGCGCATCTCGATGAGGTGGGGGTCGATTGCGCACGCGCTCACCGCGACGATGCGCACCAGGAGCAGCAGGAATAGCGTGAACGCCATGTAGCCAAGCGCCGGGCTGAGCGCAAAGCCGACGCGACCCAGCGCGGCCACCGCGGTCGCCGCCAGCGCCAGCGCCACGGGGGCGGCGACGAAGTGCAGCAGGGCCGCGCCCACGGCCACCCCGAGCATCGTGCCGGCCGCGTAGTGGATCGTCAGCTCGAGGCTCGCCGTGCCCTCGCGGCGCATTACCATGAGCACCACCAAGGTTGCCCAGAAGGAATGCCGGACACCGAGATACCCGGCCGCGAACAGCGCCACCGCGGCCGCTGCGGCATAGCAGATCGTGTAGCGCAGGCCGGCGTCGGCGCCGTGGAACGCGCGCCGCACTCCCGCGCGCCAGTCCATGACGTTCTCTTCCGCGGGCAAGCGGAACAGCGTCCACACCACGATCGCACCGGCAAAGGCGCTCACGCCGCCCACCGCTACGCTGGCCAGTATCTCCGGATCGGCGAAGCGCATCCCGGTGGCCGCCGCGGCGGCCACCGCAAAGTAACGCGTCACGGCGGCGATGCCCGGGTGCGAGCCACTCGCCCACCCTGCCAGCAGTGCGCACGCGAGCACCACCACCTCGCGGCTGTTGGGAGTCTCGCCAAGCACGTGTCCCAGGGTGCCGCCGAGCACGATCATCACCCAGCCGGAAAACATGGTAGCCAGGCGGCCGCGGCCCGTGTGCCCGATATCGCTCATGGTCACAAACAGCGCCGTGGCACCGCCGGCGACGCCGGCGGCCGGGTGATGAAGCAGCACGCTACCGACCAGCGGGACACCCACCGCCAGCGCCATGCGCAGCACCACCGCCTTCACCCCGGTGACCGAGCCGATGCGGTATAAGTCCTGATACCACTGCGCAGTCATGATGAGAACCCGCCCCGGATCGGCACGCGCCATGCTGAGAGCTGCGGCACCGGCGACCTACTCGCTGAAGAGAGGCATGCTGGCAACCATGGGCTCTCCTTAGACTGTGCGAGGTTGGGTTCGCAAGTCGGCCGCCACCGGCAACAGCACTTCAGGTGCGCTGCCGCAGTTGCGGCCGTTCTTCTTCGTTTTGCGCGCGACTACATGGTCTCCGGTAGCAGCCGTGCAGTCAAAGGCCCACCCGAGCGCGTGCCGCCGCCACACGGATGCCGTGAAACTGTGGACGGTACCGGGGTGCCAGGCGCCTCAGCGGCGATGGCCGCGGTAGTCACTCGGCGTACGCCCGGTGGCGCGCCGGAACACCGTGGCGAAGGCTGCGGGCCCGGGGAAGCCGAGCCTGCGTGCGATCTCCCGGATCGGCTGCCCGCGCGCGACCAGCAGGGTCTTGGCGCGGCTGATGCGCGCAGCCTCAACGTACTTGGCAACGGTGAGCCCGGTGCTCAGGCGGAAGGCGCGCATGAAGTGATGCCGACTGAGGCCGCACAGCTGCGCGAGCGTGCCCACCTGCGTGCGCCCGGTGCTGGCGGCGAGGTGCGCGGCGATGCGCCGCAGGTTGTGCGCCGAGAGGCCGCCGTGCCGGCGCTGTCCGCGGTCCTGCGCGTCCTGCAGGTAGCGCCCCAGTTCTACCAGGATTACCGTGCCCAGGGCACCGGCGAGCAGCGCGCCGCCCGGGCGCGGCGCGCTGCACTCCTCACTCAGGCGCAGCAAGGCATCCTCGATGCGTGCCTGGCGCACGTCCAGGCAGGCCAGCAGCTGCTCGTCACTCCAGCGCTCGCGCAGGCCAGTGACCTTGGCGAAGTGCCGCGGCTCGAAGCGCACGCGAATGCTACTGAAGGGTCCGCCGCCGTAGCGCACCTGCAGCGACACGCCGGCGGGGCGGAAATGCAGCTGGCCGAAGCGGGCGAAGGGACGCCCGGGCGCCGGGCGGTAGCGCCCCTGCGAGCCGGGCAACAGCGGCGAGAGCCCGAGGCTCACCACCGGCTGCGCCTCGGTGCTGGTGAACTCCTCGCCACGGATCTCCGGAAAATCGCACAGCTCCGCCGTCACTCCGGGGGCACGGATGGTCGCACGCACCACGAAAGCGTAGCCGCGCGCCTCGGCAAGGCTCGGCGCACTCCCCTCGCGTGTGTCGGCCGGCATCGCCGTACATTATCAGATCATGCCCTTAGTTTCGTTAAAGTGCTTAAACCTCGGTGCCGTGGGCATGCCTGGGGGCACCCTGAGCGCCGTCCCGGGTTTAGGCTGGAGGCAAGTTTTGCTACCCGCCCGAGGATCGCATGAGCACCGCCAGCCAGTTCGTGACCTCCACGACCGCAACGGGTGATCCCGCCCCAGCCGCGGACGGCACCGTCGCCCAGGCCAAGGCCGACTGGGAAAAGGACACGCACGCGCCCTACGTCGCGGCGAACCCGGAACGCGAGGCGGCGCTGCGCACGCAGGCTTTGCGCTGGCCGGTGGACGCGCTGTACACCCCGGCGGACCTTACCGCCGTCGGCTTCGATTACCTGAGGGACCTGGGGTTTCCCGGGCAGTATCCGTTCACGCGCGGCACGAGCCCGAACGGGCACCGCTCGCACCTGTGGACCATGACCCAGGTCACCGGCTTCGGCCGCGGCGAGGACTGGTCCAAGCGCGCCCGCTTCATGCTTGAGCAGGGACTGCAGGGGCTGATCCTCGAGTACGACCTGCCCACGACCAACGGTTACGATTCCGACGACCCGCTGGTCGAGGGCGAGGTCGGTCGCGCCGGCCTTGCGATCGACTCGCTCCAGGACCTCAAGCGCGCACTCGACCTGCCCTTCGAGCGGCTGCGCTACCTGATGAGCGTGTGCAACGCGCCGCAGCCGGTGAACCTGGCCATGCTCATCGCCGCCCTGCAGGACAAGGGCGTGGACCTCGAGAACTTCAAGCTCACCATCGTCAACGGCATCCTGATCGAGTACACCTGCGTCGGGCGCTACATCTACCCGCCGCTGCACGGCCTGCGCGTGGCCACCGACTGCATGGAATACATCATCCGCAACCACCCGAACTGGGCGCCGATCTCGATCATCAGCGCGCAGCTGCAGCCGGCCAAGGCGAACCCGGTGCAGGAACTGGCCTTCTCCCTAACCATCGCCATGGCCTACATCGATGCCCTGCTGGCGCGCGGCTTTTCCATCGACGAGGTGGCGCCCTACTTCCACTTCGTCATCAACGTGGACATGGACTTCTTCGAGGGCATCTGCAAACTGCGCGCCTTCCGCAAGATGTGGGCGCGCCTCATGAAGGAGCGCTACGGGGCCAGCACGGCCGCCGCGATGAAGATCCGCACGCTCACCTCCCCCACCACCACCGCCCTCACCCTGCAGCAGCCGCTGAACAACATCGGCCGCCTGGCCATCATGGCCACCGCGTGCGCGCTCGGCGGTGCCGGGGAGACCATGAGCACGCCGCTGCACGATGAGGCGCACTCGCTGCCCGCCGAGCAGGCGATTCGCGTCGGCGCTGCGATCCAGCATTTGGTGGCGCACGAGACCGGCGTGGTCGACACGATCGATCCGCTCGCGGGCTCCTATTACGTCGAGTCCCTCACCCGCCGGATGGAGGATGCCGCGCAGGCGGAAATTGCGCGCATCGATGCGCTGGGCGGGGCGCTGAAGGCCATCGAGACCGGCTACTTCCAGCGCGCCCTGGGGCGCGAACAGTACGAGCGCAACCGCGAGATCGAACAGGGACGGCGCAAGTGGGTCGGCGTCAACCACCTGGTGCTGCCGGACGAGAAGCGCGAGATCAAGATCTTCCGGCTCGATGAGCGCATCGAGAACGAGCAGGTGGCGCGCGTGCGCGCCCTGCGTGCCAGCCGCGACCAGGCACGCGTCGAGCGTCTGCTCGAGGCGGTGCGCGAGGCGGCGCGTACGGGCGCCAACCTGGTGCCACCGTGCCTGGCCGCGGTGCGCGCCGACGCCACGCACGGGGAGCTGTGCAACGCCATGCGCGACGTGTTCGGGGTCCACAAGCCCGACTCGCAGCTGACGGGGATGTGAGCATGAGCGCAAGACCCGTGCGGCCGCTGCGCATCCTGCTCGCCAAGCTCGGCCTCGACACCCACACGGTCGGCATCACCGTCGTCGCTCACGCACTGCGCGAGGCCGGCATGGAAGTGATCTTCGCAGGCCTGAAGCAGACCCCGGAGATGGTGGTGAGCGCTGCGATCCAGGAAGACGTGGACGTGGTCGGCATCAGCTCGCTGTCGGCCGGGCATACGCGCAGCCTGCCGCGCCTCGCGCGCCTGCTGCGCGAGCAGGGCGGCGCCGACAAGCTGCTGATCGTCGGCGGGGTGATTCCCGAGGAGGACCAGCCGTTGCTTGCGGAGGCCGGCGTCGCCCGCGTCTTCACTATGGGCACCGACACGCGCGACATCGCCCGCTACCTCGAGGACTGGTGGCGCGCGCGACTGGCCCACCCGGAAGGCATCGCCGCTGCTGCCGCACCCGCGCCGCCCGGCCCATGAGCGACCTGGCGCGCGATCTTCTGGCCGGCAACGTCGCCGCCGGCGCCCGCGCCATCCGCTGGCTGGATGACGGCGACCCGCGCGGCCGTGAACTGCTGCGCGAGATCTTCCCGCACACCGGGCGGGCGCACCTGGTCGGGATCACCGGACCGCCGGGTGCCGGCAAGTCGACCCTGGTCGGGGCACTGATCAGCGAGGCGCGCTCGCGAGGCCGGCGCGTGGGGGTGATCGCGGTGGACCCCTCCAGCCCCTTCACCGGCGGCGCCATCCTCGGCGATCGCGTGCGCATGCAGCGCCATGCCCTGGACGAGGGGGTCTTCGTGCGCTCGATGGGGACGCGCGGCCAGGCGGGTGGACTGTCACGATCGACTTTCGATGCCTCGGTGGTGCTGGATGCCATGGGCTACGACCTGGTGCTGGTGGAGACGGTCGGCGTCGGCCAGGACGAGATCGACATCGTCTCCCTCGCCCACACAACCGTGATCGTCATGGTGCCGGGCCTGGGTGATGAAGTGCAGGCCATCAAGGCGGGGCTGCTCGAGGTCGGTGACGTATTCGTGCTCAACAAGGCCGACCGCGAGGGCGCCGAGCAGATCGGCCGCGAGCTGGAGCTGATGCTGCACCTGCGCTCGCAGCAGGCAGCTGCCGCGCACTGGCTGCCGCCGCTGCTGCGCACGGTGGCCGCGCGTGGCGAGGGCTGCGCCGCCGTGGCCGATGCCCTGGAGGCGCACGCTGTGCAGCTGCGCGCGAATGGCCAGTACGCGCGCCAGGCGGGATTGCGCAGCTACCACCAGTTCACGCAGGCGGTGCGCGAGGCGGTAAGGCAGCGCCTGGAGCAGGCGCTGCGCCACACCAGCACCGCCGCTCTGGTCGCCGAGGTGCACGATCTGAAGATCGATCCCTACAGTGCCGCGGATGCGCTGCTGACGCGCACGGATCTTGGCACCCTGTGCCCCTGAGCAGGAACGTCGCGGTCGTGCCATGTCGCGGCAAGGATCACGACGCCGCGGGCTGAACTACAATCCCCGCCATGCAGGCTACCCCCGCTCCGGCCGCGGTCGCGCCGCCTTCCCGCGCGCGTCTGGCGCGCTGGGCACTGCTGGCCTTCCTCATCACGTTTATCCTCGCCCGGACGATGGTGCTCTTGATCATGTCGGGGCGCATCCCAAATCTGTACCTGTTCCTGCAGGGCACGCACGTACACCACCTCAACTACGGGATCTTCCTGCTGGCAAGCATCGGCGGCTATCTGCTGCTGGGTGCACCCACCGGCCGCGCCGCCTGTGCGGCAGCGGTCGTATACGGGGTGGCGATGGCACTGACCTTCGACGAGTTCGGCATGTGGCTGCACCTGGGTGGCAGCTACTGGCAGCGGGCCAGCGTCGATGCCACGGTGGTCGTGGCTGCTACCCTGACGCTGCTCGCGTATGCCGGTTCCATTCGCGCCTACGAGGCGCGGCACGTGCGCGCGGGGATCGCGCTGATCATCGCCCTCACCGGCTTTGCCGTGGTGCTCTATGACGCCTCGATCTACCTCGGGCACCTGGAAGGGCCGAAGCTGCGCGAGCTCGAGCTCATCTCCTCACCCTAGGCGCTACGGCCGGGCCGGAATCGTCACCCCGCGCACCACCGCCGGGCGCTCCACGAAGCGCGCCAATGCGGCGGCGACGTGCGGGAAATCCCCGAACCCGATGATCTCTGCGGCCTCGTAGTAGCCGGTGAGGTTGCGTACCCAGGGGAAGATGGCGATGTCGGCGATCGTATAGGTCTCGCCCATCATCCAGTTGCGGTCGGCGAGGCGCGTGTTGAGCACCGCGAGCAGGCGCCGCGCCTCGGCCACGTAGCGGTCCCGCGGGCGCTTGTCCTCGTACTCCCTGCCGGCGAAGCGGTGGAAGAAGCCGAGCTGCCCGAACATCGGCCCGATTCCGCCCATCTGGAACATCAGCCACTGCAGGGTCTCGTAGCGCAGCGCCGGCTCCTGCGGCAGGAACTGCCCGGTCTTCTCGGCGAGATAGAAGAGAATGGCGCCCGACTCGAACAGCGCCAGCGGCCACCCGCCCGGACCGTTGGGGTCGAGGATGGCGGGGATCTTGCTGTAGGGATTGAGCGCGCGGAACTCCGGTGAGTTCTGGTCATTGGTCTCGAAGCTCACCAGGTGTGCCTCGTACGGCAGACCGGTCTCCTCGAGCATGACGGAGACCTTGATGCCGTTGGGGGTGGGCAAGGAATACAGCTGCAACCGCTCGGGAAATCGCGCCGGCCATTTGCGCGTGACGGGGAACTTCGCCAGATCGTTCAAGGGCATCCCTGCAGGTGACGCAGGGCTAAGGATACCCGCAGGCACCGCCTGTCCAGCGCCGGAATTGCACTCGCGGCCGTGCACGGCGCAGCACAGGCATATGCAGAGGCTTGCCAGGAGCATGAGATCCAGTGATCCGCCGCCGCCCGCGGCGGCAGGGGCGCTCACCACCACTGTCGACTGCGCCTCGACTAGCTCCGCGTTCACCTCGCAGGCGATGAGGTAGGTGAAGGTCCCGGTGACAGTGGCGACCTGGGCTGCGGAACCGTCGGTTGGCAGCGCACCGGACCACGGCGTACCGCTGGCCCCGCCCCCGCTGCCCCAGCAGCTGGTGACATTCTGCGAGTTCCATGTGAGGGTGAATGTCTCACCGACCTTCACGTTCGTGGAGTTGGCGGCCAGGCTCACTGCGAGCACCGGCGGCGGCTGCACCGTAACCGCCGCCTGTGCAACCGCCGCCGGCATCGCGCCCCACAGGCCGCGGCAACTGAGCGTCAAGGTAAAATCACCGGCCATCGCCGAGGAGAAGTCGCGCGACCCGGCGAGAGTCTGCGTGCCCTGCCACAGCACATCCGCCGGTGCGCCGGCGGCCTCGCAGTCACTGGCATGAGCGGACGTCCAGCTGACCGTGAAGTGCTGGCCGGAACCTATCGTCGTCGGGGTCACCGACAGGGCGGCCGACGGGGCCGGCGGCGCGAGTACGGTCAACACCTGAGGCGCGGAGGTGGCGCTCAGGCCAGTGCCATTACCCTGGCAGAAAACATCCACGCTGTAGCTGCCGGGTATCGGGGCGACCTTCGCCACATCCTGCGGGCCGCCGCCCGAGTACACGTTGTCCACCGCGGGAGCTGACTCGAGAATGCAGCTTGAAAGATTCGAGTTCCAGGAGACATTGAAGAAGTCGGCGCTGGTGCCGGTGAAGGTCCCGGACGTGCGGTCCACGCTGGCACTGACGTAGGGGGCGTTCTGCTCGAACGTCACGTGCACGCTGCGGGTGATGGAGACGGGACCGGAAAAGCATGTCAGCGTGTAGGTGTAGGTCCCCACGAGCGTCACCTGCGGGTCGAAGCGGGACGTCGCCGCCGGATCCGGGAAGGCCGTCGACGTCCAGCCATCGTTGGGCGCCCCGCCCGATGGCGTACACGCGTCGGCGTAACTCTGCCAGGTCAGGTAGAACTGCTCGCCGAGCAGCCGGTCGGTGCCGTTCGGGTGCAGCTGGACGTCGGGGGTCACGAACAGCACCTGAGCGACGGTGGTTGCAGTCGCCGTGGCCGTCGTCCCACACGCAATCCGGTACTGCACCGCACCCGGTGACTCCTGTGTTGCCGTCAGCACGCCCGAGGAGGCAAGCCCCGTGGCCGACAATCCACCGCCAGTGATGGCGCACGGGGTCTCGTTGGAACTCCACGTCAGTTCCACCGGACGCCCGGCCCACACGATCGCCGCTGCCCGGAAGCTGATGATCGGATGCGGCGGCCCCCAGGCGACCGTGGTGGCGGCCCTCACGGTACGCGTGGCTGGCAGCGTGCACGTGAGCTCATAGCGGGTGTTGGCGGAGACGTTCTCGGTGACGGCGATGCTGCCGCTGCCGGCCAGCGTGCCGCTCCAGCCGTCCCCGCTCTGGCCGCCGGAAGCCACGCACTGGCTCGCCCCGGCAGCGTTCCAGGACAACAGCACCGAACTTCCGACCTCGGCGCTTTCGAAGCTGCTGGTGAAAGATATCGAAGCAGCCGGGGCGGTGCTCGTCTGCAACACCCCGGTACCCTGCGGGTCCAGGACCGAACGCAAGGTCGCCGCCGTGCCGGTGGGGTCGGCAGTGGAATCCCAGACCGCGCCCAGTGCGGTGAAGTCATTGGTGCCGTTGGTGCCGTTGGGCGCACTGCCCTGCGGAACCGGGCAGGATTCGTAGCCGGAGGCGTCCGCCGTGCTGCGCCCGAGTGACAGTGCGCCCACCAGGTGATTCGCAGCATCGAAGAGTCCGCTGCCCGAGGCGCCGGGCCCGCTGTTGCCCGCCGCATTGACCACGTCCCAGAAGTCCGAGGCGTAGTTGACCCCGAGAACTCCCAGCCGATGCTGCGCAAGCGCCGCTCCCCGCCAGTTCACCAGCTGCCTGTCGAAGCCAAGCGCGTGGTGGATGGTGTAGCCGCCCTGGACGGCCACGCCGGTCGCGTCGAAGCCTGCGAACTGGGCGCCCGTGACCACCGGGCTTGCCTCAAGGCGGATTAGCCAGGCATCCTGTTGCTCCACCAGGCTGATAGCGCCAGTCTGCACCGGGACGTTCGAGTCGTAGAGCGAGCCGAGCGGCTGACCGCAGGCAGTCATCGCATTCCAGTAGACGGTGACCGTGGCGGCAGCCCCCGGGTTGCCGCCGCCGAGCTTGCCGGTCTGGCAGTGCCGCGCGGTCAGGAGGTAGGGCGTGTTGTCGCCCGGGACGTCGTTGATCAGGGTTCCCGTGCACTGGTAGAGGTTGCTGACGACGAGCCCGACCGTTGCCTGGGCGGCACCGGAAGTGCTGCCGCTCAGTGCACAGGCATAGTTCTGCACGCACGCGGAGTTTTCGGTGCCGGTGCTAGCAGCGGCGTTGGCGAATTTGAGCTGTCTGAAGTACGGGTGGTCCGGCGCACCCGCCCCGAGGCTGCGATAGCCAGCCTGGAATGTTGTGATCCCGAGCACCACAGCGTCGCGCTCACTGGTCGCGACATCGAGGGTGAACTCGAGCATGTCGCCCGCGCTGATGCGGCTCCACAACTGGCCCGCGTGCAGGTCACGCGCCTGGTAGGTCACGGTCGTCGCACCACGCACCGTGAGGCTGGCACTCGCCGGCAGCCGGATGTGTTGCGCAAAGAAGGACAGGGAAACTGCGGTCGGCACCTGGGCGGCGTAGTGCCACTGTGCCCGGGCACCGCGTACCGTCCATACCCCATCCGTCGCCGGTGAGACCTGGTGGGTAATGGGCACCGCGAACTGGCTCGGAACCGCGCTCGCCTTGCCGATGAGCCCCACAAGATCCACGTGCATGACATCAACCGGAGCGGCGGCCACGCCCGGCACGGTTGTGCACAGCAACGTGAGGCACAGCCCCAAAGAGGCTGCACGTGTGAGGCGTTTCACCCAAAGTCCCCTTGCATCCCGGGAAGGACGCTTCCCGCCTGCGGGTATGCGCGGCCGAAGGTCTTGGCCCCTGCTTCTTGCGCCTCTTCGTGCGGTGCACACCGCGAGCGGCTGTTATTTTTCGTCGCTCCTAATATAGGGCGCGCCACGCCCCTGGCTGGCCTCGATTCGACTTATTACGCAGTCTTGTGGGCTTGGTGTTCGGTGCAGTCGTACCTGCCCACCTGCCTCAGCCGCCCGACCGGCGGAGAAAGTCCGCATCGCAGCAAAGCCAGCGGGAGCCCGGATCCGGCGAGTGTACTCTTCGGCGCGGTCGTGATTTCGGGTCTGCTCGTCGCATCGGCCGCGGAAACTGCCGCGTGCTCGTTTATCGTTGGCCTTGGGAGTGAGACCGATGAAGATCCGATTGCGAGCGAGCCGCTCAGTCCACGAAAGAAGCGGATGCCTGATGTGGCGCGCCCGGAAGTGGCGGGGCCACCCCCGTCCGGCGCAGTAACGCGAGGATCACTCATGGCGTCTACCCTGCGCGCGGCGATCAAAGCCCGGCCACTTTGGTACTTCTTCCCGCTGGCATTCCTTTTGTCCTGGTACCCGTGGCTGCTGTCTCTGCTGCGCTTCAAGGCCTCCGGCATCAATCCGCTGGGAGTTCTCGTGGCAGCACTGCTGGTCGCCGGTCTAGCCACTGGCTGGCATGGCCTTAAGCAAGTGCTGCTGCGCATCGTGCGCGTACGGGTGAACTGGCGCTGGTACGCAGTAGCGCTCCTGCTACCGCTGGCGTTCGTCGGGTTGGCACTGGCTCTGAATCTGGCCCTCGGTGCAGCACGGCCCGCACCCCAGGATTGGGCGCGATGGCCCGATATCTTCGACCGGTTCGTCTTCGGATTCCTGTTCGTCGGCCTCGGAGAGGAACCCGGTTGGCGCGGATTTGCGTTGCCGGAGCTCATGCGACGCCGCCGTGCACTCGCGGCATCATTGCTCCTGGGAGGGATCTGGGCACTCTGGCATCTGCCACTTTTAGGCAATGAGTTTGCCCCGGCGCAGGCGCTGCCTTTCCTCATCACGGTGTTCGCCGGCAGCGTGATCACCGCCTGGATCTTCAACTCCAGCGGCCAAAGCGTGTTTCTCACCATGCTCATGCACAGTACGGTAAACGCCGTCGGCGCCGGGTACGTGTTCCGCTTCTTCGGTGGCATGGACTCCATGCGCATGTGGTGGATCTATGCGCTTCTTTGGGCGGCAGCAGCAGTACTGGTAGCCTGGCGCACCGGCGCTGCGCTTACTGGCTTTCGTCGCGGGTGATATCAGGACGCCGATTGCCACCGCCACTGGCAGTTGCCTGGGAGTGGCGTGCCCTTTGGGATTTCTGCGACATTTCAAAGGACGGAGCCAACCGAATCAGGCAGCTACATCAGTGTCGAGCATGTTTTACGACAATGTGGAGTGTTGCTTCAGTATTTCGGCCCTCTAAATTAGGTCACTGGAGACCGCTCGAAACGAAGCCATTGTGCACGGGGACGCCGCTGCGCTAGAGAGCATGACGAGCGACGATTATACGTTCATCACATTGCGAGGCGAGCTTCGTACCAAGGCGGAGATCGTGAAAGGATTCTCCACTGGCGCATTCAAATATGCCTCTCGGGAGATTTCCGACTTGAACATTCGTGTGTACGGAGATGCCGCCGTCGTAACAGGTCGATCCACCCAAAAGGGAGCCGAGAATGGCAAGGACTACAGCGGCGATTATCGGTTCACCCGTGTATACGTAAAGCAAAACGGGCGGTGGTTGACAGTAGCACTGCAAGCGACTCTGGTGGAACACTAAGGTCTGGATCAGTTCGGCCGACTCCCAGGTGCTGCAATGCGGACGAAGCGAATAGCGCGCTACGAGGGATTCAGCACTCTTACAAACGTGGGCAATTTCAGTCTCACGGGCGTTGCCGCTGCCGGGTTCGTGGCGAGTGCGTGGGGCCTCCCTACAATTAATCCAGGCGCGAGCTACCTTTGTGAACTTGCTGCACTTTTGTTGGCGAGTTCAACTCTAGTTTTTCCGCGTTATTGTTTCCCTGCTTCGGCCACATGCTCCAGACCAGGCACCCGTCGGCCCTGCTGCCTAACCATTCGCTCAAGCTGCGGAGTCGTTGCGGTAACATCGGGCGCATCGCGGCAGCGGCCGCTTAGCTCAAGCGTTCGGCGTCGGAGGAACTGCGATGCCCCGCAAGGGTGCGGGTTAGGGCTGACCGACAACCACTTCGCTGATTTGCAGCACCGGGGTCAAGTCTGTGTAGTTCGGAATGTCCGCCAAGATTTCCTCGGCGTGAGGACCGAAGCCCGACTGGAACGACTCGACTGAATCAGCGTAGATATGGCACATGCCCACATAGGTGGGTGGATCGCCCGGCCCGCCACCGGCTAGACCCTTGTCCACTGTATAGAACTTGCACGCCGGGCCCATACGTGTCTTGACCAGAGGCATGTGCTTGTCGCGGTAGTAGGTGTGGTCAAAGCGAGCACCTGGCTTGTTCGGGTACATCACGCTTACCTTGATCATCGCTTGCCTCCTCTCGAGAAATCTTGGATTCTGATCGTGTACCAGAAGGCAGCGACCGTCCAGCATCCGTGCAATCCTCTCGAAAGCACCGACGCCCAACAAATCGCTGGAGCGCACGCGTGGGGATTAAAGTGCCAAGTCCAAGCAGTCGAGCGCGCGGCGCTCAGCGCAACCGTTAGGCGGCAAATACAGCGTGTTTCACATTCGAGCGTGGGGGCTGCATGTTTAGGTCATTCTTCATTCGGGCTTCACTGACAGGCATTCTGTTGACCCTTGCGATGGACCGCTCCCTAACCAACGCTTGGAGCGGCCATGAGGTGCTAAGGAGCCGCGCCGTACGCGCCGGATTTGTTGTGCGCAATGGCGCGCGGTTGCCTTACCCGGTTAATCGCTCAAGCTCACTGTTAGGCCGACCTTGATCAAATGGCTGTATCCCGTGGTTGCCGCATTTCTCCTGTCGCTCGCCGGCTGCTGGGAGATCACGACATTTGTCTCGCCAGCCGCGTCGGGCACGGTAATTGACGCCATCTCTCAGAAGCCCATTTCGGGAGCTACCGTCTCGGTGAATGACCATCCAGGCATATTTGCGCAAACCAACTCTGCAGGAGAGTTCGTTTTGGTACCTGATACGCGTAAGAAGCACATCTTCCTGCTCGGCCCGTACGAGTCACTTCCGCCTGCCGGTACCGTGGTTGTTTCAGCCGACGGGTATGTTTCGACGGAAATTGGTGTGAACGGCAATGCGAACCCGCTCCGCGTTTCCTTAAACAGGGTTCGCTAGCGGGGCCTAACCAACTGCCCCCTTCACCCCTTTTTCTCGCTCGGTTCGAGCTTCAGGGAGCATCAGAATGACAGACGCATATGATCCCTATCATGCTCACATCTACTACGATGTCTCGGATCGCTCCGCTGCCGAGGAGCTTCACTCTGAGCTACGAACCAAGGGGGGCACGGGTGAACTGGTCGACGTCATCTTTGTGGGGGAGATGACAGACCGGCCAGTTGGGCCACATCCGGTAGCTCAGTACGAAGTTCACTTCTACGGTAAGGCGCTGCCTACCGTCCTCGAGAGAATTAAGACCAATCGCCTCAGGGCGCTTGTGCATCGGCTGACCGACGATGACCTCGCGGACCATACATCCCAGGCGCTTTGGATAGGAGAGCCTTACACTCTAGATCTCTCGGTACTGGATCCACCTGGAATGAACCAGGGCGTCGCCAGATTCGGCAAATCCGACTTCTGAATGCCTGAGCATCAATGCCTCCAACCGTCGCTCACGCGCCCTGCACCTTCAGGTGCAATAAGATACACGGAGGGTACGCATGCTGATTAGAGGTGGCTGCCACTGTCACAACATCTCGTTTGCGCTCACGTGGGACCCAGATCCCGCCGCAATTCCCGCTCGCGCATGTTCGTGCTCGTTCTGCACGAAACACGGCGGCATTTGGACGTCCGATCCGTTGGCGTCCCTTCAAGTGCAAGTCAAACAGGGGTCTTTGGTCTCGAAATACAGCTTTGGTACACGCACGGCCATGTTTTACATCTGCTCTCGCTGCGGCGTCGTACCCGTGGCCACGAGCGAAATCGATGGCCGGCTTTACGCGGTCGTCAGCGTCAACGCATTCGAAAACGTCGAGCGAGCCCTGCTAAGCCCTGCCCCGGTGACCTTTGACGGGGAAACGGAAGCCGCGCGGCTGTCACGCAGGAAGCGGGGCTGGATTGCGAATGTTCAGTACATCGAAAGCGGCACCTGACTTTTGCGCCGAACGGAGGTCTTCAGGGCGGCACTCGCCTGTGGAGACCACAGAATGCCGGCTGCCCAATCACGCCTCAAGAATGCGCGACGGCACGAGCATGCCCCCTCCTTCTGCCATTAGATGCCGCCTTCACCCACAGCAAGGCTTTGCGAGCGTTCTCTGACGCGGCGCAATCGAGGAGCCCATACCCATGCGAATTGACGACATTCCTTTCGGGCTCACCGATTGGTCCAAGCTCACGCCGACGCTCCATCACGGCAGTACGGGAACCGCGCTATGGCGAACGCAACAGTTTGGCACCGTACGCGTTCGGATGGTTGAATACTCGCCGGGCTACCTCGCTGACCACTGGTGCGAAAAGGGACACTTCCTGCTTTGCCTTGACGGTGAACTTGAAACACAACTCGCTGACGGCCGCGGCTTCGTGCTTGCGCCGGGTGTCAGTTACCAGGTCGCCGACCGCGCGGAGCCCCATCGGTCATCGAGTCGCACTGGTGCCAAACTTTTTATCGTGGACTAGATCTGGCAGCCACTCAGCTTCGCGTTTAAAGCGCGCCCGCCATCGCCGGAGAGCCACGCAGTGATTGGCCTCGACAAGGCCTTTGCAGGCTCGATTCCAACACTGTACGAGAGGTATCTGGTAACTCTGATACTTCAGCCGCACGCGACGGATTTCGCGGGGCGGTTGGGGTCCATGAACCTACCTCGGCTACTGGAAGTCGCGGACGGTATCGGCGTGATAGCGGCACTAGCGCCTGTCTGCGCTGCCGCCGAGATCATATGAGGACATCCGCAACCGGCCGCATTCTTTTTTGGCGCGGAGGCAGCCTCTGGATCGGCCTTGCCGGTGAACCCACCGGCCTGCACGCTCACCACGCGATTCAAATTTCACTGCCGTTCCCTGGCGATCGCGTGCGGCTTAAGGGTCCTTCTGGAGCCTGGGTGGATTACACCGCGGCCCTGGTAACGGCGCACTACCCTCACTCGTTTGAGGCTCGCTCACAGTTGGTTGCGCAAATCTTCGTCGAGCCCGAATCGCCACAGGGCCGCCAGCTGCAGCACCACCATCGCAGCGCTGGGATCGGGGCGTTGCCCCCCGGGAGCCTTACCCAGGAGATTGCGCGTCTTGCCACCGCGTTCGAACAGCGCGACAGCGATGCAGCACTGATCGCGCTCGCTCGTGCCACGGTCGGTAGGGTTTCCGGCGCCATTCCGGAGCCCCCGCAGCCCTCCGACGCACGGATTGTGCGTGCGCTGGAGCTGATGAGGCTGCGGGTCAGCGAGCCGGTCCCGCTAAAAGCCATGGCCGCCGTCACGCACCTTTCGCCAGATCGGTTTCGCCACCTGTTCATGAAAGAGACGGGAGTGGGCTTCCGGGCCTACCTGTTGTGGCTGCGGCTGGAGTGCTCACTCGCAGCATTTGTCTGTGGCGCATCGCTGACCGAAGCTGCCCAGACAGCAGGCTTCGCGGACTCCGCGCACCTTTCCCGGACGTTCAGAAGGATGTTCGGCATCGCACCGGCAAGCATCAAGCTTCGATAGCCGTTTCGTTCAATTCTCTGCTGCCCTGGGCAGCTACAGTTCCTCGCGTTCAATCACCACCCTCTGGAGCAGCAAATGACCTCGGAAGCAAAGAACCGCGATTCGCGCCCGGCCGCCGCCGGCCTCGTCACTGAAGACAAGGCGCAATCGTGTGGTTGCGGCGCCACCTGCAAGTGTGGAGCTGCGTGCAAGTGCCGGCCCGGCAGGCTCTGCACGCCTGCTTGCACCTGCAACGCCTGAAGCAAAGCGCGATCCGCCCGGACGGCTCCCCGAGGCCTCCGGGCGTTTTTCCGGCGTGAAATCGGGCTCCGATGCATTAAGGTAACTAGCCCGCCCCGTTGCTGCGTTGGCTCTTGGCGACGCCTCAGCCAGTCGAAGATTTAAGGTGCTAGTGTCGGCCGGGGGCGGTTCATTCAGGTTTCATTCACCACGCCGCAGCCAAAGTCGAGAGCTGTTGCGTCCCCTCAGGGAGTGTCCACCAATGATCGGGGCAAGGCTTCTGAAGAATCTCGTTATCAGTGCAGCGGTGAGCCTCGGTGTTGCCGGATGCGGGGGCGGCAGCGATTCCGCCGGCATGCCCACCATGAAGTTGTCAGTTGGTGATGCCCCCGTCGACACTGCCGAGAAGGTCGTCGTGGAATTCAGTGGTGTCGAGTTGGTGCCCGACAACGGCATGCCGGTCGATATCATGTTTTCCGCACCCAAGGCCATCGATCTGCTCAACGACAGTGGGACCGCTTCCGCGCAACTGTTCGAGGAGCCGATACCTGCAGGCTCGTATGGACAGATCCGGCTGATGGTGCTGGCCGACGGTGACCCGAGCCACTCCTACATCACCCTGACGGATGGGACGATGCATGGCTTGCGGGTTCCGAGCGGTTCCGAGACCGGGCTGAAGCTGGTATCGGGTTTCACGGTGCCCGCAAGTGGCGTGGTGGACTACGCAATCGACTTCGACCTGCGCAAGGCGATCACCTGCCCGCCGGGACAGGCACCCGCCTGCTTACTCAAACCCGCGCTGCGCCTGGTCGATAACACCACGGTCGGGAACATCCAAGGCACCGTCGATGCAGGCCTGGTCGGCACCGATTGCACACCGGGCGTCTATCTCTACAGCGGCACCGTGATCACTCCGGAGGATATGAACAGCGCCGCCCCCGCTTCCGATATGAATCAGCCGGTCGCTTCCCGCGCGCCCGTGCTCGCGCAGAGCGGCGGCTACTACTACCAGTTCACTTTCCTGTCGCCGGGCAGCTACAGCATCGCGTTCACCTGCCAGGCGGAGCTCGACGAGCCTGATCAGGCCGATGGCACCGTGACGTTCTCTCCGGTCAAAACCGGGATCGGTGTCACGGCACAGCAGACTGTAACGGTCGATATTCCCTGAACCTCGCCGGCGTCCGGATCTGGCGCCAGGCAACTAGGGTCGTTTGCCAAAGGAGTACCAACGACATGAGCAAAATACTCACCGCCGCGATACTGATCGTAATCGCCGCCCCGGCCCTTGCCGATGTCGGAGTGTCAGTCAACGTGAATGAGCCGGGCTTCTACGGCCAGATCAACATCGGCAGCGTACCGCAGCCGCCGCAGGTGATCTATGCGCAGCCGGTCTTGGTGCAGCGGACTCCGGCCTACGTCGCCGAGCCGATCTACCTGCACGTGCCTCCCGGCCACGAAAAGCACTGGTCGAAGCATTGCGCCGAATACCACGCCTGTGGCCGACCGGTCTACTTCGTGCGCGAGGACTGGTACAACCGCGAATATGCGCCCCACCACTCCCATGAGGGCAACGACCATGGGAAGGGCAAGGATCATGGCCACGGACATGACCACGACCACGACGACTGAGCCGGACCTGACCGCCCTGCCGTCAGCACTGCACTGTTAGAGCCCGCGGGGGCGGCAGGATTGATCTTGCCGCCCCACGCCCCAATTCCGGGTGACTAAAGAGGAGCCGTGCCGTGCGCATCAAGACACAACTCCTCGACAGCAACTGCTTTCGAGGCCACCAGTAAGAGACTTAAAGGCTTCCCTTCCGCGACGCGCGTCAAGCGCGGCGACCGCACCGTGCATGGTGACAAGGAAGCTCGGCCGCAATGACCCGTGTCCATGTCACTCCGGCCGCAGATTTCAAGAACTGCTGCATGCGCCTGGGCTTCATGGACGGTGTGGAGGACCGGGATCACTTTTTCAGGGACTGAGGGCGCCCCCACCCACGTCGGCAGGGCCGAATCGTGGCTGCACTACTGCGCCGCGAGCGCATCAGCATGTCGCTCGCGGCGCTCTTTTCAGGCAGGTCTCAACCTGCTGCCCCCCCGGCCGCTCGAACTCTGCTGCGTAAAGAACCACCCGTCGCTGGGATTGGGCTGGCCCATTCACAGCACTATACGAAGCAGCCCAGCCAGATAACACCCGCCGCCATCTGGCGTCGCCCGGGTACCCGTGCGCGCGGCGCACGCAGGGACTACCATGCGCGCATCCGAGGCCGGCGTCGGCCGCTCAGGGTCAACGTCACTCACGAGATGCCCGCAAGACAAAATGGCTAAGATCGCGGATTGGGTGTGCCCGACATGCAAGGTCCCGGTCACCACGCCGTTCTGCGCCAGATGTGGGGAAGAACCGCTGGCGCGTCTCGAACTCACACTACGCGGACTCGCCGAGAAGCTCGTCCACGCTCTCACCAGCATAGATGCACGGGCGGTGCGCACTGCCTGGAAACTCCTGCGCGAGCCGGGCGCACTCACTATCGCGTGGACGCAGGGAGTGCGCAAACCGTATGTCGCACCGTTCCAGCTTTTCTTGATAGCTAATGTCATCTTCTTCGCCCTGCAGTACCTCACCGGCGAGAACGTCTTTAGCTCCTCGCTCGACTCCCATCTTCACCATCAGGACTGGAGCAATCTGGCTCAGTCGCTGCTGGCCCAGCGGCTTGCGGCGACCCATACGGACCTTCAGGCGTACGCACCGGTGTTCAACCGTGCCGTCGTGCTGTATGCCAAGTCCCTGATCTTGCTCATGACCTTGCCCTTTGCACTGCTGCTGCCACTGGTCTTTTTTCGCGCGCGTCGCCCGTTCATGACGCACGTGGCGTTCTCGCTGCACTTGTACACGTTCCTGTTATTGCTGTTCTGCATAGCGCTGCTCGCAGCGAAGTTGAGCGCTCTGCTGGGCCTGGGCGGGTTGGACGCGCCAATGGTCGATGACCTGCTGAGCGTTGCCAACCTTGCCGCGTGCGCTACCTATATCTATCTGGCCGTAGGTCCGGTGTACGGTGCCACGGGCACAATGAGAGTGCTCAAGTCGGCGGTTCTGGCGGTCGCGGTAGGCGTTATTGTTTTGGGTTACAGGTTTGTGATGTTTCTCATCACCCTGCACGCAACCTGAGCGACGCCAAGAGATCCCGCATCAATCGCAACAGCCACAGCCGGCTTCGCCGTCTTTCGCAAAGCTTGCGGCAACGCACGCCACAGTGTCCTTCATGAGGCCCTTTCACGACAGCCGCCAGCGTCATCTTCCCCCTGGTCGCCATCGCTCAACTGCTCCGCGTCCTGCTCGGAGGGGCGGTACAAGTGGAGCAATTTCTGGTTCCGTCTTGGCTCAGCGTCCTTGCTTGCCTGATGGCAGCGATACTCGCCGTCATGCTGTGGCGCGAGAGGCGCGTGAGTCTCCGGTAGCCCCGGGCCGGATGCGGGAACTGACACTTAGCGTGGCCCCGCGCGTGTCAGCTTGGGACTACCAGGGATACAGCGGCTGCGAGAGCGCTTTGTGAAAGGAGGGTCGCGGACTCTCCGCCGCCAGTTCGAGCGTCATGTCAGCCTGGTACCAGGTGTACCCGCGACTCTCTGCGACGAGGAGAAAGTGGTCATCGAGGTACTGCTCCTTGGGCATGCCTGCGGGAACCGGACTTGCAATCGCTGCTTGCAGGTAACGGAAGGTGTCGAGTATGCGCGCGGCGAGTTCGGGATCCTGCTCGCGCCAAAACGCCAGCGCAATGCGGTTGGCGCCGCCCTCGGCGCCGTAGGAATGCACCCGGGTGAGCTTGCGGCAGGCCTGCCACCAGTGACCCAGTTCGTGCACGAAAACCCAGCCGTAGGTGCCCTCGGCGAACATCGCCTCCGCGCTGGCTCCGCCACCTGAGTGCTCGGCGAGACTCCCGAAGCGCTCGCGCTGCGCGGCGCTGAGGCGCGACCAGGTGGCCACGAACACCGTATTGGTCTCCGGGTCGAAGCGGCCGAAGGACGCAGGATCGGCGAGCTTGATCTGCGGTGCCGGGCACACCCGGTAACCTTCCGCGTCGGCGCGCGCGATGAAGACATGCCGCTCGTGCACCAGGCGCGCCGTCACTTCAAGGTCGGAAGTCTCGCCCGGCGCCGCGGTGGCAGCGCTACCGATGAGACCGGACATCCCGACCCAGGCAAGCACGGTTTTCAGCGGCACCGTTGCTCCTTCGGGCGCGGCGCGATGGCGGCCGAGTATGCCAGACCCCGCAGCTGCGCACGCGGCGCGTACAATGGCGGTGGATGGGACAACACATCGGCATCGTCGCTTGTTCAGCGGAAGGCGCCGCGCTGTGCTATCGCACGGTGTGCCTCGAGGGAGCGCAGCACCTCGGCATCCACGACCACCCGGAAGTCTCGCTGCACACCCATGCGCTCGCCCGCTACATGGAGCACATCCGCCGGGGTGACTGGGCGGGCGTGGGGGAACTGATGCTCTCCTCCGCCGGGAAGCTCGCCGGCGCCGGGGCGGACTTCCTGATCTGCCCGGACAATACCATCCACCAGGCGCTTCCCGGGATCATCGACCGCTCGCCGCTGCCGTGGCTGCACATCGGCGAGGTCGTGGCACAGGAGGCACGCGCCCGCGGCTTCCGCAGACTCGGCATCACCGGGACACGCTACCTCACCGATTCCGAGGTCTACCCGGGCAAGCTCAGCGCTGCCGGCCTTGCGTACCTGCGACCCACCGAGGCCGAGAAGCTTGAGATCAACCGCATCATCTTTGACGAGCTCGTGCAGGGCGTGCTGCAACCCGGCTCGCAGGCCTACTTCCAGCAGGTGTTCGCGCGCCTGCAGGCCGCCGGGTGCGATGCGGTGGTGCTTGGCTGCACTGAGATCCCGCTGCTGATGAGCGATGCGAACTCGCCGCTTCCGACGCTGGACTCCACGCGGCTGCTCGCCAGGGCGGCGCTGCGGCGCGCAGTCGGCGCGTGAGAGACCTGCTCAGTTGAGTTGACTGATCGCTCAAGTCGGTCTAGGATCGACTTGAATGATCACTCAAGGACGCCGTTCCCCTCCCGACACGCGCATGCGGCTCGTGCTGACGGCGATGCAGCTGTTCTGGGAGAAGGGCTACGGCTCGACCAGCGTCGCCGACGTGCTCAAGGCCGCCCGGGTGAACAGTGGCAGCCTCTACCACTTCTTCCCCGGCAAGCAGGACCTGCTGCTCGCGGTCCTGGACCTCTACCTCGGCGGCATCCGCGAGATGCTGCTCGAGCCTGCCTGGCATGGGGTCGAGGATCCGGTCGAGCGCATCTTCGCGCTGCTCGCGCGCTACCGGCGCTCCCTCACCGACACCGAGTGCACCTATGGTTGCCCGATCGGCAGCCTCGCGCTCGAGTTGCACGAGCCGGACCTGCCAGTGCGCGAGCGCCTCGCGGCGAACTTCACCGCCTGGATCGCAGCGATCGAGGGGTGCCTCGAGGATGCCGCCGACCGGCTGCCTGCGGACTGCAATCGGCGCGAGCTCGCCGCCTTCGTGCTGACCACCATGGAAGGCGGCGTCATGCAGGCGCGCACCTATCGGCGTATCGAGAGCTTTGACGGCGCGGTGCACCAGCTGCGCGCCTACTTCGACCGCCTGCTGCGCGAGGCGCGGCCGGACAGCGGCCCGCAAGCAGGATCCACACACCACCGACGGAAGCAACAACGATGAACACCCTGCGCAGATCACTGCTAGTCGGGGCCGCTCTTGCCGGCACCGGCTTCGCCAGCGCCGCGGCCGAGCCCGCGCCCTACGAGCCGCTGGCCTTCCTAGTCGGCCACTGCTGGCGCGGCACCTTCCCCAACAGCCAGGTGACCGATGAGCACTGCTTCAGCTGGGTTTACGACGGCAAGTTCGTGCGCGACCAGCACCGCGTGCATCACGGGGCCGGCAAGGCGGATGACCTGGGGGAGTCGATCTATGTGTGGGACGCAGCGGCCAGACAGCTCCAGTACCTGTACATCGAGAGTGACGGCGGCTTCAGCCGCGGCACCGTCAGCGGCGATGCCCAGGCGCTGGTGTTTCCGCAGACAGCCTTAGCGCAGGACGGCCAGCAGCAGACCTACCGCAGCCGCTGGCAGCGCAGCGGCGCTGAGGCCTACGACGTGATCACGGAGTTTCTGGTCAAGGGCGAGTGGCAGCCGGGGTTCAGCCTGCACATGCAGCTGCTGCCAGCCGCCGGCTGATTGCGTCGCGCCTAGTGCTCGTGGGTAGGATCGCGCGCGCGGCGTCCGGCACCGAGGCGACCTGCGGCCGGGCGCCGCCACACCGCACGCCGCACCAGCGTGCTCTTGCCGAACAGCGATTCGATCAGGTCCACCGCCAGCACCGCCGTGCGGTTGTGGACATCGAAGGCCGGATTGAGCTCGGCCACGTCGAGCGAGCCCAGGCGGCCGGTATCGGCGATCATCTCCATGCACAGCTGCGCCTCGCGGTAGGTCGGCCCTCCCAGGACCTGCGTACCGACGCCCGGGGCGATCTCCGGGTCCAGGAAGTCCACGTCGAAGCTCACGTGCAGGTGCGTGTCACCGTCCAGGCCCGCCAGCGCCTGCTCGAGGCTCTGGCGCATGCCCATCTCGTCCACGTGGCGCATGTCGAACACGTCCAGTCCCTGCTCGTGCACGAAGCGCTTCTCGCCCTCGTCCACGCTGCGGATGCCGATCTGGCGCACCCAGCCGGGCTCGATCGCAGGGGTGTGCCCGCCGATGCCGGTCAGCGCCTTCGGGCCGAAGCCGCACAGGCACGCCACCGGCATGCCGTGGATGTTGCCGCTGGGTGAGAGCAGGCTGGTGTTGAAGTCTGCATGGGCGTCCAGCCACAGCACGCGCAGCTTCTTGCCCTGCTCGCGGCAGTGGCGCGCCACGGCACTGATGGAGCCGATGCTCAGTGAATGGTCGCCACCGAGCAGCACCGGCAGCCGGCCCGCCTGCAGCTGGCCGTACACGCTCTCGTGCACCAGCTCGTTCCAGCGCACCGCCTCGGGCAGGTGGCGGTAGCCATCCACCGGCGGCTGCCAAGGGTTGGCGGGCCCGTTCAGATTGCCGAGGTCGAGCACTTCGAGGTTGCGGCCGCGCAGCGCGCCGGCAATACCGGCCACGCGCAACGCCTCAGGTCCCATCGAGGCACCCCGGTCGGCCGCACCAATGTCCGTGGGGGCGCCGATCAGAGCGGCGATGCGCGGCGGCCTCATGCCAGTGCTCCGATGCGTGCGGTGACACCCTGCGGCGGGGCCACCAGCAGCGCAAACAGGTCCTTCGGGTCATCCAGGTCCGGAACGAGGTCGACCTGGGCCTTCTGGCCGCGCTCCTCCTGGTGGATGCGCAGGAGGTAGCGCAGGGAGGAGAAGTCCTCCAGCGCAAAGCCCACCGAGTCAAAGATGGTGACCTCGTCGGCGCGCGCCCGTCCGGGGGCAGCGCCGCTCAGCACGCGCGTGAGCTCGGTCACCGCGAAGTCTGCGGGCATCTGCTGGATCTCGCCCTCGATGCGCGACTGCGGCTCAAATTCCACCACCACGCGCGCATCGGCGCGCTCGAGGATCTTGCGGTCGAGTTCGGTCTTGCCCGGGCAGTCGCCGCCGACGGCGTTCACGTGCACCCCGGGGACGATCATTTCCGGGGTGAGGATGGTGGCGTTGCGCTTGTCGGCGGTCACCGTGGTGATGATGTCGGCCCCGCGCACCGCCTCCGCCGTGCAACCGCAGCGCACGACCCTGAGGCCGGCGAGGCGCAGCAGCGCGAGGTTGCGCTCGAGCTTGTCCGTCGCACGCGCATCGGTGTCGTACAGGCGCACCTCGCGGATGCCCAGCATGTGGTGGAAGGCGATGATCTGGAACTCGCTCTGCGCGCCATTGCCGATCATGGCCAGTACACGGCTGCCGGGACGGGCCATGCGCCGCGCAGCCAGCGCCGAGGTGGCGGCGGTGCGCAGCGCGGTCGTCAGCGTCAGCTCCGAGAGCAGCAGCGGGTAGCCGGTGTCCACGTCCGCGAGCACTCCGAAGGCGGTGACGGTGAGCAAGCCCACCTGAGTGTTCTTCGGGTGGCCGTTGACGTACTTGAATGCGTACAGCCGGCCATCGCAGGCGGGCATGAGCTCGATGACCCCGACCGTGGAATGGGTGGCATGGCGGGGCGACTTGTCGAAGGCCTCCCAGCGCAGGAAGTCCGCCTCGATCTCCCCGGCCAGCTCCTCGATGAAGCGCGCCGCGCCGCGGCGGGCGATGAGTACCTGGATGCGCTCGATACCGATGAAATCGACCATGTGCCTGCTCCGTTGGGGGCCCATCCGCCGGGGGTCACGGGGATGGCCTCCGTATGGTCGCCGGGGCCGCAATCAAAATATAGCCAGAAGTATGCACAGATGTTGCAGGTTGCAGAGCGGAATGACAGGATACTTTGACTATTTGATAGGTCATAACGCGCCCCAAGGGGCATTCTTATGGATGACACCGACCGGCAGCTGATCGGGCTCCTGCGCAGCAACGCCCGGGCCTCCGTGGCCTCGCTCGCCAAGGCCCTGGGGGTCGCCCGCGGCACGGTACAGAACCGGATGGCGCGCCTTGCGGCCGAGGGCACCGTCGTCGGTTACACGGTGCGGCTGAAGCCGGATATAGAGGAGCAGCGCATGCGGGCCTTCATGACCGTCGCGGTCGAGGGCAACCAGGTCGACGGTGTCATCCGCGCCATGCGCGGCGAGCCGGCAGTGACGGCCCTCTACAGCACCAATGGCCGCTGGGACGTCGTGGCGGAGCTGCGTGCCGACAGCCTGGAGGGCTTCGACCGGGCGCTAGCGCGCATCCGCCTGATCGAGGGCATCTCGCAGACCGAGACCAGCCTGCTGCTCTCGACGTTCAAGTTCTGATCCGCTGCGCCGCCAGCCGTGGCGCGCTTCAGCGCTGGGGCGGCGCCAGCTCCCGCGTGTCGGTCCAGTCGAGCACCAGAGCGCGGCGCGCGAAGCGCCACTGCCCCGCCTCGCGCCGCCAGCGGTCCTGGTAGCGGATGGCCCACGTGAGCACGGTGGTGCGCCCGTCGACGACGGTCAGGTGGTCGGCGACCGAGTAGGTTTCCCCCGAGGCACTGTCCGCCTGGATGTTCACCAGCTGGTTGTGGACGCGGTGCTGCGTCGAGGCGTAGAGCTTGGCCATGATGTCCAGCGCCGCCACGATCTGCGCGCGCCCCTTGAGCTCGATGCCCGGCGCCTCGATGACGCAGTCTTCAGTCATGATGGAGGCCCACAGCGCCTTGTCACGCCGGTCCGCCCCCTGCGCATACAGCTCGGCCGTCCGGCGCAGGGCCGCCTCGTCGATGAGGCGCTCGACTCTGGGGTCACTCATGGGTTACTCGCGGTGATGAAGGTTGCAACGCGTACTTCCGGGCACCGCTAGGCGCGCTGCCAGTGAACCTGGTCGTCTTCGGCCAGACGGGCGAGCGCACCGCGGCTGTGCAGGTAGCGCACGTGCGCGAGGGTCTCCCCGTAGGCGAGCAGGCTGTTCCAGCCCTCAAGGTTGCGCGCCCCGAACAGCTCGCCGACTATCGCGCCGGTCGGGCGCGGTTCCCGGCAGAACTCCACCACCTGCCCCAAGCGCCGGTCGTGGCCGGCGCGCAGCTGCCGCGCGCGGCTAGCGGCACCACGGAACGGCTGGCCGTGCGCGGGCAGCACGATCGTCTCGGGCGCAAGCGTGGCCAGCCGCTCGAGCGAGGCGAAGAAATCCGCGAGCGGATCGGCGGAACCGGCCCCCGGATACAGGCTGATGTTGCTGGAGATGCTCGGCAGCAACTGGTCGCCGCTGATCAAGAGCGCCCCTTCCGGCCAGCCGAGGCACACGTGGCCCTCGGCATGCCCGAAGTGCAACGAGGCATGCCACGGATCGCGCAGCTCCGCGATGCGCTCGCCATCCAGGATCGGCGTGCCCGCGGCGGGCAACCCGGTGGTGAGCTTGCCGAATACCCCCGCCGCCTTGGCCTTCGCCAGCACTGCCTCGAAGTCCACGCCCCAGGTGTGCCGGTATTCGGCGAGCGCCCCGCCACCGCCGCCGGCGACATCCTCCAGCGAGCCTTGGGCCGCGCGCCGCGCCGGCGCGCTCATGCGCACCGGCACCTCGTAGCGTGCGGCCAGGTGCGCGGCCATGCCGAAGTGATCCGGGTGGTGGTGCGTGACGAGGATCGCCTCGAGTTCGTGCTCCAGGCGCTCGCTGGCCTCGAGCGCCTGCCAGGCGGCATGGGTCTCCGGCAGCTTCATGCCGGTGTCGATGAGCACGCGATGCCGCCGGCCGGGCGCGAGCCACACATTGATGTGACCGAGGGGCCCCGGCACCGGTAGGCGTATCCAGCGCAAATCCCCGGCGCTGTCCACCGCCGTCCCGGTCGCCGGCGGCTGCCATGGCAGCGGTTCGATACTCACCGCCGGCCATCCCGGGGGCTGACGCGCGGCGCGGCCGCGATCAGCTCCGCCAGGGCCGCGGCCGCCGCATCCAGCCGGCGCCGCAGCGGATAGCGCGCGCCGACCCGCCAGGCGTGCAGGATGCCGGCATAGGTGCCGCCGACGATCTCCGCGAGTACCTCGGTCGGGACGTCGCGGCGCACGTTGCCCTCGCGCCTGCCCTGGTCCAGCACCCGCGTGAATGCCCGGTGCGTACGCTCGGTGCGCACCGCCGAGTCCGGAACGGCACCGAAGGTGGTCTCCGAGGCGCCGATCAGCACGCGCGACAGCTCGGCGCTCTCCTCCACCTTGGTGGCCGTCCAGCCGAAGACAGCCGCGATGCGCTGCGCGGCGCTCGCCGGCTCCTCGCACTGCGCCTCGATCAGCTTCAGGAAACGCGACTCCATCTCGTGCACCAGGGCCGCCAGCAGCAGGGTCTTGGAAGGGAAGTAATTGAAAACCGTGGGTCGCGAGACGCCCGCCACGCGCGCAATGTCATCCATGGTGGTATCCACCACGCCGCGGCGCGCAAACAGGCGGCGTGCCGCGGACAGGATGCCCGCACGCACCCGCGCCTTGCCGTCCTCGCGGCGCGAGGGCGCACCGGGCACCCTCGGGAAGGCGGGCAACTGCGGGGCGGCGCGCATCAGTCAACTGCCACGCGGCTCTTTGGGCAGTCCGAGCGCACGCTCGGCGATGATGTTGCGCTGGATCTGGTTGGTGCCGCCGTAGATGGTGTCGGCGCGCGCGCTCAGGAACAGCTGCGGCAGCGGCTCCCACTCGTAGGGGGGCGCGGCGATCTCCCCCGCAGGGCCGAGCACATCGGCCGCCAGCTCGCCGAGTTTCTTGCGCCAGGTGGCCCAGAAGATCTTGTAGGTGTAGGCCTCGTGCGACAGCTTGCCCTCCTGGGCATTCGAGAGCATGCGCAGGGCGCTGTAGCGCATCAGCTTCAGGCCGACGTGCGCGTGCGCCAGGCGCTGGCGGATGAGCGGATCAGCGAGCAGCTCGTTGGCGCGCGCCGCGGCGATGATGGCGTCCAGCTCGTTGCGGAAGCCCATCTGCTGCCCCAGGGTGGACACGCCGCGCTCGAACGCGAGCGTCGCCATCGCCACCTGCCACCCTTCCCCGGGCGCCCCCACCACATTGTCGTAAGCCGTGCGCGCATCGGCGAAGAAGGTCTCGTTGAATTCCGCCTCGCCGGTGAGCTGGCGGATGGGACGAATGGTGACCCCCGGCTGGCGCATCGGCACCAGCAGGTAGGACAGGCCCCGGTGACCGCGCGAGCCCTCCTCGGTGCGGCACACGACGAAGGCCCAGTCGGCAAACTGCGCCAGCGACGTCCACACTTTCTGGCCGGTCACGCTCCACTCGCGCCCCCGCGCCCCTTCCGCCGGTGCCGCACGCGTGCGCACGTTTGCCAAGTCCGAGCCGGCATTGGGTTCGCTGTAGCCCTGGCACCAGAACTCCGCGCCGCGCGCGATCGGCAGGAGGAAGCGCTCCTTCTGCGCCTGCGTGCCGAAGGCGAGAATGGTGGGACCGGCCAGCTCGATGCCCATATGACCGATGCGCCCGGGGGCGCGGGCGCGCGCGTACTCCTCGGCGAAGATCACCTGTTCGGCGAGGGTGGCGTCGCGGCCGCCATACTGCGCAGGCCAGCCGATGCAGCTCCAGCGCGCAGCCCCCAGCGCGCGCTCCCACTCCATGCGTCGCTCGATCATGGCGCTGAAGCCGGTGACGCCGCGTACGTCCCGGAAGGTCCCCTGCAGCTGGGCTTCCAGCCAGCCGGCGGCCTCGTCGCGGAAGCGCTCTTCGGCCTTGGTGAATCCCAGTCGCATGGCGCCCTCCTAAAATACCGGCACGGTGGCACCGCCCATACCGAGCACCCGCACCAGCTGCTCGCGCTGCCACGCCGGAGTGCCGAGCAGCGTGGCACTCGCCCGCGCGCGCTTGAAGTAAAGATGGGCATCGTGCTCCCAGGTGAAGCCGATGCCCCCGTGCAGCTGGATGGCAGTGGCGGCGCAGTCGTAGAACGCATCGCAGCAGTAGCTCTTGGCGATCGCCGCAGCCTCCGCCAGCTCGCCCTCCTGCTCGTCCGCCACGCAGGCCGCGTACCAGGACGCGGAGCGGGCCGCCTCCACCTGCACCATCATGTCTGCCAGGCGGTGCTTGATCGCCTGGAAGCTGCCGACCGGGCGGCCGAACTGCTCGCGCTGCTTCACGTATTCCACCGTCATCTCGAGCACGCGCTCGGCGCCGCCGAGCGCCTCGGCGGCGAGCGCAATCTGCGCCCGCTGCAGTCCGTGCTGAATGGCCGCCCCGGCCGAGGCTTCCGCCCCGAGCAGCGCCTCGCGTGTCACCGCGACGCCGGCCAGGCTCACCCGGGACATCGGCCGGGTGAGATCGAGCATGACGTGCGGACTGATCGTGACCCCCGCGGCATCCGCTGCAATCACCGCCGCGGACAGGCCCTGTCCGCCGCGCGAGCCCGGCGCGCGCGCCAGCACCAGCAGGAGGTCGGCGCTGTCCGCGTGGATCACGAAGTCGCCGGTGCCTTCGAGTACGAAGCCGCCAGCGCCCGCGGGGCGCAGTTGCACCGTCACCCCGTCAACGCCGGCGTGTCCCTCGGTTCCTGTGACCGCGCAGGCGATCTGCGTCCCGCCGGCGGCGATGCGCCCCAGCAACTCCTCGCACTGCGTCTCGCTGCCGGTCGCGCGCACCAGGGGAGCCGCCAGCGCCACGGTGCTGAAGTATGGCGAGGCGGTCAGCTGCCGCCCCTGCTCCTCCTGGAGAATGCACAGCTCCACCCATCCCAGGCCGGCGCCGCCGAAGCGCTCGGGGATGGCAAGTCCGGCCCAGCCGAGCTCGCCAGCCATCTGCTGCCACAGCTGCCGATCGTAGCCACCCGGCAGCGCGAGCGCCGAGCGCAGCCCGCCTGAGCCTGTGTACCCGGCCAGGAACGAGCGCGCCGCCTCGCGGATCGCGCGCTGCTCCTCGCTAGGGGCGAACTGCATGTCGACCCGGGTTCAAAGGGCGGGCGCTGCCGCTGGCGTGCATGGGACCTGGGAGAGCTGATACTAAAGTAGACTCTAGTATAAATATCTCCCGGAACCGGGCACAAGCCCCGCCCCGCCCGCCGACGCAGCGGGCGGGCAGCATCACTCGACGATGATCGTGCCCAGCATGCGCGGGTGGATCGTGCACAGGAAGTGATACGTGCCGGGCTTGTCGAACTTGAAGCTGAAGGCCTCCCCGGTGTCCATCGCGTTGGAGCGGAACAGGCCGGTGTCGCTGAACACCGTGTGCGGCTCCTCGTCCTTGTTCGCCCAGGTCACCGTCGTGCCGGCCTTCACGGTCAGCGTGGTGGGCACGAACATGAAGTCCTTGATGAGGACCTGGGAGGGGTCTGCGGCGCGCAGCGGAGCAGAGGCCATCAGGGTGGCGAGGAATGCTGCGGAACAAAGGCTGGTGGTGATTCTCATGCGAGGGTTGCGTCCGATAGTGTGAGTGCGTGGTGTTTGATGGCGGTGACGCTGGTGACGCCGAGCATCTGCGCCAGTTGTTCCGGCGGAACCTTCAACGGGCCGGGACCGGCCCCGACGCCGGCCTGCGGCTGCGGGTAGGCGGTCGAACGGGCGGTATGGAAGGTGATGTTCCCTTCGACCTTCTGCACGATCTGGTGGATGTGACCGTTCAGGACGGTCACCGAACCGAAGCGCCGCAGCTGCGCCAGGAGCGCTGCTGCATCCCCGGTGCCCCAGCCCCAGGGCTCGTAGATCGTCCACAGCGGCATGTGCGCGAAGACCACCACCGGAGTGCTCGCGCTGCGGGCCTTGAGGTCCGCGGCGACCCAGGCGAGCTGTTCGTCACCGAGGGTTCCCAGGCCACCGGGCTTGAACTGCAGCACGTTGATGAGGCCCACGAAATGTACGCCACCATGGTCGAAGCTGTAGTAGCCGCGGTTGTCGGAGGCCTGGCCGAAGCGGCTGAAATACTCGCTGACCCCGGCGTCGCTGGTGTCGTGCTCCCCAGGCACGGTGTGCAACTCGGTCGTGCGCAGGCGCGAGAACAGCTGCTGCGCGGTGTCGAATTCGGCCGCCCGCGACAGGTGCGTGATGTCGCCGGTATGGATGATGAGTTGCGGCTGTGCGCTCATCGCGTTGATCAGGTCGATGCTCTGCCCGAGGGTGCCACCGACGTCCGGATTGGCCTCCTTGTTGAAGCCGATGTGGGTGTCGCTGATCTGCACGAACAGTGGCTTGCCGGCGCTGGTGAGCACGGCCGGGTTCGCGGCCGCGACCGCCAGGTCGATCGGGGTGAACACCCCGCCGGTCACCGCGAACAGCGTTCCTGCCCCGCCAAATGCCATGCACTTGAGCGCGCTGCGGCGCGAGTGCAGTTTGGTATCCATCGCTCCACTCCTGTGTGTGTGAGTACAGGAGCAAGACTCGGCGGCTTGGGCCGTTATTCCACGGCCCGACAAAAGAACCTAGGGACGCAGCTCGCGCTCACCGGCGAAGCTCAGCAGCTGCTCGAGCCCCTTGAGCTCCGACCAGCCGGTATCGGAGACCGCGCAGTACATGAGGTCCTGAGTCTTCCAGAACGCCAGGTGGTAGCCACGCAGCGTAGTGTCAGGCGGGGGTTCAGCGGTGCCGGCGTGCCAGCTGAACACGTTGATGAAGTGCGCCCCATGCTCGTAGACCACCACGGCCGCATGCTGGCGGTCGATGGCATCGGTGCGACCGCCCAGCAGGCGGTAGCCCTGGTCGGCAAAATCCACCACGACCGGGGACACGTCTGCGCGGCCGGCGAACCAGGGCTTCACGGTGTGCCGGTCGGTCGAGACCACGGCAATCATGTGACCGGACCTGAGAGCCTGCACGTGCGCAGCCACGAGCTGCTCCGGGAGGTTCATCTGCGGGGCGAACAGCAGGAAGAAGGCCAGCGCCGCGGTGACCGCCAAGCCGCCGACGCCACCGAGCATGCCGAGCCAGAACGGCCGGCGCCACCCGGCTGCGCGGCGGGCTGGCCTGACCTGCTGCTCTTCGGCATCCAGGGCGCGCAGGATGCTCGCCCGCAATGGCTGCGGGGCCTGCATTTCCCGAAACTGCGCGCGCAATGCGCTTCGCCCGGCCTGCAGCGTGGCAAGTTCGGCGCGGCAGGTAGCGCAGGCTGCCAGGTGCTGCTTCACATGCATCTGCTCGCCAGGCGCGAGCTCACCATCAAAGTAGGCATGCAGTTGCTCATGTTCAGGGCACATCGGTCAGGCCTCCGGCGGCGCTTGCCGCCCACTGGGCCTTCAGGGTTGCCCGCGCGCGCGCCAGGCGCGACATCACCGTGCCGATCGGCACGTTCGTGACCGCGGCAATCTGCCGGTAATCCATATCCTCGATCTCCCGCAGCACCAGGACCTCGCGATGCGCTTCCGGAAGCGCCGCCAGCAGCCGCTCGAGGCTGCGACCCTGGTCTTGACTGATGGCCAGATCTTCCGGCCCCGGTGCCGTGTCTGTGATCGCCCCCGACGCCTCCAGCTCCTGCTCCTCCGGCAGCGGCACGAAACCGCGGCGCTGGTGCTGCTTTGCCGCCGTCGCATGGCAGTTGCGCACGATGGTGAGCAGCCATGGCTTGGCCTCGCCCTTGAGGCCGTCGAAACCACGGAACGCCCGCAGCACCGCCTCCTGCACCACATCGTCGGCATCGGCGGCCGAGCCGCACAGCCAGCGCGCGTAGCGGTAGGCGGCATCCAGGTGCAGCAGCACCTGTGCCTCGAATCTACCCCGGCTGTCACCCATGGATACGACCGCATCCCCGCCCCACGGCGCACCACCGTCCCCGGCTATACCTTAAGACTTCCCACATGGCGCGTTTATTCCCTCACCGCACCCCCCGGCCCACCGGCCCCGATGTTACCCAAAGCGTGGTAGGACGGGCGGGCTGCCCCTGTAGTATTAATTCCCCGGCCTCATCCTGCGGAGACTTGCATGCGTTTCACCCTGCAGCTGGGTTTTGCCCGCTACCCCGACTTCCAGAAGATCGCCCAGGTTGCCGAGGAGGCAGGCTTCAGCTCGATCGGCATGCCGGACAGTTTTTTCTTTCCGCAGCACACCGAATCGGAGTACCCCTACAACGACACCCAAGTGATCCGCGGCTACATCGAGGCCATGCCCTTCATCGAGCCGATCGTCTCGATGAGCTGGATGGCCGCGGTCACGCGCAAGATCCGCTTCTACCCGAGCGTCATGAAGGTGCCGACGCGCCAGCCGCTGGTGCTCGCCAAGGCCCTGTCCTCGCTGGCCGTGCTGAGCGGTGAGCGCATCCTGCTCGGGGCAGGCCTGAGTCCCTGGAAGGAAGACTTCACTTTCAACGGCGTCAATTTCGCCAAGCGTGGTCGCCTGATGGACGAGTGCATCGCGATCGTGCGCGGCGCGATGACCGGGAAGTACTTCGAATACCACAGCGAGAATTACGACTTTGGGCTCATGAAGATGTTTCCGGTCCCCAGCCGGCCGGTGCCGATCCTCATCGGCGGCCACTCCAAGCCCGCCCTCACCCGCGCGGCGCGCCTGGGGGACGGCTGGATCGCAGCCAACACCGACTTAAAGACCCTGAAGTCACTGCTCATGCAGCTCGCCGAGCTGCGCCGTGCCCTCGGCACCGACGCGCGCAAGGACTTCGAGATTCACGGCTTCGATGTCGCGGCGCAGAGCCCCGCCGACTACCAACGCCTGGGCGAGCTCGGGATCACCGATGCGTGCGTGGCGCCGTGGGGATTTGACCCCGCGACGCCGCTGCAGGCACAGCTGGACGGGCTGCGCCGCTTCGGCGACTCCGTCATCAGCCGGATGTAGCAGATGCGACCTGCGCTGGCGAACCTGTCCCGCACTGACCGCGCAGCCGTCGAACTCCATGTCGCCGCCTGCTAAAAAGAAGCTTCCCCGCAAGCGTGCGCGCGTGCGACGCGCAGGCGCCGCCCTCGCCGCGCGCATCGATCGCCTGGAGTCGATCGAGGAGATCCGCATGCTGGCGGCGAAGTACTCGCTATCGCTGGACATGCGCGACGTGGATGCGCACGTGAACCTGTTCGCCCCCGACATCCGCGTCGGCCGCGAGCGCATCGGCCGCAGGCACCTGAAGAGCTGGGTGGACTTGATGCTGCGTGAACAGTTCAGCGGCACCTCCCACCATATCGGCGGCCACATCATCGAGTTCAGCTCGGCCGACCACGCGCACGGAGTCGTGTACTCCAAGAACGAGCACGAGACCGCTGCTGAGTGGGTGATCATGCAGATGCTCTACTGGGACGACTACGAGCGCCTCGGCGGCCGCTGGCTGTTCCGCCGTCGCCTGCCGTGCTACTGGTACGCCACCGACCTGAACCGCCCGCCCACCGGGCCGCGCAAGATGCGCTGGCCCGGGCGCGAGCCCTACGAGGGCAGCTGGCATGAGCTGTGGCCCTCGTGGAAAAGCTTCTGGGCCAACCCGCCCGCCGGCAAGCCTGAAGTCGCACCCCCCGCCCCGCTCGGTGAATTCCTCACCACCATGCGCCGCGGAGCGCCGGACCCGAAGATCCGTGTCCGCTGAGCAGGCCGGCGCGCGGCCGCTGCTGTCCCCGGTGGCACTCGGCGGCCTTGCGCTGCGCAACCGCATCGTCATGGCGCCTATGACGCGCAACCGCGCCGGCGCCGGCGATGCACCCGGGGAACTGGCGGCGGCGTACTACGCGGCACGCGCCGGGGCCGGCCTGATCATCACCGAGGGCACGCAGCCGAGTAAGCACGGCAAGGGCTACGCGCGCACCCCGGGACTGCACAGTGCCGAGCAGCTGGCGGGCTGGCGGAAAGTCACCGACGCGGTGCATGCGGCAGGCGGCGCCATCGTCCTGCAGCTGATGCATTGCGGTCGCATCGCAAGTGCGCACAACAAGGACGCCGACGCGCGCACGGTGGCACCCTCGGCCATCCGGGCCAGCGGCCGCATCTTCACCGATGCCGCAGGCCTGGTGGAGTTCGACACGCCCGAGCAGCTCTCGCTGGCGGGCATCGAGGCAACCATCGGCGAGTACGCCCAGGCGGGGCGTGCCGCGCAGCTGGCCGGATTCGACGGCGTCGAGCTGCACGCCGCCTCCGGCTACCTCCCGATGCAGTTCCTGTCCACCGGCACCAACCAGCGCCGCGACGCCTACGGGGGCTCGCTGACGCGGCGGCTGCGCTTCACGGTAGAAGTGCTGGAGACCTTGAGCGAGGTATGGGGCGCGGAGTGCGTGGGGCTGCGCATCTGTCCGGGCAATCCCTTCAACGACCTGCACGACGAGCAGCCGCTGCAAACCTACGAGGCGCTGCTGCGCGCGGTGGCGCCGATGGCCCTGGCATACCTGCACGTGATCCGCTCACCCGACGTCGCGCTTGATGCCTTTGCGCTGGCCGCGGCCTGCTTCCCCGGCCCGCGGATCCTGAACGACGGCTTCGATTTCGCCACGGGCAACGCGGCGGTGGCTGCAGGGACTGCGGCTGCGATCTCCTACGCGCGCCACTTCATCGCCAATCCTGACCTGGTGCGGCGCTTCGCCCAGGGTCTGCCGCTGGCGCACTTTGACCGCAAGACGCTCTACACCGCGGGCGCTGCGGGCTATACCAGTTACCCGCCGTACGCAGACTGAGCGCACCGCGTGGAAGTACGGGTTCGACGCGAGAGCGCAGCTGACGCGTCCCTCATCAAGGCTGTGACGCGCCAGGCATTCCTGACGGCCACACACACCAGCCACACCGAGCATCTGATCGTCGACGCCCTGCGCCAGGCAGGAGCGCTGGCCGTCTCGCTCGTCGCCGAAGCCGGCGGCACGGTCATCGGCCATGTCGGGGTCTCACCCGTCGCGATCTCCGACGGGACTGCAGGCTGGTTCGGGCTCGGACCCATTTCGGTGCTGCCGCGGCAGCAACGGCGCGGCGTCGGATCCAAGCTCATGCACGCAGCCCTCGGGCTGCTGCGCGACCGCAACGCCGCCGGCTGTGTAGTGCTGGGCGAGCCTGCCTTTTATTCCCGGTTCGGCCTTCAGCCCTACCCTGACCTCGTCCTTGCGGGGGCACCGCCTGAGTACTTCCAGGCGATCTGTTTTGATGCGCGGCACCCGCGTGGCACCGTGACCTACCACGCGGCCTTTGCAGTGCGGGAGCCGCCTGAAGGTCGCGGCTAGAACCAGCCGTCGTTGGCGCCGTCCCAGACGTCGATCTTCGGCGAGCCGCGGTCGGCGCTGAAGTGGCCGAAGTGACCGGCGTGAAAGGCGAGCGGGTGTCCGGCCCCGCGGCTGAGCGTGAGCACCTCGCCGATGATGATCTGGTGGTCGCCGCCCGGGTGCACGGCGATCACGCGGCAGTCGAAGCGACACAGGGCTCCGTCCAGGTGCGGCGGATGCGGGTTCGCGCGCCAGTGCAGGTCGACCTCAAACTTGTCCGCCAACCGCCGGGCGAAGTGCAGCGCCAGCTCGCGCTGCTCGCGCGACAGCACGTGCACGGCGAAATGGGCTCCGGGGGCAAAGGCGCTGAGGCCGCTGCTGCTGTTCGCCAGGCACCACAACAGCAGCGGCGGCTCCAGCGACACGGAGCTGAAGGAGTTGGCCGTGACGCCCACCGGCTCGCCATCCGCGCGCACCGCGGTGACCACCGTAACCCCGGTGGCGAACTCGCCGAAGGCATCGCGCAGCTGCCGCTGGGAAAAGGAGTTCGTCGCGCCACTCATCTTTGTTTTTGCCTACATCACCTTCGCCGGGTGTGGTTCACGCGGGGCACCGAGCATCTCGCGATAGGACGGTGGCACCCTGCCGCCCTCCTCGGTGATGCCATAGCGCTGCGCAAGTTCTGCCGAGATGAACGTCTGCCCCGACAGGGACAGGAGCTGCGGATCGTTCGCGAGCGCGTGGATGATGCGCCCGTTGAACTGCGGTGTCTCCCCCGTGCGCAGGAAGGCCTGATACTGGTCCGGGCGGTTGCGGCCGGCGGCGGCGGTGCGCTCAGTCAGCTGCGGCCCGAGCCACAGCGAGACGCTGGCGACGCCGTGCGGCTTCAGGTCCACCGCCATGTCGGCGGCGAACTTGTCCAGGCCGACCTTCTGCGCCCCGTACGCCGGGCCGTGCATGTAGCAGCTGGCGCCGAAGGAGGAAGTAAAGGCGATGAGGCCGCGCCCGGCGGCCACCATCATGGGTGCGGCGAAGTAGGAGGCGACATAGGCCGAGCGCAGGCCGACATCGAGGATATCCACCAGCGCCAGCGGCTTTTCCCAGAACCCGCCGGGGTCGATGAGCGCGTCGTGGATGTTCGCAGCGTTGTTGACCAGGATGTCCAGCCGCCCGGACTCCTGCGCGATGCGGCGCAGCAGCGCCGCGACGGCTGCATCGTCGCGGTGATCGCAGGCGATGCCGATGCCCGTGCCGCCGAGCCTGGTGACCTCGGCGGCGGTTTCGACAACCGTGCCCGGCAGTTCGACGTCACGCAGGCGGCCCAGGCTGACGTGGCCCGAGCGCCCGGTCACGTACACGGTCATGCCGCAAGCTCCCAGCGCCAGCGCTACCCCCTTGCCGGCGCCGCGGCTGGCACCGGTGACGAGTGCGACGCGGCTATCGGGGTTTTTCACAGCGCAGATCTCGCCAGGTGCAGGAACAGTGGCCACTCGCCGCCGCCGTGCACCGCCAGCAGCGCGCCGCTGACGTAGGCGGCCAGCGGTGAGGCCAGGTACAGGCAGGCATCGGCCAGGTCCGCGGGGTCTGCCAGGCGCTTCAGCGGGAACATCTGGCTGATGCGCCGGATGCCCTCCTCGCCGCCATAGTGCTCGAGCGCGTTCTCGGTAGCGACGAAGCCGGTGATGATGCCGTTGACGCGCACCTTCGGTCCCCACTCCATGGCGAGGCTCTGCGTTGCGTGCAGCAGGCCCGCTTTGGCCGCCCCATAGGCAACGGTACTCGGCGCCGGACGGTCGCCGGCGACACTGCCGATATTGATGATGCAACCGCCCTGCTCCTGGTTCTGCATGAGCGCATTGGCGCCCTGCGCGCACACCAGCGGGGCGATCAGGTTCAGCTGGATGATGCGCTCGATCAGGCGCGCCGGAGCACTCGCCAGCTCCCCCGGCGGGCTGCCGCCGGCGTTGTTCACCAATACATCTAGGCGCCCGTGGCGCGCGGCGATCTGCGCATACAGCGCCGCCACCGCCTGTGCATCGCGCACGTCGCAGGTGAGGAACTCGGCGCGGCGGCCGCCGCCCTCGGGCAGGCTCGCCGGCTCTGCGGTGGTTCGCCCGCAGACGATGACCTGGGCACCGGCGGACAGGAAGCCGGTGGCGATGCCGGCACCGATGCCGCGCGCGCCGCCGGTCACCAGGACCACGGCCCCCGGGAGGCGGATTTCAGCCGTGGGTTTCATCATTCTCGCATCGTACGGGCTGGTTTGATATTTTCAAGCGATGCATGACGAGATACCCGTGAGCATCCCGCGTGTGTTGGCGCGCGCCGCGCAGCGCTTCACCGACGAGCCGGCGATCATCGACGGCACCGAGCGGCTGACCTTCCGGCAGCTGCAGGACCAGGCACTCGCGGCCAGCGCGGCCTTTCTCGCCGCCGGCATCGCGCCGCAGGACCGGGTGGGTATCTGGGCGCCCAACAGCACGCGCTGGGTGGTTGCCGCCCTGGGGATCCTTGGCTGCGGCGCGGCCCTGGTGCCGCTGAACACGCGCCTGAAGGGCAAGGAGGCCGGCTACATCCTGCGCCGCAGTGGCGCACGCGCCCTCATCACCGTCGATGAATTCCTGGGCACCCGCTACCCGGCGCTGCTGCATGGCGAAGCCCTGCCCACCCTGGAGCGCACCGTGCTGCTGGAGGACGCCGCCGCGGCGGCAGCGGGTGCGGTGTCCTGGCGCGAGTTCCTGGCCGGCGGCGCTGCGGTGACGCGCGAACAGGCGGCGGCGGCCCATGGCCACGTCGCCGGCGCCGACATCGCCGACATCCTCTTCACCTCCGGCACCACCGGGCAGCCCAAGGGCGTACTCAGCACCCACGAGCAGGACGTGCGCGTGTTCCGCACCTGGAGCGAAGTGGTCGGCCTGCGCGAGGGCGACCGCTACCTGGGCGTGAACCCCTTCTTCCACAGCTTCGGCTACAAGGCCGGCTGGCTCGCGTGCCTGCTGCAGGGCGCCACGCTCTATCCGCTGGCGGTGTTCGATGCCGCCCGGGCGCTGGAGTGCATCGAGCGCGAGCGCATCACGGTGCTGCCCGGGCCGCCGACCGTCTACCAGAGTCTGCTGGCGCACGAGAGCCTCGCGCGGCGCGACCTGTCCTCGCTGCGCCTGGCGGTGACCGGTGCTGCCAGCGTGCCGCCGGCGCTGATCACGCGCATGCGCACGGAGCTTAAGTTCAAGAGCGTGCTCACCGCCTACGGCCTCACCGAGTCGACCGGCGTGGTCACCGTCTGCCCGCATGACGCGGACGATGAGACCGTGGCGCGGCGCTGCGGCATCCCGATCCCGGGCGTCGAAGTGCGGTGCGCCGATCCGCACGGCGTCAGCGTGCCCACCGGCGAGGCCGGCGAAGTGCAGGTGCGCGGCTACAACGTGATGCGTGGCTACTTCGACGACGCCGCGGCGACCGCCGAGGCAATCGACCCGCAAGGCTGGCTGCACACCGGTGACGTCGGGGTACTGGACGAGCGCGGCTACCTCAGGATCACCGACCGCATGAAGGATGTCTTTATCGTCGGCGGCTTCAACTGCTACCCGGCCGAGATCGAGCGCCTGCTCGCCGAGCACCCGGCCATCGGTCAGGCCGCGGTCATCGGCGTGCCGGACGAGCGCCTCGGGGAGGTGGGCAAGGCCTTCGTGGTGCTGCGTCCCGGACAGGCAGTGAGCGCGGAGCAACTGCTCGCCTGGTCGCGCAGCAACATGGCCAACTACAAAGTGCCGCGCCAGTTCCAGATCGTCACGCAGCTGCCGCTGAATGCGGCCGGCAAGGTGCAGAAGTTCACCCTACGCGAAGGCGATGCTCGCTGAGCCGACGCCCTCGAGCTCGAGCCGGAACTGATCCTGCGCGCGCGCCGGCTCCAGCGGCACGAGCGAACCGGACAGGATGATGTCGCCGGCGTTGAGCTCGACCCCGTAGGCGCCCAGGGTATTGGCCAGCCAGGCGACGGCGGCGAGCGGGGAGCCCTGCACCGCCGCCCCCAGGCCCTCCGACAGCGGCTGCCCGTTCTTCCACACCCGCACCTTCAGCGCCGCAAGATCCAGGCCGCGCGGGTCGCGCCGCGCCGCACCCAGCACGAACACCCCGCACGAGGCGTTGTCGGCGACCGTGTCGAGGATGCGGATGTCCCAGTCCTGGATGCGCGAGTCGACCACCTCAAAGCACGGTGCGATCGCGGCGGTGGCGGACAGAACCTGCGCCGGGGTCACCCCGGGGCCGCGCAGGTCGCTCCTGAGGATCAGCGCGATCTCCGCTTCCGCGCGTGGCTGGATCATGCGCTCCGTGATCACCACGGTGCCGCCATCGGGCACCTGCATGCGGTCGGTGAGGAAGCCGAAGTCCGGCTGGTGCACGCCGAGCATGTTCTGCACGGCAGCGCTGGTCACGCCGATCTTCTTGCCGATCACCCGCTCGCCGGCGCGCTGGCGGCGCGCGAGGATGCCGAGCGAGATCGCGTAGGCATCGTCGATCTCGAGCCCGAGGTTGCGCGAGCGCAGCGGGGCGACCGTGTGGCGCTGCACGAGCGCCTGGTAGAGTTCCTCCGCCAGTGACTCGTGCAGGGCCCCGCGTGCCGGGTCAGCTCTTGAGGAACTCGATGACATAGCGGTTGAATTCCTCGGCGCGCTCGATCATCGCCCAGTGGCCGCAGCGCGAGTACATGATGAAGCGGCTCTCGGGCACCGCGCGCAGGATCTTCTCGTTGCCGGTGGACGGGCAGAACTGGTCCTCGACTCCCCAGAACCCCAGCAGCGGGCAGCGGATCTTGCCGAGTTCCGGGGTGAGGTCGGGGATCGCCATGCGCGCGAGCACATCCTTCGGCTGGGTCTGCAGGATGTTCCAGCGCTGCTGCACCAACTCGTCGGTGACGAACTTCGGATCGTAGGCGAGCAGCCCGAGCAGTGCGCGCAGCCCATCGCGGTCGAAGCCGCTGCCGACGAACTGCGAAACCATCTTCTGGATGCCCGGCATCTTGAAGTAGGTCTCGCGTGACTCGATGCCCCCCGGCCCCATGACCACCAGGCGCTCGACGCGTTCCGGGTGGTCAATCGCGTACTTCATGGAGATGGCACCTCCCAGGGAGTTGCCGAGCAGCACGCAGCGCTTGATGCCCATCTGCTCGAGGAACTCGGCCAGGGTGGTGACGAAGAGTTCGAGCGTGTAATCGATCCCGGCGGGCTTGGCCGACCAGCCGAAGCCGATCATGTCCGGCATCACCGCGCGGTAGCCGGCGGCGGCGATCTCGCGGTAGTTGGGGAAGAAGTTGCTGTAGGCGTTCACGCCCGGCCCGCTGCCGTGAACGAACACCACCGGCGGCCCGCTGCCGTGCTCGAGATAGTGCATCTCGTACCCGTGGCTCAGGGTGAGGGTGCGGCCAAAGGGCGGAGTGGACGGGCGTTCCTCAGACATGGTCGCTCCTAGGGCGCAGCTTGTGAGGCGGAATACGCAGTTAGACTAGCCTGCATCACCGCAATCTCTGGTTTTCATCGATTTTACACTACTGGATGCGTAGTTACATAGCCAAAAAAGTACGAGAATTGTTGTACCAGCGGGGATCGGCGCGTATATTTCGTTTTTGCCGGGAATCGGATCTGATTCTCCCATGTAATGCCGGAGGTCCCAATGGCCAGCCCCGCCGCAATGGTCACCGCGATTCCAAGCAGAGAAACGCTCCTTGAGCGCGCCCGGGCCATGATCCCGGCACTCAAGGCGCGCTCGGAAGGAGCCACCGCGGCAAAGACGCTGCCGCCGGAGACTATCCGCGAGATGCAGGAGGCCGGCTTCTTCCGGGTGCTGCAGCCGAAGCGCTACGGCGGCTACGAGCACGACCCGAAAGTGTTCTTCGACATCCAGACCACGCTCGCGGAAGGGTGCATGTCCACCGCCTGGGTATACGGGGTGATCGGCGTGCATCCGTTCCAGCTCGGCCTGTTCGACCCCAAGGCGCAGGCGGACGTGTGGAGCAAGGACGATGCCACGCTGGTGTCCTCCTCCTACCAGCCGGTGGGCAAGGTCGAGCGCGTGGACGGGGGCTTCCGACTCTCGGGGCGCTGGGGATTCTCCAGCGGCTGCGACCACTGCCAGTGGACCTTCTTGGGCTCGCTCATCCCCTCGCTCGAGCCGGGCGGCCCGCCGGAGATGCGTACGTTCCTCCTGCCGCGCAGCGACTACCAGATCGTGCACGACTGGAACGTGTTTGGCCTGCAGGCCACAGGCAGCCACGGCATCATCGTCGACAAGGCCTTCGTGCCCGAGCACCGCACCCACCGCGCGGTCGATGGCTACCTGTGCAAGAACCCGGGCCAGGTACAGAACACCGCCCCGCTCTTCCGCCTGCCGTGGGCGCAGGTGTTCGTGCGCGCGGTCTCCAGCGCTGCGATCGGCGCACTGCAGGGGGCACTGAATGCCTTCATCAGCATCGCCGCCAAACGCGTCTCCACCAACACCGGCAAGTCGACCAAGCTCGACCCGTTCGCGCTCAATGCCGCCGCGCGCACGCAGTCGGCGATCCTGGAGATGAAGACCGTCCTCTACCACAGCTTCGCGGAGATGATGAAGCACATCAATGCGGGCGAGGAGATCCCGATCCAGGACCGCATCCGTTACCGCTTCGAGTCCTCGCAAGTGGTGCGCCGCTGCGCGGTGCTGTGCGATGAGCTGATGCCGCTGCTGGGCGGCCGCGCCATCTACATGGACAGCCCGGTGGTGCGCTACTGGCTGGACATCAATGCCGCGCGCGCGCACGTGGCCAACGATCCTGCCATCATCGGCACTTCCCTGGGCGCGCTCTACGTCGGGGAGAACGTGCAGGAGTTCTTCATCTAGGCTCGCACCCAACCACCGGTACAACGACACCATGGCAAAGATAAAGGCCGCGCTAATCGGCTCGGGCAACATCGGCACCGACCTCATGTACAAGGCGCTGCGCAGCCCGTGGATCGAGCCGGTCTGGATGGTCGGCATCGACGCGGCCTCCGACGGGCTGGCCAAGGCGCGCGAGCAGGGCCTGTCCACCACCGCCGCAGGCGTCGACGGCCTGCTGCCGCACCTGCAGAAGGACGGCATCCGCATCGCCTTTGATGCCACCAGCGCCTACGTGCACCCGGAGAACGCCCGCAAGCTTGCCGCCCACGGCGTGGTGGTGATCGACCTCACCCCGGCTGCCATCGGGCCGTACTGCGTGCCGTCCGTGAACCTTTCCGAGCACGTGGGCAAAGGGGCGATGAACGTCAACATGGTCAGCTGCGGCGGCCAGGCGACCATCCCGATCGTGGCCGCGGTCGCGCGCGTGCAGCCGGTGGCCTATGCGGAGATCGTGGCGACCGTGTCCTCGCGCTCGGCAGGCCCGGGCACGCGCAAGAACATCGACGAGTTCACCCGCACCACCGCCAGTGGCATCGAGAAGGTCGGCGGCGCCAAGCGCGGTAAGGCCATCATCATCCTAAATCCCGCCGAGCCGCCCCTGATCATGCGCGACGTGGTGCACTGCCTGACCGAGGGGGAACCTGACCAGGCCGCCATCCGCGCCTCCATCGAGGCGATGCTCGCCGAGGTGCAGAAATACGTGCCCGGCTACCAATTGAAGAACGGCCCGGTGTTCGACGGCCGACGGGTATCCACCTACCTCGAGGTCGCAGGACTCGGGGACTACCTGCCGCGGTACGCCGGCAATCTCGACATCATGACCGCAGCGGCGCTGCGCACCGGCGAGTTGATCGCCGAGGAGATCGCCGGCGGGCGCTTTGCGGCTGCGAGGAGGGCCTCATGAACCTCAAGGGCAGGAAGATCGTGCTGCACGACATGTGCCTGCGCGATGGCATGCACCCGAAGCAGCACCAGATCTCGATCGCGCAGATGATCGCAGTCGCCACCGCACTGGATGCAGCCGGTGTGCCCCTCATCGAGGTCACGCACGGGGACGGCCTCGGCGGAGCCTCGGTGAACTACGGCTTCCCGGCGCACTCGGACGAGGAATACCTGCGCGCGGTGATCCCCAAGCTCAAGCGCGCCCGGGTCTCGGCGCTGCTGCTGCCGGGCATCGGCACCGTCGAGCACCTGCAGCTTGCGCACGACTGCGGGGTGGCCACCATCCGCGTGGCCACCCACTGCACCGAGGCGGATGTCTCCGAGCAGCACATCACGCGCGCGCGCAAGCTCGGCCTGGACACGGTGGGCTTTCTCATGATGGCCCACATGGTCGAGCCGCAGGAACTCGCCCGCCAGGGCAAGCTCATGGAGAGCTACGGTGCCAACTGCATCTACTGCACCGACTCGGCCGGCTACATGCTGCCCGACGATGTCAGCGCGCGCATCAAGGCGCTGCGCGCAACGCTCGAGCCGGGGACCGAGATCGGTTTTCACGGCCACCACAACATGGCGATGGGCATCGCCAACTCGCTCGCCGCCATCGAGGCCGGCGCGGGGCGCATCGACGGCTCGGCCGCGGGACTGGGCGCCGGGGCCGGCAATACCCCGCTGGAAGTCTTCAACGCGGTGGCGACCCGCATGGGCATCCTCACTGGGGTGGATGTCTTCAGGCTCATGGATGTCGCCGAGGACCTGGTGGTGCCGATGATGGACCAGCCGATTCGCATCGACCGGGATGCCCTGATCCTCGGCTACGCGGGCGTCTATTCCTCGTTCCTGCTGTTCGCCAAGCGTGCCGGTGCCAAGTACGGGGTTTCCTCGGCGGACATCCTGGTCGAGCTCGGGCGGCTGAAGACCGTCGGCGGCCAGGAGGACATGATCGAGGACCTGGCCATCAACATGGCGCGCGCCAAGAAGAGCGCCTGAGCGTAGAACAGCAGCGGAGTTGCGCGATGGCAGTCGATCCCAGAGTCAAGGTGTTCCTGGATTCGCCCCTGGCCATGCACCCGCCGCACGAACAGCTTGGCGCGCAGGGCCTGCGCGCCCTGGTCGCGCAGTACCCCGCCCCGGTGCTGGCACCGCCCATCCATGCGGTCAGCGAGCTCACCGTCGCCGGCGCCCAGGGCCCGCGGCGCGCGCGCCTGTACCGCCCATCCGCCGCGCGCGACCTGCCGCTGGTCGTGTACTTCCATGGCGGCGGCTTCGTCATCTGCACCATCGAGATGTACGACGACACCTGCCGGCTGCTCGCCAACTACGCAGGCTGCGCGGTCGCCTCGGTGGACTACCGGCTCGCGCCCGAGACACCCTTTCCGGGCGCGATCGAGGACTGTTACGCCGCGCTCAAGGACCTCGCCAGCCGGGGCACCGAACTGGGGTTCGATGGCAGCCGCCTGGCCGTGGCCGGTGATAGCGCCGGCGGCAATCTCGCCGCGGCGACTGCGCTGCTGGCGCGCGACCGCAAGGGACCCGCGCTGCGCTTCCAGGGACTGATCTATCCGTGCCTCGATCCTGAGTGCAGCAGCCCCTCGCAAGCCGCCTTCGCGGAAGGCTACATGCTCAGCCGCGAGGGCATGCTCTGGTTCTGGAAGCAGTACCTCAGGTCGCCCGCGGATGCGACCAACCCCATGGCCGTGCCGGGCAGGGGCGATCTTACCGGCCTGCCGGCGGCCAGCGTGATTACCGCCGAGTACGATCCATTGCGCGACGAGGGCGAGGACTACGCGGACCGGCTGCGCGCGGCGGGTGTGGACGTGACCGGCCGCCGCTATCTGGGGATGATCCACGGCTTCGCGAGCATGCCCTACCTCACCCCGCTGGCAAACCACGCCCTGGCGGATCTGGGCGCGGACCTGCACACGGCACTCACCGCCTAGCGCTTCACCAGCACCGCCGAGCCATGCCCGAAGAGGCCCTGGTTGGCGGTGATGCCGACCCTGGCATCCTGCACCTGGCGGGCACCGGCCTGCCCGCGCAGCTGCCATACGAGCTCGCACACCTGCGCCAGCGCCTGCGCGGGCACCGCCTCGCCGAAGCAGGCGAGCCCGCCGCTGGCGTTGACCGGGATGCGGCCACCGAGGGAGGTGGCGCCGCTGCGCAGCAGTCCTTCGGCCTCACCGCTCTTGCACAGGCCGATGTACTCGTACCAGTCCAGCTCCATCGAGGCGGCAAGGTCGTAGACCTCCGCCAGCGAAAGGTCCGCAGGCCCGATGCCGGCCTCCTCGTAGGCGCGCGCGGCGAGGGAAGCACGGAAGGAGTGCCCGGCGGCCACGGCGGCAGAATCGGTGGCGATGTCGGGCATCTCCACCTCGGTGCTGGCAAAGCGCGGGGTAACGGTCGAGATCGCCGCGATGCGCGGGGCTGCCTGGCCGCCGCGGCGCCGCGCGTAGTCCAGGCTCGAGAGCACGATGGCCGCGCCGCCGTCGGAAGTTGCGCACACGTGCAACAGGCGCAGCGGGTCGGCCACCATCGCCGAGGTGTTGACCTCCTCGGCGGTGAAGCGCTTACGGTAGCGCGCATTGGGATTCTCGGCCCCGTGGGCCGCGTTCTTGAGCTTCACCGCCGTGAAGTCATCCACCGTGGCCCCGTACAGGTCCATGCGGCGGCGTGCGTAGAGCGCAAAGTAGGTCGGGTTGGTGATCCCCACGTGGAAGCGCACCCAGTCCGGGTCTTCCGGGCGGTACCCGGCCGCCGGGGCCAGGAAGCCCTTGGGCGTGGTGTCCGCGCCGACGACCAGGGCGACATCGCAGCCGCCGGAGAGAATCTGCGCACGCGCCGCCGCCAGTGCCTGCGAGCCCGAGGCACAGGCGGCATACGAGGTGTTCACCTGGGCGCCCTGCCAGCCTAAGGCCTGCGCGAAGGTCGCCCCCGCCACGTAACCCGGGTAGCCGCAGCGCATGGTCGCCGCACCGGAGATGAACTGCACGTCCTTCCACGCGATCCCGGCATCGGCAAGCGCCGCCCGCGCGGCGTGCACACCGTATTCGACGAAGTTCCTGCCCCACTTGCCCCAGGGGTGCATGCCGACCCCGAGCACGGCGACCTCGCGGCTCACTGCCCACCCCGCACAGGCTTCCACTTCCAGATGAGCTTTTCCTGCCCGCCGTCGCGGTACAGGGGCTCAAGCACCAGCTCCATGTCCATGCCGACGTGCAGGTCAGCGACGTCGACCCCCTCGCTCACCTGGCCGAGCACGATCATGCGCTCCGCGGCGAGCTCCACGGCGGCGATGGCAAAGGGCACGAACGGCACGGCAGCCACGTAAGGCGGCGGTGGCTGATAGCAGGCGTTGGTGTACGACCAGACTTTGCCGGTCCGACTGAGCTTCACCTCCGCGAACGTCTCGCCCGGGCATTCGGGGTTGCGGCAGAAGAACCCCTGGCGCGGGAAAAAATAGGTCCCGCAGGTCAGGCAGCGGGAACCGATCAGCTGTGGCCGGTCATCGAGTGTGTACCAGCCCTGGATGGCGGCCGCGGTTTGCGGGGCGGTCATGCGCGTTGCCGGAAAACGCGCCGCCTACTGCGGCGGCATCTTGACGCCGGCGGTGAGGCCGCCGTCCACCACGAATTCACTGCCGGTGGTATAGGAGGAGGCATCGCTCGCCAGGAACACCACCGTCGGGGCAATCTCGGCCGGGTCGCCCATGCGGCCCATCGGCGAGTTGGCGAATGGGGCCGCGCTGAGCGCGCTCAGGGGGACGTTCAGCGACTCCACCAGCAACGGCGTCAGCATCGCCCCGGGACACACCACGTTGACGCGCACCTTCGCGGGCCCGAACTCAAGCGCCGCCGCCTTGGTCATGCCGACCACGGCGTGTTTGCTGGCGGTATAGGCGAGCGCGAGCGGCACGCCCTCGATGCCGGCGGTCGAGGCGATGTTCACGATGGAGCCACCGCCGGCATCACGCATCTGCGCAAAGCAGGTGCGCATGCCCAAGAAGGTGCCGAGCTGGTTGATGCGGATGATCTGCAGGTACTCCTCGACGCTCTGCTCAACGGTGGCGCGGGTGCGGTAGATGCCGGCGTTGTTCACCAGCACCGTCACCGGGCCGAAGCGCTTGCGCGCAGCCGCGAGTGCCTGGGTCCACTCCGTCTCACTCGACACGTCCAGGTGTACATAATGGGCGCGTTCTCCCAGTTCCTTCGCGAGCGCCTGGCCTTCCTCGTCGCGCACGTCCGCGAGCACCACCTGCGCGCCTTCCGCGTGCAGCTGCCGGCCGATGCTTGCGCCCAGTCCGCGCGCTGCGCCCGTAACGATGGCGATTTTGCCGGCCAGACGTGTCATGGAGTTCCCGGGGCTATCTCGAGGTACTAAGCCCTCAAGCGTAACTGCTGACCCACCGTGGTCGGCATCACACATATAGAGTACTCTTTATTAATAGGCCACCGTCGCGCCCGAGCGCGCACCAGAACCGCCCATGAGTCGTCCCGCCGCCAGAGGTTCCCCCGCCCGCACCGTCAGCGCGGCTGCCCCGCCGGGCGCGGAAAGCGGCAATGCGGACCTGCGCGAGCGGCTGACCCTGCTGCTGCACGAGGGGGCCATCAACCCGAAGCGCTGGCGCGAGTTCCTCGAGGGGCTCGGCCGGCGCCTGAAGGGCGCCGCGACCCTGATCCTGCGCTCCCCGCACGTCGCCGAGGCGGGTCTGTTGTATTCCTGGGGCGGCAGCGACGAGGTGCTGGGCCAGTACAACCGCTACTTCCCGCTGGACCCGTTCGTGAACCTGCCGGAGAAGCAGGTCATCACCATGCACGAGTTCGTGCCGGTCGAGCAGCTCGAGCGCAGCCGCTTCTTCACCGAGTACCTGATCCCCTGGGATGCGATCTACAACCTGGGCGTTGACCTACACGACGGGGACCGCCTGTACGCGCGCCTGCGCGTCACGCGCGGGCGCCACGCCGGCAACTTCACCACTGCCGAGAAGCGCTTCGTGGAATCCCTGGTGCCGCACTTCGACATCGCGATGCGGACGCACGCCGCCCTCGATGCCACCAAGATGGAGCGTGCCATCTACGCCGATGCGATGGACCACCTCACCCTGGCTACCGTGATCCTGGATGCCTCCGGTCACGTGATCCACACCAACGCCCTGGCACGCGACATCCTGCAGCGCCAGGACGGCATCAGTATGGCCAACGACACCCTGGTGCTCACCCACCCGGCCGATGCGCAGCGCCTGCGCGATGCGATCGCCCGCTCCATCGCGGTCGGGCGCGCCGCCAAGCCCGGCATCGTCGAGGTGCTGCGTGCCCGCCGCCCATCCGGGGCCGGCCACTACGGCATGATGATCCGCCCGACCGCCGGCTCGGTCGAAGCGGACGAATTCTCCGTCTCCCCGGCGGTGGCGGTGTTCATCAGCGTCGAGGAGAATTCGCAGAACGCCCCGCCGGTGGAAACCATCCGCAAGCTGTTCGAGCTCACCCATAAGGAGGCGCAGCTGGCGCTGTGCCTGGCCAACGGCCGCAGCCTGCAGGAGGCCGCCGGCGACCTGGGCATTACCCTGAATACCGCGCGCGCGCACCTGCGCTCGACCTTCTCCAAGACCGGCATCGACCGGCAGGCCCGCCTAGTGCGCGCCATTCTGAGGAGTGTCGCCCAGCTGGGTGGCTGACCCTCAGCCCTTCTCGGCCCTGATCTCGAAGCGGTCGAAGTAGAACCTGAACCGCTCGCGCAGCTGCGCCGGATCCACCCCGAAATCGCCCTTGAGGTCGTAGATCACCTGCCCGGCCTTGCCGCGCGGGTGCGCTGCGAGGAAGTGATCGAGCGCCGAGCGGGCCTCGTCGGTCACCGGCAGCCCGGCCTTGGCGTACACCTGCGCCAGGATGCTCCACGGGTCGCGCATGAACAGATGGAACAGGCAGTCCACGCTGCGCGCTTCAGGCACCAGCGCGCGGTCGCGCACGCAGGCACGCAGCAGGCGCTCGATGCGCGGCACCCAGTAATCGCGCAGCCAGGCCATTTCCACCTTCGGCCGCTGGATCCGCTGCGTGTAGGCATTCATGGTCAGGGTCGACTGGATCACCGCCACGGGGTCGCGGTGCGTGAACACCACGATCGCGTCGGGGAATACCCTCAGGAGCGCCGGCAGCTGCTCCAGGTGTTGCGGGCACTTGAGCACCCAGCGCTTGCCGCTCTGGCGCCGCTGCCACTGCAGCAGTTGCAGCACGCGCTTCAGGTACCGGTAGTGCGGCGTCTGGTCCGTGGCGGCATAGTGCGCGCCCCAGCGCGGTGACATGCTCAGCCACTCGTAGTTGTACGAGGCGAAGTCCGGCCCCATCAGCTCCAGTTCTTCATGGATGTGATCCGGCTCCATCGGATGCATCGAAGCCAGCAGCGGCGTCACCTGCTTCATGCCCTCCCACGCGGCCGCGCAGCGCGCATAGCGCGGATCGGTGCCATCGGCAAGCGCCGGCTCATCCGGCAGCGGCACCGGCTCGTACGACTGCCACAAGGGCAGCGAGTGGAAGCGCGAGTCGGCGGCGAGCAGGTTCACCAGGTGCGTCGTGCCCGAGCGCGGCAATCCGGTGACGATCACCGGCCGGTCGATCTGCTGCTCGAGGATCTGCGGATGGCCCTGGAGCGTGTCATGGATCAGCAGGCGGTTGCTGGCATGGCGCGACAGATACCCGAACAGCACTCCGCGGTGCAGGGCGGTGAGCGGCTTGTCCGCATCCCATTCACTGCACAGAATCGCGAGACGCTCGCGAAAATCCTCTGGCCCGAAGTCGCTCAGGCCCGTGCGTGCCCGTGCAGCCCTCAGCACCGCCTCCACCGTCAGCTCCACCGGCTGTGACTCGCCCCAGGCGAGCGCGCCGCGCTGTGCTTCGTCCAGGCGCGGCTGCGCCAGGTCATCGATGTGGATGTCCTGTGCCATGGCTAGCCCACGATCGAATAGCCGCCGTCGACCAGCAGCGTCTGGCCTGTGATGTAGCTGGCCGCTGAGCTGGTGAGGAACAGCACCGCGCCGGCGACGTCGATGGGCTTGCCGGGGCGGCCGAGCGGGGTGCGTGCCAGCACCGGGGCCATCATCTGCGGCATGCTGAGCATCTGCGCGGTCATGCGGCTCTCGGTGATGCCGGCGGCGACCGCATTGACGCGGATCTTATCCTTGGCCCAGGCCATGCTCAGGGTCTTCATCAGCTGCACGATGCCGGCCTTGGCCGCCCCGTAGGCCGGCACGACCTCCACGCCGAAGTAGGAAGTCAGCGAGGCGATGCCGATGACGCTGGCGCCACCGGGCAGCGCACTGCGTGCCAGCTTGTCCTTCAGGGCGTGCGCCATGCGGTAGGCGCTGGTGAGGTTCACGCGCACGCCCTTCTCAAAGATCTCCGGGTCGTACTCGTTCTGCAGCATGAAGTTCGCCCCGGCGTTGTTCACCAGGATGTCGAGCTGCGGCAACGCCTGAGCGACCGAGGCGATCTGCGCATCATCGGTGAGGCTCAGCTGCAGGTAGCGGAAGCCCTTCAGGTCTTCCGTGTACTCGCCAGGCCCCGTGCGCGTGCCGGTGATGATCACCTCGGCCCCGGCGTCGCGGTAGGCCGCGGCAATGCCCGCGCCGATGCCGGAGGTGCCGCCGGTCACCAGGACCTGCGCCCCGCGGTAGTTGTAGCTGACGTTCTGCCAAGTGCTCATGGGTGTTCCTTGTCAACCGCCCAGATCGATCACCTGCAGCGGGTTGTCTCCCTGCCAGGTGCGTGAGGCTTCCAGGCGGGCGGCAAAGCCCGCCCGCATGACCTCGTTCATCTCGATGAACTCGAACAACAGCTTCGGCTCGCGCGGATCGGACAGGTAGGCCACGCGGGTCACCTCGTTGGCGGCCGCGAACTTCACCTGCATGCCTCTGGATGTGCCGCGGGCCACGTCGGCTGCAACATCATCGCTGAACCAGCCTACGTGGTGCATGCCCACCAGCGGCTCCCCCGAGCTGCTGCGATAGGGAGATGCCCCGGCGCCCAGGTCCTCGATCAGCTCGATCTCCATGTCCCCCTGGTAGCCGAGCGCGACGTGCATACGCACCCTGGCCGCCTGCCCGTCCAGGGTGCCGGCCATGGCGACGTTGCGGAACACGGTCCAGGGACCCAGCCCGCTCACGCGCAGCCAGTTCGCCACGCTCTCCTCGAGGTTCTTCACCACCCAGGCGATCTGGCGGATCGGGCCAAAGGGCTGTGTGTTCATCAAGGGGCTCCTCGTGCGCCGGCCAGTGCGCGCGCCGCGTGCCGGTTTGCCGCTAGACTTGAGTGTGCGGCAACCACACGGGCGCGACCATGGAAAAACTCTTGTATGCATTCTGGCGCGGCCAGGAGAGCGCGGACACCCTGCGCCGCAGGTTCCTCACGGACACAGGTCCCCGCATCGGCGAACTCGGCGCCGAGCGCGTGCAGCTGAACGTCGCCGACTTCCCGGACCTGACCGGCACCCTGGTCAACTTCACCCTGCACAACACCAAGCCGGTGCCGGACGGACTGGTGTCGTTCTGGCTCACCAGCGCCTACCGGCGCGAGCCGGTGGAACGGCTCCTCGCGCAACGCTTCGAGCGCATCGCAGGCTACGAGGTCGCCGAATCGACGATCCTGCCCAACGTGCGCTACCCGGCGCGCGCCGGGGAGCGCACCTACGGTTTCAGCCAGGTGACCTTCCTGCAGGTTCCGCCGCGGCTGAGCTACGACACCTGGCGCCGTGTGTGGTTCGAGGAACATACCCCGGTCGGCATCGCGACCCAGGCAAACTTCCTCTACGTGCACAACGTCGTGGTCATGCCGCTCACGCCCGCTGCGCCGCCGTTCCGCGGCATCGTCGAGGAGTGCTTCGCGCCTGAGGCCATGCGCGACTCGCAGGCCTTCTACGACGCCGCAGGCGACGAGGCCCGTCACCAGCGGCACCAGAAGCTCATGATGGACAGCTGCGCCAAGTTCATTGACTTCGACCGCATCGATGTCATCGCCACCAGCGAATACCGGCTGTACGAGGCGAAGGGTCCGGCGCTCTAGCACCGGGCGCGCGCCGGCGCACGCTCCTTCAGCCGAAATATGCCTGGCCGCCATCCAGCGGCAGCGTGGCACCGGTGAGGTAGTCCATCTCCGCGCTCACCAGGGCGACCACGGCGCGGCCGATGTCCGCCTCGCAGTCCCCGACCCGCTTCAGCGCCACGGTCTGGAAGAAGGTCTTGGCTTCCGGGTCGTGCTTGATCCAGTTTGCCAGGGCCGGGGATGCAGCGAGCGGGGCGATGTTGTTGACGCGGATCTTGTCCGGTCCCCACTCGCTTGCCGCCGCGCGCGTCAGCGCGCGCACGCCCTGCTTGGCCACCGCGTAGGCGCCGTAGTTGGAGGAGTCCCAGCGCACGGAGGCTGAGGTGACGAGGTTGACGATGTTGCCGCCGCCGCGGGCCTTCAGATGCGGGTGGCAGGCGCGCATGAAGCGGAACGAGGCCAGGGGACCGGCGTTGATGCCGCGCATGAAGGCCTCATCGTCCAGGGACAGCAGCGGGCCAAAGGCCCCGTCGTAGGCATTGTTCACCAGGATGTCGATCCCGCCCAAGGCCTCCACCGTGCGCGCGACCGTGCGCGTGATGTCCTCGGCCTTGAACACGTCACACACGATCGCCAGGCCCTTGCCGCCGCGGCCCGTGAGGACCTTGAGCGTGTCGGCAAGCTTCGACTCGGTGCGCCCGGTGACTGCGACCGTCGCCCCGGCGGCGGCGAGGGCGAGCGCAATGCCCTGGCCCACGCCCTGCCCGGCCCCGGTGACGAGGGCGACTTTGCCCGCAAGCTTGGTCATTTACCTGGCTCCAGCGGCGACGGCCGGCGGTGGCACACGGGCGAGCCAGTGCGCAGAGAGCGTCGGCGGCTCGGTGAAGGTCTCGATCTGCTCGTACACCCGCTCGTAGGTGGATTCGCAAATGCGCCACTGCCCTGCGATCTTTACGTACTTGTCGCGGTACAACGCGCTGCCGGTGGTTTTCACCTTCTCCTTGAGGTTGATGAAGATATCCGTCAAATACCAGATGCCGGTGGCGGTGGTATCGGTCAGTACGTCGATCTCAGGATGGTGGCCGGTGTGGCAGCCCACGCCGTTGGAGTTGAAAGAGGCGGCAATGGCCTCGAGGATCTTGTCGCGCCCGGTCATCTGCCAGCGGTAGGTGCCACCCTTGTAGTCGACCTTCAGGTCCTCGGTGAACAGGTCGCGCGCGGCGGCGATATCACCGGTGTCGATGCAGCGCCAGTACTTGTACTTCACGCGCTTGATGAGCTCGATATCTTCCAGGCGTAGAGACATGGCAATTCCCCTCTTGAGACCGGCCGGGCGCGAACTGCGCCCATGCTACAGACTGCATCCGCAGCCGAATCTACCTTATCCTTGTCGGGATACATCGCCGAAACAGAGTACCCGCCGTGACCGACCCGCTCCGTTGTTCGCAAAGCCGCCCGGCATCACTCGAGCAGGTCCCGCGCTGGGACTACGAGGCGGACGTGATCGTCTTGGGTTTCGGCGCTGCCGGGGCCTGCACGGCGCTCGAGGCCGCCCGCGCCGGCGCGCGGGTGCTGCTGGTGGAGAGTGCCGCCGGCAGCGGCGGCACCTCGGCACTGTCCGGGGGCGAGATCTACATGGGCGGCGGCGGCGGCACGCCGATCCAGCGGGCGGCCGGCTTCGAGGATGCCACCGAGGACCTGTACCGCTATCTCGTCATGGCCGGCGGGCCGAACGCGGACGAGGCCAAGGCACGGCTGTACGCGGATGGCTCGCTCGGACACTTTCAGTGGCTGCAGGCGCAGGGCGTCGAGTACAAGAATTCCTTCATCGCCGAGCGCTGCATCGAGCCTGCCACCGATGACTGCCTGATCTGGTCGGGGAGCGAAGAGGCTTGGCCGTTTGCCGAGCACGCGCGCCCGGCCCCGCGTGGGCACTGTCCGAAGTTCCTCGGCATGGGCGGCGGCCGTTATGTCATGGACGTGCTCACGCAGCAGGTCGTCGAGGCCGGCGTGCAGGTGCTGTACAACGCGCGCGCGCAGGCACTGATCGCCGATGGCGCCCGCGAGGTGCATGGGCTGGTGCTGCGCATCGACGGGCAGGAGCGCTACGCGCGCGCCCGGCGCGCGGTGGCGCTGTGCGCGGGGGGCTTCGTGATGAACCGCGAGATGGTGCGGCAGCACGCCCCGTTCCTGCTGCGCTCGCAGTTCCCGCTGGGCACGGTGGATGACGGCTCCGGGATATTGCTGGGGGCGAGCGTCGGCGGGGCGCTCATGAATATGAGCGAGGGATTCGCGACCATCCCCTGGTATCCACCGGGCTCGCTGGTGAAGGGGATATTCGTCAACAGCCAGGGCCAGCGCTTCATCAATGAAGACTGCTACCACGGCAGGGTTTCCAACTACATCATGCGCCAGAGCGGGGACCGTATCTGGCTGCTTCAGGACCACGCGACCTATGCCATGGGCGAGATGCAGCAGCTGGCAAAGATGGAGATCGGGGCCGCCGGTGAGACCTGGGAAGAGGTGGAGCGCGAGCTCAAGCTGCCTGCCGACTCACTCGCAGCCAGCGTGCGTCTCTACAACCATTATGCAGCGCAGGGCACCGACCCCCTCTTCCACAAGGCGCGCAAGTGGCTGAGGCCTCTGAATGAACCACCGTTCGTAGCGATCGACTGCCGCATCGACCACTGCTTCTACGCCTCCTTCACGCTCGGTGGCCTGGACAGCCTGCCGACCGGGGAAGTCGTCGACGCGGATCGCAGAGTGATCGGCGGCCTGTTCGCCGCCGGGCGCACCACCTGTGGGCTGCCGCGCTGGGGCGAGGGTTACAGCTCCGGACTGTCGCTCGCCGATGCTTCGTTCTTCGGCCGGCAGGCCGGCAGGCACGCAGCCACCACCTCACGCTAGCCACCGCTTCCCGCGTCTCACCCGCCTCACACGGCGGCAAGCACCTGCGTGGTGTCCGCGCCGAGTCCGCGCGCGCGCGCCAGGACGGGACGCGCGCGTGGAGGCACCACGTCAGTCGTGCTGAGGCGGCGCGCCCACTCCTCCGTCCGCGCGCGAGCGGCCTCAGGACCTCCGAGGTCAGAGCATTGGATGCCATAGGCGATGACCTCGGCCAGCGCCAGCGAGAGCAGCCGGCCGCCCCCACTTCGGTAGCTAACCCAACCGGCTAGCGCGGCGTGCAGTCCCGTGAGTGGGTCGGCGATGGCATCACCGCAGAACATGGCGCGGCCAGCTGCATCCCACAGTACCTGCGACAGGCCACCGGCGACCGCGCCGTCATCACCGAAGGCGACCCAGTCGGCACAGGGTGGCTCGCGACCATGCCCGGTGATGCTCACCCAGGTGAGCCCGGGGTTCTCCTCCAGGATTGCCTCCGCATGGATGCCGAGCTGCCGCAATGCACGCGGCCGCGAGGCCTCCACGACGATATCCGCGCTGCGCAGGATTCGCCGCAGCTGCTCGCGCCCGGAAGGCTGCGCGAGATCCAGCGCCACGCTCGCTTTGCCGGCGTTGAGCAGGTCATAGAAGCCATCACCCGCACCGCGCATGCCGTCGGCGCGGGCGGTACTCTCGACCTTGATGACCTGCGCGCCCATCAGCTGCAGCAGCTGCGTGCACAAGGGCCCCGCCCACAATGCCGACAGGTCCACCACCCGGGGAGCCGCCTGGGGGGCGGGCCGGCTGCTGCCGGCGACGCGGTAGGATTCGCGGTACCAGTGCCGTGCCGTGCCGGGGGCCGGCCGCAGTGCCGCCAGCGCCAGGCCGAGCAGCCGGCCACGTTCAAGGCACGCCGCAACGGTGCGCGTGCTGAGTGCAGCCGCCACGCCGCCCCAGCCTTTGATGTCCCCGCCCTCAAGCCACGCCGGCAGCAGATCCCAGTCGCTGCTGCGCGCAAGGCTCACGGCCATGGTGCCATCCGCGCATTGCAGGAGGCGGCAGCTGCCGCCCGCGGACACATCGCCCGCACGCCTGAAGCCGGCGAGAGCGGCCCGCTCGCCGAGCAGACCGGCAGCATCGAGCGCCGCCAGCGCCGCACCCGGCCGCAAGGCCCGCAGTGCCGCGAGGATGCCGTCCGCATAGGAGGCCAGCGGCACAGGACACATCTGCGGAGCATCGAGCGGGTAGCCGGTGAGCGTCATGACGCCGCTCTGCGCCCAGCGCAGCGCCGGATGAGTCTCCGGCTGCGGCGGCAGCATCCGCGGCGCGCCCAGTTGTTCCAGCAGCCCGTTGGCGTAGTCGGCCGCGTAGCACTCCAACTGCGCCATCGCTCTACCCCGCTGCGATCGCCTCGCACCAGCTGGCGGCGCGGTCGAACAGCTGGTGGCGCGAGTCGAACAGGAAGTGCGCGTGCCCGGTCGAGGGCAGCACCAGCAGCGTGATGTCACTGCTGCCCGGGTAGCTGGCCGGCACCTCGTGCGGCGGGCCGGCCATGTCCCGATCCCCGAGCGCGAGCAACAACGGCACCTTGATCTGCGCGCACTCGGGCAGCACGCTCCCCGGGATCATCGAGTACAGGCCGGCCGTGAGCAAAAGCACGGCACGCACGCGGTTCAATGCCTCGATCCCGCGCCGGTCGGCGGTTGCGCCCGCGAACAGCTCCCGGCCCTGTTGCGTGCGCGGAACCGGTGGATAGGGATCGGGGCTGCGCAAACGGGCCAGGCGCACCAGGTTCTCGCGGGTTCCGGAAGGATCCCCGGCGTAGCGCCTTTCTTCCTCGGACAGGGCTATCACCAGGCCCTTGGTCCCGAATCCGAAGAGCATCAGCGCATCGTAGCTGGCGTGGTGCGCCTGCTGTATGCCGGTGAGCATGGCGCCCATCGAATGGCCGACGCCGATGGCACGCGCCGCCCCCAGTGGACGTCCTGCCAGCGATCCGGACGCCAGCTCACGCTGGATGGCCGCAACCGCCGCGGCATTGGCGCGCGCCAGGATCTCGGGGGTGAGCTGGTAGCCGTCCTGCGGGCGGGAACTGTCGCCGATGCCAAGCGGGTCGAGCGTGACGACGATGTAGCCGCGTGCAACGAGGGCTGCGGCGAAGCTGAAGTTGCCCTGCGCCTGCAGGTCGAAGTAGCCGCGCGACATGGCCCCGCCGGGCAGGCAGTACAGCGCGGTCGGGCGCGCTGGAATCTGTGTCGGCAGGAACACGCTAGCGGCGACGCTCAGGGGACCCTCGCCGGCGAGCAGCTCGCCGACTTCGACCCGGCGCGTGAGCGGAGCCAGTGCGCTCACCGCTTCCCCGGCGTGAGGTTGCCCGACCAGGCGTCAGTAACCGCGAGCACCCAGGCCGCGCAGCAGCACGGTCAGGAAGTCGCGAATCGCGGGAATGCCGAGGTCGCCCGGGATGAAATACATCCGCAGCACGGTGACGCCCATGATGGCATCGACCACCATCTCGACGTTGGTGGCACGTGGCAGCTCGCCGCGCGCCATCGCGCGCTCGAGCACCACGCGTACCGGGTCGCGGCGGCGCTGCATGAGCGGGTCGAACACTGCCGCCAGGGCCGGGTTGTGCGCGCGCTCGGCCACCAACGTCGGCATGATCGCATTGGAGGGGGGCTTGTGCAGGATGCGCAGGAACTGCCGGTACAGGCCGAGCAGGTCCGACATCACATCGCCCCGGTCGTGTGCGGTCAGCGCCGGCCAGCGGTTGAAGGCCTCGATCACGAGGTGTTCCTTGGTGGGCCAGCGCCGGTAGATGGTCGACTTGCTCGCCCGGGCGCGGGCGGCGACCTTGCTGACGGTGATGTCCGCGTAACGCTCATCGGCCAGCAGGAAGGTGGTGGCCCGGATGATGGCCTCTTCGGAGCGCTTGCTGCGCGGACGGCCGGGTTTACGCTTCGCCTGGGGTGCGGTGACGGAGAGCTGGCTGGTCATTTCATCCCCAAAACGAAGTACTTGAATCTGTGGAAACTATCGCACACTGGCGCCGGCGGGGTCCAATAGGTACCGGTGGTTCCGTATTGATCGCAATGCGTATACCATCGGGAAACCCGACCTATCCACAGCTATTCTCGGTGAGGCTTTCATGGCCACGGTTGCATCCGAAGCTCTCAAGGAACCGCTCAAGGAACCACTGAAGGAGCCGCCGCTGGTCAAGGGCCTGCCCTTCCTCGGCAACGCCCTGGACATGGCGAAGGACCCGGGCCGCTTTTTCTACGAGTGCTACCGCAAGTACGGCCCGGTCTTCAAGCTCAAGGTGATGAGCAACACCTACACGGTGCTCGCCGGCGCGGAAGCTGCCAACTTCATGGGCACGCGCGAGGGACGCGACTCGCTGCGCTCGAAGGAATTCTGGCAGGGGCTGGTCGATGAATGGGGCGCTTCGCGCACCCTGACGGGCTCGGACGGCGAGACGCACCAGAAACTACGCGCCGTCATGAAGCACGGCTACTCGAAGGAGTCGCTCGTGGGCCGCTACGACGAACTCGTCGAGATCACCGACAAGGTGATCGCGCGCGACTGGCCAGTCGGGCAGCTGGTGCCGGTCGTGCAGAACATGCAGTACATCGTCACCGAGCAGCTCGGTGCCATGCTCACGGGCACCTCGCCGCGCGAGTACGTGAAGGATATCCGCACCACCATCCTCTACATCCTGAACATCCTGGTGACGCGCCAGCGCCCCAAGTTCATGCTGAAGGATCCCCGCTACAAGTACGCCAAGGGCCGCGTTACGGAACTTGGCAAGCGCATGATTGCCCAGTACGAGGCCGGCAAAGCCGACCGCGACCCGGCGCGGCGCAACCTGGTCGACGATGTCATGGAGGCGCACGCACGCGATCCGGACCTCATGCCACGCAGCGACCTGATCCTGAGCCTGACGGGGCCGTTCGTCGCCGGCCTCGACACCGTGGCCAACACCGTATCTGGGTTCATCTACGCGGTGCTGAAGAACCCTGAGGTGCTCAAGCGCGTACAGGCTGAGGCGGATGCGCTATTCGCCAAGGGCAGCATCGATGAGGCCAACGTTCGCAACGAGCTCCCCGACATCGACGGCGCCATCATGGAAGCCATGCGCGTATACACGATCGCGGTAGCCCAGATGCGCACCGCGACCCGCGACTTCGGCTTCCAGGGCTTCCAGATCCGCGAGAACGAGCTCCTCTATGTGGCGACGGCCGTGCCGCACTATATGGAGGAGTACTACCCGAACCCGGACAAGTTCGACATCGACCGCTACGCCAAGCCGCGCGCGGAACACCTCAAGCCCGGCGTCTACTCACCGTACGGCCGCGGCACGCACACCTGCCTGGGCAAGACCCTCGCCGAGGTGCAGATGGCCCTTTCCATGGCGCGCCTGTTCTACAAGCTCGACATGGAACTTGAGTCCCCCGACTACATGCTCGAGACCAAGGTGCTCCCGACCCCGGGACCGAGCATGAAGTTCAAGGTACGGGTCAAGGGCATCCGCCACTGACAGCCAGTGGCGGCGCCCGCGGCCGCTACGCCTTGATCGCCTTCTCGATGAGCTTGCGGTAGGTCTTCGAGTACGGCGGCAGGTTGAAGGTGAGATCGAGCAGGCCGAGCGGCTGCTCGACCACCGAGCGCGGGTTCGACATCTCCATGAAGCCGGTCTCCCCGCCCACGCGCCCAATGCCTGAGTGGTTGACCCCGCCGAACGGCAGCCGCGGGTTGGTGCCCGACTGGATCAGGTTGTGGTTCACGACGGTGCTGCCGGCGGTGGTGTGGGCGAGGAAGTAGTCGATCGCCGCCCGATCTTTAGCGTAGATGTACAGCGCCAGCGGCTTCGTGCGCCGCTCGATGACCTCGATCGCCTCCTCCCTGGTGCGGTACGGGAGAACCGGCAGGATGGGTGCGAAGATCTCCTCCTGCATCACCAGCATCTCCTCGGTGGCACCGGTGATGACGGTCGGCGCCACGAAGCGGTCTTCCGCCCGTGTCTGGCCGCCGGTGGCGAACTTGCCGCCCTTGTCCTTCGCATCCTGCAGCAGACGCGACACGCGCGCGAAGTGCTGGTCGTTGATGATGCGCATCAGCTCCGCGGATTTCTCGAAGCCGGCCCCGTCGGCGTTGTACATCGCGCTCATGGCCGCCACCAGCGCCGCCACGAACTTCTCGTAGACCGACTCGTGCACCAGCACGTAGTCGGGTGCGACGCATACCTGCCCGGCGTTGGCGATGCGTCCCCAGGCGATCTTCCTGGCGGTATTGTCGATCACCGCCGAGGCGTCGACGATCGCCGGGTTCTTGCCGCCCATCTCCAGGGTGACGGCGGCGAAGTTCTCCGCCGCAGCCTTCATCACTACCCGCCCCACCCGCTGGCCGCCGGTGTAGTAGATGTGGTTGAACGGCTGCGCAAGCAGTTCCTGGGCCACCTCGGGGCCGCCCTCGAAGACGGCGAACTCATCCGCCGGCATCGCCGCCTCCAGGACCTCCTTGAGCACGCGGGCGCTGTGCGGGGCGAGCTCGGAGGGCTTCAGGGCAAACGCGTTGCCAGCCGAGATCGCCGCGATCGCCGGCACCAGCGCAATGGCGATCGGCGCGTTCCAGGTCGACAGGTTCAGCACCACTCCCTTGGGCTCGTGGAGGATGTAGCACTTCTTGCCCAAGGTCGCCGCGGAGTTGCGCACCTTGCGCGGCTTCATCCAGCTGGCGACGTGCTTGGCCACGAAGTCGACTTCGCTCTTGACCATGACCAGCTGGGCGGCGACGTCCAGGTCGCAGGCCTTCATTTCGGTATGCGCCGCGTCGTAGAAGCGCTGCTTGCTGGCAAGAACCGCAGCGAGCATCCCCCTGAGTCGGTCGGCGCGCTGCGCGCCGGTGGTCTGCGCCAGTACCCGGCTGCCCTTACGCAGCTGCGCAAACCGTGCTGTTACGTCCTGCACCGGTCTTCTCCTCGCCCGCGGTATGCGGGCCTCAATGTTGAACTGTTTCCACGACCAGCGCTCATGCCAGTACGCTCGACGGCTGGCTCTGTGTCTCCACGAGCCTGTCGATGAGCCCCCAGGCAAGGGCGGTGTGCGCATCCAGCCGCCGCGCCGACAATGCCAGCAAGCCGGTGCGCAGGCGTCCGATGCGCCGCGCGATGCTCACGCAGCCGCCGGAACCCGGGATCAGGCCGAAGTGGATCTCGGGCAGGTGAAAGAAAGTCTCCGGGGTCGCCTCGACGTAGGCGCCGAAGGCTGCCATCTCCAGCCCCGCCCCGACCGCCGCCCCGTGGACGCGGAACCGGAGGCGCGGCGCACAGCGGGCCAGCAGCTGCGGCACCGGGCGCGTGGAGCGCACCGCATGTCCCACGGCCGCATCCGGCGCGCTGCCGAACTCCCCGAGATCGCCCCCCGCGCAAAAGCACCTGCCCTCCCCGCTGATGGTCACCTCGGTGATGGAGGCATCCATCGCGACCAGTTCCAGCGCCTCTGCCAGGGCATCGCGCATCTCGATCGACAGTGCATTGCGCCGCGCCGGGCGGTTCAGGCGCAGGCGCAGCTGCGCACCGTCACGCTCGATGAGCACGGGCGCACCCGGTTCGGTGACCCGTGCAGGTGCCGGGCGCGGCGCCTGCGCCAGCCAGCGCTTGAATTCGCCCCCCGCCTGCAGCGTCGCATAGGCGAGGGATTCGAAGACCAGCGCGCGAGCAACCTCCAGACCTTCGGAGGAACGCAGCAGCTGTACCAGGACCATGGCCGTGATCGGTGCAACCTCGATGTTGGCGACCAGCTCTGCGGCATCGGAATCGTTCACAACGACCGCATCGCAGGCCGCTGCCAGCGCGTGGCCATCCCCGCCTGCGGCAATACCGATTACCGGGCAGGCCTGCTCGCGCGACCACGCCGACAGCAGCGCTAGGTCCGTGGCCGCAGGCATGTCGTTGGCGTCGAGTTCGACCAGGACGTGGGTCGGGCCGCTCAAGGGTGACAGCGGTGCAGGCGCTGCCCCGGCACGTACCGCTGCCAGCAGCCCTCGCGCCCCAAGCCTCGGTGATGTGTTCAAAAAGACGTTCTCGCTGCCGGCAGGCGCCGTGAAAGCACCTGCAGGCTCCCAGGTCGCTCGCCGCGGGGACTGCTCGCGGTACCGGCGGTACCGTTTTGGTACGCTAGCGGTGCCTGATCGCTTCTGTCAACCCTAGAGGTCCTGCGATGAGCGACGCCATCCTTTACGAAATGCGCGGCCCGGTGGCGCTCATCACCATCAACCGCCCCGAGAGCCGCAATGCCATCAATGCCGAGGTGCGCGCCGGGCTGCACGCGGCCTGGCAGCGCTTCGAGGAGGATGCGCACGCCCTGGTGGCGATCCTCACCGGTGCCGGCGAGCGCGCCTTCTGTGCCGGCCTGGACCTGAAGGAGGCCAGCGCCACGGGCCTGAAGGTTCCCGCGCGCGGCTTCATCCCGATTCTCGGAGACTCGGTGCAGGTGTCCAAGCCTACGATCGCGGCCGTGAACGGCATGGCCATGGCCGGCGGCTGGCTGTTTGCCCAGATGTGCGACCTGTGCGTCGCCGCCGAGCATGCGACGTTTGCGATCACGGAGGCGCGCGTGGGCCGCGGCACCCCTTGGGCCGCACCCTTGGTGCACATGCTGCCGCAGCGCATCGTGATGGAGCTGCTGCTGACGGGCGAGCCGATGAGTGCCACGCGCATGCGCGAGCTCGGCTATGTTAACCACGTAGTGCCTTCCGAGAAACTCCTACCGCGTAGCCTCGAACTCGCCCTGCGCATCGCCGCGAACGCGCCGCTGACCGTGCGTGCCTGTCGGGCGCTGGTGTACGCGGCCACCGAGACCGGACGCAGCGAGGCGCTGCGCGCAGGCGACCGGCTTTTCGAGCCGGTCTACCTAAGCGAGGACGCGCAGGAGGGCCCGCGGGCATTCGCCGAGAAACGACCGCCGGTGTGGCAGGGCAGGTAGACGCTCAGAACCGGAACACGCCGTTGCCGGGCACCCCCTGCGGAACGTTCATCGCCACCGACAGGGCGACACCCAAGGCGTTGCGGGTGTCCACCGGGTCAAGGATGCCGTCGTCCCAGAGCTCCGAGGTCGAGTAGTACGCGGAAGTCTGCTGCTCGTACGCCTTGAGCGTGTCCTCACGCAGCTGCCGGATCAGCGCCGGGTCTGCCGCCGCGCCGGTGCGCTGCATCTGCCGCAGCTTCACCTCCGCGAGCGTGCCGGCGGCCTGCTCCCCGCCCATCACCGCGATCTGGTGGTTTGGCCAGCCGAATAGGAAGCGCCCGTCGAAGGCACGGCCGCACATCCCGTAGTTGCCCGCCCCGAAGGAGCCGTGGCACATCACCGTGAGCTTGGGCACGTGGCTGCAGGATTGCGCCATGATCATCTTGGCGCCGTCCTTGGTGATGCCGTTCTTCTCGTACTCACGGCCGACCATGTAGCCGGTGATGTTCTGCAGGAACAGCAATGGGGTGTTGTTCTGGTTGCACAACTCGATGAAGTGGGCGCCCTTGATGGCGCTGTCGTTGAACAGGATGCCGTTGTTGCCGAGGATGCCGACGCGATAGCCCCACAGGTGCGCAAACCCGCATACCAGCGTGGTGCCATAGGCGGGCTTGTATTCGTGGAAGCGGCTGCCGTCAACGAGGCGCCCGATCACCTCGCGTATCTCGAAGCTCTGCTTGATGTCATCCGGGATGATGCCGTACAGGTCATCCGGGTCCAGCAGCGGCGCCTCGATCGCCTGCTCGGGGGCGCGCCACTTCGGCTTCTGCTCCCACTGCGCGACGATCTCGCGCCCGATGCCGATCGCCTCGTCCTCATCCGCCGCCGGGTAGTCGCAGGTGCCGCTGATGCGCGTGTGCAGGTCCGCGCCCCCGAGCTCATCGGCCGTCACCACCTCGCCGGTGGCCGCCTTCACCAGCGGCGGACCGCCGAGGAACACCGCCCCGGTGCCGCGCACGATGACGTTGTAGTCACTGAGTGCGGGCACGTAGGCGCCGCCGGCCGTGCAGTGCCCGAACACCAGGGCGAGCTGCTTGACGCCCATCTTGCTGAGCAGGCACTGGTTACGGAAGATGCGTCCCGCCATGTAGCGGTCGGGGAACAGCGCCGACTGCAGCTGCAGCTGCCCGCCGGCAGAATCACACAGGTGCACCACCGGCAGCTGGTTCTCGAGCGCAATGTCGAGCGCGCGCACGATCTTCTTGATGGTGAGCGGGTACCACGCCCCGCCCTTCACGGTGGGATCGTCCGCGTGGATCATGACCTCGCGCCCGGCGACGACGCCAATGCCGCTTAGGCAGCTGGCCGCCGGCGACTCCCCGCCATAGGCCATGTTCGCAGCGAGACTCGACAGCTCCAGGAACGGGGTGCCCGGGTCCAGCAGCCGCTCCAGGCGCTGCTGCACCAGCAGCTTGCCGTGCTTGGCCAGGCGCTCCAGATCGCGCGCCGGGCGCTCGTGGCGCGCCGCGTGCTGGCGCTCGCGTAGCTGCGCGGCGAGTGCCTTGTTGTGGGCATAGCGGCGGCGAAATTCCGCGGAACTGCTCTGCACCGCCGACTCGATGCGCTTCATTGCTCAGGGACCTCCTGCCTGGCAAAGGACACAAGCAGCGCGCCGCGCTCGAACACGGCCGCGGGCTTTACGTGCACCTGCTCCACCACGCCCGCGTGTGCCGCGACGATCGTCATCTGCAGCTTCATGCTCTCCAGCGTCAAAAGCCGGTCGCCCCCCTGGACGGCCTGCCCGGCGTTGGCGTGCACGGCCACCACCACCCCGGGCATGCTCGCCCTGATCTCCTCCTGGCCTGCGGCGCCGCCCGAGGCATGCTGGCGCCTGACGAAGTGGATCGCGTAGGTATGGCCGTTGAGGCGCACCTGCACATCGTCACCGGCGCTGCAGCGCCAGCCGCGGTAGGCGATGCCATCGACCACGATGCAGAACTGCCCCGCGCCCGCCTCGCTCTGCACGACGTGGCGCCCGGCGCCCACCTGCACGGACAGCTGCGGGCGGCGCGCAAGAATCTGCACCTCGGTGACCTCACCGTCGATGTGGATGCTGCGCGTCACGTCAGTTGCGCCAGGCGCCGATCGTGGCATGAGGTTCCGGGACGCCGAACGCGGCGTGCCGGAACTGCGGTTCGGTAAAGAGAGCCGCAAGCGCTGCGACCGCCGCCTCCGTGGGTCGCGGCGCAGGCTTCAGCTGCTCGGCGTGCTCGCTCAGAAACCCGGTGTGCAGCTGGCCTGCCAGGAACTGCGGGTGCAGCACGACGCGGCGCAGGTAGTCGATGTTGGTGGGCACCCCGAGCAGCGTGAGGCCCGCCAGCGCTGACTCGAGGCGGCTGGCCGCCTCGGCCCGCGTGGCGCCATGCACGGTGAGCTTGGCGAGCATCGAGTCGAAGGCAGGCGTGATGGCCTGGCCTAAGCGTATGCCGCCGTCGAAACGCACGCCCGGACCCTGCGGGACCTGGAGCACGCCGATGCGGCCGGTGGCCGGCCGGAAGCCATGTTCCGGCTCCTCGGCGCAGATGCGGCACTCGATGGCGTGACCGTGCGGGCGCAGCGACTCCTGCCGCAGCGACAGCGGCTCGCCTGCAGCGATGCGTAGCTGCTCGGCCACCAGGTCCAGGCCCAGCACGTACTCGGTGACCGGGTGCTCGACCTGCAGCCGGGTATTCATTTCCAGGAAGTAGAACTCCCCGTCGGGTGCCAGCACGAACTCCACCGTGCCGGCGTTGCAATAGCGCGCCGCGCGCGCCAGGCGCACGGCCGCCGCGCACATCGCCGTGCGCAGCGCCGGCGAGAGGTTCGGCGCCGGGGACTCCTCGATGATCTTCTGATAGCGCCGCTGCACGGAGCACTCCCGCTCGAACAGGTGCACGACGTTGCCCTGGCTGTCGCCGAGGATCTGCACCTCGATGTGCCGCGGCCGCTCGATATAGCGCTCCGCGTAGATGCGGCCGTCGCCAAAGTAGCGCTGCGCCTCGGCACCGGCCGTGGCGAGGTTCTGCGCCAGCTCCGCGGCACTGCGCACGATGCGCATCCCCTTGCCGCCCCCGCCGGCGGCCGCCTTGATGAGCAGCGGAAAGCCGATCGCCAGTGCCCGTGCGGCAAAGCGCGCAGCATCCTCCTCGATGACACTCGGGGCCACCGGCACGCCATGCTCGGCGGCGAAGGCGCGCGAGTGGATCTTGTCGCCCATGAGGCGGATGGTCTGCGCCGCGGGCCCGATGAAGGTGAGTCCGGCCTGGGTCACGCGCTCGGCGAAGCCGGCGTTCTCCGACAGGAAGCCGTAGCCGGGATGCACCCCATCGGCCCCGGTGCGCTCGGCGGCTGCAATGAGCTGTGTCTGGTCGAGGTACGCCGCCGTCGGCACGTCCGCTTCCAGCAGCACCGCCTGGTCTGCCATCTGCACATACGGGGCGGCGCGATCCTCATGGTGATAGACCGCGACGCTGCCGATGCCGAGGCTCTTGAGCGTGCGCATGATGCGGCAGGCGATCTCGCCGCGATTGGCGATCAGGACGCGCGCCAGCATCAGGGGTTTCCCCGGGCGCGCTGCTGCGGTGCGGTCAGCCCCTCGAGGCGCTGCACTACCCGTTCCAGCCGGTTCACGGAACTATCCACCGCCGCGGCCCTGCCGGCGCGCTGCAATCCCTGGCAGATCATGTTGGTGATGGCATCGGCCGCCGTGTCGGGGGAAAACCCGCCTTCGTCGCGCAGATGGCCCCAGGTATGGTGCTCGGCGCCGCCGAAGATCATGTCGCGCACGATCCGCAGCGGCACGTCGTCGCGGAACTCCCCGCTGGCAATGCCCTCGCGCACCACTGCCAGGGTGCTCTGGGTGTAGCGCTGGTTGAGCGTGAAGATGCTCGACTGCCGGTACTGCGGCCACGGGCGCAGCTCATGGACGATGAGGCGGCACATGTCCGGGTCCTTGTGCATGACGCTCAGGTGCTTCCAGATCATGAAGCGCAGGCGGTTCCAGGTGCCGCGCACGCCCGAAAGCTGCGCCTCGTAATCGGAGAAGATCTCCTCGTAGAACTGCTCGACGACCTTGATGAGCAGGTCGCGCTTGGTGGGGAAGTAACGGTACAGAGTGCCCTCGACGACCCCGGCCCGCTCTGCGATCTCGGCGGTGGCGGCCGCCTCGTACCCCTTGCTGCAGAAGACCTGGCGGGCGGCGCGCATGATCTGGCCGACCCGTTCGTCACGCGGCAGGCGTTCGCGGCGTCGCGCGCCCCGCGCGGCAGCCTTCATGGCGCAGCTCCCAGAAGGCCCGCATCGTTAAGCCAGGCGGCCGGCACGCGCACCGGCATGTCCATCAGGATCTGTGCATAGCTCTTGCCCTGCGGGTCGTAGCGCAGCGAGGCGATGCCGCCGCCCCCCAGGGCGCGGCGCAGCACGAAGTTCCAGCCGTTCAGACCCGGCCAGTCGTAGCGTTCGACCTCCCCTTCCACCAGGTGCGCAAGGTAGGCGCGCACCGCCGCCGCGGTGAGCTGTCCTGCCAGCAGCGGCTCGAACTGCGGGCGCCGCGCCAGCACGCCGATGTTGGCGGTGTCGCCCTTGTCGCCGCTGCGCCCGTGGGCCAGACGCACCAGCGGCACCTCGACCTGCCCTGCGCCCGCGGGCGCGGGCGGCAGGGTGCCCGGGCCGACGGCCCCGACCGGCACCGCCGCCAGCGGCACCGCCGGAATACCGCGCGCCTCGGCCGGCGCGGTCATGCCATTCATCTCGATGGTCACTGGGACGCTTGCTTTGTCGATCAGGCAGGAGGCCAGGCGCACGATCGGCTGCACCGCCGGGCGGCCGCCGGCAAAGCCGGTGATGCCCTGCGCCATCGAGGTGGCGGACGGGAAGATCTCGCGCGCGAACAGCTCCAGCGGCGCCTCGCTGGCATGCGCCACCGCGATCTTGAGGATGACTTCGCGCGTATCGCGGGTGCGCGCATGCGGACCGTACATCGATTCCGCGCCCAGCACCTCGATGCTGACGGCGCGATAGTCCTGCCAGCCGCGCTCCTGGAAGGCGCGCCGGGTGCGCTTGATGATGGCAGCGCCCACCGCTTCGGCCTTCTGCACCGCCTGCGCGCCGACGATCATGAGCGTCGCGGTACAGCGGAAGCCATCCGCGTAGGTAAGACTCGCCTTATAGGTGGCAGTCGCCGGTAGGCCGTGCGCGCCGCGCACGCCAACCCGGTCCGCCCCCAGCTCGACCAGCTGTATGGCACGAAAGTCGCACACCACGTCGGGGAGGATGTAGCGCGCCGGGTCGTGGACTTCGTAGGTGACCTGCTCGGCCACGGTAGCAGGCGTGACCAGTCCGCCGCTCGCCGGCGTCTTGGTCACCACGAAGCTGCCGTCGGCGCAGCACTCGACGATCGGGTAACCGATGTCGTCCCAGTCCGCCGCACTTGCGCGCCAGTCGGTGAAGATGCCGCCGGTGGCCTGCGGGCCGCACTCGATGATGTGCCCGGCGAGGCTGCCGAGGGCGAGCTTGTCGTAGTCGCCGGGCTGCCAGTTGAAGGCATGGATCAGCGGTGCCAGCGCCATGGCACTGTCCGCGCAGCGCCCGGTGATGACCACGTCCGCCCCCGCGGCCAGTGCCTGCGCGATCGGGAAGGCCCCGAGGTAGGCGTTGGCGCTGGCCACATTGGCCGGAAGCTCGCCACCGGTTTCCATGTCAGTGACCCCGGCCGCACGCAGCGCGTCCAGCCGGGCGCTGATGTCATCCCCCAGCACCACGGCGACATTCAGGCGCACGCCGAGTTCGCCGAGCACCTTCTGCAGTGCCTCCCGGCAGGCCTGCGGATTCACGCCGCCGGCGTTAGCGACGACCTTGATGCCGCGCGCGGCCAGCTGCGCGGCGAGCGGGCGCATCACCTCGCTGATGAAGTCCGGGGTATAGCCGAGCTCGGGGCGACGGCGCCGCGCACGCGCCAGCAGCGACAGGGTGATCTCGGACAGATAGTCCAGCACCAGCACGTCGATGTTGCCCTGGGCCACCAGCTGCGCCGGGCCCTGGGCACTGTCACCCCAGAAACCGCAGCCGCAGCCGATACGAAGAACGTCCGCCATCTAATGAGTGCACCTCACTTATGGTACGAAGTCAATTATTCGGTAGCTTTTATAGACATGGTGAGCATTACTCATTAGTCTGCGGTCCAACCACCCCCTGCCCGGAAAATCCGCATGCCCGCGCCCCCGGCATCCGCTTTTGAGCTCTCCCCCGAGCAACAGGCCACCCTGGACGGGGCCGACGAGTACGCGCGCCTGGAACTGCACCCGCTCGCCGCCCGCATGGACGCCGAGGAATGGTGGCCCGCGGAGGCATTCGCCAGGCTCGGTCGCAACGGCTACCTCGGCGCCACGGTGCCGGAGGCCTACGGCGGCGCCGGTGCCGACCTGTTCACCAGTGGCCTGGTGTTGCAGGCGATCTCTCGCTGGAACCACGCACTCGGCCTTGCCTGGGTGGCGCACGACAACCTGTGCGTCAACAACATCTACCGCAACGCGAACGAGGAGCAGCGCCGGCGTTACCTGCCGCGGCTGTGCTCCGGGGAACACGTCGGGGCGCTGGGACTCACCGAGCCGGGCGCAGGCTCGGATGCCCTGGGGTCGATGCGCACCACCGCCCGCCGTGAGGGCGAGCATTACCTGCTCAACGGCTCGAAGCTCTACATCACCAATGGACCGGTGGCCGATGTGCTGCTGGTGTATGCCAAGACCGCGCCCGAGCGTGGCCCGCAGGGTATCTCCGCGTTCATCGTCGAAAAGGGCTTCCCGGGGTTCAGGGTCGCGCAGAAGCTCACCAAGATGGGGTTCCGCGGCAGCCAGACCGCCGAGCTCGCCTTCACCGACTGCCAGGTGCCGGTCGCCAACCTGCTCGGTGCCGAGAACGGCGGGGTCGCCGTGGTGATGAGCGGCCTCGACCTGGAACGGGCGATGATCGCGCCGCTGTGCCTGGGCATCGCCGAGCGCGCCCTCGAACTGTCGCTGGAGTACGCCAAGACGCGCGAGCAGTTCGGCAAGAAAATCGCGCAGTTCCAGATGGTGCAGTCGAAGCTGGCCGAGATGTACGTGGCGGTGGAAACCATGCGCACCTTCGCCTACCGGGCGCTGGCGGCTGCGAATGACCTGGAGATCGGCGGCGGCGGCCGCGGTCACATCCACGCCCTCACGGCCGCCTCGGTCATGTACGCTTCGGAGTCGATGAACCGCGTGCTCTCGGATGCAGTGCAGATCCACGGCGGCAGCGGTTACATCTGGGAGACTGAGATCAATCGCCTGTACCGCTCGATCAAGCTGCTGGAAATCGGCGCTGGCACCACCGAGGTGCGCAAACTGATCATCAGCGGCGAACTTATCGGCAGGCTCGACTGAGCGGCCGCCTCATGACCCTGCCTCAGCCTGCGGTGGAAACCTTCAGCGATGCGGACCTAGCGGCCCACCCCTGCACGCTCGCCCCGGGACTGCTCAAGGACCGTATCGTGGTGATCTCGGGGGCCGCCGGTGGCATCGGCCGGGCCACCGCCTGGCTGGCCGCACGCCTGGGCGCGTACGTGGTGCTGTGCGGGCGCACGCGCGAGAAGCTCACGCGGGTCGTGGTCGGACTGGAACAGGCGGGGCTGCGGGCAGAGAGCGCGGCGCTGGATATCCGCCAGCGGGCCGCGGTCGATCAGCTGTTCGCGGACCTCTTCGATCGCCTGGGCCGGGTGGATCTGCTGATCAACAGCGCCGGCGGCCAGTTCCCGCAGGCCGCCATGGACTTCAGCGAGAAGGGCTGGCGCGCGGTGATCGACACCAACCTCAACGGCACCTTCAACATGATGCAGAGCGTGGCGCGGCAGTGGCGTACCGCCGGCCAGCCCGGCAGCATCGTGAGCATCGTCGTCTCCGCGCGGGGCCTGCACCAGGTGGCGCACACCTGCGCGGCGCGCGCCGGAGTTACCGCCCTGACCGAATCCGTCGCCGTGGAATGGGCACCGCTGGGTATCCGTGCCAACTGCATCGCCCCCGGGGCGATCGTCTCGGAAGGCTGGGCGGCCTATCCTGCGGACATCTCGCGGCGCTACGCGCAGGCGAGCCCGCTGCGGCGGGCCGGCAGCGCCTGGGAAGTCGCCGAGGCCGCGCTGTTCGTCGGCGGTCCGGGCGGGGGCTTCATCACCGGGCAGACGCTGCAGGTGAACGGCGGCTCGAATCTGTGGGGCGAGACCTGGACAGCGGGCAAGCCCGCCTGGTTCACCGAGGCGACACGAGCATGGCAGGAACCGTAGAACAGGATTGGGCAGCGTGAAGGAATTCATCTCAGCCTGGATGGACGAGGAGCTCACGATGCATCGCGCGGCGGTGGCGCGCTTCGTCGAGGAACAGATGCTGCCCAATGACGCCCGCTGGCGCGCCGCGCACAACGTCGGTCACGAGATCTGGCGCAAGGCCGGCGCGCTCGGCCTGCTATGTGCCGACATTCCGGCCGAGTACGGCGGCGCTGGCGGGGATTTCCGCCACGAGGTGGTGCTGTACGAGGAACTCGCGCGCCGCGGCATCACCGGCTTCGGCCAGGGCGTGCACAGCATCGCCGCGCACTACCTGCTCAACCACGGCACCGAGGCACAGAAAAAGAAGTACCTGCCGCAGATGGCCCGCGGCGAGCTGGTCGGGGCCATCGGCATGACCGAGCCGGCGGCGGGCTCGGACCTGCAGGGCATCCGCACGCGCGCGCAGCGCAGCGGCGAGGAGTACCTCGTGACCGGCTCGAAGATCTTCATCACCAACGGCTACCTGGCAGAGGTGCTGATGCTGGTGGTGAAGACCGACCCGAGTCAGGGAGCCAAGGGCACCTCGATCCTCATCGTCGAGACCTGCGACCTGCCCGGCTACCGGGTCGGGCGCACGCTCGACAAGATCGGTATGCACGCGCAGGACACCAGTGAGCTGTTCTTCGACCAGGTGCGCATCCCCGCCGAGCGCCTGCTGGGCGGCCTCGAGGGGCGCGGCTTCGCGCAGCTGATGAGCGACCTGCCCTACGAGCGCCTGATCGTCGCGGTGCAGGCGGCCGCGACCATGGAGGGAGCGCTCGCGGCGACCACCGGGTACGTGAAGTCGCGCACGGCCTTCGGCAAGACGCTGCTTGAGTTCCAGAACACGCGCTTCAAGCTCGCCGAGGCCGCCACCCTCACGCGCGTCGCGCGCACCTTCATCGACAGCTGCATCCAGCAGCAGCTCAAGGGTGAGCTGGACGATGCCACCGCCTCGATGGCCAAGTGGTGGGCGACGGAGGTGGCGCAGCAGATGCTGGATGAGTGCGTGCAGCTGCACGGCGGCTACGGCTACATGAGCGAGTACCTGGTGGCGCGCATGTATGCCGATGCACGCGTGACGCGTATCTACGGCGGCACGAACGAGATCATGAAGGAGCTGATCGCCCGCTCGATGTAGGGCCTAGTTGACCGCCAGCTCGGCACGCACCACGCGGCGCAGCACCTTGCCCATCTCGTTGTAGGGCAGCTCGGTCACGATGCGGATGCGTTCGGGCACCCGCGAGGAGCGCAGCCGCGCGCGCACCCATTCCTGCAGCGCCGGCGCCTCGGCCTTAGCGCCGGCCTTGAGCACCACCGCGGCGGCCACGGCCTCGCCCCACTGCTCGCTCGGGATCGCCACCACCACCGCATCGGCCACCGCCGGATGGCCGAGGAGCGCCTCCTCCACTTCACCCGGGGAGATGTTCTCGCCGCCGCGCACGATGACATCGTCCGCGCGACCTTCCAGGAACAGGTAGCCCTCGGCATCGACCCAGCCGCGATCCTGGGTCGGGAACCAGCCGTGCTCATCCAGCACACTTCCCACGCCGCGGTACTCCCCCGCCACCTGCGCCCCGCGCACGAACACCAGGCCCGCTTGCTGCGCGCCGAGCACGGCACCCTGCGTATCGCGCACCTCGAGCTGCACGCTCGGCAGCGGCCGCCCGACCGAGCCGATGCGCCGGCGCAGGAGCGGGTCTGAGCTGGCGGCGGCCGTGCGGTGATCCATGGGCGTGAGCAGGCACACCGTGGCGCTGGTCTCGGTGAGCCCGTAGGCGTTGGTGAAATCCACGCCCGGGAACAGCGCCAGCGCCTGCTCGATGACCGCGAGCGGCATCCTGCCGCCGCCATAGGCGATGGCGCGCAGCGCCGGGAAGGGAGCGGCCGGGTGGCGCTCCAGGTGCTCCATGATCCGCACCAGCATCGTCGGCACGAGGAAGGCGTGGCTGATCTTCTCCTGTGCCGCAAGACGCAGCCATTCCCCCGGCTCGAAACTCGGCAGCATGACGATGCGCCGCGTGGCGTAGGTGGAACTCAGGACCGCCGAGATGCCGGCGATGTGGTACGGGGGCACGGACACCAGGGCGGCCTCCTCCTCTCCCGCCGCACCGAACTCCACCGACCCCAGGATGTAGGACATCACGTTGTCGTGACGCAGCACGGCGGCCTTGGGCTTCGCGGTCGTGCCGCTGGTAAAGAGCTGGATGGCCACCGCGCCGGGCTCATCGGGCGCCCCGGTTGCGGCAGGCTCGACCGCAGGCATCAGCAGCTGCCGCGGATCCGCGCAGGTGATGCCCGCAGGCAGCCGCAGCCGCGCCACCTGCTCCGACTGCGATACCAGCCACGCCGGGGCCACGCGCTCAAGCAGTTCCTCGAGCTCACTCGCGGTGAGCCGGTAGTTGAGCGGCACGTAGGGAACCCCGGCGTAGGCTGCGGCAAACAGCGCCACCGGCGCCGCGAGGCCATTGGTGTCGAGCAGCGCCGCGTGTGCAAAGCCGCCGCTGGCCAGGGCGGGAGCTGCGGCGCGGGCGGCAGCGCGCAGCTGGGCATAGGTCAGGCTGTGTTGATTGCAGGTGACGGCAATGCGCCCGCCACAGGCGTCCGCTGCCATGTCCAGCAGCATCGAGAAGTTCACGGTTTTAGTCCGAGGACGGCAGCGCCTTGGCCTGCTTGATGCTCAGCGCGGCGCCGTCGACGCTCAGCGAGCCCTCGCCGCCCTTGGTGCACAGCAGTTCCAGGGCCTCCGCGGCATCCACGTAGCGCTTGCCGATCAGCGAGCCCTGCGCGTGCGCCGGATCGGGCTTGCCGCCGGCGGCGGCGGTCTCGGTTACGGCCAGCATCTCCACCCCGCCGCAGCTGATCAGCGCCTCGGTGCCGGGCGAGCGGATCACCATGACTTCCGTGGAACACACGGCGCTCTTTAAGCGCAGCCCGGGCTTGAGGAGTCTCATTGTAAGAAGGCTTCAGCTGTTGCTCAGGATCGCACCGGCCATGCCGCACGATACCAGTGCGTTGGTCATCTTGGCGACCTGGTTGCTCGCGGTGCCGCGCAGCTGGCGCACCGCCTCGGTGATGTTGTTCATGCCGTGGATATAGGCCTCGCCGATCAGCCCGCCGTTGGTGTTCACCGGCAGCGTGCCGCCGACTTCGATATTGCCGCCCTTGACGAAGTCCTTGGCCTCGCCCTGCCCGCAGAACCCGAAGGCCTCCAGCTGCACCAGCACCTGCGGGGTGAAGGCGTCGTAGAGCATCGCCAGCTGCATGTCCTGCGGGGTGAGGCCCGAGCGCTCGTATAGCCTCTTGGCCACGCCCTGGGCCTCGGGCATCACGTCCAGGTCCGCGTGGTAGTAGTTGGAGATCACCTCGACTTCCGCGGGGATGGACTGCGCGGAGGCGGCGATGCGTACGGGCTTCTGTTTCAGATCCTTGGCGCGCTCAAGACTCGTGATGACGATCGCCACCCCGCCATCGCTCTCCTGGCAGCAGTCCAGCAGGCGCAGCACCGGCTCCACGATCCACTTGGAGGCCTGGTGGTCCGCCAGCGTGATCGGCTTGCCGTAGAACCAGGCGAGCGGGTTGGTGGCCGCGTACTTGCGCTGCGCGACCGAGACGTAACCCAGATCCCGGTTGGTGACCCCGAAGCGCTCCATGTAGTGCCCGGCGGACAGTGCCGCCCAGCTGGCCGGCGTCTGGGCCCCGAAGGGCATGCACCACAGCAGTGAACCGGTGCCGTTGCCGGCGACGTTAACCAGTCCGCCGCCGGCGGGTGCCATCGGCTGCCCGAAGCGGTACTGCGAGCGCTCGTTCATGGCGCGCCACACGACCACGACTTCGCAGGCACCGGAGGTGACCGCCGCGGCAGCCTGGTGGATGGTGGCGACCGAGGCGGCCCCGCCGCCGGGGATGCGCGTGGCCCAGCCCAGATCCTTGACGCCCAGACAGCGCGCCAGGCCGATCTCGTCGTTGTTGTCGATGGTGAAGGTGATCATGCCGTCGACGTCGGCCGGGTCGATCCCGGCATCGTCGAGGGCGGCCCTGGAGGCCTCGGCCGCCAGCTGCAGCTCGCTGCGGCCGGAGTTCTTGGAGAATTCGGTCTGGCCGATGCCGGCGATGGCGGCGAACTTAGCCACGGCTGCCACCCCCGGCGGGCGCGAACACCGGGACCGCCTTGCCGCCGCGCGTCGGTGCGAAACGCACTTCGACGGCGATGCCGCCCTTCATGTCCGAGGCGGCAACGTCGATCACGTTGGAGACCATGCGGATGCCCTCCTCCAGCTCGATGAGCGCCACGATCGGTGCCTCGGGGAAGCCGATTGGCGCCGGGTGGCGCGGGATCACCCAGCTGGCGACCGTGCCGCGGCCGCTGAGCCTTACGGTCTCGCGCTTGACGCTGTGGCAGGCCGGACACATCGGCCGCGGCGGGAAGGTGATCTTCCGGCAGTCCGCGCAGCGCTGGCCGAGGAGCTCGCCGCGCGCAGCACCTTCCCAGAAGAAGATCGCATCGGGGGTGAACACCGGGTCCGGCCGCGTGGGGCCCGGGGGAATGTGCGGATCGTTCGACATTAGTTCTTCTCCGCCGCAGCTGCCGGGGCCTGCGGCTGCCACGGGCTGCGGACCTTGCGATGACCTTCCCCGAGGCTCCAGGCGAGCACGCAGTCCTTGCACAGCTCCTCGATCTGCCCGGCCGAGTAGCCGAGCTCGGCGAGGATCTCGCGGCTGTGCTGGCCGACGATCAGCGGCGGCCCCTGCACGCGGCCAGGGGTGTCCGAGAGATCGAACAGCAGGCCGATCTGGTTGAGCCGCCCGACGAAGGGATGCTCGTAGGCGGCCACCCAGCCGCGCTTCTGGAACTCGGCATCCTCGTGCACGCCCAGGGAGAACTTCGCATCCGACACTTCGCAGGGCACCCCGGCCTGGTCCAGGGCCGCGAACCACTGCGCGGCGCTGCGCTCCCTGAACTTCGGCTCCAGCAGCTGTGCGAGCGCGGCCTCGTTCCTGGCGCGCTCCTTGGCGCTCGCGAAACGCGCATCCGCCATCAGTCCCATCGCCGCGGCGAAGCGCTGCCACTCGTCCTCGCGCTGCAGCACCAGGCACAGCCAGCCGTCGGAAGTTTCGTAGAGACGATTCGTGGCGCTGCGGCCGAGCTGCAGGCGATCGGTGCGCGGCCGGTCGAAACCGGTGCCATCGGCACGTGCGACCGCGTAGGAGCTGTTGAGCAACTGCGCATTGACGATCGAGGTGTCGCAGAACTGCCCCTCACCGGTGCGCGCGCGGTGGTAGAGCGCCTGGATGATCGCGATCGCCGACAGGAAGCCGTTGCCGGTATCGCCCAGGCTCGTGAACGACCACAGGGGCTTGCCGCCATCGCCCATGCCGCCGTCCTCGTACTGCACGCCGGCCAGGCAGGCGCCGGTCTGGTCGTTTCCCGGCAAGCCGGCGCGCGGGCCGGTCTCGAAGCCGCGGGTATGGCAGTAGATGAGCTTGGGGTTGATCGCCTTCAGGCTTTCGTAGTCGATCTTCAGCCGCTCGGCGGCGTCGTAGCGCATGTTGTGCTGCACGACGTCGGCCTTCTGCACCAGCTGCAGCAGGATCTTCATCGCCCGCGGGTCCTTCAGATCGAGCGCGATGCTGCGCTTGCCGCGGTTGGCCATGTAGGCGATGTGGTTCGAGTGCCAGTAGGTGTCATAGAGCGCGTTGACCTTGATGACGGTCGCACCCAGATCCGACAGCAGCTGCGTGCCATACGGACCTGCGATGGCAAGCCCCAGGTCCAGCACGGTGATGCCCTCGAGCGGCGCCTTGAGCTTGCGACCATTTCTTGCCACCTGCGGCGGCGCCTTGGCAGCAGCGGCGGCCTCGGCCTTCACGGCCGCCGTGTGCTCGCCCGGCCGCGGCGCAGGAGCGCCCACCGTGGCGGGGTTCTTGCTCATGCGGTAGGTGACGCCGACCTGGCGGATCGGGCCCAACTCCGGGTCGTTGATCTCGGCGACACAGCCATCCTTGAGGAACAGCGGGTCAGCGAGGGCCTCCTCCGGGGTGCGTACGTCCTGGATGGTCATGCCGGCCACGGCGGCGGCCTCCACCCATTCCCGGGCGGGAAACTTCTTCACTGCCTCGGCGAGCAGCGGCTGGTAATGCATCATTACCAGCAGTTCCTCGGGTCCGGTGCCGAAGCGGTCAGGGTCGTTCTGCGCCTTGAGGTCGGGACTGGAGTTGAGCGTCTCGCCTGCGGAGGCGGTGAGCAGGAAGCGCGGATTGGGGACCCAGTTGTGGATCCAGCGCCCATCAGAGCACTCGAAGTGCCCCTTGGGAGAGCGCGAGCCGAGGATCCAGCTGTTGAACATGGGCACGTCGATCTTCTCGGCGCGCTGCCACACCCCGCTCGCGCACGCGAATGCGCCCTGCAGCAGCGAGGTCTCCACCCACTGCCCGCGGCCCGTCACCTCGCGCGCAAGCAGGGCGGCGCTGATTGCGGTGCTGGCGGCGAAGAAGGCACCCAGGCTCGGCCAGTACGAGTTCGGGTACAGCGGACCGGGGCGCGGTGCACCCTGCAGCCACTCGTACGGGATCTCTATGTCCGCGAACGGGTCGCTCACCCCTGCCATGTGGTTGATGGCCCCTTCCGGCCAGCCGCGCTGCTCCCACTGCAGCCCGGCGCGCGCCTGCACCAGCGCATCGTACCCCGGGCGGTCCGAGTGCTTGTTGCCGCGGCCGTAGGCGGTGATCGAGCAGTAGATCAGGCGCGGGTTGGCCTTGGCGAGCGTGGCGTAATCGATCCCCAGGCGTTCGGTCACCCCCGGAGAAAAACTCTCCACCAGCACGTCGGCCTGCGCGGCAAGAGCGAGGAAGCTCTGGTGATCGGCCTCGTTCTTGAGGTCGAGCACCGCGCTGCGCTTGCCACGCTGCCACACCTTGTAGCCGAGCTCGCCACGGAACGGGTCCCCGCCCGGCGGTTCGATCTTGGTGACCTGTGCGCCCTGGTCCGCCATGAGCATCGTCGCCATCGGACCGGCGACACCCCATGAAAGGTCCAGGACGCGAATTGCATCCAGTACGCCCGGCACCGGCGCGCTCAGGACGGAAGACCGAAGACGCGCAGCGCGTTGCCGCTGAGGATCTTGGCGCGGTCCTTCTCCGGGATGCCGGCCTTGCCGAACTGGTCGGCGATGACCTTGCGCGAGTTCGGCCAGCAGGTGGCCGGGTGCGGGAAGTCGGTCGACCAGTACAGGCAGTCAGGTCCGAAGTACTTGTAGGCCGCTGCCAGGCCATGTGGCTCATACATGAAGGTCGCGCCCATCTGGCGCTTAAAGTACTCGCTCGGCAGCATCTTCACGCCCGGGAACTCGTAGTGCTGCGTCATGCGCGGGTCGAGCACGGTCTCGAAGAAGAACGGCAGCCAGCCCAGGCCCGGCTCGACCAGGATCACGCGCAGCTTGGGGAAGCGCTCGAGCGTGCCGGAGAGGATCCAGAACATCATCGGCTCGGCGAGCGCAAATGCCGGCATGGCCGTGAAGATGCCCTTCTGCGGGGTCGGGTCGCGGCGGAACACGTCCCACAGCGAGGCCTTGACGTCCAGGTGGTTGAGGATGGTGACGCCGGTGTCGCCCAGCTCGGCCCACAGCGGGTCGTAGCGCTTGTCGAACACGTCCGGCAGCCCGAACTCGGTCGGGAACGGGGTGACCTGCACGCAGCGCGCGCCGCGCTTGGCGAGGCGGCGCACTTCCTTCACGGCGAAGTCGATGTCGTACAGCTGGATCTGGTAGGCGGACAGCAGGCGCAGCGGGTCGACCGCGGCAAAGTCGGCCATGCCGTCGTTGTAGCCGGACAGGCACTCCTTCCAGTCATCGCCCATCAGGATCGGGGTGCAGTATTTCGCGCCGCCGACCTCCGGGAAGATCACCTCGGCCTGCACCCCGTCACGATCCATGGCCTTGAGCTTTGCGTGCGGCTCGAAGTGGCCGGGGTCCTGCGCGGCCTCCGGGTCGACGAAGTCCTCGAGCTGCAGCTGCTTCTGGCCCTTGCGCAGCTCGGTCGCCTCGAACGCCGCCTGCTTCTTGGCGGCGTTGTCCCAGACCACGTGCAGGTGCTGCGGCAGGCGGGCCTTCACCCACTCGTCGGTGAAGTGGACGTGCGAGTCGGCGGAGACGAGGCGCTCGTCGGGGGCAACAACGGCATTCATGGCATCAATCTCCTAATCGTGCAGGAAGCCAGTGGGGATGCCGCGCGGATCCCCTCGCAGCGCGCGTTATTCTGCGCGCCGCTGCCGCGAGCGTCAATTAATGTACTACCGGTTTCGATTTAGTCTCGAGCTGGTTTTACCCCCTCAAACGGCCTAGTCGTGTCCCACCAGGCCGCGCGGCGGAATTCGCGCCGGGCCCGGGCCGCGTGGTAATTTGAGAACCCGCGGTACCCAATGCTGCCGAGGCAGGCACACACGATGAACCGACTCGCGAACAAGACAGCCATCGTCACCGGCGCGGCCGGCGGCATGGGGGCCGCCACCGCACGCCTGTTCGTTGCCGAGGGCGCCAACGTGGTGCTGACCGACGTCCTTGACGCGCAGGGCGAGGCGCTCGCGGGCGAGCTGGGGAAGAACGCCCTGTTCCAGCACCATGACGTGGCCAGCGAGGCGGACTGGCAGGAAGTGCTGGCCGCCACCCTCGAGCGCTTCGGCGGCGTGGACGTGCTGGTGAACAACGCCGGCATCCTTTTGATGCGTGGCCTCCTCGACACCAGCAAACAGGACTTCGAGCGTGTGCTTGCCATCAACCTGGGTGGCACCTTCCTCGGCATCAAGGCGGTCGCCCCGCAGATGATCGAGCGCGGCGCAGGCTCGATCATCAACATCTCCTCGGTCGACGGGCTGAAGGGCTCGAACGCGGTGAGTGCCTACTCGGCCAGCAAGTGGGGCATGCGCGGGCTCACCAAGGTCTCGGCGATGGAGCTGTCACCGCGCGGCATCCGCGTGAACTCCATCCATCCCGGCGGCATCGCCACGCCGATGACCACGCGCGCCAGCCAGACCCCGGAGATGGCCGAGGCCACGCGCAAGTTCTACAAGACCTTCCCGCTCGGGCGCGTCGGTGAGCCCGAGGAAGTGGCGCGCGTGTCCGTGTTCCTGGCCAGCGACGACGCTTCCTACATGACCGGAGCCGAGATCGCCGTCGACGGCGGCATGAGCATCGGCCCCTATTACATGACCCAGCCCGGCGCCCCGGTGATCGCCTGAGCCGCGAACCCGCACGCCCCCGCGAATCTGAAGGAGCCCAAGCGATGAGCACCGTGATGAAAGAGGTCCCCGGCGAGCAGACCCCGCTGTCCACCAGCGACGGCCTGGAACGCAGCCCCCTGCCGGTGCCCTATGGCTGGTTCTGGGTCAGCTACAGCGAGGACCTCAAGCCCGGCGAGCTCCGCAACATCGACTGCTTCGGCCAGGAGTGGGTGCTGTTCCGTGCCGAAACCGGCGAGGCCGGCGTGGTCGACCCGTACTGCCCGCACCTGGGAGCGCATCTGGGGCATGGCGGCAAGGTCGTGGGCGACTCGCTGCGCTGCCCGTTCCACCACTGGGCGTACAATCCCAAGGGCTTCTGCACCAGCATTCCCTACGCCAAGGTCATGCCGCCGATCACGCGGCGCCAGGCGATCCTCAAGGCGCTGCCGATCACCGAGAACAACGGCATCGTCTGGGCCTGGTACCACCCCAAGGGCGTGGCGCCGCTGTGGGAGGTGCCGCTCGTGCCCGAGCTCAACGACGCGAACTACATCGCGCCACAGCGCGGCGCGTGGCCGGTCAACACCTTCATCCAGGAGCTGGGCGAGAACGGCGTCGACTTCGCGCACCTGAAGTTCCTGCACCACGTGCCGGTCATCCCCACCGGTGAATGCCGTGCCGAGGGCTACAAGTGGCACGTCAACATGGCCAATGGCTACATCATCATCGAGCAGTTCGGCCCGGGGCTGCAGATCGTGCGCTTCACCAAGGGCACGGTGGTGACCACGATGGTCAGTTACCCACAGCCGATCCACAACTGCCGCACCGTCATGCGCATGGGACTGACCCACAAGCAATACGCTGCCGGCACCCCCGAGGCGACCCTCGCGGCGAACATGCTGCAGGAGCAGATCGGCCAGGGCGTGGACGCGCAGGCCGGCTTCGAGTCAGTCGACATGATCGTGTGGAACAACAAGCGCTACCGCGAGCAGCCGCTGCTGTGCGACGGGGACGGCGAGATCCTGAAGTGGCGCCGCTACTTCAGCCAGTTCTACGTCAAGTAGCCGGCTGCAAGGCTGCGGCGCGGCCTACTCCTTAGGCGAGGCGCGCCGCAGCATCCCGACCAGCACCTCGGCGAGCTGCCCGCCGGCATCCTCCTGCAGGAAGTGCCCGGCATCGGTGATCACCGCGTGCGGCTGGCGCGCGGCCCCCGGCACGCGCCGGCGGAACACTTCCGCCCAGGGAGCAGTCGTCGGGTCGCTGTCACTGAAGGCGGTCAGGAACGGCAGGGTGAACTTCTCCAGCATCTCCCACACGCGCCGGTTTTCGGCGATGCCCGGCATGTCCGCGCGGATGGGAATGAGCGGCGGGAAGGCGAGCGCGGCGGCCTTGTAGGAGGCATCGGGAAAAGGCGCATCGTAGGCGCGTAGCGCCAGCTCGCTCAGCGGCCGCTTCGACACCCCACCGATGATGGCGCTCACCGGCATGTCGTCCGCAGCGGCGGCGAACGCTGCCCAGTCCTCGATCACCTTGCCCGGCCAGCCGGCAACCCCGCGCGGCGGTCCCTCGCAGTTGGGCAGCAGCGTGTTGGCGGCGAGCACGGCCGCAAAGCGCTGCGGCAGCTCCGACAGCACGCGCAGCCCGATCGGTCCGCCCCAGTCCTGGCACACGAGCGTGATGCGCGACAGGTCCAGTTGCTCGATGAACTGCCGCAGCCAGGCGACGAAGCCGTCGTAGCTGTAGTCAGCGCGCGCGGCGAGCTTGTCCGAGCGCCCGAAGCCGATGAAGTCCGGCGCCACGGCGCGATAACCGGCGGCCACGACCACGGGAATGATGTGCCGGTACAGGTAGCTCCAGGTCGGCTCGCCGTGCAGCAGCAGCGCCACGGGGGCCGCGCGCGGCCCCTCGTCGATCGCCGCCATGCGCAGGGCGCCGAAGCGTGGATCGTGCACCTCGACGTGGCGGGGCGCGAAGGGAAAGTCCAGCCCCGCGAAACGCGCCTCGTCGGTGCGCAGGATCGCCGCGCCGGGTGAGGTGTTCAGGCGGCCGCCGCCTTGTCGAGCTTCACCACCGAGACCTTCGGCACCGGGTGCGACTTGGCGCGCGTCCAGCGCAGCAGCATGCTCCCCGTGGTGTGGCCGTCGGTGTCCATCCAGTTGCTGAAGCCACGGTTCTCGCGCGCGATGGTGATGGTCGCCGCGCCGTCGGCGTTGTACCGGGCCGTGTGGCTGTTCACCCAGACCGGCGCGTAGCGGTAGTCGAGCGACTCCATCCAGTAGTTGTCGAGCTGGAAGTTCCAGAACTCGCACTCCGGCGGCTGCACCTCGATCACCAGCGCCTCATCGGGCTCGAGCGCCCAGTAGCCGTGCAGGTAGAAGATGTTCGGGTCGCCGCCGGCCTTGAAGAACATGGTCTGGTCGACGGTCGCCAGGGTGTTCGGGCTCGCCTTGAAGCCCTGCACCCAATCGGCGAAGGTGTGCGCGGTGCCCTTCACGAACGCGGCGCTCGCCAGCAGCGCCCGCTCGATGCGCGCGGCGGTCAGTGGCGGCGGCTTGGCGGGCCCGCCGGTGCGCTCGATCGTCATGATCGCCGGGGTCTCGGTCTTGCGGTCGAGCAGCGTATTGCGCACCAGCAGCATGGTGGAGTCGGCCGACATCGGCAGCCAGTTGCCGCTCTGGCGCTTCGCGCTCACCAGCACCTCGAGGGTGCCGTCGGCATTGACCTTGAGGTTCGGCGCATCCAGCTCCCCGGTCGAGGCCAGCGTGCCATCGATGGCGTATCGGTTGGCCTTGGTGGCGAAGGACAGGTACTTCACCGTGCCGCGCGTGCCGCGCAGGCGGTATTCGCGGTCCCCGGCAATGGTGGCGTTCCAGTAGACGTTGTCCGGGTTGTCGCCACCGATCTTCAGCGTGTGGTTCGAGGCCTGGTAGAACACCGGGAAGTCCGGGTTGCCGAACTCGAGCATCATCTCCAGCGCCACGCGCGTCAGGCGCGTGAGGTAGCGCCAGCCCTCGGCGCGGTCCAGCTCCGTGGCCGGGGTCTCCGGGCGCAGCACTTCCTTGCCCGCCGCCTTGAGCGCGTCACAGAACTGCTCCCAGGTGGCGCCGCTGATGACCCTGCCGACAACATCATCCTCTGCCATGGCTCTCTCCTCTGCCATCGATGCACCGGCGGCGGCGCGTCCGATTGATCACGGCGTCACGCCCGCGCGCACCGCCCCGGCACTGTAACGTGGATCGCGGCCGTCATGAATGCCGGCGCGGTTACGCGCCGGTAGCACCACGGTTGCGCTCAAGTCTTTTCGATGCCCACCCAGCGCGTCTCACGCGCCGATAGCCGCATGGCATCGATGACCGCCTGGCCGGCCACGCCGTCCCTGAAGGTTGCCAGCGGTGGTGACTCCGGCCCGTCGCGGCCCTCGATACGCGCCTTCATGCGCTCCACCAGGCGCGTGTAGGGAGCAAGGTCGGTGCCGAAGGCGTGCGCCTGTTCGTAGGCGGTCTGCATCAGCTCGCCGTGCGGGAACGGCACCGGCGGCGGCAATACCAGCTCGGCGGGCACGGCCACGCGCTGCTTGTTGCCCGCCCGGTCGGCGAGCCACAGCTCCTCTCCGCCCACGCCCTCGATCCACAGCGCGCCCTCGCTGCCGGAGATGCGCACGATGCCGTAGAGATCCCCCGGGGCCGCCATCGACTCGACGAACACGCCCTCCAGGCCGTTCACCAGGCGAAACTGCGCCGAGAAAGTGTCATCGGCGGTCATGCCCTTCTTGCCCGAGAGCGTCTGCAGGCGGGCGCTCACCTGGTCGAACTCACCGAGCGTCACGCGCACCTGGTCGACCAGGTGCGAGCCCCAGGCACCCAGGAACCCGCCGCCCTGCGCCGCATCCTCCCACCACTGCGGCGTCTGGGCAGTCGGATGCGACAGGAAGGGCACGAGCCAGGCGAACAGCGCCTGGCGCGGCTCGCCGATGGCACCCGCAGCGATCGTGCGGCGCAGCAGCTCGTGCGCGGTGGCGAAGCGGAACTCGACGCCGAGCACGTGCACCACCTGCGCGCGCTCGGCGGCGGCGAGCATGCCGCGCGCCTCGGTGAGGTCCATGGCAAAGGGCTTCTCGCACAGGATGTGCTTGCCCGCATCGACCGCCTCGTGCACCAGCGCGGCATGGGTCGAAGGCGGGGTGGCGACGGTGACGATGTGTACGCCCTTGTCATCGAGCGCCTCGCGCAGCGAGGTGCATGCCTTCGGCACGCCCAGCAGCTGCGCGCGCGACTGGGTCTTGGCCGGATCCCGCCCGACCAGTGCGCGCACCTCGATGCCGGCATTGCGCAGTGCGCGCAGGTGCGTGAACACACCAAAGCCGGTCCCGACGACGACGGCACCGAGGGCTGCTTTGCTCGCACTCATGCTTCATTCTGAACCGGGCGAGCCGAGGACCGGTATCCCCGGTTCGGGGTAGCATGGCCATCCTGCGTGGGTGCCACCGTGCCCAGGGAGCCGGCAGCATGAGCGATCCGTCAGAGGAACAAAGCGCGCAGCGGCTGCTGTCCGGCCAGGCCTGGGAGGACTACTGCGACGTGCTGCGCCTGGCCGGGCGCGCCATCGAGCGCTTCGGTGATGAGCCGACCGCACTGGACCGTGCCGAGTGGTACCGCTTCCTCACCCGCCTCACCCGCAACGGCCTGGAGCGCTTCGTCGAGAACTGCGAGCCGCAGCGCCCGCGCCTGCGCGACGCCCCCTGGCACCAGTCGATCAACTTCCAGTCACCGGACCAGGATCACCTGCTGGCAGAGTTCGTCGACGGCAGCCATGCCTACCGGATCCGCGGCAACCGCGGCGGCGTGCCTTACTTCGTCATGGCCTCCTGGTCGGCGGTGCAACCTGCCGATGCGGGCGCCGCCAACTGGGCCGCGCGCGGCTTCGCCGGCCTCGCCGACTGCAACCCGGCACTGCTGCGCACCACCGCGATGCTGCAAAGCCAGGCCATCGACTTCGACGCCCAGGGCAACTTCGAGGTGCTGGTGAGCCGCGAGGGCCCGGCGGGCGGGCGCAACTGGCTGAAGATCGAACCGGACTGCGTCGGCCTGCTGATCCGCGTCGTCTACCACGATCGCAGCAAGGAGCGCGCACCGCAGATGCGCATCGAGCGCCTGGATCATCCCAGGCCCGAGGTGCTCACCCCCGCGCACCTGTCCACGCAGCTCGCCAAGAGCGGCCAGCTGGTGCTGGCCTATCTTGAGCTGGTGCGCTCCTGGTGGCAGGACAACCTGTCCAAGCGGCCCAACAGTATCCGCTTCAGCCGCGCGCTGTACCTGAGCAACGGCGGCGTGCCCGACCGCCACCACGGCTTCGGCACCTGGGCGAAGTCGCACGACGAGGCCCTGGTGCTGCAGTTCACGCCCCCCGAGTGCGACTACTGGATCTTCCAGCTGTGCAACCTGTGGCAGGAGAACTTCGACAACTACGAGGACGGCCAGGGGCACGTCACCAAGTACCGCTGCCAGCTCGAGCCCGATGGCTCGGTGTGGGTGGTGATCGCAGACTCCGACCCCGGCATCGGCGGCAACTGGATCGACCCGGGCGGCCACGTCCACGGCGGCATGAGCCTGCGCCTCATCCTCACCCAGGCGCCGCCGCCGAAGGTGCGGGCCCATCTCCTGCCGCTGGCGAGGCTGCGCAGCGGCGGGCGCGCCGCCCTGGCGCAGGCGCAGGTGATCGACAGCGGGGAGGTCAGCGACTGAGGCCTCGTCGTACCGGACTAGGAGCAACCGCCGATGGGCGCTCGCGGCCATTGCGGGTATCGTGGGCACCCTTTGCACTGCGCGGAAAGTACGCATGAGCGAGCACCTGCTGCCAGCGGAGAAGCCGGTCACCGAGAGCGACGAGTTCATCGCCCGGCAGCTTGCCGGGGCGAGCATCCCGACGCTGCTGATGTCGCTCATCCACCTCACCGGCGACACCAGCATCCTGCGCGGCGCCATCCGCCCCAAGGTGGTCATGATGGGCGGCTTCCAGGGGGGCCTGAGCGAGGCGGACCAGGGGAACGTCCGCGAGCTTGCGTTGCAGGCGCTCAAGGCCTACCGCGACCGCGGCTGCACGCTGCCCCGGCAGCCCGATGCCGCGCTCGTGCAGGAGATGATGAACTTCATGGTTGGCGAGCGCGTCGGCGACGAGTACGTGCCGATGATGCTCGAGGAGCTGGCCCTCGATGGCAACGACTCGCGCGCACCGCGCTGGGCGCACGAGGTGCCGGCCGCCACGCGCGAGAAGTTCCACGTGCTGGTGATCGGTGCCGGCATGTCCGGCCTGCTGCAGGCACTGCGCCTGAAGGAGGCCGGCATCCCCTTCACCGTGGTGGAGAAGAACGACTCGGTCGGCGGCACCTGGTACGAGAACCAGTACCCGGGCTGCCGGGTCGACATCGCCAACCACTTCTACTCCTATTCCTTCGAGCCCTATCCCTGGACCGAGTACTTCTCGCGCCGCGACGAGCTGCTCGAGTACTTCCGGCACTTCGTCAAGCGCCACGGCCTGGAACCCTACATCCGCTACAACACCGAGGTGACCTCGGCGCAGTATGACGAGCAGCTCGCCGCTTGGGACGTGGAGCTCAAGAGCAACACCGGCGACGCGCCGCGCAGGATGCGCGTCAATGCGCTGGTGAGCGCGGTCGGACAACTGAACCGGCCGCGCATCCCGGACATCACCGGGCGCGAGAGCTTCACCGGCGTGCAGGTGCACTCGGCCGAGTGGGACCCGCGGCTGGACCTGACCGGCAAGCGCGTGGCGGTGGTCGGCTCGGGTGCCAGCGCCTTCCAGCTGGTGCCGGAGGTGGCCAAGGTCGCCGCGCAGCTGTACGTGTTCCAGCGCTCCGCGCCCTGGATGCTGCCGAACCCGCTGTACCACGAGGCCGTCAGCGGCCCGTTCCGCTGGCTGGTGCAGCACGTGCCCTTCTACGCGCGCTGGTTCCGCTTCCTGATCTTCTACCCGGGGAGCGATGGCATCCTGCCGGCGATCCGCATCGACAAGAGCTTCCCGCACCCGGAGCGCGCGGTGAACGCGCTCAACGACCAGTACCGCGCCAACCTGGTCGAGTACATGAAGTACCAGGTGAACGGCAATATGGAGCTGCTGGAGAAGGTCACCCCGAAGTTCCCCTTCATGGGCAAGCGCATGCTGCAGGACAACGGCAGCTGGCTGCGCGCGCTGCAGCAGCCCAACGTGGAGCTCGTCACGGAAGCGGTCACGCGCATCGACGAGCGGGGCATCATCGCCAGCCACGGCCGCTACGATGTGGATGTCATCGTCTACGCCACCGGCTTCCATGCCACCAAGTTCCTCTGGCCGATCGAGGTGCTCGGCCGCGGCGGCAAGAACCTCGGCGAGGTCTGGGGCGATGAGCCGCGCGCCTACCTCGGCATCACCGTGCCGGACTTCCCGAACCTGTTCTGCCTGTACGGTCCTGCGACCAACCTTGCGCATGCCGGCAGCATCATCTTCCACTCCGAGTGCCAGGTGCGCTACACGACCGCCTGCATCCAGGCGCTGCTGGAGAACGGGGTGAAGGCGATGGACGTGAAGCCCGAGGTGTACGACGACTACACGCGCCGGCTGATCGCAGAACTCGAGACGCTGGTGTGGTCGCACCCGGCCGCCGACAGCTGGTACCGCAACAAGTCCGGCCGCGTGGTCACCACCTCGCCGTGGCGCCTGGCGGACTACTGGAAGTGGACGCGCGCGCCCAACCTCACCGACTACACGCTCACAGGCTGAAGGCGACCAGGTAGTCCCCGAGCTTGGTGCGCATGTACTTGTGGCCACCGGCGGCGATCACCACGAACTGCTTGCCCGTGGGGCTCAGGCGGTAGGTCATCGGCGTGGCCTGGGGACCTGCGGGCAGGCGCCCCTTCCACAGCTGCGCGCCCGTGCGGTTGTCGAAGGCGCGCAGGAAGTCATCGGTCGCAGCCCCGATGAAGGTAAGCCCCGAGGCGGTCACCAGCGGTCCGCCGATGTTGGGCGTGCCGATCTTCAGCCACAGCGGGAATGGCGCCAGGTCACGCGTGCTGCCCAGCGGCACCTGCCACAGGCGCTTGCCGTGCGTAAGGTCGATCGCCACGAGTTCGCCCCACGGTGGCTTGTTGCACGGCGCGCCCCACGGGGAGAGCAGCGCGGTCCACTGCGCGGCATAGGGCGTGCCGGCCTGCGCCAGCAGCCACTCCCCCTTGGCAAAGCGGGCATCCGCCTGCTCGCGTGGCACCAGCTGCGCCACGGTCGCCACGTGGCTGGTATTGATGATGAGCAGGTTGCGCACCGGGTCGATCGCGGCGCTGCCCCAGTTCATGACCCCGAGGTTGTCCGGGTAGGTGATGGTGCCCTTGAGCGAGGGTGCGCTGAAGGCGCCCGCGTAGTTCTTGCTGCGGAACAGGTCGCGGCACTTGGCCTTGTCCCAGGGCGTGAAGCCCCACATGTCCTCTTCTGTGAACTGCGCGCGCTGCAAAACGTAGGTGTCGTTCGTGGGCACCGGCTGGGTGGGCGCCAGATGCTCCCCCGCCACGGCCCACTCTTGCGGGGCCGGACGCTCCTCCACCGGCACCAGCGGCTCACCGGTCTCGCGGTTGAGGATGAAGAGGTAGCCCTGCTTGGTCGGCTGGGCGACCGCGGCCACCGGCCCGCTGGCGGTTGGGAAGTCGAACAGCACCGGCTGCGCGGGCACGTCGTAGTCCCAGATGTCGTGGTGCACGGTCTGGAAGTGCCACACCACCTTGCCGCTCGCCGCATCGAGGGCCACCACGGAGGCGGCGTAGTAGTCGCGCCCGTCGGTGTCGCGCGTGGTGCCGTACAAGCCGACCTGGGCGTTGCCCGTCGGGATGAACACCAGGTTGCGTTGGCTGTCGACGGAGAACACCGACCAGGTATTGGCGGTCGAGCGGCGGTAGGTACCATCCGCCGTCACCCCCTCGGCCTGCGGCGGCACCGAGTTCCAGGCCCACAGCAGCGCCCCGCTGCGCGCATCGAAGGCACGCACCACCCCTGCAGGCATGTCGGTGCGCATGTCCTCGGTGATGCGGCCGCCGACGATGACCCGGTCGCCCGCGATCGCCGGCGGGACGGTCACGCCATAGTCACCGGGGCGCATGGCACCCAGGTGCTCCTTCAGGTCCACCGTGCCGCCGCTGCCGAAGCCGGCACACGGCTTGCCGTCGTGCGCATCGAGGGCAATCAGGCGCGCATCCTGCGTGCCGGTGAAGATGCGCCCCGCACAGGCGCTGCCGGCGGCAGCGTTCGCGTCATGCCAGTAGCTCACCCCGCGGCACAGCACCAGCACCCCGCCGGTCGCATCCAGCTTCGGATCGAAGGACCAGATCTCGCGACCGGTCTCAGGGTCCAGCGCCACCACTTTGTTGGTACTCGAGCACAGGTACAGGTGACCCTCGGCGAGGATGGGCGTCGCCTCGAGCGCGGGCATGCGCTTGAGTTCAGGCGTGATGCCCTTGGCCAGCAGGCCGGGGATATCGGCCGGATTGGTCGGATGCTCCGGCAGAAGGCTCGGCTCGCCGATCCGGTAGGTCCAGGCGACCTTCAGGTTTTTTACGTTCTGCGGGGTGATCTGAGTCGCCGGCGTATAGCGCATCCCCCCTTCATTGCCTCCCCAGGAGGCCCAGCCGGCCGTTGGCCCGCTGTAATCGACCGGAGCGCTCCGGGCGCAGCACGCCAGCAATGGCAGCAGAATAGCAACAGCCCCCTGGCGGGCAGGGAGACCCCGTGTCCTGTCTACCATCGTTTTTCCCCAGCATGGCCTCGATGCGAAAAGGCCATTGATCATAGTCACATGCCCTTTGCGGCAATCCCTCGTTTGGACGAGGTACCCTCGCGGCGCCGGACGGAGGAACTTTTGCGTTGCGCCACCGCAACGTGGTCTCGACAAGCATCCGGAGGCGGGTCATTATCGGTACGCTGATTACTATTTAGGGGGATCGTATGGTGAAGTCCGGTTCGCGCCACGTTGGCGCGATGATGGTCGTGACTGGATTCCTGATTGTCGACGCGCGCCTCGCGCTCGCGCAGGAACAGACACAGGAAGGCATCCAGGAAGTGGTGGTCACCGCGGAGCGGCGCACCGAGAACCTGCAGACCACGCCAATCGCAATCACGGCGCTGTCCGCCGAGGACCTGAGCAAGGCAGGCGTGACAGATTTTGCGGGCGTGGCCAAGCAGTCCACGAGCATCAACTACACACCGTACCCGAGTTCCAGCAACACGCTGATCCTCTACATGCGCGGCCAGGGTGTGGCAGATGCCAACCAGATCACCCAGGACGGCTCGGTCGGCCTCTACGAGGACGGCTTCTACATCGCCCGTCCCCAGGCTGAGACCTTCGACCTTGCCGACGTGGAGCGCGTGGAAGTGCTGCGCGGCCCGCAGGGCACCCTGTACGGACGCAACACCACTGGTGGTGCCGTCAACATCATCAGCCAGAAGCCCACCGGGGAAGCGGACATCAAGGCCAGCCTCGATGTAGGTCAGCGCAACTACGTGCGTGCGCTCGCCACCGTCAACCTGCCGAAGGTCGCCGGCGGCCTGTCCAGCAAGGTCACGCTGCTCTACAGCAACCTCGCCGGCAACGTCGGCAACTACGGCTATACGGACTTCAACCGCGAGGACCAGAGAGGCGCGCGCCTGTCGCTGCGCTGGGACACCGGCGGCATCTTCTCCGCCGACTACTTCTACGAGGTGGGCCAGCTTTCCTCAAGCCCGATCTACTACCAGGATCCGGCGCTCAACGGCCTGATTCCCGGCTACTCGGTGCCCGCGGACGGCCTGGCGACCAACACCTGGCAGCCGATCCCGATGCACCCGAGCGTCGCGAAGTTCAACTCCGACGGCCTCACCCTGAACTTCAAGATCAACAACGACACCACGTTTAGGTCACTGACCTACTACCGCGGTCTCGACTCGCGGTTCTACCAGGACTACAACGGCGCCTTCTCCGACCCGCTGGGCGCAGGCGTGGTCGGCATCACCAACTTCACCAGCGACGATGTGGTGCAGAGCAACGAGGTCACGCAGGAGTTCCAGCTGGTCGGCAACATCTCCCACTCCTTCGACTACGTCGTGGGCCTGTACTACTTCCAGGAAAACGCCAACCACGCCGAGTTCGGCACGATCGGCATCCCCAAGGAGTTCTTCCCGGGCTCCGGGCCAGTCTTCAGCGAGGACCAGTCGCGCTACGTGACCGCGGAGGCGAAATCGAAGGCCGCCTACGCCCAGGTCACCTGGCACATCAGTGATCCCTGGTCGCTCACCCTCGGCGGCCGCTATACCAAGGATGACCGCAAGGCCACACGCGATGCACTCACGACGGGAACCTCGTTCACATCCCCCCCGATCCCTGCATGCGGCGGGCTCGGGTTCCAGTGTGCGTTTGCGATTCCCGACTTCGGTGGCAACAACAGTGTGAGCTTCAGCAAGTTCAACCCCGCGGGCACCTTGGCCTGGGCGATCAGTCCGGACGTCAACACGTACTTGCGCATCGCCACCGGCTACAAGGCCGGCGGCTCCACCGAGGCAGCGCCGACCGGACAGTTTGCGCAGACGTTCCAGCCAGAGAACGTGACCACCTACGAACTGGGACTGAAGTCCTACTGGGCCGACCACCGCGTGCGTGCCAACATCGCGGTGTTCCACAGCAAGTTCAGCGACATGCAGCTGCAGTTCGACGTCGACCCGACGAACCTTGCGATCGTGCAGTCCTACAACGCCGGCTCGGCCACCGTGGATGGCGCGGAATTCGAGCTGCTGTTCGCGTTCAGCCCGGACTTCACACTCGGCATCAACGACACGGTGCTCTCGACGAACATGAAGACGGTGAATGCCCTGGCCGGCACGATCTTCGACCCGGCCGTCAACTCAGCCTCGCCGTACCACGTGGGCGACAACGTCGCCTCCTTGTTCCGCGTACCGTACGCGCCGAACAACATCCTCAATGCCAACATCGACTGGACGATGATGCACCACGAGGGTGGGAGCCTGGAGCTGTTCGTCAACTACCGCTACCAGGGCCGCCAGTACAACACGGCCCCGACCGGTGTGGACGTGCCCGGTTCCTCCGAGTTCTACTCGATCCCGGCCCACGGCGTGACCGACGGCAGGCTCACCTGGAACTTCGACACGCACGGCAGCAAGAAGAGCATGCGGGCGTCGCTCTGGGCGCAGAACCTGTTCAATGTGAGCTACCTGCAGCACACGATCGGTCAGGGTGCCGCGCCCTACATCCCGGTCCTGGGCAACATGGGACCGGTCCCGCAGACCGGCTACTACTATGCCGCCCGGGCCTACGCGCCGAAGGCCCAGGTGGGCGTGCAGTTGGAGTACGGCTTCTAGCACCGCTTACCCGCAAGGGAAAAAAGAACGCGCGGGCCGGAGGGCCCGCGCGTTTTTTTTCGCGTAGCGCAGGCGCCGGGCGCGCCTCAGCCTGCGGCGGACTCCAGCGGGATGTCGTAGCGCTCCACGTAGCCGCGGAAGCGCTCGGCGATCACCGCCCCGTCCAGGCCGGACCCTGCAAGATCGTACTTGTGAGGCCCGAAGCGACCGCGGGGGTGGGACTCGACGTGCCGGGTCATCGCCTGAAGGGCGGCACCCTCGAGCTGCTCGCCGAAGGCGCCGTACACGGCGCGCATGGTGCCGATCGGGTCGCGCACCAGGTCCGCGTACTGCACGTCCACGATCTGCGTGCCGGGGTTAGCCGCGCGAAATGCCTCCACTGCGGCGACCGAGCGCGCCAGCATGTCGGTCCAGTGCGCGGCGATGTAGCGCCGGTGGTCCGCATCGGAGAACGTGCCGGTGAGGGTGCTGATGAGACTGCATACCGAGGCACACAGCACCACCGGGTCGCGGTGCATGAGCACCAGGCGTGCGTCCGGATAGGTCGCGGTGAGCGCACCCAGGTGCAGTGCATGGTGCGGGCTCTTGAGCGACCAGCGCCCGCGCACGCCTGCGCTCTGCAGCACCTGCAGCACCAGGCGGTGCCAGGCGTAGGCAGAGGCGTGATCAGTGCCACGCAGCCACTCACCGTAGGAAGGCACGTTGGCCAGGGCCTCCCACAGCAGGCTCCTGAAGTCCTGGCTGAGGACCGCGATGCACTCGGTCGGCCCGTCGGGCTCCTCGCTCTGCACGGTGCGCACGCGCGGGTTGATCTGGTCCAGCATCGCCATCGCCATGCGCGAGGCCTCGATGCGCGGGTCGCTGGCACGCGTGGCAGGCGTAGGCGGTGGCACGCTGTCGCCGGCCTCCCAGCGCAGCAGCGGACGGTGCCGCGGGTCCTTCTCCATCAGGTAGGTGAGGAAGGTGGTGCCGGCGCGGAACATGCCCACCACCACCAGCGGTGCTGCGATCTTCTCGCGCAGGACTTCCGGATGCTGCCTGACCCAGTCGGTGACCTTCAGCCGGTTCACCAGCGAGCCAAGAATCATCCCCGAGGCGGCCAGCACGCCCAGCCCGTTGAGCTGGGCCTCGTTGCTGGCGGACTCACAAAGCACCTGCAGCCCTTCGCGGAAGCTGTCGCCGCCGAAGTCCGCAAGGCCGGTCTGCGCGCAGGCGGCCGCCAGCAGTGCCTCACTCCGGATCTGCATCTGCCCGACCTTCAGCCCGCAGCGATGTCAACGACGGTGCGCCCGCTGGTACGGCGCGCCAGGTGCTCCTCCAGCACCTGGGCGACCTCGGCCATGCGGATGCACCGCGCGACCCCCGGGCGGATCTTCTTCTGCGCGATGAGCTCGCGCAGCGCGCCGTGAACGCGCGCGCCGGTCTCGGAGGGGAAAAAGTTCATGCCCATGCGGCGCATCGGCCCCACCGGCACCCCATAGGCGAGCATGACGCCGAGCACGGAGAAGTTGCCGATGGACACCTTGCGCAGCGCGCGTCCCGTGAAACCGCCCTGGGTGTCATCGTTGAAGCCCACCGGCAGATAGCGCCCCTCGAGAGCCATGCAGGTCCAGATCTTGTCGGTGAGCTCACCGCCGACCAGGTCAAACGCCACGTCCGCACCGCGGTCCCCGGTGTGCTGCATGACCGCCTCGAACAGGTCCTCCTTCTGGTGGTCGATCGTCGCCGTCGCTCCCTGGCCAGTGCAGTAGGCGGTCTTCTGCGCCCCGCCGGCCACGGCGACCACCCGGGCGCCGGCCGCGGCGGCCAGCTGCACGGCGGCCGTGCCGACGCCACTGGCAGCGGCGGTGACCAGGACCGCCTCGCCGGCCTGCAGGCGCGCACGCACGTGCAGCGCGAGGTAGCTCACGTGGTAGGGCAGCAGGAAGCCGGCGGCTTCGGCATCGGCAAGCTCCGGCGGCGCATCAAACAACCCCGTAACGGGGGCGATGGCCTGCTGCGCCATGCCCCCCAGGGCCATCTTGGTCATCGCCACGACGCGCCGGCCCAGCCATGCCTCACCGCCGGCGCCCGCGGCCTCGACGGTGCCGCACACGTCCATCCCCAGGGTGAAGGGCGGCTTGAGCATCGCCATGGCGACGCCGCCGAGCGCACGCGGGCCGTCGCCGAAGTTCAGCGATGCCGCGGAGACGGCGATGCGCACCTCGCCGGGCCCGGGCTCCGGGACGGGAACCTCGCGGACGCTGATCGCCTCGGCGGGACGGCCGTGGCGCAGCACCTGGACTGCCTGCATGGCTTCTCCGAAATATTGATACTGGCGGTACACAAATTGTGCCGCGAGGCGCGAGTCTAGGGGAATTTGCCGGCGCACGGAACAGCATCCGCGCCTGCGCCCACGGGGGCCGCGAACTCAGCCGCTGACGCTCAAGGTGTATGATCGGCCCCGGCGGTCGAGCGGTTTCAGTCAGCGAGCAAGGCGGGGCGCAGCATGGCTTGGTGGGGTTGGATCATCGGTGGCGCGATCCTGTTCGGGGCCGAGCTCACCTTCGTGAACGCGCAGTTCTACCTGGTTTTCGTGGGCGCCGCGGCCATGCTGGTGGGATTGCTCAGCGCCGCGACGGCGCTCGCCGAGTGGGCACAATGGGGAATGTTCGCCGCCCTCTCGGTAGGGCTGATGGTCGCCTTCCGCTCCCGCCTCTACAACCGCTTCCGCCGCGCGCTGCCGGAGCTCAACACCGGGCCTGCCGGCGCCGTGCTCACCCTGCAGGTTCCCCTGTCACCCGGTGAGTCCTGCCAGACCGAGTACCGGGGCACCCTCTGGACGGTGCGCAACGAGAGCGCCCGACCGATTGCCGCCGGCGCCCGCGCACAAGTGATGCGCGTGCGCGACCTGACACTCCTCGTAGAACCTGCTCCCTAGCCGCAGAGAACCCATCGTGTACACACCCTACGTCTTCATCGTCCTGGCTCTCATTGCTGTGATCCTGGTGTGGCGCACGGCGACCGTGGTGCCGCAGCAGAGCGCCTACGTCGTCGAGAACCTCGGCCGCTACAGCCGCACGCTCTCGGCCGGCTTCCACATCCTTGTCCCCTTCATCGAGCGCATCGCCTACCGCCACAGCCTCAAGGAGCAGGCCAACGATGTGGCCGAACAGATCTGCATCACCCGCGACAACGTCCAGGTGGCGGTCGATGCGATCCTCTACCTGCAGGTGCTGGATCCACACCTGGCCTCCTACGGCATCACCGACTACGGCTTCGCCATCGGCCAGCTGGCGCAGACCACCCTGCGCAGCGAGATCGGCAAGATTGAGCTGGACCGCACCTTCGAGGCGCGCGCCACGATCAACGCCAACATCGTCTCCGAGCTCGACAAGGCCTCCGGCGCCTGGGGCGTGAAGGTGATGCGCTACGAGATCAAGAACATCTCCCCGCCGAAGGACATCCTGTCGGCGATGGAGAAGCAGATGCGCGCCGAGCGCGAGAAGCGCGCCGTGGTGCTCACCTCCGAGGGCGAGCGGGACGCCAAGATCAACGAGGCCGAGGGCGACAAGCAGCGCGTAATCAAGGCGTCCGAGGCCAACAAGCAGCAGCAGATCAACGAAGCCGACGGCCAGGCGGCGGCGATCCTCGCCGTCGCCACGGCCACCGCCGCGGGCCTGCGCCAGGTAGGCGGCGCGCTCAGCGACCGCGGCGGGATCGAGGCCATGCAGCTGCGCATCGGCGAGGAATACGTGCGCCAGTTCGGCAAGCTCGCCAAGGACAGCACGACGCTGGTCATTCCCGGACAGCTCTCGGACCTGGCCTCCGTGGTGGCGATGGCCACGAGCATCATCCGCAAGCCCGAGGCCACGCCAGCCACACCGCCGCCACGCTCCTAAGAAAGCTCACCTGCCGCGTCCAGCCGGCCACGAGCCCACGCCACCGCAATCGAGGAGCCGGCTATGGGACCCGATGACACTCACCAGTTCATCGACATGGACGGTCAACCGCTCAGCGATGGGCCCGAACCACTGAGCTGCCCGTTCTGCGGCAGCGGCGCGGCCCAGCTGGTCGTCGAGCGCTGGAGCGATGCGGACGATCCGGACCCGGCCTTCCACGTAGAGTGCCTCAAGTGCGGCAGCAACGGTCCGCAGGGCGCGACGCAGATCGAGGCCGCAGCAGCCTGGAACGAGCGCCGCGCTTCCTGAAGCTGAGCCCACGATCCGCTCCCTCGTTCGGTCGAGGCCACCCCGGCGCACGCAGGTATGATCGGTCAGCTGATGCGCGGGCCCGGAAAGGTCCGCGCGATTGTTTTAAGGACATCTGAAAAATGAAGACTGGCGCCCCCACCTTCCTCGCCTTCATCGCAGTCCTGGCCTTGTCCGGCACTGCCACGCGCGCGGCCGAGACGCCCGCGGATCCGGCGGGCGCAGAGGGTGCAGCCATCTGGGCGCAGCGCTGCTCGGCCTGTCACGATCATGCACAGGATCGCATCCCGCCGAAGGTGCTGATCGCCACCACGCGTGCGCCGGAGGATGTCATCGACACCCTCACCCTGGGGGTCATGCGTCCGCAGGCCGCCGGCCTTACGGGCGAGCAGATCAAGAGCATCGCGGTCTACCTCACCAACAAGCAGCCCTCGCCGCGGGCCGCCGCGGACGCCAATCCCTGCCAGTCCCCGGCCAACCCGCAGCTCACGGCGCATGACTGGCGCAGCTGGGGACACGATCTGAGCAGCTCGCGCTACCAGCCCGACGGGGGCCTGAGCGCGGCACAGGTTCCGCACCTGCGGCTGCGCTGGACCTTCGCCTTCCCCGGCCGCGCCGCCTTCGGACAGCCGGCGGTCATCGGGGATATGGTGATCGCAGGCGGTACCGGTGCACGCGTGTTCGCCCTGAACGCCGACACCGGCTGCACTTACTGGAGCTACTTCGCAGGCGCGCTGGTGCGCACCGGCATCGTGGTGGGCAAGCTCAGCGCCGGCCAGTCACAGGATCACAGGGAGCACATCGCCGCCTGGTTCGGCGATGACAAGGGCATTCTGCACGCGGTCGATGCGCGCGACGGCCGGGAGCTGTGGACGCAGCGCCTCGACAGCCACCCGATCGCGCGCCTGGTCGGCACCCCGCAGCTGTACTCCGGGGTGCTGTACGCGCCGGTGAGCTCCTTCGAGGAAGTCGCCGCCGCGGACCCGAAATATCACTGCTGCACGTTCCGCGGCAGCCTGGTGGCCGTCAACGCCGGCAGCGGCAAGATCCTGTGGCAGTCGTACACGATCCGGCGAGCGGCGGTCGCGGCGAAAGCCCCCAGCGGCAAGGAACTCACCGGTCCTGCGGGTGGCTCGATCTTCTCCGCCCCCACGATCGATGCGAAGCGCAACCTGATCTACGTCGGCACCGGGGACTCCTACACCCAGCTCGAGAGCGACTCGACGGACGCCATCCTCGCCCTGCGCCGTTCCGACGGTCAGCGCATGTGGACCCGGCAGGTGCTCAAGGGCGATGCCTGGATCTTCCTGTGCAAGGGACAGCCGGTGGGCAACTGCCCTGCCCCGCTCGGCCCGGACTTCGACTTCTCCAGCTCGCCGATGCTCATGCACGTGCGCGGGCGCGAACTGCTGGTGGCCGGGGCGAAGTCCGGCACCGCCTTCGGCTTCGATGCGCTGATGCACGGGAATATCCTGTGGAGCCAATCCCTAGCCGTCGGCACCAACAACGGCGCGATCCTCTGGGGTCCTGCCAATGATGGCGAACGCAGCTACTTTGCAACCTCCGAGTACAGCCTCGAGGAGCAAAAGGGCCCCGGCGCGCTCTACGCACTCAACCCGCTCAATGGCGAGGTGCTATGGAAGACCGCGACGCCGGCGACCCCCTGCGCCTGGGGACCGCAGAACTGCTCCCACGCCCTGCTTGCCGGGGTATCGATGCTGCCCGGGGTCGTGTTCGCCGGCGCCATGGACGGGCGCGTGCGCGCCTACAACGCGAGCGACGGCAAGATCATCTGGCAGTTCGACACCGGACAGAGTTTCGATACGGTCAACGGCGCCAAGGGCTACGGCGGGGCCATAGATTACGGTGGCCAGGTGATCGCGCACGGCATGCTGTTCGTGATCTCAGGCTCCATGCGCCAGCCGGGCAACCTGCTGCTCGCCTTCTCCCCTGAGTAGCGGATTGAGGATCGGCACGGCCCGCGCCACAATCGAAAGAGCACCCGCCACCACTCTCACCCATACGGACTAGCACCCATGGACCCGAATCATCCGCTGTGGGCCTCCCCGGTCGAAGCACCGCTGGTCATCGACGACGTCGAGGCGCAGCGCTGGGACGAGGCCACGGACCTGGTGGTCGCAGGCTTCGGCGGCGCAGGTGTTGCCGCAGCGCTCGAGGCCATCGAGCGCGGCGTCAGCGTCATTGCGCTCGACCGCTACGAGGGTGGCGGTTCCTCGGCCGCCAACGGCGGGGTGTATTACGCCGGCGGCGGCACCAAGCCGCAGCGTGACGCCGGCGAGGCCGACAGCACTGAGGAGATGTACAAGTATCTTGCGATCGAGACCAATGGCATCGTCTCCGAGGCGACGCTGCGCAAGTTCTGCGAGGACTCGGTTGCCACCGTCGACTGGCTGCTCGCGCACGGCGCGCTGCTCAACGGCACGGGTGTCTTCAAGAAGAAGGTCTCCTACCCGCCGTTGCGCTATCACCTCTACCACCCGGACAATTCCCTGGTCCCCGCCTACGCTGCGCGCGCCAAGCCTGCCGCGCGCGGGCATCGCACCGCGGTGTACAACAAGGGCAAGGCCTGGGGCCTGGGGTGGGGCATCTGGAAGCCCCTGGCCGCGGCTGCCGTCAAGGCCGGCGTGCGCTTCGACAAGTACACGGAGGTGCGCCAGCTGGTGCTGGACAGGCGTGGTGCGGTGGTCGGGGTGAAGGCCCTGTCGATCCCCGCCGCGGGTGCGGCGGCACGCCGCTTCGCCCGCTACACGCGCCGCGCCAACTGGCTGCTGGAACTGCTGCCGCCGGTGATCCCGCTCGCCGCGCTCACCATCGGCCTGGCGCGGCGCTACCTGGCGGCCGCGGGCCGCATCGAGTCCGAGGAGCGCGTCACGCGCTTCATCCGCGCGCGGCGCGGGGTGGTGTTGAGCGCCGGCGGCTTCATCCTCAACGCCGCGATGGTCAAGCATTACGCGCCGCTGTACGTGCGCGGCCTGCCCAACGGCACCCTCGGGGATACCGGCAGCGGCATCCGCCTCGGCCAGAGCGCCGGCGGCGCGGTGGGCTCGATGGACCGGGTCACCGGCTGGTGCATGATCAACCCGCCGTCCGCCTGGCCGCGCGGCATCGTGGTCAACAAGCACGGCGAGCGCATCTGCCACGAGGGCGTGTACGGCTCGACCCTCGGGGATGCGGTGGCGCACAGCCCCGAGGGCGCCGCCTACCTCGTCATCGACGAGACACTCTACCGCGAGAGCAAGAAGCAGATCGCCCGCGGGGCCGACGTGGTGAAGTACCAGCGCCAGGTGGCACGGCTGAATCTCATGATGAACCGCAAGAGCGCGGCCACCCCTGAGGCACTCGCGCACCTGATGGGCATCGACCCGCAGGGGCTGAAGAGGACCGTCGAGGCCTACAACCGCGCCGCGCGCGGGGAGATCGCCGATGTGGTGGGCAAGGCGCCCGAGGAGATGAGTGCGCTCACCACCGCGCCCTACCACGCCCTCGATATCTCCGTGCACAGCCGTTACTTCCCCATGCCGATGCTCACCCTCGGGGGACTCGAGGTCGACGAGGCCACCGGGCTGGTGCGGCGCGGGGATGGCAGCCTGATCGAAGGCCTGTACGCGGCGGGGCGCACCGCCGTGGGCATCTGCTCGAACGTCTATGTCAGCGGCCTCGCCTACGCGGACTGCATCTTCTCCGGCCGGCGCGTGGGTCGCTGCGTGGCCGCCGCCGGCGCTGCGGCGCCGCTGGCGCGCCGTGCGTGAACACATGAGGCTCGCATGAACAACGCCCCCTCGCTGACTTCCCTGGGCCTGCCGCCCGTGGCGCAGATCGGTTTCGTGGTGCGCGACATCGAGGCATCGATCGCCAAGTACGACCGCCTGTACGGACCCTGGAGCCGCCTGGACGGCTCGGTGCCGCAGGCCACCTACCGCGGCCGCAGCGCGGATGCGACGCTCAAGGTGGCCATCGGCCACAGCGGGCCGCTGGAGATCGAGCTCATCGAGTGGATCGCAGGCGACAGCCCGCACCGCGAGTTCATCGAGGCTGGCCGGGAGGGCATGCACCACCTGCAGTACCGCGTGGAGGACGCCGACGGCTGGATCCAACGCATCGCCCCATTGGGCTACTCCCCGATCTGGTACAAGCGCTGGTGCGCGGATACCACGTTTGCCTACCTGGAGCGCGCCGGCGATCCGCTCATCGTGGAGTTCCTGGAGATGCCCCCCGGCGGACCGGGCACGAGGCTGCCTTAGATGAGCCTGCAGCAGCTATCCGACCGCATCCAGATCCGCGACATGATCGTGCGCTACGCCAATGCGCTTGATGCGCGGCGCTTCGAGTGGCTCGATGAGATCTTCACCCCCGATGCCTACATCGATTACCGCGCCACCGGCGGCATCGACGGCAGCTATGCCAAGATCCGCGAGTGGCTGCCGCCTGCGACCGGCGCCTTTCCGCACATGTGCCACCTGGTGGGCAACATCACCGTCAAGCTCCAGGGCGACCGCGCGCAGGCGCGCACGCTGTGCCTGAACCCGGTCGAGGTGCCGCTGCCGGCAGGCGGCGCGCAGGTGATGTTCCTCGCCATGTGGTACGCGGACGAGCTCACCCGCACTCCGGCAAGCTGGCGCATGACCCGCCGGGTGCAGGAAGGCTGCATCCAGCACAACGTGCCCGCGCATCTGACGCAGATGCCGGCAGCGGTTGCGCGTTAACCCACGACGAGGACTGCCCCATGCTCAGCCTGCAGGAACTGTCGGACCGCCTCGAGCTCGAGCAGCTGTCCGTGACTTACGCCAACGCCATCGACTCGGGTGACTGGGACGAGCTGGACCAGGTGTTCACGAAGGACGCCTACATCGACTACCGCGCCCTGGGGGGCATCGATGGGCGCTACCCGCAGATCAAGCAGTGGCTGAGCGAGGTGCTGCCCAAGTTCCCCGGTTACTGCCACCTGGTCGGCAACATCGCAGTCACCGTCAAGGGTGACACGGCCACCGGGCGCACGCTGTGCATCAACCCGATGAACACCCCGCTGCCGCAAGGCGGTGCGCAGGTGATGTTCCTGGGCCTGTGGTACGTGGATAAATATGTCCACACGGCCGCCGGCTGGCGCTTCACCGAACGGGTGGAGCAGCCGTGCTTCCAGCACAACGTCCCGGCGCATATGACGATGCTGGCCAAGTAGCGCCTGGCAGGCGGTTCCGGAGCCGCTGGAGCAGGCCCGGGCAGTCCGAATGGACTAAGGGATTCAGTCGGTTGCGCCCCTTTAGCGATCTGGTAGCGTGCTTCGGTGGAATGAGGAGTCACTGACATGGCATTGACCAAGGACTACGGACTCGGCGAGTTCACCTTCCCGCGCGGCTGGTTCATGGTCGCCGAAGCCAGTGAGCTGAAGGACAAGGTTCTGCCGGTGCGGTTCTTCGGCCAGGAGTTTGCGCTGTACCGCGGCAAGAGCGGCAAGGTGGTGCTGCTGGATGCCTTCTGCCCGCACATGGGCACGAACATGGCGCGCAACGAGTCCTCCTACGTGGTGCGCGACGGCCAGATCGAGGGTGACTCGATCCGCTGCCCCTACCATGCCTGGCGCTTTGGCCCCGACGGCAAGTGCAACGACATCCCCTACAGCAAGGCCCCGATCCCCAAGGCTGCCTGCGTGCGCAGCTGGCCGGTGGTGGAGAGCCTGGGAGCCATCTTCGTCTGGCACGACCCCGAGGGCGGGGAACCGGAGTGGGCGGCACCCTCACTGAAGGAGTGGGACGACCCGCAGTGGATCCGCTGGAAGTATGACCACCTGGGGACGCTGGCCTGCCACGGCCAGGAAGTCATCGACAACATCGCCGACTGCTCGCACTTGAACCCGGTGCATGGCTCGGAGGTGAAGTACTACCGCAACGAATTCAACGGCCACCTGGCCACGCAGCTGCAGGGCGGCGGACATCGCACCCTGGTGACCGCGGATGGCGTGAGCCCGATCCTCACCACCGACACCACCTACCATGGCCCCGGCTTCCTGCTGTCGAAGATGATGGGCATGGGCGAGTCGATCATCTTCATCGGCCACACCATGGTTGATGACGGGGTCATCAAGGTGTGGCATGCGCTGCTGGTGAAAGCGCAGCACGCGCGGCCGACGGCAGAGGAGATCGTGGCCGCGGCTGCCTACCAGGAGGAGGCGCGCAAGGCCTTCGCGCAGGACTTCGACGTGTGGGCAAACAAGCGCGCGGCGATCCAGATCCTGCAGGTCCCGGGCGACGGGCCGTTCCACAAGTCGCGCATCTGGTACAAGCAGTTCTACAACCAGCGCGCCCGCAGGCAGGAATTCCTGAAACAGGTCGAGGGCGTGCAGCACCGCGTGGCCGGCATGCCCGGCCGGCTGGAAGAGGCGGACTCGGCCGCCTGAGGCGGCCGAGTCACCGTACCCCAGTTACATCGTCAGGTATTCACCGCCGTTGGCATCCAGCACCGCGCCGGTGACGCCCGAGGCGTAGTCCGACAGCAGGAACAGTGCCGCACGCGCGCACTCGGTGTCGGTCACCAGGCGCCGCAGGGCGATGTTGGCCGCGATGGCGTCGTAGTAGCTCTTCTCCGGCACGCCCTTCTGCTTGGCATCGTAGGAGACGAAGCCCTGCACCGGCACCCCCAGCATCCAGCCCATGCGTGCCACGTTCACGCGGATGTTGCTCGCGCCGAGCTCGATCGCAAGGTACTTGCTCGCCACGTTGATGGCGCCCTTGGTCGCCGCGTAACCGGCCTCGCCGGTGTGCGGTTTGACGCTTGCCATGGAGCTGATGTTCACGATCGCCCCGCCCCCCTGCGCCTTCATGATCGGCACCACCGCCTGCGTCATGTTCATCGTGCCGATGACGTTGGTCTCCATGATTTCCCGCCAGGCATTGAGGTCCGAGCCGTCGGCCGTGCCCTGCGCACCCCACTGGAAGGCACTGTTGGCCAGTCCGTCGATGCGCCCGAACTCCTTGTTGGCCGCCTCGGCGAGGCGCTTGCACTGCCCGGCATCGCGGATGTCGGTGACCACCTTGAGCACCTTGCACGCGGCATTGGCCTCCTTGATGCGCTTCTCGGCGTCATCGAGCTTCTCCGCGGTGCGCGCACTGATGGCCACGCCCCGTGCGCCCTCGCGGGCGGACTCGACCGCCAGCTTCACCCCGAGGCCCGGTCCGATGCCGGAAACGATGATGACCTTGTCTTTGAGTAGCATTGCAAAAGCCCCTTAACGCTGGGTGAATGGAAGGATATGTTTTTCGCGGTAGCGCCGGAAGCGCCGTTCAAGCTCGTCACGCGTGAAGCCGAACTCCTCGAGGGTGTATTCGTGCTTGGGCCGGCCCTCGCGCGGGTTGGTGGCCATGTAGGCATTGATACCGGCGCGCGTCTGCTCGGTCACCGGCAGGCCGATCTCCCGGTAGATGCGCTCGACCACCTTCACCGGATCGCCGACCGTGTCGCGGAAGTCCACGTCGATGAAGCGATTGGGCAGGCGCTCGCGCATGTCCATGCAGTGATTCAGGTGCTCCTCGAGCGTCTGCGACCATTGGCGTGCGCCCTCCAGCGGATCGGGAGTGTCGCTGCCCATCGCCCACAGCATGTGCACGAAGCTGGCGAACGAGGGGATGGTGGCGATCGGGTCGCGGTGCGTCTGCACGAACACCGCGTTCGGCATCTGCTCGGCGATCACCTCGACGTATCCTAAGTGCATCGGGGTCTTCAGCGACCAGTACTGGGCCTGCTGGCCGCGCTGCTTCTTCTGCCACTGCAGGAACTTCAGCAGCCGCAGCAGGTAGGCGTACGCCGGGCGCAGGTCCTGCGAGTGGATCCAGCTGCGGTAACTGGGGATGCAGGCGAGCGACTCGGCCGTGGTGCTCAGCAGCGTCGCATCGATGAGCATGATGTCCTCGTCCGCACCCATCGCGTCCCAGGGGTGGATGGAGGCCAGCTCCGGCATGGCGGCGAGGATGCCGGCCACCTCGGCCGTGGCGGCGGTGATGCGCTGGTCACCCCTGACGTCATCGGGTGCCGGCACCGGGAAGCGCACTTCCCACCAGGCCGCGGCATAGATGCGCGGGTCGGTCTGCAGCAGGCGGTGCAGCAGCGTCGTGCCGGTGCGCGCGAGTCCTAGGATGACGATCGGCGGCGGCAGCTGCTCGTCGAGGATCTCCGGCTTCTTGTCGAACCAGTCGCGCGCTCGCAGGCGGGCGATGAGGGTGTTGTGGATGCGCGCCTTCCAGGTGTGCACCCCGACATCGTTCAGCTTCGCCTCGGTGCGCAGTGCCCGCGTCAGCCGCTCGAGCGGCTCCCCGATGTCCGGGTCGTCGAAGAGCTCAAGACCGGTCTCCGCGCGCGCATCGGCGATGAGCTTGGCCGCATCCAGCAGCTGGTCGGCAATCATGGCGCACTCCCGGTGATGTGCTTGGCAGCCTGCCAGGCGAAGGTCATGGCGGGCCCGAGCGTCGAGCCGGGCCCCGGGTAGGTCGGCAGGATGGCGGCCGCGCAGTTGCCGACCGCATAGAGTCCCGGGATCGGCGCGCCATCTGCGCGCAGCACCTGCCCGTCGGTATTGGTCGTGAGGCCCCCGTGGGTGCCGAAGTCACCCGGGTCGATGCGCATGGCGTAGAACGGCGCCTCCACGATCGGTGCCAGGCAGGGATTGGGCTTGATGCGCGGGTCGGCATAGTAGCGGTCGTACTCGGCATCGCCGCGGCCGAACTCCAGGTCCTTGCCGGTGCGCGCGTACTCGTTCATGGCCTGCACCGTCTGCTCGAGCCCCTCGGGGTCGATGCCGGCCTGTGTGGCCAGCTCGCGGATCGAGCCGGCGCGGGTGACAAAGCCGGAGGTGAAGTAATCCTTCGGCAGGCGCTTGTCGGGGCGGAAGTTCGCCGGCCACAGCGGGCCATTGAAGTACATGCGCCGCGAGCGCGCGTCGAAGATCATCCACGAGGGGAACTGCGGGTCCTGCGGGGTGTGGCGGCGATAGAACTCGAGCTCGTAGGTGATGTAGTTCTGCGACTCGTTGGCGATGCGGCGCCCGCGCTTGGTCACCACGATGTTGCCCGGGTAGGACTTGTCCATGATGGCCAGGCGCGGCACCGGGTCATCGGGGGCGCTGATCGTCGAGCACCACCAGCCGCCGTCCATCAGGCGCGTCGCCGCGCCAATCGCCATGGCCGCGCGGTGCGCGTCGCCGTTGTTGGTGCCGGCCGCGGCACTCCAGCGCGCATCAGTCGGCTGCGGCAGGTACTGTTCACGCATCTTTTGGTTGTGCTCGAAGCCCCCGGCGGCGAGCACCACAGCGCGGCGCGCGCGCACCACGGTGGTCGCACCGTTGCGCGCGATCTTCGCCCCGGTCACCCGCCCGGCATCGTCGGTGAGCAGCTCGGTCATCTGCGCCTCGAGCCACAACGGCAGCTTGCGATCGTGCATCGACCAGCGCAGGCGCGCTATGCCAGCGCAGCCACAGGCGATGCGCCGCGAGCGCTTGTTGGTGAGCGCCCAGCCGACATCGCTCACGTAGTCCCAGACCCGCCGCGCCGCCAGGCCCTTCCAGCCGGGCAGCTGCGCCATCAGCACCTGCGCATCGACCTGGGTCATGGCAATGCGGTCGAACATCCACATCATGTGGTGCGTATCACGCAGCTTCCTGGCGTCCGCGCCGAGCACGCTGCGCGCGAGCGGCGCCGGCTCGAGCGAGCGATGGCCGTGCTTGGCCCCGGGGAGGTTGGACCAGTAATCCGGGTAGTGGGCAAGGGAGTCGTATTTCACCCGCGTGCGCGCCTGCAGGAAGTCGAGCATCTTCGGACCTTCCCTGAGGTAGGCCTCCTGCAGCTCCAGGGGCACCGCCCCCGGAGGCGTCGAGCCGGTGACGTACTGCAGCGCCTCCTCGTAGCTGTCCTTGGCGCCGGCCTCCTGTGCCGGGCGGCTGCAGGGGATCCAGATGCCGCCACCGGAGGTGGCGCTGGTGCCGCCGAACAGGGCGCTTTTCTCGACGACCAGCACGTCCTTTGCGCCCATCTCGTAGGCGCACAGCGCCGCCGTCAGCGCCCCGTTTCCCGATCCCACGACCAGGATATCGACGCTCAGATCACCTGCGTCAGCCAAGTAGCCCCCTCGTACAAAAGTCGATCAAAGCCAGTGTGCACCGTGGTGCCCGCCCACCACGTCGCCCAAATGAACGATCACGAACTGCGTGGCCACGCGGGTATGCTGTGGCCGCCCGAAAAAGATGGAGTTCCCCATGCCGAGCCAAGAGACCATGAAGGCCGCGATGCAGGCCTACATCGATGCCTTCAACAGCGGCAACGTGGCGGCCGTCGTCGCCCTGTACGCCCCGGAGGCCACCGTGGAGGACCCGGTCGGTTCCCCGCTGAAGCGCGGTGCCGCCGAGATCGGTGCCTTCTACACCCACTCCGTCGCCACCGGCGCAAAGCTCAGTCTCGATGCCCCGGTGCGCGGCTCGCACGGTAATGCGGCGGCGATGGCGTTCTCGGCCAAAATCGGCCCGCTGACGGTGCGGGTCATCGACATCATGACATTCAACGAGGCGGGCAAGTTCACCAGCATGAAGGCCTACTTCGGCCCCGGCGACATCCTGCAGGGCTAGCCTCACTGCGGGCTCCAGCCGGAGGGACCGGGACCTAGCACTGCGAACGAGCCCAGGTGCGCGCGGTTGAGCTTCACCCGGCGCACCAGCCACCAGCGCCCCGCGCGGCGCTCCCAGGAGTCCTGGTATTCGCCCAAGGTCTGGAAGCTCAGCTGCGAGTTCTCGTGCGTCCCCAAGTGCAGGTCGCTCACGTAGCAGCGGCTGTGCGCCTGCTCACCGTCCACCTCGATGGTGAGGTTGCCCAGCAGGTGCTGCGTGGGCCCGCAGTCATCCAGGAACGAGCGCATCAGGTGAATGACGGCCGCGCGCCCGGCCACTTCGCCGGTGCCGAAGTCCGCGCAGGCCTGCGCGGCAATGATGCCATCGAGCGCCGCCCAGTCGCGCGCATCCATCGCGCGGGCAAAGCCTGCCAGCTGGCGGGCGATATCGCGCTCGGCGAGCAGCATCTTGAGCTCATCGCTCACGAGGCGGCCGGCGTGGCATTGAGCGCCGCATCCCCCGGCGTGCCGAGCACGCACGAGGTGCCCCCGGGGGTGTACATCATGGCGACACAGCGGTTGCAGGAAGTGCAGCCGGATACCTGCACGCGACCGGTGGCGAAGGCATCGACCAGGTCGGCCTGGTGGATCAGCACCCGCCCGAGCGTGATCGCATCGAAGCCCTCGTCCATCAGCGTCCCGACGTTGGCGAGGCTCTTGACCCCGCCGAGGTAGGCGAGCGGCATCCTGGTGGCCGCGCGCGCCTTGCGCGAGTTCACAAGCTGGTAGAGCTCGTGGAACTGCACGTTCTTCGGTTCCGTGAACTGCTGGATGAGCATGGCGAGCGCCACCACCGGGTTGCCCACCCGCGTGCGGTTCTCCTTCGGGAACGAGGAGCCGAACATGGTCGTGATCGACTCGATGTTGAGCCCGGCGCTCAAGACCAGCAGGTGGGCGCCGGCCGCTTCCAGCAGCTTCGCGATCGCGGCGCCGTCCTCGGCCGTGTTGCCGCCGCGGGTGCCTTCGGTAACACTGATCTTGCACACCACGGCCATTTCCTTGCCGACCGCATCCAGCACGCGCTCGAGCACCTGCACCGGGAAGCGCGCCCTGCCCCGCACATCCCCGCCGTAGGCGTCGCGGCGGCGGTTGTACAGCGGCGAGAGGAACTGGCTGAGCAAATAGCCGTGCCCCATGTGGATCTCGACGGCGTCGAAGCCGGCCTCGCGTGCCAGCCGCGCCCCGCGCACGAACTCCCCCGCCACGCGCTCCATGTCCGCCTCGGTCATCGCCTGGCGCAGCCACTGGCCGCTCATGATGCCGACCTTGTTGAAGCCGCCGCTGGCCGACAGCGGCCGCGGGGTGTCCGTCGGCGGCACGAAGGTGAAGCAGCCCCCGTGGGTGATCTGCGCGGAGGCGGCGGCGCCGTGGCGGTGGACCGCCTCGGTGAGCACCCTCAGGTGCGGCACCTGCGCGGCATCGAGGGTGACCTGGTCGACGAAGGTGCGCCCGTCCGGGGCCACCGCGCAGTAGGCGACGGTGGTCATGCCGACGCCGCCGGCGGCGATCGCCTCGTGGAACTGCACCAGGCGCTTGGAGGCGGTGCCGCCCCTGGCGCTGCCCTCGTTGGTGGCTGACTTGATGAAGCGGTTGCGCAGCTTGAGCGGCCCGATCTGCAGGGGCGTGAAGGCGCGTCTCTGGTTGGCCGGCATCTCAGTCATGGTCCCTCCTGGGCCGCGCGCTTCAGGCGGGCCGCGGCTTGGCGGTGCTGGCGCGCACCCGCGTGATCTTGGCGGCGCGGTAGTCGTACTTGAGCGTCTTCACCGCAATGGAGGTCTCCACGTGGCGCACGCCGGGCAGCGCCAGGATGCGGTTGTTCGCCACATCGACGATATCCTCGAGGGCGGCAAAGAGCCCGACCGCCAGGATGTCGAAGCGTCCGAGCATGAGGATGACGCAGCCGATCTCCGGCATGGCGGCGATCTTCTGGCTCACCGCGCGCAGCTCCCCGTGCTGGGCGAGGATGCCGATCAGCACCACCTTCGGGGAGCCGGCGAAGGCGACGTTGGTGACCGCGGTGAGGCGGATCGCCCCGCCATCCTCCAGGCGGTTGATGCGCCCGCGGATGGTGCCCTCGGTGACCCCGAGCTGCGCTGCGATCTGGCGGTTCGAGACCCGGGCATCGACGGTGAGCAGGTCGACGATGCGCCGGTCCAGCTCGTCCATGGTCGGTAGCACTCTCTTCATGAGATTTGCGCCCGGTCGAAGTCGTACTTGATGACGTCGGCGGCGATGCCGGTGGACAGCGCGCGGATGCCGCGGATGTTGCCGATGTCGCGCACCAGGAAGGTCTCGAGTTCCTCCAGGTCATGCAGCGCCACCAGGATCTCGATGTCGCGCGCGCCGGTGACCAGGTGCACGGCGAAGACTGCCTCGATGGCGGCCAGCTCCTGGGCCACCTCCTCCGCCGGGCGTCCCTGCACCTCGATGCCGACCGCCATGAGCACCTTGTAGCCCAGGGCGGAGAAATCGGTGACCGCCACCACGCGCATGGCGTTCACGTTCTCCAGGCGGCGGATGCGCGCGCCGACGGTGGCCGGCGAGATGCGCAGCGAGCGCGCGATGCGCTGGTTGGTGGCACGCCCGTCGGCCTTGAGCGCGGCGATGATCTGCCGGTCGATCTCGTCCAGTTCGTACGTCTCGGTTGCCATGTTCAGCACTGACTCCGGCGGCTGCCGCGGCGCGCACCCATGCTAGTAGACCTCGAACAGGCCGGCGGCTCCCATGCCGCCTGCCGTGCACATCGTGACCACGACCCAGCGCACCCCGCGGCGCCTGCCCTCCAGCAGCGCATGCCCGGCCAGGCGTGCCCCGCTCATGCCGTAGGGATGGCCGATGGCGATCGCCCCGCCGTCGACGTTGAATTTCTCGTTGTCGATGCCGAGGCGGTCACGGCAGTACAGCGCCTGCACGGCGAAGGCCTCGTTGAGCTCCCACAGTCCGATGTCATCGACCTTGAGGCCATGCCGCGCCAGCAGCTTGGGCACCGCGAACACCGGGCCGATCCCCATCTCCTCGGGGGCGCAGCCCGCGACCGCCATGCCGCGGTAGGCGCCCAAGGGCTTGAGGTTGCGCCGCGAGGCGAGCGCTGCGTCCATGACGACCACTGCGGAGGCGCCATCGGACAGCTGCGAGGCGTTGCCCGCGGTCACGTTCTCGCCCTTCTTCACGATCTCCCCGTCGGCGAATACCGGCTCGAGCTTGGCGAGTCCCGCCAGGGTCGTGTCGGCGCGGTAACCCTCGTCCTGCTTGAGCAGCACCTCCTCGTGGTGGCTGGCCCCGGTGGCCTTGTCGGTCACCAGCTTGCGGCTCGGGAGCGGGACGATCTCGGCGTCGAAGCGGCCGGCGGCATAGGCGGCCGCCACGCGCTGCTGGCTTTGCAGCGCGTAGCGATCCTGGGCATCGCGACTGATGTTGTAATGCCGCGCGACCACCTCTGCCGTCTCGATCATGGCCATGTACATGTGCGGGGCACCCGCCAGCACCGACTCGGAGCGGCCGCGGTACAGGTTCATGTGCTTGTTCTGCGTGAGGCTGATCGACTCGACGCCCCCTGCGACCACCACATCCATGCCATCCATCACGACCTGCTTGGCGGCGGTGGCGATCGCCATCAGCCCGGAGGCACACTTGCGATCGAGGCTCATGCCGGCCACTTCCTGCGGCAGGCCGCCGCTGATGACACTCAGGCGGCCGATGTTGTAGCCCTGCGCGCCCTGCTGGGTCGCGCACCCGAGCACCAGGTCTTCGACCTCGGCGCCCGCGATGCCGGCGCGGCGCACCGCCTCGCGCACCGCATGGCCGGAGAGCGCCGGCGCCTCGGTATCGTTGAAGGCGCCACGGAAGGCCTTGCCGATCGGGGTGCGGGCGGTAGAGATGATCACTGCTTCACGCACGAGGAGACTCCTTTTCAGAAATACAGCCGGCTCAGGGTATCGGCCACGCACACCGGCTTGTCGCTCCCCTCCGCCTCGAGGGTCACGCGGATCTTCACCTGCACCGCCCCGGCGCCCAGGTCCTCGACGCCGAGGATCTCGGCCCGGGCGCGCACGCGCGTGCCGGACTTGAGCACTGCCGGGAAGCGCACGCGATCACAGCCGTAGTTCACCCCGTGCTTCATGCCCTCGGCGCGCACCAGGTCCGGCAGGAAGTAGTTCACCAAGCCCAGGCTCAGGTACCCATGGGCCACCGTGGCGCCGAAGGGGCCGCTGCGGGCGCGCTCGGTGTCGACGTGGATCCACTGGTGGTCCCCGGTCGCCTCGGCGAACAGGTCTATGCGCTGCTGGTCTACCGTCAGCCACTCGGTCGGGCCGAAGCTGCGCCCGAGGGCAGCCTGATACTCCTGGGCGGAACGCAACACTGCACCGGTCATCGAGTCTCCTTCGGCTGGCATCAGGCGCGCTGGCTGGAAACCGAGACGATCTCCCCGGTCATGTAACTGGCCAGATCGCTCGCCAGGAACACGATCACGTTGGCGATCTCCCAGGTCTCGGCGGTGCGCCCGAAGGCCTCGCGGCTCCTGAGCTCGGTGAGCAGCTCATCGCTGGTCACGCGGTTGAGGAAGGCGTGCATGGCGATGCTGGGGGCGACGGCGTTGATGCGCACGCCGTGCTCGGCCGCCTCGAGCGCCGCGCAGCGCGTGAAGGCCATGACGCCGGCCTTGGCGGCCGCGTAGTGCGACTGCAGCGCCTGCGCGCGCCAGCCGAGCACGGAGGCGTTGTTGACGATGGCGCCGCCGCGATTGGCATACATATGCGGCAGGATGGCCCGCGTCATGCGGAACACGCTGGTCAGGGAGACATCGAGCACCTTGAGCCACTGCTCGTCGGTCATCTCGGTCACGGCCGCCGAGCCGCCAAGCCCGGCATTGTTCACCAGTACGTCCACCCGGCCCATGCTCTGGATCGCCGTGCGCACCAGTGCCTGCACCTCGCCCTCGCGCGTGACATCGCACAGCTGCGCATCCACTGCCTGCGCGTTGAGCGCGCGCAGCCGCTCGACGGCCTCCGCGAGACGCCGCTCGTGGATGTCGCTCACGAACACCCGCGCCCCCTCCTCCAGCGCGCGCTTGGCGGTGGCGAACCCGATGCCGGTGCCGGCGGCGGCGGTCACCAGCACGGTGCGCCCGGCAAGCAGGTTGCGCGGCGCCGGGTACGCCGGCACTGCACCGGTTGGTGTACTCATGTGCCGTAGACCTTCTTTGGCGGGGTGCGCTCGGCGAGCAGCCGCTGCACCGCGGCGCCCACCTCCCCCGGCGCCCAGCGCGCGTGCTTGTCGATCGCCGGGCCGTCGCTCCAGCCGCGGTCGATCATGATCTTGCCCCCCTCGAGCTCGAAGACGCACCCGGTGACTTCGCGCGAGTACACGCTGCCGAGCCACACCACCGTTGGCGCGATGTTGTCCGGGTCCTGGGCATCGAAGCCTGACTCCGGACGCTTCATGCGCTCGGCGAACACCTGCTCGGTCATGCGCGTGCGCGCCGCCGGCGCCAGCGCGTTGGCCGTGATGCCATAGCGGCCAAGCTCCGCGGCCTGCACCAGGGTGAGGCTGGCGATGCCGCCCTTGGCCGCCGAGTAGGCGCTCTGCGCCACGCTGCCATTGAGTCCGGCGCCGGAGGAGGTGTTGATGATGCGCGCATCGACGCTCTTACCCTGCTTGGCGCAGGCACGCCAGTAGTCAACCGCGTGGCGCGCCACGCAGAAGTGCCCGCGCAGGTGGACCTTCATGGTCGCATCCCACTCCTCCACGGTGGCACTGACGAACATACGGTCGCGCACCACGCCGGCGTTGTTGACCACTACGTCCAGGCCGCCGAAGTGCTCGACGGCGGTGGCGACGATCTTGCCGGCGCTGTCCCACTCGGAGACATCGTCGCCATTGGCCACCGCCTCGCCACCGGCGGCGCGAATCTCCTCCACGACCGCCTGTGCGGTCGCCGAGTCACGACCCACGCCGGCGAGCGTGGCACCCAGGTCATTGACCACGACCCTGGCGCCCTCGCGCGCGAAGGCAAGTGCATAAGAGCGGCCCAGGCCGCGCCCCGCCCCGGTGATGATGACGATCCGTCCTGCGCAAAGACTGCCCATCTGTTACAGCCTCTCGATGATGGTGACGTTCGCCTGGCCGCCGCCCTCGCACATGGTCTGCAGGCCGAAGCGGCCGCCGCGGCGCTCGAGTTCGTGCAGCAGGGTCGTCATGAGCTTGGCTCCCGTGGACCCGAGCGGGTGCCCGAGGGCGATCGCCCCGCCGTTGACGTTCACCCGCGCCATGTCAGCGTCCAGGTCGTGCTGCCAGGCCAGCACCACCGAGGCGAAGGCCTCGTTGATCTCAACGAGGTCGATGTCGGAGAGCTTCAGGCCGGCCCGGGCGAGCGCGTGCTGCGTGGCAGGAATGGGCGCGGTGAGCATCCACACCGGGTCCGCACCACGCACGGAGATGTGGTGGATGCGCGCGCGGGGCTTGAGCTGGTGGCGCTGCAGCGCCGCCGCCGAGGCAATCAGCAGTGCCGCCGAGCCATCGGCGATCTGGCTGGAGACGGCCGCCGTGATGCGGCCCGCGGGGGTCAGGGGCGCAAGCTGCGCCATCTTCTCCAGCGTCGTGCCGGCGCGCGGCGTCTCGTCCTGGGCGAGGCCGTTGAGCGGGGCAATCTCGCGCGTGTAGTAGCCCTGCTCGAGGGCCGCGATCGCGCGGCGGTTGCTCTCGAGCGCAAATTCCTCCATGGCACGGCGGCTCAGGTTCCACTTCTCGGCGATCATCTCGGCGGCGCGGAACTGCGAGACCTCCTGGGTGCCGTAGCGCGCGCGCCAGCCCGGGGAGCCGCTGAACGGGTCGTTCATGCCCAGCTCGCGACCGGCCACCATCGCAGCACCGATCGGGATCTGGTTCATGGTCTGCACGCCGCCGGCCACCACCAGGTCCTGCGTGCCGCTCATGACCGCCTGGGCGGCAAAGTGCACCGCCTGCTGCGAGGAGCCGCACTGGCGATCGACCGTGGTGCCGGGCACGTGGTCCGGATAGCCGGCCACGAGCCAGCAGGTGCGCGCAATGTCCCCCGCCTGCGACCCCAGCTGGTCGACGCAGCCGAAGACCACGTCATCGACCGCGCCCGGGTCGACCCCGGTGCGCTCGATGAGCGCCTTGATGGCATGCGCGCCCAGGTCGGCGGCGTGGATGCCCGCGAGCGTGCCCTTCTTCTTGCCGGTCGGGCTGCGCACGGCGCCGACGATGTAAGCCTCGTTACCCATGTGATCCTCTAGGCGGTTCGTTCGAATGTCTGATCGGGCCCGAGCGGGAAAGCCTCCCCGCAGACCAGCGCCTGTACGCAGCGGGCGTGGAAGCTGTGATCGCCCCAGGCCCCGGCGAGCGCCCAGGCACGCTTCATGTAAAAGTGCAGGTCGACTTCCCAGGAGTAGCCCATGGCACCGTGCACCTGGATGGCGCTGCGCGCGGCCAGGTCGGCGGCATCGGCCGCGGCAAGCTTCGCGTGCGAGACGGCGGCCAGCGAGCGTGAGCCCAGCGCACCCACGTGCGCAACGGCCGCATACACCACCGCGCGGGCGAACTCGAGCTTCACGGCAACCGTCGCCAGGTGGTGCTTGATGGCCTGGTAGGAGCCGATCGGCTTGCCGAACTGGTGGCGTTGCTTGGCGTATTCGACGCTGATGTGCAGCATGCGCTCGGCAACACCCAGGCTCTGCGCAGCGGTGAACAGCGCGCCGCGGTTGAGCAGCCGCTCGGTCAGCTCGCGCGCCACTTCACCGCCTGCCAGGGGCGCAGCCCCCGGCACCATTGCCGCCGGCCGCTGCAGGCGCCGCCCCGCATCGACGGAGGGTTCGGCCACGACCTCCACGGCGCCGGCCTCGAGCAGATATACCGCCTCGGCGTCACAGGCCAGCCAGTGCGTAAGTGCCGGCGGCACGTTGGCGTAGGGGTTGTTGGGATGGACCACGGCGATGCGCGCGACACCGGAGGCAAGCTGCGGCAGGAGCGCGGCAACTTCGGGCACGGCGGTCACCTCGCGCAGCGCCGGGACGGCCACACCGGCCTGCTCGACCAGAGGCTCGGGCAATGCGCAGCGGCCGGCTTCCTCGGCGAGCAGTACGAAGTCGGTATCGCCAAGACCCATGCCGCCGTCGGACTCCGCGGCCAGCACCCCGAATAGGCCCATTTCCGCCAGACGCTGCCAGCGCGCCTCGGCCTGCGTGTCCTGGCCGTCGTAGAGGGCGCGCAGCGCCTCCGGGGAGCAGATGTCCGCGGCGAGGTCGCGGAACGCGCCGGCCATCATCTGCTGCTCTTCGGTGAAGGTGAAGTCCATGTCAGCCACGCGGCAGGCCGAGCAGCCGCTCGGCGATGAGGTTGCGCTGGATCTCGTTCGTCCCGGCATACACCGGGCCTGCCAGGGAGAAGATGAAGCCCTCGAGCCAGCTCGGATCGGTGCAGTCGGGGGCTCCGGGCGCAAGCTCTGCACGCGCGCCCATCAGGCTCATCGCGGTGCGATGCAGGTTGAGGTCGAGCTCGGACCAGAAGATCTTGTTGAGGCTCGCCTCCACCCCGATGCTGCCGCCGGCCATCAGCCGGCTCGCGGTGCGGTAGGTGTTCAGCGCATACGCCTGGGCATCCATCCAGGCCTGCGCCACGGCCGAGGCCAGTGCCGGATCGGCCTTCTCGGCATGGTGGCGCCACAGCTGCACCAGCTTAAGCGCCGCGACCTGGAAGCGCGCCGGGCTGCGCAGCATCAGTCCGCGCTCAAAGCCGGCGGTGGCCATGGCGATGTGCCAGCCGGCGCCGGCCTCGCCCAGGCGGTTGGCCACCGGCACGCGCGCGTCCTCGAAGAAGATCTCCGCAAAGCCGGGCTCCCCGTGAATCTGGCGGATGCCGCGCACGCGCACGCCCGGATGCCTGAGCGGTACGAGGATGAAGCTCAGGCCGCGGTGCCGTTCGGAGCCCTCCTCGGTGCGGAAGATGCAGAAGCACCAGTCGGCGAAGGCGGCACGCGAGGACCAGATCTTGTGTCCGCGCAGCACGTAGGTGTCACCGTCGCGCACGGCGGTGGCCCGCAGCGCGGCCAGGTCCGAGCCGGCCTGGGGTTCGGACCAGCCCTGCGCCCAGATCTCCTCGCCGGAGGCCATTTTCGGCAGGAAGCGCGCCTTCTGCTCGGGTGTCCCGAACTCCATCAGCGTCGGGCCGAGCAGGAAGATCCCGTTCTGGTTCACGCGCAGCGGCGCGTTGGCGCGGTAGTACTCTTCCTCGAAGATCAGCCAGTCGATGAGGGTCGCGCCGCGGCCGCCGTACTGCGCAGGCCAGGTGATCATGCCCCAGTTGCCCGCCGCGAGCGTGCGCTCCCACTGGCGATGCTGCGCGAACCCCGCCTCGCTCTCGAGCGTCTTCAGCGGGGTCGCCGGCACGTGCGCCTGCATCCAGGCGCGCACCTCGGCGCGGAAGCGCTGCTGCTCGGGCGTGAACTGCAACTCGACGGCCATGTGCTGTCAGTACTTCGCCGGGTTCTTGTCTTTGACGAAGGCGTCGCGCGCCTTCTGTGAGTCCTCGTGCAGGTACATCTCCAGCGTGAAGCCCTGCTCGAAGCGGTAGCCGTGGTCGACGTCGCGCGGCTCGAGGCCGTTGAGCGCCTCCTTGGCCAGGACCAGCGCCCGGCGGCTCTTGGCGGCGATGAGGGCTGCGAAGGCGCGCGCCTCCTCGAGCAGCGCCGCGGCCGGCACCAGCTTCTCGGCCGCCCCCAGCCGGTAGGCCTCGGCCGCCGGGATCCGGCCGCCGGTAAAGAACGCGGCGCGCACCTTGTGCAGCGGAAACATGCGCAAGAGGTGCGACGCACCACCCATCGCGCCGCGGTCGATCTCGGGGAGCGAGAAGTAGGCATCCTCGGCGGCGATCACCACATCGCTCGCGCCACAGATGCCGATGCCGCCGCCGATGACGAACCCGTGCACCGCCGTGACCACCGGCACCTCGCAGGCGCGCACGGCACGGAAGGTGCGGAAGTTGCCGTGGTTCAGGTCGACGATGCGCTCGGGGTGCTGCTGCATCTCCTTGATGTCGACGCCGGCGCAGAACCCCTTGCCCTCGGCGCGCACCAGCACGCAGCGCACCGCAGGGTCGGCGCCCAGGGCCTCGATCAGCGCGGGCAGCTCGTTCCAGGCCCTGCTGTCGAGTGCATTGACCGGCGGGTGGTCCAGGATCAGCTCGCCGACGTGTCCGCGAACTTCAGTACGGGTGGCCATAAGCTTGCTCCGCTGCCTTTCGGTGTCTGCGACCCTTACAGGGCCGGCGCCTCGCCGCGCAGCACGGCAAGCCGCGCGCGCGCATCCCGGACGATGGACTGGATCAGTTCCTCGCAGCTGGGCAGGTCGCCCAGCCGACCGGCCACGAGACCGGTGGCGAGCAGCCCGCGCTGCGGCTCACCTGCGATCATTGACCGCTGGAACAGCACCGGGGCGATGGCCGCCATCAGCGACTGGCCGAGGCTCATTTCCCCGGCGTGACCCATCTTGCGCGCTGTTGCCAGCAGCTCGCCCACGCTTGCCCCGGTAAGGCGCTTCATCTGCCACGCGCTGGACAAGGCCAGCCACAGCATGCGCGCCCGCCCTGCCTTTTCGATCCGCGCCAGGGTCTCGTTGCGAATCATGCGCTGGGGCATGCCGTCGATCTTGGTGGTGACCAGGATGTCATCCGTGCCGGCCTTGGTGTAGCGCTGCTTGGTGGCCTCGGGCACCGGGCAGTCGCGCGTCATCAGGAAGCGCGTCCCCATGGCGATCCCCTGCGCACCGTAGGCGAGGGCTGCGGCCAGGCCACGCCCGTCGGCAAAGCCGCCGGCGGCGATCACGGGTATTTTCACCGTGTCCAGCACCTGTGGCAGGAGCACGGTGCTGGCGACCGAGCCGGTATGGCCGCCGCCCTCTCCGCCCTGCACGGTGAGCATGTCGACGCCGAGTTCGACCATCTTCTTCGCGTGCTTGACCGCCCCGACGGTCGGGACGCAGGCGATGCCCGCGTCGCGGAAACGCGCGATCATCCTCTTGTCCGGGCCGCGACCGAAGCTCACCGCCGTGACCTTGGCGTCGATCAGGATCTGCACGATGCGCTCGGCACCGGGCTGGAACATGTGGAAGTTCACGCCGAAGGGTGCGCTGGTGAGCGAGCGCACCCGCTCGATCGCAGCTCCCACCTCCTCGGCGGGCAGCACTGCGGCGGCCAGGAAGCCGAAGCCGCCGGCGTTGCAGGTGGCGGCGACCAGCTCCGGGCGCGCCACCCATCCCATGGCGGTCTGGATGATCGGGTAGCGGCACCCGAGCCGCTGGCACAGCAACGTCTGCAGCGGGTCGCTCACGGAAGCTTGCCGGTGGCGCGCGGCGCGAACGCCGACGGGTTGCCCTTGATCACGGTGGCGCGCATCCCGTGCGGGTCCAGGCGGCGGATGAGCGCCAGCTGCTCGGCGGTCGGACCGGCAGAGGTGGGCAGCTGGCCTGAGGATGCGAGCGGGAAGCCGGTGGCTGCCTGCACCTGCTCGAGTGTCACGTTGGGATGCAGCGAGCGCACGCGGATTGCGTGCTCCTTGCCGCCGAAGTCCAGGACGCACAGGTCAGTGACGATCAGCCGCAGGTCCACGTGCCGGTCGCTCGCACCCTTAGGCCAGCGCGCCGGGTTGTAGCCCACGCCCCCGACCACATCGACCTCACCGGCCACGAACACCCGCGGGCCGTGATTGGGCACGAACATCGAGTTCAGGTGCGAGATGCTGTTGCCCGGCAGGCCGCGCATGCCCAGCATCTGCACCTTCGGTTTGAACGGATCACCGATCCCGGACAGGTTGGTCTGCCCGAAGCGGTCGATCTGGATCGGGCCGATCATGACGTGGCGCCGTCCGCCCCACACGCAGTCGAACACCCGCGCAAAGGACATGTAGCCGGAAAACCTCGGCACGTAGGTGCCGCGCGGGCCGAGCGGCACCGGCTCTTCCACCAGGTACGCCTCCGCGTCCGTCATCATCAGCTCGGGCGAATGAGTGAGCTTGGCGAGGCCTGCGCCCAGGCGCGGCACGATGCCGATCCCGGATGCCAGCACCTCGCCATTGCCGCGCCAGGCCTCGGCGGCGGCGACGATGAGCAGTTCCGCCAGTGTGTAGTCGTCCTGCACGACTAGAACACCGGCGGCGGCAGTGCGGCAAGGCGCGCCGCCCCGCCGACGCGCTCCAGGTACTGCGGCTCCGGCGCGCTGACGAATTCGTTCACGTAGCGCTCCCAGCCACCGGCCTCGGTGGCGAGCCCGGTGTAGGCCTTCAGGTGCTCCATGTCCCAGCCATAGGCGGGCGGGTTGGAGGTGGGGTGGGCGCCGAAGCGCGCGGCCACCACACCGCTGATGTAGCTGCGCTCGACGATGTTGCAGCGCGCATCGGCGCTGTGCGCAAGGTCCAGCCGCTCGCAGAGTTCCTCGCACGTCACATAGGTGCGGGTCGCGGCGCGCGCGAACCATTCGTCGAAATAAGGATCCGGCCCTAGAGTCTGCACGTTGCCGAGCCGGTCGGCCCGGTCGACGTGGAGGAGCGCTGCGTCAAGGTTCAGCGCCGGCATCGCCAGCAGCACCTCGCCATCGGCATAGGGGGACTGCACGGTGCGGAAATCCGGGTTCAGCTTCAGCACGTCCGTGGCCAGTCCCACACGCGTCGGCAGGAACGGCACGCGCATGGCCGCGGCGCGCAGGCCCCACTGCAGCAGGCCCTCATCCAGCTCGTGCGCCTCGATGCGGCCGGCCTCGCGCGCACGCCGGAACCAGGGCTCCACGGGAATCGCGTCCAGCGAGACGAAGCCGTAGTAAAGGCGGCGCACCTTGCCCGCCGCACACAGCATGCCCACGTCCGGACCGCCGTAGGCGACGACGGTGAGGTCGGTCAGCTTCGAACGCAGGATCTCGCGCACCAGCGCCATGGGCTTGCGCCGTGGACCCCAGCCGCCGATGCCGAGGGTCATGCCGTCCTTCAGGGCGGCCACCACCGCACCGGCGCTGAGGGTCTTGTCGAACATAAGCTGGCGCCTAGCCGGGCGGCGGCGACCAGCGGTGGCCCCACAGGTCACCGATGACGCTCTGCGTGGGCACCCAGGTGGCCCAGTCCGGCTGTATGCCGTGACAGCCGAACTCCAGGTCGAACCCGCCCGGGGTCTGCACGTAGAAGGAGACCATGAAGTCGTTCGAATGCCTGCCGAGCGATGAGGAAATGTGCGCCCCGCTGGCGAGGCAGCGGTCGAGCGCATAACCCACATCATCCAGCGTGCGCGCCTCGAGCATGATGTGCACCGCCCCGGAAGGTGCGGGCATGCCGGCCAGCGCGAGGCTGTGGTGCCGCCGGCAGGCGGCGTGCATGAAGTGGATGCCGAGCTTCGGGTCGGCAGGGTTCGGGCTCATGGCGAGCCACATCTCGTCGGTGTCGGCAAAGCCCAACCGCTCGTAGAAGGCGCGCGCCACGGCGAGCTGCGGCGCCGGCAGCACCGCATGGCCCATGCCGAGCTCGCCTGCAACGAAACCGGACAGTCCGCGCGGTGAGGCAAACGGGGCGTAGTCGTAGGTGCGGCCGTGGAACAGCTCGAGCTGGTTGCCGGCCGGATCTGCGCAGTAGGCGATCTGGCGTACCGCGCGGTTTGCTGCCTCCGCCTCGGTGCCGACGCGCACCTCGATGCCGGCGCCGCGCAGCGTCGCGATCGCCGCGGCCAGTTCCGCGGCATCCCGGAACTCCCAGCCGCAGCTGACGAAGCGGTTTTTCTTGCCGGGCACTACGGCGATCCGGAACGGACGCTCATCGATGCGCAGGCGCAGGCTGCCGTCAGGACCGGACGGCCCTTCCATCAGGCCGAGGGTGTCCAGCGCGAATTTGCGCCAGGCCGCCAGATCGGTCGCTTCGATCACCACGTAGCCCAGGGATCTGACTGTCATAGTTGTTCAGCCGGTGCACATGTATAGAGTGTGAGCGCTCGACGGCGACCTTACCGGCGCAATTGCTGCAGGAGTAATTTGGGCGCCGGAATTGCGAGGTTATGCCTACGAAGCGGTCGTTGCAAGCATAATTCGCTATAATCCGGCCTCAGGATTACGCAAATCGACTAACCTAGCGCAGCAACTCCAGCCAGGCGCGATCCTCCGGCCCGCTGACCACGAAGAATGGATTGAGGATGCCTTCGTGCGTGTTGTAACGCAGCGGCGCCCCTTCCAGCGTGCGCACCTGGCCGCCGGCGGCGGTGACCACCGCGTGCGCGGCCGCCGTATCCCATTCGCTCGTGGGACCCAGGCGCGGGTACACGTCCGCGGCGCCCTCGGCAACCATGCAGAACTTCAGCGAGCTGCCCATGGGGACCATCTCGTGCGGTCCCAGGCGCGCGAGAAACCCGTCGAGTGAATCGCCGCGGTGCGAGCGGCTGCCCACGACCCGTACCGGTGAGGCGCTGGCGCGGCTGACGCTAATCACCTCGGGGGCGCCGCTGCCGCGCTGGCACCAGGCCCCGGCGCCGATGAGCCCGCGGTAGCTGGTGTCGGTCACCGGCACGTGCACGATCCCCAGGCAAGCCACGTGGTCCTCGATGAGCGCGATGTTCACGGTGAACTGGCCGTTGCGCGAGAGGAACTCCTTGGTGCCATCCAGGGGGTCAACCAGCCAGTAGCGGCGCCAGCTGGCGCGCTGCGCGTACGGGATGTCGGCGGCCTCCTCGGACAGCATCGGGATGTCGGGCGTGAGCTTCACCAGCGAGGCGCCGATCAGCCGGTGCGCGGCCAGGTCCGCCTGCGTCAGCGGCGAGTTGTCCCCCTTGAACGTGGTGCCGGCATCATCGGCCGCGTACACCGCGAGGATCTCCGCCGCCGCCGCGCGGGCGATATCGGCCACCTCCTCCAGCAGCTGCGGGGAAGCGGCGCTCATCGCTCCGGAATCACCTTCAGGTCGAACAGGCGCTGCACGATGTGCTCGGCGGCCTGGTCGGCGCTCATCGCGGTGGTGTCGATGCGCAACTCCGGGGTCTCGGGGGCCTCGTAGGGTGAGTCGATGCCGGTGAAGTTCTTCAGTTCCCCGCGGCGCGCCTTCTTGTACAGGCCCTTGACGTCGCGGCGCTCGGCCTCGGCCAGCGGCGTGTCGATGAAGACCTCGAGGAACTCCCCGTGCGCGAACAGCTCGCGCGCCATGCGGCGCTCGGAGCGGAATGGGGAGATGAAGGACACGAGCACGATGAGTCCGGCGTCGACCATGAGCCGCGAGACCTCCGCGACCCGGCGGATGTTCTCCACGCGGTCCTGGGCGGTGAACCCCAGGTCCTTGTTCAGACCGTGGCGCACGTTGTCGCCGTCGAGCAGGTAGGTGTGGCGGCCCTGCGCGGTGAGCAGCTTCTCGATGCGATTGGCGATGGTGGATTTGCCCGCCCCCGACAATCCGGTGAGCCATAGCACGCAGGCGCGCTGGCCCTTCTGCCGGGCGCGTACCTGCTTGTCCACGTCCAGCGCCTGCCAGTGCACGTTCTGCGAGCGGCGCAGCGCAAAGTTGATGACCCCGGCGCCGACGGTGCTGTTGCTCAGGCGGTCGATGAGGATGAAGCCGCCCAGGGCGTGGTTGTCGGCGTAGCTCTCGAAGGGGATCGGCCGGTCGAGTTCGAGCTCGCACACCCCGATGTCATTGAGCTCGAGCCGCTCGGCGGGCAGCTGCTCGAGCGTGTTGACGTTGATCTTGTGCTTGAGCGGGGCGACGGTGGCGGTCACGGTGCGCGCGCCGGTCTTCATCAGGTACGCGCGACCCTGCAGCATCGGCTCGTCGTGCATCCACACGATCGTGGCCTCGAACTGGCTGGCTACCTGCGGCGGCGCGTCCCCGGCGGCGATCACGTCACCGCGGCTGACGTCGACCTCGCTCGACAGCGTGAGGGTGACGGACTGCCCGGCGACGGCCTGCTTCAGGTCCCCGTCGGCGGTGACGATGCGCGCCACCGTGCTCTCCCTGCCCGAGGGCAGCACGCGGATGCGCTCGCCCTGCCTGATCGTGCCGCCGGCGATCTGCCCGGCGAAGCCGCGGAAGTCCATGTTCGGCCGGTTGACCCACTGCACCGGCAGCCGGAACGGCTGCGCGGCGATGGCATCGCCGACCGGCACGCTCTCCAGGTGCTGCATGAGCGTCGGCCCGCGGTACCAGGGCATGTTGGGACCGTGCTCGATGATGTTGTCGCCATAGACCGCCGACAGCGGGATGGCGGTGATGTCGCTGAGGCCGATGCGCGCGGCAAAGGCGCGGTAATCGGCCACGATGGCGTCGAAAGCCTGCTGCGAGTAGGCGACCAGGTCCATCTTGTTCACCGCGAGCACGATGCGCGAGATGCCCACCAGGCTCACCAGGTAGCTGTGGCGGCGCGACTGCGTCAGCACGCCCTTGCGCGCATCGATGAGGATCACGGCAAGATCGGCGGTCGAGGCGCCGGTGATCATATTGCGGGTGTACTGCTCGTGGCCGGGCGTGTCGGCGACGATGAACTTGCGGCGCTCGGTGGAGAAGAAGCGGTAGGCGACGTCGATGGTGATGCCCTGCTCGCGCTCGGCGGCCAGGCCATCCACCAGCAGGGCGAAGTCCAGTTCCCCGCCGCGCGTGCCGACCTTCTTCGAGTCCGCCTCCAGGGCGCTGAGCTGGTCGTCGAAGATCATCTTCGACTCGTATAGCAGGCGGCCGATCAGGGTGGACTTGCCGTCATCGACGGAGCCACAGGTGATGAAGCGCAGCAGGCTCTTGTGCTCGTGCGCGCGCAGGTAGGCGCCGATGTCGCTGGCGATGAGGTCGGACTGGTGTGCCATCAGAAGTACCCCTCCTGCTTCTTCTTCTCCATCGAGGCTGCCGCGTCGTGGTCGATGACCCGCCCCTGGCGCTCGGAGGTGCGCGTCAGCAGCATCTCCTGGATGATCGCCGGCAGCGTGTCGGCCTCGCTCTCGACCGCCCCGGTCAGGGGATAGCAGCCCAGCGTGCGGAAGCGCACCTTCTTCATCATCGGCTGCTCGCCGGGCTTAAGCGGCATGCGCTCGTCATCGACCATGATGAGCGCGCCGTCGCGCTCCACCACCGGGCGCAGTGCCGCGAGGTACAGCGGCACGATGGGGATCTGTTCCAGCCAGATGTACTGCCACACGTCCAGCTCGGTCCAGTTGGATAGCGGGAACACGCGCAGGCTCTCGCCCGTGCGCTTGCGTGCATTGTAGAGCGACCACAGTTCCGGGCGCTGCTGCTTCGGATCCCAGCGGTGCTGGGCGGAGCGGAACGAGAAGATGCGCTCCTTGGCGCGGCTCTTCTCCTCGTCGCGCCGCGCGCCGCCGAAGGCGGCATCGAAGCCGTACTTGTCCAGCGCCTGCTTGAGGCCCTGGGTCTTCATGACGTCAGTGTGCACCTGCGAGCCGTGGGTGAACGGCCCGATGCCCTGGTCGAGCCCCTCCTGGTTCACGTGCACCAGGAGCTGCATGCCGAGCTTCTTGACCATGGCATCGCGGAACTCGTACATCGCCCGGAACTTCCAGGTGGTGTCCACGTGCAGCAGCGGGAATGGCGGCACCGCGGGGAAGAAGGCCTTGGTCGCCAGATGCAGCATCACCGCACTGTCCTTGCCGATCGAGTAGAGCATCACCGGACGCTCGCACTCGGCCACAACCTCGCGCAGGATGTGGATGCTCTCGGCTTCCAGGCGCTGCAGGTGCGTCAGATCAGCGCTGGTGGCGGCGGGGGCGCTGTTACCGGCCATAGTCGGGCTCACTCATGCAGACGGTCTCCGCAGTATCGTTGACTTATCAAGTGATAAGTTCTAGTCTCGAACCGTGGCCGGGAAAAGTCAAGCATCATCCCACAGGGGTGGCCGCGGCGAGGAATCGGCCCGCGGGGCGATCATGGATGCCGCCGCGCGCCTGTTCGCCGAGCGCGGCATAGACGCAGTCTCCCTGCGCACCATCAACACCGAGGCAGGCTACAGCGTCGCCGCCCTGCATTATCACTTCGGCACCCGCGACGGTCTGGTCAGGGCGCTGCTGCAGCGCGCCCAGCCGGCGATGTTCCAACAGCGCGCCACCATGGTGAGCGCCCTCGCGGCGCAGGAACACCCGCAGGTCGAGGCGATCGTCGAGGCACTGGTCCAGCCGCTCACCGCCGGCATGCTGGAGAATTTCAAGGAAAGCGTGGCGCAGCTGCGCTTCCTGGTGCGCCTGTCGTTCGACCGCTCGCCCTACCTCGCCAAGACACTGGATGACAGCGTGGCCCTGTTCCGCCCGCTGCTGCGGCGCGCCCTGCCCCGCCTGGACGCGCGCACACTCACGCGCCGCTGGCTGTTTGCCGCTGACCTGGCGCAGCATGCCCTCGCCAATGCCCTCGAGGTCCACCTCGGGGCCGGGGCCGAGGAGGCAGTTCCGAGCCGTGCCCAGCTGGAACACTTCCAGCAGGACCTCGTGGCCTTCATCAGCGGCGGATTGCGCGCCGCGTAAGTATTTGTCGCGCCGGCACCGGCGCTTTGCCGCAGAGCATCGCCGCGCGGTGGGTGCCGCGCCCGCAGCCGCCGTAAGATGTCGACCATGCGCAAGAGGCTGAGCCCATGATCCTGCGGCAGATGCCGGCGATCGGTCATGCCCCGTTCCGGCGCTGGTTCTATGCGCGCTGGGGCCGCGAGAACTGCATCGTCTGGGCACGCGCCCGGCAGGTGCAGATGCCACCCTTCGAGCAGCGCCTGTCGATCAAGGCGGCCTGGGGCGGCCGGGAGGAATACCTGATCGACGGGCGGCGGGTCGCGGTCGATGACGAGACCTTCCTGGTACTCAACGACGGGCGTACCTACGGCAGCCGCCTGGACGGCCCCACCCCGGTCACCTCCTTCGCCATCTTCTTCAGGCCCGGCATGGCGGGCGAAGTGCGGCGCTCTCACCTGCTGGATGAGCGCGCACTGCTCGATGCTCCGGGCGGGGTGCTTGCGGACGGCTTTGGCGAGTCCCTGCGCCTCCACGACACGCGCGTAAGTCCGGTGCTCAGGTTCATTCGCCATCACGTGGAGCGCGGACTGGATGACGAGCAGTGGTACGAGGAGCAGCTGTATTTTCTGCTCGGCCGCATGCAGTCGCTGCACGGGCGCGACCTTGCAACCGCCGGCCGCGTGCCCGCTCGCCGCCCCGGCACGCGCCAGGAGATTTTCCGGCGCCTGGGCCTGGGCATGGATTTCATCCACACGAACTACCGGCAGCCGATCGGCCTTGCACAGATCGCCGCCGCCGCGCACCTGTCCCCCTATCACTGCCTGCGGCTGTTCCGCACCGTGCACGGCTTGACGCCGGTGGCATATCTCAGGCGGCGCCGCCTGCGTGAGGCCGAACGGCTGCTGGGCGACCGCAGCCTTTCTGCGGAGGAGGTCGCGGCGCGCTCCGGCCTGGGGAGCCGCACCGCGCTGTTCCGGCAGCGGCGCGCGGCGCACGCTGTCTCGCCACGCCACGCGCGATGATTGCAACCGCGCCGGCTTACCCGCGCGGCGCGTGCTGGGTGGGGATGCCGCTCGCGATCACGAAGACACGCCCCGAGTGAAAGCCGTTCACCCCGCTCCAGCCGGAGGTGATCACCAGCGCTGTGCTGCCGTCGTGGCCGACATCGCCTAAGCCTGCGGCATCGAAGCCGAAGGTGTCCCCGGGAGTGCGACAGGTGTAGGTCGCCAGCAGGTGCCCATCGCGGCCGGAATACAGGTAGGCGCGGCCGCCGGACACTGCCGCCCCACCGTACTGCCAGGCACCGACGATGAGGTCCGCGCGCCCGTCGCCATCGACGTCACCGGCCACCGAGGCGCTGGTGCCAAAGCCATCTCCCGCGTGCTCGCCGGTGAAGGTATACAGCGGCTGCCCGGTGTGCCCCGAGTGCACGTACACGCGCCCGGTGGAAAGTCCGTGCGCATCGTTGGACCAGTCGGAGGCGAATACCTCGCTCATCCCGTCTCCGTCCATGTCTCCCGGGAGTGAGACGAACATGAGCCCCAGGGCGTTTCCAGTGGCGTCCGCGTCGATGGTGAACTTCAACTGGTGCTCGCGGCCCGCGTAGACATACACGCGCCCGTGCCGGGTGGGCCCGGCGAGCGGCGCCCCCACGACCAGAAACCACTGGCGGCCATCGGAGTACCCGGCAACCGTGCTGCCGAACTGGTCCCCAACACGCTCGCCGCTCAAAGTCACCAGCAGCGCCCCGCTGTGCCCGGAATAGACATAGGCGTGCCCTGCGCTGGAGTGCTCACCGTCTTTGCCGGGGCTGCCGACGATAATGTCGGCGTAGCCGTCGCCATCAACGTCGCCGGCACCGGCCACGTGGTTGCCGAAGCTCTCGTCCGCGCGCGGGGCGCGAAACTCGTGCAGCAAGCGCCCGTCGCGCCCGGAGTAGACACGCGCGACGCCGCCCGCGTACGGACCACTGGCCACTACATCGGGGATCCCGTCGTGGTTGGTGTCGCCAGCGGCCTCGACGCCGGTGCCGAGCTGTTCCCCCGCCAGCCCATCCGCACTCCACAAGAGCGCGCCGCTGCCGCCTGAGTACACGTAGATCTTGCCCGCGTTGCTGGCGGCGGCGCCGTGGGTGGGCGCGGAGACCACGACATCGGCGCTCCCGTCCCCGTCGACATCGCCGAGGTTACGAGCGATCCAGCCGAACTGATCATTGGCGGCCTCGCCGCGCCACTCGTGCAGGATGCGCACCGGCTCGACGAACGGCTGCGCGAAATCTGCCGGCACCGGCAACAGCTGTGCATAGCGCGGATCGCCCCGGAGCGACTCGAGGTTTTTGTCCTGGGTGGCCTGCGTCAGGTCGTAGCGCCGGCTGGCGCGCGCCCGGCCGAGCCACTCGAAGGCGTGCGTGGCGTCGTGGAGCCCGGCGTAGGTCGCCCCCAGGCTATAGAAGACCTGCGGGGAGTCCGGCTCCAGCGCGAGCGCGCGCTGGTAGGCCTCGATGGCGCGCCGCGGCTCGTGCAGCTGCTGACAGGCACTGCCCAGGGCGCGCCAGGCGGGCGCGGATTTCGGGTCCTGGCGGATGAGCGCCTCGAGCATCGTCTGCGCCGTCGCCGCATCGCCGCCCTGCAGTGTGCGCAGCGCGGATTCCAGGCTCGGCGGCGGGGCCGCAGCGGTGCTGGCGCCGGCAGCAAGCAGCAGCAGAAGGGCTATGTTCCGCATCCGCGGATGCTAGCCGGCGCAGGCGCCGCGCCGGGTTGCAGAAATTGCGCAATGCCGTGGCGCCTGCGCCACGCCCAGGTCAGGCGGTGCCGGTTTCGGGGGCGAGCGACTGCAGCATGTGCGCGCTCAGGTTCCCCACCAGGTCGACCTCGATGCGGCGCTCGGTGAAGCGCCACTTGCCGCCCACGCGCGCAAAGCGGTCGAAGTAGCGGCCGCCGATGATCGGCTGCAGTGGCAGCGCCTCGGTGGCCTGGTGCACCACGAAGTAGGACTGGGCCCGCGCCGCGTCCGCCCCGTCCGCCTCGATCATGAGGTTGCTGGTGACGTGCGCGGTTTTCAGGGTATTGCCCGGCGGATAGCGCCGCGCGAACCGTGCGTACATCTCCTCTGCGGCCTGCGCGCCGCGCACCGGCTCGGTGGCGGCCGGCACGATGAGGACGGCGTGCCGGAACAGCTCACCGAGTGCTGCGAAGTCGGCGCGATCAATGCTGTGGCAGTAGCTGTAGACCAGGTTCTGGATCGCGAAGAAATCCTCGGCGCCCATGGCTACAGCCCGTAGCCGCCGGCCACCGCGATGCGCTGGCCGGTCACGTACAGTGCCTTGTCGGAGGCCAGGAACACCACCGCGTGCCCGACCTCTTCGGGCTTGCCCCAGCGCTTGAGCGCAAGATTCTTGTGCACTTCCCTCACCCAGGCCTCATCGAACACGCCCTGCTTGGTGAGCTCCAGGAACATGCCCGCCTCGATGACCCCGAGCAGGACGGTGTTGGCGCGGATCTTGTGCCGGCCCTCCTCGCGGGCGATGCCGGTGATCAGGGCCTCGATGGCCGCCTTGGGCGCCACCGAGATGCCGTCGCGCTCCGGCCAGCTCAGGTGCCCGGCCGAACCCAGGTGCACGAACGAGCCGCCGCCCCACTCCTTCAGGCGCGGCAGCGCCGCTTTCATGACATTGAAGAAGCCGGTGACGTCCTGCTCCATGATCGTCCGCCACACCTCGGCCGGCATCTCCGACAGCAGGTACTGCGTGGAGAACGTGCCCGCGCCCACCACGATGGTGTGCAGGCGCTTGTGCTGCGCGGCCGCCTCGGCGAGCACCGCCTCGCAGCGCTTGGCATCGCCGATGGTCAGTTGATGGACGCTCGCCCTGCCGCCCATGCCGTGCAGCTCCGCGGCGAGCTTCTCGGCCACGTCCTTCTTCTTGTTGTAGGTGAGTGCCACCGCAGTGCCGGCGCGCACGAACTCGCGGCACACCGCCTGTCCCACCCCGCCACTGCCGCCGATCACCAGCGCTGCCCCTTCCGGAAAGTCCCTGGTCGTCATGGCGCGGATCCCTTGTTGAGCATCTCGATGAGGCGCTTCTTGGCCGGCTGCACCCACTCGGCCTTGAGCTTCGGGTTGAGCAGACCGGCGGCGTCGAGTTCATCGCACAGGTGCATCTGGTGCGCAAGATCGAACAGGTCGTACTGCGAGGAGAACTTGCCGCCGCCGCCGTAGGTGATGAACGAGACCCCATGGGTTTCGTAGTAATTCCCGTCCGCGCGCTTGCCCGGGCCGCGGTTGACCCAGTGGCTGATGATCTGGTCGCCGTCGATCGCCCAGCTGAGGATTGGAAAGCTCCAGCCCTCCCACCCCGAGCCCACGTCCATGTCACGCCCGTAGTGCGTGGCGCGGATCTCGTCGCGGTTGTGCGCGACCACCGGGAAGGCCCCGGCGTAGGGGCAGGTGTAGGTGCAGTTCTCGTGGTAGAACTTGTCGGCAATCCAGGACCACTTGTTAGTCTTCTGGGCTTCCTTGAAGGCCTCGGCAAGCCCGCGGATCGCGGCGTCGACTTCGGCGTGCGGGTGCGGCATGGGTTGTTCCTATTTCTCGAAGCTGACCGCGCCGGCGACGGACTTGCCGGCCAGCAGCGACTTCAGGTTACCTTCGCCGTAACTGCAGTGCAGTGCGGTCTTGAACTCCGAGCGTGACTTCACGATCTTCCACGCACCTTTGATCCTGGCGTACTCGTCGTGGTAGATCAGGCTCACGAAGGTCACCGTCTTCGCCTCGGTGTTGAAGTTGCGGTACTCGAGCGCCCACAGCGCCTTCGCGTGCGTGTCGTCGCTGAACTCGATCTCCGAATTGGTGCCGTGGTGCATGTCGAGGATGTTCGGCAGGCAGCCGAAGGTCTTGTAGATCTCGAAGAACTGCTCGCGCGAGCTCAGCACCCCGACGTGCCCCATGTCGATGACGATGGCCCCTTCGGCAAAGCAGTCGCGCGCGCTCTCGGGCTGCTGCGAATCGCAGGCATTGAGGTAGCGTGCCTTCAGGCGCCGGATGGCCTCGGTATCCTCGAGGCGCTGGACGCGGGCGCGCAGGTCATCGATCTCAGCCATCACAGCCTCCTGACATCTACCCGCCGATCACCGCGCCGGACACCTGTGCCGGCTCGCCCAGGAAGGCGGCATCCGAGGGCGGCTGCCTGCCATCCACGTCCACGACGCCCAGGTCCCTGGCGAGTTCTGCGGCGTAGAAGGTCTTGCCGGCCCGCTCGCTGGTGAGCTTGGGGTCCTTCATCAGGGCATCGAGGACACGGCCGAGGAACTCCGGGTGCACGGCGTTGGCCATGACTGCGTCGTACTCGCCCGGGTGCTCCTTGATGGCGATCTGGGAGCGCTCGGTGAGCGTGATCCCGGCCCAGAGCGAGACGGTGGCCACGTCGTGCTTCCTCAAGTCCACCCACATGTCGGCGGACATCTTGTCGATGCCGGCCTTGCCGGCGCCATAGGCCGGTCCGTGCAGGTAGCAGCGCGCCCCGGGGGAGGAGACCATTACGATCAGCCCCTCGCGCTGCGGCACCATCAGCTGCGCGGCATGCCAGCTGGCCACGTAATGCGAGCGCAAGCCGACATCCAGGATCGCCTGCATCCCCAGTGGCTTCTCCCAGAAACCACCGGGCAGCACCAGCGCATCCGGGATGGCCGTGGCATTGTTCACCAGCAGGTCGAGCCTGCCGGCGTCGCGCTTGATCTGCGCGAACAGGGCGGCGACCTGGGCATCGTCGGCGTGGTCGCAGGCCACCGCGACGCCCCTGCCGCCGCGGCGGGTGACCTCGGCGGCCGCGTCGTGGATCGTGCCCGGCAGCGCTGCGGTGCCGGTCGTCGTGGTGCGGCCGCTGATGTAGACGGTCGTGCCGGGCGCGGCCAGCGCCAGCGCCACCCCCCGGCCGATGCCGCGGCTGGCACCGGTGATGAGCACGACGCGGTCAGCTTTCAGTCCCATATCTGTCGATCCCCCGCCCGCGCTGAAGCGGCGCGTCGGGCAAGCCTACTCGCTCCCCGGCGGGGACGGGCATCATGCATATGGGGTACCCCGGGGCGGTGCGCTGCGGAAACCCCGGGCGTGCCGCGCCTGCGGCGCCGCACACCCGGAAGAGTTTGCTAGTTGATGTGGTAGTGGAAGGTCAGCCAGTAGCGGCGCGGCGGGTTGTAGGTGCCTTCCGCATAGCCGAAGAACGCCAGGCCGTTGTAACCGGAATTGAGCACCCGGTCATCGGTGAGGTTCTTGCCCTCGATCCCCAGGTCCCACTTGCCGCTGGGCGGCAGGTAGAAGAGTCCGGCATCGACCAGGGTGCGCGAGGGGGCGCGCAGCACCGGGCTGTTGGCCCCGTCCAGGTACTGCCAGCTCTGGAAGCCGACGTTCACGGTGAAGCGCATGCCGGCACCGCTGGCGACATGCTGCTCGTAGGCGCTCGAGATGTTGGCGGTCCACTCGGGTGCGTTCTGCAGCTTGCGCCAGGTGTAGTCCCCTAGGCTGTCGTGCCAGTCGTTGTACTCGTTGTGTGAGTAGCCCAGGCTCGCCTGCACGCTCCAGGCCTGGGTGATCGCCGCCTGCAGGTCCGACTCCAGGCCATAGACGGTCGCCTGCGCCGCGTTCTGCACCACGACCGTGGTGCCCTCGGTGAGCAGCACCTGGATGTCCTTGTACTTGTCGTAGAAGACCGCGTTGTTCCAGCGCAGCCGGTGGTCGAAGAACATGCTCTTCACGCCCAGCTCCCAGCTGTTCAGGTGCTCGGGCTTGTAGTCCTGGATGAGGGTGAGCGAGGTCGGGCGGCCGTTGATGCCGCCGCTGCGGAAGCCCTGGCTGTACTGCAGGTACTCGAACACGTTGTCGGTCCACTGGAAGTTCAGGCTCGCCCGCGGCGACCACTCCTTGGAGCTGGTCTTGCAGGTGAAGAACGTGCCCTCGTCCTGCAGGTTGCTGCAGGCAGGGCTCGGCACCGAGGTGTTGCTGGTGTCGACCGCGCCGGTGAACGGGTCCACGGGCAGCAAGATGGTCTTGCCCTGGTCGTTCATCACCGACTGCGAGAAGTCCTTGGTCTCATCCGTGTAGCGCACGCCGGCCTGCAGCGACAGCCGGTCGTTGAAGGCCCAGTCGAGGTTCAGGTAGCCGGCGTAGTCCTTGGTGGTCTGACGGTTGTCGTAGTTGAGGTTGAAGTCGAGCGCGTAGCGGTACACATACAGAGGGTTCGTGGGACCGAGCGCGGTGAGCGCCTCGAACAGCCCCTGTGCGGTCACGAGGTTGGTCTGGTCGCGCGTGCGCTCGTTCAGGTAATACACGCCGGCGACCCAGTTCAGCTGCGTCCACTTGCCGCTCGCCTGGAACTCCTGGGTGAAGGTGTTGTCGTGCTCGTCGTGGATGTCGCCGTTGTAGTTGACGTAGGAGTTGTCGCCGTCGCGGCCGAAGACCGCATCCGTGTAGCGGTAGGCGGTGATGGACTTGAAGTGCACGTCCCCCTGCAGCTTCCAGTCATTGGTCCAACTGGTCGCCATGCCGTGCAGGTCATCGCGCACCAGCGGCCCCTCGGCGCCGCTCTTGTCGATGTCGGTCGGCGGCGTGCAGCACGGGGCGACCAGGGCATTGAACAGCGGCTGGAACGGGGCCACCGCCTGGGACGGGTCGTAGGCGATCATCACGTTCGGGCTGCTCGGCTGAGTCTGCGCCGTGAACTCCGCGCTCAGCTTGGAGGTGAAGCTGTCGCTGGGTGTCCAGGCGAGGTTGGCCCGGCCACCGGCGCGCTCTTCCTTGCCGCCGTTGTCCCCCAGCGGGCGGTCCTGCCAGCCGTCGGACTTGCGGCCCATGAGTGAGATGCCCAGCGCCAGGGTGTCGGTCAGACGCAGGTCGGTATACGCATCGAGCGCCCAGGAGTCGAAGTTGCCGTAGCTGGCGCGGAAGTCGGTCTTGCCGCTGCCGCTGGGGGTGAGCGTGGTGATATTGATGGCACCGCCGATGTTGTTCTTGCCGAACAGGGTGCCCTGCGGGCCGCGCAGCACCTCGACGCGCTCGATGTCGGTCAGTTCCAGGTTGGTGCCGAACGTGCGCGCCAGGTACACCCCATCCACGTACAGCCCCACGGCCGGATCGGTGGTGAGCAGGAAGTCGAACTGGCCGACGCCGCGGATGAAGGCGCTCACCTGGCTACTGCCGCCGCCGGTACCTGAGCTGAAGGTGAGGTTCGGGGTGACCATGTCGAGCGAGGTCACCCGCGGCAGGTCGAACTTCTGCAGGAACTCCCCGGAGAGTGCGGTCATCGAGATGGGGGTGGTCTGCAGGTTCTCGGCCACGCGCTGGGCGGTGACGGTGACCTCCTGCAGCGCCAGCGAATCCTCCGCCGCCTGTGCCCCGAAAGCTACCACCAGACCTGCGGCCAGACCGCCTGCGATTGCGCGTTTCATGAGAATCCCCCTGCCTATGAACCTTCTGCTACGAGATTATGATTCTTGTGGCCATGGTGCAAGCGTAACTCGCTGCGGCACAGCTTCAGTATTACGCAAATGGCGGTCCATACGGGGCTCGGAACGGCGGGCCCGGAGTCTGCCCGCCCGTCGGGGAAATGAGACGAGTTAACTGGAGCGCCAACCGCAGCCGTGCTCTACTGCATCCGTGCTTCGCCATGGCCCTGTGCTGATGTGTGGCATCTTCCTGGGGACCACCCTGTTGGTTCCCCTGGGGGTCGGTGCGCTTGTGCCCACCGCCCCCAACCCTCCGGTCGATCCTGCGGTGCAGGAAGAACTCACCGAGATCATCGTCCAGACGACGGAACCGAAGTACGCAGCGCCCACGCGCCGCGACCGCATCGGCCGCATCTGGGCTCCGGTGATGATCGATGGCAAGGGTCCGTACCGCATGGTGCTGGACACCGGGGCCAACCACTCGGCGATCACCGCGCGCACCGCGCAGCTGATGGCCAGCGAACTCACCAGCGAGAGCAACATCCGCGTCACAGGATTCACCGGCACCGCCGTGGTGCCGGCCGTGCACGTCAACCACATGGAAGTGGGCGAGCTCTACATCGGCTCCTGCAACCTGCCGGTGCTCTCGGACGTCTTCGGCGGTGCCCAGGGAGTGCTCGGCATCGAGGGCCTGGAAGACAAGCGCATCTATGCCGACTTCGGCAATGACAAGCTCACCATCACCCGCTCGCACGGGGAGCCGCCGGGGCGGGACTTCGCGGCCGTGCCGCTGCGCATGCTCAACGGGCTGCTGGTGGCCGACGTACGCGTCGGCAACGTGCGCGCCAAGGCCATCATCGACACCGGCGCGCAGGGCACGGTCGCCAACCTCAAGCTGCGCGATGCCCTCATGCGCCACATGCCGAACAACACCACCAACCAGCAGATCATCGGGGTGACCCTCGATGTGCAGTCCGGTTCCTACCTGCAGGCCCCCGACATCCAGTTCTCCGAAAACCTCACCGTGCGCGGCATCAAGATCACCTTCGGCGACATGTACCTGTTCCAGCACTGGGGGCTGACGGATGAGCCCGCGCTCACCATCGGCATGGACCTGCTCGGCTCGTTCGACGTGCTGGTCATCGACTACGCCCGGCACGAGCTGCAGATCCGCCCGAAGCTGTACTTCACCCAGAACATTCCCTGACCCGGCAGCGCGCCCGCGCTCACATCGAGCTGGAGCGCTCCGGCTGCACTTTGTAGATCACCCGCTCCTCGCCGGGCTGGCGGAACGGGTACTTGTCCTTTCCCAGGTAGCGCTTGGCCATCGCATCGATGTGCTGGTCGGCCCCGGCCTTGGTGCGCTCGACCACTCGGCCGCGCACCTCAAGATAGCGGTAGGGGTTGTCCGGGTCGGTGACCGAGAAGGCGACGCGCGGGTCGCGCTGCATGTTCTTGTCCTTCAGCCGCCCCACCGCGGTGTTGATGAGCACGTGGCTGCCGTCGTAGTCCACCCACACCGGGGTCGACTGCGGCTTGCCATCGGGCAGCAGAGTCACGAGGTGCGCAAAGGCCTTCTTGGTCAGAAGGTCGACGTGAGATTGCGGGATGCCGCTCTGGGTCATGACTGGTCCTCCTTAAGATGCCCCACGCCCGGGAGTTTCCAGGCGCAGAAACCGCCGCCGCTCATTCCACTGGTGGCGCGCGTGCAGTCGCTCTGACTGGTTCGTGGTCTCCGGCGGCAGCGCCTGCAGGACGCGCAGGGCCGCCGCGTGCGCCATCGTCACCGCCGGGTCGCTCTGCAACAGGGCGCGGTAGTGCTCGAGGAAGGCCTGCTCGGCCGGTACCATCCCGCCGCTGATGAGTTCGCGCGCGTGGGCACCGATGGCGGCGGCCTCCTCCACGGGTAGTTCCTGCGCGGAGGCCAGCGCGTGGTCGATGTCGGCGATCAGCCGGTACAGCGGCTGCAGCCAGGCCCATTCCGGGCTGGTGGTGATCTGGCGCAGGCGCTCCACCGGCGAGGCGGGCGGGGCATAGTGCCGCTCGGCCTCGAGCACCGCGCTGAGCACGCCCTGCAACGCCTCGCTGCCGGCGCGCAACTGCTCAAGCCATGGCCGCTCGGATGACATCACGTGCCCTTCCCTGTCGGACCCAAGGGTACCTGCTGCAGGGTGGGCGCGCCAGAAAACACACCGGCACTGCAGCGCTCCAGCGCCGCGATGTTCGCGAGCGTCACGTCGGGCTGCCGGTAACGCGCGAGCTCTGCCTTATCTGAGGCGTAATGTCCCTGGCGCGGAAACACGGTGGTCACATTTTCTCCCCAGCGCTGCTTGACCGCAGCCAGGATGCGCACCTTGTCATCCACCAGCACGTAGTGTGCCGCCGGGTAGTGCCGCGCGACGTCCTCCAGCATCTGCTCCTTGTGCACGTAGATGAGCACCCGGCCGCCGACTGCCTCCCACAAGCCCGCGGCGCGTACCTTCAGAGGCTGGAGCACCGCATCCCCATCGGAGAGGATCACCGTGGGCCCGAAGGTCGCGCAGCGCGCCAGCGCCGCCAGCGCCCCGGGATAAAGCCCGCGGGCGAACGGGTAATCCAGGAAGAAGAACGCCGCACGCAGCAGCTCTGGCTCGCCCGGCCGCTCCAGCCGCAGCCGCTCCAGCGCCCCCAGGTAGTCCGCGTAGCCGAGCTCAGCGCGCAGCTCCTCGAACAGCGCCCAGTAACGCGCGCAGAGATCTGCTCCGAAGCTATCCCGCAGGTACGCGCTCAGCCGCCCCTGCAGTTCGTCGTTGTCGAACAGCGTGTTGTCGACATCGAACAGGAACACCACCGACTGTGACGGACTCACCTTTTCGCCCCGTGCTGATCGTGCAGGCTGAGTGTACCCTTAAGCGTGAGGGCGGCAGCGCGGCGGCCTGTCAACCGGCAGCTGCGCGGTGCGTTGGCCTTCAGTCGTAGTGGGCATGTATAGGGAGTCAGCCATGAACAACCCCACGTCATTGACGAGGCTGCGTGCGCGGCCCTGGCTGGCCGGCGGCGGCACGCTGGCCGCGATGCTGCTGCTCGCAGGCTGCAGTGGCAGCAACTCGAACTTTTACGTCCCGCCGGTCAATGTCCCCAATTCGGTAGCCATCGCCGACGTCAACGGCGACGGCGTCCAGGACCTGCTGGTGGCCACCACGAACTACCAGGGCTATAACGACAATCCGGGCTTTGCCAACGTCATCCTCAATTCCCCCGGCTCCCCCGGCACCTTCCAGACCGGGGTGCAGTACCCGACGACGAACCTCGATGTCTCGAGCGTTGCCGTCGCCGACCTGACCGGCTCGGGCGTTCTCGACATGGTCGTCGCCAATGCCTACGGCAGTGTCTCGGTCTACATGCACGGCGCCACCCCCGGCACCTTCATGCAGGCGGTGGATGTCCCCAGCGGCGGGGCCCCCAACCAGGTCGTGATCGGCGACATCAACGGCGACGGGCTGCCGGATCTGGTGCTGGCAGACCTGTACGGCAGCGTGATCTACCTGCTGCAGGACCCGGTGCACCCGGGCCAGTTCCTTGCCCCCGTATCGATGCCGACGCTCACCAGCGCAAGCTCGGTGACGCTGGCGGACTTAAATGGCGACGGCGCGCTGGACATCGTCGCCGCCGGCTCCGATGACTTCGGCAACGGTGGTGTCTACGTCTTCCTGCAGGTTGCGGCCACCCCCGGCACCTTCACCAGCCCGGTGCGCTTCCCGGCCGGCGCCGCACCGCAGTCGGTGAAGGCCGCCGACATGGACGGCGATGGACTGATGGACCTGGTGGTTGCCGACTTCGGCTACTCCGATGGCAGCGGCGCCGGGGTTGCGATCCTGGTGCAGGACCCCGTACACCAGGGCATGTTCCTGGCCCCGGCAACCTACGCCGCGCCCGGCGGTTCGATCGACGTGGCGGTCGGACCCCTGACCACCCCGGGGGCGAACGACGTGGTGTTGGCGAACCTGGCCGGCGCCAGCGGCAGCGTGTCGGTGCTGCTGCACGACCCGGCACATCCCGGTGCACTCCTGGCCGCGACCAACTACGCAGGTTTCGGGCAGCCCTTGTGCGTAGCCCTCGGCGACCTGAACAACGACGGCCGGCCCGACATCGCCGTGGCCGATGCGACCAGTGCCACGATACTCATCCAGAGCGCGACGCAGCCGGGGGCCTTCGCTCCCGCCCAACAGGTCGGCCAATGAAAAAGCGCGGGGTGTCACCACCCCGCGCTTCTTGATGCCCGCTCCTTAAGGCTTCAGCGCGCGCTGTAGCCGCGGGCGTCCAGGCAGGCGGTCATCGCCCGCCGGTAATCCACGATCGCACCGTTCTGCGAGCCACGCGTCGGGTCATACCCTGACTGGTTCACCGCCCAGCTGTGGCACTCGTACTTGTCGGTGTTGGTCTGCTGATCGCTCTGGCCATTGCGCGGGTAGACGTAGATGTCAGCACCGCCAGCGGCCGCGCCGGCCGCGCCGCCAGCGGCTGCGCCGGCGGCAGCTGCATTCACCGGCGGGGCGCCGTTCGCAGCGTCGCCGGAGCTGTAGTCGTCGCCGGACGGGTTCTCGAAGGTGGAATTGCTGCCGCCGCCCGCCGGTGGCGGGTCAGTCACTACGTAGCCGCCGTAGCCGGAGTCATAGGTGTAGTACAGGTTGTTGTAGTAGTAATACGGATAGCCGCCCCACCAGAACGTGGCGTAGCCGAACGGCAGCACCGGCAGGTACCAGGCGTAGCCGGGGTAGTAGTAGCAGTGCGGCCAGTAGGCTCCGTGCCAGTACCCACCCCCCCAGTAGTGGCCGCCGTGGTAGTAGGCGCTGCCGTGATAGTACGTGCCGCCGTGGTAGTAGGCGCCGCCGCCGTGGTAAGCGGCCGTGCTGCCGTGGTAACCGGTGGCGTGCCCGGGGTATGCGCCGGCGCCCGCATGGTAGGTGCCGCCGTGGTAGTAGGCGCTGGGGCCGACATGGCCGCCGCCGTAACGTGGGCCGCCCATCGAGGCATGGGGCGCGCCCCCGTGACCGCCCATCGGGGCGCCGCCGCCCATGTGACCGCCGCCGCCCATCGGGGCGCCGCCGCCCATGTGACCGCCGCCGCCCATCGGGGCCCCGCCGCCCATGTGGCCGCCGCCGCCCATCGGGGCCCCGCCGCCCATGTGGCCGCCGCCGCCCATCGAGGCGTGCTGGGCGTAAGCTGGCACAGCCGCTACCGCAACGCCCAGCACCACGGCTGCGACGGTCCGAATAACTACTCGTGCGCTGAAGCTTTTCACGGGCTCCTCACTTTAGGTTCAATCCGGTCCTGTGGTCCTGTGGAACAATTTTCCCGTGCCTGAATTAGACGCCCGGGAGACATCCACGTTCAAGGCTACAGGCATTAAAACGCAGTAATTGCCCGGCGGCTGACATAAGAATGGGGCCGCGGCGCGGTTTTTCCACCGCTGGTGGCCCGTTTCGGGGCCTCATTCATCTGCCGTTCAGCTTGGGCGTTCCCGCGGCCGCCGCGGCCCTAGAACACCAGGTTAATGGCGACCGCCGGAGTAATGGTGGCGGAGGTATTGCGGCCGATCGGGATGATGCGCACCCCGAGCAGCACCCCCGCGCGCGCGCTCCAGTTGTACTCGATCGCCGGCGCAAAACCGAGCGAATACGAGGAACCCGAATCAGCACTCACCTCCCCGTCCGCCTGGGTGCCGTGCAGGTGCGTGCTGGCGTTGTGCTGGTAGACCACATCGAGCGCCAGCACCCACTCGCGCGTGAGGCTGTATTCGGCCGAGGCGTCGACGGTCGCTGAGTCCCCCGGGGTCGCGTGTCCGCGAAAGTCCAGCGGCGTGCCATACACGCTCTGATCGGTGAGCGATACGGACGAGGACACCGCGTAGGTCAGGTCCAGGCGCGCGCGCAGGATGCGCCCGTTGGGCATCCAGAAATACTGCTGGGAATATACGGAAAATCCCGTGGTGTAGGCGCCGGCGCCGAAGCCATTGCTAGGCTGGTCCAGCTGGTCGTAGCGCCCGGTGGGCAGCGTCTCATCGAGCACGAGCGCGATCGAGGGGATGCGGTGGCCGTCCTGGAACTCGGTGATGCCGTAGCCGGCCTGCACGGTCAGGTCCCCGACTCCGATCCCTGAGCTGTTCGCACCGCCCGGCGGCATGTTGTAGAAGAAGCGCGGGATCATGCCCACGGTCCACCGGTCCGTCAGGCCGTAGAGCATGTAGGTGAGCGAGCCCAGGTCGTTCTCGGCGCGCACCGAGTGGCGGTCGCCGTTGGCATCGAGGCGGCCGTTGGTGACGATGTTGAACAGGTAGGGTTCCACCAGGAAGTGTCCCTGCGGCAGGCTCGCCCCGGAGGCTGCCAGCATCGGCCCGGTCCACCAGGCATCCTCGCGCGACTGCAGTTCCACGGCCGCCGCGGGAGCCCCGGCCGCGAGGGCGCATAGCGCCACCACCCGGCCCGCGCGCTTCATCGACCCGTTGCTTTGCATAACGCGCTCATCTTCCCTGCCCGCAGTAACTCCCTCATTCCGTTTCCTGCGCTTCTTGCATCAGTTTCGGACTTTCCGGCCCACGGCAGCTGCGCGCGCCGCAGCGTGAGCTGCGTCACATTCTGCACCGTGCATGAACTTTTCGTCACCCGCGTCAGCCGCCTGCGGCACTGCGACGTTGTTAACGCCCATGAGGCCGGCAGATCCGGCGCAATACCAACCGCCCATCAGGGCGCATGCAGGAGAGATCCATGACCAAGTCAGCCCGTACCTTGCTGAGCATCGCCGCGGTGTCAGCCACACTCGCCGGCTTCTGCTCTGCCGCGCTCGCCGATGAGACGCAGTGGCAGAAGGACCACCCGCGCCGCACCGAGGTGAACCATCGTCTCGCCAACCAGGATGCGCGCATTCACAACGAGGTGAAGAGCGGCCAGATCACCAAGGCCCAGGCGCAGCAGCTGCACTCGGAGGATCACGCGATCCGCCAGGAGGAGCGCAGCATGGCCAGCACCAACGGCGGCCACGTGACCAAGACCGAGCAGCGCGCGCTCAACCAGCAGGAGAACCAGGTCAGCAAGCAGATCGGCAAGCCACAGCCGTAACAGGCCGCCCACCGAAGCGGGAGCGCAAGATTGCGCTCCCGCTTTTCTTTGCGCCTAGGTCTTCAGCGAGAACGGCGTGAAGTTGGTGTCGCGGTCGTAGTAGTCCTCGCGCTCGGCGCGCTTGAGGAAGGCGACTACCCGGTAGGTGAGCGGGGTTGCGATCACCTCCCAGCCGGACTTGAGCAGGTACTGGGTGAGGGTCGCCGCCACGAGCTTGTCCGTCGGCCAGACGCCGGCGAAGGCGATGGTCATGAACAGGCCCGAGTCGACCAGTTCCCCGCACAGCGTCGAGCCGATGATGCGCGTCCACAGCCAGCGGCCCTGCGTCCAGATCTTCATCTTCGCGAGCACGTAGCTGTTGACGAACGAGCCGCACCAGAAGGCGGTGATCGAGGCACAGATGATGCGCGGGGTGCTGCCGAAGATCTCCTCGACCGCCACCTGCTTGTCGCGCCAGAAGTCTGCCGCCGGCAGGTGCACCACCACCGCGGACATGATGGCCGCGAACACCAGCGCCCCGAAGCCGCTCCACACCACGCGCCGGTCACGCGCGTAGCCGTAGACCTCGGTGAGGATGTCACCAAAGAGATAGGAGATCGGGAAGAACAGCACGCCGGCGAGGAAGGTGACCGGGCCGAGCAGCGGCACCGCAACGGTGCTGACCTTCGCAGGACCGATGAGGTTCGCGCACAGCAGTACGCACACGTAGGCGCCGAGGATCAGGTCGTAATACCGGAAGGTCTTCACGGCCGGCAGAATCAGGCCGCATCCTGCGGCAGGGCCGGCAGCACCGTGCCACTGGCCTCCCCGAAGCCGATGCGTGCGAACCCGGCTCGCTCGCACCAGCCGCGCAGGATCACGCGGTCGCCGTCCTCCAGGAAGGTGCGCTGCTCGCCTTGAGGCAGGCCGATCGGCTGCTTGCCCCCGACACTGAGTTCCAGCAGGGAACCGGCCTGCGCGGCCTGTGGGCCGGATTGCGTGCCGCTGCCCAGCAGGTCCCCGGGGGCGAGGTTGCAGCCATTCACCGTGTGGTGGGCGAGCATCTGCCCGGGCGTCCACCAGGCGTCGCGGAAGTTCGACTGCGACAGGCGCTGCGGCGCCAATGAGGCCGCGCGCATCTTCGCCGACTCGAGCCAGGCTTCCAGCGTGATGTCGAATGCCCCGCCGGCGCGCGTGGCAGCGTCATCAAGGTACGCAAGCGGCACCGGCTCCGCCGGCGCGCGCACGAAGCAGGCGCGAAACGGCGCCAGCGCCTCGAGCGTCACCACCCACGGGGAGACGGTGGTGGCGAAGTTCTTGGCGAGGAACGGACCTAAGGGCTGGTACTCCCAGGCCTGGATGTCACGCGCGGACCAGTCATTCAGCAGGCACAGCCCGAAGAGGTGCTTCTCTGCCTCAGCCAGCGGCACCGGATTGCCGAGCTCGTTGCCACGGCCGACGAACATGCCGACCTCGAGTTCGTAGTCGAGCCGTCGCGAGGGCCCGAGAAAGGGTTGCGTTGCGCCCTGGGGCAAGAGCTGGCCCCGGGGGCGGGGAAAGGCGAACCCCGAGACGCGCACCGAGGAGGCGCGGCCGTGATAGGCGATCGGCAGCCACTGGTAATTCGGCAGCAGCGGATTATCGGGGCGCATGAGGCGCCCGACGTTGGTGGCATGGTGGATCGAGGCGTAGAAGTCGGTGAAGTCGCCGATGTCCGCGGCCACGCGGTACTCGGCGGCTGCCTGCGGCACCAGCAGGCCGCGCAGCACTCCCTCCTCGACAGCCCCGGCGCGCAGTCCCTGCGAGAGCGCCGCGCGCAGCGCCGCTGCGGCTGGCGCGCCCAGGCCCATCAGCGCATTCAGCGCCGGGGCGGCGCAGGCGGCCAGCGCTTCTGCGGCAAGCCCCTTAAACGGGGCACGCGCATGCAGCGCCCCCAGGTCCAGCACCTGCGTGCCGATGGCCACGCCGCCGCGGTAGGCCTCGGTGGTACCGCGGCGCCGGAAGGCGGCGAACGGCAGGTTCTGAATGGGAAAGTCCGTGGCAGCCTCACTGGCGCCAGGCACCCAGCTGCGCAGCGCCGGGTCATGCGTGGCATTGACCGCCGGCAGCGGGCTCATCGCCGGCGAGGGCGCGTAGGCGCGCGCGCGGCCGGTGTGAAGTGACTGCGCAGCCCCTGCCAGGCCGCGTCGTAGTCTTCCTGCAGCAGCGGGCTCTTGAGCGCGTAGGCGGTCGGGCGGATCACGGCGCGGGTCTCGAACATGAACGCCATCGTGCCCTCGATCCGTACCGGGTGCGAGGTGTCGGCGGCGCTTGCGTTCGCGAAGGTCTCGGCATCCGGACCGTGGCCACTCATGCAGTTGTGCAAGGATGCGCCACCGGGCTCGAAACCTGCAGCCTTGGCGTCATAGATCCCCTCGAGCAGGCCCATGAACTCGCTCGCGACGTTGCGGTGGAACCAGGGCGGCCGGAAGGTGTCCTGCATCGCCAGCCAGCGCGGCGGAAAGATCACGAAGTCGAGGTTGTCGACGCCCGCGGTGTCGCTCACCGACTGCAGCACCAGGAAGATGGAAGGATCCGGATGGTCGTAGCTGATCGAGCCGATGGTGTTGAACAGGCGCAGGTCGTACTGGTAGGGCACGTTGTTGCCATGCCAGGCGACGACGTCGAGCGGGGAGTGATCGAGGGGCGCCGACCACAGCTGCCCGGCAAACTTCGCCACCAGCTCGAAGCGCCCGGTGCGCTGCTCGAAGGCGGCCACGGGGGTGAGGAAATCGCGCGGGTTCGCCAGCCCGTTGGAGCCGATGGGACCCAGGTCCGGCAGGCGCAGCGGCGCACCGAAGTTCTCGCAGACGTAGCCGCGGGCCGCCGCATCGAGCAGTTCCACGCAAAAGCGCAGGCCGCGCGGGATGACCGCGATCTCCAGCGGCCCGATCTCCAGTACCCCGAGCTCGGTCGCCAGGCGCAGCCGCCCGAGCTGCGGCACGATCAAGAGCTCACCGTCGGCGTCGTAGAAGTAGCGCCCGCGCATGGAGCGATTCGCAACGTACCAGTAGATCGCGCAGCCGCTGTGCGCGTCCGCGGACCCGTTGCCGCCGAGGGCGGCGAGCCCGGCAAGGAAGTCGGTCGGCGCACGCGGCAGTGCCGGTGCACTCCAGCGCAGCCGGTTGGGCGCGGCATCCGTCTCGAAGCGGTTGCTGATGTGCCCGGACTTGAGCTTGCGGAACTTGCCGTGCACGGCGGCCGGGCGGATGCGGTACAGCCAGCTGCGGCGGTTGGCATGCCGCGGTGCGGTGAAGGCGGTGCCGGAGAACTGCTCGGCATACAGCCCGTAGGCGCAGCGCTGCGGGGAGTTGCGTCCCTGCGGCAGCGCCCCGGGGAGCGCCTCACTGGCGAAGTGGTTGCCGAAGCCGCTGAGGGAGCGCGGCGCGCCGTCCTTTGGGCTCTGCATCAGGCCCGTCTCCGCCGTGAAGGGACCAGCATTATAACGTCGCAGGAGCGCCGCGCCGTGCGCGCCGGCCTTGAGAAATCCGCCCGGGCCGTTAAAGTGCCCGGCATGAAGCGTGCCCGCCTCCTCTGCCTGCTGCCGTGCCTGCTCGCCTGCCCCGCCGCCTGCTTCGCCGGCACTGCCCCGCAGACAGCCGCGGTGGAGATCGCACGCTCCTCGCTGCTGACGCTCAGTGGCACGACCGAGCCTGCCGCCCTGCAGCTGTGGGTGCGGCGCACCGCCGAGCCGGCACCGCTGACGGTCACCGAGTTCGCCACTGCCATCGACGGCAAGGCGGTCACGGCCACGCGCACTGCCGCGGGCGGGTGGTCGGTGCCGCTGGGCGCGCTGGGCGGCGGCGAGCACCGCCTGAGCGTCACGGTCGGGCACGATGGCGTCCGCGAGCTGCTGGAGGGCAGGTTCACCCCGGCGGCCGCCCCTGCCGGGGCGCCTGGGATCGCCGGCCTGGGCGGCACCCACAAGCAGCTGTTGTGGTGGGCCCTGAACATCGGCATCGTGCTGATCGCAGCGATCGCCATCTCGCGACGCATGTCCTGAACGCGGGTGCGGCGGCCGCTGGCCGCCGCACCCGGCCGAGCTCCGCCGGCGCGGCGCGCTACTGCGAGGTCAGCGCCTTCATGTAGCGATAGAAGAACTCGTTGGCCTTGTAGAAGGCGGACACGCGGATGCGCTCGTCGCGGCCGTGGGCCCGCTGGTCATCGACGTCGATGGCAAGCCCGGTGATGCCGTAGGTGGGCATGCCGGCGACCGAGGTGTAGACCGCATCCGAGGCGCCCGCGTCCATGAACGGCACCACCTTGATGCCCGGCCACATCTGCGCGACCACCGCCTCCAGCGGTTTGACCACCTCGGGCTTCAGCGGTGGCGGCGCCACGCTCTTGCGGTCGGGGGTCTTGTCGGCCACCTTGCCGTTGTCCGCGACGTAGTGGACCGTGACCTGCGGATCGGCGATCACCTTGATGAGGTCCTGGCGTATCTCCTCCAGCGAGTGCCCGGGGAAGATGCGGCAGTTGATGTTCGCCTGGGCGCGCTGCGGCAGGGCGTTGTTGGCGTGGCCGCCGTCCAGGCGCGTGGCCACGCAGTTGGTGCGCATCACCGCATTGTCGGCCGGCTGCTGCGAGAGCCGCTGCATGGCCTCCGCGTCCGGCGGGGTCTTGAGCATGCCGCGCAGGTCCGCCTGGCGCTGGCCGGTGGCATCGGCCGCGAGGCGCTCCCAGTAGGCGCGCGTCACCGGGTTGATCTCCAGCGGGAACTGGTACTTGGAGATGTTCATCAGTGCCTGCGCGAGCTCGTAGATGGCGTTGTCCGCGCGCGGCTCGGAGCTGTGGCCCCCCTTGTTGGTGACGGTGAGCTGGTAGTCACCGTACATCTTCTCGGTCGCGCCGAGGCGGAACATGGTCGCCACGCCCTTCTCGCTGCGCACCGAGTAGCCGTCGGTGTTGACGACGAACTCAGCGTCGATCAGGTTCCGATGGTTCTTGATCAGCCAGTCCGGCCCGTTGCAGCAGCCGCTCTCCTCGTCGGCGGTGAGCGCGAGGATGATGTCGCGGTCGGGCTTGTAGCCTTCCTTCTTCATGCGCAGCAGCGTCGCCACCATGATGGCATCGTCGCCCTTCATGTCCGAGGTGCCGCGGCCGTAGAAGTAACCGTCCTGCTCGGTGAGCTTGAACGGGTCGAGGTTCCAGTCCTCGCGATGTGCCTCCACGACGTCGAGGTGCCCGATCAGTAGCACCGGCTTGTACTTGCCCGTGCCGTGCAGGCGCACGACCACGTTCTTCTTCTTGGGGTTCTCGGGCCCGAGCACCACCACGTCGGCGGCCGGGAAGCCTGCGTCGCGGAAGCGCTTGGCCATCGCCTCGGCGGCGGTGGTCACGTTGCCGGCCGCCGAGTCGGTGGTGTTGATCTCGATCAGCTCCTTGAACACCTCGTGTGCCAGCACGTCCGAGGCCTTGTCGGCGGCGCTCTCGGCCGCCATGGCCGCGCAGGTGATGCCGGCGGCCGCCAGCGCTGCAGCAAGGGTCGCAGATGTACGTGGACTCATGAGCCTCTTCCTTCCGGGTTGATGCGTCGGTTTCTTAAGGTTGCGGTGCGATGACCAGCAGCCGGAACGTTCCCGGCAGGATCGCCGGGCGCGGGTGCGGGTGCTCGGCGGTGGCCGCGGGCGGCGGGCCGAAGTCGGCGGTCACCAAAAAAATACGGTGGCGCTGTTCATCGAGGACCATGGTGCGCGCGCCGCGCTGGGTCGCGACACTCTGCACCGCCTGCGGGGCGCCTTTGGCATCGCTCGCCACCACGCTCAGCACGCCCTCCCCGCAGGAGGCGAAGGCCAGGCGCGCACCGGCATCGTAGCCGGCGCCGTCGGGGCTGGCGCCGATCGGCGCGCTGCCGAGCTGCCGTCCGGCCGCGGCGTCCACCGCTACCATCACGTGGTTGTCGCACACGGCAAAGGCGCGCCGGGCCCCGGCATCGAGCGCCAGGCCCGAGGGCTCCTCGCAACCGGCGAGCGGGATGACCGACTGCACGGTCAGCGCGCGTGCGTCGATGACGGCCAGGCTGTTCTTGTCCTCGAGGTTGACGTACACGCGACCGGCGTCGTCGGCGCGCGCTTCCTCCGGCTTCGCATTCAGCGCGATCGTGCCGATGACCTCGTTGCTGCGCGCATCGATCACGGTGACGTTGCGGCCGCGGCCGTTGAAGGCGAACACCCGCTGCGTGGCGCCCTCATAGACGATGGAGTCGGGCGTCTCGCCGGTGCTCTTGATGTCCTTGAGGTGCGCGAGGGTTTTGAGGTCGAATACCACGATGGTGCTGGTGGCGCCGGCACTGACGTAGCCGCGGCCGAGTTCGGGGGCCAGCGCGATGCCGTGTACGCCCGGGGTATCGGCAACCTCGCCAACGACCGCGAGGTGCTCGGTGTCGATGACCTCCACGTGCGTACCGTGCGCGATGAACAGGCGCTGCCCGTGCGGGTCGAAGGTGAGGTAGTCCCAGCCACCCTCACCGGGCAGCGCTACGGACTGCTCGAGGCGGTAGTGCGGCAGCGCCTGTGCGGTGGCGGCACCGAGCAGGAGCCCAGAGGCCACAGTCATCGCCGGTACGCTCATGGAAGTCCTCATGGTCTGCCCTCTCCTCTCGCTCGCCGCAGTTCTTCAGTGCAGCAGCCGTGCACACAGGTTCAGCAGCGGCCCGGGGAGCACCCCCAGGGCAAGCACCGCCGCAGCGTTCAGGCCCAGTGCCAGCCGCACCCCGCCCGCCGGCGCCGGCGCCGGCAGCCCCGCAGGCGGCTCGTCGAAATACATGAGCTTGATCACGCGCAGGTAGTAGAAGGCCCCCACCACCGACATCGCTGCCGCGATGACCACCAGCCACAGGTGGTGCGTCTCCCACAACGCCTGGAAGATGCGCAGCTTGGCCCAGAAACCCACCAGCGGCGGCACCCCGGCGGTGGAGAACATGAGCAGCATCATCGCCAGCGCCAGCAGCGGATCGCGCCGGTACAGCCCCTTGTAGTCATCGAGCTTATCCGCCTCGAAGCCCTGGGCGCTGGCGAGCAGGATGACACCGAAGGAGCCCAGGGCCGCGAGCACATAGACCAGGGTGTAGTAGAGCGCCGCCGAATAACCGTCGGCGGTGCCGGCCACGAAGCCCAGCACGATGAAGCCGACGTTGGCGATGGTCGAGTAGGCCAGCATGCGCTTCAGGTTGGTCTGCACGATGGCAACCACGTTGCCGACGACCAGGGTGAGTACCGCGAGCGGCACCAGCATCTGCGTCCACTCCTGCGAAGTGCCCGCCAGGCCCTGCGCCAGCAGGCGCAGGGCGAGCGCAAAGTAGGCGATCTTGGGCACCGTGCCGATGAACAGCGTGACGCTGGTCGGGGCACCCTCGTACACATCCGGCAGCCACATGTGGAAGGGTACCGCGCCGAGCTTGAAGGCGACGGCGACCACGATGAACGCGAGGCCAAGGATGACCCCGAGGGACAGCGGACCGGAGAGGCGCACTGCGATCTCGGCAAGGTCGAGCGTGCCGGTCAGCCCGTAGAGCAGCGACATGCCGTACAACAGCGCCCCGGAGGCGATCGCCCCGAGCACGAAGTACTTCATCGCCGACTCTGCGGCCACCCCGGAATCGCGGTCGAAGGCCACCAGCGCATACACCGACAGCGCCAGCAGCTCCACGCCCAGGTACACCGTGAGCAGGTTGTTGGCCGAGACCAGCACGAAGATGCCCAGCAGCGCCGTCAGGGCGAGCACGTAGTACTCCCCGCGCAGGATGCCGCGCTGCGCCAGGTAGGCACGCGAGTACAGCAGCACCCAGGCGAGCACGAGGAAGCCGACGAGCTTGAGGACGAACCCCAGCTCGTCGGCCACGTACATGCCGTGCAGCAGCACGGTGCGCTCGGTGACGTGACCGAAGCGCACCGTCAGTGCCGCACACACGGCCACCGCCAGCAGCGCAAGCGCCGGGGTGAGCATGCGGCTGCGGGCGCCGGCGAATACATCCACCAGCAGCACGATGCAGACCGCCGCGGCGAGGCTGATCTCCGCGGTGGCGGGCGCCAGGGTCGACCAGGTCAGGAGGGTGTCGGGCATGGCGGCTCAGGACCTCAAAGCTTGGTGGCAATCGCCTGGCTGACCAGGTGGTGGATCGTGGGTTGCATGACCTTCAGCAGCGGGGCCGGCCAGACGCCGACCCCGATGACTGCGATCGCCAGTGCCGCCAGCACCACGAACTCGCGTCCATTCACGTCCTGCAGCGCCTTGACCCGCGGGCTGGTCACCGGGCCAAACACCACGCGCTTGACCAGCCACAGGGTGTAGGCCGCTCCCAGCACCAGCGTCACGGCGGCCAGGAACGAGTACCAGAAGCTGGCGCGGAAGCTGGCGATGATCACCAGGAACTCGCCGACGAACCCGGAAGTTCCCGGCAGGCCGGTGTTGGCCAGGGCGAACAGCACCATGAAGGCGGCGAACACCGGCATGGTGTTGATCACGCCGCCGTAGTCGGCGATCTGGCGGCTGTGCATGCGGTCGTAGAGCACCCCGACGCACAGGAATAGTGCCCCGGAGATCAGCCCGTGCGAGACCATCTGCACCATCGCCCCATCCAGGCCCATGCCCGCCCCGACCACCCCCCCGGTGGTGCGCACGATCTGGTAGACGACGAAGGCGCCGAGGGTGACGAAGCCCATGTGGGCGATGGATGAGTAGGCGATCAGCTTCTTCATGTCCTGCTGCACCAGGGCGACGAAGCCGATGTACACCACCGCGATCAAGGACAGCGCAATCACCAGCACGTCCAGTTCGCGGCTGGCATCCGGGGTGATCGGCAGGGAAAAGCGCAGGAAGCCGTAGCCGCCCATCTTCAGCATCACCGCCGCCAGGATCACCGAGCCGCCGGTGGGCGCCTCGACGTGCGCATCGGGCAACCAGGTGTGCACCGGCCACATCGGCACCTTCACCGCGAAGGCCAGCAGGAAGGCAAAGAAGATCCAGCGCTGCTCGATCAGGGTCAGCTGCAGGCCCTGCAGGTCCGCGATTGAGTAGCTGCCGCCCTTGACGTACATGTAGATGAGCGCGGCGAGCATGAAGACCGAGCCCAGGAAGGTGTACAGGAAGAACTTGATGGTCGCGTACACGCGGCGCGGCCCGCCCCAGATGCCGATGATGAGGAACATCGGGATCAGCATCGCTTCCCAGAAGAAATAGAACAGCAGCGCATCGGTGGCCGAGAACACCCCGATCATCAGGCCCTCCATGATCAGGAAGGCGGCAAAGTACTGCGCCGGGCGCTTCTCGATGACGCTCCAGGCGGCGATGATCACCGGCACCGTCATGAAGGCGGTGAGCACGATCAGGGGCAGCGCGATGCCGTCGACGCCGAGCCCGTAGTAGGCATTGAAGCGCGGGATCCACGGCAGCTTCTCGAGGAACTGCAGCGCCGAAGTGCTGGCATCGAAGCGACCCCACAGCGGCCAGCAGAACGCGAGCGTCGCCAGCGCCGCCAGCAGCGCCAGCCAGCGCGCGATGACGATGTTGCGGTCACCGAGCACAAGGACCAGCACCCCCGCGGCGATGGGCAGCCAGATCAGTATCGACAGGAGGCCGTGCATCTTTGTGGTTTCGTTCTTGTGTCAGTGGTGCGCCTGGTGCAGGAACCAGCCGATCATCAGCGCCAGGCCGATCACCATCCAGAAGGCGTAGCTGTAGAGGTACCCGCTCTGCACACGGCGCACCATGCCGCCGAACCAGCCCACGGTCGCGGCGGTACCGTTGACCAGGGCGCCGTCGATGAGCACCTCGTCGCCACCCTTCCACAGCAGCAGGCCCACACCGCGCGTAAGCGGCGCCAGCACGTTCTCGTTGAACCAGTCAAAGTAGTACTTGTGATCGAGCAGGCTCTGCAGCCAGCCGAAGCGCCGGGCGGCGGCATCGGCCAGCGCCGGACGCCACAGGAAGAAGATCCAGGCGGTGACGACCCCGGCGAGCGCGAACGCGAACGGCGGCGTGAAGAACCCGTGCAGGGCGAAAGGCAGCCAGCCGCCAAACTCCTCACCCACCTTCTCCACCACGTTGTTGGCCGGCAACACGAAGATGGACCTGCCGAAGTAGCTCCCGTACAGCACCGACCCCACCGTCATCGCGCCGATGACCACGGATGGGATGGCGAGCGCAATGAGCGGCACGGTGACCACCCAGGGGCTCTCGTGCGGTGTGCCGCCATGGGCATCGTGGCCCGGCTCCTCGTGGGCATCAGACCCGTGATCACGCGCATGGGCTTGCGCGTCCCGGAAGCGCTCCGGGCCATGGAAGGTCATGAACAGCATGCGGAACGTGTACAGCGCGGTGACGAACACGCCGACCAGCACGCACCAGTACGCATAGCCGGCTCCCCAGCGGTGCGATTCGTGAACCGCATCGATGATGGCATCCTTGGAGTAGAAGCCGGCGAAGAACGGCGTACCGATCAGCGCCAGCGCGCCGATCCAGCAGGTGACCGCGGTGATGGGCATGTAGCGGGCGAGCCCGCCCATCTTGCGCATGTCCTGCTCATGGTGCATGCCGATGATCACCGAGCCTGCTGCCAGGAACAGCAGCGCCTTGAAGAAGGCGTGCGTCATCAGGTGGAACATGCCGGCACTGTAGGCCGACACGCCCAGCGCCACGGTCATGTAGCCCAGCTGCGAGAGCGTCGAGTAGGCGATGACGCGCTTGATGTCGTTGTTGACCACCCCGAGCAGTCCCATGAAGAACGCCGTGGTGGCCCCGATCACCAGCACGAAGCTCAGCGCCGCTTCCGAGTACTCGAACAGCGGCGACATGCGCGCCACCATGAAGATGCCGGCGGTCACCATGGTCGCGGCGTGGATGAGCGCGGAGATCGGCGTCGGGCCCTCCATCGAGTCCGGCAGCCACACATGCAGCGGCACCTGCGCGGACTTGCCCATCGCGCCGATGAACAGGCAGATGCAGATCAGGGTGAGCGCGTTGACGCTCGTTCTCCCCAGCGGGATCAGCGCCTGGGCCAGGTGCGGGGCGGCGGCGAAGGCGTCGCGGTAGTTGAGCGAGTGCGTGAAGTAGGCGATGCCGGCGATCCCCAACACGAAGCCGAAGTCGCCGATGCGGTTCACCAGGAACGCCTTCAAGTTGGCGAATATCGCGCTCGGGCGCGTGTACCAGAACCCGATCAAGAGGTACGAGACCACGCCGACGGCTTCCCAGCCGAAGAACAGCTGCATGAAGTTGTTCGACATCACCAGCATGAGCATGGAGAAGGTGAACAGCGAGATGTAGCTGAAGAAGCGCGTGTAGCCAGGGTCATCACGCATGTAGCCGACGGTGTAGACGTGCACGCACAGCGAGACGAACGTGACGACCACCATCATGAGCACGGTGAGCCGATCGATGAGGAAGCCGACCTGCATGCGCATGCCATCGCTGACCAGCCAGGTGTAGACCGTGCCGTCGAAGGCCGGCACGCCCTGCCAGTAGATCTCCCTGAGCACCCCGAGCGAGAGCACGCAGCTCACCGCCACAGCGGCGATAGTGACCAAGTGCGCCCCGGTGCGCCCGATCCAGCGGCCGCCAACGCCAGCAACGATGGCCGCGAGCAGCGGCAGCAGCGGGATCCAGATGAGCGTCGTCGGGTTCATGCGCGGGCGGCTCTAGCCTTTCAGGGTATTCAGGTCTTCGACGCTGATGGTGCGCCGCTCGCGGAACAGCACCACCAGGATCGCCAGGCCAATGGCCGCCTCGGCGGCAGCCACGGTGAGCACGAAGAACACGAACACCTGGCCGTTGAGGTCGCCCAGGTAGCGCGCAAAGGCGATGAAGTTGAAGTTCGCCGCGAGCAGCAGCAGCTCCACGCACATCAGCAGCAGGATCACGTTCTTGCGGTTGAGGAAGATCCCGGCGACCGCCAGCGAGAACAGGATCGCGGCGAGCGTCAACAGGTGTGCCAGGGTGATCATGGCCGCTCGGCGTCCATCTTGACGATGCGCAGCCGATCGGCACTCTTGACCGCGACCTGCGCGTCCACGTCCTGCTTCTTCAACCCGGCCCGCTCGCGCATGGTCAGCGCGATGGCCGCGACGATCGCCACCAGCAACAGCATCGCGGCCAGCTCCAGCGGGTAGGCGTACTGGGTGTAGAGGATGCGGCCGAGTTCGAGGGTATTGCTGTAGTCGGCGGCGTGCGGCGTCGCCGCGCGGCTGACGTCGATGCCCAGGCCGCCCTTGGCCCAGATGACCCCGGTGATCTCCACGATCACGGCCAGCGCGGTGAGCCAGCCCAGCCAGGCGAAGCGCGTGAATCCCTGGCGCAGTTCCGCGAGGTTGATGTCGAGCATCATGACCACGAACAGGAACAGCACCATGACCGCCCCCACGTACACCAGCACCAGCACCACGGCGAGGAACTCCGCCTCGATCAGCAGCCAGATGGCCGCCGAGGTCACGAAGCACATGACCAGCGCGAGGGCCGAATACACCGGGTTGCGCGAGGTGATCACCGCCAGGGCGGAGATCACCAGGATGGTGCTGAATACGAAGAACAGTATCTCTACCAGCATGGGTGCTTCGCTTCTATCGGCTTACCGGTACGGGGCGTCCGCGGCCCTGTCGGCGGCGATCATCGCCTCGTAGCGATCGCCGACGGCCAGCAGCTTGTCCTTGCTCATGATGTTCTCGCCGCGCTTTTCCATGTGGTACTCGTGGATGCGCGTGAGCACGATGGCATCGACCGGGCAGGCCTCCTCGCAGAAGCCGCAATAGATGCACTTGAACAGGTCGATGTCGTAGCGGCTGGTGCGCCGCGTGCCATCGGCGGCGACCTCCGAGTCGATGGTGATGCACACCGCCGGACACACCGCCTCGCACAGCTTGCAGGCGATGCAGCGCTCCTGGCCGTTGGCATAGCGGCGCAGCGCGTGCAGGCCGCGGAAGCGCGGGGACTGCGGGGTCTTCTCCTCCGGATAGTTCAGAGTGTACTTGTCCTCGAAGAACGTGCGCCGCGTGACCCACAAGCCCTTGAAGAGCTCGGGCAGCAGGAAGGTCTTGAACAGGTTCAGTGCCATGGGTGCATCCGTTCAGTGGTACCAGGGGCGCGCCCAGGGGCCGACGTGGTAGGCGGCCATGAGCATCTCCAGCCCGATCCATACCAGCGTCACCGGGATCAGTGACTTCCAGCCCAGGCGCATGATCTGGTCGTAGCGGTAGCGCGGGAAGGTGGCGCGGAACCACAGGAACAGGAAGACCAGGCAGAACACCTTCAGCAAGAGCCACCCGAAGCTCGGCGCGCCGAGGATGGTGGCGCCCAGCCCCGGGTAACCCTGGAACGGGCCCTGCCAGCCGCCGAGGAAGAACACCGCGGCCAGCGCCGCGATGAGGATCATGTTCGCGTATTCGGCGAGGAAGAACAGCGCGAAGGCGATGCCGGAGTACTCGACGTGGAAGCCGGCGACGATCTCCGACTCGCCTTCTGCGACGTCGAAGGGCGCGCGGTTGGTCTCGGCGACGCCGGAGATGAAGTACACGGCGAACAGCGGCAGCAGCCAGAACCAGTTCCACGACAAAAAGCCGCCGCTCTGGCTCAGCACGATCTTGCCGAGGTTCATGCTGCCGGTGGCCATGAGCACGCCCACCAGGGCAAAGCCCATCGCGATCTCGTAGGCCACCATCTGCGCCGCCGAGCGCATCGCGCCCAGGAAGGCGTACTTCGAGTTGGAGGCCCAGCCGGCGATGATGACCCCGTACACGCCCATCGAGGTGAGCGACAGGACGTACAGCAGCCCCGCGTCCGCCTTGGACAGCACCAGGTCCGGCGACAGCGGCATCACCGCCCAGGCGGCAAAGGCCGGGACGAGCGTGATCACGGGGGCGAGATGAAACAGCACCTTGTTCGACTTCGCCGGGATGATCACTTCCTTCATCAAGAGCTTGAACACGTCCGCGAATGGCTGCCCGAGCCCGGGAAACAGGCCGAGCAGGCGCACGCGATTCGGGCCGCGGCGCAGCTGCATCCAGCCGATGACCTTGCGTTCCCACAGCGTCAGCAGCGCCACGCAGATGATCAGCGTGACGGTGATGATCAGGATCCACATGAGTGTCCACGCGCTCGACTGCACGTATCCCGGCAGCGCTGCCCAGTAGTTGGCGATTTTCTGCAGCACTTGGCTCGTTGCTCGGCGTCAGTAGGCCACGGCCGGCGTACGGCCCTCGCGGGTGCGCTGTAGCGAGGGTGCGCGGCGCACCACCGCATCGGCCTGGTACATCGGCAGGTCCACCAGCCCTGCCGCAGCATCCGCGCCCGCGGCGCCGTTGACCGCATGCGTCCCCTGGTAGCCGGCCGGCACCACCTGCGCGCAGCGCTCGCGCACCTCGCTGAGCACCTCTTCCGAGGACTGGTACTCGAAGCCGGGCAGGTTCAGCAGGTTCCCCAGCACGCGCAGGATCTTCCAGCCCGGGCGCGCCTCCCCCACCGGGGCGGCAGCCCCGGCCTGGCTCTGCCACAGGCCCGAGCAGTTCACGTACGTGCCGGAGGTCTCCGCGAAGGTGCCCATCGGCAGCATAAGATGGGCGACTGCCTTGATCTCCGCGCTCGCAAAAGGGGTGATGGCCACGATGAACTCGGCCTTGGCGAGCTTGCGCAGGCTCTCAGGATCCAGGGCATCGACCGATGGCTCGATGCCGCCGACCATGAGGTAAGCGGAGAGGGTGCGGCCGAGCATCTCGCGGGCATTGAGTCCCGGGGTCGCCACCGCCACCGTGCCCGCCTCGCGATGCGGGATCGCCCCGGCAAGGTAGGCCCCTGCGGCATTGCCGCCCTCGGCGATGCGCCCGAGGCGCGCGCCCGTCAGCGCCGCCAGGCCGGCGGCGAGCGCGCGCAGGTCGGCAAAGCGTGCATGACGTCCGGCGAGCGCCCCCAGCCACACCGCGCGCTTCTCGCCCGCCAGCAGCGACTGCGCAACTGCGCGGTGTTCGTCGGTGACGCTCGCGGCATTGACGATGCCGGTCAGGTGCGCCGGCACGCTCTTGCCGGCGGCCTGCGCGGCCGCGGCGAGCACCGCGGCAAGATTGCCCACCAGGTCGGAGGCGGCGGCGACCAGATAGGACTTCACCGGAAACAGGTAGGTGAAGCGCGCAGGATTCAGGAAGCTCACCTGCGCGCCGCGGCGCGCGGCCTTGCGCAGGCGGTGGGCCAGGATCGGCGCCTCGCGCCGCAGGTGCGAACCGATAACCAAAAGCCCGTCCAGCCCGTCCACCTCGGCCACCGGCATGCCAAGGCCGGGGAATACCGGATCGGCGGCCTGGTCGCGGAAGTCGCGCTGCCGCAGGCGGTGGTCGACGTTGTTGGTGCCGAGGCCGCGCGCGAGGCGCTGCGTCAGGTAGAGCTCTTCCAGCGTGCCGGAGCTGCTGGCGAGCACGCCCAGGTCCGCAGCGCGCGCCTTGAGCCCCTCGGCGGCGGCCATGAGCGCACTCTCCCAGTCGACCTCCACCCATTCCGAGCCACGCCGCACCATCGGCTGCCGGAGCCGGTCCTCGCTGTAGATGCCCTCGTAGCTGAAGCGGTCGCGGTCGGCGATCCAGGTCTCGTTGATGGCCTCGTTCTCGCGCGCCACCACGCGCATGAGCCGGCCGCGCAGCACGTGGCCAAAGACGTTGGTGCCGACCGGGTCATGCGGGGACACCAGCGCGGTCGAGCTCATCTCCCAGGCGCGCGCACTGAAGCGGTAGGGCTTGGAGACCAGTGCCCCGACCGGGCACAGGTCGATGACATTACCCGAGAGCTCGTGGTTGACCGTGCTCTCGAGGTAGGTGCGCACCTTCATGTGCTCGCCACGGCCGATCATGCCCAGCTCCTGGATGCCGGCAATCTCCTCGGTGAAGCGCACGCAGCGGGTGCACTGGATGCAGCGGGTCATGTCGGTGGCGATCAGCGGTCCGAGGTTCTCGTCCTGCACGACGCGCTTGCGCTCGTCGTAGCGCGAGGTGTCCCGGCCGAAGCCGACCGCCAGGTCCTGCAGCTCGCATTCCCCGCCCTGGTCGCAGATCGGGCAGTCGAGCGGGTGGTTAATGAGCAGGAACTCCATCGTCGCCCGCTGGGCGCCGATCGCGCGCGGGGACTTGGTGAAGACCTTCATGCCCTCGGCCACCGGGGTGGCGCAGGCGGGCTGGGGCTTGGGTGCCTTCTCTATCTCCACCAGGCACATGCGGCAGTTGGCCGCGATGGTCAGCTTCTCGTGGTAGCAGAAGCGCGGAACGTAGGCGCCCGCGGCATCCGTGGCACGGATGAGCATCTCGCCCTTCTTCGCCTTGACGGCGACGCCGTCGATCTCGATGTTGACCAGCTCATCGGCCATGTAGATTTCCCGTGGGCAGCCGCCTCAGGCTGCGCGCGCTCCGAGGGTCTCGCCCACGAGGCTGCGCCCGCCGTGGTCGATCATGTATTCGAATTCGTGCCGGTAGTGCTTGAGAAAGCTCTGCACCGGCCAGGCCGCGGCATCGCCGAAGGCGCAGATCGTGTGGCCCTCGATGCGGTTGGCGACATCCAGCAGCAGCGCGAGCTCCTCGCGCCGGCCTTCGCCGGCGATGAACCGCCGCAGCAGCCGGTTCATCCACCCGGTGCCCTCGCGGCACGGCGTGCACTGGCCACAGGACTCGGCGTAGTAGAAGCGCGAGATGCGCTCGAGGGCGCGCACCATGCAGGTGGTCTCGTCCATGACGATCGCGGCGCCGGTGCCGAGCGCGGAACCTGCGGCCTTCACCGAGTCATAGTCCATGTTGGTCTTCATCATGATGTCCCCGGGCACCACCGGCACCGAGACGCCGCCGGGGATGACCGCCTTGATCTTGCGGCCGCCCTTCATGCCGCCGTTCATCCCCAGCAGGTCCGCGAACGGCACGCCCAGGGGCAGCTCGAGGTTGCGCGGCTTCTCCACGTGGCCGGACATCGAGTAGATCATCGTGCCGCCGGAGTTGACGGGCCCCAGGGCTGCGAACCAGGCCGGCCCCTTGCGCAGGATGGTCGGCACCGAGGCGTAGCTTAAGGTGTTGTTGATCGTGGTCGGGGCGCCGTAGACGCCGAAGTTGGCCGGGAACGGCGGCTTGAAACGCGGCTTGCCCGGCTTGCCCTCGAGGGACTCCAGCAAGGCGGTCTCCTCGCCGCAGATGTAGGCGCCGGCGCCGACGAAGGTGTGCAGGTCGAAGTCCACCCCGCTGCCCTTGACGTTCTTGCCGAGCAGGCCCGCCGCGTACGCCTCGGCAAGGGCTGCCTCGAAGCGTGGCACCGGCTCGCCGAGGAACTCGCCGCGGATGTAGTTATAGGCCACGGTGCTGTTGGTGGCATAACCGGCGATCGCCAGGCCCTCGATCACCGCGTGCGGGTTGTAGCGCAGGATGTCGCGGTCGTGGCAGGTGCCCGGCTCGCTCTCATCGGAGTTGCACACCAGGTACTTCTGCATCGGCGAGTTGCGCGGCATGAAGCTCCACTTGACCCCGGTCGGGAAGCCGGCGCCGCCACGGCCGCGCAGGCCGGAGGCCTTCACCTTGTCGATGATCTCCTCGCGCGGCGGCTTGTCCTTCAGCATCTGCTCCCACACCGTGTACCCGCCGATGGAACGGTAGGTGTCCATGCTCCAGGGACGCTCGAGCTTCAGCGGCTCGAACACGGTCAGGTTCAGCTTGTCCGTGTAATCGGTCATTTCAGCGCGTCCAGGATCGTATCGAGCTTCTCGGGCGTGAGGTTCTCGTGGAAGTCGTGGTCGACCATCATCATCGGCGCCCCGGTGCAGGCGGCCAGGCACTCCTCCTCGCGCTTGAGGAAGATGCGGCCGTCGGCGGTGCTCTGGTTAGTCTTGATCCCGAGCTTCTTCTCCGCGTGCGCCACCAGCTCGTCCCCGCCGTTGAGCCAGCAGGAGATGTTGGTGCAGATGCTCACGTGGTGCCGGCCGCACGGGTGCGTCTCGAACATCGAATAGAAGCTTGCCACCTCGTACACCTGGATCGGCGGCAGCCTCAGGTACTCGGCCACCGCGTCCATCAGCTCCGGGGTGAGGAAGCCATGGTTCTGCTCCTGCGCCGCCCGCAGGCCGGCGATGCAGGCCGAGCGCTGGCGCCCGGGCGGGAACTTGGCGATCCAGTGGTCCAGCTCCCGGCGCGTGTGCTCGGAGAGCACGCCGGCCTTGGGCGCGGCGGCGGCGCCTGTGGCGGGCGCGCTCACCGGTCGATTTCCCCGAAGACGATGTCCTGCGTGCCGATCACCGCGACGACGTCGGCGAGCATGTGGCCGCGGCTCATCTCCTCCAGTGCCGCCAGGTGCGGGAAGCCGGGGGCCCGGCACTTCAGACGATAGGGCTTGTTGGCGCCGTCGGAGACCAGGTAGATGCCGAACTCGCCCTTGGGCGCCTCGATCGCCGCATAGGTCTCCCCGGCCGGCACCTCGTAGCCTTCCGTGAAGAACTTGAAGTGATGGATCAGCGATTCCATGTCCTCCTTCATGTGCGCGCGGCTCGGCGGGCGCACCTTGCGGTCATCGATCATCACCGGGCCCGGGTGGGCGCGCAGCCAGTCCACGCACTGGCGCACGATGCGATTGGCCTGGCGCATCTCCTCGACCCGCACCAGGTAGCGGTCGTAGCAGTCCCCGGTCTTGCCGACCGGCACGTCGAAGTCCATGCGGTCGTACACCTCGTACGGCTGCTTCTTGCGCAGGTCCCAGGCGATGCCGGAACCGCGCAGCATCGGGCCGGAAAAGCCGAGCTGCATGGCGCGCTCCGGGCTCACCACGCCGATGTTCACCGTGCGCTGCTTCCAGATGCGGTTGTCGGTCAGCAGCGTCTCGTAGTCGTCCACCGCCGCCGGGAAGTGCTCGGTGAAGGCCTGGATGAAGTCGAGCATGCTGCCGGTACGCCCCTCGTTCATGCGGTCGGCGTCCTTCTGCGAGCGCCACTTGGAGGCCTGGTAGCGCGGCATCGCCTCGGGCAGGTCGCGGTACACGCCCCCGGGACGGTAGTAGGTCGCGTGCATGCGCGTGCCGGAGACCGCCTCGTAGACGTCCATCAGCTCCTCGCGCTGCTTGAAGCACAGCAGGAACACGGTCATGGCGCCGATGTCGATACCGTGCGCGCCGAGCCACATCAGGTGGTTGAGGATGCGGGTGATCTCATCGAACATCACGCGGATGTACTGCGCGCGCTCGGGGGGCTTGATCCCCAGCAGCCGCTCGATGGCCAGGACGTAGGCGTGCTCGTTGCACATCATGGACACGTAGTCGAGTCGGTCCATGTAGCCGATCGACTGGTTGAAGGGCTTGGACTCGGCGAGCTTCTCGGTGCCGCGGTGCAGGAGCCCGATATGCGGGTCGGCCTTCTGGATGACCTCGCCGTCCAGCTCCAGCACCAGGCGCAGCACCCCGTGCGCGGCCGGGTGCTGCGGTCCGAAGTTCATCGTGTAGTTGCGGATTTCCTGGCTCATCAGCGCGGCGCCTGCGGGTCCTTGAGCGCCGCCTCGTAGCGGTGGTCCTGGCGGATCACCTTCGGCACCAGCACGCGGGCGGTGATGCTCACGGGCTGGTACACCACGCGCTGCTTGTCCACGTCGTACTGCACCTCGACGTTGCCGATCAGCGGGAAGTCCTTGCGGAACGGGTGACCGATGAAGCCGTAGTCGGTGAGGATGCGGCGCAGGTCCGGGTGACCGCGGAACATGATGCCGAACAGGTCGAACGCCTCGCGCTCGAACCAGTTGGCGCTCGCCCACACCGGCACCACCGAGTCGACCACCGGCTCGGCCGTGTCCGGGCAGCGCACGCTGAGGCGCACGCGCTGGTTGTGGCTGATCGAGAGCAAGTTGTAGACCACCGCGAAACGGCCGCTGGCATTGACGTCCGGGTCAGCGCTGCGCGCCACGCGCCCGCGGCTGAAGCCCGAGCGCGTGGCGCTCTCGGTTTGCCACTCGTCGCGCCCGTACACCAGGTGATCGACGCCTGCCAGGTCCATCAGCATCTCGAACTTCAGCTCCGGCGCATCGCGCAGCGTGCGGCACACCGACAGTAGCGCCGCCGCCTCGCAGGTGTAGGCGAGCTCGCCCTCCAGGGCAGCCGCGCGCTGCACGCTGCCGGCCAGCTGCGCATCGATCTTCCCGGCGAGAGCTTGTGTCCGCTCGCTCACGTGTTCTGGGACTCCCTGCGGCTAACGGCGGCTTATCGAGTTGGTGCGGGCGATCTTCTTCTGCAGCTGCAGGATGCCGTAGACCAGCGCCTCGGCGGTGGGCGGGCAGCCGGGCACGTAGACATCCACCGGCACGATGCGGTCGCAGCCGCGCACCACGGCGTAGGAATAGTGGTAGTAGCCGCCGCCGTTGGCGCACGAGCCCATCGAGATCACCCAGCGCGGCTCTGCCATCTGGTCGTAGACCCTGCGCAGCGCCGGGGCCATCTTGTTGACCAGGGTGCCGGCGACGATCATGACGTCCGACTGGCGCGGGCTCGGGCGGAACACGACGCCGAAGCGGTCGAGGTCATAGCGCGAGGCGCCGGCGTGCATCATCTCCACCGCGCAGCAGGCCAGGCCGAAGGTCATCGGCCACAAGGACCCGGTGCGCGCCCAATTCATCAGGTTGTCCGCCTGCGTGGTGAGGAAGCCACGCTGCGCGAAGCCCTCCGGGCTCTCGGCCTCTAGTCCCACTCGAGCGCGCCCTTCTTCCATTCGTAGATGAAGCCGACCACGAGGATGCCGAGGAAGATCGCCATCGAGACCAGGCCAAACAGGCCGATCTTCCCCAGCGCCACCGCCCACGGGAACAGGAACGCGATCTCCAGATCGAAGACGATGAACAGGATCGCCACCAGGTAGTAGCGCACGTCGAACTTGGTGCGTGTGTCCTCGAAGGCGTCGAAGCCGCACTCGTACGGGGCGCGCTTGGCCGCATCGTCGTGATGGCGCGCAAAGAAGCGCCCGAGGCCGGTGCCGAGCAGCAGCAGCACCACGGCCAAGCCTGCGGCCACGACCAGAAAGATCAGGATCGGCAGATAGTTAGACAACATGCGCTTGCGACCGTAAAAAAGGCAGATCGAACCGCGATCTGCCCATCAGAGCGGTGCGCATTGTAGCAGCGCAGTCGGCGGAATTGGCAGCCGATGCCGCCCGGGAACCCGCGGCGGCCGCAGCTCAGGCCATCGCGGCCGCGCCGCGCGCGGCCGCGGCGGCGCGGTAGCGACGGTACAGTACAAGTTCGCTGCCGGTCTTGATCAGCACCAGCAACCCCAGGGCGGCGATATTGGAGCCGGTCCGCTGGGCCAGGAGCCCGCCCACAAGCAGGACCACGTGCAGCAGCGCGACGCGCCCGTAGGGGCGGAACATCAGCTGCGGGATGCCAATCGTACGGTACTCGCCGGCGCCGATGAAGTTGGCGCGCAGGGCATTCAGGTGCGCGAGCAGGATCGAGACGGCGGCATAGAAGAGCGGATTTCCCGGCAGGAACGGCAGGTACAGCTGCTGCAGGTCCGACTGGTGGATCTGGCCGTGCGCGAATGGGCCGGAACCGAAGATGGCGTAGATGAAGATGCCGTGCACGAAGGTGAACATGCCGTAGTGCACGCAGAAGAAGGCCACGCTCGGCAGAGCCCCCAGTGCGCGCCACAACGAACCGCCGGCGACGGTCACGGTGAGCATCTCGAACACGCTCAGCACGCCCACGATCACGTTCTCGGCCCAGTAGACCTGCAGGATGCTGAGCACGCTCCAGCCGCCGAACAGCGCCCCGTACAGCGGCAGCAGGTTGCCGGCGAGCAGCAGGCACAGCGCCGGGTCAAAGCCTGCGGGTACCAGAGAGCGGGGGGACGCCGCGGGCCTCGGCAGGGACGCGTCGGGAGTGTTCATGGGGATGTCGCAGCGCCACGGACTTTCGTGGCTGCGACCCTAGACCCCGCCCTGGGCCTGCGGTGCGAGGCCGGTCACGATTCGGGCGGGCGCGGCCAGGCCGCCCGAAGATCCGCGCCGTTTTCGTGACGGGGCAGCCACTTCGGGCGTGGAACAGCAGGCGCGGGAAACAAGGGACCGGGATGAGGCGGGCAATGCCCGGAGCGCTTCTTTTCAGCGGATGGTGCCGACGGGGAGATTCGAACTCCCACACCTTGCGGCGCTAGCCCCTCAAGCTAGTGTGTCTACCAGTTTCACCACGTCGGCAATTTCAGCAGGAGCCCGCCGGCGGCGATTACTTCGCAGGCTGCGGCGCCGGCGGCGGCGGCGGCACGGCCGGCTGAGATGCGGGCGCAGGCGCTGGCGTTGCGGTCACCGCGGGGAGCGACTTGGTCTTCGCATCGAGGGCTTCATCGAGCACGGTGCGCTGGGGGGCCGCGGCCTGGTGCGAGCCGATGTAGGCCAGCACGAGGCTGTTGATCATGAACACCGCCGCAAACACCGCGGTGGCGCGCGACAGTGCGGTGGTGGCCCCGCGGGCGCCGAAAACCGTGCCCGAGGCACCCGCGCCGAAGCCCGCGCCGGCATCGGCACCCTTGCCACGCTGCAGCAGCACCAGGCCGGTGATGGCCAGGGCCGCCCCCAGCTGAACGATCGTCAGAGTCGTGCGCAACCAATTCATTGGAAAGTCTCACTCATCCCGGACCGGCAGCGTCCAGGATCGTTAGGAACTCGTCTGCCTTAAGCGAGGCGCCACCGATCAACCCGCCGTCGACATCGGGCATGGCGAACAATTCGGCCGCATTGCCGGCCTTGACGCTGCCGCCATAAAGGATCCGCGTGACCCCGGCAATTCTAGCATCCCGGGCCGCCACCCGGGCACGGATGAAGGCGTGCACGTGCTGCGCCTGCTCAGGAGTGGCGGTGCGACCGGTGCCGATCGCCCACACCGGTTCGTAGGCGACCACGGCCTGTTCCAGGGACCCGGCGCCACACAGCTCCAGCACCACGTCCAGCTGCCGCGCGACCACGTCCTGGGTGCGCCCGGCGTCGCGCTCGGCCAGCTGCTCCCCGACACACAGGATAGGCACCAGCCCCTTGGCGAGCGCTGCGCCGAACTTGCGGGCGACCAGCTGGTCGCTTTCGCGGTACAGCAGCCGCCGCTCGGAGTGCCCGACGATCACGTACTCGCAGCCGACATCGCGCAGCATCCCCGCGGAGACTTCCCCGGTGAAGGCACCCTGGGCATCCGCCGAGACGTCCTGGGCGCCCAGGCTCAGCGCCGAGTCGCGCAGCAGCCGCGCCGCCTCCTGCAGGTAGACGAACGGCGGGCAGATCACGCACAGCGCCGGCGGCTGCGGCGCGCACCCTGCCAGGAGCTCCTCGATGAGGCGCGCGTTCTCGGCACGCGAGCCGTGCATCTTCCAGTTTCCGGCAACAATGGGGCGGCGCATGCAGCGGCCTTTTTTGGGCGGTCAACCGCCGCAAGGTTCAAAGGGCGCGCGATGATAGCCATGCAGGGGAGCCGAGGCAACGCTGCCCGCAAGCCATGGAACCGGTCTTGCGCAAGGGCTTGCCGGCGGGCCGGCCAGGCGCCCGCGGCGGGGAGCTAGGCGGCGGCGCCCTTGACCACCTCGGCCAGCTCTGCGGCGGCGGCCCGGGTGGCAGCCTCGTCCCGGCCCTCGACCATCACGCGGATGACCAGCTCGGTGCCCGAGGCGCGCAGCACGACGCGCCCCTCCTCGCCCATGCGCTCCTCGATGCGCTGCACGGCCGACTGCACCTGGGGAACGGCGGTCGGGTCGAAGCGCCGCGCAACCTTCACGTTGAGCAGGATCTGCGGGAACTTGCGCACCCCGGCGGCAAGCTCAGCCAATTCCCGTCCGGTCTGCTTCATGACCGCGAGCACCTGCAGCGCACATACCAGCCCGTCCCCGGTGGTGGTCTTGTCCAGGCACAGGATGTGCCCGGAGGACTCCCCGCCCAGGACCCCATGGGTCTCGCGCAGCATCGCCAGGACGTACCGGTCACCGACCGCCGCGCGCCGGAACTCGATGCCGGCGGCCCGCAGCGCCAGCTCCAGGCCAAGGTTGCTCATCACCGTGCCGACCACCGGGCCCTTCAGCCGCCCGGACTCCTTCAAGGCGCGCGCCAGCACGTAGAGGATCTGGTCACCGTCGACGATGCGCCCGAGGTGATCGACCATCACCAGGCGGTCACCGTCGCCATCCAGGGCAACGCCCACGTGCGCACGCACGCCCGGCACGGTCAGCTGCAGCAGGTCCGGGGCGGTCGAGCCGCAGCCGTCATTGATGTTGCGCCCGTTGGGCGAGCAGCCGATCGGCACGATCTCCGCCCCGAGGTCCGCGAGGATGCGCGGGCCCACCTTGTAGGCGGCACCGTTGGCGCAGTCGATGACGACCTTCAACCCGGCGAGGTCCATCCCCGGCGGCAGCGTCTGGGCACAGAACTCCTGGTAGAGCGTGCGCGAGCGGTCAGCGCGCGTGGCACGGCCGAGATTGCGCGAGGCGCGCGTGGTCGGCGGCTCTGCCAGTTCCGCCTCGATGCGCTCCTCAAGCTCATCGGAGAGCTTGCCCCCGGAACTGTCGAAGAACTTGATGCCGTTGTCGTCGTAGAGGTTGTGCGAGGCGCTGATGACCACGCCGAAGTCGCAGTTGAAGCGGCGCGTCATGAACGCGATGCCCGGGGTGGGCAGCGGACCGATCAGCATCACGTTGACCCCGGCGGCCACGAAGCCGGCCTCGAGCGCGGCCTCGAACATGTAGCCCGACAGGCGCGTGTCCTTGCCGATGAGCACGGTCCCGCCCTGCGGGGCGAGCACGCGCGCGGCAGCACTCGCCAGCTGCAGCGCGAAGTCCACGGTCATCGGGTGCGCGCCGACGCGTCCGCGTACCCCATCGGTGCCGAAGTATCGACGAGTCAAGGCTACTCTCCCCCGATGACCGCGGCGGTCACCTTCAGTGCGTCAACGGTCGCGGCAACCTCATGCGCGCGCACGATGCGCGCACCGGCGGCCACCGCCAGCACGGCCAGCGCGACGCTGCCATGGACGCGGTCATCCGCGCCCCTACCGGTGAGTGTGCCGAGGAGCGCCTTGCGCGACAACCCGACCAGCAGCGGCGCCTCGAGGGATGCCAGCTCGCGCAGGTGACGCAGCAGGGTGAGGTTGTGCCCGAGGTTCTTGCCGAAGCCGAAGCCCGGATCCACCAGGATCTGGTCGGCGGCCAGGCCTGCCGAGCGCCCCTCGGCAATGCGCGCGGCGAGAAAGGCGCGCACCTCGCCGACGACGTCGGCGTAGACCGGGTCCTGCTGCATGGTGCGCGGCTGACCCTGCATGTGCACGAGGCATACCGCGCAGCCGCTGGCGGCGGCGGCCTCCAGCGCCCCCGGCTCGCGCAGCGCGCGCACGTCGTTGATGAGGCCGGCGCCGGCGGCCGCCGCGGCGCGCATGACCGCAGGCTTGCTGGTGTCGACCGAGATGATGGCCGGGGTGGCGGCGCGCAGCCGTTCGATGACCGGCACCACGCGCGCGAGCTCCTCGTCCACGCTGACCGGCTGTGCACCCGGACGGGTCGACTCCCCGCCCACGTCGATCAGCGCCGCCCCCTCCTCGGCCAGGCGCACGCCGTGGGCCACGGCTGCCGCCAGCGAGGCGTGCCGGCCACCGTCGGAGAAGGAATCGGGGGTGACGTTCAACACCCCCATGACCTGCGGCCGGGTGAGGTCCAGGGACTGGCCGCGGCAGCGCAGGATGGGGGAGGCAGCCGACATTGAGGGGGCCGGCTAGGGCGCACGTACCGTGTGCCCGCTTGAGGTTCTCTAGTGCTGGCCTGCCGGGATCGGCGGACCGCCGGTGGCCGGACCTTCCGCCGGCGGTGTCTTGGGAGGCTTCGCCGACAGCGACTCGTCCCAGCCAGCCGGGGGTCTGGGAGTCCTGCCCGCCATGATGTCCTTCAGCTGCTCATCGTCGATGGTCTCGTACTTGATGAGCGCCTCGGCCATCGCATGCAGGGTCGGAAGGTTGCTCTCCAGGATGCCCTTGGCGCGGGTGTAGTTCTCCTGGATCACGCGGCGCACCTCCTCATCGATCGTGTGCGCGGTGACATCCGAGACCTGCTTGTGCTGGGTGACGCTGCGGCCGAGGAACACCTCGCCGTTCTCCTCCGAGTAGGTAAGCGGCCCGAGCTTCTCGGACAGGCCCCATTTGGTGACCATGTTGCGCGCGAGATCCGTGGCGCGCTCGATGTCGTTGGCAGCACCGGTGGTGACCCCGTCGACCCCGAAGATCAGCTCCTCGGCGCAGCGCCCGCCGAACAGCGAGGTGATGCGGCTCTCGAGCTCGCGGCGCGAGGTGCTGTAGCGGTCCCCTTCCGGCAGGTACCAGGTCAGTCCCAGCGCGCGGCCGCGCGGGATGATGGTGACCTTGTAGACCGGGTCGTGGTCGGGCACCACGAAGCCGACGATGGCGTGCCCGGCCTCATGGTAGGCGGTCATCTTCTTCTCGTGGTCCGACATCACCATCGAGCGCCGCTCGGCGCCCATGTAGATCTTGTCCTTCGCGCGCTCGAACTCCTCCATGGCCACGATGCGCTTGTTGGCGCGCGCGGCGAACAGCGCCGCCTCGTTGACCAGGTTGGCAAGGTCGGCGCCGGAGAAGCCAGGCGTGCCGCGCGCGATCAGCGCCGGCTTCACGTCATCGCCCAAGGGCACGCGCCGCATATGCACGCGCAGGATCTGCTCGCGACCGCGCACGTCCGGCAACGGCACCACGACCTGACGGTCGAAGCGCCCCGGGCGCAGCAGCGCAGGGTCCAGTACGTCCGGGCGATTGGTGGCGGCAATGACGATGATGCCCTCGTTGCCCTCGAAGCCGTCCATCTCCACCAGCAGCTGATTTAAGGTCTGCTCGCGCTCATCATGACCGCCGCCCAGGCCGGCGCCGCGGTGGCGCCCGACCGCATCGATCTCGTCGCTAAAGATGATGCACGGGGCATGCTTCTTGGCCTGCTCGAACATGTCGCGCACGCGCGAGGCGCCGACGCCGACGAACATCTCGACGAAGTCCGAGCCGGAGATGGTGAAGAAGGGGACCTTGGCTTCGCCGGCGATGGCGCGCGCCAGCAGCGTCTTGCCCGTGCCCGGCGAGCCGACCATCAGCACGCCCTTGGGAATCTTGCCACCGAGCTTCTGGAACTTGCCCGGGTCCTTGAGGAAGTCGACGATCTCGCCCACTTCCTGCTTGGCCTCATCAACGCCGGCGACGTCGGCGAAGGTGACATTCACCTGGTCCTCGCCCAGCAGGCGCGCGCGGCTCTTGCCGAAGGACATGGCTCCCCGGCCGCCCGAGGCGCCCTGCATCTGCCTGAGCATGTACAGGAATACCACGATCAGAAGCAGCGCCGGGGCCATGTTCATCAGCAGCTGGCCGATGAAGTTGGGCTGCTTGGGCTCGCGCGCCTCGATCACCACGTTCGAGCTGTGCAGCGTGCCGATGAGGGCGGTGTAGTCGGTCTCGGGATTGCGGGTCTTGAAGTCGGACTTGTCCTTGAGCTTGCCGTAGATCATCTCCGACTGCATGACCACGGACTCGACCTTGCCCGCCTTCACATCGTCCAGGAAGGTCGAGTAGGCGATCTCCTGGGGCTGGGCGATGGCCGGCATGTAGCGGCTGAACACCAGCAGCAGGACGAACACGATGACCACCCAGAGCAGGATGTTCTTTGTCAGGTCGTTCAACGGCTTCCGTCCTTGTTCGGGCACTTCTAAGGGGTATCCAAATGAACCTACACCAAGCGAAACTGCATGGCCAGCAAATACATCCCGGGGCTGCGCGATCGCGAGGCCTGCGGTTTCAGGAGCCGGACCTTGCCAAAGCGGCCCCGCACGGCCCGGACAAACTCCTCGAACCCGGCTCCCTGGAATACCTTGATCAGGGCAGTCCCGCCGCGCTTCAAGACGCCGGCGGCCCGATCAAGCGCCAGCTCGGCCAGATACATCGAGCGCGGCGCATCGATCACGTCCACCCCGCTCAAGTTCGGGGCCATGTCCGAGAGCACCACGTCCACCGGCCGCCCCGGGCCCTGCTCCAGCAGGGCATCCACCACCGCCTGCTCGCGGGAAGTCCCCCTGCACGAACTCCACTTCGGCTAGCGCGGGCATCTTCAGAATACCCGTCGCCGGCACCCGCACCTTGGAGCCGACGCACCGAGGCGCGTACTGGCTCCAGGCCTCCGGGCGCGGCCCCCCAGGTCCAGGCACACCGGCTACTGCTCTTGGAGCGCTTTGCCATTGAATTAGTTGGCCAGCAGCGGACATAAGTTCCTCGGCCACCTCTTACAATAAGGCGATGGCAAAACCGACGCACCCCGAGGCGGCCGCTGCCGCCGCCGAGCTCTCCGAGCGCCAGCGCCGTCACCTGCGCGGGCTGGCGCACCCGCTCAAACCGGTGATCCTCATGGGCAAGACCGGCCTGACCGACTCGCTCGCGACCGAGACTGCCCGCGCGCTGCACGACCACGAGCTCATCAAGGTGAAGGCCCCGGGCGGGGACCGCGCGGCGCGCGATGCGATGCTGGCCGCGCTCGCCCTCAGGACCGGCAGCACGCTCGTGCAGCGCATCGGCAACGTTGCGGTGCTGTACCGGCCGCGCGCGAGCCTGCCGCGCATCCTCATCCCCGATACCTGATCTTCCCGGCAGCCCGCGGCCTGCGCCCGCCTCACTCCACGCGGATCGCCAGGATCTCGTAGGAGCGCGTGCCCGCCGGGGCGACGACGTCAACGACATCGCCCGCAGCCTTGCCGACCAGCGCGCGCGCGATCGGCGAGGTGATCGAGATGCGCCCGGCGCGGATGTCCGCCTCGTCCTCGCCGACGATCTGGTAGCTGACGCGGTGGCCGTCGTCCTGGTCCTGCAGTTCCACCAGCACCCCGAAGATCACCTTGCCGGTGTGCGGCAGCTTGCCAGGCTCGATCACCTCGGCGGTGGACAGCTTGCCCTCGATCTCCTTGATGCGCCCCTCGACGAAGCCCTGCTGCTCGCGCGCGGCATGGTACTCGGCATTCTCGGACAGGTCGCCGTGGCCGCGCGCCTCGGCGATCGCCTTGATGATGTTCGGGCGCGCCTCGGACTTGAGCCGCTTGAGCTCGGCACGCAGCGCCTCGGCGCCGCGCAGCGTCATGGGGGTGCGCTTGAGGCTCATGCGCGCGCCGCCTGGGCGTGCAGATCCTGCAGCCGGTTCACCTCGACTTCGTCCATGTGGTCGAGCGCCTCGCAGGTGGCAAGTCCGGCGGCGAGGGTGGTGTAGTAGGTCACGCGGCGGTGCACCGCCTCGCGGCGGATGGAATTGGACTCGCGGATGGCCTGCTTGCCCTCGGTGGTGTTCACCACCAGGTCGATCTCGTCGTTCTTGATCATGTCGACGATGTGCGGCCGGCCCTCGCGCACCTTGTTGACGCGGCGGCATTCCACGCCGGCCTCGTGCAGCGCGCGCGCGGTGCCCTCGGTGGCCACCACCTCGAAGCCGCGCTCGATGAGTTTCTTCGCCAGACCTACGGCCGGCGCCTTGTCGCGGTCGCGCACGCTGATGAAGGCCACGCCCTGGCGCGGCAGCACCACCCCGGAGGCCGCCTGGGCCTTGGCGTAGGCCTCCCCGAAGGTGCGCCCGGTCCCCATCACCTCGCCGGTGGACTTCATCTCCGGACCCAGGATCGGGTCGGCCTCCGGGAACTTCACGAACGGGAACACCGCCTCCTTGACCGAGTAGTAGGCGGGCACGCGCTCGATGGCGCCCACCAGCTGCTTCAGCTTGCGGCCCGTCATGACCCGGGCTGCGATCTTGGCGAGCGGCTGCCCGGTGGCCTTGGAGACGAAGGGCACGGTGCGCGAGGCGCGCGGGTTCACCTCCAGCACGTAGATGACCCCGGCCTGGATGGCGAACTGGATGTTCATGAGGCCCACCACGTTCAGCGCGCGGGCGAGCTTGCGGGTCTGTTCGCGCAGCTCCGCCTGGGTCTCGCGCGACAGGCTGGTCGGGGGCAGCGAGCAGCTGGAGTCTCCCGAGTGCACCCCGGCCTGCTCGATGTGCTCCATGATGCCGCCGATCAGCACGTCCTCCCCGTCGCACACCGCATCGACGTCCACCTCGATGGCGACATCGAGGAAGCGGTCGAGCAGCACCGGGCTGTCGTTGGACACCTTGACCGCGTGGGCCATGTAGGTGCGCAGGTCCTCCTCCGTGAACACCACCTCCATGGCGCGGCCACCGAGCACGTAGGAGGGTCGCACCACCAGCGGGAAGCCGACCTCGCGCGCCAGCCGCACCGCCTGTTCCTCGTCGCGCGCGGTGGCATTGGCCGGCTGCTTGAGCCCGAGCTTCTTTACCAGCGCCTGGAAGCGCTCGCGGTCCTCGGCGACATCGATCGAGTCGGGCGAGGTGCCGATGATCGGCACCCCGGCGGCCTCGAGCGCGCGCGACAGCTTCAGCGGCGTCTGCCCGCCGAACTGCACGATCACCCCCTCGGGCTTCTCCTTGGCGATCACCTCGAGCACGTCCTCGAGCGTCAGCGGCTCGAAGTACAGCCGGTCCGAGGTGTCGTAGTCGGTGGAGACGGTCTCGGGGTTGCAGTTGACCATGATGGTCTCGAAGCCGTCCTCGCGCAGCTGCAAGGCCGCGTGCACGCAGCAGTAGTCGAACTCGATGCCCTGGCCGATGCGGTTCGGGCCGCCGCCGAGGATCATGATCTTGCGCCGCTCCGTGGGGGCCGCCTCGCACTCCTCCTCGTAGGTGGAGTACAGGTAGGCGGTGGAAGTGGAGAACTCGGCCGCGCAGGTGTCGACGCGCTTGTACACCGGGGCGATGTTGAGCTCGTGGCGCTTGTCGCGCACGGCCTTCTCGGGCATGTCGAGCAGCCGCGCGAGGCGGCTGTCGGAGAAGCCCTTGCGCTTTAAGTCCCACAGGCGCTCGGCGGTGAGTGCGCCCAGGCCCGACTCGCGCACCACGGCCTCCTCGGCCACGAGGTCGGCGATCTGCGCCAGGAACCAGGGGTCGATGTGCGACAGCTCGGCGATGCGCTCGGCCGACCAGCCGGCGCGCAAGGCATCCGCAACGTACAGCAGCCGGTCAGGACCCGGGGCCTGCAGTTCGTGCGCGACCTTGCTCTCGCCCTCGTCGGTAAGCGGCAGGCTCATGAGCGGGCTCAGGCCATCGAGGCCGGTCTCAAGGCCGCGCAGTGCCTTCTGCAGCGACTCCTGGAAGGTGCGCCCGATCGCCATGACCTCGCCCACGGACTTCATCTGCGTGGTGAGCCGGTCGTTCGCCATCGGGAACTTCTCGAAGGTGAAGCGCGGGATCTTTACGACCACGTAGTCGATCGAGGGCTCGAAGGAGGCCGGGGTCGCCCCGCCGGTGATGTCGTTCTTCAGCTCATCGAGGGTGTAGCCGACGGCGAGCTTGGCGGCGATCTTGGCGATCGGGAAGCCGGTCGCCTTGGAGGCGAGCGCGCTGGAGCGCGACACGCGTGGGTTCATCTCGATCACCAGCAGGCGCCCGTCCTGCGGGCTGACGGCGAACTGCACGTTCGAGCCGCCGGTGTCGACGCCGATCTTGCGCAGCACGGCCACCGAGGCATCGCGCATGCGCTGGTATTCCTTGTCGGTGAGGGTGAGCGCCGGGGCGACCGTGATCGAGTCCCCGGTGTGCACGCCCATCGGGTCGAGGTTCTCGATGGAGCACACGATGATGCAGTTGTCCTTGTGGTCGCGCACCACCTCCATCTCGAACTCTTTCCAGCCGATGACCGACTCCTCCAGCAGCACCTCGCCGGTGGGGGATGCGTCCAGGCCGCGCGCGACGATGGTCTCGAGCTCCTCGCGATTGTAGGCGATGCCGCCGCCACTGCCGCCCATGGTGAAGGAGGGCCGGATCACCACCGGGTAGCCAAGCTCGCCGGCGATCGCCAGCGCCTCATCCATGCTGCGGGCGATCTGCGACTGCGCGGTCTCGAGACCGATCTCGCGCATGGCATTGCGGAACTGCTCGCGGTCCTCGGCCATGTCGATCGCCTGGCGCGAGGCTGCGATCATCTCGACGTTGAACTTCTCCAGCACGCCCTCGCGCACCAGGTCGAGCGCGGTGTTAAGCGCGGTCTGCCCGCCCATGGTCGGCAGCAGGGCATCCGGGCGCTCCCTCTCGATGATGCGCGCCACCGCCTTCGCGTTCACCGGCTCGATGTAGATGGCATCGGCCATCTCCGGGTCGGTCATGATGGTGGCGGGGTTGGAGTTCACCAGGATGACCCGGTAGCCCTCCTCGCGCAGCGCCTTGCAGGCCTGGGCGCCGGAGTAGTCGAACTCGCACGCCTGGCCGATCACGATGGGACCTGCGCCGATGATCAGGATGCTGTGGATGTCGGTGCGCTTGGGCATCGGGCGCTACCGACCGCCCGCGCGCTGACGCAGGTTCTCCTCGGCGAGTTTCAGCTGGCTCTGCAGCCTCCGCAGCATCAGGTGATTGAAGCGCTCGAACAGCGGCTTCAGGTCATGCGGCCCGGGGCTGGCCTCGGGATGGCCCTGGAAGCTGAAAGCGGCGCGGTCGGCGAGCGCCAGGCCCTGCAGCGAACCGTCGAAGAGCGAGCGGTGAGTGGCCTTCACGCCCTTGGGAAGGGTGCTCTCATCCACGGCGAACCCGTGGTTCTGGCTGGTGATGAATACGCGCCCGGTCTCGATGTCCTGCACCGGGTGATTGGCGCCATGGTGGCCGAACTTCATCTTCAGGGTACGGGCGCCGACGGCAAGTCCCAGGATCTGGTGCCCGAGACAGATGCCGAAGATCGGCACGTCGGTGGCCAGCAGTTTCTGTGTCGCGGTGATCGCGTAGTCGCACGGCTCCGGGTCCCCGGGGCCGTTGGCCAGCAGCACGCCATCGGGCTCGAGCGCGAGCACTTCCTCGGCCGTGGTCTGCGCCGGCACCACCGTCATGCGGCAACCGCCATCGGCGAGCAGGCGCAGGATGTTGCGCTTGACGCCGAAATCGTAGACCGCCACGTGCAGGCGCTGGCTGGAGCGGATCGGCACGCGATTGCTCTCCGGCCACAGGCTGCCCTCGTTCCACTGGTAGGCCTTCTTGGTGGAGACGACCTTCGCCAGGTCCATGCCCTTCAGCCCGGGGAACTTGCGTGCTGCCTTGACCGCTGCGGCCTTGTCGACCTGCTCGCCGGTCATGATGCATCCTGACTGCGCGCCCTTCTCGCGCAGGATGCGCGTGAGCTTGCGGGTATCGATGCCGGCGATCGCCACCAGGCGGCCGCGCTCGAGGAACTGCGGCAGCGTCTCGTTGGCGCGCCAGCTCGAGGCGAGCATTGGCAGGTCGCGGATGATCAGGCCCGCGCTGTAGATCTGCGCGGACTCCAGGTCCTCGGGCGTGGTGCCGGTGTTGCCGACGTGCGGGACCGTGAGGGTGACGAGCTGACGCGCGTAGCTCGGATCGGTGAGAATTTCCTGGTACCCGGTGAGTGCGGTGTTGAAAACGACTTCGCCGGTGGTGTTGCCTTTGGCTCCGATCGACTGGCCATGGAAGATCGTTCCATCAGCCAGCGCGAGCACCGCAGGAACCCTCACGTGATCACTTCTCCTCACCCCAGATAGACAAAGCGGGAGGAGTTCTCATCGAACATCCCCCCGCTTTGCTTGGACTAACCCGTTCACGGATTAGGCAGAAATTTTACGGGCTTTTCCTCTGGCGTGTCCATGGAAAATTCCCCCGCCGCCCGGGTTTTTTGCGACCTCACACGCAGTCGCGAATGCGCTTCTAAGTGACTGTTTTAATGGCAAGCACGTCGCGCATCGCGTAGCGCCCGGGAAGCTGGGCCGCAAGCCAGACCGCAGCGGCCAGCGCCCCCGCCGCAAACAGGCCCCGCTCACTTGCTTTATGCGCAAGAGTCAGCTCCTCCCCGGCCGCGGCGAAGCGCACGCGGTGCTCGCCCACGATATCGCCTGCGCGGATCGATTCGATGTCAACCGCGGCAAGTTCGGGGCGGCCTGCGCGCGCCGCATCGGCCAGGGCCAGCGCAGTTCCGGACGGGGCATCGCGCTTGCCCGCGTGGTGACTCTCGGTGATGGTGGGGGCGAACTGCCGCGGCAGGGCGCGCGCTGCGATGCGCACCAGCTCGGCGAGCACCGCGACGCCGATGCTGGTGTTGGCGGCCACCAGCAGCGGGATCTCGCGCGCGGCGGCGGCAAATTCCCTCTCCAGCGTGGCGGCGAAGCCGGTGGTGCCGATGAGCAGCGGCGTGCCGGCGCGGCGGCAGGCGCCTAGGTTGGCAAGCGTCGCCTGCGCACTGCTGAAATCGATGGCGACCTGTGCCTCCTTAAGCGCTGCGGCAAGGTCGGCGCGGTAGTGCAGTGCACCACCGGGTACCGGGCTGCCCGTAAGCGCGCTGCCCGGGGAGACCACGGCCGCGCTCACCGCGAGTTGGCTGGAACCTGCGGCCGCCTGCAGGATCGCCTGCCCCATGCGCCCGCCGGCGCCCATGAGGACAGCGCGCACCGGTGTCGGGGCAGGCGCTTGAGTCATCGGGACTGCTTGGTCCCCTCGTCGGTGCCTGCGAAGAAGCGCCGCACGCCTTCGAGGAAGCCCTTCTCGCGCGGTGCGTGCCTGCCCGCGTGGGTCTTGAGCGACTCCTCGAGCGTGCGGATCAGCTCGCGCTGCTCGGCCGACAGGTGTACCGGGGTCTCGATGACCACGCGGCAGAACAGGTCCCCGCGCGAGGCGCCGCGCACCGGCTTCACGCCCTTGTCGCGCAGGCGAAAGACGCGCCCGGACTGGGTCTCGGCCGGGATCTTCAGCGTCACGTCGCCCTCGAGCGTGGGCACCGCCACGCTGCCGCCGAGGGCGGCGGTGGCAAAACTCACCGGGACCTCGCAGCTCAGGTGCTGGCCATCGCGCTCGAAGATCGCGTGTTCCTGTACGTGCACCTCCACGTACAGGTCTCCCGGCGGTCCGCCATTGCGCCCGGCCTCCCCTTCACCCGAGAGGCGGATGCGGTCACCGGTGTCCACCCCGGGGGGGATCTTCACCGACAGGGTGCGCGTGCGGCGCACCCGCCCTTGGCCCAGGCAGGTGTCGCAGGGATTGCGCACGATGGTCCCGCTGCCGCGGCAGCGCGGGCAGGTCTGCTGCAGCTGGAAGAAGCCCTGGCTGACACGCACCTGACCCTGCCCGCCGCAGGTGTCGCAGGTCGTCGGCGCCGAGCCCTTGGCGGAGCCGGTGCCATGGCAGGTCTCGCACTCGGACAGCCGCGGCACCTCGATCTCCACCTGATGGCCGAAGACGGCCTGGGAGAGTTCCAGCGCCAGCTCGTAGCGCAGGTCCGCGCCCCGGAAGACCTGGCGGCCGCCGCCCCGGCGGCCACCCCCGAAGATGTCCCCGAAGACATCGCCGAAGATGTCGCTGAAGGCGTCGGCGCCGCTGCGGCCGCCGCCGCGCTGCTGTGCCTCGAGCCCGGCATGGCCGTGCTGGTCGTAGATGGCGCGCTTGTGGGAGTCGCCCAGGACCTCGGCGGCCTCCTTGGCTTCCTTGAAGTGCTCCAGCGCTGCCTGGTCATCCGGATTGCGGTCCGGGTGATACTTCATGGCCAGGCGGCGGTAGGCCTTCTTGATCTCAGCTTCGGTCGCGGTCCTGGGTAGGTCGAGTACCTTGTAGTAGTCGCGCTTCGACATGAAGGACTTACGAGGCCTTGCGACCCGGATCCTTCACCTCTTCGAACTCCGCATCCACCACGTTGTCGCCCCCGGGGCCCGGGCCTGCCCCGGCGGCACCGGGTGAGGGTCCGGCACCTGCCTGGGGACCGGCCTCGGCCTGCGCGGCGCGCTGGGCGATCCCGGAAGAAGCCTGAGCGAGCGCCTCGGCCTTCTTCTCGATCTGGCCCTTGTCCTCGCCCTTCAGCGCGGTGCGCAGGTCCGACACCGCGCTCTCGACGCGGGCGCGCTCGGCGCCCTCGACCTTGTCGCCCAGGCCCTGCAGGGTCTTCTCCACGGTGTGGATCAGCCCGTCGGCCTTGTTGCGCACGTCCACCAGCTCGCGGAAGCGCTTGTCTTCCTCGGCATGCGCCTCGGCATCGCGCACCATGCGCTTGATCTCATCCTCGTTCAGGCCGCTCGAGGCCTTGATGACGATCTTCTGTTCCTTGCCGGTGTTCTTGTCCTTGGCCGACACGTTGAGGATGCCATTGGCATCGATGTCGAAGGAGACCTCCACCTGCGGCATGCCGCGCGGGGCCGGCGGGATCTCGGTGAGGTCGAACTTGCCCAGGGACTTGTTGTCCTGGGCCCGGTCGCGCTCGCCCTGCAGCACGTGGATGGTCACGGCCGTCTGGTTGTCATCGGCGGTCGAGAAGGTGTTCGAGGCCTTGGTGGGGATCGTGGTGTTCTTCTCGATGAGCTTGGTCATCACCCCGCCCAGGGTCTCGATGCCCAGCGACAACGGGGTGACATCCAGCAACAGCACGTCCTTGACCTCGCCGGCGAGCACGCCGCCCTGGATCGCAGCACCCACGGCCACGGCCTCATCGGGGTTGACGTCCTTGCGCGGTTCCTTGCCGAAGAAGTCCTTCACGATCTGCTGCACCTTGGGCATGCGCGTCTGGCCACCCACGAGGATCACCTCGGAGATGTCCGAGGCGGACAGTCCGGCATCCTTGAGTGCGGTGCGGCACGGACCGACGGTGCGCTGGATCAGGTCATCCACCAGCGACTCGAGCTTGGCGCGGGTGAGCTTGATGTTCAGGTGCTTGGGCCCGCTGGCATCGGCGGTGATGTACGGCAGGTTGATGTCGGTCTGCTGCGTGGAGGACAGCTCGATCTTCGCCTTCTCGGCGGCCTCCTTCAGGCGCTGCATGGCCAGTGGATCCTGGCGCACGTCGACGCCGGACTCCTTCTGGAACTGCTCGGCGAGGAAATTGATGATGCGCAGGTCGAAGTCCTCCCCGCCGAGGAAGGTGTCGCCATTGGTCGAGTGCACCTCGAACTGGCGCTCGCCGTCGACCTCGGCGATCTCGATCACCGAGACATCGAAGGTGCCCCCGCCCAGGTCGTAGACGGCGATCTTGCGGTCCCCGCCGGCCTTGTCCAGGCCATAGGCGAGCGCGGCCGCGGTGGGCTCGTTGATGATGCGCTTGACGGTGAGGCCGGCGATGCGGCCGGCATCCTTGGTCGCCTGGCGCTGCGAGTCGTTGAAGTAGGCAGGCCCGGTGATCACCGCCTCGGTGACCGGCTCGCCCAGGTAGTCTTCCGCGGTCTTCTTCATCTTCATGAGCACGCGCGCGGAGATCTCCGGCGGGGCCATCTTCTTGCCATGGGCGTCGACCCAGGCATCGCCGTTGTCGGCCTTAACGATCTTGTAGGGCACCATCTTGATGTCGCGCTGCACCACCTCGTCGTCGAACTTGCGGCCGATGAGGCGCTTGATCGCGAACAGGGTGTTCTGCGGGTTGGTGACCGCCTGGCGCTTGGCCGGCTGGCCGACGATGACTTCGTCGTCCTTGGTGAAGGCGACGATCGAGGGGGTCGTGCGATCACCCTCGCTGTTCTCGATCACCCGGGGCTTGCCGCCCTCGATGATGGACACGCACGAATTGGTCGTGCCGAGGTCGATTCCGATTACCTTTGCCATGAGTGCACTCCGCAGCGGATCTCTTTCAAAAGGGGGACGATCTAGAGCCACTTCTTAGGGGTGGCCGGTAGAGCTTTCAAGCCCGCGACGGCTCCTTGGCGACGATCACCCGCGCGGGCCGCAGCAGCCGTCCGTTGAGCTCGTACCCGGGCTGGACCACCTGCAGGACCGAGTTCGGCTCGGCCGTGGCCGACTCCTGGGCGAGCATGGCCTCGTGCCTTGCCGGGTCAAAGGGCTCCCCGAGGGGGTCGATCTCGGTGACCCCGAACTTGGCCAGCGCCGTGGTCAAAAGCTGCAAGGTCGCCTCCTGCCCGGCCTTGAGGCTCGCCACCTCGGCCCGGTCGGAGGACTGCACGGCCAGAGCCAGGCTGTCGCGCACCGGCAGCAGTTCTGCGGCCAACTTCTCCAGCCCGTAGCGGTTGGCGGACTCGATGTCGCGCTGGGCGCGCTTGCGCACGTTGTCCAGCTCGGCCACCGCGCGCAGGTACTGCTCCCAGTGGCTCTTGGCCCGCTCCTCGGACTCGGCCAGGGACTGCTGCAGCTTCTCAAGCTGCACCAGGTCGGCTGCCGTCTCGGGCAGCACCGTGGTCTGTTCGGCGCCCGCATCGTGCCGGTCGCGCTCGTTGGCACTCATTCTGTGTCGCCTCCGCATGCTCTTAAATCCGTCAGCCCCCGTCATCCGCCCTCGCAGGGGGCGCTCCTTTGCAGGCGGCCGTAGAGCCCCCGGGTGGGGGGTCAGCGGCGCGAATTCAAGGCGGCACCGAGCAGTTTAGCCGTCAGGTCGACGATCGGGATGACTCGTTCGTAGGCCATGCGGGTGGGGCCGATCACCCCCAGGACCCCGATCACCGAGTCCCCGTCGGCGTACGGGGCGGTGACCACGCTGCAGTCATCCAGGATCTGGTAGCCGGACTCGTGGCCGATGAAGATCTGCACGCGCTCGGCCTTGATGCTGTGGTCGAGCAGGTGCAGGAAGTCGCGCTTCTCGTTGAAGGCCTCGAACAGGCGCCGCAGCTTCTCCACGTTGGTGAGCTCTGCCACCCCCATGAGGTTGGTCTCGCCCTTGATCACGTACTCGAGCTTGCCGTCACCGCCGCCGTCGACCATCTGCTGCGCCACCGAGATCGCATCCAGCATGATCTGGTTCATGTGGGCATGGGTCTCGGAGAGCTGGCGCAGGATCTCCTGGCGCGCCTCGGCCAGCGAGCGGCCGCGGAACTGCTCGTTGAGGAAGTTCGAGGCCCGCTTGAGCTCATCCGCCGAATAGCGCTTCTCGGTCTGGATGATGCGGTTCTGCACCTCGCGGTCGTTGAACACCAGCACCACCAGCACCTGTTTCTCCGACAGCGGCACGAATTCCATCTGGCTGATCTGCGCGGCGCGCGTGCGCGGCAGGGTCACCACCCCGGCCAGCTGCGTCACGCTGGAGAGCAGCTGCGAGGCGCTGGTGATCAGGTTGGTGGTGGTGTCGCGGCCGGCCTCGAACTGGCGGCGGATGTGGCTGCTGGCCGCCTCGTCCAGCGGGCGCACCTGCAGCAGCGTGTCGACGAAGAAGCGGTACCCCTTGTCGGTGGGGATGCGGCCGGCGGAGGTGTGCGGAGAGGCGACGAAGCCCAGGTCCTCGAGGTCGGCCATCACGTTGCGCACGGTGGCCGAGGACAGCTGCAGCCCGGACTCGCGCGACAGCGCCCGCGAGCCGACCGGCTGGCCGTCGCGGATGTAGCTCTCGATGAGTATCCGCAGCAGGTGCTGCGCCCGCTCATTCAAGGGCTCTTCCCGAGCTTCTTGCCCCATAATTCCTTCGCGTGCGCGTGGAGGCTTCGATCATGCATCAGTGGCGCTGCGCGTCAAGCGCTGCCCCGGGCACGCCTGCCCCCCGCCCGGCGGGGTCCCTGCGCAAGGTGTGACTTACGGCATTGGCCGCCGCGGCAGGGCACGTGTTACAAAGGCGCGCCTCGCAATGTGGGCGGGGTTAAGTCAAGGGTCCGCATGGCTTTTCCGGTGCGTGCATGCGCGTTAGTGGGCAGATTCGCAGATCCGCGCATCGCCGAGACCGTCGGCGCGCTGCTGCCGCACCTGCAGCGCCGCGGCGTCACGGTGTTCGTGGCGCAGGATGCGCAGCTGCCCGCAGGTCTGGGGGCGAGCCGCGTCGCGGAAGCCGAGTTCGGCACCCGCGCGGACCTCGTGATCGCCGTCGGCGGTGATGGCACCCTGCTGCACGCCGCGCGTCTGGTGGCCCGCTTCGGGGTGCCGCTGCTCGGGGTGAACCGCGGCCGCATCGGCTTTCTCACCGACATCCTGCCCCAGGACATGCTGCACTCGGTGGATGCGGCGATTGCCGGCCAACTCACCCCCGACGAGCGGCCGCTGCTGAGCGCGCGGCTGCGCAGCGCCAGCGGCCAGGTCGCCGCGGCCCTCGCGCTCAACGATGTCGTCATGCAGAAGCACGACACCGGGCGCACGCTGGATTTCGAGACGCGCATCGACGGCGGCTTCGTCAACACCCATGGCGGCGATGGCATCATCATCGCCAGTGCCACCGGCTCGACCGCCTACGCCCTCTCCTGCGGGGGCCCGATCATCGAGCCGCACCTGCCGGTGATGGTGCTCGCGCCGATCTGCCCCCACACCCTCTCGGACCGCCCCATCGTGGTCTCCTCGGCCGCGGTGATCGAGGTGGCACTGCTGGAGCGCACCGACACGCAGGCGCACGTCACCTGCGACGGGGTGGTGCTCGGGGAATTCAGCCCCGAGGATCGCCTGGAGGTGCGCACCGCAGCCGAGCGCGTGACGCTGCTGCACCCTGCCGGGCATGATTATTTCAAGCTGCTGCGTTCCAAGCTGCACTGGGGCCGCGGCGACCTGGAGCGCTGACAAGCCATGCTGACGCACCTGCAGATCCGCGACTTCGCCATCATCGATGCGGTGGAGCTGGAGCTGCGCCCGGGGCTGACGGTGCTCACCGGGGAGACCGGCGCGGGCAAGTCGATCCTGGTGGATGCGCTGCAGCTGCTCGCCGGCGGCCGCGCGGGGGCCGAGGTGGTCCGCCACGGCGCCGAGCGCGCCGAGGTCAGCGGCACGTTCGACCTGGTGCGCGCCCCACGCGAACTGAAGCCCTGGCTCGAGGAGCAGTCCCTGAGCGCCAGCGGCGAGCTGGTGGTGCGCCGCGTGGTCGGCGCCGATGGCCGCTCGCGTGCCTACCTCAACGGCCAGTCGGTGCCGGTGCAGCTGCTTCGCGAGGCCGGCAACATCCTCATCGACATCCATGGCCAGCACGAATTCCAGTCCCTGACGCGCGCCCCGGCGCAACGCTCGCTGCTGGACGGGTACGCCACGCTCACCAACCTCGTAAGCCAGGTCGGCATTGCCCACCGCGTGTGGCTCGAGCTGCTCAACCGCACGCTTGCCCTGGAGGGCAAGGCGCGCGACCGCGACGCCAAGCTCGAGTTGCTGCGTTACCAGGTGCAGGAACTCGCCGCCCTGGCCGTGAAGCCCAATGAGATCGAGGCCCTCGGGGATGAGCACGCGCGCCTGGCCAACCGCGGCAAGCTCGCCGCCGGCTGCCAGGCCGCGCTCGGGGAGCTCTACGAGAACGAGTCCACGAGCGCCCACGCCGGCATTGCGCGGGCGCTCACGGCGCTGCGTGCCCTGGCGAGCCTGGATGCCAAGCTTGCCGCGGTGCTGCCGATGCTCGAGGAGGCCTCGATCCAGGTGCGCGAGGGCGCGCGCGAGCTGGAGCACTACCGCGACACGCTCGAGGTGGATGCCGGACGCCAGGACGAGGTCGAGCGCCGCCTGGCGGCGATCGAGGATCTCGCCCGCAAGCACCGCGTGACCCCGTTCGAGCTGCCCGCGCGCACCGAGGGGCTGGTGAGCGAGCTGGGCGCGCTGGAGCGGGCCGACTCGGACCTGGCGGAGCTGCGCCGGGAGCTCGCCGCAGCACTCGCCTCATACCGCGAGCAGGCACTGGAACTGTCGGGCAAGCGCATGGCCGCAGCACGCGCCCTGGCGCGCGACATCAGCGCGCGCATGCAGACCCTGGGCATGACCGGCGGGCGCTTCGAGGCGGATGTCACGCAGGATGGCAACGCGGAACCGGCCCAGCATGGCATCGACCAGGTCGAGTTCCGCGTGAGCGCCAACCCGGGCTCACCGCCGCGCGCGCTCGCCAAGGTCGCCTCCGGCGGGGAGCTGTCGCGCCTGTCGCTGGCGGTCCAGGTCTCGTGTGCGCAGGAGGAAGCGCGCTGCATGGTCTTTGACGAGGTGGACTCAGGCATCGGTGGGGCGGTGGCGGAGATCATCGGTCGCGAGCTGCGCGCGCTCGGCTCCCGCGGCCAGGTGCTGTGCGTGACCCACCTGCCGCAGGTGGCCTCCCTCGCCCACCATCACCTGCGTGTCACCAAGCTCAGCGACGGGCGCACCACGCGCACGACCCTGAACGAGCTCTCCGCTGCCGAGCGCGTCGAGGAACTCGCACGCATGCTCGGCGGCGTCGAGGTCACCAGCAAGGCACGCGCGCACGCGAAGGACATGCTGGCGGCGGCCGGCCAGGACGGCGGCAAGGGGAGCGAGGCGGCGGCGGAGACCGACACCGTGCGCGTGCGGGTGCGCCCGAAGCGCTAGCCGTTGCGGCGCGAGCGGTACGGGCAGTTCGGGCGCTTACAGTGCCCGTACAGAATCAGCGAGTGGTCGCGGATCGCAAAGCCGAGCTTGCTGGCCACTGCGGTCTGGCGCTCCTCGATCCCCGCATCCATGAACTCTTCGACGCGGCCGCAGTCAAGACACACGATATGGTCGTGATGCGTCCCCTCGTTCAGCTCGAACACCGCCATGCCATCCTCGAAGTGATGGCGCGTTACCAGGCCGGCGGCTTCGAACTGGGTGAGCACCCGGTACACGGTGGCCAGCCCGATGTCCTCGTTGGACTCAAGGAGCGTGCGGTAGATGTCCTCGGCCGAGAGATGGCGGGTCTTGCTGCCCTCCATGATCTCCAGGATCTTCAGGCGCGGCAGCGTCACCTTCAGTCCGGCCTTGCGCAGGTCCTTGCCTTCCAAAGGGTCCTCCGTCCGGGCGGCGGCAGATGCCCGGGTCGTGCGGGGCCGTGATCAGGTATGATTTCAGGCTCATTATCCCCCATCGGAACCGCATGCGCTTACTCTTCACCCGCCTGGGCGCCCTGAGCCTGCTCGCCACCCTCGCCGCAGGCTGCGTCTACCGCCCGGACATCCAGCAGGGCAACTACCTGGAGAGCAAGACCGTCGATCAGCTGCAGGTCGGGATGACCCGCACGCAGGTGCGGTACCTGCTCGGCACGCCGATGGTGCCGAACGTGTTCGACAAGGACCGCTGGGACTACCTGTTCTACTTCCGCCACGGCCGCCATCCCTACACGCAGCGCCAGGTGATCGTGCACTTCAAGGAAGACAAGGTCGCCAGCTTCGACACGGTCAACATGGGGATCGGTCCGCCGCAGGCGACCCCCGGGGACCAGGGTCCCGACATCTCCAAGTTCCCGCGGATCTAGCCGCTCTTGCGGCCGGCACGGCGCGCGCGCGCCACTTCCGCGCGGCGCCGCTCGCGCGGGTTCTGGGCAAGCGGGCGGTACAGCTCGATGCGGTCCCCGTCGGCGAAGGTATCGGTGCGCTGCCGCAATTCCCCGAAGATCCCGACCGCAGCGGTGTCCCAGGGCACCTGCGCCGCCGCAGTAGTGCCGGCGGCGGCACGCGCCGCGGCGAGGGCATCGGCGATGCGCGCATCTGCCCCCAGGGTGAGCGGCCACAGGTACTGCTGCTGCGCGCCCGCCCAGGCGACGATGCAGCCCTTGGCCGGGCCGTTACTCATGGCAGGCTGCGCGCACGCTGCACGAAGGCGTCCACGAGCGAGCCAATCGTCTGCGCGAACAGCGGCTCGAGCAGCAGCGCGGTGAGGCGGTTTTTGAAGGAGAATCTGACGGTGAAGTCGACACGGCAGCCGTGGCTGTCGATCGGTGTCAGCAGCCAGCGCCCCTCCAGGGTGGCGAACGGGCCCTTCACCAAGTGCATGTTGATGGCGCGCTCGGGCTCGAGGGCGTTGCGGGTGGTGAATTCCCCGGACAGTGCTCCCTGGCGCACGCCGATGCTGGCCAGCACGTACGCATCGGTGCGCTCGAGCACCTTCGCGTGCGTGCACCAGGGCAGGAAGGACGGATATGCCTCGATGTCGTTGATGAGCGCAAACAGGACCCCGGGCGGTTGGCTCACCAGTGCCGAACGCTTAACCTCTCGCATGGACCCATTCTCCCACCACCCCAGCTCATGACCAAAGCCGCCGCCGAAACGCCCCGCCTCATCGCCGAGAACCGCAGGGCGCGCTACGACTATTTCATCGAGGAACGCTACGAGGCGGGCATCGCGCTGCAGGGCTGGGAAGTGAAGTCGATGCGCGCCGGGCGTGCGCAGCTGACCGAGGCCTACGTGTACCTGCGCAACGGCGAGGCGTTCCTGTTCGGCGCCCACCTGAGCCCGCTGCGCTCGGCCTCGACCCACGTGCTGGCCGAGCCGGACCGCACCCGCAAGCTGCTGCTCAACTACTCCGAGCTGCAGAAGCTCATCGGCGCGGTGGAGCGGCGCGGCTACACGCTCGTGCCCCTGGAGCTGTACTGGAAGAACGGCCGCGCGAAGCTGGCCATCGGCCTTGCCAAGGGCAAGAAGCAGCACGACAAGCGCGCGGTCGAGAAGGATCGCGACTGGCAGCGCGACAAGGCGCGCGCACTGCGCCGCGGCTAAAGCCGCGGCGCAGTGCCGGCGCTCACTCCGGCGCCAGCTTCGGGTTCTTCATGTCGTAGACCAGGCTCACGGTGAGCAGCGAGTCGTTCTTCCCGGAACCGCCCGGCGGCTTGCTGTTGTTGGTGATCTGGTAGCCGGCCGCGAGCGCGAAGCGGGTGGACATCTTCACCTGCAGGGCGACGTTGGCAGCGGTGCGCGTGTTGTCGCTGCTGGAGAGCACCCCCACCCCCGCCAGGACTTTGGTCGAGGCGTTGAAGTTGTGCTCGAAGCTGACCGCGCCATTGAAGGCGACGCTGCCCTCCTGCTCGTAGGGGATACCGGTGGTGGGATCGTAGTCGAGACGCTCGAGCACGCCGCCGATGTCGTCCTTCACCAGGTACTCCTTGCGCAGCCACAGGTAGCCCACGCCGCCCTGGACCGTCAGCTTGGTGTGGTCGTCGTTGAAGATCTGGTAGCCCACGCCGCTGGTGACCGCATCCTGGTAGGCGAAGCCGGAGAAGCGGTCATCGCTGTAGCCCGCGCCCACATAGCCATAGAACTTCGGCGTGAAGTTGTAGTTGAGCTGGCCGTGGACGGTGAATGCCTGCGCCGTGGTCTCCCCGTGCGTCGAGCCGTACAGCGCCTCGGTGCCGAACAGGATCTTCCAGTCGCCCATCAGGTGCGCGACGTGGAACAGGGCGTTGCCCGCGCTGTTGTCGGTGTTGCCGGCGGTCTTGGAATAGCCCAGCAAGGCGCGCATCGACCAGTTGGGGTCACCCTCGTACGGCGGCTCATCCGCACGGGCTGCGCCCGCAAACGCCATCGCCGCCAGCAATCCGAACACTGCTCCCTGCCGCATCTTTAGACCCTGCCTAAGTTGTTGGGGGGCGCGTACCTTACAGAAGGACGCCGGCAGATGGAACTCGTTGCGCAGGCGCGACAGAATGAGCTCGAGCGCGGCACGATGGGCCGCGTGGCAGCCACGGCGCAGATGGCACGCGGCGACGCGTCAGATCCTGCACATCTTGGTGTCCGGATCCACCCGGATCCACTGCTTCGCCCGCCACACTTCCTTGTTCCAGCTCAGCGCGTGCAGCAGCTGCTCGACCAGAGGGATGGGCATCACCGTGGTCACGTCGGCGCCCACGTGTGCAATGCGGTCGACGGTGACGCGCGTGCACGGGGGATTCAGCGTGGCGACCGCCGCGGAATTGGTCATCGTGAGCACCACGACGTGGTCGACATAGCCGACCGCGGCGATGCCGAAGACCCCGACGCCAAGACCCAGCCGCGGGATCTGCACCGCGAGCACGGTGCCGGAGACCCCCGGGCTGGAGAGGGTCGGCGGCTCAACTTCCGCCGGAGAATCGTCGAAGGCGCCGTTGGAATCGGTCTGGGAGGTAGCGCTCGCCAAGGTCCCCGCGCCGCCTGCGAACTGGAATTTCGCGTGGAAGTGATGCGCCGCGTGATTGCCGGCGAGGGCGACCTTGGCCAGGAAATCCGCACCGAGCTGCACCACGAGCGGCACGCCACCCACGATCACCGGAATGTTGAACCGCACCGGCACGTGTGCGACCGGGATGCTCACCCCGGCGTTGCCGCCCTGGCCGAGACGCGCCACCAGCTCCAGGTCGAGGCTGCCCTTCAGATCATTGAAGTTCACCGAGGTCCCGGCGTTGCTACCCGGCTGCAGCTTGATGGCGGCCGTGAGCGCGGCACGCTCCAGGTCGGCACGGGCGCGAAAGCGCAGGTCCAGGTTTTCCGCCACCATCAGGAACAGGTTGAGCAGTTCATCGTTGCGCGCTGACTCCGCGCGCGCCCGCGCCTGCGCCTCTTCCGCCTGGCTCTGCGCGTGGCGGTAATCGGAGATCGCGATGAGCTTTTTCGACTCGTCCTCGCTCAGCAGCCCATTCAGCGCCTGCGGATTCATCGAGCTGAGCTGCGGGTCCGCGCCGCCCCTGCCGCCCTTGAGCGACTCAATCTGCGCGATCTGGGTCTCCAGGTGCTCGATGCGGTCGTAGGACTTCTTGGCGTCCTGCTCGGCGTGCCACTGCTGCTCCACGTCGGCGTAAAACCGGTCGGTCGCTAACCCCTGCAGTTCCGAGCTCTCGTTGCTGCCGCTGGGCTGCCCCTGGTCGAGCTTCTTGCCCTGCAACTCCAGGTGCAGCGTGTTCTGCGACACTTTGTAGCCCATGGAGAAGCGGAAGCCGGCCACATCACCGTGGAAGGTGTTTCCCGTGGCCACGACCATGTCGGACTCGGCGGTCTGCTCCAGGGTCCGATTGCCGGGATCGACCGGCTGGTCTGCGCCGGCAGGGGCGTCGGGTGGGGGATCGGCATCGGCGACGTAGCGCACCGGGACGAGGCCGGCGGCCCGGTCGCGGGTGACCGTGCGCGGCGGCGGCTCCTTGAGGCGCGGCTTGTAGACTCCGTAGGCGCTGCCGAAATCCACGGGAGTGGAGAACTCGATGTCGGCATGCGGCATTGCCTCGTTGAGCGGTACCGCGCTGGTATGCACGACGGTGCCATCCTCGAAGATGCCGAGCCGATCGATGCGGCGGATCGCGATCCCCCAGATCCATACGATCTTGCCGGGCTGCAGCCGCTGCACCACCGGGTCGGCGGTCGTGAACACGAAGTCGCTGCCGTCGGCGTTCACCGATCGCAGCGCGCGCATGGCCTCCTCGCGGCTCACCGCGACCACCTCCGGGCTCCATTCGACCTCGAACTTGGCGGGCTTCACCTCATGAACGTTCTGCAAATAGGTGCGCAGCGCCTCCTGGTCGGCACCGAACAGGAACGAGGCGCGCACGCCGGACGCTGGCGCCGCCGCGCCCGAGGACGCGCCATTCTTCGCACCGCTCTGGGCCGCGGTATCGGGCGCGTGGCGGCTGCAGGCCTGCAGGCACAGCGCTACCACGACCGCTGCGGGAATCGTCAGCCAGCCAACCCGGTACCTTCTCATTCGATGTCTCCCTTCGCGTGCGGTCGGCCACCCGTGCCCCCCGCGCCAGCAGCGTCAGTGCGCGGCGCAGGGCCGCGCCAGCTCCACGCGACGGTTGTGGGCTCGGCCCTCCACGGTCGCGTTGCTGTCGACCGGACGGGTCAGCCCGAAGCCCTGGGCACTCAGGCGGCCCGCCGCGATGCCGTAGCGGCTCACCAGCGCCTGGCGCACCGCCTTGGCGCGCGCCTCGGACAGCTTCTGGTTGTATTCGGTCGAGCCGATGTTGTCGGTATGCCCCTCGATGACCAGGCCTGCCTCCGGGCTCGCCTTCACCAGCGCGGCCACCTGCTTGAGCATGGGCTCGGACTCCTCCAGCAGGACCGCGCTCCCGGAACTGAAGTACACCCCATGCAGCTCCACGTGGCAGGCGTTGCTGGCCAGCTGGGCGGCCATGCCGGCGCCGCCCCCGCCCGCACTCCCGGCGCCCGCAGCGTTGGCCGCGCCGCCGCCCGAATCGGTCGGAAAGTCGATGCGCGTGACGCGCGTGCTCGCCGGGCCGAAGCTCCAGTGCAGGGTCACCGGCCAGTCGGGATTGTCCAGCCACCACACCTCGGCCTTCAGGGGTGCGGACTCGCCGAAGGCGAAGGTGCCTGCCGCGTGCACCGCGGGCAGACTTACGCGCGTGCCGTTCACCAGCACCGGCACCGGCACGTCGGCCGGCTCGAGGCGGTGCAGCGTGCCGCGGTAGTAGGTGCGCGCGGAACCAAATGCCATGCTGAACAGCTGCCCGAGATCTGGCAGCACCGGGTTGCCCGCGGGCGCTGCGGTCTTGGCGGGCGGCGGCGGCGGCGGCATGCCCGCCAGCGGACTCCCGGCAGCCCCCGCGTAGGGACCGAAGACGAAGGCCACCTCGCCCGCGCCCTTCAGCGTCGTCAGCACCCGGCGGGAGGTCTCCGCGAAAGTCTGGCCGCCGTAGCTTTCCGGGTCACTACTCGCGTAGAGCAGAGTCATGCGCGAAGAGTTCTCCAGGTCCGCGCGCCGTACCTGACGCGGCCAGCGCAGGCGACTTGCGATCTTGTCGGCCTCGGCATTACCCGGGGCAGACATGCGGATCAGGTAGTGCAGCCCCTCCGGACCTGCGGAATCCAGGGCGTAGTGGTCCTCGGTGTCCATGTAGCCGAACTGCTGGCTGCCGGCGACGACGGAGGCGAAGACCGTGGTGGTGATGACCAGCCCGGCACGTGGCTTGATGTCGCCCGCATCCAGTGCCAGCGCCGGGGCGGCGCAGGCGAGCGCCAGGCACGCGAGAGGCCAGGCGCGCCGGCTCACTCGCGCTCGCCCAGCTTCCTCTCCGTGAAGTCCTTGGGGATGGCGAACTTGTCCGCCGGCAGCGACTGCGCCTGGGCCGAGGTGAGCACGTGCTCGTCGCCCCCGCCGACGCGGGAGCTCGCCGGGAAGCCGTTCATCTGCCCGAGGCGGGTGAGATGCTCGGCCTGTGGCGCCAGTATCGGCACGCTGGCGACGATCTGGCCGGCGGTGGCCGTCGCCTTCTTCAGCGCGGTCTCGAGCTCGCCACCAGCCGGCAGACTTGCGGCGGGCACCACGCAGTACTGCGCAAAGGGCTTGCCGCTGCGCTGCTCCTCCCAGGCGCGACAGTTGTACGAGCCGACATGATCGCTCTTGCCGGTATCGGTGAAGGTGAACTGCGTGGTTGCCGACTTCTGCTTCATCTGCGCCATGCGCGCCTCCATCATCGCCCGCTTCTCCGGCGGCAGGCTGGCGATCATGGCCTCCATCCTGCTCGAGCTGTCGCCTGCGAACTGGCCGAGGCTTGCCGAGTCGACGCGCGTGAACGTGCGCTCCGCCGGATCAATCTCCCAGACCACCCCGTCACGCACGAGCGTCGTGCCGGTGATGCCGCCGTGGGCATCCAGTCGGTCGATGCGCAGCATGCCGTCCTGTGCGTAGTAGGTCTCGAACGGCTGGGTCTTGCCGGCCGAGTCCTTGGCATCCATCTTCAGCACCGAGCCGGCCTGGGCACTCAGGCTGAACAGTAAGGCGAGGGTGATCGCGGTAAAGACGCGCATGGTGTACTTCCTTTGTCGTCTACGATGCTGGGTGCAGCGCTGTCAGATCTTGGCCGCCACCGCCGTGACCAGGGCCTTGGCGCGCTCTTTGTCGACGAAGCGGGAGTTGACGGCGATCTCTACGTCGCGCTTGACCAGGACATAGTTCATCCCGTCATCGGAGACGGACTCGGCCGGATCGGCCGCATCGGCAGCAGCGCCACCGGCCTCGGACTGGTGCTCGGCCTCGGGTGGCTTGGGAGGCCCGGCACCTGACACGTCGCGAGCGATCTGCCCCACCGCGCCCAGGGCGATGTTGCCCACGTGGCGGTCGGAGCGCCACTGGTAGTAGCCGTTGCGCCAGCGCACCTTGACCTCGTACTCCAGCGGCACGGTGCCGGGCGTGCGCGGCATATCGTAGGTGCAGAAGTCGTGGCCGTGTGCCACGGGGTCCGCCGCGAGCGGCCCCACGATCGCCTCGACCTCAGCGCGCGTCAGCAGCGAGCAGACGTCCGTAGGCTTGGGACGCGTCTGATCCAGCGTGCGGGCGGCGGCGACTCCCGCATTGCCATTGATGTGCAGCGGCTTGTCCATGCGCTTGAACGCCGCGTCGACCAGCGGTGCGACCTGGCGCAGCGGAGCGCGCGTCCCGGTGAAATCGATGATCAGCAGCTGATCGCCGCGCAGCGCGTTGAAGATGCAGCAGTTCATCGGCGTCAGCGAGGCCTCGTCCCACTCACCGCTGAGTTCGGTGCCGTCGTCCAGCTGGAAGTTCTTGTGAACGTTGTTGGCGATGCCCTCGTTGCCGCGGCCGCCTTTGAGCTGGCCCTTGACCATCTGCGTGAGCGAGTACTCCTGCTGCCCGCCCTCGTAGGTCGCAGTCAGGGTGAGGTAGCGGAAATTCTTGGTCTCGTACATGCAGTCCGAGCCGGAGGCCTTCGGTCCCATGCCGCCGCTGCCGACGCGGAAGGGCGGCACGGCGAGCGGCTCGCCGAGGGCTGCCTCGACCTCCTTCGGATCGAGCAGGCTGCAGGGGTCGCGCGTGTCGTCGCCCTCGTCCTCGCTGGAGGAGGAGGCAAACGGGGGCGGAGGCGGGACGGCAGCGGTATTCGGCGGCGGCTGCTTATGGCTGCAGCCACACAGCACGGCGCCCGAGAGCGTCGCGAGAATCGTCGCGCGAAGACCCATGTGGCCAGGCATCTTCTGATATCCCTTAGCCGAGCTGCGACCTTAGCCGAAATTCTCCCGCCCTTCCAGAGACTTGAGTCTTGCACCTGCGGGGGCGGACCCCATTGAGGTATGCTGGCGGCTGACCTGAAGGGGGCGACCGGTTTCGACGTGGGTTACGAACCTTCAGGGGCGTACCGAGGTGTAGAGCCCTCGTTAATCACTCTGCAAAACTTAGTTGCCAACGACGACAACTACGCTCTAGCTGCTTAATCGCAGTTGACCTCTGACCAGCTCGTGCCTGTGCGACTGAATCAGGGGACGCGTTCACAGGATCGCGCTCCGGCGTGCGACAGGCCGGTTGCGTTAAGAGTTACTGTCCGCTGGCGGTGCGTCTTCCCTGCTGATCGGGTAGCGCAACGTGAGAAATAAAGACCAGCTACGTACGTAGATCCTGAAGTCTAGGACTTGCGGACGGGGGTTCGATCAATGGGTCGCACCAGGCCGCGAGGCCTGGCAGACAACGGAGCTCACATCGGTGAAACCTGCACCGCCAGCAACGGCGGCATGGCAACGCCGAGGGGTAGGAAGAGGGCCAACTTCAGGCCTGCCCTGTAGAGACTCATAGACCCGCCGAGGAACTGATGTTCCGGGGTGGGCACTAGGATCCGGCACGGGTGGCTGAGTGCCGGATAACACGCTCCGCATCCACGCGCCTTGCGGGTGCGCGGATGAAGGCATAGTCCAGCCCGCGGCGAAAGCCACGGATGTGCTGTCCCCCCGCCTCCACCAATTGCGGTTCCCGGCTCGAAAGGGCCGGGAACCGCCCCTGAACTGAGTAAATGCGCGTTCAGGCCCGATTCTCCCCTGTCATTACGCGATTGAGCGGCTACGCTGCGCCGCATCGGTAGGCACAGTCCTGGGGACAGCTCACAGACGCCGAGGCTGCTCACATCGCCGGAATAGTCGATGGCGAAGGCACCGTAGCGCTGACCCGTACGCACCGAGGCGGCGACGTCGGCCCGCGGTGAGCATCAGCAGTACGGAACCACCTCGGCTGTTGTACGTACGTGCGACCGTGGGACGGGGACGAGTAACAATAAACGGCGATCGTGCGATCACCATTCACCAAGCTTCGCTTATGTAGTATTCAGCCGGCAGGCGTTGTCGTTGCTCGGCCAGATCCGACCCTATCTGCGAACCTACAAAGCTCTCCGTGCGCAACTGCTGTTGGATAAGTTGTCCGTGCGCGCAGGACCCGCCGCAACGGCGAGGGGTAAGGCCGCGGCGAGCCACTAACACTGCCGATGACCGTCCAAGGACCCGATAAGGCCGTACAGGTCCGGGCGACGATCGCGGAACACAAACCAGTTGTCGCGCAGCTGCGCGGCCTCCTCCAGGTCGAAGGTGTGCACCAGCACCGCATCGCCCTCCTCCTTGGCCTCGGCGACCTTGGCGCCCATCCCGTCGGCGATGAACGATGAGCCGTAGAAGCGGATGTAGAGCTCCTGCGGATCCTGCAGCGAGCGCTCCAGGCCGTAGCGGTTGGCCGCCACGAGCGGGGTGAGATTCGCCGCCGCGTGCCCCTGCTGTGTGCGCTGCCAGTGCTCGCGCGAGTTCACCGGCGGCGCCGGCGGGGGTTCAGTACCGATCGCAGTCGGGAAGAACAGCAGCTCCGCGCCCATGAGCGCCATGACCCGTGCGGTCTCCGGGAACCACTGGTCCCAGCAGATGCCGACGCCGATGCGTGCAAAGCGCGTGTTCCACACCTTGAAGCCGGTGTCGCCGGGGGAGAAATAGGTCTTCTCCTGGTAGCCCGGGCCGTTGGGGATGTGGGACTTGCGGTAAATGCCCAGGTTGGCCCCAGTGGCATCCAGGATCGCGATGGTGTTGAAGTAGGCCCGGCCGGCGCGCTCGAAGAAACTGATGGGCAGCACCACGCCGAGCTCCTTGGCGATGGGCCCGAAGTGGCGCAACGCACGGTTGTCGGCCAGCTCGGTGGCGAGACCGAGGTGGCGCGAGTCCTGCTCGATGCAGAAGTACGGGGTCTCGAACAGCTCCGGCAACAGGATGATCTGCGCACCGCGCCGGGCGGCCTCGCGCACCAGCGCCTCACCACGGGCGATGTTGGCCGCCGCATCCCAGCCGCAGGCCATCTGGATGGCCGCGACGGTGACGGGACGCCCCGGGCGCTGGAGGTGTTCGGGTGGCTTGCTCATGTGATTTCCCAGGCTAGATGCGTGCGCGGCAGCGCCGCTTCGAGTGCTTCAGGCGGCGCCGCGGCGCGCCGCCAGTGCCTGCTCGACCTGCTCGGTGATGCGGGTCGCGGTCTCGAGCGCCATGAGGCCGGCTTCCCCGGTCACGACCGGGGTGCCCTTGGTGCGGATGCACTCGAGGAAGGACTCGATCTCCGCCTTCAGTGCATCCCCGGGCTCCAGGCTCTGCTCCTCGATCGCGACCGGCAGCGGTCCGGGCCCGTCGGCTGCGGTGCGCTTGCGGATCAGGGTCAGGATCTTCTGCTGCAGGTCGAGCGAGATGTACGCGTCATCCTCGAAGATACGCAACTTGCGCTCGGTCTTCAGGCTCACGCGCGAGGCGGTGGCATTGGCGACACAGCCGTTGGCGAAGCGGATGCGCGCATTGGCGATGTCAATCTCGGCCGAGAACACCGGCGTGCCCACCGCGTCGATGCTCAGGATCGGGGCATCGACGATGGTCTGCACGATGTCGATGTCGTGGATCATGAGGTCCAGCACCACGTTCACATCCGTGCCGCGCTCGCGGTACGGGGCCAGCCGGTGGCACTCGACGAAGCGCGGCGCGCGCAGGTAGGGCTCGGCGGCCAGGATCGCGGAGTTGAAGCGCTCGAGGTGACCGACCTGCAGGATGAGCCCGGCCCGGGCGGCGAGCGCGATCAGCTCGCGCGCCTCCGCGGCGGTCTCGGTGATCGGCTTCTCGACCAGCACGTGCGCGCCGCCGGCGAGGAAATCGCGCGCGATGCCGAAGTGTCCCGGCGTCGGGGTGACCACGCTCACCGCGTCGACCTTGCCCAAGAGCTCGCGGTAGTCCGCCAGCCCCCGGGTCCCCAGTTCCTGCGCCACCGCCTCGCGGGCCTCTGCGCGCGCATCGACCACCGCCGTGAGCTCGCAGCCGGCAGCCTGTGCGTATTTCTGCGCGTGGAAGCGCCCCAGATAACCGACGCCGATGACGGCAACTCTGATTTTTTGCATGAGGGGGCTATTATGCCCGCCCGGGCCGCCTGGCCCGAACCGTTGTGTGTCAGGGATGACTATGTCGATTCCGCCTCCAAAAGACAGCGAGTACATGGTCGAGGAACCGCGCCGCTGGCGCGGCTTGTCGCGCCTGCAGCGCGAGCTCATCATCCTCGCCGCCGAGCTGCTGTGCGGGGTGCTGGTGGTGCCGCTTTTGATCTGGGTCGCCGGCAACAGGGTGCTCGGTGGCTACACGCACGGACCCAACCAGCACGCCGGCGCCGGGGCGCTGCTGGCGGACTTCTTCGTGGGTCTTGCCAACGGCTCGTCGGTGTTCTGGCTGGTGGCACTGGGGCCGGCGATTTTCCTGACCCTGGTACGGGCCTTCGTGCACCTGCTGCGCTCAGGGTCGGCGCGGGACTCCTCGCCCTACTGAGGCCAGTAGATCCACACCACGATGGCGAGCATCACGAGCATTCCCGCGTGTGCCCCCAGGCGCCAGGGGCGCAGGCGCAGCTGGCCGTAGAAGCTCGCCGCGCAGGCCACGGCGAACAATGTAAAGACCGCCACCGCCTTGAGCAGCGCGCCCTGCTCGGGGGCGAAACGCGCCTCCTGGGCCGGCAGGAACAGGATCACGACCCAGGTGAGCACCAGCCCGATGGCCAGGGCCACTGCCGAGCCTGCCACGATCGCCAGAAGTGCCGTCAAAGGCTGCATGATGTGAGGACTTTACTTGCAATAATCGAACTGCCGGCCCTAGCCTTGCTCTAAGAGTCTACCGAACCAGCGAGTTTCCCCAGATGACCCCAGTCCTGCGCCGTTCCCCCGGGTGGTTTACCGCCGTGATCCTGGCCGCTTTGGCCCTGGTGCTGGCAGGTTCCGCACAGGTCCCGGCAAACCCATCGATTCTGCCGGCCGGGGCGATCACCCCGACCGACCAGCAGCGCGCCACCGCGCGCAAGGTGGGCCGCATCCTCGAGGAGCAGCACTACAGCCGCGCCAGCCTCGACGACAAGATGTCCGAGGTCGTCTACGAGCGCTACCTCGAGTTCCTCGACAGCCAGCGCAGCTACTTCCTGCAAAGCGACATCAACGAGTTCAACGCCTATCGGTTCCAGTTCGACGACATGATCCGCACCGGCGCGGTGGATCCGGGGTACGTGATCTTCGCGCGCTTCCAGCAGCGCAACCGCGAGCGCATCAGCCACGCGATCGCTCTGCTCAACACCGAGCCGAACTGGACGCTCGATGAGAGCTTCGAGTTTGACCGCAGCAAGGCCAATTGGATTGCCGACGAGGCGGGCATGGACGAGCTGTGGAGGAGGCGCGTGAAGAACGACGCGCTGTCGCTGCTGCTCACCGGCAAAACCTGGCCGGAGGCGGCCGACATCCTGCGCAAGCGCTACCAGCGCGTGCTCAAGCGCGTCGACCAGGTCAGCGGCGAGGACGTGTTCGAGAACCTCATGAACGCCTATGCGCGCGCCTTCGACCCGCACTCGAGCTACTTCTCGCCGCGTTCATCCGAGGAATACCGCATCCAGATGAGCCTCAACTACGATGGCATCGGTGCCTCGCTGCAGTTGAACGACGACTACGTGACCATCATGAACATCATTGACGGCGGTCCGGCGGCCGTCGCCGGCACGCTGAACGTCAACGACCGCATCACCGGCGTGGGCCAGGGCGGCAGCGGCGGGTTCACCGACGTCATCGGCTGGCGCCTGGACGATGTCGTGCAGCTGATCCGTGGCAAGGCCGGCACGCAGGTGCGCCTGCAGATCCTGCCGGCGGGGGCCGTACCTGGCACCCCGGAAAAGGTGATCGAGCTGACGCGCAACAAGGTGACGCTGGAGGCGCAGGCGGCGCACAAGGAAATCAAGAGCGTGGTGCGCAACGGCCGCGCGCTCAAGATCGGCATCGTCACGGTGCCGGGCTTCTACGAGGACAGCAACGCGGAGAACCCGGACGACCCGAACACGCGCAGCACCTCGCACGACGTCGCCAAGCTGCTCAAGGAGCTCAAGGGCGAGAACGTTGACGGCATCGTGCTCGACCTGCGCAACGATGGCGGCGGCTACCTGCCCGAGGCCACCGCCCTCACCGGCCTGTTCATCGACCACGGCCCGGTCGTGCAGCTGCGCGACTCCGCCGGCCGCCTGGAGGTGCTGGACGATCCGGAGAAAGGCGCCGCCTACGACGGCCCGCTCACCGTGCTGGTGGACCGCCTGAGCGCCTCCGCCTCGGAGATCTTCGCCGGCGCCATCCAGGACTATCACCGCGGGCTGATCCTCGGCCAGACCACCTTCGGCAAGGGCACGGTGCAGAACCTGGTGCGCCTGGATCGCTGGTCCCCGGACCCGGTCAACGGCCAGCTCACCGTGACCATCGGCAAGTTCTACCGCGTCACCGGTGAGAGCACGCAGCACCGCGGCGTGGTGCCGGATGTGCCGCTCGCCTCGGCGCTGGATACCAAGGAGATCGGCGAGAGCGCCCTGGAATCGGCGCTGCCCTGGGACCACATCCCCGGCGTGCCCTTCAAGACCAGTGCGGCCAGCCTCGGGGCACCGCCGCTGACGAATCTCGCCAGCGAGGAAGGCGTGCGCGCGCAGCACGACCCTGATTACCGCTGGCTGGTATCGGACATCGCCGCCCTGGACGTGGTGCGCGAGCAGAAGAGCGTGTCGCTGAATCTCAAGGCGCGCCGCGAGGAGCGTACCCGCATCGACAAGGAGCGCCTCGAGCGCGAGAACAGCCGCCGCGTGGCCAAGAACCAGCCGGTGTTCAAGAACGTCGAGGAACTGGACAAGTCCAAGGACACCACCGATCCGGTGCTCGACCAGGCAGCCCAGGTGATGGCCGACGTGGTGAGCGGGGCGCGGCCCGGTCCCGGGCAGAAGACCGCGGCGCGCGGCGAGCAGTAAGGGGCGCGGCGCGCGCGCCGCACTCTCAGCGCAACAGGATCCGGAACAGGTCCCAGGTATCCTCGGCGAGCACGTTCGGCAGCCGGGCCGCCTCCGCGCCCAGGGCGGCGCTCTCCATCACGTCCCCTTCCGAAAGCGCGATCGAGTCACTCAGCGGTGAGCCGTCGTTGTTGGTGCGGTAGCGCGCCACGCGCTTCAGGCGCTCGCTGCGCACGCGGATCTCCTCGGCCAGCCCGGTGCGCTCGGCGATCAGGGTCTGCGCCCGGTTGATCTGCCCCATCAGCAGCACGCACTCCTGCGGGGTGCCATGGGAGTCGCTCGCCTCGCGCTGGCCGGTCGCCTCGCGCGCCAAGCTCACCAGCGGAACCTTGAGGGTCGCCACGCGCAGGCACAGCACCTCGGCGTAGGCAATCGCGGCGAGGTTGATGGCGCGCCGCGCCTCGAGCGAGATGCCCGGAAACTCCGGGGTCGGCGCGCGCGCGATATCTTCGACGACCTGCTGGGCCTGCGCGAGCGCGCCGCTGGCGGTAGCCACGCCGAGTTGCGCGGCCTCCACCTGGCGCGCCAGCGCGCGGCGCCGGAAGTAATGCCAGAAGCGCGTCAGGGCGGCGCGCTGGGTCTCCAGACGCGCCAGCTGCGCGGTCGCCTCCTCGTTGATGGCCTGGGCTGCGGCGAGCTGCTTCTCGGCCGTCTGCTTCTTGGCGAACTGCTGGCGGTTGTGCTGCGCCAGGTGCGCACGGCGCTCGCGCTCCTCCTGCTGGCGCGCCAGATCCCCGGCAAACTGCGTGATCAGCTCACGGCCCGACTGCCACAGGCGGCGCAGCTGGTAGAACACCAGCGCAGCGTAGGCGGTCTCGGTGGCGCTCAAGCGCCCTTCGAGCGTGTTGAGCATCTCCTGCACGCGCTGCGTTGCGCCTTCCTGCTGCTTGATCAGGTCCTTGAGGCGAAAGGTCTCGTCCTGCAGCCCGCCATAGGCCTTCTTCAGCTCCGCGCGGTTGCGGAACAGCTCCAGCACCCGGTGATCCTCGTCGGGCGAAGAGCTTTCCGGGCGCAGGCTGAGCTTGAGAAATCCGAGTTGTCGTAGGGCTTTCATGAGAAAGGCGGCCGGTGCTAGCCGCTTCTCACTTGCCGGGACTGGACTCCGAGCCGGATGAGAAGCGATGGCCACGCTCCACGCAGTATTCCAGCCACTTATTTAACATCATGTTTCGCGCCCATCGCTGATCCAGTTCACGCTCCGCGCGAGTGCGCAACGCCTGCAGCAGCGGCTGGGCATGCGCATCGGCCCACTGTCGCGCCTCCACCAGGCGTGCATCGTGGTACACGCGTACTCCCATGTCGGGGTATTTCAGCGCCCCGTCCTCCTCGGGCAGTAGGTAGGTGAGGGTCAGCGTGCTGGTGTATGGGGAGCGCTCGGTGACTGTGAGAACGAGGTCACAGTCTGCAGCCAAGCTGGAGCGGTATTCGCCGCGCAGGGCGCTCAGCGAGCCGGCGAGCCAGCCCAGGCGGATGTAGTTGCTCTCGTACAGCCCCATGAGCGCTACGAAGGAGCGCGGGCGCGTGCGCCAGGAGACAAGCGTTCGTGTATCTGTCTGCAGCACGCCCCGACTATAACGCACGAGCACCGGCGCGCAAGCCGACCAAGGCGTGAATTTCTCGCGGCAATCGCGACTCATGTCCGCTTGCAAAATTCGTGCGCTGTGCAGTGGCGCACACGCGCGCGCCGCGACGTGTCACAATAGTGATCTCACGCGCCGCTGGCCGCGCGCTAGGGGCGCAGCCTGCGCTCGATCCCCGTCGTGTTCAGGATGCGGCTGGCGATTTCCTCGATAGAACACTCGGTCGTGTCGAGCGAGGGAATCGCGTAGCGCGTGAACAGCGCCTCGGCAGTGCGCAACTCGTAGGTCACCTGCTGGCGCGAGGCGTAGCGGCTCTCGGGGCGGCGCTCGGTGCGGATCTGCTGCAGCCGTTCCGGCGCGATGGTGAGCGCGAACAGCTTCTTGCGGAACGACTCGAGGCGCGGTGGCAGCCTGGCGTTCTCCAGGTCATCCTCCGTGAGCGGGTAATTGGCGGCAAACACCCCGTACTGCAGCGCCATGTAGACGCAGGTCGGCGTCTTGCCCACGCGTGACACCCCGACGAGGATCACATCCGCGTGCGCGTAGTCCCCGCCGGTGCCATCATCGTTCGCCAGCGAGAAGTTGGTGGCGTTGATGCGCGCGGTGTAAGCGGCAAGATCGGCGATGCCATGCGCGCGCCCGGCGCGGTGCGTCGAGCGCATGTTCAGTTCGCGCTCAAGCGGGCCGACGAACACGGAAAACATGTCCAGGAACAGGCCAGTCGCCTGCACCACGATGGCACGCAGTTCATCCTGCACCAGGGTACTGAAGATGATCGGGCGCGTGCCCTCCTCGGCGGCGGCGCGGTTGATCCGGCGCACGGCCTCGTGCGCCTTGTCAACGCTCAGGACAAATGGCAAAGTCACCGCCCGAAATTCCAGGCCCTCAAACTGCGTCATCAGGCTGTGGCCCAGCGTCTCGGCGGTCACGCCGGTCTGGTCGGAGACAAAAAAGACGGTTCGGTGGCTCACGGCTTGGGCATACTCTGGCGGTCGCGAGGTTCGCAGTGTTTCACCGCGCGCACAGGCCCGCAAGCTTGCAGCGGCTGGAGCTATCAGGAGCAGACTTGGACGCACTCGTCATCCCGTTCGAGCAGTTGGGAATGCACGACGTCGAGACGGTGGGCGGCAAGAACGCCTCGCTCGGTGAGATGATCGGCGCGCTCACCCGCCTCGGGGTGCAGGTGCCGACCGGTTTCGCCACCACCGCGCACGCCTACCGCGAGTTCCTCAGGCAGGGCGGCCTCGATGAGCGCATCCGCGCCGAGCTGGCCAGCCTCGATGTCGATGACGTCACCAGGCTTGCCGCCACCGGCGCGCGTATCCGCCAGTGGATCCTGGCGACCCCCTTGCCGCCGGCCTTTGAGACGGCGGTGCTCACGCAGCTGCGGCAGATGAGCGGCGGCACGGAGATCGCCGTGGCGGTGCGCTCCTCGGCCACCGCCGAGGACCTGCCCGAGGCCTCCTTCGCCGGACAGCAGGAAACCTTCCTGAACGTGCGCGGCGAGACCGCCGTGCTGCGCGCGATGCACGAGGTGTTCGCCTCCCTGTTCAACGACCGCGCGATCTCCTACCGCGTGCACCAGAACTTCGATCACAGCGCCGTGGCCCTGTCGGCGGGCGTGCAGCACATGGTGCGCAGCGACCTGGGCGCCGCCGGGGTGATGTTCACGCTCGACACCGACACCGGCTTCCGCGACGTAGTGTTCATCACCGCCTCCTGGGGGCTCGGCGAGACCGTGGTGCAGGGGGCCGTCAATCCGGACGAGTTCTACCTCTACAAGCCCGCGCTGCGCGCCGGCCGGCACGCAGTGCTGCGCCGGAACCTCGGCGGCAAGGCGATCAAGATGGTGTATGCGCCGGAGGGCTCGAGCGCACGCGTGCAGACCGTGGACGTGGAGCCCGCGGAGCGCCAGCGCTTCTGCCTGAGCGATGCCGACCTTGTGGTGCTGGCGCGCCAGGCGCTGATCATCGAGGAGCACTATGGCCGGCCGATGGACATCGAGTGGGGCCGTGATGGCGCCTCGGGCGCCATCTACATCCTGCAGGCACGCCCGGAGACGGTACAAAGCCGCGCCGGCCGCACCATCCAGCGCTACGCGCTCAAGGGTGCGCCGGGCAAGGTGATCGCCACCGGCCGCAGCATCGGCCAGCGCATCGGCGCCGGAGTTGCCCGCGTGATCAGGGACGCCTCCGAGATGGCGCGCGTGCAAAGCGGCGACGTGCTGGTGGCGGACATGACCGATCCGGACTGGGAACCGGTCATGAAGCGCGCCGCGGCGATCGTCACCAACCGTGGCGGCCGCACCTGCCATGCGGCCATCATTGCGCGCGAGCTGGGCATCCCGGCGGTGGTCGGCTGCGGGGATGCCACCCAGCGCATCCGCGAGGGCCAGGAGGTCACCGTCTCCTGTGCGGAAGGGGACACCGGCCAGGTCTACGAAGGGCTGCTCGAGTTCGAGCGCCGGCAGATCGAGCTCGACTCGCTGCCGAAGATCCCGGTCAAGATCATGATGAACGTCGGCAACCCCGACCGCGCCTTCGACTTCGCCGCCATCCCGCACAGCGGCGTGGGCCTGGCGCGCCTGGAGTTCATCATCAATCGCATGATCGGCGTGCACCCGCGGGCGCTTCTGGATTTCGACCGCCTCGAGGGGGATCTCCAGGACCAGATCCGCACGCAGATCGCCGGCTATGCGGACCCGGTCAGCTTCTACGTCGAGAAGCTCGCGGAGGGCATCGCGCAGATCGCCGCCGCCTTCGCCCCCGAGCCGGTCATCGTGCGGCTGTCGGACTTCAAGTCCAACGAGTACGCCAACCTCATCGGCGGCGCGGCCTACGAGCCGCACGAAGAGAACCCGATGATCGGCTTCCGCGGCGCCTCGCGCTACGTCGACGAGAGCTTTCGCCCCTGCTTCGAGCTCGAGTGCCGCGCGCTGAAGCGCGTGCGCGAGACCATGGGCCTCACCAACGTGCAGGTGATGGTGCCGTTCGTCAGAAGCGTCAGCGAGGCCCGCGAGGTGATGGAGCTGCTGGCGCACAATGGCCTCAGGCGCGGCGTGGACGGGCTGAAGATCATCATGATGTGCGAGCTGCCCACCAACGCCCTGCTCGCGGAAAGCTACCTGGAGCACTTCGACGGCATGTCGATCGGCTCGAACGACATGACACAACTTACCCTGGGACTGGATCGCGACTCGGCGATCGTCGCGCGTCACTTCGACGAGCGCGATCCGGCGGTGCGCAAGCTGCTGGCGATGGCGATCAGCGCCTGCCACAAGCAGAACAAGTACATTGGCATCTGCGGCCAGGGGCCCTCCGATCACCCCGACCTGGCGCGCTGGCTGCTCGAGCAGGGCATCGACAGCATGTCCCTGAACCCGGATACGGTGGTGGAGACCTGGCTGTTCCTGGCGCAGCCGGCGACGGGCCCGAAACTCAGCTAGGGGCGCGGCGCGCCCCTAGTGCGCGCCGCTGTAGGCCGGGGCGAACAGGTGCGCCCGGTAGTACTGCAGCTCGCGGATCGACTCGTAGATGTCCGCCTTGGCCAGGTGCGCACCCTTCTTGGAGAACCCGTCGGAGACCTCCGGCGCCCAGCGCCGCGCCAGCTCCTTGAGCGTGCTCACGTCGAGGTTGCGGTAGTGGAAGAAGCGCTCGAGGTCGGGCATCAGGCGCGCCATGAAGCGGCGGTCCTGGCAGATGCTGCTGCCGCACATCGGCGAGACGCTCGAGTTCACCAGCGGGGCGAGAAACTCGAGCGTGCGCCGCTGCGCCTCGGCGAGCGTGACCGTGCTCGCGCGCACGCGCGCCACCAGTCCCGAGGCGGCGTGCTGGCGCGTGTTCCAGGCGTCCATGCGCGCGAGCACCTCGTCGCTTGCGTGGATGGCCAGCTCCGGCCCCTCGGCGAGCACGTTCAGCTCCTTGTCGGTCACCACGGTTGCGATCTCGATGATCGTGTCGGTGTCGGTGTTCAACCCGGTCATCTCCAGGTCGATCCAGATGAGGTTGCTGTCGCTCGGCATGTCATCCCAAGTGGTGGTAGCGTGGTGAGCGCGCGATCCAAGAAGTGTAACAGAGGCCTGCAGGCGCCCCACGCATGTCGCAGACAGTCACAGGCCAGGTGATCGCAGCCTTCGGGCGCCACATGCTGGTGCGGCTGGCCGACGGTGCGCAGCACCGTGCGCGGCCCTTCGGCCGCGCACTCACCGTCGTGTGCGGCGATCAGGTGCGCTGCCGGGTCGATGCGCATCACGAGGAGCTGCACGTGCTGGAGGTGATCAACCGCCGTAACGCGCTGTACCGCTCCAACCTGCGCGGCGTCGCCGAGCCGGTGGTCGCCAACCTCAGCGCCCTGCTGGTGGTGCTCGCGCCGCTACCGGTCCCGGACTTCTTCGTCATCGACCGCTACCTGGCAGCCGCGACCTCCGCTGGCATCGCCGCCACGCTCGTCCTCAACAAGGCCGACCTCGGCGTGGATGCGGCCGCGGCGCAGGAACTGGCCGTGTACCAGGCCTGCGGCTACGGCGCGGTGCGCTGCGCAGCCGTCACGGGGGCAGGATTCGGCGAGCTGCGCGCCGTGCTCGCCCCCGGGACCGTGGCGGCCCTGGTGGGCCAGTCGGGCGTGGGCAAGTCCTCGCTGGTGAGCGCCCTGATGCCGGGGCTGCAGATCGAGATCGGCGAGCTGGTGCGCGCGGAGGAAGGCCGGCACACGACCACGGCGGCGCGGCTGTACGAGCTGCCGCAGGGCGCAGCACTGATCGATTCCCCGGGCGTGCGCGACTTCGCCCCCGCGGTGGATGCGCTCGATGAGCGCTCGCTCGGCTTCCTCGAGGTCGAGCGCCTGGCACCCGGATGCCGCTTCGCCGACTGTCGTCACATGCGCGAGCCGGCCTGCGCGGTGCAGGCGGCAGCGCACAGCGGGCAGATGCATCCGCGGCGCTACGAAAGCTACCGCCGGCTGCGGCGCCTGCGCGAGGAGCTGACCGCGGCGCGCGGGCCGAAGAAGCCCCGCTGAGGCTCTACAACGACTGCCGCCCGGCAAGTGCGTGCGCGAGCGTGCCGCCGTCGACGTACTCAAGCTCCCCGCCCACCGGCACGCCGTGCGCGATGCGGCTGGCGCGGATGCCGCGCGCGCTGGCCAGCTCGCTGAGGAAGTGCGCGGTCGCCTCGCCCTCGACGGTGGAGTTGGTCGCCAGGATCAGCTCGCGCACCGCGCCCTCGGCGAGGATCGCCTCGAGCTCACGCACGCCCAGCTGCTCCGGCCCCACCCCATCCAGCGGCGACAGGTGGCCCATCAGCACGAAGTAGCGGCCACGGTAGCTGCCGGAGGACTCGATCGCCACCACGTCCGCCGGCGATTCCACCGCGCACAGCAGCGCCGCATCGCGCGCGCTGGCCGCACAGATCGAGCACAGCGCCTCCTCGGTGAGCATGCGGCAGCGCTGGCAGCGGCGCACGCAGGTGAGCGCCCCGTCGAGCGCCTCGGCGAGCGCGCGCGCGCCGGGGCGCCCGTCCTGCAGCAGATGGAACGCCATGCGCTGGGCGCTCTTGGGTCCCACGCCCGGCAGGGTGCGCAGGGCCTCGATCAGGCGCGCCAGCTGCGGTGAGTGCTTCACGCGCGCTTCAGAAGGGCAGCTTCATGCCGGGCGGCAGCTGCAGGCCGGCGGTGACCTGCGCCATCTTCTCCTGCACGCGCGCCTCAACCTTATGCACCGCATCGTTGGCGGCGGCGGCAATCAGATCCTCGAGCATCTCGCGGTCCTCGCCGCTGACGGCAGGCTCGATCTGCACGCGCTTGACCTCGTGGCGGCCGTTCATGGTGATCTTCACCATGCCGCCGCCGGACTCGCCGATCACCTCGATGTTCACGATCTCCGCCTGCGCCTTGGCCATGTTCTCCTGCATGGCCTGGGCCTGCTTCATCAAATTTCCGATATTGCCTTTCATGGGTCCCTCAGCAATGGCGCCACGTGCTGCGCGTAAAACTTACTTCACTTGACCGGGCGCACGGTCTCGGGCAGCACGGTCGCACCGAAGCGCTCGCGCAGACCCTTCACGCCCGGGTCGGTCTCAAAGGCGCGCCGTGCCTGGGCGAGTTCCTGCTCGGCCGCACGCCGCTGTGCCTGGGCCGGCGTCTCGGCCGCGGCTGCCGTGGTCTGGAATTCCAAGCGCACAGTCTCGCCGAAGTGCCGCGACAGTGCCTGCGCGAGCTTGTCCTCCTGCGCAGGCGAGCGCACCACCTGGTACTGCGGATCCAGGGCCAGGCGCACCAGGTTGCCGGAGCGCCCGAGATAGGCGCAGTGGCTGGCCAGCTGCCGCGCAGCCCCGGTGAGTTCGATCTGGCCGAGGATCTGTGTCCAGGCGCCCGGGTCGCCGGCCGCGGCAGCTGCCGCCGGCGCCGCCGCGCCCGTGGCAGGGTTTTCCCGGGCTGGTGCGGGCTGGACGCGCGTTGGCGCCGCCACGGCGGCCCGTGCGGCGGAGGCGCGCCCTTCCCCGCCCTGGCCGCTCACCGCCGGCACTGCGGCAGGACGGAAGGCCATCATGCGCAGCAGCGTCATCTCAAAGCCGCTGCGCGGCTCGGGGGCGAGCGCCAGGTCGCGCCGACCGAGGATTGCGGTCTGGTAGTACAGCTGCACGTCCTCGGCGGATAGCGCCTGCGCCAGGCGTTCGAGCAGCTGCGGCTCGTACAGCTCATCGCCCTCGTAGTCCTTCACGGCCTGCTTGAACCCGATGCGCACCAGAAGCGCTGCGAGTTCATCGAGCACCTGGGCGTAGTCGGGAGCGAACTCCTCCAGGGACTGCGCGCAGCGCAGCAGCCCGGCGGAGTCCGCGGCGGCGAGCAGCTCGAGGATGCGCACCACGTGGTCGCGCGCGATGGTGCCGAGCATGGCGCGCGCCTCGGCCTCCCCGGCCTTGCCACCGCCGAAGGCGATGAGCTGGTCCAGCAGCGACAGTCCGTCGCGCATGCTGCCATCGGCGGCCTGCGCCACCAGCTTCACGCCGGCAGGCTCAAAGGGCACTGCCTCGGCCTCGAGGATGTGGCGCAGGTGGCCGGCGATCTCACTCACCGGCAGACGCTTGAGGTTGAACTGCAGGCAGCGCGAGAGCACGGTGACCGGCAGCTTCTGCGGGTCGGTGGTGGCCAGCAGGAACTTCACGTGCGGCGGGGGTTCCTCGAGCGTCTTCAGCAGTGCGTTGAAGGAGTGCGTCGAGAGCATGTGCACCTCGTCGATGAGGTACACCTTGTAGCGGCCGCGGGTGGGCGCGTACTGCACGTTGTCCAGCAGCTCGCGCGTGTCATCCACCTTGGTGCGCGAGGCTGCATCCACCTCGATCAGGTCCAGGAAGCGTCCGGCATCGATCTCGCGGCAGGCGGCACAGGTGCCGTCCGGCTCGGCAGTGACGCCCTGCTCGCAGTTGAGGCACTTGGCGAAGATGCGCGCGATGGTGGTCTTGCCGACACCGCGGGTGCCGGTGAACAGGAAGGCGTGGTGCACGCGCCCGGAGCCGAGCGCGTTGACCAGCGCGCGGCGCACGTGCTCCTGGCCGATGAGCTCGGAGAACTTCTTGGGGCGCCACTTGCGCGCCAGCGCGGTATAGCTCATGAACGGTCCTAGACCCCGACGGTGGAGGCGGCCCGCACCAGCTTAAGCTCCGGCACCCGACATCGTCGCTGCCGCTGCTGCCTTCCGGCCCTGACGGGATTCACAACTGGTCGTCGCGGAGAAACCGATGCGGGCCACCATGGTCTTCGCCAACAGCGTCAGGTGGCGGAGAGGGTGGGATTCGAACCCACGAACACCCGTTAGGATGTTACTGGAATTCCAGTCCAGCGCCTTCGACCGCTCGGCCACCTCTCCAATCAATAGCTTACAAATACTTCCGCAGCCATCTGCCCGCGGCTCGCGCGAGTCCTGCGCGAAAAACGGCGGCGAATGATAAAGCATGCGGCCGCGAGCCGCACGGGGCCCGGGCGCGCCTGATTCAGCCGGCCCGCGGGCTGCCTTCAGGCCTGGGGCGGCGGGGGCGGCTTGGCCACCTTGTACGACGGCGGGGTGTCCAGGCACGGGTCCTTGGTGGTGCGCGGCGGGGGCCCCGGCTCCTTCAGCGGCGGCAGCTTCAGCGCAGCGCTCGTTTCCGGCCCGGTGAGCCCGGCCGGAACGGTCAGCGGCGCCACGCTGGCGGCTTTCTGGTACGGCTGTTTCTTGTTGCACGAATTGCCGCCGCGCAGGCTCTTGCAGCCGGAAAACAGCAGCGCTATCGCCGCCAGACACAGCACGGCAGACCGGAACTTCATCATCAAGATACCTCGGTAAACTTCGTGAAATGCGCGGCCCGCCCTGGCTGCGCGGAGCTACATGAGCCCGGCGGCCTGCGCCGCCTGTCGCACACTGCCCTGCAACCCCTCCCCCAGGGTCGTCAGCGGCAATCTTAACCCAGAGCCGATCCTCCCCATCTGGAGCAGCAGCCACTTGACCGGGATCGGATTGGCCTCGAGGAACAGGTCCCGGTGCAGCAGCGCGAGCGGGGTGTCCGCCGCCTGCGCCTGCTCGTGCACGCCCCCCAAGGCTGCCGCCACCATCTCGGACATCTGCCGGGGCGCAACGTTCGCCGTCACCGAGATCACGCCGCGGGCCCCGGCCCGGATGCTCTCGCGGGCACTGGCATCATCGCCGCTCAAGACCACGAAGCCCGGCGCCGCCTGGGCCACAAGCGCGCGCACGCGCCCGGCCTCGGGTACGGCCTCCTTGACCCCGACGATGCCCGCCACGCGCGACAGCCGTGCCACGGTCTCGGGCAGCATGTCGACCGCGGTGCGCGCGGGCACGTTGTAGAGCACCACCGGCTTGCCGGCGGCGGCCGTGTTGGCCGCCACGAAGTGCTGGTAGAGTCCCTCCTGCGAAGGCCGGTTGTATGCCGGCGTGACCAGCAGCAGGCCATCGACGGGCAGCGTGGCCAGCAGGCCGACCTTGGCCACCGTGCCCGCGGTGGAACTGGTCCCGGCACCGGCGAGGACCACCATGCGCCCGCGTGCCTGCGTGCAGGCGCGCGCAGTGAGCTCACACAACTCCGCATCACTTAACGTCGCCGATTCCCCGGTGGTGCCGCCGACGACGATGCCACTCGTGCCGCTGTCCGCGTGCCACTCGATCAGCTCCTGCCAGACAGCAAAGTCGATGCTGCCGTCGGGGCGCATGGGCGTGACGATGGCCACGAGGCTGCCTGAAAACATAGCAATTCGAAGCGTGGGCGGGGGAGCCGGGGATGGTACGAGCGGAGCTTGCGCTGAAGCAAGGGTGAAAGTGCGCGCCGGCGTTCGGGTGACACCCCGGCCGCACGACGCGCTACACTGCCCTTCAGGACAAGCTGACTCAGAGCCACCACCCACAGATGAAGCAGCACCTGGCCGTTTCGGCGATCGGCAGCGACCGCACGGGGATGGTCCACGAGCTCACCCGCGTTATCAGCGAGTCCGGCGGCAACATCAGCGAGAGCCGCATGGCCAGCCTGGGCACCGAGTTTGCGATGGTGCTGCTGATCTCGGGCAACTGGCACTCGCTGGCGAAGCTGGAGACCGAACTCAACCGCCTCGCCGAGACCAGCGGGCTCACCATCCACCTGCGCCGCACCGAACCGCGCACGGCCCGCACCGACATGCTGCCGTACTCGATCGACGTGGTGTGCCTGGACCAGAGCGGCATCGTGGCGGGCCTGTCGGGCTTCTTTTCCGCCCGCGGCATCGACATCGCGGAAGTCTCCACCCGCAGCTACCCGGCCGCCCATACCGGGGCGCTGATGTTCGCGGTGCAGATGATCGTGAACGTTCCCGGCCGGATCCACGTCGCGCACCTGCGCGAGGAGTTCATGGAGTTCTGCGACTCCTTGAACCTGGATGCCATCCTCGAACCGGTAAAATCCTAAGAAGCGAGATGCCCACGATCAAGACTGGATCCAAAGTTCCCAACTTTTCCCTGCCGATGAGCGGCAGCGGCACGTGGAGCCTGAAGGACAACGCAGGCAAGAACCTCGTGATCTTCTTCTACCCGAAGGACATGACCTCCGGGTGCACCCGCGAGTCCCAGGACTTCCGCGACCTGGCGGCCAGATTCACCAAGGCCGGCGCCAGGATCATCGGGATATCGCGCGATTCCGTAGCCTCGCACGACAAGTTCGCGGCGAAGGAGTCCCTGCCCTTCCCGCTGCTCTCCGACACGGACGAGCAGGTCTGCAAGCTGTTTGATGTCATCCAACAGAAGAGCCTTTACGGCAGAAAGTATCTTGGGATGGAGCGCAGTACGTTCCTGCTGGACGGCAGCGGCCGGCTGGTGCAGGAGTGGCGCAAGGTAAAAGTGCCCGGTCATGCGGAGGAAGTCCTTGAAGCAGCGCAGCGTCTATGAACCCGGCCCGACGACAGCCTCGGGAGAGACTCGCGAAGTGAAGGGACGCCCACGCTCGGGGCGCCGCCTGTTCGTGCTCGACACGAACGTGCTGATGCACGACCCGGCGGCGATCTTCCGCTTCGAGGAGCACGACGTATTCGTGCCGATGGTGGTGCTCGAGGAGCTGGATGCCCACAAGAAGGGCCTCTCGGAAGCTTCGCGCAACGTGCGCCAGGTGAGCCGCTTCCTCGACGAGATGATGCGCGATGCCACCAAGGAGCAGATCGACCGCGGCCTGCAGCTGCCCGACGGCTACTCCGGCAACCACGGCAAGAAGCCCGCCACCGGGCGGCTGTTCTTCCAGACCCGCCAGCTCTCAAGCGTGCTGCCGGAAGGGCTGCCGGGCCAGGGCGGCGATAACCTGATCCTTGCGCAGACGCTCGCGCTCGCCAACGAGCACAAGGAAGCGCGCGTGATCCTGGTGTCCAAGGACATCAACCTGCGCATCAAGGCCGCAGTGCTCGGCGTGCATGCCGAGGACTACTACAGCGACAAGACGCTCGAGGACTCCGACGTCCTCTACACCGGCATGGCAGCATTGCCGTCGAACTTCTGGGAAGCGCATGGCACGGACATGCGCTCGTGGAAGGACGCCGAGCGCACCTTCTACGAACTCAAGGGCCCGGCGGTGCGCGAGTGGCACACCAACCAGGGGCTGTACGAGGACACCCCCAACGGCATCGAGGGGATGGTGCGCAAGCTCGCCGGCGATACCGCGACCATCGAGCTCACGCGCGACTACCGCAACGAGCGCCACAACGTCTGGGGGCTCACAGCGCGCAACCGCGAACAGAACTTCGCGCTCAACCTCCTGATGGACCCGGAGATCGACTTCGTCAGCATCCTCGGGCCCGCCGGCACCGGCAAGACGCTGCTGGCACTGGCCACAGGGCTCATGCAGACCCTGGAGATCAACCGCTTCGTCGAGATCATCATGACGCGCGTGACCATCCCGCTCGGAGAGGACATCGGCTTCCTGCCCGGCACCGAGGAGGAGAAGATGGAGCCGTGGATGGGGGCGCTCATGGACAACCTGGAGGTGCTCACCGGCACCCAGGAGGGGGGCAGCTGGGGGCGCTCGGCCACCAATGACCTCTTGCGCAACCGCATCAAGATCCGCTCGCTGAATTTCATGCGCGGGCGCACCTTCCTCAACCGCTTCCTGATCCTGGACGAGGCGCAGAACCTCACCCCGAAGCAGATGAAGGCGCTGATCACCCGCGCAGGCCCTGGCACCAAGCTTGCCTGCATCGGCAACATCGCCCAGATCGACACCCCGTACCTGTCGGAGATGACCTCGGGCCTCACCTACGCGGTGAATCGCTTCCGCGGCTGGGAACACTCCGGGCACGTCACCCTGGTGCGCGGGGAGCGGTCGCGGCTGGCCGACTTCGCATCCGACATTCTCTAGGTGTAGGCTAATCGGACCGGAATTCGAGGGCGCTTGTAAGCGTCTGTAAACGTAGGGAAACTCCCGACCGCTGTGGGCGGTCTAACCACACCATGCGCCGCCTTTCCCTCAGCCTGCTCACCGCGCTGCTGCTTGTAACGGCAGTCGCCTTCGCGGACCAGCAGCCCCAGGACAAGCCGATCCTGCTCGGCACGCCAAACGCCGGCTCCGACCTGCCCGAGCTGGGTAGCCCGGCGGCCACGATGCTCTCGCAGTCGGACGAGTACCAGCTGGGGGCGATGGTGGCGCATCAGCTGCGTGAGCAGAACGCGCTGCTCGAGGATCCGGAGGTCAGCGAGTACCTGAACGACCTGGGCGAGCGGCTGGCCGCGCAGAGCGCCACCGGCGGGGCCAACTTCCATTTCTTCGTCATCAAGGACCCGACGATCAACGCCTTCGCGGTCCCGGGTGGCTACATCTTCATCCACCAGGGCCTGATGCTCGCGACCTCCAGCGAGTCGGAACTCGCCGGCGTCATGGCGCACGAGATCGCGCACGTCACGCAGCACCACATCGCGCGCCAGATCCGCGCGCAGAGCCAGCAGGCTATGGCCTCGGCAGCGATGCTGCTCGCGGCGATTCTCCTGGGAGCTGCCGGCGGCGGCCAGGCCGCCGAGGGCGGCATCGCCGCCGCGCAGGGTATCTCGGCGCAGATGCAGATCAACTTCACGCGCGACAACGAGATGGAGGCCGACCGCGTCGGCATGGGCTATCTCGCCGGCGCCGGCTACGACCCCAACGGCATGGGCGACATGTTCGAGACCATGAGCCGCCACGAGGGCCTGGCCGCCACCTACATTCCCGCGATGCTCATCAACCACCCGGTGACCACCGACCGCATCGCCGAGGCGCGGGCGCGCGCCAGCCAGTTCGCCCCGCGCAAGGGCCACGACTCGGAAAGCTACGAGATGATCCGCGAGCGCGTGCGCGTGCTCACCACCGCCGCCGACGTCGACTTAAGCGTCGGCTACCGCAAGAAGATCGAGCGCGGCGAGGCCACGCTCGCCGACCGCTACGCCCTCGCCCTCACGCTCATGGAGCATGACCAGGCGGATGAGGCGGTCAGGATCCTCAGCGAGCTCACCAAGGCGCACGAGGGAGTGATCCTGCTGCACATCGCGCTCGCCCAGGCGCAGATCAAGAATCATCGCGCCAAGGAAGGCATGGCCACCTTCGCGCAGGCGGAGCGGCTGTTCCCGCGCAACATCCCGGTCACGGTGCGCTACGCGGAGGCCCTGATGCAGGACGGCCACCCGATGGATGCGCACAACATGCTGCTCGACCTGTTCAACATCGTGCCGCCTACCCCGGAGCAGATCCGCCTCACCGCCAATGCCGCCAGTGCCGCCGGGGATTTCGGCGATGCCTACTTCTACATGGGTGAGTACCAGATTGCCGGCGGCGACCTCAACACGGCCGCCCAGGAATTGCAGCTCGCCCTCGGCACCCCGCACATCAGCCAGATCCAGCGCCAGCGCTACCAGGCGCGGCTGGATGAGGTGCGCGACTACCTGATGAGCATGCGCAAGCGCCAGATTGCCGACAACGGCGACGGCCAGGGCCAGGGCCAGCAGGGCGGCCACGGCGGCCACTGAAACGACACCCCGGCGCGGGCTGCTACAATGTCTGCCACTCTCCCGGCGGACATTTCATGCGCGCGACCCAGACCCGGACCGCACTGCTGACGGCTTGCCTACTGTGGCTCACGGCCTGCGCGAGCCTGCCGCCTGGCTCGCAGCGCAGCGCGCGCGACCCATGGGAGCGGATGAACCGCGGCACCTACAAGTTCAACGACGCCCTGGATAAGGCGATCGTCAAGCCCGTCGCCAAGGGCTACGTCAAGGTGACCCCGCAGCCGGTGCGCAGCGGGGTCACCAACTTCTTCGACAACCTCGAGACCCCGATCACCATGGTGAACGACCTGCTGCAATGGCAGGTCAGGGCGTTCTTCAACGACAGCGCGCGCCTGGTGCTCAACAGCACCTTAGGGATCGGCGGCCTGTTCGACCCCGCCACGCGCGCCGGCCTGGACAAGAACGACCGCGACTTCGGCCAGACCCTCGGGGTGTGGGGCATCAAGAGCGGCCCGTACGTAGTGCTGCCGGTGCTCGGTCCTTCCGACGTGCGCGACGCGGTCGGCCGGGGCGCGGACGACTTTGCCAACCCGCGCCACTACCTAAGCAACAGCTGGGTGCAATGGGGCATGTGGGGCGTGCGCGGCATCGACAGCCGCAGCCGCATCCTGTTCGCGGACTCGATCGTGCAGAACTCCTACGACCCGTACGCCTTCGTGCGCAATGCCTACCTGCAGCACCGCGATTTCAAGGTGGGCGGCTCCCAGCAGAACCCGGGCGAGAACCAGCAGGAGCAGCAGCTGCTGGATGAGGCGGACCAGCTCGAGAAGGACAACGCCGCCGCGCCCGCGGATACGGCCCCCATCCCGCCGGCGAGCGCGCCGCCTCACTGAACCCCGCGGCACGTGGCCGCGCTCGCTCGGCATGCGCCAGGCCCTTCAGTGGGGCGTCCGCAGCGGTCCGCCGGGACCGGTTCAGGCGAGGCTCGGGCGCCCAAGCCCCATCGATCGGGCAGCGCGCCGGGTCAGTCTGCGTGGATAGCGCGCCACGACCGCGCGCGCCTGCCGCAGTAGTTCGCGTCGCAGGCTGCGCAGCAGGCGCGGGTCGTCGTCCGGCCTGTCTTCGCCAGAAAGCAAGCCACGCGCGAACCCGAGCCAGTCATCCTCGCTCACGGCCGCGATGGCATGTTGGGGAAACATCCTCACCAGCGGCCGCTCCACGGTCTGCGGCGGCCTGACCACTCTCGGCGATCCGGACAGCATCGCGCGGATTGCCCCCGGAAAGTCGACCCCGTACTGTCGGTGCAGGTGCAGGCAGGGGGTTGGCCTGGCGTTGAGTTCGATGAGCAGCGGCGTTTCGGCATCGCACGGCTGCACCCAGTCAACCGCGCACAGACCGGTCAGGCCAAGTGCACTGCCCAGCTGCCGCAGATGATCCTCCAGACCAGGAATGCACACGTAGCGTCGCACGCAGGACGGCCCGAACGGTTTTGGGTGGACCTCCTCCTTATAGGAGGACATCCAGCACAGCGGGCGCCCGGAAGAAAACAGCACTTCGGTGCTGCCTATGCGACCGTCAACGAACCGCTGAACCAATACAGGTGCGCCGGGCTGCAGCTGGCCAAGGTCAGCCGGTTCATCGGCGCGGACGATTCCATGGCCGCCGGAGCCAAACTCAGGCTTTACAATCACGGGGAAGCCGATCCGCTTGGCCGCAGCAGTTGCATACTCACCGAGCGTCGCCTCGGACCGCGGGAAGGGCAACTGCGCGCGCACGGCGAGCTGTGAAAAGGCCGTCTTTGAAATCAACATCCGCGGCTTTCCACCGCTTCCGTCAACCGGAAACCAAGGGCTCTGGGCAACTGCCGGTCGTTCGACCGCGGCGCGCAGGATCGGGTCGTCACCGAGTATCACCCAGTCGAATTCATGCGTTGCGACCAGCGGCTCCAGGGCATCCAGCGTTGCCGAAGCACCACGTGGGGCCGGGAGCAGTTCGTCGACGTAGCCTGACTGCGCCGCCCAGTAGCTGGGGTGACAAAGCAGGCCGACGTGGCAGCCGGCATCCCTGAACAGCCGCGGCACGCGTGCAAAGCCGACCCAGGACTCGCCGGCGACCAAGAGAACCCGGGGCCGGTCCCGGCGCTGCAGAGTGGAGATGGTCCGGCGCATTGTCAGCCCCAGACAGTAGCAGACATGCACCCCAGGGTCCGGTTGCCCGCAGCTATGGCGCGTTCAGGCACGGCCCGCGTGCGGCGGATCCCGCACCGCGCGGCCAGGTCAGACGCCGCGCTCGAGCAGCGCCTCGACCTCGCTGATGCGTGCCAGGGCTGCGAACCCTTGCGGCAGGCCGGTGAATCGCAGGCCGTGGCCGGAGGCCTTCGCACTGGCCAGCCAGTCAAGCAGCACCGCCAGACCGGCGCTGTCAGCCGCATCGATGCCGGCACAGTCCATCACCAGTGCCGGCTGCGCCGGTGCCGCGGCGAGCACGGCGATCCCTGCCAGGCGCGCCCGGCGGGCGGTGGCGAAGGTCAGTGGCCCGCGCGCGCTAACGGCGCCGCGCGCGCCCTGCTCGAGCACGAACTGCGGCGCATCCTGCCCGTTGCCGCTCACTTGGCCTGCTTGCCGATCGCGCTCGGGGTCTCGCCCGCATCGAGGCGCTTGATCACCGCGTCCAGGCCCTGCGACTCGATCTGCGGCCTGAAGTCCTCGCGGTAGCTGTTGACGTAGCTGATGCCATCGATCACCACGTCCCAGGCCTTCCACCCTTCCGCGGTCTTGCGCATGTAGTAGTTCACCCCCACGCGGTCGCCGCTGGAGCGCTTGACCTCGGTGCGCACGGTGGCGCGCGGCGCGCTGGCATCGACGCTGGTCGGGTAAACCTTCAGGCGGTCGGCGGTGAAGTCCGCGAGCGCTGCGCCGTAGTTGTTGAGCAGCGACTTGTAGAAGGCATCGATGAAGCGCTTGCGCTGCTCGGGGGTGGCCGTCTTCCAGTACTGCCCGAGCACCAGCTGCGCGGAAAACTCGCTGTCGAAGTGCGGCAGCAGGTACTTGTTCACCAGTGCGTTGATCTTGGTTGGATCTTTCTGGTAGCTGGCGCGGTCCTTGTCCAGCTCGCCCAGCATGCCCTGGGCGGCAGTCTGGATCACATCCGAGGGGCTCGCGGCCGCGACGGCCGGCGTGGCGGACGCCGCCGCGGGCGCAGGCGTCTGGGCCTGCACCCATGAGCCGGCCAGTATCATCGCCATCACCACACTTACATATCTCATTTCTTCGACTCCGCGTTGCTCTTGTCGTCCGTGCCCTTGTTGCCAAGCTCGCCCTTGGCGCTGGCGTAGTTGGCAAAGAACTTGTTGATCAGGCTCTCAAGCACCAGCGCCGACTGGGTCTGCTCGATGACGCTGCCCTGCCTGAGATAGGTGTCCGTGCCCCCGGGGCTCAGGCCGATGTACTTGCCCCCGAGCAGCCCCTGGGTCTGGATGGCAGCAAAGCTGTCCTCGGGGATCTGGTTGTACAGGTCGGAGATGCGCATCATTACCTGCGCCTTGTAGTCCTTGAGGTTGTAGCTGATCCGGGTGACTACACCGACGTTCACCCCGGACATCGCCACCGGCGAGCCCACCTTCAGGTCGCCGATGTTGTCAAACTCCGCGCTCACCACGTAGCCCTTGGGCTTGCCGATCCTCAGGCCGCTGGCCGGCAGCTGCGTCGTCAGGAACAGCAGGGCCGCGAAGCCCAGCAGCACGAAAAGTCCGGTTCCGATCTCTAGGGTTCGATTCGGGCGCATAGGGATAGTTTCCTTACAGGAATGCCGCGGTCAGCACGTAGTCCAGCAGCAATATGAGCACGGATGAGGCCACAACCGTGCGGGTGGTGGCCAGCCCCACCCCGGCGGCGGTCGGTTCGGCGTTGTAGCCCTCGTAGACGGCGACCAGGCTGCAGCTGATGCCAAACACCAGGGCCTTGACCAGTCCCTCGGAGACGTCGCGCAGCCCGACCGCGGCCTGCATCTGCGACCAGAACACGCCGCGGTCAACCTTCATCAGCTGCACGCCGATCAGCTGTGCGCCGTACAGGCCGATCACCCCGAAGATCGCCACCAGCAGCGGCATCGCGATCACCCCGCCGAGGAAGCGCGGAGCTGCCACGAAGCGCAGCGGGTCCACCGCCATGATCTCCATCGCGGTCAGCTGGTCGGTGGCGCGCATCAGCCCGATCTCGCTGGTGAGCGAGGTGCCGGCGCGCCCGGCGAACAACAGCGCGGCGATCACCGGGGCGAGCTCCTTGAGCAGCCCGAGCGCGGCAGCGCTGCCCAGGGCTTCCTCCGAGCCGAAGCGCCGCAGCAGCGTGTAGCCCTGCAGCCCGAGCACCATGCCGACGAACAGACCAGCCAGCATGATGATGATGAGCGAGCGCGCACCGGCGTTGTAGACCTGCGCCACTACCAGGCGCGGCCGGGCCAGCGCTGGCAGGCATTGCCCGAGCAGGCGCCCCAGGAACAGCGTGACCGCGCCGAGCTTGCGCACTCCCTCGGTCAGGTAGCCGGTGCTGCTCACGGCTCCTCCACCGACAACAGCTGCGTGAGGTAGTCCTGGGCCGGGTAGTTGAACTGCACCGGTCCCTCGGCGCTGCCGGTCATGAATTGCCGCACCGCCGGCGCGCTGCTGTCCTTGAGCTGCGCCGGGGTGCCGGCGGCGGCCACCTTGCCACCTGAGAGCAGGTAGCTGTCATCGGCGATGCTGGAGAGTTCCTGCACATCATGGCTCACCACGATGGTGGTGATCCCCAAGGCCCGGTTCATCTGCTGGATCAGCCGCAGGATCACCCCGAGGGAGATCGGGTCCAGGCCAACAAAGGGCTCATCGTAGATGAGCACCTCAGGATCCATGACGATGGCGCGGGCCAGCGCCACGCGGCGTGCCATGCCGCCGGAGAGCTCGCTCGGCAGCAGCTGCGCCGCCCCGCGCAGGCCCACGGCCTGCAGCTTGGTGAGCACCAGTGCGCGCACCAGTGCCTCCGGCAGATCGGTGTGCTCGCGCACCGGGAAGGCGACGTTCTCGAACACACTAAGGTCGGTGAGCAGCGCCCCGTTCTGGAACAGCATGCCCATGCGCTGGCGCACCGCGAAGACCGCTTCCCTGCCGAGTGTGCTCAGGTCCTGGCCGAAGGCGAGCACCTGGCCCTGGTCGGCGCTGATCTGCGCGGTGAGCAGGCGCAGCAGCGTCGTCTTGCCGGTGCCGCTCGGTCCCATGATCGCGGTAATGCGCCCGCGGCGTGCACTCACGCTCAGCCCCGTGAAGATCGAGCGGCCGCCGATGGCGTAGTGCACGTCACGCACGTCGAACACGACGTCTGCGGCGCCGGGCTGGGCCCCCGGCGAGGAGGTGGCGGAGATTGTCACGCGATGCGCGCGGGCCGCCCGCTCAGGCGGCCTGGGTCTCCATGTCGGCGGCATAGCCGCCGGCGGCGGCAAGCCCGTTGAGCCTGGCGCGCTTGGCGAACTCCTTCTGGGCAGCGGCGAAGCTGGCCGGCGCCCCGCCCCAGGCCTTGAGCGCGGTGTCCTGCAGCGCGCGGCCGTAGCTGAAGGTGAGCGCCCACGGCAGCGGCCCCATCTTGTTCATGAGCGCCAGGTGCAGCGTGGCCTCGGCCGAGGACTGGCCGCCGGAGAGAAAGGCGATGCCCGGGACCGCGGGCGGCACGTGCCGGCGCAGGACCCGCAGCGTAGCCTCGGCCACGGCCTGCGGGGGCGCACGGCTGGCGGCCTTCTTGCCCGAGATCACCATGTTCGGTTTCAGCACCATGCCCTCGAGCAGGACGCGCGCGCTGAACAGCTGGTGGAACACCGTCTCCAGCACCAGCGAGGTCACCTCCTCGCAGCGCTCGATCGAGTGCGCCCCATCCATCAGCACTTCCGGCTCGACGATCGGGACGATGTCATTCTCCTGGCACAGGGCCGCATAGCGCGCCAGGGCGTGTGCATTGGCATTGACGGCCGTCCAGCTGGGAACGCCGTCGGCGATGTCGATCACCGCGCGCCACTTGGCAAAGCGGGCCCCCAGGGCATGGTAGGCGACCAGGCGCTCGCGCAGCCCGTCGAGCCCCTCGGTGACGGTTTCCCCGGGGCAGCCGGCGAGGGGTTTGGCACCCTCGTCCACCTTGATGCCGGGAATCATGCCGTTCTGGGCCAAATACTGCGGGAACGGCGTGCCGTCCTTGGTTTTCTGGCGGATGGTCTCATCGTAGAGGATGACGCCGCTGATCGCCTTGGTGGCCGGGGCGGCGGTGAACAGCAGCTCGCGATAACTGCGCCGGCTCTCCTCGGTGGACTCGAGCTTGATGGCATCGAAGCGCTTCTTGATGGTGCCGCTGCTCTCATCTGCGGCCAGCAGGCCTTTTCCCTTGGCTACCATTGCGGTGGCAATGCGCTGCAGCTCGCTCGAGTTCATCGTCGTCGTCCTCCGGCTGTGACGTGGCGGGTGGCAGAGCGCGCAAGTGCGGGCGGCGACCCTGGGCGTCGTGGATCAGAACCCCGGATTTGGGGTCGCCAAGGATAGCAAATCAGCCCCCGCCCGGCCGGCCGGAAGCCGATCCGGCTTGGTTAAAGTGCAAAATAGCACTAAAATGGTCCTACTTTTCCAGAGGGCCTTCCAGATGCTGCGCATCAGCCGGCTGACTGACTACGCGACCGTCCTGCTCGCCGCGCTTGCGGGGGAGCCTGCCCAGCTTAAGACGGCCACCGCGCTGGCCGAGCACACCCACATCGCCGCCCCGACGGTGAGCAAGATCCTGAAGCAGCTGCAGCGCGCGGGGCTGGTGGTCTCCACCCGCGGCACGCACGGCGGCTACCAGCTCGCCCGGCCGCCCGCGCAGATCAGCGCCGCGGCGATCCTGGACGCGCTGGAGGGTCCGGTGACCCTGACCGACTGCGCAGCCGGCGAGGGCCACTGCGACATCGAGCACACCTGCCAGGTGGCTCGCGTCTGGCAGCGGTTGAATCTTGCCATCCGCCGCTCGCTGCACGAGGTGACGCTGGCGCAGCTGGCCGGGATCGATGCGGCGCCGGCGCGCTTCCCGGCGCTCGAGCGCGAGATGAGGGCGGCCACCGGCCGGCCCCCGGTGCGTCCATGAGCGAGCCGGCCAACGAGAGCACGCGGGCTCTGGAGAGCCTGCTCGCCGGCGGCTACCGCCACGGCTTCGTGACCGAGATCGACGCGGACACCGTGCCGCCCGGACTGGACGAGGATGTGGTGCGCCTGATCTCGCGCAAGAAGCAGGAACCGCAGTTCCTCACCGACTGGCGCCTGCGCTCGCTGCGGCACTGGCGCGGCATGGCCGAGCCGCACTGGGCGCACCTGAAGATCGCGCCCATCGACTACCAGGCGATCTCCTACTATTCCGCGCCCCGGTCCAAGAAGGACGGCCCGAAGAGCCTGGCCGAGGTCGACCCGAAGCTGCTGGAGACCTACGAGAAGCTCGGGGTGCCGCTGCACGAGCGCGCGCGCCTGGCAGGGGTTGCGGTGGATGCGGTGTTCGATTCGGTCTCGGTGGCCACCACCTTCAAGGAGCGCCTGGCGGCGGCCGGCGTGGTGTTCTGCCCGTTCTCCGAGGCGGTGCGCACGCACCCGCACCTGATCGAGCAGTACCTGGGGAGCGTGGTCCCGTACACGGACAACTTCTTCGCCACCCTCAACTCCGCGGTGTTCACCGATGGCTCGTTCGTCTACGTGCCCAAGGGGGTGCGCTGCCCGATGGAGCTGTCGACCTACTTCCGCATCAATGCCCTCAACACCGGGCAGTTCGAGCGCACGCTGATCATCGCCGACGAGGGCAGCCACGTGAGCTACCTCGAGGGCTGCTCGGCGCCGCAGCGCGACGAGAACCAGCTGCACGCCGCGGTGGTGGAGCTCATTGCACTGGAAAATGCCTACATCAAGTACTCGACCGTGCAGAACTGGTACCCGGGGGATGCCCAGGGCAAGGGCGGCATCTACAACTTCGTCACCAAGCGCGGCGAGTGCCGCGGCGCGCGCGCCCACATCTCCTGGACCCAGGTGGAGACCGGCTCTGCGATTACCTGGAAATATCCCAGCTGCGTGCTGCGCGGGGCAGGCTCGATCGGGGAGTTCTACTCGGTGGCCACGGTCAACAACTACCAGCAGGCCGACACCGGCACCAAGATGATTCACATCGGCGCGGACACGCGCAGCACGATCATCTCCAAGGGCATCTCCGCCGGCCACGGCCAGAACACCTACCGCGGTCTGGTGAAGGTGCTGCCGAGCGCCCATGGCGCGCGCAACTTCACGCAGTGCGACTCGCTGTTGATGGGCCCGCAGTGCGGCGCGCACACCTTCCCGTACGTGGAGGTGAAGAACCCGAGCGCCACCGTCGAGCACGAGGCGAGCACCTCCAAGATCAGCGAGGAGCAGTTGTTCTACTGCCTGGCACGCGGCATCGGCGCCGAGGACGCAGTCAACATGATCGTCAGTGGCTTCTGCAAATCCGTATTCAAGGAACTGCCGATGGAATTCGCCGTAGAAGCGCAGAACCTCCTGGCCGTGAGCCTCGAGGGGGCGGTGGGCTAGGCTCATGAGCAGTAACCGCAAAGTCCTCCTCGATATCAGTGATCTGCGCGTGAGCGTCGAGGGCAAGCAGATCCTCAACGGCCTCACCCTGAATGTCGCCGCCGGGGAGGTGCACGCGATCATGGGCCCGAACGGCTCCGGCAAGAGCACCCTCGCCAACGTGCTCGCCGGGCACCCCGGCTACCAGGTCACCGCCGGCAGCATCCGCTTCGAGGGCACGGACCTGCTCAGCCTCGCCCCGGAGGCGCGCGCGCGCGCCGGGCTGTTCCTGGGCTTCCAGTACCCGGTCGAGATCCCCGGGGTGAACAACGTCTACCTGCTCAAGGCCGCCGTGAATGCGGCCCGCAAGCAGCGCGGCCTCGCCGAGGTGGACGCCTTCGACTTTCTTACCATCGTGCGCGAGAAGATGAAGGTGATGCGGATGGAGGACAGCTTCCTGTCGCGCGGGGTGAACGAGGGGTTCTCGGGGGGCGAGAAGAAGCGCAACGAGATCCTGCAGATGCTGGTGCTGGAGCCCACCCTCGCCATCCTCGACGAGACCGACTCGGGGCTGGACATCGATGCGCTCAAGATCGTCGCCGCCGGCGTCAACACGCTGCGTTCCCCGCAGCGCGCCTGCGTGCTGGTCACGCACTACCAGCGCCTGCTCGAGTACGTGGTGCCGGACTTCGTGCACGTGCTGGTGCGCGGCCGCATCGTGCACAGCGGCGACCGGCAACTTGCCCTGGAGCTGGAGCGCCGCGGCTACGACTGGGTGGCGGGCGAGGCCGCCTGAGCCTCATGAGCGCGCTCGCCACCCGCATCGCCGAGGACTTCGCCGCCGCCGCCAGCTGCGCGGCGGAGGATCCCGCGCAGGCGCACCGGCGCAGCGCACTCTCGCTGCTGCAGGCACAGGGCCTGCCGGGCAGCCGCGAGGAGAACTGGAAGTACGCCGGGCTGCGCGGACTTGAGCGTCTGCGCTTCCTGCCCGCGCCGCCTTCCGCCACGGCGACCCCCGACGCCGCCCTGCCCGCCCCGGTGCCCGGCTTCACCCGCTACGTCTTCGTCGACGGGCGCTTTGCACCGGCGCTGTCCGCCACCCCGGCGGCCGGGATGTTCGCGCCGCTGTCGCGGGCGGGTGCGCCACTGCAGGGGCTGCCGCAGGGCATGGACCTGCGCTTTGCGCTCCTCAACGAGGCCTTCGCCACCGACGGCGCGCGGCTCAGCATTACGCGTGCCGCCTCCCCTGCCCGGCTGGAGCTGATCTTCCTGGCCAGCGCCGCGGCGCCCAGCGGCGGCTCCTACCCGCGCGTGCAGGTGACCCTCGAGCAGTCCGCCGCGCTGGAGCTGATCGAGCGCCATCTGAGCGCCGCACCCGTCGGCAGCTTTGTCAACAGTGCCGCCCAGGTACATCTTGCCCGCGGCGCCCGCTGCCGCCATTACCGCGTGCAGGAGCTGTCCGCGTCCACCACCGTCTTCGACACCCTGAGCGCCACGCTTGACCAGGATGCCTCCTACCGAGTGCACCTGATCGCCCTGGGAGCGGCGGCGGCGCGCAGCACGCTCGCGGTGCGCCTCGCCGGCGAGGGCGCCGCGGTGGCGCTCTCGGCGGTGCTGCTGGGTGCCCGCCAGCAGCTGCAGGACGCCTTTGCCCTGTTCGAGCACGCCGCCGCGCGCACGCGCAGCGAGCAGCTGTTCCGCGGCATCGCCGCGGCGCGCGCCCGCGTGGCCTTCAACGGCAAGGTGGTGGTCGAGCGCGGCGCCACCGGCGCGGACTCGCAGCAGTCGCTGCGCGGACTGCTGGCAGGCCCGGAGGCCGAGGTCGACGTGCGCCCGCAGCTGGAGATCTACACCGACGAGGTGCGCTGCAGCCACGGCGCCACCACCGGCAAGCTCGACGAACAGATGCTGTTCTACCTGCTGTCGCGCGGCCTGGAGCGCGCCGTCGCGCAGCGCCTGCTCAAGTGGGCGTTCCTGGAGGATGCGGTGGCGAGCATCGAGGTGCCGGAGCTGCGGCGCCAGTGTGAGCTCAGCCTCGCCGCGGCGCTCGAGGATGAAACCCTGAAGGAACTGCTGTAATGGCCGCCAACCCGCAAAGCGCACCCATACCCGCCTACGACGTGGCACGCGTGCGTGCGGACTTCCCGATCCTCGCCACCCGCGTGCACGGCCACCCCCTGGTATACCTCGACAGCGCCGCCTCCTCGCAGCGCCCGCGCCCGGTGCTGCGCGCGATCGAGGACTACGAGACTCACTCACACGCCAACGTGCACCGCGGCGTGCATGCCCTGAGCCAGGCGGCCACGGCCGCCTTCGAGGGCGCGCGCGAGCGCGTGCGCCGCTTTATCAATGCAGCTTCCGTGCGCGAGGTGGTGTTCGTGCGCGGTACCACCGAGGCGATCAACCTGGTGGCCCAGTCCTACGGCCGGACGCGCTTCAGGCCCGGGGACGAGATCCTCATCACCGCCCTCGAGCACCACGCCAACATCGTGCCCTGGCAGATGGTGTGCGAGCAGACCGGGGCCACCCTCAAGGTCGCCCCCATCAACCGCCGCGGCGAGCTGGAGTTCGACGAGTACCTGAAGCTGCTCTCCGCGCGCACACGCCTGGTGGGCACCGCCCATGTCTCCAACGCACTCGGCACGGTGCTGCCGGTGCAGCGCATCGTCGAGGCCGCCCATGCCGCCGGCGCGGTGGTGCTGGTCGATGGCGCGCAGGCCGTGCCGCACATCCCGGTCGACGTGCGCGCCCTGGGGGCGGACTTCTACACCTTCTCCGGGCACAAGCTCTACGGGCCGACTGGCATCGGGGTGCTGTACGCGCGCGAGCAACTGCTGGCGGCGATGCCGCCGTGGCAGGGCGGCGGGGACATGATCCTCACGGTCTCGTTCGAGAAGACCACCTACAACGAGCTGCCCTACCGCATGGAGGCCGGCACGCCGAACATTGCCGGCGCCATCGGCCTGGCCGCCGCGATGGACTACGTGGAGTCACTTGGCATCGAGCGCATCGCCGCCCACGAGGACGCACTGCTCCGGCGCGCGACCGCCGAGCTCGGCCGCATCCCCGGGATCACCCTCATCGGCACGGCGGCCCACAAGGCCTCGGTGCTGTCCTTCACGATGCAGGGCGTGCACGCGCACGACCTGGGCACGATCCTGGACTCGCAGGGCGTGGCGGTGCGCACCGGGCACCATTGCGCGATGCCCGTGATGACCTTCTTCGGGCTGCCGGCCACCGCGCGCGCCTCGTTCGGCTGCTACAACAACGAGGCGGACATCGAGGCCCTGCTGCGCGGACTGCACAAGGCGCGCGAGGTCTTCGGCTGATGGAACTACAGGAGCTCTACCGCGACCTGATCCTCGATCACAACCGCCACCCGCGCAACTTCGGGCACCTCGGCGAGCCGGCCCGCCACGCCCGCGGCCACAACCCGTTGTGCGGTGATGAGCTCACCGTGTTCGTGCGCCTGGACGGGGAGCGCTTGGCGGAGGTCGCCTTCGAGGGCTCGGGCTGTGCGATCTCGACCGCCTCTGCCTCGCTCATGACCGAGGCGGTCAAGGGCAAGGACCGCGCCGCGATCGGCGTGCTGTACGAGAAGGTGCACGCCCTGCTCACGCGGCAGGAGGCCCCGGCGGATGCCTCGCTCGGCAAGCTCGCCGCGCTCTCCGGCGTGCGCGAATTCCCGGCACGCGTGAAGTGCGCGAGCCTGTGCTGGCACACCCTCAATGCCGCCCTCACCGAAGGCGCGGCGACCGTCTCGACCGAGTAGGCCACGCGATGCGCAGAACCGAGAACGAGCCGTTCGTCGTCAACCGCGAGGTCAAGGCGGTGATCGTCCCGGCCGGGCAGGAGGTGAACCTGAAGCCCGGCCAGGCCGGCTACATCACCCAGGCCCTGGGAGGCAGCTTCACCCTCTACATCGACGGCAACCTGTTCCGCCTCTCGGGCGCGGATGCCGATGCCATCGGCCAGCAGCCGGTCGCAGCGCCGGAACTGCCGCCGAATGCCGGCGCGGAGGACGTCAAGAAACTCGCCTGGGAGCAGATGCGCACCTGCTACGACCCGGAGATCCCGATCAACATCGTCGACCTGGGGCTGGTCTACGAGTGTGAGGTGACGGGCAATGCCGACGGCACGCGCACGGTTGAGGTCAAGATCACACTCACCGCCCCGGGCTGCGGCATGGGCGAGGTCCTGGTGGATGACGTGCGCGACAAGATCGGGCTCATCCCCACCGTGAGCGAGGTGAAGGTGGAGCTGACTTTCGACCCGCCCTGGAACCAGAGCATGATGAGCGAGGCGGCACGTCTTCAGACGGGCATGTTTTGAAAGGAAAGGCATGAGTTTGCAGTGGGCGGATGTGGGCAGTGTGGATGAGGTGAGCGAGAGCATGCCGCTGGCGGTGTTCGTCAACGGCGTGGCCCTGATCGTGGTGCGCTGCGGGGACGCGCTGTACGCGGTCGACAACATGTGCACCCACGACGGCGAGACCCTGGGGGAAGCCCAGGTCGAGGACTGCCAGGTGATCTGCCCGCGCCACGGGGCGCACTTCTGCCTCAAGACCGGGGCGGCGCTCACCCCGCCGGCCTACGAGCCGCTGCGCACGTATCCGGCGCGCCTGGACCAGGGGCGCGTGCTGGTCGAGCTTCCTGCATAAGCCCTGTGCATGAAGCGCCTGACGCTCATGCGCCACGCCGATGCCCGCTGGAAGGACTCCGGCGTCTCGGACCTGGAGCGCCCGCTCAACCGCCGCGGCACCGCCGATGCCGAGGCCATGGCGCGCCGCCTCGCCGAGCGCGGCCTGGTGCCCCAGCTGATCCTGGCCAGCCCCGCGCGCCGCACCCAGCAGACCGCGGAGATCCTGGCGCGCGAGTTCGCCGCCGCGGCACCGCGGGTGCTGCGCGACGAGGCGCTGTACCTGGCCGCCGCCGCGGAGCTACTGCAGATGGCGTGCGCGACCGGCCCGCGGGTCGCGCACCTGCTGATCGTCGCCCACAATCCGGGCGTCTCGGAACTGGTGGAGCTGCTGCTGCCGCACGAGCCGCCCGCGGAACTGGCTGCCGCCGCGGTGTGCTCGATCGGCTTCGGCTGCGCCTCGTGGGGTGAGATCAGCGCCGGGCAGGTCACGGACGTGCAGCGCGAGGCACCCGCCGGGCGCCTGTTCGGCTTTCTCAGCCCGTGAGCCTCAGCACTCCGGGACGTTCACCGCGAGCCCGCCCTGGGAGGTCTCCTTGTAGATGGTCGACATGTCGATGCCGGTCTGGCGCATCGTGCTGATCACCTGATCGAGGGAAACCTTGTGCGAGCCGTCGCCGCGCATGGCAAGGCGCGCGGCATTGATCGCCTTCACCGAGCCCATGGCGTTGCGCTCGATGCACGGGATCTGCACCAGACCTGCCACCGGATCGCAGGTCAGTCCCAGGTTGTGCTCCATGCCGATCTCGGCGGCGTTCTCGATCTGCTCGGTGGTGCCCTGCAGGGCCGCCACCAGGCCTGCGGCCGCCATCGAGCACGCCACGCCCACCTCGCCCTGGCAACCCATCTCCGCGCCCGAGATCGAGGCGTTGCGCTTGTAGAGCATGCCCATCGCCGCGGCCACCAGCAGGAAGCGCAGGATGCCCTCCTCGTTCGCCCCCGGCTCGAAGCGCTGGTAGTAGTGCAGCACCGCCGGCACGATCCCTGCAGCCCCATTGGTCGGGGCGGTCACGACGCGGCCGCCGGCGGCATTCTCCTCGTTCACCGCCAGCGCGTAGGCGTTGACCCAGTCCATTACCTCCAGCGGCTTCACCGTGCCGCTCTCGGTGAGCATGCGGTACAGCCGCGGCGCGCGGCGCCGCACCTTGAGCACCCCGGGGAGCAGCCCGGTCTGGCGAAAGCCGCGCTGCACGCACGCCTGCATCACCTGCCAGATGTGCAGCAGTCTGGCGCGCACCTCGGCCGGCTTCGCCCAGGTGTACTCGTTGGCGAGCATCAACTCGTACAGCTCCAGGCCGTTCTCGCGGCACAGGGTGAGCAGGTCCTCCCCCGAGGTGAACGGGTACGGGGGCGGCGCGTGGGTGCGCACCTCGCGCGCCTCCTCCTCGTCGCCGCACACCACGAAGCCGCCGCCGACGGAGTAGTAATCCAGCTCGCGCAGCACGCTCTTGCCGGCCAGGGCGGTGAAGCGCATGCCGTTGGAATGGCGCGGCAGGCGCTCGTGCATCATGAACAGCAGCTGCATCGGCTCGTCGAAGTCGATCGCGTGCTCGCCCAAAAGCTCGATGCGCCCGCTGCTGCGGATGCGCGCCACCGTCGGGTCGATGCTGTCCGGGTCCACCGTTTCCGGCTGTGCGCCGCCGAGTCCGGCGAGGATCGCCCGGTCGGTGCCATGGCCCCTGCCGGTGAGCGCGAGCGAGCCGTACAGGCGCACGGCGATCTGGGTGGTCTGCGTGAGCAGCCCGTCGCGCTGCAGGCCCAGCACGAACTCGCGCGCCGCACGCATGGGGCCCATGGTGTGGGAGCTGGACGGGCCGATGCCGACCTTGAAGATGTCAAAAACGCTCAGGGTCATGGAATATCGCAACCTCACCGGGCCTGCCGGTCCCGTACGGGCAAGTCTGCGGCCTTCAGGGTCCGCGGACATGCATTGCGGCGACCTCCGGGGTCTTAAATGCGACCCTTGAGGCGGCGCAGGCGCGCGCGCCCGCGCTTGTCCGGACGCAGCTTGGGGCGCGGCGCCAGGGCGGTGGCGAGCTTCATCTGCTGGGCAAACTCGGCCCCGCGCTGCAGGCTGGCGGCACTCTCCGCATAGTACCGCGGCACCTCACGGGCCGGCCCGCGGCGCAGCGGGATGGCAAGGACAGTGCACTCGAAGCCCAGCGCCCCACGCGTCAGGGTCACCGTGTCCCCGGGGCGCACCGGGTGGGCCGGCTTCACGCGCGCACCATTTATGTGAACCCGGCCACCGCCGACCGCCGCCGCCGCCAGCGGGCGCGAGCCGACCAGGCGTACGGCAAACAGCCAGCGGTCGATGCGGGCGGCCCCGTTAGGGATGCTGCTTGCAGGTTCTGACATGGGGGCTCAAGTATAATTCCTCAATGAACGACGCCATGCTCGAGCGCCTGCGCACCGACCTCAAGGCCCTGCGCGAGCAGGGACTGTACAAGGGCGAACGCGTGCTGGAGGGGCCCCAGGGCGCCCGCGTGCGGGCCGGCGGGCGCGAGCTCATCAACCTGTGCGCCAACAACTACCTGGGGCTTGCCAACCATGCGGCGGTGCGGGCGGCCGCGCAGCGCGCGCTCGATGAGTACGGCTACGGCATGGCCTCGGTGCGCTTCATCTGCGGCACCGATGCCCTGCACAAGCAGCTGGAGGCGCGCCTGGCGCGCTTCCTCGGCACCGACGACTGCATCCTCTACTCCTCGTGCTTCGATGCCAACGGCGGGCTGTTCGAGACGCTGCTGGACGAGCGCGACGCGGTGATTTCCGATGCCCTCAACCACGCGAGCATCATCGATGGCATCCGCCTGTGCAAGGCGCAGCGCCTGCGCTATGCCAACAGCGACATGGCAGAGCTCGAGCAGTGCCTGAAGGACAGCCAGGGCGCGCGCACGCGCCTGATCGCCACCGACGGGGTGTTCTCGATGGACGGCTTCATCGCGAAGCTCCCCGAGATCTGTGCCCTCGCCGAGCGCTACGACGCGCTGGTCATGGTGGATGACTCGCACGCCACCGGCTTCATGGGCGCCAGCGGCCGAGGCACGCCCGAGCACACCGGCACCGCCGCGCGCGTGGACATCCTCACCGGCACCCTGGGCAAGGCGCTGGGCGGGGGCAGCGGCGGCTACGTGGCCGCGCGGCGCGAGGTCATCGAGTGGCTGCGGCAGCGCTCGCGGCCGTACCTGTTCTCCAACAGCATCCCCCCCGTGGTCGCCGCGGCCAGCATCGCGGTGCTGGACCTGCTGGAGGACTCACCGGCGCTGCGCACGCAGCTGTTCGAGAACGCGCGCTTCTTCCGCGCCGGGCTCAGCCAGGCCGGCTTCGACCTCAAGCCCGGCGAGCACCCGATCATCCCGGTGATGCTGGGCGATGCGGCCCTCGCCGCGCGCATGGCCGAGAACCTCCTCGCCCATGGCGTCTATGTCATCGGCTTTTCTTTCCCGGTGGTGCCCAAGGGCCAGGCGCGCATCCGCACGCAGATGTCCGCCGCCTTGAGCCGCGAGGAACTCACGCGCGCCCTGGCCGCCTTTACCCAGGTCGGGCGCGAGCTCGGCGTCGTGCGCTGACTCACCTAGGAACGCAGGCACCCCATGAAAGCACTGGTCAAGGACAAGCCGACCCCCGGGATCTGGCTCAAGGACATCGAGGAGCCCAAGGTCGGCCCGAACGATGTGCTGATCAAGATCGCCAAGACCGCCATCTGCGGCACCGACATGCACATCTACAAGTGGGACGCCTGGGCGCAGAAGACGATTCCGGTGCCGATGGCCGTCGGCCACGAGTACTACGGGCGCATCGTCGAGGTCGGCTCGGAGGTCAGAGGCCTGAAGAGCGGCGACCGCGTTTCCGGGGAGGGCCATATCACCTGCGGCTACTGCCGCAACTGCCGCGCCGGGCGGCGCCACCTGTGCCGCAACACGATCGGGGTGGGCGTGAACCGCCCCGGCGCCTTTGCCGAGTACCTCGCCATCCCGGGCGACAACACCTTCAAGCTGCCCGATGCGATCGGTGATGACATCGCCTCGATCCTGGATCCCTTCGGCAATGCGACCCACACCGCGCTCGCCTTCAACATGGTCGGCGAGGACGTGCTGATCACCGGTGCCGGCCCGATCGGCATCATGGCGGTGGCGATCGCCCGCTTCGTCGGCGCGCGCCACGTGGTGGTGACGGACGTCAACGACTACCGGCTGGGCCTGGCGCGCAAGATGGGCGCCACGCGCGCCATCAACGTCACGCGCGACTCCCTCGATGAGACCATGAAGGAGCTGGGGATGCAGGAGGGCTTCGACGTCGGGCTGGAGATGTCGGGCAACGCGCAGGCCTTCCGCGAGCTGCTGCGCACCATGCACCACGGCGGCTCGGTCGCCATCCTCGGCATCCCCCCGGATGAGACCGCGATCGACTGGAACCAGGTGATCTTCAAGGGCCTCACCCTCAAGGGCATCTACGGGCGCGAGATGTTCGAAACCTGGTACAAGATGTCGAGCCTGCTGCAAAGCGGCCTGGACCTGAAACCGATCATCACGCACCACTTCCCGGTGCAGGACTATATCCAGGGCTTCGAGACCATGGGCTCGGGCAAGTCCGGCAAGGTCATCCTCGACTGGTCCACTTTGTAATCGACACGCCACACGCGGCGATCCGCGCCCGCCCCTAAGGGCAACGCTCCCGGCGCGGGCGCAGCCTATACTGGCGGCAGATTCACACCGCCTGTGCGGCGGACAGCCCAGCGAGGATTCCCATGAGCCGCGCATCTTTGCTGCTCGCCACCACCGCAAGCGTGCTGGCGGGCGTCCTGGCAGGCACCGGTGCGGTGGCCGACGAGGCCCACGGTCCGCACTGGAGTTACTCGGGTGCGACCGGACCTGAGCACTGGGCCGAGGAGGATGCGGCCTTCGCGGCCTGCGGCAGCGGCCGCGAGCGCCACCAGTCACCGATCAACATCGACGGCGCACCGCAGCAGGAGCTGCCGCCGATCGAGTTCCACTACCAGCCGACCCCGCTCACCGTCACCGACACCGGGCACTCCTTCCAGGTGAACGCGGTACCGGGAGCGGGCGGCATCACCGTCGGCGGTGAGCACTACGATCTGGTGCAATTCCACTTCCACCGCCCGAGCGAGGAGACCTTCCAGGGGCACCACTACTCGATGGTCGCCCATCTGGTGCACAAGAACGCCCAGGGACAGCTGGCGGTGGTGGCGGTGCAGATTCGCAAGGGACAGGAGAATGACTTCCTCAAGCCGATCTTCGACAACTTCCCGGCCAGGGGCGCCAAGGAGAAGAGCGTGGCCGGGGCGAGCGTGGACCTGCAGACATTCGTGCCGGGCAAGCACGGCTACTACACCTACGAAGGCTCGCTCACCACGCCACCGTGCAGCGAGGGCGTGCGCTGGTTCGAGCTCAAGAGCTCGGTGGAGGCCTCAGCCGCGCAGGTGCAGGAGTTCGCGGTGCGCTACCCCCACAACGCACGGCCGACGCAGGCCCTGAACGGGCGCAGCGTCCAGCAAAGCCGGGACTAACGCACCTCGCAGAAGCAGTAGGCGTAGAGGTGGTTCGGCTGGCTGAAGCGGGCGAGCAGCTGGGCCTGGCGCGTCACCGGATCCAGGTGCTGCGCCAGCTGCGCGAGCGCCTGCTCATCGGGGCTGGCGTGCAGGAAGATGCGGGTGAGCCGCGTTCGCAGGTTCAGCGCCAGTGACTGCGCCCAGGTGAGCTTGGGCTCCATGAACTTCACGGTGTAGTCGGTCAGCTTCGCACGCCGGGCGGCGGACTTGAGCGCATCGTTGAACAGGCCCAGCTGGTCGACCAGCCCGACGCGCTTGGCATCGGCCCCGGCCCACACCCGCCCCTGGGCGATCTCGTTCACCTCCGCGACGCTCTTGCGGCGCCCTGTGGAGACGCGCCCGAGGAACTCGTCGTAGCCGTGGGTGGTGACCGCCTGGATCACGCTCTTGGCGCCTTCGCTCAGCGGGCGGTCGAGGCGCTCCTGGCCGGACAGCGCGGTGGTGCCGACCCCGTCGACGCCGACGCCGACCTTGCCGAGCGTCTTGTCGAAGGTCGGGATGATCGCGAAGATGCCGATCGAGCCGGTGATGGTGGCAGGATTGGCCCAGATCTCGTCCGCCGGCGCTGAGATGTAGTAGCCGCCGGAGGCGGCGTAGCCGCCCATCGACACCACCAGCGGCTTGCCGGCGGCCTTGAGCGCCACCAGCTCGCGATAGATCTGCTCCGAGGCGAACACGCTGCCGCCGGGTGAGTCCACGCGCAGCACCACGGCCTTGATGTCCTTGTCCTGGCGCGCATCGCGGATCATGCGCGCGGTGGTCTCGCCGCCGATCGTGCCCGGGGGCTGGTCACCGTCGAGGATCTCCCCCTCGGCAACGATCACCCCGATCTTCTGCTTGCCCAGGGCGAGCTTCTTGTCGGCGTGCACCACGCGCAGGTAGTCATCCGCGGAGACCTGGCTGAAGGAGTCCCCTTCGTCATCGGCGCCCACCAGCTGCGTCAGGCGCTTCTCAACCTCGATGCTGCTCTTCAGGCCCGTGACCAGGTTCTGCGCCAGCGCCACCTTGGCGGCATCGCCATTGGCAGCCGGCACGGCCTGCATGAAGGTGTCGACGTACTTGGAGAGTGCGTCGGGGGCGAGCTTGCGCGCGCGCGTGACCTCCTCCTGGTAGGTATTCCACAACGCCGTGAGGTAGACGCGGCTCTCCTCGCGATCCTCGGCCGACATGCTGGTGCGCGTGTAGGTCTCCACCGCGCTCTTGAAGGCACCCACCCGGAACACGTTGATGTCGACGCCGAGCTTGTCCAGGGCCTCCTTCAGGTACATGCGGTAGCGGTCGTAGCCCTGCACCAGCACGAAGCCCATCGGGTCGAGGTAGATCTCGTCGGCCTGTGCGGCGAGGTAGTAGCGCTCCTGGGTAAGCTCGGTGCCGTAGGCGATGACCTTCTTGCCGCTCGCGCGGAACTCGCGGATCGAAGCGGCCAGCTCCGCCAGGCTCGGCTGCGTGGCGTCCTCGAGCTTGTCCAGGTCCAGCGCCAGCACCTGGATGCGCTTGTCGCTGGCGGCCGCGTGGATCGAGTCGGTCAGGTCCCACAGCAGGGTCTGCTCGCGCAGGCTGCCAAAGGCCTCGTCCAGGGCGCGCTGGCGCGGGTTGCCGGAAAGCTGCTCGACCAGCGGACCCTCGGGGGCGATCACCAGGGCCGCCTTGCCGGGCACGAACGGCACACTGCCGCGCATGATCCCGATGATGATCCCGAAGATCACCAGCAGCACGATCAGGTGCAGCACCTTGCGCAGCCCGTCCAGGCCGCGCCACAGGGCGGAGAAGAACCCACGCACTCTCATGGCAGCGCCTTTCTGGCTGGCCGCAGGGATCGCACGTACGCCACCGGTGCCGGCTGTCTCAGAGCTTCTCCTCGATGCGCGCTGCCTTGCCGGACAGGTCGCGCAGGTAGTACAGCTTGGCGCGGCGCACGCTGCCGCGGCGCTTCACCGCGACGTCGCTGATGGCGGGGCTGTGAACCTGGAAGACCCGCTCGACGCCCTCGCCGTGGGAGATCTTGCGCACCGTGAAGGAGGAGTTCAGGCCCCGGTTGCTGCGCGCGATCACCACGCCTTCATAGGCCTGCACGCGCTCGCGGTCGCCCTCGACCACCTTCACCTGCACCACCACGGTGTCTCCGGGCTTGAAGTCCGGCAGTTCGCGGGTCATGCGGGTCTTGTCGATCTCTTCGATTATCTTGCTCATCTGGAGTCACCTCGATCTTTGTCCCCGGCCGCACGTGCGGCCAGGAACTCGTCCAATGCGCGCCGCGTCTCGGGCGCGAGTCTTGCCTTCGCCAGCAGCTCCGGCCGGCGCTGCACCGTACGGGTGAAGGCCTGCTCGAGCCGCCAGCGGCGGATATCCGCGTGATCACCGGACAATAACACCGGCGGCACGCCCAGGCCTGCGAACACTTCCGGCCGCGTGTAATGCGGCCAGTCGAGCAGCCCCTGTGCAAACGAATCCTCAGCGCTCGAGCGCTCATCCCCGAGTGCCCCGGGCAGCAGCCGCGTCAGCGCATCGATCAGCGTGAGCGCCGGCAGCTCACCGCCGGAGAGCACGTAGTCCCCGACCGAGACCTCCCGGTCGATCCCCAGCGCCACCACCCGCTCATCCACGCCCTCGTAGCGCCCGGCCACCAGGACCAGCCCGGGTGCCTGCGCAAACTCCTGCGCCAGCGCCTGGCTGAACGGCTCGCCCTGCGCCGACAGCAGCACGCGGGTGCTGCCCTGCGGCAGCCGTGCCTGCGCGGCGCGTATCGCGGCCAGCACCGGCTCGGGCTTCATCACCATCCCCGGACCGCCCCCGTAGGGACGGTCATCGACCGTGCGGTGCACGTCGTGGGTGTGCGCGCGCGGATCCTCGGTGCCGACGCTGAGCAGCCCGCGGCTCACCGCGCGCCCGACGATCCCGAACTCCAGCGCCCCGGCGATCATCGCCGGGAACAGCGTCACGACCTCGATCTTCACCGGCTGCTCACCCGGCCTCTGCCGGCCAGTCCACCACGATCGTGCGCGCCTCGAGGTCGACCTTCTTCAGGTGCTGCGGCCGCGCCGGCACCCAGTACTCGTGTCCCTCACCTACGATCACCATCAGGGGCCCGGCCGCGGAGTCGACGAAGTGGCTGACCTCACCGAGCGCTGCGCCCGCAAGGTTGCCGACCTTCATCCCCACCAGGTCCGCCTGGTAGTACTCATTCTTCTTCGGCGCCGGCAGGCGCTCGCGCTGCACCTCGATCCGTGCCCCGGTCAGGCGTGCCGCGGCGTTGCGGTCCGCGACACCCTCGATGCGTGCCACCAGTCCCTCGCCGTGGATGCGCCCCTCGGCCAGGCGGTGCTGTGCGCGCTCACCGCTCGAAAACTTCAGCGTCCAGTCCCGATACTCAAGCAGCCCCTGCTTCGGATCGGTGTGTGATTCGATGTGGAGCCAGCCCTTGATGCCGTACGGGGCGCCCAGGCGTCCGAGTTCCACCCACTCCACAGCAAAGCCTCCCAACCTCTGCGCCGCAGGGCGCATGCGCCCCGGGCGAAGATCCGCCGCAAGTCCTAGGCCGTGGCCTGCTTGCGGTAGTCAGCCACCAGGTGCGCGACCCGCTCGGAGGGCTGTGCCCCCTGGCCGACCCAGTAGTCGATGCGCGGCAGGTCCAGGCGCAGCTTCTGCTCGTTGGCACCGGCGACGGGGTTGAAGAACCCCACGTGCTCAAGACTTGGGCCACCCTGGCGCTTGCGGCTGTCGGTCACGACGACGTGGTAGAAGGGCTGGTTACGGCCCCCGCGCCGCGTCAGGCGAATAGTTACCATGATTCGATCGCTCTCGTTCAATGACGGGGGCCACGACTGGGCCGCCCAAAAAAGAGCGCGGATTCTACGCAAGCTTCGATTCCTGCGCCAGTTTTCTTCCCTACCGGGGCTGCCCGCAGGCGCCCGGCCCCGGGGGTCGCGCCGCGGGGGCTTACCCGCGTGAAAAGACCTCTCAGCGGCCCGGGAAGCCCGGCGGCATGCCGCCCTTGAAGGCCCCCATCAGCCGCCTGAGACCCCCGCCCTTCATGCTCTTCATGACCCGCTGCATCTCCATGAACTGCTTGAGCAGCCGGTTCACGTCCTGGACCTGCACCCCAGAGCCCCCGGCGATGCGGCGGCGCCGCGAGCCATCGATGATCGAGGGATTGCGCCGCTCCCTGGGGGTCATGGAATTGATGATGGCGATCTGGCGGCGCAGCTGCTGGTCGCCCTGGTCGGCCGAGATGGCGCCCTTCCTGACCATGGCCCCGGGGAGCTTGTCCATGACGGCCCCGAGCCCTCCCATCTTCTGCAGCTGCTCGAGCTGGCCACGCAGGTCCGTCATGTTGAAGCTCTTGCCGCTGGCGACCTTGTGGGCCAGGCGCTGTGCTTCCTCGGTATCGACCTGACGGTGGACCTGCTCGACCAGGGAGACCACGTCCCCCATCCCGAGGATCCGCGAGGCCATGCGCGAGGGGTCAAAGGGCTCCAGGGCCTCGGTCTTCTCCCCGACTCCCAGGAACACGATCGGCTTGCCGGTGACCTGGCGCACCGACAGCGCCGCACCGCCGCGGGCATCGCCGTCGGCCTTGGTGAGGATGATGCCCGTGAGGTCCAGGCTCGAACCGAAGGCGCGCGCGGCATTGATGGCATCCTGCCCCGCCATGGCATCCACCACGAACAGCCGCTCGGCCGGGTTCACCGCGGCGTCGATCTCGCGCACCTCGGCCATGAGCCCCTCATCGACGTGCAGCCTGCCTGCGGTGTCCACGATGAGCACGTCCGCCACGGAACTGCGGGCGGCGGCCAGGGCCTCGGCTGCGATCCGGGCCGGTGCCGCCGTGGCATCCGCCGGGAAATAACCGCACCCGACCTGGGCGGCGAGGCGCTCGAGCTGCAGCATCGCCGCGGGCCGGCGCACGTCGGTGCTGACCAGCAGCACCTTCTTGCGCTCCTTTTCGATGAGGTGCCGGGCAAGCTTGGCCGCCGTGGTGGTCTTGCCGGCGCCCTGCAGGCCCGCCAAAAGCACCACCACCGGCGGGGCGGCGCGCAGCTTCAGCGTCGTGGCGGGTCCGCCCATGAGCGCGATCAGCTCGCTGTGCAGGATGCCGATGAAGGCCTGTCCCGGGGTGAGGCTGCCGAGCACCTCGGTGCCCAGCGCCTTGACCTTCACCGCCTCGATGAAGCTCTTGACCACCGGCAGGGCCACGTCGGCCTCGAGCAAGGCCATGCGCGCCTCGCGCAGGGTCTCGCCGATGTTGTCCTCGGTGATGCGGCCCTTGCCGCGCAGGCCCTCGATGGTGCGCGAAAGGCGGGCGGTCAGGTTATCGAACATGCGGTATGGGAGACTTGGCGGGGTGAGGGGTAATTATAAGGGTGCCGCGGGCGTTTGCCGCGCCCGGGCAGCTGCGCCGGTGCCGCAGGCACTCAGGCGCCGGCCAGGCACACGAGGGGGTCAGCCTTGAATTTCCTACCGACCACGCCGGGGCTGCTCGGGGCGCTCCTGGTACTCCTGGTCATCGTCGGCTTCTCCTCGGGCACCGAGGTGGCGATGCTCTCGGTGAACCGCTACCGCATCCGCCACCGTGCGCAGGGCGGCAACGGCCAGGCGCGCTCGCTGGAGCGGCTGCTGCAGAAGCCCGACGACTGGCTGGGCGCAAACCTGGTCATCCTGGCCGGCGCCAGCGTGTTCGCCTCCGCGATCGCCACCGTGCTCGCCCAGCGCACCGGCTACCGTTACGCGGTGCCCCTGGCCGGGACTGCCCTCACCATCATCGTCATCGTCTTCTGCGAGCTCGCGCCGAAGATCTACGCCGCCGCCAACCCGGAAGGGGTGGCGCTGCACGCGGCCGGCATCTACCGGGTGCTGGTGACGATCACGCGCCCGGCGCTGTGGCTGACGAATGCCCTCGCCTACGGGTTCCTGCGCCTGTTCGGCGTGCGTCGTGCGAGCGGTTCGCTACAGACTCTGAATGCGGAGGAACTGCGCACGGTCGTGACCGAGGCGGCGCCGGTGATCCCGGCACGCCACCGGCAGATGCTGCTGTCGATCCTGGACCTGGGCAGGATCACGGTGAATGACATCATGGTGCCGCGCCAGGAGATCTCCGGCATCGATGTCAGCGAGGACTGGGAGGACATCCTCGGCATCCTGCGCCAGACACCGCACACCCGGTTGCCGGTCTACGAAGGCGAGCTCGACAACCTGATCGGCCTGTTGCACATGAAGCGCGTTGCCCACGAGCTGGTGCGCGGCAACCTTACGCGCGAGCGCCTGATCGAGATCGCCCGCGGCCGCGAGGCTTACTTCGTGCCCGAGGGTACGGCCCTGAACGTGCAGCTGACGCACTTCCAGCGCAACCGCCGCCGCTTTGCCTTCGTCGTCAACGAGTACGGGGACATCGAGGGACTGGTGACGCTCGAGGACATCCTCGAGGAGATCGTCGGGGAGTTCACCAGCGATCCTGCCACCATCACCCATAAGGACGTGCACACCGAGCGTCCCGGGGTGTTCATCGTCAATGCCAGCGCCACCATCCGCGCGCTCAACCGCGCGCTCGGCTGGGCGCTGCCCACGGACGGCCCGAAGACCGTGAACGGCCTGCTGCTGGAGCACCTGGAGACCATCCCCAGCGCCGGCACGATGGTGCGCGTCGGGGACTACGAGTTCGAGGTGCTGCAGACCGCGGACAACGCGGTGCGCACGGTGCGCGTGCGCGCACCGCAGCAGCCGCAGTCCGCCTAGGCGTTGCCGCCGCGCGCGCCCAGTGCCGCCGCGAGTGCCTCGCTGATGCGGCCGACCGGCACGACCCTCAGGCCCTCCGGCGCGCGGCGCGGGGCGTTCTCGCGCGGCACGATCGCCTCCTTGAACCCCTGCGCGTGCGCCTCGCGCAGCCGCTCGTCCCCATAGGCCACCGGGCGCACCTCGCCGGTGAGGCCGATCTCCCCGAAGGCCACCAGGGATGCGCTCACCGGGCGGTCGGCGAGGCTCGAGGCGAGCGCGATCAGCACCGGCACGTCCCAGGCGGTCTCGCCGATCTCGATGCCGCCGACCACGTTCACGAACACGTCGTGCTCCTGCAGCGCTACCCCGGCGTGGCGGTTGGCGGCCGCGAGCAGCATCGCCAGGCGGTTGGCATCCAGCCCCTGCGCGATGCGCCGGGGGGCCCCGAAGCGCATGCGGTCCACCAGCGCCTGCAGTTCGATCAACAACGGCCTGCCGCCCTCGCGCGTCACGGTGACGATGCTGCCGGGTGCAGGTTCCGGCGCGCGCGCGAGGAAGATCGCGGCCGGGTTCTTCACTTCCTTCAGGCCCGTGGCGCTCATGGCGAAGAAGCCAAGTTCATTCACCGCCCCGAAGCGGTTCTTGGTGGCGCGCACGATGCGGTAGCGACTGCCCGCCTCGCTCTGGAAATACAACACGCTGTCGACCAGGTGTTCGAGCAGGCGCGGGCCGGCGATCGCACCCTCCTTGGTAACATGGCCGACGATCACCACGGCGCAGCCGCTGGACTTGGCATAGCGCACCAGTTCCGCGGTGCACTCGCGCAGCTGGGTCACCGCCCCGGCGCCGGCCCCGGCCACGCCGGACTGCGCGGTCTGGATCGAATCTATGACCAGCAGCGCGGCGGACTTCTCGCTGGCCAGCGCGAGGATCGAAGGCAGGTCGGTCTCGCACACGATGGTGAGTGACTGCGCGGCCAGGCCCAGGCGCTGTGCGCGCAGCTGCACCTGTGCGACCGACTCCTCGCCGCTGGCGTAGACCGCCGCGCGCGTGGCGCCGACGTGGGCGGCAACCTGCAGGAACAGCGTGGACTTGCCGATGCCCGGCTCGCCTCCCAGGAGGATCACCGAGCCGGCTACGATCCCGCCACCCAGAACGCGGTCCAGCTCGTCATGTCCGGACTGCAGCCGCTCGCCGGTGGCCGGCGGCTGGGCCACGCTCTTGAGCCCCGCCCCCACTGCCGCGCTTGCCGCCGGGCGCGCCGCCCGCGGGGCCGCGCGCTGTTCGAGCGAATTCCACTCGCCGCACAGCGGGCACTGGCCCTGCCATTTGAGGGTCTCCCCCCCACACGAGCCACAGACAAACACCGGGTTCAGGCGAGCCATTCGTGCGCCTTTGGGTGACTTTCGGCTAGGATTCGCGCCGGGAAGGGTCGAGAGGCTTCTTTTGTGACCAAAGCCGCCCGGACCCTCGGTTGGCGATGCTAGCGTATGCCGGCTTATTCGGGGACGGGAAAGTGACGCGAATCACATTCGGCACAGTACGGGCGGGTCTGGGCAGCGCATGAGCTTGCGAAACAAGCTGCGCTTCGTCGGCCTGTCCGACACCGGCAAGGTGCGTGAGCACAACGAGGACACGATCGCGCTCGATGCGGACATCGGCCTTCTGGTGCTGGCCGACGGCATGGGCGGCTACAACGCCGGAGAGGTCGCCAGCGGCATTGCCGTGAAGACCATCGTGAACCTGGTGCGCGAGCACGTGCAGCGCGAGGATCTCGCCATCGCCGACCGCGAGTCCGGGCTGTCGCGCCCGAACATCATCCTGCGCGATGCCATCAGCCGCGCCAACAAGATCATCTACCAGACCGCGCGCACCCAGCCGCAGTGCGAGGGCATGGGCACCACCGTGGTCGCCGCGCTGTTCTTCGACAACAAGGTCACCATCGCCCACGTCGGCGACTCGCGCCTGTACCGCCAGCGCGGTGACAAGCTCGAGCAGGTCACGATGGACCACTCGCTGCTGCAGGAGCTGGTCGACCGGGGCTTCTACTCGCCCGAGGAGGCCGCCAGGGCGGCAAACAAGAACTACGTCACAAGAGCGCTCGGGGTCGAACCGAACGTCGACGTCGAGATCCAGGAAGTCCCGGCCGCCAAGGGCGAGGTGTACGTTCTGTGCTCGGACGGGCTCTCGGACATGATCGAGGACGAAGATATTCATTTAACCATAAACACCTTTAGTGCTAATCTGGATACGGTCGCCAAGCAGTTGATTCAGCTGGCCAATGACAATGGAGGCCGGGACAACGTCTCGGTGGTCATGGCGCACATCATGGATGCTTTTCCGGCTCGCACTAAGATTTTCGACAAGATCCTGGGTTGGTTCGGCTGACACGCGATAAAGGCAGAAGCACATGGCAAGGTTGGTCTTAAGCCTGGATGGCCAGGTCATGGCGGAATACAACATGAACAAGGAGCGCTACACGATCGGGCGCCTCCCTGATAATGACATCCGCATCGACAATGCCGCCGTCAGCGGCCACCACTCGCTGATCATCAACATCCTCAACGACTCGTTCCTCGAGGACCTGAACAGCACCAACGGCACCTACGTCAACGGCAAGCTCATCAAGAAGCATGCGCTGCAGCACGGCGACGTCATCACCGTCGGGCACCACCAGCTGCGCTTCGTCGAGGACGACGAGCAGCAGGACGAATTCGAAAAGACGATGGTCATCCAGCCCTCCGCCCGCCCGGTGGAGAAGCTGCGTGCGGCGGCCGAGGTGGCCAGCACCAGCGCGACCGGCAAGTCACGCACACTCGACGGGGCCGCGGCGGTCAAGAAGGCCAAGCTGCAGGTGCTCTCGGGTGCCTTCGCGGGACGCGAGGTCGAGCTGAGCAAGGCCCTGACCACCTTAGGGCGCCCCGGCATCCAGGTGGCGGCCATCACCCGCCGCACGGACACCTACTACATCGTGCACGTCGACAGCGGCAAGCCCGATGACTTCCCGCTGCTCAACGGCACCCCGATCGGCGCGCAGGCCACCAAGCTGAACGACAATGACGTCATCCAGCTCGCCGGCGTGAAGATGGGTTTCTTCGTCAGCTAAAAGCAAAGCGGGCGCAGCCTTAGCGGCTGCGCCCGTTTCCCCCAAAGCATTCCGCTGTTGCTAGCGCGGCTCGAGCGGCACGCGCTGGCTCACGCTGCACAGCAATTCGTACGGAACCGTGCCGGCGTGGCGGGCGACTTCCTCCACCGGCAGCCCCTCGCCCCACAGCGTGGCCGGGGTACCCACGTCCACCCCCGGGATGCCGGTGACATCCACTGCGATCATGTCCATGGACACGCGCCCGACGAGTGCGGCGCGCTGCTTCTTGACCAGCACGGGGGTCCCGGTCTTGAAGCTGCGATGCACGCCATCGCCATAGCCGGCCGCGATGATCGCGATGCGCGAGGGGCGCTGCGCGGTCCAGGCGCCCCCATAACCCACCCGCTCGCCCGCTGTGACCTCGCGCACGGTGAGCACCGTGCTGATGAGCGTCATCACCGGACGCAACCCGAAGTCAGCCGCGGTCGAGTCCTCGAACGGCGATGCGCCGTAAAGCGCCAGCCCCGGGCGCACCCAGTTGCTGCCCGCCGCGGCCCCGCCGAGCAGCCCGGCGGAATTGACGATGCTGGTCTCGAACTTCAATCCCTGCGTCGCCTCGGCGAAGCGGATCAGCTGCGCCCGTGTCACCTCGCCGTCGCGCTCATCGGCGCAGGCCAGGTGGGTCATCAGGCGAATCTCGCGCGGCGCGGTCTGCAGCATGCGGATGCGCTTGAACGCGGCCACGAAATCCCTCGGGGAGAACCCCAGCCGGTTCATGCCGGTGTCGATCTTGATCCACAGCGCGAAGCGGCCCGCGCCGCCGGCCTGCTCGAGCAGCTCGATCTGCCGTGCGTCGTGGATCACAAGATCCAGCTGGTCCTGTGCGGCGTCCTCCAGCTGCGAGCGGCTGAACACGCCCTCCAGGAGCAGCACCCGCGAGGTGATGCCCGCCGCGCGCAGCGTCATGCCCTCCTCCAGGCGCGCCACGGCGTAGGCACCGGCATCCTGGATCGCCAGGGCTGCGCTCACCAGCCCATGGCCGTAGGCATTGGCCTTCACGACCGCGAGCACCTTGGAGCGCCCGGCGCGGGCGCGGATGACATTGAGGTTGTGTCGAAGGGCGGTTGTGTCGATGACCGCCCGGATCAGGCGGCTCAACGCAGCACACCCTCCGCGTAACTATCGGGGGCGTAGTTGGCAAAGCGCGTGTACTGGCCCTGGAAGGTGAGGTAGAACACGCCAGTCTCGCCGTTGCGGTGCTTGACCAGGTCGATCTCTGCCACGCCTTTTTTTGTGGTGTTTTTGTCGTAGACCTCTTCGCGATAGATGAGCAGGATCATGTCTGCATCTTGCTCGAGCGCCCCAGATTCGCGAAGGTCAGACATGACCGGCCGCTTGTGCTCGCGCTGTTCGACGCCGCGATTCAGCTGCGACAGCGCGATCACCGGAACCTGCAGTTCCTTCGCCAGGGCCTTCAGTCCGCGCGAGATCTCGGCGATCTCCGTGGCGCGGTTCTCGTTCGTCCCTGGCACCTGCATGAGCTGCAGGTAGTCCACGACCACCAGATCCAGTCCGTGTTCGCGCTTCACGCGGCGCGCGCGGGCGCGGATCTCGGTCGGGTTCAATGCCGGTGTCTCGTCGACGTAGATCTTCGCCTCCGACAGCTGGCTGGTCGCCCCGGTGATGCGTACCCAGTCATCGTCGCTGATCTTGCCGGAGCGCAGGCTGTTCAGCGGCACGCCGCCGATCGAGGCGAGCATGCGCGTGATGACCTGCTCGGAGGGCATTTCCATGCTGAAGATCGCGACCGAAGCCCGCGAGCCGGGATTCACCGCGGCGTACTCAGCCATGTTGACCGCGAGCGTGGTCTTTCCCATGGAAGGGCGCCCGGCGATGATCACCAGGTCCCCGGCACGCAGGCCGCCGGTGAGCTTGTCGAAGTCAGTGAAGCCGGTTGGCAGCCCGCGCAGCCTGTCCGGGTTGTTGTGCCACTCGTCGATCTGGTCGATGACCGCCGGCAGCAATGTCCGCACCGCCACCGCGCCATCACGCTTGCGAAAGCTGCCTTCCGCGATCTCAAAGACCTTCTGCTCGGCGCGGTCGACCAGCTCGCGCGCGGTCTGGCCGTCGTTGACGAAGACGGCAGAGGCGATGTCAGTGCCGGCACGGATCAGCTGCCGCAGCAGCGAGCGCTCGCGCACGATTTCCGCATAGGAGCGGACATTTGCCGCCGTCGGCGTGTCACGGGCGATAGAGCTCAGGTAGGCGAGGCCGCCGGCGGCTTCGAGCTTACCGATGCGCTCGAGGTGCTGGGAGACCGTCACCACGTCGCAGGGCTTGGCATCTCCGGCCAGCACGGCGATCGCGGTGTAGATCAGCTCGTGATCGTGGCGGTAGAAGTCCTGGGCGATGAGCTGGTCAGCGACGTTGTCGAAGGCACCCGGATCGATGAGCAGGCCGCCGAGGACAGACTGCTCGGCCTCGATGGAGTGCGGCGGGACCGGGGCGTCCAAGAGCGCGACCGAACCTGAGCTTCCGCGCGTCTTGGAGGTGCCCGCCACCGGCTTCGCAGTCCTGGGGACTTATTCTTCGGCGATGATGTTCACGTGCAGCGGCACGTTCACGTCGGCGTGCAGGTGCACGCTGACGACGTGCTCGCCTACCACGCGCAGCGGGCCATCCGGCAGGCGCACTTCGCTGCGCTCGAGCTTTTGCCCGTCCCGCGTGGCAGCCTCGGCGATGTCGCTGGTGCCGATCGAGCCGAACAGCTTGCCCTCGGTGCCAGCCTTGGCGTGGATCGTGAGCTTGAATTCCTTGAAGGCATTGGCACGCGTCTCGGCGCCGGCCAGGTGCTCGTGCGCATGGCGCTCAAGCTCCGCACGGCGTGCCTCAAAGCGCGCGACGTTGTCCGCGGTGGCGAGCGTGGCCTTGCCGCCGGGCAGCAGGTAGTTGCGGCCGTAGCCGGAGCGCACCTTGACGCGATCGCCGATGTTGCCCAGGTTGGCAACCTTCTGCAGCAGAATGACTTCCATCTCAATAACCTCAGTGCTGGTCGGTGTACGGCAGCAGCGCGAGGAACCGCGCACGCTTGATCGCCACCGCCAGCTGACGCTGGTAGAAGGACTTGGTGCCGGTGATGCGGCTGGGGACGATCTTGCCGGTCTCGGTGACGTAGCCCTTGAGGATCCCCAGGTCCTTGTAGTCGATCTGCTTCACGCCCTCGGCGGTGAAGCGACAGAACTTCTTGCGGCGCGAGAAGCGGCTGCCGCCGCCGCTGCCACCACCGCCTGGGCCGCCACGTGATTCTCTCATTGCCATGATCTTGCTTCCTTGAGGGGGAGCGCCTTAGGCGCTCTCACCGGCTGAGTTGTCGTCGTCATCGGATCCCGCGGCGGGTTCATCGCGCACGCGCTCGCGGCGACGCGGCGGGCCATCGCCTTCCTCGTCCGAGTCATCACGTGAACGCTCGCGGCGGCGCGGGGCACCGTCACCCTCCTCCTCCGCGGCCCTGGCCATCGGCGAAGGATCGGTCACGGCCTCATCCATGTTGACCACCAGGTGACGCAGTACCGCATCGCTGAAGCGGAACGCGCCGGTGAGCTCTGCGAGGGTCTTCTGGTCAGTCTCGACGTTCATCAGCACGTAGTGCGCCTTGTGAACCTTGGACAGCGGGTAGGCGAGCTGGCGCCGGCCCCAGTCCTCCAGGCGATGCACCTGGCCGCTACCGGCACTGATCATGCCCTTGTAGCGCTCGATCATGGCGGGCACCTGCTCGCTCTGATCAGGATGTACAAGGAAAACGATTTCGTAATGCCTCATGAGTGCTCCCTATGGGTTAGCGCACCCGGATTGAAGGCTGTCCCGGTGTGGCAAGGAGTAATGCGCGAACCGCGCGAGTGCGGCCCGTGCCCCCTTCGGTTGAAAAGGGGCGCGCAGCATACTGAAACCCGCCGCCTACTGCAACGTCAGCGCAGCAGACACGAGCTTTACGATCAATGGCTTGAAGCTGACAGGCTGCGCTGCACCCGGCTCAAGACCCCGCGGGTGCTCCCGGCGACCCGGCCGGACGCCTTCTCGGGGCTCAGCGCGACCAGTTCCTCGCTGAAGACCTCCACCCCGATGGTGAGCGCAGGATCACGCCGCAGGATCACCGTAAGCCACTCGACCAGCGGGAGTTCGCCTTCGCCGGGCAGGAGGCGTCCGAACATCGGGGTATAGGCGGTTCCCGGTGCCGGCGGCACGCGATCGCTGATCTGGACCCCGGTAACCAGTCCCTTGGGCAGCGCCGCAAGTTGCGCGAGCGTCCCGCCGCTGCGGGCGAAATGCCAGGTATCGAACATCAGGCCCAGGTTGGGGGCGCCGACCGCGCCGACGATGCGCTGCGCGGTGGCAAGGTCCGGGATCGAACTTTCCGGGAGAAACTCCAGGGTCAGCCTGAGCCCGTGGGCCTGCGCCCGGCCGGCGAGCGGCCCGAGGCAATCGACGAACTGCGCCTCGGTCACGTCGCTGCCCCCGAAGTGCGCAAGGTTGATCGTCTCCGCCTGCAGGTCCGCGGCAGCGCGGTAGCAGTCATCCTCGGTGATCTCGAAGTAGGCACGATTCTCTGCGGGCACGTCGGCCGGCTTAGGGGTCCCGGGCAGCGCGCCGATCAGTGGGTCGATGGCGTGCACGGTAAGCCCGCTGTCCTCGAGCCTGCGGCGCAGCCCAGCCACGCTGGCGCCGCTGCGGCGCGCGGCCTCGTACATGGGCGAGGTGAGCGTGATGGCACCGATGTGGTGATGCGCGGCGGCCGCGATCAGCTGCTCGAGCGGGATGCCGATGAGGGTCCCCCAGCACAGGGCGATGACGGGCGATTCGCTGTTCGGCATGGCGACTCCGCGGCGGGTTCTTCATCATAAGGGTACATGAGCACTACCACCCACCGCCGCATCCGCACCAACGGCATCACCCTGCACGTCGCCGAGACCGGCAGCGGTCCGCCCGTGATCTTCTGCCACGGCTTTCCGGGCCTGTGGTCCAGCTTCCGCCATCAGCTGCGCGCGATCGGGGCTGCCGGCTGGCACGCGATCGCACCCGACCAGCGTGGCTATGGCGCCAGCGACCGCCCCACCAGCTGGCAGCTCTACGATGCCAACTACGTGATCGACGACATGCTGGGTCTTCTGGATACCCTCGGCGAGCGGCGTGCCGTCTTCGTCGGTCACGACTTCGGCGCGCAGCAGGTCTGCAACCTCGCCGTGCGCCATCCGCAGCATGTCGCCGGCGTGGTCATCATGAGTTGCCCGTACGATTTCGACCTCGCCGGCCGGGGCGGCGCCGGTGCCCGCACCGTGGCCACCGAGGCCGAGAGCATGGGCGCCTTCGCAGTGCCCGGCCGGCGTCCCTCGCAGGCCTTCGCCGCCCTCGCGCGCCACCACTTCTTCCACATGCACTACTTCCAGAGCGTGGGCCCTGCGGAAGCCGAGCTCGGCGCACGGCCACGCGAGTTTTTGCTGCGGCTGCTGTACGCCTTAAGCGCCGAGGGGCACCTGCTCGACTGGTCGAAGTTCCCCTCGGAGGGGACCGGCTATCTAGATGTCCTCGCCCCGGCGCCGCCCCTGCCGTGGACATGGCTGGGTGAGGCTGATTTCGAGTACCTGCTGGGCGAGTACACCCGCGATACGCCGGCGACGAGCTTCATCGGCGGGCTCAACTCCTACCGCTGCGCGGACCGCAACTGGGAGCTGGGGGCGCCGTATGCGGACAGTCCCATCACCCAGCCGGCCCTGTTCATCGCCGGTGCCGAGGATGTGGTGCTGAAGATGATCCCGCCGCAGGCCATCGACAGCATGCGCTCGCGCGTGCCGCAGCTTACCGACGTGGTGCTGGTACCTGGGGCCGGGCACTTCGTGCAGCAGGAGCAGCCGCAGGCGGTGAATGCGGCCCTGCTGAAGTTCCTCAGAGGTCTTTGAGCCTCAGGAGGCGCGCGCAGAAGGCCGGGAAGTCCTGCGCTCCCCGGCAGAACACCGCAGGAAACAGCTCGACCATGTTGGCGCCTGCTGCCACCAGGGCCGGCACCCCGGCAAGGGTGGCCTCAAGGTCCGGCGCGCCGCCGGCGCCGAACACGAACCGCGGCACCACGCGCACCAGGAATCTCGACGGATCGCGCCCGCGCGCGGCGACCGCGGCACGGATGCGCGCGATGACCGGCGCGAGCTTCGCCGGATCCTGCTCCATCGGGATCCAGCCGTCGCCGTGCTCGGCCATGCGCTCGATGTTGCGCTCAGACGGTGCCAGCCCCAGCCAGATGGGAATGTTCGGCTGCACCGGGCGCGGCCAGGCGTGGATCTTCTCGAAGTCGACCGTCGTGCCGTGATAGGCCGCCGGTGCCTCGCGCCACAGCAGCCTCAGGACCTCAAGCTGCTCGACGAAGCGCGTGTAGCGCCCCTCCCAGGGGACGCCGGCGGCCAGGTACTCCTCCTTCTGCCAGCCGACGCCCAGGCCGATGCTCACGCGTCCGCCCGAGAGGACATCCAGGGTGGCGATCTGCTTGGCCAGGAGCACCGCCGGGCGCAACGGCGCGATGACGACGCTGGTGGACAGGCGGATGCGCCGGGTGAGGCCCGCAAGGCAGGCGAGCACGGTGAGCGGCTCGAACCAGGGATACTCGGAGCCCACCGGGAACTTGCCGTAGGGATACGCGTGCGTGTTCTCGCCCATCACCACGTGGTCGGTGATGCTGACCAGGTCGATGCCGGCCTTGTCCGCCTCGCTGACCAGGGCGGGCACCTTGGCGAAGTCTCCACCGAACCAGCCCTGCAGTCCGAACAGACCGATTGCAACCTGTGTCATCGCCTGCGCCTTCCCGACTCCGATGTTGCGCGCAAGTGTGCCATGCCCCGCGGCGGCGCCACGTCGTCCGTTCGGGGCGGCAGTTGCTAGACTCACGCACCTTTCAAAGGACGGGCACGGCATGGCTGGCACCCAGGCACTCACGGGCGGGCGGTTGGATCGCAGGAACCTCAGGCCTTGAGCGCGCCGGTCCCCGTCTGCCTGACCGCCCTGCGCGGCATCCCGGAGGTACTGCCCGGCACCGACCTCTCGCAGCTGCTGGCTGAGGCTCTCACCGCCGCAGGAATCGCGCTGCGCAGTGACGATGTGGTGGTCGTTGCGCAGAAGATCGTCTCCAAGGCCGAAGGTCGCCTGGTGTCCCTGGCATCCGTGGTGCCCGGCACGCGGGCGCAGGAACTGGCGCAGGTGACGGGCAAGGACCCACGGCTGATCGAACTGGTCCTGAGCGAATCCACCGAGGTGCTGCGTGCACAGAAGGATGTGCTGATCGTGCGCCATCGCTTAGGGTTCGTGATGGCCAACGCCGGCATCGACCGCTCCAACCTGGCAGGCGGCGCCGGCGGCACCGAGGTGCTGCTGCTGCCGAAGGACCCGGACGCTTCCGCGGAAGGGTTGCGCACCGGCCTTGCGCGCCGCCTGGACGTGGCCGCGGGGATCATCATCAGCGACAGCTTCGGCAGGCCGTGGCGCCGCGGCGTGGTCAACATCGCGCTCGGCGCGGCCGGCATTCCGGCGCTGCTCGACCGGCGCGGCGAGACCGACCGCGCCGGCCGGCCCCTGGAAGTGACCGAGGTCGCCTTCGGCGATGCCCTGGCGGGGGCTGCGGGCCTTATCATGGGCGAGGCCGCCGAAGGGATCCCGGCGGTGCTGGTCCGCGGCTGCACGCCTGCCGCCGCCGCCAATCCGGCCCGCGCGCTCATCCGCGCCCTCGACCAGGACCTGTTCCGCTGATGCCAGGTGGCGTAGTCGCAATCAGCGGCGGCATCGGCGGCGCGAAGCTCGCCCTGGGCCTGTACCGGGTGCTGCCCACGAACAAGCTCACGATCATCGTCAACACCGGCGATGACTTCGATCATCTGGGCCTCAGGATCTGCCCGGACCTCGACACGACTCTGTACACCGTCGCCGGCCTGGCCAACACCGAGCTCGGCTGGGGCCGTCACGATGAGACCTGGTCGTTCATGGAGACACTCGGCGCCCTAGGGGGCGAGACCTGGTTCCGCCTGGGTGACCGGGACCTCGCACTGCACGTGCAGCGCACCCGCAGTCTTGCGGCGGGGCAATCCCTGAGCGCATTCACCGCAGGCATCGCGGTGCGGCTGGCGATCCAGGCGGCGATCGTGCCCATGAGCGATGAGCCGGTGCGCACGCGCCTGCGTACCGGGGATGAGGAGCTCGCCTTTCAGGATTACTTCGTGCGCCTGCGCTGCGCGCCGGCCGTGACGGCAATACGCTTCGACGGCGCGCAAGGGGCACGCCCTGCGGCTGCGGCCGCCGCCGCCTTGAGCACCCGGCCGCAGGCAGTGATTCTGTGTCCTTCGAACCCCTATCTCAGTATCGATCCGATTCTGAGCGTGCCTGGCATGCGCGCGCTGCTGCGCTCCAGCGGCGCGCCGGTGATCGCGGTGTCGCCGCTGGTGGCAGGCGATGCGGTCAAAGGCCCGACGGCCAAGATCATGCGCGAGCTCGGCGTGCCGCTCAGCGCCGCCGCAGTCGCGCGCCACTACGAGGGCCTGCTCGATGGCTTCGTGCTCGATGCCCGCGACCAGGACAGCGCCGGTGCGGTTGGCTGCCCGGTGCACGTCACGGACACGCTCATGAACTCGGTCGCGGACCGCGAGCGGCTGGCAGGCGAGGTGCTCGGCTTTGCCACCTCCATCGCAGGATCGCGCCGGTGAGCACCTGGGCACTGGTGCCGGTCAAGGCACGCGCCGCGGGCAAGCAGCGCCTGGCGGGGGCGCTGCCGAGTGAAGTGCGCGCGCGGCTCGTGCGCCGCATGCTCGATGACGTGCTCGCAGCCATCGATGGCTGTCGCCAGATCGATGGCACGCTGGTCATGAGCCCGGAGCGCGACCGGCTTCCGGCCGCGCGGCCACTGCTGCAAGACCCCGCGGAGGAGATGAACGCAGCGCTGGCCGCCGCAATGGCCGGCCTTGAAGACAGGGGTGTGACTCACGTGGCCGTCATCGCCGCCGACCTGCCGCTGCTGGAGCCTGCGGACATCGCCGCTCTGCTCACCGCGGCTCCTGCGGCAGGCGTGGCGCTGGCCCCCGATGCGCGCGGCACGGGCACCAACGCGGTGTGCCTCAGGCTGCCTGCCGCATTTCGCTTTCAGTTCGGCCCCGGAAGCTTCGCTCGACACCAGGCCGAGGCGGCGCGGCACGGCATCACGGCCGCAACCCTTGCCAGCGAGGCATTCGGCTTCGATGTCGACGAGAGCGCCGACCTCACCGCGCTGCGCGCGCGTGGGCTTAAGCGCTACGCCTTCCTCGGCTAGGCCGGCAGGATCGCATCGAAGGCCACCGGCAGGCGGCGCACGCCACGCAGCACCGCCGAGCTCGCCGGCATCGCTCCTGCGGTGAGGCGCAGGCCCGGCAATCGCGCCAGCAGCAGCTCGAGGGAGATTGCGAGCTCGGCCCGCGCCAGGTGCACGCCCAGGCAGAAGTGCGGCATGCCGCCGAAGCTGACCAGGCGCTGCGCATGGCGCCCGACATCGAAGCGCTCAGGATCAGGATACTGCTCGGCATCGCGGCCGGCGGGCCGTACCCCGAAGAGCACCCAGGAGTCCTTCGGTATCGTGACGCCGCCGATCTCGGCGCCGGTCTCGGTGTAGCGTGGCAGCAGGCACACCGCGGCGTGCAGGCGCACGGCCTCTTCCACCGCCCCGGTGACCAGAGCAGGATCCGCGCGCAGGCGCGCCGTGAGCGTCGCGTCGCCGAGCACCGCGTTCATCATGTTGCCCAGCGTGAGATAGGTGGTGTCCGCCCCGGCCGGGAACAGCAGCTTGACGAACCCGAGGATGTCTTCGTCCGTGAGCCGGTGTCCCTCGACCTCCGCGCTCGCCAGCCGCGAGATCAGGTCCTGCCGTGGCTGCGCGCGCCGCGCCTGGATCAGCGGCAGCAGGAAAGCGTCGACTTCATCGCGCGCCTTGAGCGCGCCCTGCGGATCCCAAGGGTAGTCAAACAGGCCACGCACCCAGGCGAACAGCTGTGCCTCGTCCGTGGCCGGGATCCCCAGCAGGCGCGTGATCACCCGCAGCGGGTAGCGGTGGCAGTAGGCCTGCACCAGGTCCAGCTCACGCCGCGGCGCGAACGCGTCGATGAGCTCGTTCGCCAGCGGCCGCAGCAACGTGCCGACATGCGCCTGCACGGCCTGCGGCTGGAATGCCTCGGCCACCAGTGCGCGGTGGATGCGGTGCTCCTCCTTCTCCATGCACAGAAGCGTGCGGCCCTGCACGGGGAGCGAATAGCGCAGGTGGGCCGCCGAGGCGGGAAAGTGCACCGCATCCCGGAAGGCACGGCCGACGTCCTCGTGGCGCAGGATCAGCCAGGCCGTGGTTTCCAGGTAGCGCACCGGCACCACGCGCTGGCCGGATTGCAGCAACTGGCCGAGCAGCGCATCGAGGTCGGGCACCTCGTCACGGCCGAAGTCGACATGCGGCACCGCGTAGTCCATGCCTGCGCCTATTGCTTCTCGTATGCCTCGTCGATGTTGGGGGCGAACATCTGCATCCCCGCCGGGACCGAGATCGAGCCCGGGTCCCAGTAGGCCTGCGCAAGCTTGATCTTGCCGGCTTCGTTGAGCACGAAGCGGTCCACGATCGCAAGGTCCAGCCCCTGGTTGGTCGCCGGGATGCGCACCTGCATGGTGAACTGCAGGATAGCCTCGTTGGCGCAGGTGACGATGCGGTGCACGACGGGCGTCATCTGCCGCGTCGTATCCTGGTGGGCAAAGTCCCAGAACTTGGATACCCCGGCATGTCCCCTGAACGGCGGCGTGCCCACCGGGTCGGCCCACTCACAGTCCTCGGCAAAGACCGACAGCAGCAGCGCCTTGTCGTTGGTGGCCCAGGCACGGGCATAGGACTCGATCACGCCGCGGACTTGTTCTGGATTCATCTGGTGCTCCATCCATTCGGACTAGGTACTGCCAACGTCGCGGGACGCGCCTACCGGCCAGCCCACGCGCGTATCATAGCCAGCATCGCTCAAGGAGATCCGATGGCGAAGACGCAGGCAGCACCCGGCCTGGCCGAGATCATCGATGCGGCGAGCGCTGGCCACCGCCTCGATGCCGTCGCTGCACTCAGCCTCGAACAGGCGCGGACACCGGAACTGCTGAGCGCGAGCGAGGCCCTCACCCTGCGCGGCCATGGTCGCGTGGTCACCTATTCGCGCAAGGTCTTCATCCCGCTGACCCAGCTGTGCCGCGACGTGTGTCACTACTGCACCTTCGCCAAGGCACCGCGTGCGCTGCGCGCCCCCTACATGAGCCTTGCGGAGGTCCTTGCCGTCGCCCGCGCCGGGGCGGAGGCCGGCTGCAAGGAAGCCCTGTTTACGCTGGGTGACAAGCCGGAGCTGCGCTACCCGGCGGCACGTAGGGCACTTGAGGCGATGGGCTTTGCCAGCACGCTCAGCTACCTCGAGCACGCCGCCGCGGAGGTGTACCGCCAGACCGGACTGCTGCCGCACCTGAATCCAGGACTGATGGACGCACAGGACCTCGCCCGCCTGCGCAAGGTGTCGGTGTCCATGGGCATCATGCTGGAGAGCGCCAGCGAGCGGCTCGCAGCGCGTGGCGGCCCGCACTTCGGCTCCCCGGACAAGCTCCCCGCGGCACGGCTGGCGACCCTCGCCGCGGCCGGCGCGATGGCCGTGCCCTTCACCACCGGCCTCCTGATCGGGATCGGCGAGACCCGGCGCGAACGCATCGAGGCACTGCTGGCGCTGCGCGAGCTGCATGCCACTCATGGCCACCTGCAGGAAATCATCATCCAGAACTTCCGTGCCAAGCCCGGTACGCGCATGGCGCACTCGCCGGAGCCCGCGCTGGATGAGCACCTGTGGAGCGTAGCGGTCACGCGCCTGATCTTCGGCGCGCAGATGTCGATACAGGCGCCTCCCAACCTGCAGCCGCAGGCCCTGGACACCCTGCTGCGCGCCGGCGTGAACGACTGGGGCGGCGTCTCGCCGGTCACCCCGGACCATGTGAACCCGGAAGCCCCGTGGCCGCACCTGGTGAGGCTTGCGGAGGAGACCGCCGCCGCCGGGCGCACGCTCATCGAGCGCCTCGCCATCACCCCGGCCATGGCACGTGATCCTGAGCGATGGCTGGATGCGCCACTGCGCACGGCGGTGCGTCACCGGGTGGATGCCCTGGGGCGGGCACGCACCGATTCCTGGTTCGCAGGTTCAGGTGCGCCGCTACCGGCCGCGGCCGCGGCAATGCTCAGGCCCCGGCGTGCCGCACGCGGTGCGGTGTCCGGGCAGGTCGAGGCCACGTTGGCCGCGGCACGCGCCGGCGCCGACCTGCCCGAGAACGAAGTCGCCGAACTGTTCGCGGTGCACGGTGCGGAGCTTGCCGCGGTGCTGGGTGCGGCTGATGCGCTGCGCGCGGCGAGCTGCGGTGACGAGGTGTCCTACGTCGTCAACCGCAACATCAACTACACCAACATCTGCCTCTACCACTGCGGGTTCTGTGCCTTCTCCAAGGGCCGCAGCGCCCAGAGTCTGCGCGGCCCGGCCTACGATCTCGACCTCAGCGAGATCGCGCAGCGCACGCGCGAGGCCTGGTCGGCCGGCGCCACCGAGGTGTGCCTGCAGGGGGGCATCCATCCGCGCTACACCGGGCAGACCTACCTCGACATCGTCGCCGCGGTGAAGGATGCGGCCCCGCAGATCCACGTCCATGCGTTCTCGCCGCTGGAGATCACGCACGGCGCCACCACCCTCGGCCTCACCCTGGAGCGCTTCCTCGGCGAACTGCGCGACGCCGGTCTGTCCACGCTGCCGGGCACGGCGGCAGAGATCCTCGACGACGAAGTGCGCGCCATCATCTGCCCCGACAAGCTCACCAGTGCCGAGTGGCTCGCTGTCATGCGGGCCGCCCACGCGGTCGGCCTGCGCAGCACCGCCACCATCATGTTCGGTCACGTGGATTCCCCGGTGCACTGGGCACGCCACCTGCTCGCGGTGCGCACGCTGCAGAAGCAGACTGCAGGCTTCACCGAGTTCGTGCCGCTGTCCTTCGTGCACATGGAGGCGCCGCTGTGGCGCAAGGGACTGGCGCGCAGCGGCCCGACGCTGCGCGAGTCGCTGCTGATGCACGCCGTTGCACGACTGGCGTTGCACCCGCACATCATCAACATCCAGACCTCCTGGGTGAAGATGGGGGCGGAGGGCGCCGCGCTGGCGCTGCGCAGCGGCGCCAATGACCTGGGCGGTACGCTCATGAACGAGTCCATCACGCGCGCCGCAGGCGGGGTGCACGGCCAGGAGTTCGATGCGCGGCGGATCGAGGCGCTCGCCGGTGGCATCGGCCGGCCGGCCTACCAACGCACCACCCTGTACCGACGCATCGACACCCGCGCCGCGCGGCACCGGCCGGCCGTCCCGCTCAGCGCCGCCAAGCTCTAAAAGAACGCCGAGGGGGAGTTCGTGCCAGACGCCAGTCAATGGGACGTCCAGACCGATGTGCTCGTGGTCGGATCGGGGGCTGCGGCACTGACCGCAGCGGTGGTTGCCGCCGCCGAGGGTGCACAGACGCTGATCGTGGAGAAGAGCGAGTTCTTCGGTGGCACCTCGGCCACCTCCGGCGGCGTCATCTGGATCCCGGCCACGCAGCAGGCACTGGCCGCAGGGCACGCCGACTCACCCGAGGAAGCCTTCCAGTACATCCGGGCACTCACCGACGCCAATATCCCGGACGCGCGCATCTGGGCCTTCGTGCGCCAGGGCCGCGAGATGGTGGCCTGGCTGGAAACCCACTCCTTGGTGAGGATGCGGGCGCATCCGTACGCGGACTATCACCCGGAGATGCCGGGCGGCAAGCCCGGCTGGCGCTCGCTGGAGGCGCTGCCGCTGCACTCGAGCGATCTGGGCGATGACTTCGCCAGGCTGCGCGCGCCGCACCCGGCGGTGCAGTTCCTGGGCCGGGTGAGCTGGACCCTCGAGGAAACCGGGGCACTGCTGTTCCGCATCCCCGGCTGGTGGCAGGTGGCGCTGCGCGTCTTCGGCAACTACTTCCTGGACTTCCCGCAGCGGCTGCACTCGCGGCGCGACCGCAGGCTCACCTTAGGTAATGCGCTGCTCGGGCGGCTGAAGCTCTCGGCCAACAGGTACGGGGCGCAGCTGTGGCTGAACGCCCCGCTCGTGGAGCTCATCCGCGGCGACGGGCGGGTGACCGGCGCGGTCATCGAGCGCGACGGCCGGCGCACCCGGGTCGGCGCGCGGCGCGGCGTGGTGCTCGCCGCCGGCGGGTTCGAGCGCAACGCGGAGATGCGCCGCCAATACCTGCCGCGCTCGCACGAGCCGCGCTGGAGCGGCTCGCAGCCGAACAACACCGGCGATGCGATCCGCGCCGGCATGCAGGTGGGGGCTGCAACCCTGAACATGGACTCGGCGTGGTGGGGCACGGCGATGAGCCTGCCGGGCGAGGAGCGCTCGCGCCTCATGGCCTTCGAGCGCGCCCTGCCCGGGGCGATCATCGTCAACGCCGCAGGCGAGCGCTACATGAACGAGGCGGCCTCCTACCACATCGCCGGCCAGCAGATGATCGCCCGCGACAGCGACGGCGCGCACACCATCCCGTCGTGGATGGTATTCGATGCGCAGTACCGTGCCGCCTACCCGGTGGGACCTGTGATCCCGGATTTCCCCGACTGGCTGCAGCCTGGCAGCGTGCAATCGGTGCTGACGCGCGGCGCTACCCTGGAGGAGCTCGCCGCCAAGACGCAGCTGCCGGCGGAGAAGCTCAGGGCGACGATTGCGCGCTTCAACGCCAACGCCAGGCTCGGCACTGATCCGGACTTCCAACGCGGCGAGAGTGCCTACGACCGCTACTACGGCGATCCGAAGGTGGGGCCGAATCCGACCTTGCGCGCACTCGAGACCGCGCCCTTCTACGCGATCCGCGTCTATCCCGGTGACATCGGCACCAACGGGGGGCTTTCCACCAACGAGAATGCCCAGGTACTGGACAACTCCGGCGTGCCCATCCCCGGGCTCTATGCGGCCGGCAACATGGCAGCCACGATCATGGGCCACTCCTATCCGGCCGCGGGCGCCACGCTCGGCCCGGGCATGACCTTCGGCTACATCGCCGGCAGGCACGCGGCCGCACAGGCACGCGCCGGGGAATAGTCCGCTACACGGTGGCGAGCGGTGTCACGGGCGAGCCCACCGCGCCCGGCAGGTCAAGCGGCGGCGCCGTCAGCAGGAAGCGGTTACGGCCGTGGGAGCTCAGCCAGCGGGCAAGGTCACGCAGGTACCACAGCTCCGCCAGGTGAATGCCGAGCTTGAACAGGCACAGCTCGTGCAGCGGCAGCAGCGGTTCGCGCTCCGCGCCGGAGTCGGCCATCGCGGTGGACTCCACCGCGGCATTGTCCGCGCACAGGGCCACCACTCCCGAGGCATCGATCCAGCGCTGCAGCGCCAGGTCCGCGCCGGCAAGCCCGGCGCAGCTTCTGTGCAGGACCTTGTGGTCGGGCTGCTTGTGCATCTCCAGCACCAGGTCCGCGAAGCCGGTGTAGATGCACAGGAAGTCCCCGGCCTCGACCTCGACCTGCTGCGCCTCCATCAGACGCATCAGCTCCTCGTAGCCGACGCTCACCGGCTTGCGGCCATACTCGCGCTCGAGGTCGACGAGCACGCCGCGCCCCTGTACGCCGGCGCGCGCCAAGTTCTCGATGCCGAGCGCGCGGGCGCCGGTGCCGCCCGGGTCGTCGGGTCCTGCGATGTCGGTCCCGCCGCGAAAGCCGTTGTAAAACACCGCCTCGCGCACCCCGTCGCCGTCGGCGTCGAACTCCGAGCCGCAGTGGGCCAACGCATCCCACTGCGTCGAGTACTGCAGGCACAGGGTCACCTGGTCATCGCACACCACGTCCGTGGCACGCCTGGCGAAGCTCGACATGTGGAAGGGGTAGGCGGCATGCCCGTTGGCGAAGCGCGTGGCGGCAAGCTTCGGCGGCGAGCGCGTCTCCCACAGCCCAGGTCCCCCCGGGTAATCCAGCGGCAGGCTCAGGGAAAACACGATTCCCTCGCGCACCTCGCGCACCGCCGCCAGCCGCCGCGCCGGCGTGAGCAGGTTCATGCGCCCGCGCTGGTCGTCTGCGCCGAACTCGCCCCAGTTGGACCCCGCCGGTCGATTCTGCCAACGCGCCATGAGTGCCCCTGTGTCCAACGTTTGCCGCGAGACGGCATACTAGCGCCATGACCGCACGCGGCACGATGAGGGCATGGCGCCTTACGGCCTTTGGCAAGGGACCGCAGCTGCAGGAAGTTCCGATCCCGGTGCCGGCGGCCGGCGAGGTCCTGATCAAGGTGGCCGGTAACGGCCTGTGCCACTCGGACGTGGGCCTCATGGACCCGCGCTTCGACGCCCCGCCCTTCCCGGGCTGGCAGCTGCCCTTCACCCTGGGCCACGAAGTGGCCGGCTGGGTCGAGTCCAGGGGCGCCGGTGTCAGCGGGCACTCCGTAGGGGAGCCGGTGATCCTGGTGGCCACCGAGTCCGATGGCACCTGCTCGTTCTGTCAGGCGGGCCTGGACAACAACTGTGATGCCAGCGGCGCAGGCCGCGGCTACGGCCGCGACGGCGGCCTCGCCCCTTACATGCTGATCCGCAACGCCCGGCCGCTGATCGCGCTCAAGACGCTCGACCCTGTGACTGCAGGTCCGCTGGCCGATGCCGGCGCGACCTCCATGCATGCGGTGCGGCGCGTCCTGCCGCGCCTGGGACCGGGCACGAGCGCGGTCATCATCGGCGCCGGCGGCCTGGGGAGCTTTGCGGTGCAGTTCGTGCGGCAGCTGACGGCGGCGCGGGTCATCGCCGTCGACGTGAACCCGACACGCCTCGACTACGCCAGATCACTCGGCGCGCACGAGGCCCTCAACGGCGTCAACGCCGGAACCATCGCAGACTTAAGCGCCCTCACCCGGGGCCGCGGCGCCGAGGTCGTGCTGGATTTCGTCGGCATCGAGGCGACGATCACGGCGGGCCTTGCCAGCGTGCGCCGCACCGGGGCCTACGGGCTGATCGGCGCCGGGATGGGCACGCTGCCTGCGCCCTGGTTCCACCAGTTGCCGCGCGACGGGGAGGTGTTCTGTTTCACCGGCAGCAGCATCGCGGACCTTGAAGCGGTGGTGAAGCTGGCCGAGCAGGGGCTGCTGCGCAACGACACCGAGCGCTTCAGCTTCAGTCAGGTGCCCGACGCCTACGACCGTCTCGAGCACGGCCGCCTTACCGGGCGTGCGGTGGTCACCCCGGATGCCTGACACGGCCGACATCCTCGCGATCCACGCGCTGCTGGGCCTGTACGGCCACATCATCGATGCGCGCGAGTGGCACCGGGTCGGGGAACTCTTCACCGAAGACTGCACCTACGACATGACCCAGTTCGGCCTCGGGGTCGTGCAGGGCGCACAGGCGGTGGGCGCGCTGTGGGCAGCCCCCGACGCCGTGCACCCGCTGGCGCACCACGCCACCAACATCGTGGTGAGCCAGGACCCGGATGGCACCGTGCGGGTGCTCTCCAAGGGTCTGGGCGTGGGTCGCAATGGCCGCGTCGGCAGCGTCACCTACCGCGACATCGTGCGGCGCACTGCTGCCGGCTGGCGTTTCGCCGCGCGTGCCGGGGAACTGCGCCAGGGGCCCTAGCCGCCCAGGTTTTCCTCGATCTGCCGCCAGGCAAGGTCCGCCGTGGCACGCGCGCGGCCACCGGTTTCACGCGCGTGGCGGCTGGCGGCGGTGCCGTCGAGCACCCGCCGCAGGATGCCCTGGCGGATGCAGGCGATGCGGAACATGTTGTAGGCCATGCAGAATTCCCACACGCGTGACTCGATCCCTGCACGGCCGGTGCGGCGGCAGTAGGTCGCGACGTACTCCTCTTCGGTCGGGATGCCAAGCGCGGCCAGGTCCAGGCCGCGCAGCCCGCGGATCTCCCCCGCCTCCACGCGCCAGAGCATCACATGGTAGGACAGGTCCGCCAGCGGGTGACCGAGCGTGGACAGCTCCCAGTCGACCACGGCGGCCACCTTGGGCTCATGGGCATCGAAGATCATGTTGTCGATGCGGTAGTCGCCATGCACCAGCGTGGTCTCATCCCCCGCCGGAATGTTGGCGGGCAGCCAGGCGAGCAGCTTCTCCATCGACTCGATGTGCTCGGTCTGCGAGGCGCGGTACTGCTTGCTCCAGCGCCCGATCTGGCGCACGAAGTAGTTGCCGGGCTTGCCATAGTCGGCAAGTCCCACCTCGGCCACGTCCAGCGAGTGCAGCTGCACCAGCACCTGGTTCATCGCATCGTAGATGGCGCCGCGCTGTGCGCTCGTCATCCCGGGCAGGGACGGGTCCCAGAAGTTGCGCCCGGCAACATAGCTCATGATGTAGAACATCGTGCCGAGGACGCTCTCGTCCTCGCACAGGCATACCGGGCGTGCCACGGGAAAGGCCGCGGCGTGCAGTGCGCCGATGACGCGGTACTCGCGGTCGACCGCATGCGCCGAGGGCAGCAGCGGGCCGCCTGGCTTGCGCCGCAGCACGAACTGCTGTCCGTCGCCTGCGGTGAGCAGGAAGGTCGGGTTGGACTGGCCGCCGCGAAACTGCTGCACCCTGGCCAGCGGCGGCACGAACCCGGGTGCGTGCGCGATCAGGTAGCGCTCCAGCGCCGCCTCGTCGAAGCGCTGCGCCTCGGCAACCGGCATCGTGCCTGCGAACTCCTCCCCGCCCATCTTCTAAGCGTACTTGTCGAGCTCGAGGCGCCCGATCTGGTTGCGGTGCACCTCGTCGGGGCCGTCCGCCAGGCGCAGGGCGCGTGCCTGCGCGTAGGAATTGGCCAGCCCGAAGTCATCACTCAGGCCGCCCGCACCGTGCGCCTGCATCGCCCAGTCGAGCACCTGGCAGGCCATGTCGGCGGCGGCGATCTTGATCGCCGCGATCTGCGCCCGGGCGGCCTTGTTGCCGACGGTGTCCATGAGCCAGGCGGCCTGGTAGACCAAAAGGCGCGCCTGATCGATGCGGATGCGCGACTCGGCAATGCGCTCCAGCGTCACCGTCTGCTCGGCGATGGGACGACCGAAGGTAGTGCGCACCTTCACGCGGCGGCACATCTTCTCCAGGGCACGCTCGGCCACGCCGATCATGCGCATGGCATGGTGGATGCGCCCGGGCCCTAAGCGCCCCTGCGCAATCTCGAAGCCGCGGCCCTCCCCCAGCAGCATGTTCGCCGCCGGCACGCGCACGTCCTTGAAGTCGATCTCCATGTGCCCGTGCGGCGCATCGTCGTAGCCGAACACCGGCAGGTGGCGCAGCACGCTGATCCCGGCGGTGTCGCGCGGCACCAGGATCATCGACTGCTGCTGGTGCTTGGCGGCCGCCGGATCGGTCTTGCCCATGAAGATGAAGAGCTTGCAGCGCGGACTGCCGGCGCCGGAGGTCCACCACTTGCGCCCGTTGATGAGGTAGGAGTCGCCCTCGCGCACGATGGCGCTCTCGATGTTGGTGGCATCGCTGGAGGCGACGCGCGGCTCGGTCATGGCGAAGGCCGAGCGGATGGTGCCCTCGAGCAGGGGCTCGAGCCACTCCTGCTTCTGCGCCGGCGTGCCGTAGCGCTCGAGCGTCTCCATGTTGCCGGTGTCGGGGGCCGAGCAGTTGAAGACTTCCGGGGCCCAGCGTACCCGCCCCATCAGCTCGCTCAACGGGGCGTACTCGAGGTTGCTCAGTCCCGCCCCGTGGGTGGAGTCGGGCAGGAACAGGTTCCACAGGCCGGCGGCACGCGCCTTGGCCTTGAGCTCTCCGAGCAGCGGCGGGTCCTCCCAGCGGTCCCCCTCCTTCACCTGCGCATAGAAGCGCTCCTCGTTCGGGTAGACGTGCGTCTCCATGAAGGCTCCAAGGCGGGTCAGGTACTCCTGGGTCTTCTTGCTGGTCTGGAAATCCACTGGAACTCCTGCATGCGGGCGCTTCTCAGCCCGGCTGGTAAAACCCGCGGCCCTCGCCTGCCAATCTCGCCAGCAGCGGCGCCGGCTCGAAGTACTCGGCACCGACCGTGCCAGCGTAGTGCAGCAGGCGCTCCTGCACCGTCGCAAGTCCCACCTGGTCGGCGTAGTACATCGGTCCGCCCAGGTAGGCTGGGAAGCCGAAGCCGTGCAACCAGATCACATCGATCTCGTGGGGCCGGGAGACAACCCCGGACTCGATCAGGCGCGCGCCTTCATTGATCATGGCATAAAGGCAGCGCTCGAGGACCTCCTGGTCCGCGATCCGCCGCCGCACGATGCCGCGGCCGGCGGCGTGCCGGGCGATGAGTTCGGACACCTGCGGGTCGGGACTGGCGCGGCGCTCGGCATCGTAGCGGTACCAGCCCTGGCCGTTCTTCTGGCCGAGCCGGCCGAGTGCCGTCATCTGTTCGAGCAGGTCCGCGGTGCGCTCGCGCGCGCTTAAGTGCGCAAAGCGCGCGCGCCGCGTGGCCAGCACCACGTCCAGGCCGCCCAGGTCCTGCACCGCGAAGGGCCCGAGCGGGAAGCCGAAGTCGGTGAGGACGCGGTCGACCTGGGACGGGTCAGCCCCTTCCTCCAGCATGAACAGCGCCTCGCGCGAGCGCCGCGACAGCATGCGGTTGGCGACGAAGCCCTCGGCGGCGCCGACCATGACCGCGACTTTCCCCAGGCGCTTGCCGAGTCTCATGAGCGTCGCGGCCACCTCGGGGGCGGTAACCGGCGTGCGCACCAGCTCCAGCAGGCGCATCGCCTGCGCGGGATTGAAGAAGTGCATGCCGGCCACCTCCGCCGGGCGCCCCGAAGCCTGCGCGAGCGCATCCAGATCCAGGAAGGAGGTGTTGCTGGTGAGGATTGCCCCGGGCTTGCACACCGCTCCCAGCTCGGCGAACACGGCCTGCTTGGCGGTGCGCTCCTCGGCGATCGCCTCGACCACGAGGTCGGCGGACTTGAGGTCCCGGCAGTCGAGCGTCGTGGTGAGAAGTGCCAGGCGGCGATCGGCCTCGGCCTGCGCAAGGCTGCCGCGACTGAGCAGGCCGGCGTAGACCTTGGCAATCGCCGCCCGCGCGGCGGCGCCACTGTCGGGCTTGTGCGCCAGCAGCGTCACCGGGATGCCGGCGTTGGCAAAGCACACCGCGATGCCGCGCCCCATGACCCCGCAGCCGATCACCGCGACACTTGCGATCTCGCGCGTGGGCGTATCGGCAGGCAGGCCCGGCACGCGGGCGATCTCGCGCTCGGTGGCAAACGCGTGGCGCTGCGCCTTCGACTGCGCCCCGTTGAGAAGCTCCATGCACATCTGGTTCTCGCGCCGGATGCCATCCGCAAACGCAAGCTCGTAGGCCATCTGCACGGCCTGCACTGCGGCGACGGGGGCCAGGAACCCGCGCTGCTTCTTCGCCAGCGATCGGGAAAACTCCTCGAATGCACCAGGTTCATCGAGTCTGGGGGTCAGTTCCCCGGTGCGCCGCAGCGCGCGACCCGCGGCGAGGACTTTCTCGGCGAAGCCGACCGCGCCAGCCTCCAGGTCGGTCTCGATGATCTCGTCGATCAGCCCGAGCTTGAGCGCCTCGGGCGCACCGACATCCTTGCCCTCGGCGATCATGGTGAGCGCGGCGCGCACCGGTACCAGGCGCGGCAGGCGCTGGGTACCGGCGGCGCCGGGGATGATGCCAAGCTTCACCTCCGGCAATCCCAGGCGCGTCTCGCGCAGCGCGACGCGGAAATGACATGACAGGGCCAGCTCCAGGCCGCCCCCCAGGGCGGTGCCGTGCATCGCGGCGATGACCGGCTTTGCGCTTGCCTCGGTGCGCGCCACGACCTCGCCGAGCTGCGGGTCCTTGAATGGCTTGCCGAACTCGCGCACGTCGGCGCCCGCACAAAAGGTGCGGCCCTTGCAGACGATCACCAGGGCTGCGAGCGCGGGATCCGCTGCCGTGCGCTCCAGCGCCTCGGTGAGTCCCGCGCGCACGCTGTGCGAGAGTGCATTGACGGGCGGGTTGTCGACCTGGGCTATGGCGATGCGGCCACGCACGATGAACGAGACAGTGTCCGTCACGGCGGTTCTGCTTCCTGAAATGGATGAAGTGCTACTGGACGAGGAGGACGACTTTCCCCTTGGCGCGGCGGTTCATCACCGTATCGAGCGCGCGGGCGAAGCCCTCGAGCGGATAGGTCTCGGAGACGTGCGGCCTGAGGAGTCCCTGCCGGTACCAGGAGAACAGCTCGGCGAAATTCGCGGCATTGTGCTGCGGGCGCATCCTGGCATAGGCGCCCCAGAACACACCGACCAGCGAGGCCTGCTTCAGGAGCAGCAGGTTCAGGGGAATCTTCGGGATCTCGCCGCTGGCGAAGCCGACGACCAGGTACCGGCCCATGAATGCCAGACTGCGCACGGCGGGCTCGGCATAGGCACCGCCGACCGGATCGTAGATGACATCCACGCCCCGCCCCGCGGTGAGCTGCTTGACCGTCTCGCGCAGGTCCGCGTTCGAGTAGTTGATGGTCTCATCGGCGCCGTACTCGCGGCACAACTTGAGCTTCTCCTCACTCGAGGCGCAGGCAATCACCCTGGCGCCCATGACCTTGCCGATCTCCACCGCCGTCAGCCCTACCCCACCGGCGGCGCCGAGCACCAGCAGGGTCTCACCGGCGCGCAGCTGCGCTCGCTCCTTGAGTGCATGGTGCGAGGTGGCGTAGACGATCGGGAAGGCTGCGGCGGTGACAAAGTTCATGCCCTCGGGCAGTGCCATGACGCCGGCGGCCGGCATGACCACCTGCTCGGCAAAGCCCCCGTGGCCGGTGGCCGCCAGCACGCGCGTGCCCGCAGTGACCCCATCGACGCCGGGGCCGGCCTGGCTGACGATGCCAGCGACCTCGGCGCCGGGCGAAAATGGCAGCGGCGGCTTGGTCTGGTACTTGCCCTGCGCGATCAGGCCGTCCATGAAATTGACGCCGGACGCCCTGACCTCGATCAGGACCTCGCCGGGGGCCGGCACCGGTGCGGGCACCTCGCCGAGGGCGAGCTGGTCGAGCGGGCCGAACGAGCGGACGAGGACTGCTTTCACTTCGCATCCCTTTGACGCACGGTCTCGTACAGCAGCATACCGGCGGCGACCGATACGTTCAGGCTCTCGACGCTGCCGCGCTGGGGCAGGCACACCATGAGATCGCAGGTCTCGCGGGTGAGATGGCGCAACCCTGAGCCTTCCGAACCCAGCACCAGCACGATGCCGGCGGTCAGGTCGACCTGGCGTGCCTCCTTGTCCGCCTCGGCTTCGGCACCGACCACCCAGAGGCCTGCGTCCTTGAGCAGCTTGAGCGTGCGCACCAGGTTGGTCACCGCAACCACCGGCGTCGTCTCGGCCGCACCGGTTGCCACCTTGCGCACGGTGGGCGTCATCTGCGCCGCACGGTCCTTGGGTACCACGACCGCCAGCGCCCCGCAGGCATCGGCGGTGCGCAGGCAGGCACCGAGGTTGTGCGGATCCTGCACCCCATCGAGTGCCAGGATGATGGGTGCGCGCGCAGTGGTCAGCGCGGCCAGCAGGTCATCCTCGTTCCAGGGGGCGAGCGGGACGATCTCCGCCGCCACGCCCTGGTGGATGACATCCCCCAGCAGTCGCTTGAGCGCATCGGCGTTCATCCTTTTCAGCGGCCGCTGCTGGCGCTGCGCGAGCTCCTCGATGGCACGGCCGCGCGGATCCTCGCGCCGTTCGGCCAGCAGGACATTCAGCACGCGCTGCGGGTGGCGTTCGAGCAGCACCCGCACTGCGTGCATGCCGTAGATGGTTTGCGTGGGCTGCATCCGAGGGATCCTCAGTGCCGCGCGGGTTTGGGCTTCTTGGGCGGTGCAGCTTCTTCCGCCAGATTCAGGTCGATCAGCCCCTCGATCGGGTTCACTGATGTCACGACCACGCTGATATGGGAACCGGTGGCGAGCCTGCGCCCCGTGCGCCGTCCGCGCCAGGCGTGGCCGCTCTCTTCCATGCGGTATTCATCGTCATGCAGGTTGTCCAGGTGCAGCAGGCCATCGACGCCGACCTCGATGATCTGCACGAAGCAGCCGAACTCGACCACCGTGGTGATCAGTCCGAGAAAGGTCTCACCAATGCGGTCCTTGAGGTATGCACACTTGAGGTAGTTCGAGACGTAGCGGTCGGACTCGTCCGCTCGCTTCTCCAGACGCGAGGTGCTTTCCCCCAGCGCGGTGAGCTCCGGGGCCTCGTAGCGCACCGCCGAGCCTCCCTTGGCGCCGATCAGCGCCTTCAGGGTGCGGTGCACGACCAGGTCCGGGTAGCGGCGGATGGGCGAGGTGAAGTGCGCGTAGTGGGTCAGCGCCAGCCCAAAGTGCCCGATGTTGGTCGGCTGGTAGATCGCCTGCGGCATGGCGCGGATCACCAGCGACTCGACGAAGGCGCGCTCCGGAGCATCCCCGACACGCCGGGCGATCGCCTGCAGGTCACGCGTGGTAACGCTCTGCGGGATCTGTGCCTCGATACCCAGCGAGCGCAGCGTACTGGCCAGGCGCTCGAGCTTCTCCTCCTCCGGCTGGCCGTGCACGCGGAACAGCGTCGGCACGTGCGCCTTCTGCAGCTCCTGCGCGGTAGCGACGTTGGCGAGGATCATGCATTCCTCGACCAGGCGGTGCGCATCGTTGCGCGCCCGCAGCTCAATCGCGGTCACCTTCTCGGCGCTGTCGATGACGAACTGTGCCTCGGGCGCGTCGAAGTCCAGCGCCCCGCGGCGCACGCGTGCCTTGTGCAGCGCGCGGTAGACATCCACCAGCACCATCAGCTTCTCCAGCAGCGGGCCGACGTGCAGGCGCGCGGCGGGACGGCCCTCGAACAGCGCCTCGTGCGCGATGTTGTAGGTCAGTCGCGCCGCCGAGCGCATGACCGCAGGATAGAACTCCGCGCTCTTGAGCGCGCCGTTCTTGCTCACCACCATGTCGGCGGCCATGCACAGCCGGTCGACGTGCGGGGCGAGGGAGCACAGATGATCAGACAGTGCCGTCGGCAGCATCGGCACCACGCGCGTCGGGAAGTACACCGAGGTACCGCGCAGCTTCGCCTCGGTATCGATCGCCGTCCCGGGTCGCACGTAGTGGCTGACATCGGCAATCGCCACGATCAGCCGGAAGCCGTCGCGGTGCGGCTCGGCGTACAGCGCATCGTCGAAGTCGCGTGCGTCCGCGCCGTCGATGGTGACCAGCGGCAGGGCGCGCAGGTCGACGCGTGCCTCCGCCTTGCTCGGGTCCACCTTGTCGCCGAACACATGGGCCTCGCGCAGCGCCTGCGCAGAGAACTCGCTCGGCAGCGAGTACTTGGCGAGCGCCGCCTCGGTGGCGAGTTCCACGGGCCTTTCAGGATCCAGACGCTTCTCGATGACCGCCTCGGCCGGGGATGCAGAGCCGGCATGGCGGGTGATCTTTGCGATGACGAAGTCGCCGGCACGTGCGCCGTTGAGTGCAGCGGGGGCCACTGCGCAGCGCAGCTGCAGCCGCCGGTCGGCGGCATTCACCCAGGCACTGCGCCCCTGGATCTCGATCGTTCCCAGGAAGGCGGTGACACCGCGCTCCAAGACCTGCACGAGCGTGCCCGACCAGCGGTCGGTTGCATCGCGCGACACCTGCACGCGCAGGCGGTCGCCGTGCATGACGCCGCGCATCTCGGGCGGCGGCAGGAAGATGCTCTCCTTGAAGCCCTCGACCTTGAGGAAACCGTAGCCGGCGCGGTTGGCGCTGATCGTCCCCTCGACGACCGAACCATGCTTCACGGCAGAGCCGGACGCGGCCGGCTGGTGCATACGGCGTGTCGCGCCTTTTTCGGGATCGCGATGGCCGCTGCCTGAGCTGGCGCCGTGCTTGCGCGCGGCAGCCCCGGGGGCGGTTCTCTTGGGCTTCGGAGCAGAGCGGCGGCCGAACTTGCCTCTACGACCGCTCAATTGACACACTCCAGTCGCGTGCGTAGATTGCGCGACCTTCCTCACCTGCCCAGGTGGCGAAATTGGTAGACGCACTAGCTTCAGGTGCTAGCGGGTAACACCGTGGAGGTTCGAGTCCTCTCCTGGGCACCAGAATCTCTGTACTTTTCAATATATTATTACTCAATCATCTCGTAGATTCGAGCTAAATTCTGGCTCGAATTTCAGGGCGAACTATAGTGGAAATTGCATATGGGGAAGGCGGAATCGCACGGTCCCCGCGTGCCCCGCGACCACGCTGTTTGCGACTCTCGCAACGAGCATTTCCCCAGCTCTAGGGTCCTTGCTCTGAGCGTGAGAGGGCCTTGAACAGAATCAGGACCGCACCAGGCGCAGAATCCCCGCGGCGAATGGGTTCTCGGACTCTGCTCCATAAACGTAGACACCGATCGGCGCCATCGCGAGATCGTGAAGATCGCGGCCAACATTTCTGGCGCGCATCGTGATCGTGGTTTGGTTCACCAACCGAGCTGTGGCCCTCGTGCTTCCAACAAGCTCGACGATCGTGCCCTCGTATCGGGCACCCATAAGGATGTCTCCGCCAGTCTCGGCAATCGTAAGCGATATCCTTCGGCCGACGGGGGACCATCCACAGAATCGAATTGCGGTCGCGAATCCAGTAGGTATCAGGGCCCAGATTTTCATGAGAGCAGCTGCCCAGGAGAGCAGAACCGCTCGCCCTCCCTGAGTTCTCACGGACGAACGCTGACGATCGTCTTCCCCTTGCGTCGCTCGG
>DASXPL010000022.1:0-114107 GCA_036493615.1 Steroidobacteraceae bacterium
CGCTCGGCGTGCCGCTGCTCGAATGGCACATCAAGTCGACCACCAAGGCGCAGCAGGGCCTGTACGAGTACGACGCGGTCTCGCGCCTGCGCGACTCGCAGTTGGGCGACGAGCGCGTGCGCGACATCCACAACTACATCGTGCGGGGCGTGCTGTGGCAGGCCTTCACCGCGCCCGAGCCGGTGGTGCTGCTGATCGATGAGATCGACAAGGCCGACATCGAATTCCCGAACGACCTGCTGCGCGAGCTGGATCGCATGGAGTTCTACGTCTACGAAACGCGTGCGCTCGTGCACGCACGCCACCGGCCGATCATCGTCATCACCAGCAACAACGAGAAAGAGCTGCCGGATGCCTTCCTGCGCCGCTGCTTCTTCCACTACATCCGCTTCCCGGACGAGGAAACCATGCGCGCCATCGTCGGGGTGCACTTTCCCGACCTGAAGAAGGAGCTGCTGGCCGAGGCCCTGAGCGCCTTCTTCGAGGTGCGCACCACCCCCGGGCTGAAGAAAAAGCCTTCGACCTCGGAGCTGCTCGACTGGATCAAGCTGCTGGTAGCCGAGGATCTGCCGGCGGAGGCGCTGCGCGGCGGCGATCCGAAGAAGCTGATTCCGATCCTGCACGGCGCGCTGCTGAAGAACGAGCAGGACGTGCACTTGTTCGAGCAACTGGTCTTCATGCACCGCCGCGCGCGCTGACGGAACAGCCGCCGTGCTGGTGCAATTCTTCTTCGAGTTGCGTGCCGCCGGCGTACCGGTTTCGATCACCGAGTTCCTGATGCTGCTCGAGGCGTTGCAACAACGCGTCGCGCAGGTATCCGCCCAGGACTTCTACTATCTGGCGCGCGCCTGCCTGGTGAAGGACGAGCGCCACTATGACCGTTTCGACCGCACTTTCGCGCGGGTGTTCGCGGGGGCCGAGCGCGTCTTTACGCAGCTCATGGCGACGGTGCCGGCCGCATGGCTGCAGAGCCTGGCGGCGCGCATGTTCTCCGAGGAGGAGAAGCGGCGCATAGGGGCCCTCGGCGGCTGGGACAAGCTGCTGCAGACCCTGCGCGAGCGTCTGCGCGAGCAACAGGAACGGCACGAGGGCGGCAACAAGTGGATCGGCACCGGTGGCACCTCGCCCTTCGGCGCCAACGGCTTCAATCCCGAGGGCGTGCGCATCGGCCAGGACCCCTCTGGCAACCGCCGCGCGGTCAAGGTGTGGGACAAGCGCGAGTTCGCCAATTTCGACGACACGCTGGAGCTTGGCACCCGCAACCTCAAGCTCGCGCTGCGCAAGCTGCGCAAGTTCGCCCGCGAGGGGGCGGCTGACCAGCTCGACCTCGACGGCACCATCGACGCGACCGCCCGCAATGCCGGTCTGCTCGACCTGAAGCTGGTTCCGGAGCGGCACAACGCGGTCAAGGTACTGCTGTTCCTGGATGTCGGCGGGTCGATGGACGATCACGTGCGTGTGTGCGAGGAGCTGTTTTCCGCAGCGCGCAGCGAGTTCAAGCACCTCGAGCATTTCTACTTCCACAACTTCATCTACGAGAACCTGTGGAAGGACAACAGCCGGCGTTTCGCCGCGCTCACACCCACGGAGCGTGTGCTGCGCACCTTCGGCACCGACTACCGCGTGATCTTCGTCGGCGATGCGACCATGAGCCCGTACGAGATCACCCAGCCCGGCGGCAGCATCGAGCACTGGAACAAGGAGTCCGGTGCCCTGTGGATGCAGCGCGTCGCGGCGCGCTTCCCGCGTCTGGTGTGGCTGAATCCGGAAGACCAGCAGCGCTGGGACTACAGCCCCTCCGTGCGCCTCACGCGCGAGCTGGTGCACGGGCGCATGTTCCCCTTGAGCGTCGCCGGGCTTGAGCTGGCGATCCGCGAACTGAAGAAACCGCTGGCCGGCGCGGGGCCGGTCCCGCCGCCACCGGGCGCGACGCCCGTCACGCAGCCGCGCACTCCTGCGGCTCCATAATAGGGCATGGATGCACGCCCCCATGGACCAGCTGGCTGACTCCGCACAGTACCCGGGCCTGAGGCCTACCGTGGGGCTGGTGCTGACCGGCGGCGGTGCGCGTTCGGCCTACCAGGTCGGGGTACTCATGGCACTGGCCGAGTACCTGCCGCGCGCGCGCAATCCGTTCAAGGTGATCGTGGGGACCTCGGCCGGGGCAGTCGCGGCCAGCGTGCTCGCCGCCGAGGCGCACCACTGGCGCCGGGCGATCGCAGGTCTGGAGCACGTCTGGGCCAACTTCCGTTCCAGCCAGGTCTTCCATGTCGACAGCGGACACATGCTGCGCGCCGGGGCCCACTGGATACTCTCGCTGCTGTCCGGCGGCTTGGTGTTGTCGCCGCCGAAGTCCATCCTGGACAACATGCCACTGCGGGGCCTGCTGAACGAGCATGTCGACTGCGCGGGGATCCGCCGCAGCATCGCCCGCGGGCACCTGCGGGCGTTCGCGCTGTGCGCGACCAGCTACACGAGCGGCCAGTCGGTCTCCTTCTACGACGGCGTGGAATCGATCCGCGACTGGTCGCGCGTACAGCGCATCGGCATACGCACCGAGCTCACCCTCGATCACCTGATGGCCAGCGCCGCGATCCCGCTGCTGTTCCCGCCGATGAAGATAGGCAACGACTATTTCGGCGACGGCGCCATGCGCCAGCAGCACCCGTTGAGCCCCGCGGTGCACCTTGGCGCCGACCGCCTGCTGGTGATCGGCGTGCGCGCGCGGCGCGATGCGGGCGTCAGCGTGCACCGTGCGCCGGCGCTGCTGCCCACCCCCGGAGAGGTGTTCGGCTACATGCTCGATACGCTGTTCACCGACCAGATCTACGGCGACCTTGAGCAGCTGGAACGCATGAATGATCTGGTGCGCTGCGCGCCGGAGACCACGCGCGGCGAGCGCACCATAGAGACCCTCATGATGGCCCCGAGCGTCGATCCGCGGGAGATCGCGGCGCGCCATGTGTCGCAGATGCCCGGGGGCCTGCGCGCGCTGCTGCGCGTGATCGGTGGCCGCGACGAATCAGGGGTGCAGCTGGCGAGTTACCTGATGTTCGAGGCCGGCTACACGCGCGCCCTCATCGAGCTCGGCTACCACGACGCGATGCAGGCGCGCGCCGCGCTCATCGCCTTCATGAATGGCGAGAAGCTGCCGCAGGTAATGACCTCGCCGGGCGTGGCCCAGGCGACCTGACGAGCGTTCAGGGGACCGCTTCGGGCGCGGCGCTTTGCGCGCCGGCCAGCGCGCGCGGCTGGAACAGCTTGGCACCGGGCAGCCCGCTGTGCCGGGCCGTGACCTCGGGGAACTCTGCGGCAAAGATCTCGACGAGCCGGTCGACGATGTACACCGAGCGGTGCTGGCCGCCGGTGCAGCCGACCGCGATCGTCAGGTAGCCGCGGTTGCTGGCCTGGTATTCCGGAATGCGCCCGCGCACGAAGGTGGCGATGTCCCTGACCAGCACCTTGACGTGGGTGTGGGTCTCCAGGAAGCGGATGACTTCCGGATCGCGGCCGTTGAGGTTGCGCAGTCCCGGTTCCCAGTAAGGGTTCGGCAGCGCGCGGGCGTCAAACACGAAATCGGCATCCCCGGGAATGCCGCGCTTGAAGCCGAAGGACTCGAAGGCAATCGACAGCCGCCCGGCGCTGCGCTGCTCGACGCGCTGGTGGATGATGTCGCGCAGCGCGTGCACCGATAGCCGCGAGGTGTCGATGAGCAGGTCGGCAATGGAGGCTATGGGTTCGAGCAGCTCGCGTTCCATGGCCATCGCCTCGCGCAGGCCCACGTCGCTGCGCGCCATCGGGTGCTTGCGGCGCGTCTCGGCGAAGCGGCGCAGCAGCTCATCATCGGCGGCGATGAGGAAGATCACCTCGCACTGCAGGCCGCTGCGTTTGAGCTCGTCGATCAACTTCGGGACGCTGGCCACCTCGGCCGCGGTGTTGCGCGCATCCAGGCCGATGGCGGTGCGCTCGTAGCGCGGCTCGGGGCTGCGCACGGTGTAGGAGACGAAGGACTTCAGCAGCGCCGCGGGAATGTTGTCGATGCAGTAGAAGCCGAAGTCCTCGAGCATGTGCAACGCCACGCTCTTGCCGGAGCCGGACAGCCCACTGAGGATGATGATGCGCACCGTCCAATGGTAGCCCCGGGGCGCAGCGTTGCAAGTCCCGCCGCTCGCTGCACGCGTTTCTCGGACGCGTCCTCAGGTCTTCAGCGCGCGCACCTCGGCGGCGCGGTGGTCCGCGCGCTTTTCCTTATGTTTCTTGATGCGCCGGTCGAGCTTGTCCGCCAGGCGGTCGATGGCCGCGTACATGTCTTCCTCGGTGGCGTCGGCGTGGATCGCGTTGCCGCTCACGTGCAGCGTTGCTTCGGCCTTCTGGCGCAGCTTCTCCACAGTCAGTACGCAGTGCATATCGATCACCTGGTCGAAATGCCTGCCGATGCGTTCGAACTTCTTTTCCACATAGCCCCGCAATGAGGCAGTGACTTCTACGTGGTGACCGGTGACGTTAAGCTGCATATTCCGTCTCCTGTTCGTTATGTTCCATCTGCGTAATTCTTGGAGTGCGCCTACATAGGCTTCGTTCCCGTGCGTCGCCGCTCGTTCGATGCGCCGATTCCCATGGCTTCGCGGTATTTCGCCACCGTACGGCGCGCGACCGGTATGCCCTCCGCAGAGAGCAGTTCGGCGATGCGCCCGTCGCTGAGGGGGCTCTCCGGGTCCTCATCCTTGACGAGCTTGCGGATCTTGGCGCGGATCGCGGTCGAAGAGGTTCCAGAACCGTCCGCTCCCTCCACCTGGCTGGAGAAGAAGTAGCGCAGCTCGAACACCCCGCGCGGGGTATGCATGTATTTGCCGGAGGTCACGCGCGAGATCGTCGACTCGTGCATGGTCACCGCCTCGGCGATGTCCTTGAGGATCATCGGGCGCATGTGCTCATCGCCGTGCTCGAGGAAGGCGGTCTGGCGCTCGACGATGGAGCGGGCGACCTTGATCAGGGTGTCGTGGCGAATCTCCAGGCTCTTGAGCAGCCAGCGAGCTTCCTGCAGCTGCGTCCGCATGCTGGCGTGGCTGGCGTTGCGGCCGATCAGGCTGGCATAGCCCTGGTTGAGGCGCACGCGCGGCAGGGTTGCGGGGTTGAGTTCAACGCCCCAGCCGTGCTCAGTGCGGCGCACGAATACGTCTGGCACCACGTACTGGGCCTTCCCCGCGCTGACCGTGGAGCCCGGACGCGGATGGCAGGAACGCACCAGGGCGATCGCGCAGCTGAGTTCCTCCTCGGTCGCATGCAGCTCACGGCGCAGCAGCGACAGTTCGCGGCCGGCAACCAGTTCCAGGTGGTGCCGCGCAATCTGGATCGCGGTCTCAAAGCCTGGTGTCGCCGGGTCCAGCTGGCGCAGCTGCAGCTCGATGCACTGTCCCAGCGAGCGGGCGCCGACGCCCGGCGGATCCAGCGCCTGGACCACCGCGAGTACGCCGGCGACTTCCTGCGTGGTGCTTTCCAGCTCGGGCCGCAAGGTGAGCGCGATCTCCTCGAGCGAATCGGTGACATAGCCGTCATCGTTGATCGCATCAACGATCGCGCGCGCAATCGCCAGCTCACGCGGCGCAAGACTTGCCATTTCCAGCTGCCACAGCAGGTGCTCCTGCAGTGACTGGCCGGCCTCATCGGCATACTCCTGCTGCCGCTCGTCCTCGTCGGCATTCCAGGGGGTCTCGGCAGGCCCTGCGCTGTGCGTGTCCCAGCTCTCATCGAGCACCTCGACGGTGCTCTCGGAGCTGCGTTCGGTGTTCTTGGGCTGCTCGGCGGCGGTGACCAGCGCCTCGAAGGTTCCGGTGTGCTCGGAGTCTTCCATTGGCTCGAGCATGACGTTCTGCTCGAGCAGCTCGCGGATGTGGGCCTGCAGCTCCAGGGCCGGCATCTGCAGAAGCCTGATAGCCTGCTGCAGCTGTGGGGTCATCGTAAGGGTCTGACCCAGCTTCAGCTGCAGGGAGGGTTTCAGCATGGCGACTTGCGAAAGACTAATGGCAGCCTTTCCGGTTTCTTTACGTAACTGACTGAAAAATAATAGATCTGCGTTGATCTCGGGTGAAGCTCAGAGCCTGAAGGACTCGCCCAAGTACACCTCACGGACTTGGGGGTTGGCAAGGACTTCTTCGGCAGTCCCGGATGCGATCACCGTGCCCTGATTGACGATGTAAGCGCGGTTGCAGACCCCTAGAGTCTCGCGCACATTATGGTCAGTTATCAGCACGCCAATACCGCGCTGCGTCAGCTCGCGGATGATGCGCTGAATATCGAGCACCGAGAGTGGGTCGACACCTGCGAACGGCTCATCGAGCAGCATGAAGCGCGGTTCGGCCGCCAGCGCGCGGGCGATCTCCACGCGCCGCCGCTCGCCGCCGGAGAGGGCGATGCCGAGGCTCTTGCGGACGTGGCCGATGCGCAGCTCCTCGAGCAGCTGCTCCAGGCCGTGCTCGCGTGCGGCGCGCTCCATGTCCGCCCGCGTCTCGAGGATCGCCATGATGTTGTTTTCGACGGAGAGCTTGCGGAAGATCGAGGCTTCCTGCGGCAGGTAGCCCAGGCCCAGCTGCGCGCGCCGATGCATGGGCAGCAGCGTGACGTCCTGGTCGCCGAGGAGGATGCGCCCGGCATCGCAGGGGACGAGACCGACGATCATGTAGAACGCGGTGGTCTTGCCGGCGCCGTTGGGGCCGAGCAGTCCGACCACTTCCCCGTTAGCGACTTCCACGGACAGATCGCACACTACCTGGCGTTTCTTGTAGCTCTTCGCCAGGCCCGTCGCCTTTAAGGTGGTCATTGTTGCGGGTTCGGGGGTTTCTTGGGATCGGTGGCGGGAGGGGCGGCCTTGCCGGGCTCGGGCTTGGCGGTGCGTGGCGCGATGGTGATGTGGATGCGGTTATCGCTGGAGCCGGGGACGCTGGCCTGCGCCGGGGCGCCGGGAGTGCCGCTGGCCTGCACGCGCTGCGCGCGGATGTTGTAGACCAGCAGGGGACCGGAAATCTCGCTCTGCCCGTCGGAGAGCCAGGCGTCTTCGCTCAGGCGCACGCTCCCCTCGGTCACGTCGTAGACGATCTTGTCGGCGTGGCCGCGTGCAATCTGGTCCGAGTCCTCGCGCTTTTGCTCGAACTCGGCGGGCTTGCCGACGACGGTGGCGCGCGTGATCAGGTTGTCCTTGAATTCGACCACCGCGGAATCCGAGCGCAGGTTGCCGCGCGGTTCGGCATTGATGCGTACGTTGCCCTCGAAGGTCCACTTGCTGTTCTCGAAGTTCAGCCCGGTCGCCTGGGCGGTATCGGCCTGCACGCGCGTCGTGCCCTGCGAGATCACGATGTCGTGGTAGATCATCCGCTTGGTCTTGTAGTCGACCTCGGTATTGGCGGCATCCATGTGGATGGGCTGGTCCTTGTCCAGCAACTGCACCGGCGCGCGTGCCGGGGCACCCGGGGTGCTCGCCGGTGCGCCGGGCCTGGCCGGCGGGGCCTGGGCAGCTGCGGCCGCACTGGCGCCTATCAGCAGGGCCGCCAGCAAGGTCGATCTAGGGTAGGTAGGTGCCATGTATCGCCGATTCTAGCTGCACACGACTCTCCTTCAAGTCGGCGCGCATTCCGGTGGCATCGAGCTTGCGTCCGGACATGACCAGCGTCACCGGATCGGCGGTCGTCAGCACTTGCGCATGGGTGTCAAAGGCCAGGTGCTCGGTCGTCAGGTCAGCCGGTTCGTCGGCCCCCGGCAGCGTGCCGTTCACGTGCACCGCACCGGAGAGCTTGACGATGCCGCTGTCCTGGGACAGTTCACCCTCGTTCGCGCGCGCGGTCCACTCGTTGCCGCTGTCGTCACGGAAGGCAAACTGCACCTGCTGCAGCGTGACCGTCTCCTGGCCGGGCTGCTGCTGGACCTGCGCGGCGTCCAGGGTGTAGAGCGGGTGCCCGTCGGCGGCGGTCTGCACCATGTGCGCCTTGCGCGCCGAGTAGCCGGGGTCCGGCATGCTGTCCTCGACCGTCACCTGGGTGGCGCTGTCGCGTTGCCCGCCGGAGAGTACGAAGGCGCCGACGATGAGCGCGACGAACGCCAGGATGCCCAGCAGCCGGTAGGTCATGGGCGCTTTCCAGGTGCCTGCGCGGCGGCGAGCAACAGGTCGCACACCTCGCGCACTGCCCCGGCGCCACCGGGCAGGCGCGTGATGCGGCTGGCCGCGCGGCGCACCTGCAGGTGCGCATTGGCGACTGCGAAGCTGCACCTCACGGCGCGCATCAGGGGCAGATCGGGAAGATCGTCGCCGACGCAGCAGCAGGCGGCCGGCGACACCTTGAGGCGCGCGCACAGACGGGTGAACACGGCGAGCTTGTCCGCAACACCCTGGTGAACGTGTTCGATCCCGAGCTCGCGGCAGCGCGCGGTCACCATCGGCGAGCGCCGTCCGGAGATCACCGCCACCGCAATGCCGCTGCGCCGCAGCTGCACCAGGCCGTGGCCATCGTGCACGTGGAAGACCTTCAGTGCCTCGCCGCGCGGGCCGAAGTACAGCCGCCCGTCGGTGAGGACGCCATCGACGTCGAGCACCAGCAGGCGGATGTTACGCATGGCCGGCACTCACACCACGCCGGCGCGCAGCAGGTCGTGCACGTTGAGTGCCCCCACCAGACGGCCGTGGGCATCGGCCACCGGCAGGGCGGTGATGCCGTGCACTTCCATCACGTGCACCGCCGCGGCAGCCAGGTCGCGCGGACCGATGCTCTTGCCGTTGACGGTCATCACCGACTTCATCTGCGTCTTGTGGACGTCGATCTGCCGGTCGAGCGCGCGTCGCAGGTCACCGTCGGTGAACACTCCGAGGATGCGCTGGGCGCCATCCACCACGACCGTCATCCCGAGCCCCTTGCGCGACATCTCCAGCAGGCCATCGCGCAGCGCCGCCTCCGGTGCCACGCGCGGCACTGCATCGCCGGTGCGCATCAGGTCCTCGACGTGCAGCAGCAGCTTGCGGCCGAGCGCGCCACCGGGGTGTGAGCGGGCAAAATCGTGGGCCGTGAATCCGCGCGCCTCCAGCACCGAGACCGCCAGGGCATCACCCATGGCCAGCGTGGCGGTCGTGCTCGCGGTCGGGGCGAGGTTGAGCGGGCAGGCCTCTTCGGGCACGCTCACGTCCAGCACCACGCCTGCGGCCCGGCCAAGGGTCGAGTCTGGGCGGCCGGTAAGCACCATCAGCGGCACTCCGAGGCGCTTCAGATGCGGCAGCAGCAGTACCAGTTCGGGCGTCTCGCCCGAGTTGGAAAGGGCCAGCAGCGCATCCTGGCGGGTGATCATCCCGAGGTCGCCATGGCCGGCCTCGGCCGGATGCAGGAAGAACGCCGGCGTGCCGGTGCTTGCCAGGGTGGCGGCGATCTTGCCGGCGATGTGGCCGGACTTACCCATCCCGGTCACCACGACCCGACCCTGACACGCAAGACAGATCCGGCACGCCTGCACGAACGCCGACCCGATCCGGGGTGTCAACGCATCGAGCGCGCGGGTCTCGATCTCAACGGCACGCCTGCCCGAGGCGCGCAGCTGTTCTTCCGAGATGCTGGGCGGTGGGGCCGAAGGGGCGACGGCTGGCGGATCCATGGCCTCATTATAGGCGCGGCCCTGACCACCCCATGTAATATCGCGCCCATGAACCCAGAAGATGTGGCGCGGCTGATCCGCGCGGGCCTGCCCGGAGCCGTGGTGCTGGTGCACTCGGAGGACAACACGCACTTCAGCGCGCGCGTGGTCGCGAGCGAATTTGCCGGCAAGCGTCCGCTGGCGCGCCATCAGCTGGTCTATCGCGCGCTCGGCGAGCTGATGGGACGCGAGATCCATGCGCTGTCGATCGAGGCGCTGACACCTGCCGAATCCGGAACGGGCTGACGAGGATGGACAAGCTGCAGATTCAAGGTGGCGTCGCGCTGGAGGGCGAGGTGCGCATCTCCGGGGCGAAGAATGCGACGCTGCCGATCCTGGCCGGTGCGCTGCTGGCCGACGGCCCGGTGATGGTCGCCAACGTGCCGCACCTGAAGGATGTGACCACGACGGTGGAGCTGCTGGGGCGCATGGGGGCGACGGTCACCATCGACGAGCGCATGCGCATCGAAGTGGACGGCACGACGCTCAAGGAGTGCTTCGCACCGTACGATCTGGTCAAGACCATGCGCGCCTCGATCCTGGTGCTCGGCCCGCTGGTGGCGCGCTACGGGCGTGCCGACGTCTCGCTGCCCGGCGGCTGCGCCATCGGTGCCCGGCCGGTGAACATCCACGTCGCAGGCCTGCAGGCCATGGGCGCGGACATCACCATCGAGGGCGGCTACATCCGGGCCCGTGCCAAGCGCCTGCACGGGGCGCGCCTGGTGCTCGATACCGTCACGGTCACCGGCACCGAGAACCTGATGATGGCGGCGACGCTGGCCGAGGGCGAAACCGTCATCGAGAATGCGGCGCGCGAGCCGGAAGTGGTGGACCTGGCGAACTTCCTCATCGCGATGGGCGCGAAGATCCACGGTGCCGGCAGCGACAAGATCGTGGTCACCGGCGTGAAGAATCTGCACGGCACGACCTACGAGGTGCTGCCGGACCGCATCGAGGGCGGCACGTACCTGGTGGCCGGGGCGATCACCGGCGGCCATGTGCGCATCAAGAGCGCGCGCCCGGACAACCTTGACGCCGTGACCGCTAAGCTGGAGGAGGCCGGCGCCAAGGTGGGCATCGGCGACAGCTGGATCGAGGTCGACATGCGCGGCCGGAAGCTGAAGTCGGTGGACGTGCGCACCGCCCCGTACCCGGCCTTCCCGACCGACATGCAGGCCCAGTTTGCCGCCCTGAACACGGTAGCCGACGGGGTGGGGACCATCACCGAGACGATCTTCGAGAACCGCTTCATGCACATGCTGGAGATGCGCCGGCTCGGGGCGGAGATCCGCCTGGAGGGCAACACCGCGATCATCCACGGCGTCAAGAAGCTCACCGCCGCGCCGGTCATGGCCACTGACCTGCGTGCCTCGGCGAGCCTCGTGCTGGCTGGTTTGGTCGCCGAAGGGCGCACCGACGTCGAGCGGATCTACCACATCGATCGTGGCTATGAGGCGATTGAGGAAAAGCTGGCGCAGCTGGGTGCCCAGATCAGGCGCGTGCCGAACTAGAGCCGGGGCCGCGCGCGTTTGCGTGCTTGAAGGAGTCAGACGATGCAGATCGGGATGATCGGACTGGGACGCATGGGCGCGAACATGGTGCGACGCCTGGCCAAGGCGGGGCACACCTGCGTAGCCTACGATCCGAAGGCCGCCGCAGTACAGGCGGCGGCCGGCTATGGCGCACAGGGGGTCAACTCGCTGGCCGAGCTGGCCCGGGCGCTCAAGCCACCGCGCGCGGTGTGGGTCATGGTGCCCGCGGCCATCGTCGACTCGGTGATCCAGCAGCTGCACCCGCAGCTGTCTGCCGGGGACGTGCTCATCGACGGCGGCAATTCCAACTACCACGATGACATCCGCCGCTCCGATGCGCTCAAGCCCGCGGGCATCCACTACCTGGACATCGGCACCAGCGGCGGCGTCCTCGGTTTCGATGACGGCTACTGCCTGATGATCGGTGGTGACAAGGTCGCCGTGCAGCTCGTGGAACCGGTGCTCGCAAGCCTCGCCCCCGGCGGCCGGATGCCCCAGGGTGGCGGCGGCGCGGCGAATGCGGGGGCGGCCGCCATGGGCTACCTGCACTGCGGACCTTCGGGCGCAGGCCACTTCGTGAAGATGATCCACAACGGCATCGAGTATGGGCTGATGGGCGCCTATGCCGAGGGGCTCAACCTGCTCGCGCACGCCAATGCTGGAGCGCAGCAGGCCAGCGCCGATGCGGAGACCGCGCCGCTCTCCAACCCGCGCTACTTCCAGTATCAGCTGGACGTGGCGGCCATTACCGAGGTCTGGCGCCACGGCAGCATCATCTCCTCGCGCCTGCTGGATCTGACCGCGGCCGCCCTCGCCAAGGACCCGCGGCTGGCCGGCTTTGCCGGGCGGGTGTCCGATTCCGGCGAGGGGCGCTGGACCGTGCAGGCGGCGATCGAAGTGGGCGTACCCGCGCCGGTGCTCAGCGCGGCGCTGTACTCACGTTTCGAGTCGCGCGGGCAGGCAGAATTTGCCAACAAGGTGCTCTCGGCCATGCGCCTCGGGTTCGGTGGCCACGTCGAGAAGTCTTCCTAAAGCCTGGACCCGAGGAGCCTGCAGGTGGAACGCCGCGACTGTGATGCAATTGTGCTCTTCGGGGCGACCGGAGATCTGTGCTACCGGAAGATCTTTCCGGCGCTCTACCAGCTGACGCGGCGTAACCTGCTCTCGGTCCCGGTGATCGGGGTGGCGCGCCAGGGCTGGAATCTCGCCCAGCTCGAGGCCCGCGTGCGCGACAGCCTGAAGAACTTCGAGTCCGGAGCCGAGGAAGCGGTGATCGCCCGCCTGCTCGGCCTGCTGCGCTACGTCGATGGCGACTACAACAATCGCGCGACCTTCGAGTCACTGGTCAAGACGCTCGGCGACGCGCAGCGCCCGCTGCACTACCTGGCAATCCCGCCGAGCATGTTCCCCGTGGTGATCGAGCACCTGGCCGCGACCGGCAACCCGCAGAATGCGCGCGTGGTGATCGAGAAGCCCTTCGGGCGTGACCTGGCCTCGGCGCGCGCCCTGAACAAGACCCTGCACGCGCACTTTCCGGAAACCAACATCTTCCGAATCGACCACTACCTTGGCAAGGAGGCGGTGCAGAACCTCCTGTATTTCCGCTTCGCCAACTCCTTCCTGGAGCCGGTCTGGAACCGCAACTTCGTCGCCAGCGTCCAGGTGACCATGGCCGAGACCCTCGGGGTGGCTGGCCGCGGCAAGTTCTATGACGAGACCGGCGCCATCCGCGATGTCATGCAGAACCACCTGCTGCAGATCGTGGCGCTGCTGGGGATGGAGCCGCCGGTGAACACCGAGGGCGAGTCGCTGCGTGATGAGAAGGTGAAACTGCTCAAGGCCGTGCGCCCGGTGAGCCCTGCCGAGATCATGCGCGGCCAGTTCACGGGCTACCGCCAGGAGCCCGGCGTCGCGGGCGACTCGAAGGTCGAGACCTATGCTGCGCTGGTGTTGCACATCGACTCGTGGCGTTGGAGCGGGGTGCCGTTCTACCTGCGCGCCGGCAAACGCCTGCCGGTGACGGCCACCGAAGTGGTCGTGGAGCTGAAACCGCCACCGGCGAATGTCTTCGGCGCCCTCGGCCCCGACCAGCCGAACCACCTGCGCTTCCGCGTCGGTCCGGATGTCGCGATCGCCCTGGGCGCCAACACGAAAAAGCCCGGTCCGGTCATGACCGGCACGGACGTCGAGCTCTACGTCGCCGAGCAGCAGAAGGACGACATGGATGCGTACGAAGTGCTGATCAGCGCAGCGCTGATCGGTGATACGGCGCACTTCGCGCGCGAAGACGAGGTGGAAGCCGCCTGGGCCATCGTCGACCCGGTGCTGCGCATCGGCAGCGTGCCACTGGAATACCCGCCCGCATCCTGGGGGCCGCCGCAGGCGGAGGACCTCATCACGGGGCCGTGCGGCTGGCACAACCCCGGGGCCAAGCCGGAGGACTGGACGCGCTCGTGCGGGCGGGGGTCGCCGGCGAAGAGCTAGCCGTTTGCGGGCGGGCGCGCGCTCGGCCGCAGGTTCAGGCCGCCGCCGTCAGAGCGGCAAGCTCCACCGCCACACGTACGAACAGCTCGTCCCAGTCCCCGGGCGAGCGCTGGCGGAACAGCCGCATGCTCGGATACCACGGGCTGTCGGCGCGCTCGGTGAGCCAGCGCCAGTCCGGCACGTGCTGCAGCATGACCCAGACACGCACCCCGAGCGCGCCAGCCATGTGCGCGAGTGCGGTATCGGCAGTGATGAGCAGGTCAAGCGCCGTCAGCAGCGGCGCGGTCTCGGTGGCGATCTCCGCGGCCCCCATGGAGGCCGGATCGGTCAGCCGGTGGACCGAGTCCGCAAAGCCAACCGTCGCCGCCTGTTCCGAGCCGGTACCCTTTTGCAGCGACACCAGGCTGATGCCCGGGACGCGAGCGAGCGGGGCGGCGGCGGACAGCGGGAACGAGCGGGCCTGCAGCGCGGAGAGCTTTTCGGCCTCCGGGTTGCCGTGCCAGTTGACCCCGACGACGATGCCCGGCAGCCCCGCGAGCCGCGCTGTCCAGGCGATTACTGCCTGCGGGTCGGCATGCAGGTAGGGCACGTTTGCGGGAATCGTCTCCAGCTGCGTGCCCAGGGCGAGTGGCAAGCTGGCCAGCGGGATGCACAGCGCGCACTCGGGCGCCGCCTGTCCACGTTCGATGAGGGTGCCGCGCATCGGCAGTGAGCCGAGTAGCTGCCTGAGCACCGGTTGCACCTCGAAGACCACGCGCGCGCCGTGGGACTCGAGTACGGGGACGTAGCGGCAGAACTGCAGCGTATCCCCCAGTCCCTGGTCGGCGTACACCAGCAGCGCCCTGCCGCCAAGCGGCTCGACGCCGTGCCAGCGCGGCAGTGCCGGGTGGGGCAGCCGGTCCGCAGGCGGCAGCTCCAGGCGCGCCTCGTACAGCGGCCAGCCACCGTGGAAGTCGCCGAGCCCGAGCTTGAGCAGCGCCTGGCTCCAGCGCACGGTTGCATCCTGCGGACACAGTGCCTGCGCCCGCGCCAGCTGTGACTGCGCTTCCGCGTACCTGCCCAGGCCGCGCAGCACGTTGCCGCTGTTGACCAGGGCTTCGAGGTAGTCAGGCCGCTGCGCGAGCGCGCGGCTGAAGTCATCGAGGGCCTCCAACGGTCGGAACAGCCGCACCAGCACCGCGCCACGGTTGTTGACGGCTTCGGCGGAGCTGGCATTCAGGACGAGCGCGCGCTCGAAGCTGGCGAGCGCCTCTTCGTTGCGGTGCAGCTGCGCGAGCACGCCCCCGCACTGCATGTGCACCTCGAACTCCCCCGGAGCCAGCTGCCGGGCCCGCTCGAAAGCGGCCAGCGCAGCTTCCGGACGCCCGAGTTCCAGCAGGCTCTTGCCATACCACAGCCGCGTGGGGGCGCTGTCAGGTGCGGACTCGAGTGCGCGTTCGAAACTTGGCAGCGCTTCGCTGAAGCGCTTCAGTGCGAACAGCGCCAGACCGCGGTTGTAGTGAGTGATCGCGTCGTTGGGTTGCAGTGTGAGCGCGCACTCGAAGCTCGCCAAGGCCTCGCTGGGCCGCCCCAGTGCCAACAGCTGCGTACCCTGGTTGACATGCAGGATGGGATTGGCGGGCTGCAGTGCCAGGGCGCGCGCAAAGCTGGCCAATGCTTCGGCGTTGCGTCCGGCGCCTGCATCCAGCAGTCCCAGGTTGTGGTGGGCCTGCGCGTTTCCGGCGTTGAGTTCCACGGCCCGCGCAAAGTGCGTGCGCGCCTCGGTGACCTGTCCCGCACGCTCCAGGACCACCCCCAGGCCGTTCCAGGCCTGATCGTCCTGCGGCATCAAGCGCACGACCTTGCGGAAGGCGATCGTGGCGGCCTCGTGGCGCCCGAGTTGCATCAGTGCCGCAGCCTGCCCGCGCAGCGCTGCCGGCAACCGCGGCTCGCTGGTGAGCGCGCGTTCGTAGGCGGCAAGTGCCTCCCGCCAGCGTCCCGCACCGCTGAGCACTCCGGCAAGATTGGAGTGGATCGCAGCGTTCTGCGGCGCGAGCTGCGCCGCGCCGCTTAACAGTACGGTGGCCCGTTCAAGGTCGCCCAGGGCGGCCAGTGCCACCCCCAGCAGCTGCAGCGCCTCGACATTGCGCGGCTCGAGGCTGAGCACCTCGCGATACACGGGCACAGCCTCGCTCAGACGTCCCTGCTGGTGCAGGGAGCGCGCGCGCTCAAGCGTCGCCCGAAGGTCGGTCATGCGCGGCTCAGTGCTCCGGGTACTGTTCAACCAGGTCGCCGAGTGCGCTTCTCAGCGGACCGAGCCATTGTTCGTAGTTGCGCCAGTGGTCCACGCTTTCGGTGTAGAGCGGCTGCCGCACCTGTTCGGAACTGAGCGTCGACACGGCGCGTCGGTTCTCGTGGAAGCGCAGGCACTGCTCCTCGAAAGGCAGGCCACAGTAGTTGAGCAGGCTGCGCAGTTGTGTTTCCGGGTCGCGGACGACCTGTTCGTAGTGGACGCGGTGAATGCGCCGCGGGAGGATGTCATCGAAATGCTGCATGAGCGAGGCGTAGTCGCGGGAGAACAGTCCGACTTCGCGCAGGTCGTAGGTGAACTGCTGGCCGCGGGCAAACAGCTGCTTGTAACAGGAGAAGCCGCTGCCGAGCGGATGGCGGCGCGCGTCGATGATCGAGGCGCGCGGAAACAGCAGCAGCACGAATCCGAGCAGCGACCAGTTGCCGGGCAATTTGTCGACGAAGCGCGCCTTGCCCAGCCGCCGCTGTGCGCGGGTGTTGGCAAGGTAGCGCGCGGCGAGGGTGGCAACCTGCGTGGCAGTCAGTGCCTCGAACTTCTCGAACAGTGTCGCCTGCGATGGCACCTCCGACCCTGACAGCAGCTCCAGCGCCAGGGTGGGGATGTCGGCAAGCTCGCGCGTGCCTTCGGCATGCGAGTGACAGGAGAGCATTTGCTCCAGGAGCGTCGAGCCGGAGCGCGGCAGGCCGATGATGAAGATTGGGTCGATCTGCTGGCTGCCCCAGTCCGCCCGCTCAGCGAAGAACCGCGCGTTGAACAGGTTGCGCGTACGCTCGACTCTCTCGGTCACGAAACCGGGGTCGTAGTACAACGTGGCGCGATGCAGGCTGTTGCCGCGTGCATAGTGCTCGAATGATGCCGCGAACTCGTTGCGGTATTCGCGGGCAGCGCCGAGCGCGAATTCGAGCTGCACGCGATCGGCGCCGCGCACGCTCACGAGCGCCAGCTGCTGCTGCATGGCGGCGAGGTCCTCATCGCTGAAGCGCAGCGTCTTGAGGTTGGCAAGACTTGCATAGCCGGTAGGCGAACCGGGGCGCACGACGATTGCCTGGCGGAAGGCCTCGATCGAGCGGGACTGCTCGCCGACCTCGCGCAGCACGGTTCCGTACAGTATCCACACCTGTTCCTCGCGCGGGTACGCGGTAATCAGCTCCTCGACGAGGGCCAGCGCTTCGTCGTTGCGCCCGAGCTGACGCAAGCCGTGGGCCTTGAGGCTCAGGTAGTTGATGTTGTGCGGCTGCGCGGCCAGCAACCGGGCAACGTGATCCATCATCTCCGCGATGCGCTGCTGCGAATACAACAGCAGTGCCAGATCGTGGCGTGCGGCGGCGAAGCCCGGCGCAAGTGCCAGGCACTGCCGCAGGTAGCGCTCGGCCTGCAGGTCGTCCTCGCGCCGCAGCGCCGCCTCGGTGAGCAGCTGCAGCGCGGCGACTTCGTGCGGGAACTGAGTGAGGCGGCGCCGCAGGATCTGCTCGGCAGCATCCACGCGGTTGTCGCCCAGCGCCCGGACCGCATCGATCAGCTCCTGCGGCTGGCGCCACAGGAGCGTGTAGCGCCCGTACGCCTGGTCACCGCCGACGGTATCGCCGGCGACGAATCTCTGGGCCGCCAGTTCCCGCCAGCCGTCGGCAAACTTGGGATCGGCTGCCACCGCTCTTTCCAGGGTCGCGAGCGCCTCGGCAATCCGGCCGCTGCTGGCGTAGGCACGCCCGAGTTCCAGCAGAATGGCGGGCGCGTCGGCGCCGCTGGCCGCGAGCTTCTCCAGCACCCCGGCGGCGGTGGCCGGTTCACCGAGGTTGCGACAGGCGGCGGCGAGCAGCAGGCTGGCCTCGGCGTGACCGGGGATCTGGGCGAGAATCTCGCTGGCGCGCCGTGCCGCACCTGCCGGATCCGAATCGATCAGCAGCGATGCGCGCATCAGTTCGAGATCTGCGGATGCACTGGTGGACAAGGCGGGAACTCCCGGAATGCTGTGGCGCCAGCGCGCTGGCAGCAGGAGCTGCGGTGCGCCTGAGGCGCGCCCTGCGACGGCGGCCGGTATATAAGCCGACTGCGCCGGGGTAGTCAATGCAGGCTGCCGCCTGCTGCGGGGTGCACGGCGCGCGTATAATCTGCGCATATTGCACGCTTACGGGGATGACGGATTGAACACGCCTGCTGTCCTGGATGATGCCGCGGTAATCCGCACTCTGCAGTCCGCCAAGGCCGCCGCCGCCGCTGGCCGCGCGGGGGAGTCCGACCAGATCCTGGTGGCACTGGCGCAGCGCGTCCCCAATCACCCGGCGGTGCTCAACGAGCTCGGGGTGCGCATGCTCGATCGCCGCGAGGCGGCGCAGGCGCGCGCCCTGTTCGAGCGCGCCACCAAGATCGATCCCAACCATCCCTCCCTGTGGGCAAACCTGGCCAGCAGCCTGAAGGCCCTGGGGCGCGGCGCCGAGGAGATGGACGCGCTCCAGAAGGCGCTGGAACTCGCCCCGCGGCACCTGTCTGCGCTGCTGCAGAAGGGTGCTTACCAGGAAGACACCGGGGACCTGCGCGGTGCCGCGCGCACGTACCAGAGCGCGCTCGCCACTATCGCGCCGGGCACCGAGCCGGCGCCTCACATCCGTGAGGCGCTCGCCCGTGCCAGACGCGTGGTGGACCAGGATCAGGCCACGCTCACCAGCGCCATGGAAGGGCCGCTGGCGGAGGTGCGCGCGCGTCACGGCGGTGCCGCGCAGCGGCGCGTCGATGCCTGTCTTGAGGCATTGATGGGCCGGCGCAGCATCTACCACTCGCAGCCTACCTGGATGTACTTCCCGGAACTGCCGGCAATCGAATTCTTCGACCGCGCCGAATTTGCCTGGCTGGATGCACTGGAGGCTGCCAGCGAGCAGATGCGCGCCGAACTGATGCGCGTGCTCATCGCCGACCGCGAGGGACTACAGCCTTACATCGACTTCCCACCGGACATGCCGCTGGACCAGTTCCGGGAACTGAACCGCTCGCGGCGCTGGAGCGCGTACTTCCTGTGGAATCAGGGCGCCCCGGACGAGGGGCACATCGCCCGCTGCCCGATGACGGCCCGGGCGCTGGAGGAGCACGCACCCCGTCCGCGCATCACGCGCCGCGCGCCGACGGCGTTCTTCTCGGTCCTGGACGCCAAGACACGCATCCCGGCGCATACCGGAGTCACCAACACGCGCCTTACCGTCCACCTGCCGCTGGTCGTGCCACCGGGTTGCGGTTTCCGGGTGGGCGGTACGACTCGTGAGTGGGTGCCGGGCAGGGCCTGGGTGTTCGACGACACCATCGAGCACGAGGCATGGAATGACTCCGATACCCCGCGCGCCATCCTGATATTCGACATCTGGAACCCGCTGCTCAGCGCCGCCGAGCGCGAGATGATTGCCGCGGCAACGCAGGTATACGTGAACCACTACGCGCTCTCTGCGGAGACTGGACTGTGAGGGGCAGCCGCTCGGCCGGGGCGCTGCTGACGCTGGGGGGTATCACGCTGGCAACCGCATCCCCGGCGCCGACGGTGAGCGTGAGCGAACTGGCACACTGCGCGGCGATCGTCGCCGTCGACCAGCGCCTGGCCTGCTATGACTCGCTCGCGGTTTCGAAGCTGCAGCCTGCGGCCACTCCCGCGGCCGCCAAACCGGCCCCCGCGGCGGCGGCCGCGAGCGGGACAGCCGCAGCCGCAACGGCCGCCGCCGCAGGCGGCTTCGGGATGAGCACGCATACAGTACCGACCGAACAGGCAACACAGTTGGTTACGGCACACATCGTCAGTGGCAGCGGGGACCGCCAGGGCAATGTCTACGTGGTGCTCGACAACGGCCAATCCTGGACCTATCCCGACGCGGGCGGCCCGCCGCAGCCCGGCGGCGAGGTGACGATCCGCCGCGCCTCGCTCGGCTCCTACCTGCTGACCACGCCCTCGCACCACACCTACCGCGCACAGCGCACGCAGTGACCCAGCGAGGGCGCTAGGGGCGCAATCCGTACAGCGCGGTCCAGCGAGCCAGCAGCGGCTCGAACGCGGCGATGTGCTGGCGGTAGTGACGCCAGTGGCCCACTGCGGACTGGTCCAGGCCGCGGGCGAGCTGTGCGGTGCTGGGGGTCGCGCTCTCGCGCGACTGCACGCGCGCTGCAAACTCGCTCATGCCGCCCGTCCACTCGATGCCGAGGAATTCGCAGATGCGGCGGGTCTCGGTGGCAAAGTCGGCCACGAGGCTCTCGTAGCGCACCTCGTGCCAGGCAAGACCCAGGACCGGTTGTGCGCGGGCAGCCAGCTCCATCACCGCATCGTAGAACTGCGCGGCGCTCTTGAGGCTGAGCATCTGGAACATGGCCGGGTTTATCCGGAAGCGGCGCCGGAAGCAGCTGAGCACCACGTCACGCGGATCGCGGCGGGCAAACAGGATCTTCGCGTCCGGAAACAGCCGTGCGATGAGGGGCAGCTTGAGCGTATTGAGCGGGTGCTTGTCGATGAACACCTTGCCGCTGACTTCGGCCCCGCCGGCACGGACCCGGCGCCAGTACGCTGCGCGCAGGACCCCCAGCTCCGCCTCGCTGGCCTGCGTCAATGACTCGAGCGTGCGCGGGTCATGCAGATATTGCAGCACGCCCTCGGTGAACAGGTCATGTTCCTCGAGGCTGCACACCCGGGGATGGCCGTCGAGGATCACTTCCAGGAGCGTGGTCCCCGAGCGCGGAAACCCCATGAGCAGCACGTGCTCGGCCGGTGCGTCGGCCAGGGATACTGTCGCGGGCCTGGCGGGCCAATGCGGTGCGCGGGCGAGGAAGGCGTCGGTGAGGTTGCGGGTGTAGGTGAGCAGGCTGGGCTCGGCGAAGCGACAGTAGATCTGCCCCGTGAGCTCGTTGCAGGCGCTATAGGCATCGAAGGCTTCTGCGTAGCGCCCCGCAGCATCCAGTACGTCCCCCAGCAGGCCCAGCGCGCGGGAGCGGTCCATGGGCCCGGCACGCCGGTCGGCGAGCAGGTCACGCAGGGCGGCCTCCGCGCGCGCCGTCGCACCGCCGGCGAGATCTGCGGCGGCAATGCTGAGAACTGCGTCGGGAAAGCCGGGGATGCGTACGAGCAGGCGTTCCGCCCAGCGCCTGGCGCCATCATGCTCGCCACGGTGGGTGGCAATCGAGGCCAGCGAACCCATCGCTGCAATGTTGTCCGGGTCCAGCTCCAGCGCCCGCAGATGACTGGCCTGTGCCAGACCGAGCGAGCCGAGGGCGATCAGCGCATTGCCCTTGCTGGCATGCGCGAAGGCCAGTTGCGGCTGGTCCTGCAGGATCAGCTCGAGGTGCGCCAGGGCTTCCTGGGGACGCTCGAGGCGCTGCAGGACGAGCGCCAGTGCATTGCGCACCGGAACGTCAGATGGCGCCAGCGCAATTCCGCGCTCGAGCAGGCCCGCGGCCTCCTCGAGCTTGCCTTCCCCCTCGAGGCGCGTCGCCAGGACGTTCAGCAGCAGCGGATGCTCGAACCCCTCCGCGAGCGCCTGCTCGGCCAGGGCCGCGGCGCGGGGAATGTCGCGGTTCTGGGCCAGCGCCAGCACCCGTCCGAGCAGTTCCTGGTCTGTCTTGAGATCACGTGCCATGGCGGCATCATGCCAGATGACCCGCAGTGCAACCGCGCCGCGGCGCACCGTGAACGGCAAAAAAACGGCGGGCCGAAGCCCGCCGTCAATATCGTCAAAGAAGCTGGAAGCTTCGCTTAGAACTTCGCGGTCAGGTTGAAGTAAATGTACCGGCCCAGCGAGTCGTACGTGCCCACCCAGGTGTTGTTGTTGCAGCTCGTATTCGGGCAGTCCGAGAACGTGCCGTTCAGGATCAACGGCGGGTTCTTGTCGGCGATGTTGTTGACACCAACCCGGGCCTCGAACGCGCGCCCGAACGGTATCGCCGCCGAAATGTCCACGTAGTTGTAGGCCGGGATGTGCGCCGTGTACGGGTAGTACGGGCTGGTCAGCGCCGGGTTGGCGCTCGAACGATCCACGTCCGAGGTACCGATGTAGCGCCACCGCAGCGTCAGGTCAAGTCCGGCCCAGGGCGTGCCCCAGGTCGCATTCATCACATGGCGCCACTTCGGCAGCGGTGCACCGCAGGTCGTGCCCCACAGGCCGGCGCAGTCATAGTTCACACCGGGGATCGGTGCGACCGTGAAGCTGTCGGTGTAGGTGCCTGTCAGGTTCAACCCCAGGCGGCCCATCTTGCCCATGGTCAGATGGTAGTTACCCTCGAGGTCAATACCCTTGGTCTCCACCTGGCCGATGTTCTGGAAGGGCACGCCGACGAACTCGGCGACGTTGAACCACAGCGAGCCTCCGCCGCCACGATGGACCTGCGAGCACGAGAACGGGTCGTTGTTCACCGCGCAGTTCGCAAGCATCGTGTTCGAGGACAGCGAGGTGATCGTGTCCTTGATCTTGATGTCGAAGGCATCCACTGAGATCGACAGTCCGGGCGCGAACTCCGGCTGCCACACGCCACCGATGGTGAACGTGTCTGCCGTTTCCGGCTTCAGCGTGGAAGTACCCGCCACCTGCGTATTGATCTGCGCGGCGGCGTTGACGTCGATGTGGCCGTACTCTGCGGCGGTCACGCCGGTGCGCGCGCACTGCTCGAACGTGTAGATCGGCGCGGCACCCCAGCACGGATCGGCCGTGCCACCGGCACCGACCGCTGGCGGCTCGAACAGCTCGTTCAGGTTCGGGGCGCGGACCGCGCGGTTGTAACCGCCACGCAGGCGCAGCGAACGGATCGGGGCGTACTCAAGACCGATCTTGTAGGTATTGGTATTGAACCCTTCCGTGTAGCTCGAATAGCGGTAGCCGCCCTCGAGCGACAGCAGGTACGCACCCGGCTTCTCTTCGATAAGCGGCATGCGAGCCTCGACGAATCCTTCCCAGACGTGGAAGTAGCCGTCGATCGGACCTGCGGGGGCACCACCGGCCTGGAAACCGTTCTGGAAGATGTAGTCCGGGCTGAACTTGAACCGCTCCGAGCGATACTCGGTACCGATGTTCATGTTCAGGCCGCTGTTCGCACTCGGCAGCTGCACGCCGTACTTGCCCAGGTCGCCGGTGGCGGAGGCATCCACGATGTACTCCGTGGCGTTTGAGCTGTAGCTGGCCGGGACGGTCAGGTAGGCGAGCTGCTCAGCCGTCACACCGTCCTTCTGCCAGATGTTCCACGGTACGCAGGTGGGCTGCGCGCCGCCGGGCAGTGCCGAGCGGCACACCGGTACACCCGGGGCGACGCCGACGACCCCACCGACGGCCGGATTGGCGATGGCATCCAGGGCGTAGCCAATCTGCTGCGTGCCGAGGAAGTTGCCTTCGAAATCCGCGAAATCGGTGATACCGACCTGACCGTACATATCGTAGGACCAGGCGCTGTTGATCTCGCCCTTGACGCCGATGACCTGGCGAATGGAGTTCGACAGGTAGTTGTCCTGGCGTCCGCCGCCTTCGACGTTACGACGACCCACGTACTCGGTGAACTGGTTGCCCGTGCCCCCGAAGAGGGCCTGGTTTGCGGCCAAGTTTGACGGCGTACAGATGGTCGCCACTTCCTGCGCCGTCAGCAGCGGGTTGTCGCAGCTGGTCGGGATCGGGGTGTAGGCGAAGGCGCCGCTCGGTCCGTACTGCGCCTGGTTCTTGTTGCGCGCGTACATGGTCTCCGAGTAGGCCTGGACGTGGTCATTCACGTCGTAGTGCAGGAACGCGCCAGCCGTCCAGCGTTCGGCTTGGCGCTGGAAGTAGCTCAGCGCGCCGTAGTTGTAAGCATCCGTACCCTTGTAGCCACGGAAGTCTCCGGTGCTTCGATCGACCGTATTGTTCAGCAGCGTGGCCTGGGAGCCGCTGGGGCCCAGGCCAAACAGCTTGAAGCGGCCGCCGGCGCTGGTGGAGGAGCCGCCGCAGAACGGCGGGGCCGTCAGCGACGAGGAGCTGCCATTCAGGGTGCAACCGGCGTGGTCGAACTGGTTGCCGACTGCAGGGGAGCTGTTGAGGTAGGTGACGTACGCGGTGGCGTTGCCTTTGCCGTCGGCAAAGTTCGCTCCCATGATCACCGAGGCGGTGCGGTTCTGGCCGGTGTTCACCGTGCTCGGCGGTGTCGGGTTACCCGAGTCGGCCAGGTAGCCCAGGTACGTCTGGTCATCGTTCTTGTGTTCGTTGTAGCTGTACCCAAAATTGACTTCGACACCCTCGTAGTGGGTGTTCATCACGAAGTTGACGACGCCTGCCACCGCGTCCGCGCCGTACACGGCCGAGGCACCGCCGGTGAGCACGTCGACGCGCTCGATCAGGTCCGCGGGAATCTGGTTGATGTCGGCAGCGCTGGCGTTGCCGCCGGGCACGCCGCCGGCGCCCCCGGGGTTCAGGCGTTTGCCGTTCACCAGCGCCAGAGTGCGCTGCGAACCTAAGCCGCGCAGGCTGACCGTTGCGACTCCGACTGAGCTGATGGAGTTGCCCGAGGTCTGCTCAACAGCAACCTGCGGCAGGTTCTGGAGCACGTCCTCGGTGCGCACCAAGCCGGTCTGCCTGATGTCTTCCTGGCTCACGCTCGTGATCGGACTGATCGACACTTCGTTCGGCGCCTGCATCAGGCGCGAGCCCGTGACGACCACCTCTTGAATCTGCCCTGCCGCAGCGGCAGTAGCAGGTGCGGTCTGCGCAAATGCGATCGGCGCCGATGCGCTGGCTGCAGTCGCCAGAGCAAGTCGGACGGCCTGTCGCAAGGCGCGATTGGACTTCGTCATTCGTTTATCTCCCCAGGGTTTCCGGTAGGAAAGCACGTGCAACAGCGGCGCAGTTGCTGGAATGTTGCGCTCGCAGCCGCTATTGCAGAAATACTACACGTCGCCACACTTGTGCGCAAAACCCAATATCCGGGGCCTGTCGGCCTAAAACGCGCCCTGGGGCATTGTATCTTTCACGCAACAGCACCCCGCTAGTGGCTTGGATGACGTCTATTCGGCAAACCAGCAGTTGGTGGCGACCGTAATGCGCGTGTCGGTCCCGTAAAACGGCGCCACGTCGTGGAATAAATAGGAGGGGAAGACGACCAGCTGCCCGGGAGTGAGGCGCAGCTCGAGCGGACGCAGGGCAAACGGGGGCTGGAGGCGCTGATTTGCGGGGTCGAGGTACGCATTGGCCCCACTGCGGGGGTCGGCGAGCCGCAGGAGGCCGCTGGAGGGGTGTTCGGGGACCTGCAATCCGGCGCTCACGCAGTAGACCGCCGACCAGGAGGCCATCGGGTGGTTGTGGGCGACGAAGGAACCTGCATGCCGGGTGATGTGGAACCAGGTGTGATTGTGGAACTTCAGCCGCCCCAGGTCCTCAGGGCTCAGGTCCGTTGCCTGCAGAACCGTCTGGGCGACCCCCTCGAGCATGAACGCCCGCAGTTGCTGCACGCAGCCTTCCGGCCAGCGGAAGAGGTTAAAGCGGCTCTCGAACATCTCCTGCTGCGGTACGTGGCTGGGTATCGGGTTGCGATAGCCCGCCGTCTCGCGCTCCAGGAACAGCGCCGCAAGCTCCTGGTTGAGTGTCTCGCAGGGACTGAGCTGCAGCTGCGCCACCGGCACTGCAAATCGTGCATGCAGGGCGGTGGGGCTCACCAGGGGGGCATCCAGGGCTGATCCGCGCCGACGAAGCGGACGCGGGCGGTGACCAGAATCATGGGGGTATCGGCGCGTAAAAGGGCGATTTCGTGCGTGATCGTGGCTGGAAAAACCGCCATCCGGCCAGGAACCGGATGCCAGGCGCAATGCCCGGGGCGGTACGGCATTCTGGTCGCGCCCTGAGCGGCATCCACGAACATCCCGCCGGGTCGGAACTCGTGCAGCCTCAGCACGCCGCTGTCCTGCCGGGTGGGCGAGGCTGGCGGGGCTGCCACGCAGTACACCGCCGCCCAGGAGGTATTCGGGTGGGTGTGGGGTGCCACGTAGCCGTTGCCCCCGATGACGGTGAACCAGCAGCGCGCTTCCCGGCGCAGGCTGGAGAACTCCTCCGCGGTGAGCTCGCAGATCGATGCGGCAACGGAACTGACCCCCGCCAGCATCTGAGTCAGGAGCTGTGCAACGGGGGCCTCCGGCCACTCGGTGAGGTCGTCCCGGCTGCGGAAGGTCGTGGCGGCCGGGGCTTGCTCGGCGGCCTGCCACGGCGGCCGCGCGCGGGCGGTCAGCAGTTCGGCCAGGGCGGTGTTGGCCGCACGCGCCTCGGGCAGGGTGACCACGCCAAAGGGCGTGGCAAAGAGCGGCACGACCTCGGGTGTGTCGCTCACCGGGCCCCGGCTGGGGGGGCCGCAGGCTCGAGACCGAGCTCGGCGCGCAGGGGTGCAAGCTCGCGCTCGTAGTGCCGCGCGCGTCCCGAGGCATGCTGGTACAGCGGCTCGCGTACCTGCCAGACGCTCGCCGTGCGGACGCTGCGCGGCCGGCGCGGGAAGTCCAAAAGGCCTGCATCCCACTTGAGCCCGAGCGCGGCAAACAGGGCCTCGCCGGTGGGCTCGGGCGAGGTCACGAACCGGTCGTAGTCAAAGTCGATGATGGATTCGCCGTACAGCCGTTTCCAGTGTGTCATCAGGCGCTGGTACTGGCGGTAGAAATGACCGATGTCGGCAAGATCCAGCGCGTAGCTGAGCCGATGATCCAGGTGGAGGAAGAACACCGAGAGGCAGGTATCCAGCGGATCGCGCACCGTGTGCACGATCTGCGCATCGGGGAACAGGGTCTTGATCAGCCCGATGCAGAAGAAATTGTCGGGGCGCTTGTCGGTCACTAAGGCGGCCGTGGGAAACAGGGCGGCGATGCTGGCGCGGTAGCCGGCCGCCAGTCGCGCCAGCTGCGCGGCCGGCGCGCGGGCCAGGGCCGCCGGAAACGGCAACAGCTCGGTGCTGATGAGGCGCGGCAGCAGCGAGAGTTCGCCGCCGGCGCCCACGTCCGGATGGCCGGCGAGCAGCTGCTCGGTGAGCGTCGAGCCGGAGCGGTACATCCCGAGAATGAAGACCGGCCGCGGCCGCGACTGTGCATCGGCGCTTACCGGGGGCGGCAGCGCGGTGGCGATGAGTTCGTCCACGATCTGCTCATGCGCGCGGCGGTCGTAGTGCACCGGGTCTGCCGCACTCGCGCGGCTGTCCCGGTTGGCTGCCTGCCAGGCTGCAAAGGCCCCGGCGTAGTCGCCGGTGCCGTCCAGCGCCCGCCCCAGCGCGAAGCCCAGGTGCGCACGGTCCCCGGCGGAGGCCTCGGCTCGTGCGAGGGCGGACCTGAGCCGCCCGATCAGCTGCGTGTCGTGCGAGCCGCGCGGCATCAGGTTTGCAAGGCGCGCAAAGGCCAGAAAGCTCAGCGGATCCAGCGTGAGTATCTTGCCGTACAGCGCGCGCGCCTCATTCCGTTCGCCGCGATCCTCGTGCAGGTTGGCAAGGTTCAGCATCGCCGGCAGGTAAGTCGGGTTCAGCCGCAGCGCCGTCTGCAGTTCGGATTCGGCCTCCGGCACCCGCTGCAGCGCATCGCTGAGGATGACCGCGCGGTTCAGATGCACCTCCTCGGGTCGGGAGACGCCATGGTTGAGGGCTTCGCGGTAGGAGGCGAGCGCTTCCTCGGCACGGCCCTGCAGGCGCTGCACCACCCCCAGGTTGTACCAGCAGTCCGGCAGCGCCGGCCAGCGGGCCAGGATCTGTGCATAGGCCTGCTCGGCATCCGTCAGGCGTCCGGCTTGCTGCAACGCCTGCGCCTGGCGTATCTGCGGTTCGGGTGAGCTGTTCATGTCCGGTTTCCGAAAAATAGCGGACCGCAGTCGGTGCGCCTGGCGCTGCCACCGAAGCGGCGGCACATGCTGCGATCAGGCCGGCTGCGTGCGTGCCGCTGTTGCGGCCTCGACAAGCTCGCAAGCATACGTGAGGCCACCGGCAACGCCAGTGCTCACGGGCACACCCATGCCTCAACGCGCGGGCAGCCCTGCACGGCGCGCCACGCGATGAGTGTCGGATCGTGCGCCAGCATGCGGCCGAGCGCTTCCTGTTTGTCATGGCCGGCCAGCACGAACAATGGTGCGCCGATGGTTGCGATCAGCTCGGGAGTGACGCTCACCGCACTCAGTCCGTCCGGCCGCTGCACCGGGATGGCGTAGCGGCCGCGGGCGCGCTCCAGATCCGCGGGCGTGAACAGCGATGCGGTGTGGCCGTCGGCCCCGAGCCCCAGGAGCCCGAGCCCAATGCGCACGCCGGAGCTGAGCATGGCCGACAGCCTGCGGTCGTAGTCTGCCGCCGCCTCCGGCAGGGGCAGGGCGGTGTTGACCCGCAGCAGCGACTCGTCCGGCAGGTCGAGCACGTCGAGCAACGCTCGCGACTGGAAGTAGTTGCTGGCGGCGGCATCGGCGGCCACGTAGCGGTCGTCGCTGAAGAGGATGTGCAACCGATCGTCGTGCGCCCCGATCTGGCGCGCGACGGCCCGGTAGGCAGGCAGCGGCGTGCTGCCGCCGGCGAGCATGACCGCCGCGGCACCGGGGGCGGCGAGTGCGGCGAGCAAGCGCCCTTCCAGCGCCACATCCAGTGCGGCACGCGAGTCAAAGCGCAGCAGCTTGAGGGTCGTCACTGTGGCCGTGGCCTTTCCCCGACCAGCGCCCGCACCTCGAGGGTGCGATCCGCACGCAAGGCGCGCACGCGCACGGTGCTGCCGGGCTTGTGGCCGGCGATGCGGCCGAGTGCATCCTGTGCACCGTGCGGGGCGACCCCGTCGATGGCCAGCAGCAAGTCTCCCGGCAGCAGTCCGGCCTTCTGCGCCGGGCTGCCGACATAGAGGTTACCGATGACCACCCCGGACTGCCCCAGGTGCAGCTGCTCGGCCTGCTCCTGCGTGAGGTCCTCGGGAATGATGCCGATCCAGCCACGGATGACGCGCCCGTGGGCGATGATCTCGTCCATTACCCCGCGCACCATGTTGACCGGGATGGCAAAGCCGATCCCCTCCACGCCGATGTTCTTGGCAACGATGGCGGTGTTGATGCCGATCAGCAGGCCGCTGGCATCGATGAGCGCGCCCCCGGAGTTGCCGAAGTTGATCGGCGCGTCGGTCTGGATGAAGTCCTCCAGCGGCGCGATGCCCAGCTGCTGGCGGCTCGTGGCGCTGACGATGCCGTGGGTGACTGTCTGGGACAGGCCGACGGGGTTGCCGATCGCCAGCACCACATCTCCGACTCTCAGAAGGTCCGAGCGGCCGAAGTCGGCCACCGGCAGGGGGGCGAGGTCGATCTTGAGCACCGCCAGGTCCGTATCCGGGTCGCGCCCCACGATGCGCGCGTCGGCCACGCGCCCGTCGGCCAGCTGCACGCGCACCGAGTCAGCGTTCGCGATGACGTGATGGTTGGTGACGATATGCCCGGCCGCATCCACGATTACCCCGGAGCCCAGGCTGCGCTCGATCCGCTGGCGGTAACGCGGCAGGTAGTCGCCGAACAGCTCCCCGAGCGAGGGGGCGACGCGCTCGGTCACCAGGCGGGCGGTATAGACATTGACGACCGCCGGGGCGGCACGCTGGACGGCGCCCGCGTAGCTCAGGTGCGCCGGTGCCGCGGCGCTCGCCGGCACAGCGGCGGGTGCGGGTGGCGGGGCGGCGGCCGGGGCCTCTGCCGGGGCCAGGCGAATCAGGTCCGGCCGCAGCGCCACGATCAGGAAGGCGAGGGCAAGTCCGCCGACCACCGAACCGGCGACGAAGATGAGGCCCCGACCGAGGCGGTTGAGCATCGCAGACTCCGGGAAACCCGCGCGCGCGGCGCACCAGCGCGCCTCAGGAGGGGGTATTCGTATGTGTATAATGCGCCGCCCCCCGCAAGGTACGAAACCGCGCATGTCCACGCCACGGCCGGTGCAGCGCGAGCGGACGCGGAAAAACGCGCAGGTGGAGGGTGAGTAGCTAAACTTCCGAGAGGGTTGGAATGGCGGATCACGCAGTCGTCGCCGACGAGCAAATCGACCTCAGCCGACGCAAGTTTCTGACCCGGGCTACGATCGCCACCGGGGCAGTCGGGGCCGCATTTGCCGTCGTGCCCTTCATCGAGTCCTGGTCCCCGTCCGAGCGCGCCCGCGCCCAGGGCGCCCCCACCGAGATGGACCTCTCCAAGCTCGAGCCGGGCCAGATGGCGACTACGGTGTGGCGCCGCTCGCCGATTTATGTCGTGCGGCGGACGCCCGACATGGTCAAGCGCATCGCTGGACACGACGGTGAACTCAAGGATCCGGGGTCGAAGTATTCGGACCAGCCCGCGTACGCGAAGAACGCGGTGCGCGCGCGCAGCGACGAATACCTGGTGCTGGTAGGTACCTGCACGCATCTGGGCTGCCTGCCCAAGCAGCGCTTCGCCTCCGGGGAGCTGTATCCGAGCTGGCCCGGCGGATTCTTCTGCCCCTGCCATGGCTCGCGCTTTGACCTGGCGGGTCGGGTGTTCGAGGGCTCGCCGGCCTCGATCAACCTCCGGGTGCCGCCGTACTCGTACCCGAATGAGCGCACGCTCGTGGTTGGCAGCGACGGGAAGGGAGCCGCCTGATGACCGTGAAGAGTGCAAGTGGTGCCCCGGCAGCACTGCCCCCGGATGCAGCGCCCGCCAAGCAGGGCCTGTGGGGCTGGATCAACAAGCGCCTGCCGGTGGATGAGTTCGTCGCCGACCAGCTGACCGGCTACTACGCGCCGAAGAACTTCAACATCTGGTATTTCTTCGGTTCGCTGGCGCTGGTCGTGCTCGTGCTGCAGCTGCTGACGGGCATATTCCTGACGATGTTCTACAAGCCCGGCGAGCTGACCTCGTTCGACTCGGTCGAATTCATCATGCGCGAGGTGAACTACGGGTGGCTGATCCGCTACCTGCACTCCACCGGCGCCTCGGCGTTCTTCATCGTCGTCTACCTGCACATGTTCCGCGCCTTCCTGTACGGCTCGTACAAGAAGCCGCGAGAGCTGCTGTGGCTCATCGGCATGCTGGTATACCTGTTGCTCATGGCCGAGGCGTTCATGGGCTACGTGCTGCCCTGGGGCAACATGTCCTTCTGGGGCGCGCAGGTGATCGTGAACCTGTTCGGCACCATACCGGCCATCGGGCCGGGGCTGGTCGAATGGATCCGCGGTGACTACGGCATTGCCGATGCCACGCTCAACCGCTTCTTCGCCCTGCATGTCGTGGCGCTGCCGCTCGGGCTGCTGCTGGTGGTGGCGCTGCACCTGGTGGCGTTGCGCCGCACCGGCTCGAACAATCCGGACGGCATCGAGATCAAGGAGAAGGTGGCACCGGACGGCAAGCCCCTCGACGGCATCTCGTTCCATCCTTACTACACGGTCAAGGATGTCTTCGGCATCGGGGTGTTCCTCATCCTGCTGGCGATCATCGTGTTCTTCGTGCCCACCCTTGGCGGCCTGTTCCTCGAGGCGCCGAACTTTGAGCCAGCGAACCCGCTGTCGACCCCGGAGCACATCGCCCCGGTGTGGTACTTCACTCCTTACTACGCGATCCTGCGTGCCGTGCCCGACCAGCGCCTCGGCGCGCTGTTGATGGGCCTCGCGGTGGTGTCCTTCCTGTTCGTGCCGTGGCTGGACCGTTCGCCGGTGAAGTCGATGCGTTACCGCGGCTGGCTCTCGCGCACCATGCTCGCGCTGTTCGCGGTGTCCTTCGTCGCGCTCGGCTACCTCGGCTTGCAGCCCGCGGAAGGCCTGTACGTGTTGCTGGCCCGGATCTTTGCGGTGGTCTATTTCGCCTTCTTCTGGCTCATGCCGTTCTATACGCGCATAGACAAGGTGCGTCCTGTTCCCGAAAGAGTGACCTACCATGCGCACTGAGACGCGGACTGCGCTGCAGGCCTGGCGCGGCGTGACGCTGCTGGCCGCCGTGCTGATCGGTGGCGGTGCCTGGTCGGCCGAGACCCCGGCCACAGGCGAGGGCGAGGCGGCCAAGGCCGGCGCGAACTGGCAGCACTGGCATGCCGATAACAACGTTACCGACATGGCCTCGGTGCAGCGCGGTGCGCGCAACTTCACCAGCTACTGCCTGGGCTGCCATTCGCTCAAGTACGAGCGCTGGTCGCGGCTTGGCACGGATCTGGCGATCCCGCCGAACCTGCTGCAGCGGGACCTGATTCCGCCCGGGGACAAGGACACGCAGTACATCCTGACCTCGATGCCGGCGGAGGATGCCGCGAACTGGTTCGGCAAGACCCCGCCGGACCTGACGCTCATGGCGCGCGCACGCGGCCGGGACTACATCTTCCAGTTCCTGAAGACCTTCTATATCGACCCCACCAGCCAGACCGGCGCCAACAACCTGCGCCTGCCGACCACGGCGATGCCGCACGTGTTGTCCGAGCTCGAGGGGCTCAAGCGTGCCGTCTTCCGCAACGAGGTCACGCAAGGTGAGGGCGGGCAGAGTGTCCACGAGCGGGTGTTCGACCACTTCGAGACCGTCTCGCCGGGGCGCCTGACCGATGCCCAGTACGATTCCTTCGTGCGCGACACGGTCAACTTCCTGGATTACGTCAGCGAGCCGACGCAGGCGGCGCGGCGTGGCCTCGGTGTCTGGGTCGTGCTGTTCTTGATCGTATTCACTTGGCTCGCTTATCTCGTGAAGCAGGAATACTGGAAAGACGTCCACTAAGGCGTCGGCCGGGGCGCAGGAGGCGCGCCGGCGCTTTCAGTCAGCCGGGTCGCAGGAGCGCAATTTGTCGAGCAGACGATCCATCATGACGCTGTTCTCCGCCCCGACCGATCCGTGGAGCCACCGCACTCGGATCGTGCTCGCGGAGAAGGGCATCGGCATCGATATCGTCAGCGTCGAGGCCGGGCGTTTCCCGGAGGACCTGCTCGACCTGAATCCCTACCACAGTGTGCCGACACTGGTGGACCGCGACCTGGTGCTGTACGACTCGCGCGTCATCATCGAGTACCTCGACGAGCGCTTTCCGCACCCACCGCTGATGCCGGTCGACCCGGTGTCCCGGGCGCAGTTTCGCCTGGCGCTGTATCGCATCGAGCGCGACTGGTACGCGCTGGCGCGCCAGATCGACACCGAGCCTGACAAGAAGCAGACCGTGAAGCTGAAGAAGATCCTGCGCGACACCATCCTGCAGAGCACCGACCTGTTCAAGGTCAAGCCGTACTTCCTCTCGGACGAATTCTCGCTGGTGGATGCCACCATCGCCCCGATCCTGTGGCGGCTGACACACTACGAGATCGACTTGCCGCCGCAGGCACAGGCCATGGAGAAGTACGCGCAGCTGGTGTTCGCGCGTCCGGGCTTCCTCGAGGCACTCTCGGAGCGCGAACAGGAGATGCGGCTCCTGTAGTCGTATCCTAGGCCCGTGAGCAAGGCGCTGCCCAAACGTCCCTACCTGCTGCGTGCGATGCACGAGTGGATCTCCGATTGCGGCCACACCCCGCATGTCATCGTCGATGCCGAGGTCGAGGGCATCGAGGTGCCGCGCGCCCACATCAAGGACGGCAAGATCGTGCTCAACCTGAGCATGAGCGCCACGCACCGTCTGAGCATGGGCGCTGATGAGGTGCAGTTCGAGGCGCGCTTTGGGGGCGTGAACCACCACGTACGTTTTCCGGTGAGCGCCGTGCTGGGGATCTACGCGCGCGAAACCCGCGAGGGCATGGTGTTTTCGGACCAGGACCTGGGCCCGGAGCCGCCCAGCCGTCCGAGCGGAGCCGACGACGGCGCGCCGCGCCGTCCGCAGCTGAAGGTCGTCAAGTAAGGGCGGACCAGGCGCCCGCGCGGTGCCGCACAATTAAAAGAGTCGGCCTGTAAGCCGGGTTCTGTCGAGGGCAATCATTCCTCTGGGATCCGTGTCGCCACGGACCTCTAGCGGCCTACCCGGAAGCGCGCGCGGATCGACGCTGCCCTTCACCCGTGAGGGTCGGGGGCTACTTCCCTATTTGGCCTTGCTCCAGGTGGGGTTTGCCGTGCCGTCGGGTGTTGCCACCGACGCGGTGCGCTCTTACCGCACCGTTTCACCCTTGCCGTTCCCGTTAGGGACTTAGGCGGTTTGCTTTCTGTTGCACTGTCCGTGGGCTCGCGCCCCCCAGGCGTTACCTGGCACCCGATCCGCCGGAGCCCGGACTTTCCTCCACCCCATGATCTGGAGCAGCGATTGCCCGGCCGACTCAGCCGCAGAGAGTACGGCGGCGGGGGCGTATGTCAATCGGCAAGCACCGCGGCGCCGCCGCAGCGCCCCTAGGAGGTCGGTTCCGGCTCCTGGGGAGCGGTCCCGCGCTTGAGGGCAAGCGCGTAGGCGCGGGCACGTGGGGCGCCGGTCAGCTGCGCGGCGACCGCCGCGGCGCGCCCGGGGGGCAGCTCCTTGAGCAGCACGTCGACCGTGTGGCGCAGATATGCCTCGTCCACGGCGTCATTGGCGGCAATCGCCGCGCCATGCACCACCACCGTGATCTCACCGCGCGCAAAGTTCGGCTCGCTCTTCGCGCGCTCCACCAGCTGTGCGAGCGAGCCGCGGTAGAAGGTCTCGTGAACCTTGGTCAGCTCGCGCGCCACCACCGCGGTGCGCTCGCCGCCGAACTCTGCCGCCATGTCGGTCAGCGCCTCGAGGATGCGGTGCGGGGCTTCGAAGAACACCAGCGTGCGCGGCTCGCCCGAGAGCGCGGCCAGCGCGGCGCGGCGCTCCCGTTCGCGCGGCGGCAGGAATCCCTCGAAGCAGAAGCGCCGCACCGGCAGTCCCGCGCCGGCCAGTGCCGCCGTGATCGCCGAGGGACCCGGAATGGCGTGCACCGGGTAGCCGGCCGCGGCGGCCTGGCGCACCAGCTCGAACCCTGGGTCTGACAACAGTGGCGTGCCGGCATCGCTCACCAGCGCCACGATCTGCCCCTCGCCCAGTCGCGCCAGCAGCTCCGGCACCCGCTCCAGCTCGTTGTGATCGTGCAGCGATACCAGCGGCCGGGTGATGCCCATGGCCTGCAATAGCACGAGCGTATGCCGGGTGTCCTCGGCGGCGATGATGTCCGCGCCGCGCAAGGCCTCCTGCGCGCGCGGGCTCAGGTCGGCGAGGTTACCGATCGGGGTGGCGATGACTTGCAGCCTGCCCTGCGCCTTGCCCACTATAATCCCCAACCTCATGCCGCAGGCGTTGCGGCGCCCACGCATCCTGCCCGCCAACGAGAGGCCCTTCAACTCATGCTCCGCGTATGCTGGCTTGCCCGCTCGTCCGTGCTCGTGATGGCCCTGGCCCTGGCAGGCTGCCCGAGCCTGTCGCCGCAGGCGAACCTGCCGCCATCGATCGACCGCGTGCAGGCGCTGGAGCACTCCGGCGATGCAGCCGGCGCTGCGCGCGTGCTTGAGCAGCTGGCGGCGCAGAACACCGGCCCGGACCGCAACACCTACCTGTTGCATGCGGCGCATGACTATCTGCAGGCACACCTGGCTGATGATGCCGCGCGCGTGCTGGCGCAGCCTGCGGGCGAGCTGTCGGCGGCGCAGTCCACGGAGAAGGCACTGCTGGAGGTGACGCTGAGCCTCGAGCGCGGCCAGGCCCTGCAGGCCTCGCATCAGTTCGCGCAGATTGCGCTGCCGACCGAGGCGGCGCTCGCCGCGCAGTACCAGGACCTGAAGGCGCGCATCGCCCAGCCCGGCGCCCGGCCGGCGCCGGGGGCTGCCACCGCGCGGGCCGCCCCTGCCGCGCGCACGGGCAACATCGCCCTGCTGCTGCCGGTGACCGGACGCGCCGGCGCTGCGGCGAGCAGCGTGCGCGATGGCTTCATGACCGCCTTGTACCAGGGACCGGCGGCCGAGCGTCCCGAGGTGCGGGTCTACGATACCGGCACCCAGAGCGTCGCCGATGCGCTCAAGCAAGCCAGCGCGGACGGTGCGGGTTTCATCGTCGGCCCCCTGACGCGCGAGGAAGTCACCGCGGCGGCCGAGTTTATAGGCACCCATGCCCCGGTGCTGGCGCTGAACTACCTGCCCGCAGAGCACAGCATCCCGCCCGAGTTCTACCAGTTCGCGCTCTCGCCCGAGAACGAGGCGCGCCTGGCCGCGCGGCGCATTCTGGAAGACCATCACCGCCGCGGCGTGGCTTTCGTCCCCGCCGGAGAATGGGGCACACGCGTGCTGGCGGCATTCAAACAGGAGCTGCTCTCAGGTGGCGGCGACCTGATCGAGGTGGGGCAGATCGACCTGACGCGCACGGACTTCTCGCCGACGATCACCGAGGTGCTGCGCATCAGCGACAGCAACGCACGCCACAAGCGCCTCGAGTCGATCCTGGGCACCAAGCTGAATTTCGAGCCGCGGCGCCGCAGTGACATCGAGTTCATCTTTTCGCCAGCGCAGGCGGCCATCGAGCGCCAGCTGCGCCCGCAGCTGCGCTTTCACTACGCCGGGGACATTCCCACGTATGCGACCTCGGATGCCTTCGAGCCGGACATGAGGGCGAACGAGGACCTCGATGGCCTGATGTTCCCCGACATGCCGTGGATCCTCGGTGGCGATCTGCCTGATGCCGTGCGCGCCGCTGCCCACGAGGCCTGGCCAAGCGGGGGCCCCAACCGCGGTCGCCTGTTCGCCTTCGGCTTCGATGCGTACCGGCTCTCGCAGGCACTGGGGCACCGCGGCGTGGCCGGCAACGTGAATATCGATGGCCTGACCGGACGGCTGAGCCTGGATGCCGAGCACCGCGTGAAGCGCGAACTGAGCTGGGCGCAGCTGCACAACGGCGAGCTGCGGGTTCTGGCGCCGGCAGCCCCGTAGGCTCAGTGAGTCCCCGGCCGCACCCACGGATCGAAGCCGAACTCCGGTAGCGTCGGCGGCTGCAGGGCCTGCAGCCATTGAGGACCCACGCGCCGCCCGTGCCGATACTCGGTCAGCAGGTTGTCGTCGGTGATCACCCGGGCATCAACTTGGAAGCTCGCAATGTAGGGGGCTGCCGGATCGAGTTCAGCGACGCTGAGCATTCCCACCACGCTGGTCTGCGGCACCTCGACGGTCACAAAGGGCAGCCCGTCCGGGCGCCGTGTCTGAGCGAGCAGCGACAGGTCGGGTTTGAGCTCGTGGTCCGAGGCGTAGCCGAAGTTGCCGTACCGGTAGGCCGTGGGAAATACGGCGGCCATAGTGGCCAGCACATCAAAAGAGCCGGTCGTATTGGTCATCAGTATCGCGCCCGGGCTCATGTGTTCCCGGACATTCTGCAGGTATTCCCTCGAGAGCAGGCTGCTCGCATTTGCACGCCAGTGGTAAGTAGTGTTCTGGATGATGACGTCATAGCGTTCATCCGGATGGCGCTTGAGCCAGCGCCGCCCGTCATCGATGTGGATATGCACTCGCGGATCATCCAGCAACGGCGCGAGCGTCGGGTAGGCGCGCGTCAGCTCGACGTAGGCGGGGTTGATCTCGACAACGTCGATGGCCTCGACCCCGGAGAAGCCTTGGATTGCGCGGATCCACGCGCCGGTGGACATGCCGATCGAAAGAATGCGTTTCGGCTGGCGGTGCAGCAACGCCAGCAGGTAAAGCCGGTCAAGGCGATTGGCGTTGACCGTCACGTCCACCGAGGCGATGCCGTCGTAGACATTGCCGCCGAATACGAAGTCACCCACGCCGGTCTTGGCAGTGTGGATGATGCCATGGCGGTTGGCCGCCCAGTGCGTCATGAATTTTCCGCCCGCTGCCACAACGCGCAGCGCCCCTGGCCCGGGCAGCGCAATGTGTGCGGCGAAGGTGCTCAGCAGCGCGGCCGCCGCCACCGGGGCCGCGATGAACCCGCGGCTGCGACCCCGGAGCGCGCACAACACCGACAGCAGCAGGCAGGCGGCGGCGAGGATGGCGAAGCACTCATCCGCGCTCAGGCGATCCAGCGCGATGAAACCTGTGACCAGCGGGCCCAGCGTGGCGCCGATGATGTTGCCGAAGTAGATGCGTGAGACCGAGCGCCCCACGTAGGAGCCCTCCGCCACTGATCCTAAATGGTGTGCGATGGGGAACAGGATGCTCTTGAGTGCAGCGGTCGTGATGATGAGAACGGCGAAGAACACGAATTTGTGCGGCGAGCCTTCGCTTAGCATGCCGGCAATCAGCGTGGGGACCAGGGCATCGGCAATGGCAGCGCCGGCGAGTACGATCGCGGCAGCTGCGTAGAGGTTGCTGACGCGGCCGCACAGGCGCTTGCCGTAAGCAGCCCCGAGCGCAATGCCGACGAGGTAGCACGCCAGTACGAATGCAAAGGCGAACGGCAGCGTCTCGAAGGTGAAGCCGGCGGCCCGTACCCAGAGGATTTCCTCGCTCAAGCTGAGGAAGCCGATCGACAGCGACAGCCACCACGGAAAGCTAAACATGGCGGCCTCGCAGTCCGAACCACACCGCCGCGCTCACCATGACGTTCAACAGCGCGGCGAAATAGATTGTCGAGCTCAGGCCGAAGTAATACAGGATCAACATGCCGGTGAGGGCGGCGCCCAGTGCTGCCCCCAAGGTGTTGGCAAAGTACAGCAGGCCGATCGATACGCCGATGTTCCGGTAGTAGCGCACCACGTGCGTCACCAGGATTGGCAGCGTTGCTCCCATCAGCATGGTGGGGAACAGCAGCAGCAGGAAGTTGGCCAGCGCAATCACACCAAGCGAGCCGCCGACCGTGGCCGCGCCCACAGCATGAATCAGCTGCGGACTGAAGACACCGAAGATCGCGATGGAAAGCTCGATCGCCGCAAACAATGTCAGTGTTTGATCCGGGAGCCGATCGGCGAGCTCGCCTCCCAACAGTGCACCCAGGCCCAGACCCAACATGAATGTTGAAACGATGATCGTGACCGACTCCATGTCGACGCCGAAGGCCTCGAACAGCAGCCGCTGCCAACACACCTGATAGATGAGTGCCGCAATGCCAGAGATGAAGAACAACACGACCAGTTGGGCGCGTCTGGAGGGTGCGGGGAGGGCGGGGACGCTATCAATCGCCTCGGAGCTGTCCAAGATCGGTGGCCTCAGGGTGTTTGGGGGCCCGATCTTAGTCAGCGGGGGATGACTGATCTGCGCCTTATGTCACATCCTGGGCTTGAGCGGGTCGTTTTGCGCCGATTCTCGGGGATACAGCGCGGCCAATGCTTATGCACTGGATAAGGTTAGTGGGGCAACCTGCTGATTGCTAACAATCAACCGGCATCGACTGCGACCCGGCACTGTGTTTTTTCACATAAGTCGTTGTGAATGCGACGAATTTCTCACTATTTCAATTGACATAGTTCGCCCCCGATTTCTATAGTGGCAGCCGGTGGGAGATAGTGGGGGGAAATGGGCGATAACACGCCTCACAGGTCATGTTTCGCGGTGCAACAAAAATCACCCTGGACGACAAGGGGCGGATGGTTATGCCCACCCGGTATCGGGAGCAGATCCACGAGCTTTCCCAGGGCAACTTAGTCGTCACCGTCGATAAGGACCAGTGCCTCCTCATTTATCCCCTGCCCGAATGGGAGCAGATCCAGCGCAAGCTGATGGCCCTGCCGAGCCTGAACGCGACCGCGCGCAGGCTGCAACGGCTGATGGTCGGCCACGCGACTGATCTGCTTCTGGACGGGCACGGACGAGTCCTGCTGCCCCCGGAACTGCGCGAATTCGCCAGGCTCGGACGGCACGGGATGCTGATCGGCCAGGGAAATCGCTTTGAGCTGTGGGACGAGGTGCGCTGGAACGAGCGGCGCGACCTATGGCTGAACAACGAAGAAACCGGAACCGATCTGCCGTCCGAACTCGAACAACTGTCGATCTAGGGGTCTCGGGCGGGGTTGCTGGGCGGAAATCCTTGTTTACAGCACTCAGGGAGGCGGGTCACCGCTTCGCACGTGGATGAGCACACACCGGTGCTCGCCGCTGAGGCGCTGCAAGGGCTAGCCCTGGAAGCGGGCGGTTATTATGTCGATGCGACGTTCGGGCGTGGCGGTCATTCGTCACTCATCCTCCAGGCCCTGGGTCGAGAAGGCCGCCTGCTCGCGCTCGACCGGGATCCGGAGGCCATCGCGGCCGGCCGCCGCCGCTTTGCCAACGAAATGCGGCTTACGCTCGTCCATGCGCCGTTTGCCGAGCTCGGCACACTCGTGCCAGCACACGCGCACGATCGTCCTTGCCGGGGTGTGCTCTTTGACCTCGGGGTCTCCTCACCGCAGCTCGACGACCCCCAGCGCGGCTTCAGCTTCAGAGCCGACGGTCCGCTCGACATGCGCATGGACCCGACGCGCGGGACTGCGGTCGCAGCCTGGCTCGCTCGGGCGGGCCTCGACGAGATACGCCAGGTGATCGCAAGCTTCGGAGAGGAACGCTTCGCCCGCCGCGTGGCGCAGGCCATCGTGGCGGCGCGCGAGCGCGCGCCGCTCACCCGCACTTCCGAGCTGGCGGGGATCGTCGCCGCTGCCGTGCGCACGCGCGAGCCGGGCAAGCATCCGGCCACGCGCACCTTCCAGGCCCTGCGCATGTTCATCAACGACGAGCTGGGCCAGATCGAGCAGGGGCTCGCGGCGGCGCTCAAGATCCTGGCCCCCGGCGGCCGCCTGGCGGCGATCAGCTTTCATTCGCTGGAGGACCGGGCGGTCAAGAACTTCATGCAGCGCGAGTCGCAGGTCGACCCTGCACTCAGGCGACTGCCGGTCATACCCGCGCAGGCGCGCCCGCGGCTGGCCCTGGTCGGGCGCAAGGTGCGCCCCAGCGTGGCGGAGATCGAGCGCAATCCGCGTGCCCGCAGCGCGCTGCTGCGGGTCGCCGTCCGGCTGCCATGATCAGCCGGCGCGCGCTGTTCATCGCCGTGCCAGTGCTGTGGCTGGCGGCGCTGGGATCCGCCGCCGGCGCCATTTACTGTAAGCATCGCGCGCGCACCCTGTTCATCGAACTCGAGGCGCTCAACGGGCGCCGCGACAACCTGGAAATCGAGTGGGGCCAGCTGCAGCTCGAACAGAGCGCCTGGTCGACCCATGCCTTCGTTGAGCGCGTCGCGAACGCGAAGCTGCACATGGCGATGCCGCCTCCGAAGGAGATCGAGATCATTGCGCCATGAGGTCCCGCAGCCCACGCCAGGACGCGCCCGGTCGTTTCCGCTGGAGGGCGTACCTGCTGCTCGGGCTGCTGGCCGCCTGTGCGCTTGGCCTGCTGTACCGGGCGGTGAACCTGCAGCTGCTCGACCACGGCTTCCTGGCGAAGGAGGGGGATGCGCGCTTCTCGCGCGTCCTGGACATCGCCGCGCACCGCGGTACGGTCACCGACCGCTACGGTGAACCGCTCGCGGTGAGCACCCCGGTCGACTCGATCTGGGTGAACCCGGGCGAGCTCGCACGCGCCACCGACCAGATCCCGCGCCTCGCCGCAGCTCTCAAGCTCGACCGCCAGGAGCTGATGCGCCGCATCACCAGTAACCTCGACCGCGAGTTCCTCTACATCGCCCGGCACCGCCAGCCGTCCGAGGCCGAGCAGATCAAGGCGCTGGGGATTCCCGGGGTGTATACCTCGCGTGAGTACCGGCGTTATTACCCGGCCGGGGAAGTGACCGGCCACCTGCTGGGCTTCACCAACGTCGATGATGCCGGCCAGGAGGGGCTGGAACTGGCTTTCGACCACTGGCTGGCCGGCGAGGACGGCTCCAAGCGGGTCATCCAGGACCGTTACGGGCGCATCGTGCAGAACGTCGAGAGCATCCGCCCGGCACGCCCCGGACGGGATCTCGTGCTCTCGATCGACCTGCGCATCCAGTACCTGGCTTACCGGGAGCTCAAGGCGGCGATCCGCGACGAGCGGGCGCGTGCCGGCTCCATCGTCGTGATCGACGTCGAGAGCGGCGAGGTGCTCGCCATGGTGAACCAGCCGGCCTACAACCCGAACGACCGCGACCAGATCCAGGCGGCGACCTACCGCAACCGCGCCGCCACGGACATCTTCGAGCCCGGCTCCTCGATCAAGCCGTTCTTCGTGGCCGCGGGCCTGGCCTCGGGCAAGTACGACAACCACAGCATCATCGACACCTCACCGGGCTTCTTCAAAGTCGGCGTAAAGGTCTTCGAGGACGAACACAACCTGGGCGCGGTCAACATCGCCACCGTGCTCGCCAAGAGCTCGAACGTGGGCATGGCGCATATCGCCCTGTCGCTGCCGCCGCAGCAGATCTGGGAAACGCTGAACCACCTGGGTTTCGGCCAGGTGACCACCAGCGGCTACCCGGGCGAGTCGGCCGGCCTGCTGCCCAACTATTCCCAGTGGCGGCCGATTGGCATTGCGACCATGTCGCACGGCTACGGCCTGTCGGTCACCCCGCTGCAGCTGGCGCATGGCTACGCCACCATCGGCGGCTTTGGCCTCGCGCGGCCGGTGTCCTTCCTGCGCGTAGAGGGCCCGCCGCAGGGCGATCAGGTGCTCGATGAGCACGTCGGGCGCGAGCTGGTCGGGATGCTGGAGTCGGTGGTGGCCGCCGAGGGCACTGGCAAGCTTGCCGCGATCCCCGGCTACCGCGTCTCGGGCAAGACCGGCACGGCCTTCAAGGCCGAGTCGGGCGGCTACTCCACCGATCGCTACATGGCCGTCTTCGGCGGCGTCGCACCCACCACTGCCCCGCGCCTGGCCGCGGTGGTGGTGATCGATGAGCCCAGCGCCGGCCAGCACCACGGTGGCGAGGTGGCCGCCCCGGTGTTCTCCAAAGTCGTCGGTGGGGCGTTGCGGCTGCTGGCGGTGGCCCCCGATGCGCCCGTCAATGGCCCGGAGGACATGCCGGCCAGCCCCGCCCTGGGCACGATGCGCACGGCGGCCCTGCCATGAGCGCCACCGCGGCAACGGTGCGCTCGCTGGCGCAGCTCACCGCCGGTTTCGCCCAGGTGCCCGCGGAGGTGATGGTGAGCGATCTCACCCTGGACAGCCGCGCCGTGACCCCGGGGGCCTTGTTCCTGGCCTTGCGCGGGCGGACTCACCATGGCCTGAAGTTCGCCCCGGAGGCCGTGGCGCGCGGGGCACGCGCGGTGCTGTACGAGGCCGGTGGCGCCATCGAGCCGCCAACGCTGCCGGCAGGAACCTTCATCGCCGCGCTGCCGGACTTAAGCGAGCAGGTCGGATACCTCGCGGACCGCTTCTTCGGCGCGCCTTCGCTGCAGCTGACCATCGCCGGGATCACCGGGACCAACGGCAAGACCACCTGCGCGTGGCTGCTCGCGCAGGCACTCGAACACTGCCGCCGTCCCGCCGCCTACATCGGCACGCTCGGTTTCGGGCGTCCGGCGCAGGTGACGCCGACGGTGCATACCACGTCCGATGCGGTCACCGTGCAGCGCCAGCTGGCGCAGTTGCGCGCACTCGGCGCGGAGTGCGTGTGCATGGAGGTTTCCTCGCACGCCCTGGACCAGGCGCGGGTCAACGGGGTGCGCTTCAACACGGCGGTCTTCACCAACCTCACGCGTGACCACCTGGACTACCACGGTACGATGGAGGCCTACGGGGTGGCCAAGGCGCGCCTGTTCGCCTGGCCGGATCTGGCCCACCGGGTCATCAACATCGACGATGCCTTCGGCGCGCAGCTGGCCCGCTCCGGCGATCCGGCCTCGCTCATCGTCACCACCCGGCTGGGGCAGGACGTACCCGCCGTGGCGCAGTTCGTGCGCGCCGCCAGGGTGACGCCCGACCCGAGCGGCCTGGTCATCGAGGTGCACTCGAGCTGGGGTACTGCGGAACTGGCGGTGCGCCTGGTGGGGGAGTTCAACGTCGACAATGCGCTCACGGTGCTTGCCGTGTTGCTGGCTTGGGGCATCCCGCTCAAGGAGGCCGTGCGCGCGCTGGGTAAGTGCCGCGCCGCCAGCGGGCGCATGGAAATGTTCGGCGGCCGTGGCCGCACCCCGCTGGCGATCGTCGACTACGCACATAGCCCGGATGCTCTGGTGAATGCTCTGCGGGCGGCGCGGCTGCACTGCCGTGGTGAGCTGCGCCTGGTGTTCGGCTGCGGCGGTGACCGCGACGCGGGCAAGCGGCCGATGATGGGGCGCATTGCCTCGGAACTCGCCGACGACATCATTGTCACCGACGACAACCCGCGCGGCGAGGACCCGGCGCGCATCGTCGCCGATATCCTGGCAGGCATCGGCGCCACCCCGCACGTAGTGGAGCACGACCGGGCGCTGGCGATCCGCCTGGGCCTGGAGCGCTCCGGCCAGGACGACGTGGTGCTCGTCGCCGGTAAGGGCCACGAGGACTACCAGATCGTGGGCCACGAGCGGCGCGCCTTCAAGGATCAGCTCATCGTCAGCGCGGCGCTCGCCAGGATGCAGGCATGAAGCGCACGCTGGCAGAATTCTCCCGTGCCTGCGGCGGCCGCCTGCAGGGGGCGGACGCGGCCTTCACCGAGGTGGTGAGCGACTCGCGTGCACTCAGCAGCGGGCAGCTGTTCGTCGCACTGGCCGGGCCGAACTTCGACGGCGCGAGCTTCGTCGGCGCGGCCGCCAGGGCGGGCGCGGCCGGCGCGGTGGTCAGCGTGGCGCAGCCGGTGGCGCTGCCGCAGATCGTGGTGCCGGATGTCCAGGCCGCGCTCGAGCAGGCCGCGCGCAGCTGGCGCGGGCACTTCGCCGGTCCACTCGTCGGGGTCGCCGGCAGCAACGGCAAGACCACCGCCAAGGAGATGACCGCCGCGATCCTGGCGCAGGCCGGGGAGTGCCTGGCCACGCGCGGCAACCTCAACAACCACATCGGCGTGCCACTCACGCTGCTGCGGCTGACCGATAGCCACCGCTTTGCGGTGATCGAGATGGGCGCCAACCATGCCGGCGAGGTGGCCGCGCTGGTGGCCACGGCGCGTCCGACGATCGGCATGATCACCAATGCCGGGGCGGAGCACCTCGAGGGCTTTGGCTCGCTCGAGGGCGTCGCGCGCGCCGAGGGCGAGATGGTGGCGGGACTGGCGGCGGATGCAGTCGCGGTCATCAACGCCGACGACGAGTTCGCAGCCATGTGGCGAAATTCCACCGCCGCGCGCGTGGTCACCTTCGGCGTGCGCGCACCCGCCGACTACCGCGCAGCCGAGCTGCACGCCGGGGTCGCCGCGGACGGCTTTCGCACGCGGTTCCGCCTGACCACCCCCGCCGGCAGCACGGGCATCGAGCTGCGCCTGGGGGGCGCGCACAACGTCGCCAACGCGCTGGCCGCCGCGGCTGCCGCCGGCAGCGCCGGCGCGAGCCTTGCGCACATCGCCGCCGGACTTGCCACGGTGCGCGCGGTGCCGGGACGGCTGCAGTTCAAGCAAACCCCGGGCGGGGCCTGGCTGATCGACGATTCCTACAATGCCAACCCCAGTTCGGTGCAGGCGGCCATCGAGGTGCTGGTGACCCTCGCCGGGCGGCGCTGGCTGGTACTCGGGGACATGGGGGAGCTCGGCGATCACGCGGTCGAGGCGCATGCCGCCATCGGTGAGTTTGCGCGTGCGCAGGGCGTCGAGCGGCTATATGCCACCGGGCCGCTGATGGCAGGGGCGGTGCAGAGCTTCGGCGCCGGCGCGCAGTGGTGCACCGATGTGGCAGCGCTCACGCACGCCTTGAGCCAGGCACTGGGCGCCGCCGGCCCCGACGTCCGCCTGCTCATCAAGGGCTCGCGCTTCAACCGCCTGGAGCGCGTGGTCAACGCCCTCAGCGGCGACACCACCGCCGCGAGCGCCCACTAGTGCTGTACTGGATCACACAGCAGTTCGCCGGCCGTATCAGCGGCCTGCACGTATTTTCCTACCTGACCTTCCGCGCCATCCTGGCCATGGCTTCCGCGCTCGGCCTGTCCTTGCTGCTCGGGCCGTCGATGATCTCGCGCCTGTCGCGCTACCAGATCGGCCAGGTGGTGCGCACCGACGGCCCCCAGACCCATCTGGCCAAGGGCGGCACGCCGACCATGGGTGGCGCCCTGATCCTGGTGGTCACCCTGGTGACGACGCTGCTGTGGGCGGAACCGGCCAGCCGCCTGGTGTGGATGGTGCTCGGGGTGACCTTCGCCTTCGGTCTCATCGGCTTCTACGATGACTACCTGAAGCTGGTGGTACGCAACCCGCGCGGGCTGGTGGCGCGCTGGAAGTACTTCTGGCAGTCGGTGGCAGGGCTGGCCACGGCCGCCACGCTTTACTACACCGCGCAGGAGCCGTCCGAGACCGCGCTTTACCTGCCGTTCGTGAAGAACTTCGCCGTGCCGCTGTCGGCCTTCGGCTTCGTCACGCTCGCCTACCTCATGATCGTCGGCATGAGCAACGCGGTGAACCTCACCGACGGGCTCGACGGGCTGGCCATCATGCCGGCCGCGCTGGTCACCGCCGCGCTCGGCATTTTCGCGTACGCCAGCGGCAATGCGGTGTTTGCGCACTACCTGCAGATTCCCGAGATCCGCGGCGCGGGGGAACTGCTGATCTTCTGTGCCTCCCTCTCCGGGGCGGGCCTGGGCTTTTTGTGGTTCAACTCCTATCCGGCCCAGGTGTTCATGGGGGATGTGGGGGCGCTCGCCATCGGTGCTGCGATCGGGGTGCTGGCCGTGATCGTGCGCCAGGAGCTGGTGGCGCTGTTCATGGGCGGCATATTCGTGCTCGAGACCGCCTCGGTCATCCTGCAGGTGGCCTCCTTCAAGCTCACCGGCAAGCGCATCTTCCGCATGGCGCCCATCCACCACCACTTTGAGCTCAAGGGCTGGGCCGAGCCGAAGGTGATCGTGCGCTTCTGGATCATCTCGCTGCTGCTGGTCCTGGCCGGGCTGGCGACGCTGAAGCTGCGATGAGCGCACGCGCCGACAACTCACCCTACGCCGTCATCGTCGGCCTCGGCCGCAGCGGGCTGTCCTGCGCGCGCTACCTGTATGCGCGCGGCTGGCGCCTCGCGGTCACCGACACGCGCGCCGCGCCGCCGCAGCTGCCAGCGCTCGTCGCCCTCGATGCCCACATCCCCGTGCGCTTGGGGGGCCTCGACACGCGCCTGCTCACAGAGGCGGTGTGCGTGGTGGCGTCCCCGGGGATCTCGCTGGCGGACCCGTTTTTTGACGAGGCGCGGCGGCTGGGTCTTGAGATCGTGGGCGACGTCGAACTCTTCGCCCGTGCCGCGCAGGCACCGGTGGTCGGCATCACCGGCACCAATGGCAAGAGCACGGTGACGACGCTGCTGGCCAACATGGCCGCGCGCGCCGGGTTGAAGGTGCGCGTCGGCGGCAACCTCGGCGAACCGGCCCTTGATCTTTTGGCCGCCGGCACGCAGCTGTACGTCCTGGAACTGTCGAGCTACCAGCTCGAGACCACGCAGACCCTGCACTGTCGCGCGGCCACGGTGCTGAACGTGACGGCCGATCACCAGGACCGCTACCGGGATCTGGCCAGCTACGCGGCCGCCAAGGCGCGCATCTTTGCCCGCTGCGACACCGCGGTGATCAACCTCGACGACCCCCTGGTGGCGGCCATGCCACGCGCCGCCGCGCGCACCCTGAGCTTCTCGCTGCGCGCGAGCATCGGGGCCGACTACGCGGTGGCCGAGCGGGACGGACAGTGGTGGCTGATGCGCAGGCAGGTGCCGCTGCTCGCGCTGGCGAAGATGAAGATCAGGGGAATGCACAACGCGGCCAACGCGCTCGCGGCACTGGCCCTGGGGGAGGCGCTGGCGCTGCCCCTGCCGCTCATGCTGGCCGAGCTTGAGAGCTTCGCAGGTCTTGCCCACCGCTCGCAGTGGGTGGCCGAGGTCGCCGGCGTCTCGTACGTCGATGATTCCAAGGGCACCAACGTCGGCGCGACGCTCGCCGCCGTGGCCGGCATGGCAGGCCCCCTGGTGATGATCGCCGGCGGGGACGGCAAGAGCCAGGACTTCAGCCCGCTCGCCGCGGCCTTCCGCGACAAGGTGCGCCACGTCGTGCTCATCGGTCGCGATGCGCCGCAACTGGCACAGGCGCTCGCCGGGGTGTGCACCGTGGAGCTCGCCACGACGCTGCCCGCGGCGGTGCGCGCGGCCGCGCGCGCCGCCCGTCCCGGGGACACCGTGCTGCTCTCGCCCGCCTGCGCAAGCCTCGACATGTTCCGCGACTATGCGCACCGCGGCGCGGTCTTCGCCGCCAGCGTGAAGGAGCTCGCGGCATGAGTTCGAGCAGCGCCTCGCTCATGGGCTTCGCCCGCTCCACGGCCAAGAACGGTGCGGTGCACCTGGACCCGGTGACCATTGCCCTCGCCCTGGGGATCGTGCTGCTCGGGCTCATCATGGTGACGTCCGCGTCGGTCTCGATCGCTGGCCAGGAAAGCGGCCAGCCATTCTTCTACCTCGAGCGCCAGCTGCTGCTGACACTGATCGGCGCCGGCTGCGCGGCACTGCTGTTCTGCGTGCCCACCGATGCCCTGGAACGCGCCTCGCTGCCGCTGCTGGGCGTGGCGATCGGCCTGCTGATCGTGGTGCTGGTCCCGGGCCTGGGTCATGCGGTCAACGGCAGTCGGCGCTGGCTGCGCCTGGCGGGTGCCAACTTCCAGGTCTCGGAACTGGCGCGCGTGCTGGTGCTGATCTGGGTGGCCAGCTACGCGGTGCGCCGCGAGGAGCAGCTGCGCGAGAGCTTTGCGGGGCTGGTGAAGCCCCTGGCCCTGCTGATGTTCGTCGCGGTGCTGCTGCTGGCCGAGCCGGACTTCGGGGCGGCGACCGTGCTCTTCGCCACCGGCTTCGCGCTCTTGTTCCTGGCCGGCGCGCGCCTGCGCTACGTCATCGCGATGACCGTGACCGCGGTCGCAGGCTTCGGCTTGCTGGCGGTGGCTTCTCCCTACCGCCTGCGCCGCCTCATCACCTTCACCGACCCGTGGGCGGACCCGTTCAACAGCGGGTTCCAGCTCACGCAGTCGCTGATCGCCATCGGCCGCGGGCAGTGGTTCGGGGTGGGGCTCGGGGACAGCGTGCAGAAGCTGTTCTACCTGCCCGAGGCGCACACGGACTTCCTGTTCGCAGTCCTCGCCGAGGAACTCGGTCTCGTGGGGGTGGTGCTCACGCTGGCGCTGTTCCTGGGCCTGGTGTGGCGCAGTTTCTACATCGCGCGCCTGGCCAACAGCGCGGGACTTAAGTTCCCGGCATACCTGGCCGCAGGCTTCGGCCTGTGGGTTGGCATCCAGGCCTTCATCAACATCGGCGTCAACATGGGCGTGCTGCCGACCAAGGGGCTGACGCTGCCACTGATGAGCTACGGGCGCTCGAGCCTGATCGTCGCACTGGCGTGGGTGGGACTGCTGCTGCGCGTCTATCACGAGGCCATGCGCGAGCAGCGCGGCTCGGCAAGCATGCGGGGCCCGGCGTGAGCCGCCCCATCCTCATCATGGCCGGCGGCACCGGTGGCCACGTGTTCCCGGCGCTGGCGCTGGCGCGCCTGCTGCGCGAGCAGTCGGTCGAGGTCATCTGGCTGGGCACCGAGCGCGGCCTGGAGTCACGCGTCATCCCGGCCGAGGGCATTCCCATCGAGCGCCTTTCCATCGGCGGCCTGCGCGGCAAGGGCGTGCTGGCGCTGCTCGCCGCCCCGTTCCGCCTCGGGATTGCCCTGGTGCAGGCACTGCGCATCATGCGCCGGCACCAGCCCTCGATCGTGGTCGGCCTGGGTGGCTTCGTGACCGGCCCCGGCGGGGTCGCCGCCTGGCTCACGCGCCATCCCCTGATCATCCACGAGCAGAACGCGGTCGCCGGCTTTACCAACCGCTGTCTTGCCTGCCTGTCGCGCCAGGTGCTGGAGGCCTTCCCCGGCAGCTTTGGCCGCGAAGTGCATGCGCGCGTCATCGGCAACCCCGTCAGGCGCGACATCAGCGAGATGCCGCCGCCGGCGCAGCGCTTTTCCGCACGCAATGGCCCGATCCGCATCCTGGTGATCGGCGGCAGCCAGGGCGCCGCGCGCCTCAATGCCATCGTGCCCTTCGCGCTCAAGCGCCTGGCCGGCACGCTCGCCTTTGACGTGCGCCACCAGGCCGGCGAGCGCTGGCTCGAGGCCGGGCGCGCCAGTTACGCGCAGGCCGGCGTGCGCGCCGACGTGCGTCCCTTCATCGACGACATGAGCGAGGCCTATGGCTGGGCGGATCTGGTGATCTGCCGCTCCGGTGCGTTGACGGTCTCCGAACTGGCCGCCGCCGGGGTCGGGGCGATCCTGGTGCCGTTCCCCAATGCGGTGGACGACCACCAGGCCCATAACGCGCAGTACCTGGTGCGGGAGGGCGCCGCGGTGATGATTTCGGACCGCGAGCTGACCGCCGAGCGCCTCGCCGGTGAGCTGCAGCGCCTGTGCGCCGGGCGCGGCAAGTTGCTCGCCATGGCCGAGCGCGCGCGCCTGCTGGCCAAGCCGCGGGCGGCGGATGAGCTGGCGGCCTCGTGCCTCGAGCTGGCCCGGAGTGCGGCATGAGCCGTGAACCGCGCCCGCTGCCAAGCCCAGCTGCGCTGGAGCGCCGCGCCAATCCCGAGCGGCGCGACCGCATGCGCCGCATCAACACCATCCACTTCGTCGGCATTGGCGGCAGTGGCATGTCCGGCATCGCCGAGGTGCTGCTGAACCTGGGCTACGCGGTGCAGGGCTCGGACGTGCGCACCAGCGCGATGACGCAGTGGCTCACGGGCCTGGGGGCGCGGGTGACCATCGGGCACGCGGCCAGCAACATCGCCGGCGCCGACGTCGTGGTCGCCTCCGGCGCGGTGGCGCGCGACAACCCGGAAGTGGAGGCGGCGCTCAAGGCGCGCATCCCGGTGGTGCCGCGCGCGGAGATGCTCGGGGAGCTGATGCGTTTCCGCTACTCCATCGCCGTCGCCGGCACGCACGGCAAGACCACCACGACCAGCCTGATCGCCAGCATCCTCGGCGAGGGCGGCGAGGACCCGACCTACGTGATCGGCGGGCGCCTGAAGAGTGCGGCCAGCAACGCGCGCCTCGGTGCCGGGCGCTACCTGGTGGCCGAGGCCGACGAGAGCGACGCCTCCTTCACCCATTTGCAGCCGATGATCGCGATCGTCACCAACATCGACAACGATCATCTGAGCGCGCACGACGGGGACTTCGGCCGTCTCAAGCACAGCTTCGTCGAGTTCCTGCACAACCTGCCCTTCTACGGGCTGGCCGTGCTGTGCCTGGACGATGACAACCTCGCCAGCATCGTCCAGGAGGTCGGCCGCCCGACCATCTCCTACGGCCTCGACGCGGCGGCGGACGTGCGCGCCACCCACATCCGGCCGGCAGGTCTGAAGACGCACTTCGACGTCGAGCGTCCCGGCGGCACCACCCTCAGGGTCACCGTGAACCTGCCCGGGATGCACAACGTGCGCAACTCCCTCGCCGCGATCGCGGTGGCGATGGAGCTGGGGATCGAGGATGCGGCCATCCAGAGCGCGCTCGCCGCCTTCCAGGGCGTGGACCGCCGCCTGCAGCACATCGGCGACGTGGTGACCGCGGTCGGCAAAGTCACGATCGTCGATGACTACGGCCACCACCCGACCGAGATCAGCGCCACGCTCGAGGCGGTGCGCCAGGGCTACGCCGGGCGGCGCGTGCTGCTGGCCTACCAGCCGCACCGTTTCACGCGCACCCGCGACCTGATCGATGACTTCGGCAAGGCGCTCTCTGGGGCGGACCTGCTGTGCGTGACCGAGGTGTACGCGGCCGGGGAGGCCCCGATTGCCGGGGCCGACGGGCGGGCCATCTGTCGCGCGGTGCGCAGCCGCGGACTGGTCGAGCCCTTGTTCGTGGAGAAGGTCGAGGAACTGGCTGATGCGCTGAAGGATGTGATCCAGGATGGCGATGTCATCCTGGCCATGGGCGCCGGCAACATCAGCGCCGTCGCCCACGCCCTGCCCGAGGCACTCGCGGCGCTGCTGCCGCCGGGAAAGGGGGCGTGATGGCGCTGGCACCGGAGTTCGCCCCGCGCGTGCGGCGCGACGAACCGCTCAGCCGCCACACCTCCTGGCACGTCGGCGGCCCGGCGGAGGTGTTCTTCAACCCGCGCGACCGCGCGGACCTGGCCTCGTTCCTGCGCAGCCTGCCCGCACAGGTGCCGATCACCTGGATCGGGCTGGGCAGCAACCTGCTCGTGCGTGACGGGGGCATCAGGGGAATCGTCATCAGCATGCACGGCACGCTTGATGCGCTCGCGCGCCTGAGCCAGACCGTGGTGCGCGCCGAGGCCGGCGTCGCCTGCGCGCGCATTGCCCGCCAGTGCACCAAGTGGGGGCTGGGGCCGGCGGAGTTCTTTGCCGGCATTCCCGGCACCCTCGGCGGCGCGCTCGCCATGAACGCGGGGGCATTCGGCGGGGAGACCTGGACGCACGTGCGCAGCGTCGAGACCATCGACCGCAGCGGGCGCACGCAGTTGCGCGCGGCCGCCGAGTACCGCGTCAGCTACCGCCACGTGATCGCCCCGGTACCCGATGAATGGTTCATCGCCGCGGAACTGACCTTTGCGCATCGTCCGGCGGCCCACGCCGGCGAGGTGCGCATGCTGCTGGAGCGGCGCAAGGCGAGCCAGCCGATCGGGGAATGGAGCTGCGGCTCGGTGTTCACCAACCCGCCCGGGGATCATGCCGCGCGGCTGATCGAGGCGGCCGGCCTGAAGGGCTTCCGCCTGGGCGGTGCCTCGGTCTCGGCCAAGCACGCGAATTTCTTCATCAACCACGGCCAGGCGAGCGCCGAGGATCTGGAAGCCCTGATCACGCACGTGCGCCGGGTGGTGAGGCAAGTGCACGGGGTGGAACTGCACCCGGAAGTGCGCATCCTCGGGGAGCCAGGCTAGCCGTGCGCTTAAGTCATGCACCTCAGGCGTTGCAGCGCATCCACGAGCCGGCCGGGTTCGGCCGCGTGGCCGTGCTGTTCGGCGGCGATTCGAGCGAGCGGGAGATCTCGCTCCTCTCGGGCAACGCTGTGCTCGAGGCGCTCAGGCGCCGCGGGGTCGATGCCCATGCCTTTGACCCGCGCGACCAGTCCCTCGCGCAGCTGCTGGCCCAACGCTTCGAGCGGGTGTGGATCGCGCTGCACGGCCCGGGCGGCGAGGACGGCACTCTGCAGGGGGCGCTGGAATACCTCGGCATCCCTTACACCGGCAGTGGGGTCATGGGCTCGGCGATCGGCATGGACAAGCTGCGCACCAAGCGCCTGGCGCTCGCGGCCGGCGTGCCGACCGCTGACTTTGTGGTGCTGCGCGGCGCAGACGACTTCGCCGGCGCGCTCGAGCGGCTGCAGCTGCCGCTGATCGTCAAGCCGGCGACGCAGGGTTCCAGTGTCGGCATGAGCAAGGTGGAGCGCGCCGCGGATCTGCCGGGCGCTTTTGCCGCCGCCGCACAGCTGGAGACCCTGGTGTTCGCCGAACCCTGGATCCCCGGCAAGGAATACACCGTCGCGATCCTGCAGGACCAGGCGCTGCCTGCGATCCGCATCGAGACACCCAAGACCTTCTACGACTACGAGGCGAAGTACTTCCGCGACGACACGCGCTATTACTGTCCCGCGGGCCTCTCGGCCAGTGCCGAGGCGCACATGGCCTCCCTGGCGCTGGCCGCCTTTGCCGCCGTGGGCGCCTCCGGCTGGGGCCGCGCGGACTTCATGCTGGATGCGCAGGCGAAGCCGCTGCTGCTGGAGATCAACACCATCCCCGGCATGACCAGCCACAGCCTGGTGCCGATGGCCGCGCACGCCATCGGCGTCGACTTCGACGAGTTGGTGTGGCGCGTACTGGAAACCAGTTTCACGCGCCGCCTGGCGCCTGCCGTGCAGGCGAAGGAGTAAGGCCATGCTGGGTCGCCCCAAGAACCGCCGCAAGAAAGCCGAGCGCCGCCGCTTCAGGCTGCCGGCGGTCAACTGGCGCTACGTCGGCATCTGCGCGGCGGTGCTCATCGCCTGCGGCTGCGGTGCGGCCGGGGTCATGTGGGCCTTCAACCAGCCGATCGAGACGGTGGCGGTGGAGGGACGCTTCCAGCGCGTCGCCCCCGTGGACGTCGAGCGCGTGGTGAAGCAGCACCTGCACGGCGTCGGCTTGCTGTCGGTCGACCTGGAGCAGGTGCGTGCGGCGATCCACACGCTCACCTGGGTGGATGCGGTGAGCGTGCAGCGCGCCTGGCCGCGGGGACTTGCGGTGCTGGTGATCGAGCAGACCGCCGCGGCGCGCTGGGGCGAGCGCGGGCTGCTCAACACCCGCGGCGAGCTGTTCGACACCGACGAGCGCCACGTGCCCCCGGAGCTGGCGCAGCTGGAAGGCCCGGAGGGCAAGGAGGCCATCGTCGCGCAGCGTTACCTCGCGACCGAGGGGCGCCTGGCACAGGCCGGGCTGCGCCTGACCGCGCTGCGCCTGGATGCGCGCGGCGCCTGGGAATTCGACCTGGCCAATGGGGTCACCGTGCGCCTCGGCCGGCGCCAGGTGGACGAGCGTTTCGAGAAATTCATGAACACCGCGCTGAAGCTCGTCTCGCAGCGCGGCGAGGACATTGCCTACGTGGACATGCGCTACACCAACGGATTCGCCATCGGCTGGCGCGGCAACGCTGGCCGCGGGGCAGGGCATGAGGGCGGTGGCCACGATGCCTAAGCGCTCGGACCGCAACCTCATCGTCGGCCTCGACATCGGCACCTCCAAGGTGGTCGCCCTGGTGGGTGAGGTGGGCGCGGACGGGGTGATCGAGCTGCTCGGCCTGGGCTCGCAGCCCTCGCGCGGCCTCAAGAAGGGCGTGGTCGTGAACATCGAGTCGACGGTGCAGTCGATCCAGCGCGCCGTGGAGGAAGCCGAGCTCATGGCCGGCTGCCAGATCCACTCGGTGTATGCCGGGATCGCCGGCAGCCACGTGCGCAGCCTCAACTCCCATGGCGTGGTGGGCGTGCGCGACAAGGAGGTCAGTCACGGGGATGTCGAGCACGTGATCGATGCCGCCAAAGCGGTCGCCATCCCCGCCGACCAGAAGATCCTGCACGTGCTGCCGCAGGAATTCATCGTCGACGGCCAGGAGGGCATCCGCGACCCGATCGGCATGTCCGGCGTGCGCCTGGAGGCCAAGGTGCACATCGTCACCGGCGCCGAGAGCGCCGCGCAGAACATCGAGAAGTGCATCCAGCGCTGCGGGCTGACCGTCGAGGACGTGGTGCTCGAGCAGCTCGCCTCGAGCTTCGCGGTGCTCACCGAGGATGAGAAGGAGCTCGGCGTGTGCCTGGTCGACATCGGCGGCGGCACCACCGACCTGGCGGTGTTCGCCAACGGGGCGATCCGCCACACCGCGGTGATCCCGATCGCCGGCGACCAGGTGACCAACGACATCGCGGTCTCGATGCGCACCCCGACCCAGTACGCCGAGGACATCAAGATCCGCTACGCCTGTGCGCTCTCGCAGCTCGCCAATCCCGACGAGAGCATCGAGGTGCCCAGCGTCGGCGAGCGCCCGGCGCGGCGCCTGGCGCGGCAGACGCTCGCCGAGATCGTCGAGCCGCGCTACGAGGAACTCTTCGGGCTGGTGCGCGAGGAGCTGCGCCGCAGTGGCTTCGAGGAAGTGATCGCCGCGGGCATCGTGCTCACCGGCGGCAGCGCCAAGATGGAAGGCGCGATCGAGCTGGCCGAGGAAGTGTTCCACGTGCCGGTGCGCCTCGGCATCCCGCAGGCGGTGCGCGGGCTCACCGATGTGGTGCGCAACCCGATTTTTTCCACGGGCGTGGGGCTGCTGCTCTACGCGCGTGATAACGCTATGCCCGCTTCGCGCGGGCGCTCCCTGGGCGGCAACGCCAAGTCGATGCTGGATCGCATGCGTAGCTGGTTCCAGGGGAACTTTTGAAGCTGACAGCAGAAGAAGATGACTCAACCAACCGTTTGTATTTGTGTAAGGAGCGACAACCATGTTTGAACTGATGGACGCGTACAGCCAGAGCGCCGTCATCAAGGTGATCGGGGTGGGTGGGGGCGGCGGCAATGCCGTCGCCCACATGGTCACCGCCGGCATCGATGGCGTTGAATTCATGTGCATCAACACCGACTCGCAGGCCCTCAAGCACGCCAAGGTCAAAACCGCGCTGCAGATCGGCAGCAACATGACCAAGGGACTCGGCGCCGGCGCCGACCCGGACGTGGGCCGGCAGGCGGCGATGGAGGATCGTGATCGCATCGTCGAGCTGATCGAGGGCTGCGACATGCTCTTCATCACCGCCGGCATGGGCGGTGGCACCGGCACGGGCGCCGCGCCGGTGGTCGCGCAGGTGGCCAAGGAGCTCGGCATCCTCACGGTCGCGGTGGTGACCAAGCCCTTCGACATGGAAGGCGCCAAGCGCACCTTCATCGCCGATCAGGGCATTGCCGAGCTGTCCAAGTACTGCGACTCGCTCATTACAATTCCTAACCAGAAACTGCTCACCGTGCTCGGGCCGCAGACCACGCTGCTGGATGCCTTCAAGGCGGCCAACCAGGTGCTGCAGGGGGCCGTGCAGGGCATCGCCGAACTGATCACCCGTCCCGGGCTGATCAACGTGGACTTTGCCGACGTGCGCACCGTGATGGCCGAGACCGGCATGGCGATGATGGGCTCGGGGGTTGCCAGCGGCGAAGGCCGTGCCCGCGCCGCAGCAGAGGCGGCGGTTTCCTCGCCGCTGCTGGAGGACATCAACCTCGCCGGCGCCCATGGCATCCTCGTGAACGTCACCGCAGGCATGGACCTGTCGATCGGGGAATTCCAGGAGGTCGGGCAGATCGTCAAGCAGTTCGCCTCCGAGGATGCCACCGTGGTGGTGGGCACCGTGATCGACCCGGAGCTGAGCAATCAGGTGCGCGTGACGGTGGTGGCCACCGGGCTTGGCAGGCCGGCTGCCGCGGCGCGCCAGCCGATCGAGCGCGCCCAGGTCCGCGAAGCCCGCGGCCCGGGCCGCGACAGCGGGGTGCGCATGGTGCCGACGGCGGCCAGTGACTTCAACCGCTATGACCGTCCCACGCACCAGCGGGTCAAGATGGCCGTCAACAGCGATATCCAGCCGGATATGAGTGCCGAGGAGCTGTTGGACATCCCGGCGTTCCTGCGGCGGCAGGCGGACTGATGTGATACGGTAACGCGCCTTACACAAGCACCTGGGGAGGGGCCATCTGGCTGGGACGGCCTCTCCCTTTTGGTGCTTAAGATGTACCGGTATTCCGCGGTAGGCTGCCGGCGTCAGGTGCAAGAAGCGGTCAGCATGGTCGGTCAACGGACGCTAAAAAACACGATTCGCGCCACGGGCGTCGGCCTGCACACGGGCAAGAAGGTGCTCATGACGCTGCGTCCCGCGGACCCGGACACCGGCATCGTCTTCCGCCGCACCGATCTGCCGACCATGGTGGACATCAAGGCGACCGCGGAGAACGTCGGTGACACCCAGCTCGGCACTTCCCTGGGCAAGGGCGAGTCGCGGGTCTCCACCGTGGAGCACCTGCTGTCGGCCTTCGCCGGCTTGGGGATCGACAATGCCATCGTCGAAGTCTCGGCACCGGAGGTGCCGATCATGGACGGCAGCGCCGGCCCGTTCGTGTTCCTGCTGCAGTCGGCCGGCATCGAGGAGCAGAAGCGCCCGAAGCGCTTCATCCGCGTGACCAAGCGGGTGCGCGTCGAGGACAAGGACAAGTGGGCGCAGTTCGACCCCTTCGACGGCTTCAAGGTCAACTTCGAGATCGAGTTCAACCACCCGGTCTTCAAGCGCCGCGGCCAGCGCGCCTCGATGGACTTCTCCACCACTTCGTACCTGAAGGAAGTCAGCCGCGCGCGCACCTTCGGTTTCATGCGCGACCTGGAGACCATGCGGGCGCGCAACCTCGCCCTCGGCGGCAGCCTCGACAACGCGATCGTGCTCGATGACTTCCGCGTGCTCAACGAGGACGGGCTGCGCTACGAGGACGAGTTCGTGAAGCACAAGATCCTCGATGCCATCGGGGACCTCTACCTGCTCGGCCACAGCCTCATCGGCGAGTTCAGCGGCCACAAGTCCGGGCACGCGCTGAACAACAAGCTGCTGCGCACGCTGCTCGGCGACAAGTCGAGCTGGGAAGAGGTCGTCTTCGAGCGCCACGCGGATGCGCCGATCTCTTACATCGAGGCCCCGGCGCACCCCTCCGGCGGCTAAGGTTCCCGCCCCGCAGCAGGGCACTCAGACCGTTTCAGGTTTCCACGGCCGCGCTCAGGCGCGCGGCAGCACCCGCACGCTTACGCTTTGCACCGTGCCTGCGGCCGCGCGGATCTGGGTCTCGAGCTCGGCGAGCGCGAAACGCAGGCGCGCGGACCAGGCGGCCGATTCGGCAAAGATCGTGAGTTTGCCGTCCTGTTCGCTAATACCGGAGATCCGGCCGTGCAGCGCTGCACCGAGACGCTCGAGCAGCCACAGGTCCCAGAAGCTTTGCCGCTGCGCCTGGTGTGACATCCGGGTCAGGGCAAAGCCGCCGCTTTGCAGCAGGTCTTTGACAGAATGAACCGGGTGCGCGGCTTTTGACTTAAGACCCGCGCGAGTCCTCATTGGGGGTTTCCCGCGCTTGTCTCGGGGGGTCTTCTTCGGCATATTGCCCTGGCTGCCCGAGCAAACCCGCCGAAAGGCGGGGACGCAAAGCCACCGGTCTAAAGCGAGGAGCCATGACGGCGGGGTTGCCAGCATCGTACATGTTTTCTGAAGGAAAACAGGGCCTTTCAGGCCCGGGGACGGTCCAAGCGCCAGCCTGGGTCGTCGTTGTCTCTTTCGTCGCCGATTCAGCAAGGCCGGCATGAACGTCATTTTCCTCTCCAAGCGGAAAGGTAGCGCGAGGCAGCTGAACCTCGCCCATCCGCTGACGTTAGGTCTCATGGCAGGCTTCGCGCTGGTCATCCTGGGCAGCGCCTTCGTGTTGGGCTTGCAGCTCGGGCGCGGTTCACACGTAAATTTTGTCCTGGCTGATACGGCCGGATTCGGCAAGCTGCTGGCGCAGCAGAAACAGCAGATCAGCGAGTTGAAGCAGCAGCTGCAGCTGCGGGCGGACGCGATGGCCATGCGCCTGGGCGAGGTCAATGCCCACGTCATCCGCCTGGACGCCCTCGGCAAGCGCCTCACCGAGATGGCCGACATCGACAGCCGCGAGTTCAACTTTGACCGCGACCCGCCCACCGGTGGCCCGGAAAACGAGGGCGAAGGTGTCAGTGCCCAGATACCCGACCTGTCCAGGATGCTGGTGCAGCTGGAGCAGCGGGTGAGCCTGCGCGAGTCGCAGCTGGCCGCCCTCGAGAACGTGATCCTGGCGCGCGAGCTGAAGGAAGAGATCCACCCGGAAGGCCGCCCGGTCGCCAACGGCTTCATCTCCTCCTACTTCGGCGAGCGTGAAGATCCCTTCGATGGCCGCGAGGCATTCCACAAGGGCGTCGACTTCGCCGGCGACAAGGGCTCGAGCGTGGTGGCGGTGGCCGCCGGGGTCGTCACCTGGGCGGGCGAGCGCTCCGGTTTCGGCAAGCTCGTCGAGATCAGCCACGGTGATGGCTACGTGACCCGCTACGGCCACGCAGAGCGCACCCTGGTCAGCGTCGGCCAGACCGTCACCCGCGGGCAGCCCGTGGCGCTGATGGGTTCAACCGGGCGCTCCACCGGTCCGCACGTGCACTTCGAGGTTCTGCGCAACGGCCGCCAGGTCGACCCGCTGTCCTTCATCGGCCGCTAACAGGCAACTGCGGCGTTTGTGCCCGTCCGGGCGGCGCGCGAACAACACGACCTGCCGATGGCCAGTTGCCGCGCTCGCCCCACCTGAGCAGGATATCCAAGGCGAGCACGCAGGTGACCACCGTGGGCCCGCACAGATCGCGAGGAACCCAGCCCGGGTGCTGCGCCAGCGGGATGCCATCGACATCCATGCCCAGCAGAGCTGCGACCACGTTGATCGGTAGCGCCAGTACCCTCACCAGCGTGAGGATGAACAGCGTGCGGTTGCGGTGCTCGCTCACCAGCGCCATTACGCTCACGGGCCTGAGCATCGAGCCATGCGAACGCCGTATCCGCATCGACCTGGCGCGGCGGCCGTCCGCGAACAACAGGTACGTACACACAAGCCCGCGCCTCTCCGGGCCGTAGCCGGGTTCTGCCGGGTTGATGCGGGTCCTGTTCAGGGCGTGTTGGTGGGCTTGAGCGCGGTGGAGCTGAACCGGCTTGGCCGCTGCGGCCTGGTCTTCCGCAGGCGGCAGCGGCGCGGCGCACCGGGGGCCGCTTCTTGAATTTCCGCGGCCGCGAACCAATTGGGCGGGGCAGACGTCTATTGCGTACAATACGCCGCTTTCTGCGCCCACGGTCTTACGTAAGTCTTTGTTGGGCAAGCTTTTTTCCCTGAACGAGTTACCATCCTTGCGCCAACTTCTAACCCGCGTCTTCGGCAGCCGCAATGAGCGGATCGTCCGGGGCTATGGCCGCTACGTGCGTGCGGCCAACCAGTTCGAAGCCTCGATCCAGCCGCTGACGGACGAGCAGCTGCGCGGCAAGACCGAGGAATTCCGCGCCCGGGTGAGTTCCGGGACCAGCCTGGATGAGCTCCTGCCGGAGGCCTTCGCCGTGGTGCGCGAGGCGGCCCTGCGCACGCTCAAGATGCGCCACTTCGACGTGCAGCTGATCGGTGGCCTTGCCCTGCACAAGGGGATGATCGCCGAGATGCGCACCGGTGAGGGCAAGACCCTCATGGCCACCCTGCCCGCATACCTGAATGCCCTGAGCGGCGAGGGCGTGCACATCGTCACCGTGAACGAGTACCTCGCGCAGCGCGACTCGGAGTGGATGGGCCCGGTGTACCGCTTCCTCGGCCTGAGCGTCGGGGTGATCAAGAACGCGCAGAGCCAGCCGGAGAAGCGCGCCGCCTACGCCTGCGACATCACCTATGGCACCAACAACGAGTTCGGCTTCGACTACCTGCGCGACAACCTCGCCTACCGCCTCGAGGAGCGCGTGCAGCGCAGCCTGTCCTTCGCGGTCGTGGACGAGGTGGACTCGATCCTGATCGACGAGGCGCGTACGCCGCTCATCATCTCCGGGCCCGCGGAGGAGAGCACCGAGCTGTACCTGAAGATCAACCAGCTGGTCCCCAACCTCAAGCCGCAGAAGGAAGAGGACGGTCCCGGGGATTATGCGGTCGAGGAGAAGACCAAGCAGGTCCACCTCACCGAGGCCGGCCACGAGCACGTCGAGCAGCTGATGCTGGCCGCCGGCCTGCTCAAGGAAGGCGAGAGCCTGTACGACCCGGCCAACATCCGCCTGATGCACCACCTCACCGCCGCGCTGCGCGCGCACGCGCTCTACAAGCGCGACGTCGAGTACATCGTGCGCGGCGGCGAGGTGATCATCGTCGATGAGTTTACCGGGCGCACCATGCCCGGGCGCCGCTGGTCCGATGGCCTGCACCAGGCGGTGGAAGCCAAGGAAAGCGTGCGCGTGCGCGAGGAGAACCAGACGGTTGCCTCGATTACCTTCCAGAACTTCTTCCGCCTCTACAAGAAGCTCTCCGGCATGACCGGCACCGCCGATACCGAGGCGCCGGAGTTCATGCAGATCTACGGCCTCGAGGTGGTGGTGATCCCGACGCACCGCCCCATGGTGCGCAAGGACGCCTCGGACTTCGTTTACCTCACCCAGAAGGACAAGTTCAAGGCGATCGTCGAGGACATCCGCGACTGCGTGGCGCGCGAGCAGCCGGTGCTGGTCGGCACCACCTCGATCGAGACCTCCGAGTTCCTCTCCGGGCTGCTCACCACGGAGGCTGTGCCGCACCAGGTGCTGAACGCCAAGCAGCACGAGCGCGAGGCGCAGGTGATCGCCCAGGCCGGCCGGCCGGGCAGCGTCACGATCGCCACCAACATGGCCGGTCGCGGCACGGACATCGTGCTCGGCGGCAACCTCGACGCCGAGATTGCCTCCCTGGGCGAGATCGACGAGCTTACGCGCGCCGGAGTGAAGAACAGCTGGCAGGCGCTCCACGACAAGGTGCTCGGCGCCGGCGGCCTGCACATCGTCGGCACCGAGCGCCACGAGTCGCGCCGCATCGACAACCAGCTGCGCGGCCGCTCCGGGCGCCAGGGCGACCCGGGCTCCAGCCGCTTCTACCTGTCGATGGAAGACAACCTGATGCGCATCTTCGGCGACCCGCTGCGCACGCAGCGGCTGCTGAAGATGGCCGGCATGAAGGAGGGCGAGGTCATCGAGAGCGGCATGCTGACCCGCCAGATCGAGAAGGCGCAGCGCAAGGTCGAGTCGCACAACTTCGACATCCGCAAGAACCTCCTGACCTTCGACGACGTGGCGAACGACCAGCGCAAGGTGGTCTACCAGCAGCGCACCGAGATCATGCGCACCGAGGACCTGTCGCAGGCGATCCACGGCCTCCTGGCCGACTCGGCGGCCACGCTGATGGACCAGTACATGCCCAAGCAGGCGGTGCCCGCGGACTGGGATCTGGCCGGGCTCGCCGAGGCGCTGCAGCGGGATTTCAACGTCGCGGTGGATCCGGCGTTCTGGCTCAAGGCGGAGCCGGAGCTGGAAGAGGCGGCGCTGCGCGAGCGCATCCTCAAGGACGTGGACGATGCCTACGATGCCAAGGTGGCGCGCACCGGCGCACCGATCATGCGCCAGATCGAGAAGCAGGTGATGCTGCAGAAGCTCGACCACCACTGGCGCGAGCACCTCGCAGCCATGGATTACCTGCGACAGGGCATCCACCTGCGCGGCTACGCGCAGAAGGACCCGAAGTTCGAGTTCAAGCGCGAGGCCTTCGAGCTGTTCTCCGCCATGCTCGATCGCATCAAGTTCGAGACCGCCTCGCTGATGGCCACCCTGGAGGTGCGCACCCAGGAGGAGATCGAGCGCGAGGAGGAGGAGCGGCGCGAGCGGCTCATGCGCGCGCTGAAGGCGCAGCACCCGGATGCCGGCTCGATGCTCAATCCCGGTGCCGAGGCGGCCCAGCCCGGCGATGCCCCCGGCCTGCCACCTGGCAAGCCGGCCGAGTCCCAGACGCCCTTCGTGCGCGAGGAACGCAAGGTCGGGCGCAACGAACCCTGTCCGTGCGGCTCGGGCAAGAAGTACAAGCACTGCCACGGCACGCTCTGAAGGACCTCCGGCCATCACCCGCCAGAGCATCCTCGTGGTGGCTGCGGCACTGTATGACGCCCAGGGCCAGGTGCTGATCGCCGAACGCCCGGCCGGCAAGCACATGGCCGGGCGTTGGGAATTCCCGGGCGGCAAGGTCGACCCGGCCGAGAGCGAGCGTGATGCGCTTGAGCGCGAACTTCGCGAAGAGCTCGGGGTCGAAGTGGAGTCGGCGCAGCCTTTGATGCGACTGTCCCACACCTACGAGGACCGGCAGGTGGAGTTGTCGCTGTGGGTGATCGGCGGCTACCGCGGTACGCCGCGGCCGCTCGAGCGGCAGCGCCTGAAGTGGGTCGCCCCGGCACGGCTGGCCGATGAGGACATCCTCGAGGCCGACCGCCCGTTCGTCGCAGCGCTCAAGGCGCGCGCCGGCCCGGCGTGAGAGCTGGAGGCACGCACCCGGCGTGTACAATACGCATCCAACCGCTGAGGCAGGATCCCCATGGCAGCTCCGGAAGAACTACCCGAAATCCAACTCGATCCGACCGCGCTCTACCGCGAGGACGTGTTCACCGACCGCCGTGCCGGCAGCATCCGCAGGCTCACGCCGGTGACCAGCGACGGGGCTGAGGATGCTACGCGTCACGTGTTGTATTCGGGCCAGACACAGCTGCTCACGCCGGCCGGCGTGCTGCCGCTGGGCTTCGAGATCGAGGCGATGTCGCTCAAGGAGGCGCTGGATAAGTTCCCGGCCGGGGTGAAGGTTGCCCTCGAGCAGGCCATCGACGAGGCCCGCGAGATGCGCCGCGAGGCCGCCTCGCGCATCGTGGTGCCGGATGCGGGCGCAGCTGGCGGCGGCAAGCTCAAGTTCCCCTGAAGGAGGTGCGCCCGCGTTCGATGCTCGCGGTGGCGCTGCTGGTTGCGGCATACCTCGCCGCCTGCGCGGACACCCAGTTTGGCCCGCAGCCCTTCCCCGGGGCCGGGCCCGGCGGCCGGCCGATGGCCACCGCCACTGACACCTCCGTCGGGCGCCCGCCGGCGGCCAACCTGCAGATCTACCCGTTGACCGCGCGCGGGCAGGTGACCGACAACTACTTCGGCACCAGGGTGGCAGATCCCTACCGCTGGCTGGAGAACCTGGATTCGCCCGCGGTGCGCGAATGGGTCAAGAAGGAGAACGCGCTATCGCAGCCGCGCCTGGCCGCGCTGCCGCAGCGGCCCTGGCTGAAGAGGCGCCTGGGAGAACTGTGGAACTACGAGCGCTTCGATCTGCCGGTCAGGCGCGGCGGCCGCTACTTCTATCTGCACAATGATGGCTCGCAGAACCTGAGCGCGCTGTGGGTCACCGACCGGGTGGACGCACCGGGCCGGGTGCTCTTTGATCCCAACACCGCCAGTGCCGATGCCACCGTGGCGCTGGCGGAGTTCAGCCCGTCCGAGCAGGGTGAGCTGGTCGCCTACTCACTCACCGACGGGGGCACGGACTGGCGGGTCTGGCACTTCCGGCGCGTGCGCGACGGAGCCGAGCTTGCCGACACGCTGCGCTTCACCAAGTTCTGGGGCGTCGCCTGGGCGCACGACGGCTCGGGGGTGTACTACAGCCGCTACCCGCAGCTGCCCTCGGGCCAGGGCGACGATGCGGGTCGGCCGGCGGTGTATTTCCACCGCCTTGGCACGCCACAGGACAGCGACACGCTGGTGTACGCGGTCACCAATCACCCGACGCACGTGCCTTCCGCGGCCGTGACCGAGGACGGCCGCTACCTCGTCGTCACCCTGCACGAAGGCTCAATGACCAATGCCGTGGAGGTGCTCGATCTCACCAAGCCCGGCACCGCGGCGCTGCCGCTGTTCACCGACTGGGACGCCCGCTACGACTTCATCGGCGCGCGCGGCAGCGAGCTGTACTTCCACACGACCAAGACCGCCCCGCTCGGGCGCGTGCTGGCGGTGAACCTCGCCGAGCCGGGAATGCCGCGCACCGTGGTACCCGAGGGTGCGGCCGCGATCCGGGATGCCAGCTACATCGGCGGCCGCATCATCGCCAACTACGTGGAGGATGCCCACGGCGTCGCGCGCATCTACGCCCTCGACGGCACCCCGGTGGGTACCGTGCCCACCCCGGGCCTGGGCGGCATCGACGGCTTTGACGGGGAGGGCACGCAGACCGAGACGTTCTTCACCTATACCGACTACCTGACGCCGCAGCGCATCTATCGCCTGGACGTGCAGTCCGACAAGGTGACCCTGTGGCGCGCCCCGCCGGCCCCGGCGGCCGCCGCCGACTTCGTAACCGAACAGGTGTTCTACCCGAGCAAGGACGGCACGCGCATCCCGATGTACATCACGCACCGTCGTGATTCGCCGCGCGATGGCAGCGCCGCGATGCTGCTGTACGGCTACGGTGGCTTTGACGTCTCGCTCACCCCGGTCTACCGCCCGGCGGTCCAGGCGTGGCTGGAGATGGGTGGCAGTTACGCGGAGGCGAACCTGCGCGGTGGCGGTGAGTACGGGGAGGCCTGGCATGCGGCCGGGACGCTGACCAACAAGCAGCGGGTGTTCGATGACTTCATCGCCGCGGCGCAGTTCCTGATCGACGAGCACTACACGCGTCCGGCGCGCTTAGGGATACACGGACGCAGCAACGGCGGACTTTTGGTGGGGGCCGCGCTCACCCAGCGGCCGGACCTGTTCGGTGCGGCGCTGCCGGCGGTCGGCGTGCTCGACATGCTGCGCTACCACACCGCCAGCGCCAACGCGCGCCAGTGGTCTTCCGACTATGGCCTTGCGGAGGACCCGGAACAGTTCCGCGCCCTGTACGCCTACTCGCCGGTGCAGAACGTGAAGAAGGGCGTGTGCTACCCGCCGACTCTCATCACCACGGCCGATCACGACGACCGTGTCGTCCCCTGGCACAGCTACAAGTTCGCAGCCGCGCTGCAGGCCGTGCAGATGTGCGGCAATCCCATCCTCATCCGCGTCGAGACCCGCGCCGGTCATGGCGCCGGGAAGCCGGTGTGGATGCAGGTCGATGACTTCGCCGACCAGTGGGCGTTCCTCGCCAGCTCGCTGGGTGTCGCAGTGCCCGCTCGCTAAGTGCCGCGGCGCGGCCGTGTGGTGCGGTCACCAGCTCGTAGGCGCGGTGGCTCATTGGCGGCGACGCACGGTCAGCATCGCGCGGACTTCCAGTGACTGCGGGTCAAATACGGTCAGCAGTGGCCGTGAGCCTTCTTCGCCCCACATCACCATCGCATTGGGTTGCGCCGGGGACATGCCCGAGGCGACCATACGCCGGGCGAGCGAGGCCTTCTCCGCCTTGGAAAAGCCCGGGACATCGCTCAGGGGTTGCAGGTTCTTGCGGAGCTCCGCAAGTCCATCCGCCCAGGGCTTGAAGTAGAGCGGCTTGTAGACGACGTCACCGAAGCCAGGGCCGCCGGCGATTTTTGCGGCAGCTTCCGGGTCGGCGGGAACCGGCGCCCACACCCAGCGCACCCCGCTATACCAGTGCGGTGCGAAGGCGGGATTGGCCTTAAGTGCTTGGGCGATCTCATCCGCTTCCAGGTCGGATGCCTGGACCAAATCGAGGCTTTTGTTCGAGTAGGTGTAGTAAAGCGGCCGTCCAATCCACAGCGTGATCGTCCCGTAAATGAGGGCCGCCATTTGCAGCGTCACGATGACCACGATGTCGCGCCCGAGTACGCGGCGCGCCTTATCTGGATTGGCGACGATCAGGGTCAGGCTGGGACCCACTGCCACGTCGACCAGGCACATGACCAGCACTACGCTTAAGACTCCGCTGAGGTACCAGCCGGGCCAGCGGTACCAAATGAGGTAGAAGCTACCGAGCACCAGCGCCAGCGCGCAGGCGCTGCCGGTAAGATGCAAACCAAAGGCACGCAGTCGGAATTTCATGGCTCGACTTTCACTTCCCGGCTCACGCCAGTTGTGGGGGGATTTCTTGCGCGCCAGCCTCAGCAGGGATCCGGCGCCGTCCGCTCAGCCGGGCGCCAGGGTCAACCGCTACCTGCCGACGCTCGTCACCACGGGTGAGGGTGACGAGCGCATCGGGCCCTGGCACCGCTAGCAGTTCGCAGCCGCGTCGGAAGCGGTTTGTCTGCGGCGCTCCGGTGCTCATCCGGCGCAGACCCGTGCGGCGCGTGGCGCACGATGCCGGTGGATGATTTCTCCGACCAATGCTTGTTCCCCTAAGCTTGCAGTGGGCGGTCGCTGCTAGGCCCTAGGGTGCCGCTGCCGTGTTCACGCTGGTTTCCGGGATTGCCTTTAGCACCCCGCCAACCAGGTACTGGCCGGTATCCGGGACGAATGAGGGCGACACAAACGAGCGCTCGGGCTTGGCATCGGGCCAGGTGATGCCCATCAGATCCGCCACGGCGTAGAAAAACTCATGGCTGCGCACCTGGCGGCCCACGTTGGCCTTAAGGTTCGCGACCCGCTGCGGGTGGGCTGCCCGGTAGGCATCATTCACCCATATGAAGGCGGGGATTTCGTACTGCGAAGGGTAGAAGTCGGGGCCGCCGTGGCCGGCAGCCTGGTTATCCAGACCCGGCAGTGACTCCCCGTGATCGGGCACGAACGTCACGGTGGCCGGCACCTTCAGCTGGCGCGCCGCCTCAATGACCTGCATGAGGAACCAGTCCGCGTACAGCACCGAGTTGTCGTAGGCATCGGTCGTGGCTTTCTCGACCTCGCGGTTCGGGTCGAACAGCGACAGACCGCCGAGCTTGCTCACGTCGCCATAGCGCTGGAACTTCGGCGGATAGCGTTTGTAGTACTCCCAGTGGGACTGCAGAATGTGCAGGCCAATGAAGCGTGGATGGCCGCCATTTTCCAGCTCGTGCCTGTAGGCCGGCAGCAGCGCCTCATCGGTGATGAACCGAGCGAACAGGCTGCCCCGGTCCTTCTCCGGGGGGAACTCCAGATGATCAGCGACCACGCCGATCGAGGTGCTCACCTCCAGGTCCTGGTTAACCAGCCAGCTGGTGGAATAGCCGGCTTCCTTGACCAGATCGAACAGGGTCCCATGCGGCCGTCCGTTCGCGACCTGTTCCTCGGGCGTCATCCCGGTCAGGATCATCGGCACAGACAGGCTGGTCAGGTTGGCATCGGCAACCGCGTGCTGCAGGAAGAACGCCTCGTGCTTGATTTTCTCGAGGTAGGGCGTGGTGGGCCGCTGGTACCCATATACAGACCACGAGCCGCGTCGCGCGGACTCCCCCACTACGAGTACATGGACTTCCTCGGTCGCGTCGTCGCGGTGAGCGCGATAGGGGATCTTCTCGATTCCGGCGCCGCGCAGTTCCGCGCGTGCCCGAGGCACCAGGCCGGCGCCGAACATCAGGCTCCCGGTTACCGGGTTCAGCGCCAGCCCCTCGAACAGCTGCGGGACGTTGTGCGCTACCAGGGCCGCCGCCGGCACGCACAGGGCCAGCAGCACCCGGGTGGCGAGCTTGGTTCTGCCTGCAAAAATCGGCAGGTCCGGTAGTTTCCAAGCGAGCCACAGATATGCGCCGAGGAGGGCGAGCAGCGGCAGCGCGAGCCACTTGTCCTGCCACACCCCCCACAGTCCCATGAGTTCCTCCGTCGAGGCGCTCACCCAGAGTATCGCCAGGGTGTGTCCAGGCACGATCCCGAATCCGAGCGTATAGGCCAGATAAGCAATGCTCAGCAGCAATAACGGAAAATAGGCCAGGAACAGCCAGCGCCAGCGGCGCACGCACACCACCAGCAGCACCCAGCCCAGCGCGCACGTCAGAAAGAAGCTGAGAATGCCGACGGGCTTGCTCTTGTCCCAGCCCCACACCAGCATCGCCACGATAGGTGCGAGGCAGATCGCTGCGAGGGCGAGGATCTGGTTGCGGACTTTCGACGTCATGCGGGCATCCGAACTTGCGGGGGAAAGCCGGGCATTATGTTGACACCCCCGGGCTGCCTATTTAGTGATCTGGCTTGCAGATTCGAGCTATCCCGCGTGGTGGCCCTCTGGGCCTATTCGGGCGAGGAACGCGCTTGCGGAGTTTCCTCCGCACCCGGGTCCGCAGGCTCGCCCGCAATCGCGCGCTGCTCTGAGACCCAGGCGCCCAGGTCGACCAGCCGGCAGCGCTCGCTGCAGAAGGGCCGCGAGGCGGACGCCGCCCAGTCGAGTTCGCGTCGGCAGGTCGGGCACTGGACGCGTGGCGGGTTCATGGCTGCGCCGTGACGTGTGGCCCGCTCACGGGCAGCAGCTGAGTGTGAACGGTACGTCGGTCGTTGCCTGTGTGGGGCGCGAGGTGAACCCGTTCCAGCTCAAGAAGCGCACGCTGCAGCGGTGGTGGCTACCGCTGATCTCAGGATAGATCCCGGCGGCCGCCGGCAGTGCGATGCGCAGCAGCTGCAGCGGGTTGTCGCGCTCGAAGGTGATCGCGAAGCTGCCGCCCTTGGCAACCTCATGGCGGCTGCGACCGTTCTGCCGCGTGAGCCACAGCAGTTCCGCAATCCCATCGCACAGCGGCCGCAGCAGCGCCAGCCACTGACTGAAGGTGCGCATGCGTGCGTCATCCGACTGCGACAGCCAGAAGTAGTAGTCCGGCAGATCAAATTCGCACGTGCCGCCGGGGATGGCGCTACGGTGCTTGATGGCGCTCAGGAATTCCGAGTCACGCAGCGGCTGCAGGAACGCGGAGCCGGCGTTCATGAGCTCAGCGCGCAGCCGCGTGAGGTTGGCCGTAAGTGACTTCAGGCGGGTGGTGTCGACGCCCGGCTTGGACTGAAAGTCATTCAGCACCGTCAGCTGGCTCTCCAGTTCCTTCAGTACATCCGAGCGCACGTCCCCGCGCGTGCCGAGCGCCAGGATGTCAATCAGGCTTGCCATCGCCGCCCGGCTGCCCCAGGGGCTGGCGCGCTCGTTGTGGTGCAGCGCCTGGTTGTAGAGGAAGTCCAGTCGCAGGAAGGTGCGCATCCGCTCGTTCAGAGGTTGCTCGAACACGAGCGTGTCCGTGGCCGCCTGTGCGGCGGCCGAGGTGGACGGGTGCGGCTGGGGTTCGCTCATCGGGCTATTGTGCTTGAGGGGTGCGCCGCGCGTAAACCGTGCGCGGGTCGCTGCGGCTTGAGCCTGAGAGCAGGCGCTGGCGGATCTTCAGGTGCGGGGCTGCGCTGCGAGTTCGAGATAGCGCGCGTGCAGCGCGGCCACCTGGCTCTGCACCGCACTCATGTCCGCCTCGTTCGTGATGACGTCATCGGCGGCCTTGAGCCGCGAGGCGCGCGTCGCCTGCGCCTCCAGGATCGCCTGTGCCTGCTGGGGAGTGGAGCGATCGCGTGCCTTCAGGCGGCGGATCTGCAGACCCTCGTCGCAGTCCACCACCAGCACCCGGTCCACGTGTGCGCCAAGGTTCTTCTCCACCAGCAGCGGGATCACCAGGATCTGGTAAGGGCCGCCGGCGGTAGCCGAGCGCGCCTCCAGCGCCGCCCCGATCGCAGGGTGGGTGAGGGCTTCCAGGTCTGCCCGCGCCTTAGGGTCGGAAAAGACGATATCACGCAAGGCAGGCCGGTCCAGGTGCCCGTCGGCCGTGAGGATCGTGGGGCCGAACCGGGCGACCAGTCGCTCAAGCGGTGGCTGCCCCGGCTCCACGACATCGCGCGCAATCTGGTCGCTGTCCAGGATCGGTACCCCCAGGGCGCCGAAGAACTTCGCGGCCGTCGACTTACCGCTGGCGATGCCGCCGGTGAGGCCAACGCGGAATACCTGAGAGCTCATGCGGAGGCGGTCACGGCCAGTCGGCCCAATTCATCACGGCGGCCACCTGCTGGCTGCACATCAGTACCAGCCATCCTGAGACCGACAGGAAGGGGCCAAAGGCGATGGGTGTGGAGCGGTCGCGTCCATTGACGGCTAGCGTGAGGATGCCCACGATCGCGCCGGTGCTGGCAGCGAGCAGGATCACCGGTAGCAGCATCTGCCACCCGAGCCACGCGCCGAGTGCGGCAAAAAGCTTGAAGTCCCCGTAGCCCATACCTTCTTTGCCGGTAACCAAACGGAACAGATGATAGACGCTCCAAAGGCTCACGTAACCGATGATCGCACCGATCACGCTCGAGCGCAGGTCCGGCGGGAAGTGCAGCTCGGGGGAAGCCAGCTCCAATAGCCCCAGTAGCAACCCGATCCACATCAGCGGCAATGTCAGGCTATCCGGCAACAGTTGATGGTCCACGTCAATAAATGTGAGCGCGACCAGAAACCAGGTCAGGACCATGGCCGCGGCCGCCGCCCAGCCAAACCCGAATTTCCAGGCCACCGCGGCGGTCAGAATGCCGGTCAACGCCTCGACCAGCGGGTAACGCGCAGGGATCGGCGTGCGGCAGTGGGCGCAGCGCCCCCCAAGGAACAGCCATGAAACGAGGGGAACGTTATGCAGCGCCCTGATTGGGGCTTTGCAGTGCGGACAGGCCGAGCGCGGTACGAGGAGGTTGAAGGGCGCCCGGGCTGGCGCGGCGGCGGTTTCTGGTGGCGCTTGATGGGCGTGGCCGGAATCAGGCTGGTCGAACGCAAGTTCCACCTGAGGGTCCGGCTGGACGAGTAGTCCCGGGCTGCCTGGCGCGGCGGGGGTGGGAACGGGATCGCCGCTGACCAAGTCGGCGCATTGCTCCCGCCACTGGCGATCCAGCATCACCGGCAGGCGGTAGATCACCACATTCAGAAAGCTGCCGATGACCAATCCGAGCACGAGGGCGGCGCCCAGGTATACGCCGGGCGAACTCGCAAGGAGGGCGATCGCGGGTCCCACGATGCTCGGTTCCTAACGCGCGAGCGCCGCGCGGGAGCGCGGCGCTCGTACCTTTGACTGCCGTGGCCGATGCCTCAGACGACCGAGCCCAGCTTGAATATCGGCAGGTACATGGCGATCACCAGTCCGCCGACCAGTACGCCCAGAATCACCATGATCATCGGCTCGAGCAGGCTCGACATCGCATCTACCGCGTTGTCGACCTCGGCCTCGTAAAAGGTGGCGACCTTTGCCGACATCTCATCAAGCGAGCCTGACTCCTCGCCGACGGCGATCATCTGGTTGACCATGTTAGGAAACAGGCCGGTCTGCTCCATCGAGCGCTGCAGGCGCTGGCCGGTGGCCACCTCGTCGCGCATCCTGAGCACGGCCTTTTCGTAGACGATGTTGCCGGTGGCGCCGGCGACCGAGTCCAGCGCCTCAACCAGCGGCACGCCGGCGGCGAACATGGTGGACAGCGTACGCGCATAGCGGGCGATTGCCGCCTTATTCAATATGGGGCCGATGACCGGGACCTTCAGCACCGCGCGGTCGAGGAACTCGCGCATCGCCCGCGAACGCTTCTTGAAATAGAAGAAGGTCCAGAAGGTCCCGATCAGGACCATGAGGATGAAGATTCCCTGGGTCTGTACGAAGCGCGAGATACCGATTACGAACTGGGTGAAGGCCGGCAGGTCGGCGCCGAAGCCCTTGTAAAGGGACTCGAACTCCGGGATCACGAAAATGAGCAGCACCACCGTCACGACCACGGCCACGACCAGCACGGCCGCAGGATAGAACAGCGCCTTCTTGACCTTCTTCTTAAGGGCCTCGGTCTTTTCCTTGTAGGTCGCGATCTTGTCCAGCAGGCTCTCGAGCGCACCGGCCTGCTCGCCAGCCTCGACCAGGTTCACGAACAGGTCATCGAAGTACAAAGGGTGCTTGGCGAGTGACTCGTGCAGCGAGGTGCCGCCCTCGACGTCGCTCTTGATGTCGAGGATCAGCTTCTGCATCGACGGCTTGTCATTGCCGTTGGCGACGATCTCGAACGCCTGCACCATCGGGATGCCCGCGCCGAGCATCGTGGCCAGCTGGCGCGCGAAAACGGCGATGTCACCCGCGTTGGGCTTGCCGCCCTTGGTGCCCTGGCGCTGCTTGCGGACCTTCGACGGCGCGACACCCTGGCGGCGCAGCTCGGCGCGCAGTGTCTTCTCGTCAGGCGCAAGGCTCTTACCCTTGATGCGCGCGCCGCGCTTATCGCGACCCTCCCACGCGAACGGAATGTCGCGCTTGAGTGCTTTGACTGAGGTGGTTGCTGCTGCGGTAGCCATGAGTTACTTCCGTGCGTCACTCAACCGTGACACTGTTGACTTCCTCGAGACTCGTAAGACCGTTCTTGACCTTCTCCAGCCCGGCGCGACGCAGATCCCAGACGCCGTCCTTGGCCGCCTGGTCGGCGATCTCCACGGCGCTGCCAAGCGCCAGGATGATGCGTGCAATGGCATCGGTGACGGGGAGCACCTGGTAGATGCCGACGCGTCCCTTGTAGCCGTCCGTACAGTTGCCGCAGCCCTTCGGCCCGAAAATCTTGATCCCGGCAGCGACGTCGGCCTCCGAGAAACCCTCCTTGAGCAGGGCCTCCTTGGGCACATCGACGATCACCTTGCAGGTGTTGCACAGCCGCCGTGCCAGGCGCTGGGCGATGATCAGGCTTACCGAGGTCGCGATCGCATAGGGCTTCACTCCCATGTCGATCAGACGGGTGAGCGTCTGCGGGGCATCGTTGGTGTGCAGCGTGGAGAGCACCAGATGTCCGGTCTGTGCGGCCTTGATGGCGATCTCGGCCGTTTCCAGGTCACGGATCTCACCGACCATGATGACGTCGGGATCCTGGCGCAGGAAGGCGCGCATGGCGGCCGCGAAGGTGAGGCCGACCTTGTTGTTCACGTTCACCTGGTTGACGCCCGGGAGGTTGATTTCCGAGGGATCTTCCGCGGTGGAGATGTTCGTATCCTCGCGGTTGAGGATGTGCAGACCGGTATACAGAGACACGGTCTTGCCGCTGCCGGTCGGTCCCGTCACGAGAATCATGCCCTGAGGCTTGGCCAGGTACTTGGCGTAAAGATCCTTCTGGAACGGCTCGTAGCCCAGTGAATCGATGCCGAGGCTCGCCTGGGCCGGGTCCAGGATACGCATCACGATCTTCTCGCCGAACAGCGTCGGGCAGGTACTGACGCGGAAGTCGATGGAGCGGTTCTTGGACAGCCTCATCTTGATGCGGCCGTCCTGAGGGACGCGCCGCTCGGCGATATCCAGGCGCGACATGACCTTCAGGCGCGCCGCGAGCTTCTGTGCCAGGGCAACCGGCGGCTGCGCGATTTCCTTGAGGACGCCGTCCATGCGCAGGCGCACGCGGTAGATCTTCTCGAACGGCTCGAAGTGGATGTCCGAGGCGCCGCGGCGGATGGCATCGAGCATGACCTTGTTGACGAAGCGCACGATGGGGGCGTCTTCGACATCGTCACGGCTGATCTTGTCGTCGAGCTCATCTTCGCCACCGCTGGTCTCGAGCGAGTCGAGGTCGACATCCGCATCCTCGGTGAGCGCGGACATCTGGTTGTCGACCTGCTCGAGCGCCTTGTCGAGGGCCTTCTGCAGCTTGTCGTCCTCGACGACGATCGCCTCGATGCCGAGGCTGGTGGCGAACTTGACCTCATCGATGGCGTGCAGGTTGGTCGGGTCGGCGACCGCGAGGAACAGGCGCTTGCCGCGGCGGAACAGCGGCAGGACGCGGTGCTTGGCGAGCAGCTTGTCGCTGACCAGGCGTACGGTCTCGATGTCCAGATTGACCGCGTCCAGGTCGAACAGCGGAGCGCCGAATTCGTTGGAGGCCGCCAGGGCGATGTCGCGGGCGCTGGCCGCCCCGGAGGCCACCAGTTGGGTGACGACGCTGACCTTGCGTTCGCGGGCGGCATTGACCGCATCCATCATTGCCGTCTCTTCGACGACGCCATCCTGCACCAGCCGCTGCGGCAGGCCGCCGAAGCCCGAGCGCGAGGCGCCGAGCGCTAAAGAGACGTTGTCATTCATGGACTTACGGTAAGCAAGGCTCGCCAGATAATGAGTTTACCCGAGAAATTTGGTGCCATTGTCAAATCCCCGCCGATTCTGAATGACATGGGGTGCGCGGTGCGGGGTCCGCGTCACAATTGGGCCAGGGGGCTGAAAAGGTAAAACCCCGGTGCGGTGCGAGGTCCGGGACCCCCGGGAAACACAGCGGTCGGGGGTCCGCTGAGGCTTACTTGCACTCGGTCGGGGCGTAGCGCGCCGAGACCGTGGCACCTGCAGTGAACTGCAGGTTGCGGGCGGTTGCTGTGGCGTGGCCAGCCGAGGTGCAGGCCCAATCAATGTTACCCCCGGCCCCGGCTGCCAGGATGGCACCCTGCGCGTTGGGTGTCAGGATGATGGTCTTGCCGCTGATCTGTGGGGTGTTGGCGCCATAGAGGACCGTGATGGCGCCGGTGGTGGTGCTGATCAGAATGTTGCTGACGTACTTGGTGGGAGTGAAGTAGGTCGCATACTCGACGGAGGCCGCGGAAACCCCCGCGATGTCGTTGGCCTGGAACGCCTGTGACACCGCAACCTCCGCGCTGGCCGCCAGTGACAGCCCTTCCGTGATCTTCGAGCGGATCGTGTAATCCTGATACGCCGGGATCGCGATGGCGGCCAGGATGCCGATGATCGCAACCACGATCATCAACTCGATGAGGGTAAAACCCCGCTGCACGGACTTCATCACGGATGCTCCTGATGCCACGGACAAGCAAAGCCTAGGGAATTCAAAGCAAGGGTCATGCCAAGCCCGACGATAGGTATAACTCATTGTTTTCACAGCATAACCGCGTGATTCTGGCGGCGTCGGGCCAGTCGAAAACCGAAGCCGCAGTGGATTCCCGGGCACAAAGCGACCCAATGCGTCACCTGATGTCCGAGCCTGGATGTTGTTGGCGTGTTGGGTCGCGCGGGCCGGCAAGCGTAATCGATCGCCCAAGCGGCGGCGAGAACATCGCAGTGTATTCCGGCTCATCCGCGACATACGAGCCGCAGGACCTAAAAAGGAAGCCCCGGCTCGAGGCCGGGGCTTCCAATCGTCAGTGAAGAAGCGAGGGATCGCTTACTTGCACTCAGTCGGCACGTAGCGGGACGACACCGAACCACCGCCGGCAACCGCCAGGGTGCGGGCGGCTGCAGTGGCGCTGGTAGCCGAGCTGCAAGCCCAGTCGATGTTGCCGGTCGCGTTCGTCGCCAGAACGGCACCCTGAGCGTTCGGGGTGAGGACGACGTTCTTACCGGCGATCTGCGGGGTGTTGGCACCGTAGGTAATCGTGATGACACCATTCGCCGGGGTGATCACGATGTTGCTGACATACTTCGTGGAGACCCAGTTCAGGGTCCAGTCAGCAGCAGCGGCCGTCACGCCCTGGATGTCATTCGCCTGAAACCCCTCGGCAACCGCCACCTTCGCGGCAGCGGCAAGGTTCAGACCTTCCGTCACCTTCGAGCGAATGGTGTAGTCCTGGTAGGCCGGAATCGCGATCGCGGCCAGAATGCCGATGATCGCAACCACGATCATCAGCTCGATGAGGGTGAAACCCTTTTGCACAGACTTCATGTCGTAACTCCTAAAATTTTTAAGATCCAAAAGTGGGCGCAATTGGAGACGCCTCGGTGGGGAACAAAGCAAGCCTTGTGCCAGCCTGCATAAGGGCCGTTACATTATTGATATTTAAGGATTTATCCGCCGATCTTACAGATGGTCTTTGACTTACATCTGTCGCGGACTGACGCCATAGGTGGAGCGCTGTGTCACAAGCTGACCCAAAACGTCACCCGCCGCGGTGCTACTCGATGCCCAGCTTTTTGATCCGGTAGCGCAGCGCCCGGAAACTCATGCCCAGGAGCTTGGCGGCGGCGGTCTTGTTGTAGCGGGTCTTCTCGAGTGCCTTGACGATGGCATCGCGCTCGATGCCCTCGAGCTGGCTGCCAAGCGCACCACCGCTGGCAACCGGCGCGGTAGTGCCCACCTCCGCCGCGGCGCGCGTCGCGGTACGCAGGCGGATGTGTTCGGGCGTGACGAACCCGCCGGTGCTCAAGGTCAGCGCCCGCTCCAGCACGTTCTCCAGCTCACGCACGTTGCCGGGAAACGAATAGGTCTCCAGGAAGCTCACCGCCTCGGCCGTCAGCTCCGGCGCCTGCGTGCCCCCGCGGCGTGCGAGCCGCTGCAGGATCGCCTCGGCGATCTCGCCGATGTCGCCGCTGCGCTCGCGCAGCGGCGGCACACGCAGCTCGATGACATTGATGCGGTAGTAGAGGTCCTCGCGGAACTGGCCCTGGGCCACCAGATCCGCCAGGCTCTTGTGGGTGGCCGAGAGGATGCGCACGTCGACCGTTTCCTCGCGCGCCTCGCCCACCGGGCGCACGGTCTTCTCCTGCACCACGCGCAGCAGCTTGACCTGCATGTGCAGCGGCAGGTCCGCCACCTCATCCAGGAACAGCGTGCCGCCCTCGGCGCTCTGCACCAGGCCCTTCTTGTCGGCTACCGCGCCGGTGAAGCTGCCACGCTTGTGCCCGAACAGCTCGCTCTCCATCAGCTCGGTGGGAATCGCCCCGCAGTTCACCGCCACGAAGGGGCCGGCGCGGCGGCCGCCGCTCTCGTGGATCATGCGCGCGACCAGCTCCTTGCCGGTGCCGGACTCGCCGCAGATGTGCACCGGCGCCTGGCTGCGCGCAACGCGCGCAATCATGTCGCGTACCTGCTCCATCACCGCCGAGGTTCCCAGCAGGCGGGGGCCGCGCAGCGTGGCGGCGGTCTCCTCATTGATGTTGGTGCCGAGCCTGATGGCGCTGCCCACCAGCTTGCGCAGTACCCCGAGATCGAGGGGCTTGGAGACGAAGTCGAAGGCGCCGAGCTTGAGCGCCCGCACGGCCGATTCGACATTGCCGTGGGCGGTGATCACCGCCACGGGCACGTTGGTGCGGTTCTCCTGGATCCAGGCCACCAGGTCGAGGCCATCGCCATCGGGCAGCCGCATGTCGGTGAGGCACAGGTCAAAGTGCTCGGACTTGAGCAGCTTCTTGGCAGCGGCGATGTCGGGGGCGGTGCGCGTGCGCTGGCCCATGCGGCTTAGGGTGAGGCTGACGAGCTCCAGCAGGTCCGGCTCATCGTCCACCACCAGCACCATGGCCTGGTCACTGGTCTTCTGAGCGGTGGGTGCCTCACCCATCAGTTTTCCCAACGGCGCGGATCGGCGAAGACCAACCGGAACAGGCTGCCGCCGCCGGTGCGCGCCTCGTACAACAGCGTCGCCCCGTTAGTCTGAGCGAGCTCGCGCGCCAGGAACAGGCCGAGGCCGGTGCCGCGGCCGCCGCTGAAAAATGGCTCGAAGATCTTCTCCACGTGCTCACTGGCGACCCCCCCGCCGCGGTCGGCTACCTCGAGAAAGGGGCGGGCGCTGCCACTCATACGGCCATATCGTATCTCGACCTGCTGCACGGCGTCGTCACCGACGGCGTACTTCAGAGCGTTCTCACACAGGTTCCACAGGATCTGGCGCAGCTGGTTCGGGTCGACGCGCACGTCCAGGTCGTCCGCAGGCCCCGACAGCGTCAGCCGCGCGCGCGACCACTGCATGGTCTCGCAGAACTCCTCGTGGAACTCCTCGGTCCAGGCCGGCAGCGACAGCCGCTCGATCCGCGCCTGCTCGCGCCGCGAGAGACGCTGCACGTTGTCGATGATGCCGCTGACGCGCTCTGCGTTGTTGCGGATGATCTGGGTGAGGCGGCGGTCCTCCTCCGCAAGGTTCGGGGACTCGGCCAGCAGCTGCCCGGCGTGACTCATGGCACCCACAGGGTTCCTGATCTCATGGGCGATGCTGGCACTCAAGCGCCCCAGCGAGGCGAGCTTGGACTGCTGGACACGCTCATCGATGAGGCTGGTGTCCTCGAGAAACACGAGTACCGGACCGGGGTCGCTCGTGCCGAGTGGCGCGAAATTCGCGCGAATCACGCGCGCGCCGTCCGCGGAAGTGAAGGTGTGCTCGGCGGCAGCTACCGCGCCGCCGCTGCCCGCAGCCTTACGCCAGGACTCCAATAGATAAAGGAGTCGCGGCGAGGCCTCGCCCACCAGCGCGTCGGGGTAGGCGTTCTGGTCGCCCAGGATCTGAGCGGCGGACTCGTTGATGAGGCGGATGCGATCCTGCATGTCGATCACGAGGATGCTCTCGCGCAGGTGCTGCACGATGTACTGCGACAGCTGCGCCATGTTGGCGAGATCCAGTTCCTGGCGGCGCACCAGCGCCTCGCTCTCGCGCAGGCGGTTGGCCATTGGCCAGGTGAGCATGGCGACAAGAAACAGCACCGCCCCGAACACCCCGGCGGTGGTGTAGTCGGTGGTCGGGGCCTCGCTGACGAAGCTGACGAACACCTGCTGCAGCAGCACGGCCAGGGCGGCCACTGCGGCGATCAGGAGCGCATCACGCCGGCTGGAGAGCACGGTCAGGGCCAGTACCGGCAGCACCAAGAGGATGCTCAGCCCGCTGGCGATGCCGCCACTGGCGTAGAGGATGAGGCCAATGGCGAGCGCATCGACGCTGGCATTGACCAGGGCGACGATGCGCAGGCTGGACCAGCGCAGGCGGCGCGCGATGAGCAGCAGCACTGCCGCGGTGAAGTAGGTTACGCACGCGGCCACGAACAGCAAGGGGCGGGCGGTCACCAGTGCCCAGCCGGGTCCGGCGAAGGCGAGCACCGCCAGCAGCACCAGGGGCACGGCCAGCCGGTAAAGGCTCAGGAGCCCGATCACGCGCCAGGCAAGATCGCTCGGTGTTCCGGAGGAGGGATTGGCCGGCGTGGAAGACAAGCGTGGCGTGGAAACCGTTGAAGTCCGCGCCGACTGTAGCATCTTAAGTCACCGGCGGAGCGCGACGCGGATCGCAGGCCGGCACGGCTGGCCACGGGCAGCGGTTATCGAGCAGAATGCGCGCCTTACGCGCAAGCCTAGGCGGTGACGATGAATCTGCACGAGTACCAGGCGAAGGACGTATTTCGCACCTATGGGATCCCGGTGCCGACCGGGCGGGTGGCAGCCACTGCCGAGGAGGCAGTCGCGGCGGCGCGCGCCCTGGGTGGCTCACTGTGGGTGGTGAAGGCGCAGGTGCACGCCGGCGGGCGCGGCAAGGCCGGCGGCGTCAAAGTGGCCCGTGACACCGAGGCGGTGCGCGCTGCGGCCGCCGCCATGCTCGGTACGCGCCTGGTCACCCCGCAGACCGGCGCCGAAGGGCTGCCCGTCGGCAAGGTGTACGTCGAGACCGGCTCGGAGATCGCGCGCGAGATCTACCTGTCGCTCACTCTCAACCGCGAGCGCGGGCGCATCGCCCTGATCGCCTCCGCCGCCGGTGGCATGGACATCGAGGAAGTCGCGCACAAGACCCCGGAGAAGATCCTGACGGCGACGATCCACCCGGCGGCAGGTCTGCAGGGCTACCAGGCGCGCGAGCTCGCCTTCGGCTTGGGCCTCAGCGGCACGCAGATCGGCGAGTTCCAGTCCCTGGCGGCCGCCCTGTACCGGCTATACGTCGATAAGGACCTGAGCCTGCTCGAGGTCAACCCGCTGATCGTGACCAAGGCCGGCGCGCTGCTGGCCCTGGATGCGAAGATCAACATCGATGCCAATGCCGTGTTCCGCCATCCAGAGCTGGCAGTTCTGCGGGATGCCTCCCAGGAGGATCCGATGGAGCGCCGCGCGAGCGAGCACGACCTCAACTACGTCTCCCTCGACGGGGACATCGCCTGCATGGTCAACGGCGCAGGTCTTGCCATGGCCACCATGGACCTGATCAAGCTGCACGGCGGCGCGCCGGCCAACTTCCTCGACGTCGGCGGCGGGGCGACCAGCGAGCGCGTCACCGCGGCCTTCGAGCTGATCCTGTCCAACGAGCGCGTGCGAGCGGTGCTGGTGAACATCTTCGGTGGCATCGTGCGCTGCGACATCATCGCCGACGGGGTGATCAAGGCGGTGACCAAGGTCGGCGTCAAGGTACCGGTGGTGGTGCGCCTGGAGGGCACCAACGCCGAGGCCGCGCGCGACATGCTCGCCAAGAGCGGCCTCACCATCACCCCGGCGGAAGATCTGACGGATGCAGCGCGCAAGGTCGTGGCGCTGGCGAAGAAGGGCAAGGCATGAGCATTCTGGTCAACAAGAACACCCAGGTCATCTGCCAGGGATTCACCGGCCGGCAGGGGAGCTTCCACTCCGAGCAGGCGCTCGCCTATGGCACCAAACTAGTCGGCGGGGTGACTCCGGGACGCGGTGGCCAGAAGCACCTGGGGCTGCCGGTGTTTGACACGGTGCGCGCTGCCGTCAGCAAGACCGGGGCCACCGCCAGCATGATCTACGTGCCCCCGGCCGGAGCTGCGGACTCGATTCTGGAGGCGATCGATGCCGGCATCGAGCTCATCGTCTGCATCACCGAGGGCGTGCCGGTGAATGACATGGTGCGCGTGAAGGCCGTGCTGGCAGGTTCTGCCTCACGACTGGTCGGCCCCAACTGCCCCGGGGTCATCACCCCCGATGAATGCAAGATCGGCATCATGCCGGGCTTCATCCACAAGAAGGGCAGTGTCGGTATCGTCTCCCGCTCCGGCACCCTCACCTACGAGGCGGTCTTCCAGACCACGCGCATCGGACTCGGCCAGAGCACCTGCGTCGGCATCGGTGGCGACCCGGTGCGCGGCATGAACTTCATCGACGTGCTGGAGCTGTTCGAGCGCGACCCGCGCACGGAAGGGATCATCCTCGTCGGGGAGATCGGCGGCAGCGACGAGGAGGCCGCGGCCGCCTATATCCACCGCTTCGTCAGCAAGCCGGTGGTTGCCTACATTGCCGGCGTCACGGCGCCTCCGGGCAAGCGCATGGGCCATGCAGGCGCGATCGTCGCCGGCGGCAAGGGCACGGCCGCGGACAAGTACGCGGCCTTTGCCAAGGCCGGAGTGCGCACCGTGAAGTCCCCCGCCGAGCTGGGCTCGGCGATGCATGAGCTGCTGCGCAGGCGCCGTGCTGTGCGGCCGCCGCTGGCGCGCCGCCTCGCCCGGCTGGCGGTCGGCGTGGTGGCCGCCAAGGTCGCAGGCGCCGCGGTCGGCAAGAAGAAGAACAAGGGCGCCGCGGCGCGCAAGCCGCCGGCACGCAGGCCGGCTGCCGCGCGGCGCGGGAAGAACCCGCGGCGGGCGCCCGCTCGCAAGCGCACCCGGCGCTGACTCGTGAAACAATAGTTCCGCGGGCAAATTCCCGGTATCGGCAACGGCGGCCGCGGCGCGCCGATCGGTGATGCGTACATGAGTGAGTCTTTGCGGATCGCGCTGGCGCAGCGCAACTTCCTCGTCGGTGACGTGCAGGGCAATGCCACGCGCCTCATCGAGGCTGCGCGCCATGCCCGCGACGAGCTGGGGGCGCAGGTGGTGCTGTTCCCCGAGCTTGCTCTCTCAGGTTATCCGCCCGAGGACCTGCTGTTCCATCGCGGCTTTCGCCGCCAGATCGAGGCGGGGCTCGCGCGGGTGTGCACGCAGGTGCCGGACGTCGATCTGCTGTTCGGCTTCCCCGAATACACCAAGGCGGGCATCTACAACTCCGCCGCCTATGTCAGTGGCGGCCAGGTGGCGGCGATCCACCGCAAGGCCGAACTGCCCAACTACAAGGTGTTCGACGAGAAGCGCTACTTCCAGCCCGGCTCGCAGCCGAGCGTCACCGACTGTGACGGCACGCGCGCCGGCCTGCTGGTGTGCGAGGACATCTGGGCGCCGCAGGCCGCGCAGCTCACCGGCGCCGGCGGGGCGCAGCTGCTGCTGGTCATCAATGCCTCGCCCTACGAGATCCACAAGCAGCGCGAGCGCGAGCAGGTGGCGGGCGCGCGTGCCCGCGATGTCGGCTTGCCACTGGTGTACGTGAACCTGGTGGGCGGTCAGGACGAGCTGGTGTTCGACGGCAACTCGTTCGTCATGGATGCGCGCGGCGAGCTCGTCATGCGTGCCCCGGCGTTCGAGGAGGACACCTACCTCGTAGAGTTCGCGCGCGCCGCAGGCGGCGCGCTCGTGCCGCGCCCCGGCAGCGTCGCGGCCGAACTCTCCGACGAGGCGAGCGTCTATGGCGCACTGGTCCTGGGCGTGCGCGACTACGTGCGCAAGCACGGCTTCCCCGGGGTGGTGCTCGGTCTGTCCGGCGGCGTGGACTCGGCGCTCACCCTGGCGATCGCCGTCGACGCACTCGGCCAGCAGAACGTGCAGGCGGTGATGATGCCCTCGCGCTACACCTCGCGGATGAGCGTCGATGATGCCAGGGAGCAGGCGCAGTTGCTGGGGGTGCAGTACAGCGTGCTGTCCATCGAGAGCATGTTCGAGGCTACGCTCGCGACGCTGAAGGCCGAATTCGCCGGCCGGCCGGTGGATGCGGCCGAGGAGAACATGCAGTCGCGCTGCCGCATGCTGCTGCTCATGGGGCTGTCCAACAAGACCGGGCGCATGCTCCTGACCACCGGCAACAAGAGCGAGATGGCAGTCGGTTACGCGACGCTCTACGGGGACATGGCCGGCGGCTTCGCCCCCATCAAGGACTGCAGCAAGCTGCTGGTGTACCGCCTGGCGCACTACCGCAACTCGCTCGGTCGCGTGATCCCGCAACGCGTGATCGAACGGCCGCCCTCGGCCGAACTGCGTGCCGACCAGAAAGACTCAGACTCGCTGCCTCCGTACGAGGTCCTGGACCCGATCCTCGAGGCCTTCATCGAGGAGGACCTGTCGGTGGATGAGATCCAGGCGCGCGGCTTTGACCGCGCGACCATCGGCAGGGTGCTCGACCTGGTGAAGCGCAATGAGTACAAGCGCCGGCAGGCACCGCCGGGCGTGCGCGTCAGCCGCCGCGCCTTCGGCCGCGACTGGCGCTACCCGATCACCAGCGGTTACCGGCGCTGAGGGCAGCGGCGCTGCCCGCCACCTACCAGAACTTCCACCACGACTTCTTCGGCTGCGCAGGTTCGCCCGAGCTGTAGTTCGCCGCGTACACCGCGCGGCTTTGCGCTGCGAGCTCCGTCAGGTGCAGCTGGTCGTAGCTGTTGATGAGGATCTGCAGCGACTCCTGCGTGGAGGGTGCGCCGTCGAACTGGTCCAGGGCGGACTTGGAGCGCTGCGCGGCGGCCACGTAGGCGCCACGCTTGTAGTAGTAGTGCGCGACGTGCACCTCGTAGTTCGCCAGGCGGTTGCGCAGGTAGATCATGCGCTGCAGCGCATCGTGCGCGTACTCGCTCTTGGGGTACTGCTCGACCACGGTCTTGAAGGCGGCGAAGGACTTGCGGGCGTTGACCGGCGGGCGCTTGGACAGGTCGGCGCGGAACAGCACCTCGATGGCATTCGGTGGCTTGTCGAAATCGACCAGGCCCTTGACGTACCAGGCGTAGTCGACACGCGGGTGGGTCGGATTCTCGCGGATGAAGGTATCGGCCGCATCGGTGGCGGACTCGCTTTCCCCGGCGCGGTAATATGCGTAGATCAGGTCCAGGCGCGCCTGGCGCGCCTCGTCGGTGAACGGGTAGCTCGCGGTGAGGTGTTCGTACTGCTTGATCGCGGAGTTGAAATCGTAGGCGTCGAGTGACTTGTGCGCCCTCTTGTACAGCTCCGCTGGGCTCTGCAGCAGGTTGCCCTTGTTGTGGGAGCAGCCGCCGACGGCGAGCAGGGCAAGGAACAAGGCGAGCACGGCACTGCGCGCCGGACGGGACAGAGACATCTGGAAGGGGCCTTTCTTTGGCATCGCGCCGTGTGAATCCACGCAGTATAGCGAATCCCCCGGCTGCTCTTCCGACCGCGGCGGTGGGCACCGAGTTCCGTTCGCATCACCTGCAGCTGCCCCCCGAGAGCGCCGGCCTGCGCTTTGACCAGGCCCTGGCGCGCTGCCTGCCGCAGTATTCGCGTGCCAGGATCAGGGACTGGATCGATTCCGGACAGGTCCAGGTGGATGGCCGGCCGCTGCGCGCCAAGGACAAGGTTCTGGGCCGGGAGCAGGTCCAGCTCGAGGCGCGGCTGCCGGTGCAAACCGCGGGCATCGCCGCCGAGCACATGCCGCTTGAGGTGGTGCACCAGGACCGCGCGCTCCTGGTCATCAACAAGCCTGCCGGCCTGGTGGTGCACCCCGGTGCGGGCAACACTGCCCACACCCTGCAGAACGCACTGCTGGGACTTGACCCTGCGCTTGCCCTGGTGCCGCGCGCCGGACTCGTCCACCGTCTGGACAAGGACACCAGCGGCCTGCTGGTCGTGGCGCGCACGCCCGAGGCGCACACCGCGCTGGTGGCCGCCATGGCCGCGCGCGAGATCACGCGCGAGTACCTGGCGCTGTGCACCGGCGTGGTGACCGCCGGCGCTACCATCGATGAGCCGATCGGTCGCCACCGCACCCAGCGCACCCGCATGGCAGTGCGCACCGACGGCCGCCCCGCAGTGACCCACTACCGCGTGCTGCAGCGCTTCCGCGGTCACACGCTGCTGCGCGTGCAGCTCGAGACTGGCCGCACGCACCAGATCCGCGTACACCTCGCGCACGCCGGCTTCCCGGTGGTGGGTGACCCGGTCTACGGCGGCCGGCGCCGGCTGCTCGCCGACTCCACCCCGCAGCTTGCGCAGCAGCTGCGCGGCTTTACGCGCCAGGCGCTGCACGCGGCGCGCCTGAAACTCAAGCACCCGACGAGCGGCCGCGAGCTTGTCTTCGAGGCGCCCGTGCCGCAGGACCTGCAGCATCTGGTGGATGCACTCCAGGCCGACCACGCGTGAGCGCCGCACCCGCACCCGTCGGATACCTGCGTCCGCAGTGGGCGGCTCCGCCTGGTGTGCACGCCGCCTTTACCCTGCGGCAGGGCGGGGTGAGCGCCGCGGCGTTCGCATCGCTGAACCTCGGGACCCATGTCGGGGACGCCGCCGCCGCGGTGGCGGAGAACCGCGCGCGCGTGCGCCGCGCGCTCGCGCTGCCGGGTGAGCCGTGCTGGGTGGAGCAGGTGCACGGCACCCGGGTGCTGGAGCTGGACGAATCCTTCGGGCAGCCGCTACCTGAGGCCGATGCGGTGGTCTGCCGTGCGCGCGGCGCGGTGGCGGTGGTGCAGGTGGCCGACTGCCTGCCCGTGCTCTTTGCCGCGCGCGACGGATCGGTGGTCGCCGCAGCGCACGCCGGCTGGCGGGGCCTTTCGGCCGGCGTGCTCGAGGCCACCGTGGCGCAGATCGGCATCGCACCCGCGGACCTCGTGGCATGGCTTGGGCCTGCGATCGGCCCGGCACACTTCGAAGTCGGCGCCGAGGTGCGCGCCGCGTTCACCGCCCACGATGCGCACGCGGTGCAGGCTTTCACCCCCAACGCGCGCGGCCGCTGGCAGTGTGACCTCAGCCGGCTCGCGCGGCAGCGCCTGGCCGCTGCCGGAGTCAGCGTAGTTGCCGGCGGCAAGTGGTGCACGTACGCCGAGCGCGAGCGATTCTTCTCGTTCCGGCGCGACGGGCAGTGCGGCCGCATGGCAGCGCTGGTCTGGCGCGCTTGAGCCCGCGCGCTGCCGGGCGCGCGCGGGGTGCGTGCTAGGATGGCCGCAAGTCATCGCCCAAGAAACTGACGCCGTGCCGCTGCTTCTCCTCATCCTCCTGTGTGCCGCCGTCGGCGGCATTGCCAGCGCGGCCTTCGCGGTCGCGCTGCTGTGGATCCCGGCGGAGCGCAGCGCGCGCCTGCTGCCGCACTTCGTGAGCTTCGCCACCGGCGCCCTGCTGGGGGCAGCGTTGCTGGCGCTGCTCCCGGAGGCCATGCAGGCCGCAGGCAGCACCGGGGCGCGCGGCCTGGGGACCGCACTCCTGGTGGGGCTCGGGGTCTTCTTCGTCATCGAGAAGCTGGTGCTGTGGTGGCACTCCGACGAGGAGGAGGACGCCCACGGGCACCACGATCACGTCCACGCGCATGCCGGCCATGCCTCGGGGATCCTGGTCCTGGTGGGGGACAGCATCCACAACGCCCTCGATGGCGTGCTCATCGCGGCCGCCTTCCTCAAGGACCCCTCGCTCGGGCTGCTCACCACCTTTGCCGTTGCCGCCCACGAGATCCCCCACCGCGTCGGGGACTTCGCCCTGCTGGTGCACGCCGGGTTCTCGCAGCGCCGCGCCCTGAACCTGAACCTCGCCACGGGGCTCGCCTCGATCCTCGGCGCCCTGGTCGCGTATTTCGCGCTGCGGCGGGCCATGGGCGTACTGCCCTATGCGCTCGCCTTCGCCGCGGCCGGATTCCTGTACATCGCCGTGGCGGGGCTGATCCCCGGGCTGCAGCGTCGCGCCGACCCGCGCACCAGCGCCACCCAGGTGCTGCTGATCGCCCTGGGGATCGCCGCCATCGCCCTGGCCGAGCGGTTGACGCACGCCTAGGTGTGGGGCGAGGCTTCGGGCCTGGCGGGGCCCTTGGGCCTGCCGGGACCGAGGAGACAAAAAGACCCCGACGGCAGCCTGCAGCCCCTTGAATGCACAGCGGTTGTCCCAACAAATCGAGCATCCCGGTTTACCCAAGCCACAAGGCTTCACACCATGCGAATGGACAAGCTCACCAGCCGTTTCCAGCAGGCCTTAAGTGATGCCCAGTCACTGGCCGTCGGCCGTGACCACCAGTTCCTCGAGCCCGCCCATGTCCTGCTGTCGCTGCTGGACGGCTCGGGAGGATCGGTACGCCCGTTGCTGATGAAGGCGGGGGTGGACGTCAACAAGCTGCGCGCCGGGCTGCTGAGCGCCCTGGATGCCCTGCCCAAGGTGGAGGGCACCCCCGGGGAAGTGCACGTTTCCAACGACCTTAACCGCCTGCTCAACGTCACCGACAAGCTGGCACAGCAGCGCGGGGACCAGTTCATCTCCAGCGAGCTCTTCGTGCTGGCCGCCTTCGATGACCGCAACCTCGCCAGGCTGCTGAAGGATGCCGGCGCGGTGCGCGGGGCCCTCGAGAAGGCCATCGAGGAGGTGCGCGGCGGGGAGAAGGTCTCGGACGCCAATGCGGAAGAAGGCCGCCAGGCGCTGGAGAAGTACACCGTCGACCTCACCGCGCGGGCCTCCTCAGGCAAGCTCGATCCGGTGATCGGCCGCGATGACGAGATCCGGCGCACCATCCAGGTGCTGCAGCGACGCACCAAGAACAACCCGGTGCTGATCGGCGAGCCGGGCGTGGGCAAGACCGCGATCGTCGAGGGACTGGCCCAGCGCATCATCAACGGCGAGGTCCCCGAGGGCCTGAAGGACAAGCGCATCCTCGCGCTCGACATGGGCGCGCTCATTGCCGGTGCCAAGTTCCGCGGCGAATTCGAGGAGCGCCTGAAGGCGGTGCTCAACGATCTGTCCAAGCAGGAAGGCCAGATCATCCTGTTCATCGACGAGCTGCACACCATGGTGGGGGCCGGCAAGGCCGAAGGGGCCATGGATGCGGGCAACATGCTCAAGCCGGCGCTGGCGCGCGGCGAGCTGCACTGCGTGGGGGCGACCACGCTCGATGAGTACCGAAAGTACATCGAGAAGGACGCAGCCCTGGAGCGCCGTTTCCAGAAGGTGCTGGTGCAAGAACCCTCGGTCGAGGACACCATCGCCATCCTGCGCGGCCTGAAGGAGCGCTACGAGGTCCACCACAAGGTGGAGATCACCGACCCGGCGATCGTCGCCGCGGCCACCCTCTCGCACCGCTACATTGCCGACCGGCAGCTGCCTGACAAAGCCATCGACCTGGTCGACGAGGCCGGCTCGCGCATCCGCATGGAGATCGACTCCAAGCCCGAGGCCCTCGACAAGCTCGAGCGGCGCATCATCCAGCTGAAGATCGAGCAGGTAGCGCTGAAGAAGGAGAAGGACGAGGCTTCGCGCAAGCGCCTGGCGACGCTCGAGGGATCCCTCGCCACCCTCGAGAAGGAGTACGCGGACCTCGAGGAGATCTGGAAGTCCGAGAAGGCCTCCCTGCAGGGCACGGCGCACATCCGCGAGGAACTGGACCGCGCGCGGCTGGAGCTGGATGCCGCACGCCGCGCCGGCAACCTCGGGCGCATGGCGGAACTGCAGTACGGCAAGATGCCCGAGCTCGAGAAGCGCCTGGCGGCCGCGACCGCCGCGGAGGAGACGGCACCGACCCTGGTGCGCAACAAGGTGACCGAGGAGGAGATCGCCGAAGTGGTCTCCAAGTGGACCGGCATCCCGGTCACGCGGATGCTGCAGGGCGAGCGCGAGAAGCTCTTGCGCATGGAGGAGGCGCTGGCGCGCCGGGTGGTCGGCCAGGAGGAGGCGCTGCGCATCGTCTCCAACGCCATCCGCCGCTCGCGCGCGGGACTTTCCGACGCGCGCCGCCCGAACGGTTCCTTCCTGTTCCTGGGGCCGACGGGCGTCGGCAAGACCGAGCTGTGCAAGGCGCTCGCGGAATTCCTGTTCGACACCGAGGAGGCCCTGATCCGCATCGACATGTCGGAATTCATGGAGAAGCACTCGGTGGCGCGCCTGATCGGTGCCCCGCCCGGTTACGTCGGCTACGAGGAGGGCGGTTATCTCACCGAGGCGGTGCGCCGCCGGCCCTACTCGGTGATCCTGCTCGACGAGGTCGAGAAGGCCCACCCGGATGTCTTCAACATCCTGCTGCAGGTGCTCGATGACGGGCGCCTGACCGATGGCCAGGGCCGTACGGTCGACTTCCGCAATACCGTGATCATCATGACCTCGAACCTCGGCTCGCAGGTGATCCAGGAGTACGCCGGGGAGAAGAACTACGCCAAGATGAAAAGCGCCGTGATGGAGGTCGTGCAGCAGAGCTTCCGGCCCGAGTTCATCAACCGCATCGACGACATCGTGGTGTTCCACCCGCTGGGTACGCGGCAGATCCGCGCGATCGTCGACATCCAGCTGCATTACCTGCGCAAGCGCCTGCAGGAGCGCAGCATGGACCTCACCCTCGATGACAGTGCGCGGGACCTGCTCGGCGAGGCGGGCTTCGATCCGGTATACGGCGCGCGGCCGCTGAAGCGCGCCATCCAGCAGCAGATCGAGAATCCGCTGGCGCAGCGCATCCTGCAGGGGGAGTTCGTGCCCGGAGACCGCATCCAGGTGAGCGCACAGGATGGCGAGTTGGGCTTCGGCAAGGTCCCCGAAGGGCGCGCGAAGAGCAAATAACCGCACGGCGCGGCCGGCGGCGGCCGCGCCTGGTTATAATCACCGCACGACACCAACACACCGCAACATACTCATGCCGTTCTACGAATACGAGTGCCAGGCCTGCAAGTTCTACGCCGAGGTGATGCAGAAGATCAGCGATGCGCCGCTGAGCAAGTGCCCCTCCTGCGGCAAGCGCCGGATGAAGAAGCTGGTATCAGCACCGGTGTTCCGCTTGAAGGGCGGCGGCTGGTACGAGACCGACTTCAAGGGTGACAGCGAGAACAAGCGCAACCTGGTCGGCGCTGACAAGGACGAGCCCAAGAGCGAGCCCAAGGCCGATACCAAGGCCGAAACCAAGGCCGAAGCAAAGGACGCAAAGGCGGAATCCAAGGACAGCAAGGAACCCAAGGAATCCAAGGAGAGCAAGGAGCCCAAGGAATCCAAGGAATCCAAGGAATCCAAGGAGAGCAAGGAGCCCAAGCCCGCGGCCGCAAAATCCGCCGCCGGCACGCGCCGCGCGCCGGCCCGGTCGGCGCGCACCAGCACCAAGACCGCCCGCGTACGCAAGGGCCGCCGCTAATGCCCGGCGACCCCGGCACCCCCGGCACCCCCGGCGACCCCGGCAAGTGGGTGACGCTGCGGCGTTACATGGTCGCGGGCGTGCTCGTATGGCTGCCGATCCTCGCCACCATCTGGGTGGTGAGCTTCATGCTGCACATCATGGACCGCATCACCGTGCTGCTGCTGCCGCCGGAGTACCGGCCACAGGCGCTGCTGGGTTTTGCGCTCCCCGGGCTGGGAGCGGTGATCGCAGTCGTGGTGGTGCTGTTCACCGGGCTGCTGGTCACCAACCTCATCGGCCGCCGGCTCATCGTCTGGGGTGAGGACCTGCTCAACCGCATCCCCGTGGTGCGCACGGTTTACGGTGGCGTGAAGAGCTTCGCCGAGAGCGTGCTCTCGCAGTCGAACGCCTTTCGCACGGTAGTCATGGTGGAATACCCACGCCCGGGGCTGTGGAGCATCGGCTTCCTCACCGCCGAGGACGTGCCCGAGGTGAGCGCCCGCCTGGGGGAGCTGCACGTGGCGGTGTACCTCTCCGCCGCGCTTAATGCCACGGCCGGGTATTTGGTGATCGTGCCGCGCCGGCAGGTGGTGGTGCTGGACATGTCGGTGGATGCGGCGATGAAGATGATCATCACCTGCGGGGTGGTAGTGCCGCCCCTGAGCGGGGACAGCGTCCATCCGGCCCGCGAAAAACCCGCTGCCTGAGGCCTTTTTTAAGCCTTGCGGGGGCCCCGGCGCCTCCGTAACATCGCGCGCCTCATGCGCTCACATTACTGCGGACAGGTTAACGAGAAACTGCTCGGCCAGGCGGTCACTGTCGCCGGCTGGGTGCACAGGCGTCGCGACCACGGCGGGGTGATCTTCGTTGACGTGCGCGACCGGGACGGCCTGCTGCAGGTGGTGTTTCACCCGGAAGCCGGGGCGCTGTTCCAGGACGCCGAAAGGCTGCGCAACGAGTACGTGGTCAAGGTGACCGGGGAAGTGCGCGAGCGCCCGGCCGGCACCGTCAACCCGCACCTGGCCTCGGGCAGGGTGGAGCTGTTCGTGCGCGAGCTGACCGTCCTGAACCGTGCCGAGCCGCTGCCCTTCCAGCTCGATGAGCAGGTGGGCGAGGAAGTGCGCCTGCGCTACCGCTACCTCGACCTGCGGCGCGAGGTCATGAACCAGCGCCTGCGGCAGCGACATCGCATCACGCGCGCCATGCGCAGCTACCTGGACGGCCATGGCTTCGTGGACATCGAGACGCCGATGCTGACCAAGGCGACCCCGGAGGGCGCGCGCGACTACCTCGTGCCCAGCCGCACGCACCCCGGCAAGTTCTTCGCCCTGCCGCAGTCGCCGCAGATCTTCAAGCAGCTGCTGATGATCTCAGGCTTCGACCGCTACTATCAGATCGTGCGCTGCTTCCGCGACGAGGACCTGCGCGCCGACCGCCAGCCGGAATTCACGCAGCTGGATATCGAGACCTCCTTCCTTGGGCAGGCGGACATCATGGCGCTCATGGAGGGGCTGATCCGCGAGCTCTTCCGGGAAGTACTCGGCGTGGCGCTGCCGCACCCCTTCCCGCGGCTGACCTACGCGGAGGCCATGCGGCGCTTCGGTTCGGACAAGCCGGATCTGCGCCTTGCCCTGGAGCTCACCGACGTGGCCGACCTGGTCGCCGGCTGCGACTTCAAGGTGTTCGCAGGACCTGCCAAGGACCCGAACGGGCGCGTGGCGGCGCTGCGCGTACCCGGCGGCGCCAGCATGCCGCGCTCCCAGATCGATGACTGCACGGCATACGTTGCCCGCTACGGCGCCAAGGGGCTGGCCTACATCAAGGTCAACGAGCGCGCCAGGGGACGCGACGGGCTGCAGTCCCCCATCACCAAGTTCCTGAGCGAGGAGGCCCTGAACGGGGTACTCGAGCGCACCCACGCCAGCGATGGCGACCTCATCTTTTTCGGCGCCGACAGTGCGAAGGTGGTGAGCGACGCTCTGGGTGCGCTGCGGCTGAAGCTCGGCACTGACCTCAAGCTCACCCAGGGCGGGTGGCAGCCGCTGTGGGTCATCGATTTCCCGATGTTCGAGTGGGATGCGGACGGCAAGCGCTGGGTGGCCATGCACCACCCCTTCACCGCGCCGCAGGATGATGATGCGGCCGCCTTGCGCGCCGCGCCGGTGGCCGCGACCGCCAAGGCCTACGACATGGTGCTGAACGGCTCGGAGATCGGCGGCGGCTCGGTGCGCATCCACCGCCAGGAGATGCAGTCCACGGTGTTCGAGCTGCTCGGCATCGCGGCCGAGGAGGCACAGAAGAAGTTCGGGTTCCTGCTCGATGCGCTGAAGTTCGGCGCCCCGCCGCACGGGGGCATCGCCTTCGGGCTCGACCGGCTCGCCATGCTCATGGCCGGGGCCGACAGTATCCGCGAGGTGATCGCGTTCCCGAAGACCCAGACCGCCGCGGACCTGCTGACCGATGCGCCGACCGAGGTCAGCGAGGCGCAGCTGCGCGAGTTGCACGTGCGGGTGCGCGTGCCACAGGCCTGAGGCAGCGTGCGCGGCGCGTTCTTCCGGCAGGGACACGCGCGGTGATGCACGTGGTGTACGTGCATGGCCTGTGGATGCCCGGGGACGAATCGCTGATTCTGCGCCGGCGCCTGGCGGCTGACTTTGGTCTCACGCTGCACCCGTTCCGCTACCTCGCCACCGGCACGATGAGTTCCATCACCGCCAGGCTTGCCAACTTCGTCGGCGAGCTCAAGCTGCCGGCCGTGCATTTCGTCGGCCACAGCCTGGGGGGGCTGGTGATCCACCGCTTCCTCGAGCAGTTTCCGCAGCAGCCGGGCGGCAACGCGGTATTTCTCGGCACACCGTGCGTGGGCAGTCGCGCGGCCGAGCGCGCCGCGCGCTTCGGGCCGGTGGCCCAGCTGATGGGCCAGTCGGTGGCCGAGGAGCTGTTGCAGCCGCGCGAGCGCAGCTGGACCCATGCCTGCCCGCTGGGGATCGTGGCCGGCACCCAGCCGATCGGCGTGGGTCAGCTGCTGGCGGGCTTTGCCGAGGACAATGACGGCACCATCGGGGTGAGCGAGACGCGCATGCCCGGGGCCACCGATCACATCGCCCTGCCGGTGAGCCATCTGGGGATGCTCATGTCCGCGCGCGTGGCGCGCGAGACCGGCCTGTTCCTGACGCAGGGACATTTCTCGCTGCGCTAGGCCGGCCGGCTACAGCAGGCCCTTCAACCGGTAGAGCGCCTCGAGGGCGGCCTTGGGGGTGAGTTCGTCCGGCTGCAGCACCTCGAGGGCGGCGCGCAGCTGCGCGTCGCGGGCGCGCTCATCGGGTGGGTACAGTGGCAGCTGCCCCTGGTGGGCGCCGTCGGTCAGCCGCGAGCGATCGCGCTCGGCCTCCAGTCCCTCCAGATAACCGCGGGCCTGGGCGATGACGCCGCGTGGCACGCCGGCCAGCTGGGCCACCTGCAGTCCATAGGAACGGTTGGCGGGGCCGTCCTTCACCGCGTGCAGAAACACGATGGCCTCGCCGTGCTCGGTCGCATCCAGGTGCACGTTGGCGCAGCCCTCAACTTCCCCGGCCAGGGTGGTCAGCTCGAAGTAGTGCGTGGCGAACAGGGTGAAGGCACGCACGCGCGTGGCGATGTCGCGCGCCATGGCCCAGGCGAGCGACAGCCCGTCGAAGGTGCTGGTGCCACGGCCGATCTCATCCAGCAGGATCAGGCTGTGCGCGGTCGCGTTGTGCAGGATGTTGGCCGCCTCGGTCATCTCCACCATGAAGGTGGAACGCCCGCCGGCGAGGTCATCCCCGGCACCGATGCGCGTGAAGATGCGATCGAGGGGGCCGAGCACCGCACGCGTGGCGGGCACGTAGCTGCCCACGTGCGCCAGCAGCGCGATGAGTGCGGCCTGGCGCATATAGGTGGACTTACCACCCATGTTCGGGCCGGTGATGATGAGCATGCGCCGGGTGGCATCCAGCTGCAGATCATTGGGCACGAACGGGGTCGCCGCAAAACGCTCGACCACCGGGTGGCGGCCGCCCTCGATCCGCAGAGTCGGCTCGGACGAGAGCTCCGGCCGCACCCAATCCAGCGCGACAGCCCGCTCGGCCAGGGCTGCCAGCGCATCAAGCTCGGACAGCGCCGCGGCGGTTGTCTGCAGGGGCCCGAGTTCGCCGATCAGCTCATCGAGCACAAGATCGAAGAGCTGCTTCTCGCGCGCCAGCGACTTCTCGCGCGCGCCCAGCACCTTGTCCTCGAAGCTCTTCAGCTCCGCGGTGATGAAGCGCTCGGCGGACTTCACCGTCTGCCGGCGGACGTAGTCCCTGGGCACGCGTTCGGCATCGCGCCGCGCGACCTCGATGAAGAAGCCCTGGACGCGGTTGTAGCCGAGCTTAAGGGCCGCAAGGCCGGAGCGCTCGCGCTCGCGCTTCTCAAGATCCAGCAGGAACTCGTCTGTGTGCGTGGCGATGCGGCGCAGCTCGTCGAGCTCGGCATCGTAGCCTGCTGCAATCACCTCCCCGTCACGCACCTGGGCGCCGGGGTCAGCGGCGATGGCCGCTTGCAGCAGCGCGACCGGGGCCGCATGCAGTCCGATGCGGCCGCAGACCTCCTCCAGCAGCGGGGCTTCCAGGGCTGCAGTAACCGCGCGCAGCTGCGGCAGCACGCCGAGCGACGCGCGCAGTGCGGTAAGGTCCCGCGGCCGTGCGGAGCGCAGCGCCACGCGCGCAAGGATCCGCTCGACGTCCCCGACACTGCGAAGCTGCGCGCGCACCGTCTCGAAGCACCGCCCTTCGATGAGCGCACCCACGGCGTTGTAGCGTCCCTGCAGCTGCGCATGCACAGCCAGCGGCCGGGTGAGCCAGCGGCGCAGCTGCCGCGCGCCCATGGCCGTGGCGCAGACCTCCAGCACCGCCAGCAGGGTAGCCTGTTCGTTGCCCGTGAGGCTGGCATCGATCTCCAGGTTGCGGCGGCTGGCGGCATCCAGCAGCAGCGCCTCGCCGCGTGCCTCGACCTTCAGCGCACGGATGTGCGGCACGGCGGACTTCTGGGTGTCGCGCACGTACTGGAGCAGGGCGCCCGCGGCGCAGACCGCGAGCGCGAGCCCGTCCGCCCCGAAGCCCTTGAGGTCCTTGGTCCCGAGTTGCTCGGTCAGGAGGCGCGCGGCGCTTGCGTACTCGAACTGCCAGGGGGGCCGGGTGCGTAACGCGATGCCCAGCCGTACCAGCTCGGCAGCGTCGCTGCCCTCGGCGCCGAGCAGTTCCGCGGGCTTCAGCCGCTCGAGTTCGCCGGCGAGCGCGCTCGTGCCTTCGCCCTCGAGCACGCTGAAGCGTCCTGCCGCCAGATCGAGCCACGCCAGACCAAACCTGGACCCCTCACGCGCGAGGGCCGCCACCAGCGTATCGGTGCGCTCATCGAGCAGGGCGGCATCGGTGACGGTACCCGGGGTGACCACGCGCACGACCTGCCGGTCCAGCGGCCCCTTGGCCCTGGCGGTCTCGGGCAGCTGCTCGCAGATCGCGACGCTCTCGCCCTTGCGCACCAGGCGGGCGAGATAGCTGTCGGCCGCGTGGAAAGGCACGCCGGCCATGGGAATCGGGGCACCGGCGGAGTGGCCGCGCGCGGTCAGCGTGATGTCCAGCAGGGCGGCAGCGCGGCGCGCGTCCTCGTAGAACAGCTCGTAGAAGTCCCCCATCCGGTAGAAGAGGAGTGAGCCCGGGTATTCGGCCTTGATGCGCAGGTACTGCTGCATCATCGGGGTGTGTGCGGAAGTGACTGTATTTTCAGCGTTCACTAGGCAATCGCTTGAGCCAGGGTAATCACATCCGCCTCCAATTCTATCCGTCGGTCAGACCAGACGTGATCGGTCGCGACATGCATCTTGGTGACTCGATGGCCGCCCTTGCTACGGATCGCAAGAACGAGGGCATCGTCGCCGTCCTGATTGTGGTCATTCGAAGTCAGTACCAGGAGAGGCGTATCGACTAGGCCGTCGGCGAGTGCTTTGAAGGAGAATTCGTCCGCGTGCGCCTCGAGATCGCTCGCTATGCTCTCGGGCGTAACGCCAGACAGGCTTCCCATGTCCCCGGACATGAACGCAACCAGCTGTTCATGTGGGCCTGAGACTGCTCTTGCCACGTCCCACGCCGATATCAATACCGCACCGCGGAGGTCATGAGTGCGGGCGGCGACCGCCGCCGTGACCGCACCCCCCATGCTAGGGCCGCCGAGCACAATTCGACGCGGATCGAGGCGCAGGGACTTTGCGGTCTTCGGGCCATTCAGGTAAGCAGGGATCGCTTCGGTGTCTTCCAGGTTGCCCTCAAAGCTGAAGGTCCCGGGGCTTCCGCAGGACCCGCGGTAATTGAACGTCACGGCAATCCAGCCGGTGCGTCTCACCGCCTGGGCAAGATCCAGGTTCTTTTCATTTCCTGGCAGACCGTGGAGAAGAACAGGCACCGGGTGCGGGCCCGCTCCAGCTGGCAGGTAGGCAAGACCATTGACGACAACACCGTGACTCGGGACATGAAGCACCACTGAAGAAGCTGGAAAGTCCTTGTCCGAAACCGGATCGGTGGATATCTCTGGTGGAACCTGCGCGGCCAGGGCGACCGATCCCAACAAACACGCTGTAATGCCAGCAATTGCAAACGAACGCACCCACCTCTTCGTGATGAGGCCTCTTTCGTTGGATCGGTCGTGGCTCATGGCCGTGTGCTGCTGCATCAACGGCGTACGCGCAGCGGCGGTGTTGGCGGTGTCCACTGACGGGATGATATCGCGGCGGGGAAGTCGTAGGTCCTGCGATCGGGGCCGCAGGCCAAGGATGGCCCCGGCTGCGGTCGAACCGGCTCAGGATCCTGCGCCGTCTGCGCGCGGGGCTGCTGCGTTCGGAAGAAGCGGCTTATGGCGACCCGGTCAGGACCTCTTGCCGGTGCCATCAGCGGGTTGCGCGCGAGTCTGCGTACGCGCGGCGGGCCGGGGCGCGCTCGACAGCGGGCGCGATCGGGCGGAACTTGCTGCGCAGCGTCCGCTGGCCAGTCCCGGATCATCCCCGGGGCCGAGGCATCGACCCCGCCGAGGGCGTAGGTGCGGTAAAACAGCTCCCGGGATAGCATCGCGCGGTCGGTGTGGTAAGGCAGTTGCGCGTAGGGGATCGGTGCCCACCACCATGCGGACCGGCTTCTTGAGCAGGCGCACGTTCTCGCCGACGAGCATTCCCCAGCGCAGCGCCAAGCTCATGTGGCTCACCATCTGGAACAGCCGCCCGTTCTGGTCCGCGAACCATACCGGCAGCACCGGGGCCTGCGTACGCCTGATCGGCTGTGCGGCGAACGGATGCCATTCGACATCCATCGCCGGCGCGAGTACCAGCGGGTCCGACGAGGTCGAGATGCCTCCGGCCGGCAGGATCATGAGGGCCCCACCGTCCTCGAGCGTGCGCCGTGCCTCGGCACGTGCGGCGACGTTGTTCTTCCGCGCCTGTCGGGTGCCGGAGAAATCGATGGCGATGGCGTGGCCGCCCATCTCCGGGACGTAGCGCCCGTCGCTGAGCATGATCCTGAAGTCCTGCCGCACCTGGCTCGCCAGCCAGCACAGCAACAGGTCGTCGATGATGCCGAAGGGATGATTGGTGACCACCAAGACCGGACCGCGGGCGGGACGTGCGCCATCTGCGCCGGATTCAGGTCAGGGGTGGTGCCAAACAGCCGCACGGCGTCGCTCGAGAAATCCTCCCGGCGGCGTGGCTTGCTGCGATAGTCGTGGTAGCGGTCCTGGAGGTGCTGCCGCCCGGAGAGTCGCTCGACGATGCGGATCAGCGCTCATCCGTGTGCCCACTGCTACGCTGCAGCCGTCGACATTAAGGACGAGAATCACTACGATTTTATGAAAGACTCCCGCAGCGGATACGCCCGCGGGTTGGCCGGCGGCGCACGGCGCAGCCTGCAGCCGGGGAGGTGGGGGACGCATGGTGCTTGACCCGGAACTGTACGAACTCAGCGCGCGCGTCGGCCAGAAGCTGCGCGCCGCCGAGCGCCGGGTCGTGACGGCCGAGTCCTGCACCGCAGGGTGGGTGGCCAAGGCACTGACGGACGTGCCGGGCAGCTCCCAGTGGTTCGAATGCGGCTACGCCACCTACTCCGATGCCGCCAAGCAGCGCGACCTGGGCGTGGCCACGCGCACGATCGCAACCTTTGGTGCCGTGAGCGAGCAGACCGTGCGCGAGATGGCGGAAGGGGCGCTGCGCGCCTCGGGTGCAAACGTGGCCTTGTCGGTGAGCGGCATCGCCGGCCCCGACGGGGGCAGCCCGGCCAAGCCGGTTGGTAATGTGTGGTTCTGTGCGGCCGCGCGCGCCGGGCAGCTCATCGACATCATCGCCGAGGAGATGTTCTTCGACGGTGACCGCAACACGGTGCGCAGCCAGGCGGTGCGGCATGCGCTGCGGATGATCCTGCGCCTGGACCTGCCGGTGCGCCACGAGGTTGCCGCAAACGCGTTGCGGACGTGAGGGCCGCCAGGGCCGGGCCCCCGGCGACGCTGCGGCTGTTCTTCGCCCTCTGGCCCACGCCTGAGGAGCAGCAGGCGCTGCTGGCGGCGAGCGCCGCCTGCGTGGCGGCGAGCGGCGGGCGGCCCATCCCGGCTGAGAACCTCCACGCCACCCTGGCATTCCTCGGCAATGTAGAGCCGGCGCGCCTGCCCGTGCTGCGGGCGCTGGCGCAGGACCTGGCTGCCGCAGGCGATGCCGGAACGCCGCAGCTACAATTCCAGAGGCTCGAGCACTGGGTGAGGCCGCAGATTCTGTGTGCCACGGCCGGTGCCACCGCCGGCGCTGCACGCGCGGGCGAACTCGCCGCGGCCATTCGCCTGGCCGCCGGCGCTGTCGGATTTTCTCCGGATCTCAAGCCCTTCCACGCACATGTCACCGTGGCGCGCAAAGTCGCGCGTGCCGCGCAGGCACAGCGACTGGCTGAGGTGACCTGGAACTGCCGCCGCTTTGCGCTGGTGGCGAGCACCGCCGGCGCGGCGGGCTCGCTGTACAGTGTCCTCGATTCCTACCCACTGGATAGAGGGGAAAATGCACGCGAATGAGCATGAAACATCGCGCGCGGCGTGCACCAGTGGGCAATTCTTTATGTGATAATTGCGCGCAGGAAATCCCTCCTCTCGCCGCCAACCCTGGGAAACCGCAGATGGAAGACAACCGCAAGAAGGCGCTCGCAGCCGCACTGGGCCAGATCGAAAAGCAGTTTGGCAAGGGTTCGGTGATGCGCCTGGGAGATGCCAGCGCCAGCTACGACGTCGAGGCCGTTTCCACCGGCTCACTCGGGCTGGACATCGCGCTGGGCATCGGCGGCCTGCCCAAGGGACGCGTGGTCGAGGTATTCGGGCCGGAGTCCTCGGGCAAGACCACACTCACCCTGCAGGTGGTCGCCGAAGTGCAGCGCATGGGCGGTACGGCGGCCTTCGTGGATGCCGAGCACGCACTCGATCCGGCCTATGCCGAGAAGCTCGGGGTCAACATCAACGAGTTGCTGGTCTCCCAGCCGGACACCGGCGAGCAGGCGCTGGAGATCACCGACATGCTGGTGCGCTCCAGCGCGGTCGATATCGTGGTGATCGACTCGGTAGCCGCGCTGACGCCCAAGGCCGAGATCGAGGGTGAGATGGGAGAGATGCAGGTCGGCCTGCAGGCGCGCCTGATGTCGCAGGCACTGCGCAAGCTCACCGGCAATATCAGCCGCTCGAACACCATCGTGGTATTCATCAACCAGATCCGCATGAAGATCGGGGTGATGTACGGCAACCCGGAGACCACTACGGGTGGCAATGCGCTGAAGTTCTACTCCTCGGTGCGCCTGGATATCCGCCGCATCGGGGCGATCAAGAGCGGTGAGGAAGTCACCGGCAACATGACGCGCGTGAAGGTCGTCAAGAACAAGGTCGCCCCGCCTTTCCGCGAGGCGGAGTTCGAGATCATGTACGGACAGGGCATCTCACGCGAAGGCGAGATCATCGAACTCGCCAGCACCCATGGGATCATGGAGAAATCCGGCGCCTGGTATTCCTACAAGGGAAGCCGCATCGGCCAAGGCAAGGACAATGCGCGCGCCTACCTGCAGGCCAACAAGGACGTAGCGCGGGAGATCGAGGACCAAGTGCGGGCGAAGCTGCTGCCGGTGCGCGAGCGGCGTGCGGAGGCAGTCGTCAAGACCGCCTGAGGGCAATCCTGATGGCGGCGCGGAGCAGGATCAGGTGCCGCCGACCGGCTTGTTGGTCCGCTGCATCTGCTCGGTGATTTCCTTGGCGTCGTGCTCGGCCTGCTCCGCCTGCTGTGCCGTGAGGCAGACCTTCTTGGGCGGCAAATGCGTGCCGATCTGGTCCTCCTTGCGGCAGTACACCCGATCGTTCCCCGCCATCGCAGGCTTGTAGCCCCGGGAAATCATCTTCTTATCCATCATGGAGGTCTCAGGAGCAGCGGCAGCCGCCGCGGCAGCGGGCGCAGCGCTGACAGCGGCCGAAGCCGCTGGAGCCGCCGGGGCGGTGGCGGGCGCGGATGCTGTGGCTGCCGCAGCCGGCGTCGCGGCAGGAGTACTGGTGGTCTGGGCGGCGGCGGTGATCGCCACGCCCAAGGTAAGACAACCCATCACGATCGCTACGACTCGCATGCACCTCTCCCGCCGGTGGCCTCACGACCGCGCACCAAAATAGCGCGCCGACGCGGCCACTATACTGACAACCATGGCCCTGCGCAGCCCACCCAAGAACCTCGTCCAGAGTGACGATCCGGCAGCGGTGCGCCTTGCCGCCCTGACACTGCTGGCGCGGCGGGATTTTGCCGGCGGCGAGCTGCGCCAGAAGCTCACCCGGGGCGGCTTTGCCGAGACCACCGTACGCGCGGTGCTGGAGCAGCTGGCGGCGGCCGGGCTGCTGAACGAGGCGCGGTACGTGGAAAGCCAGGTCCGCGCGCATGTCGGCCGCGGCCAGGGTCCGGTGCGCATCGGCGCCGATCTGCGGCGAAATGGGGTCCCGGAGGCGCTGATCGAGGCGGGCCTGAAGCCGGTGGACTGGCCGGAACTGGCGCGCAAGGTCCGGCGTGCCAAATTCGGCGCCAAAGCGCCCGCGGACTGGTCCGAAAGGGCACGGCAAGCCCGCTTTTTGCAGTACCGGGGGTTTTCAGCGGATCATATCCGCGCGGCCACCGGTGCCGATCCCGACTTTGAGTGAAGGATCCCTTGAGCAAGCCCACCTACATGAGCGCCGCGGACGTGCGCAGCGCGTTCCTGCAGTTCTTCCGCGCCAACAACCACATCATCGTCCCCTCCAGTTCGCTGGTGCCGGGCAGTGACCCGACGCTGCTGTTCACCAATGCGGGCATGGTCCAGTTCAAGGACGTGTTCCTGGGGAAGGACCAGCGCGACTACCTGCGGGCGGCCACCAGCCAGCGCTGCGTGCGCGCCGGCGGCAAGCACAATGACCTGGAGAACGTGGGCTACACCGCCCGGCACCACACCTTCTTCGAGATGCTGGGCAACTTTTCCTTCGGGGAGTACTTCAAGCGCGAGGCCATCCACTTCGCCTGGGACTTCCTGATCTACAACCTGCGCCTGGACCCGAAGCGCCTGTGGTGCACGGTGTACCGCGATGATGACGAGGCGGCCGATGTCTGGCTGAAGGACATCGGCATCAGCCCGGAGCGCTTCTCGCGCCTGGGCGAGGCGTCCAACTTCTGGGCCATGGGCGACACCGGGCCGTGCGGGCCGTGCAGCGAGATCTTCTATGACCACGGGCCGCAGATCCCGGGCGGCCCGCCGGGCTCCCCGGACGAGGAGGGCGACCGCTACGTCGAGATCTGGAACCTGGTGTTCATGCAGTTCGAGCGCGCCGCCGACGGCACGCTCACCCCGCTGCCCAGGCCCTCGGTCGACACCGGCATGGGGCTGGAACGCATCACCGCCGTGATGCAGGGCGTGCACTCGAACTACGACATCGACCTGTTCAAGACCCTGATCGCAGCGGCCGGCAAGCTCGCGGGCACCTCCGTGCTCACTTCGAACTCTCTGCGGGTGATCGCGGATCACATCCGCGCCTGCACCTTTCTGGTCATCGACGGGGTACTGCCCTCGAACGAGGGCCGCGGCTACGTGCTGCGCAGGATCATCCGCCGCGCCATCCGCCACGGCTACAAGCTCGGCATCCAGGAGCCCTTCTTCTACAAGCTGGTGCCGGTGCTGGTGGCAGAGATGGGCGAGGCGTATCCGGAGCTTACGCGCGGGCGCGCCCACGCCGAGCGCGTCCTCAAACAGGAGGAGGAGCGTTTCGCCGAGACCCTCGCCAACGGCATGGTGCTGCTGGAGGGCGCAATCCGCTCGCTGCGCGGGGAGAAGGTGATCGACGGCGACACGGTGTTCAAGCTGTACGACACCTACGGCTTCCCGATGGATCTGACGGCAGACATAGCGCGTGAGCGCGGGCTGTCGATCGACCACGAGCGTTTCGATGCGGCCATGGACGAGCAGAAGAAGAAGTCGAAGCAGGCCAGCAAGTTCGGCGTGGACATGCGCGCGGGCGCGAGCATCGATGCCCGCACCCTGTTCCAGGGCTACGATCGCCTAAGCGCCGACGGCCGCGTCGCAGTCCTGCTGCGCGACGGCAAGCCCGTGGAGTCCCTGGGCGCGGGTGAAGAAGGCGAGGTGGTACTCGATCGCACACCCTTTTATGCCGAGGCCGGCGGGCAGGTCGGTGACGCTGGAGAACTCAGTGCCGCAGGCGTGCGCTTTGCGGTCGCCGATACCCAGAAACGCGGTGCAGCGCACGCACACCGCGGCAAGCTCGCCGAGGGCAGCATCCGTGTCGGTGATGAACTGCTGGCAGAGGTCGACGGCGAGCGCCGCAAGGCGACTGCGCTGAATCACAGCGCCACCCACCTGTTACACGCGGCATTGCGCCAGGTACTGGGCACGCACGTGCAGCAGAAGGGCTCGCTGGTGGCCCCCGACCGCCTGCGCTTTGACTTCGGGCATTTCCAGGCGCTGACGCCTGCCGAGCTGCGCGAGATCGAGCGTCTCGTCAATGCCCAGGTGCGCGCGAATGCACCGACCGAGACACGGCTGATGGACTACGAGGGGGCCGTGGCTGCCGGGGCCATCGCGCTGTTTGGCGAGAAGTACGACAAGGACGTGCGCGTGCTGCGCATGGGGGACTTCTCGATGGAGCTGTGCGGCGGCACGCACGTGCAGCGCGCCGGCGATATCGGCCTGTTCAAGATCGTCAGTGAAGGCGGCGTCGCCTCCGGGGTGCGCCGCATCGAGGCCCTGACCGGAGACGGGGCGCTGAGGTATGTCGAGCAGAATGATGACCTGGTGAAGGACCTCGCCGGGCTGGTGCGCGGTTCGCGCGAGGACGTGGCCGACAAGGTGCGCGAGCAGCTCGAGCGCACCCGCCAGATGGAGCGCGAGATCCGCACTCTCAAGGACCGCCTCGCCTCGGGCAAGGGCCTTGATCTTGCAGCAGGCGCAGTCGAGGTCAACGGCGTGAAGGTCGTTGCCACCAAGATGGACGGTGCGGATGCCGGCGCGCTGCGCGCCGCGGTGGATGAACTGAAGGAACGCCTCAAGGCTGCGGTCATCGTGCTGGCGAGCATCGAGAATCCGACCAAGGTGGTACTCGTGGCCGGCGTGACGGCCGAACAGACCAAGCGCATCAAGGCCGGCGAACTGGTCGGTGCGGTGGCCGCTTTGATCGGCGGCCGCGGGGGTGGACGGGCGGATTTTGCGCAGGCCGGGGGATCAAAGCCCGAGGCACTGGATGCAGCGCTCGCCTCGGTGGAGGAATTCGTGCGCACTCGCCTGAGCGTCTGAGCACGGCGGTTGCTTTTGCCGCCCGTGCCGCCCTTGAGTATCATGGCCGCCCCGCAGACAGGGCCGGCGAGTCCGCTGGTCCCGCAACTCCTTAAAACTAAAGAGTTTTGTGGTAAGCGGAGAGATGGCCGAGTGGTCGAAGGCGCACCCCTGCTAAGGGTGTAAGGGTCAAAAGCCCTTCGAGGGTTCGAATCCCTCTCTCTCCGCCAAATTAAGCAGATTTTGCTCCCCGCTCGACAAGGGGAGAACCTTTCGTACGGAAACTGTACGGAAATTGTGGCAGTAGTGGCCACATCTTGAACTCGGCCATTCGTACCCCAACACTCGACTGAGCATCCCAACTCAGGGCGGGCGGGTTACGGGCGACAGGTCTCTCAAGTCTCAGAACGCTGCATGGCTATGGTCAGTGGCCGTGTTGGACGTTGTCGTCCTCGTGGGTCTGCAGGCCGCAGGCGTAGGTCAGCCCGACCTAACTGAGCTTCTCAAGGCAATAGGGCCGCGCGGCGTCGCAACTGCCGCGGCCCCCGTAATCGTCCTGCTGCTGACCAGCCTTCTTCCGTCCGAGTTTAAAGCGATGCTGGTCTACTGGCGGCTACGCGACGTGCTTCCGAGCCACCGCGCATTCTCGGTTCACGCGCCGCGCGATAGCCGCATCAATTTGGAGGCGCTTCGCAGGAATGTCGGCGATTTTCCAGAAGCGCCGAGGGATCAAAGCTCGCGCTGGTACCAGCTCTATACGAAGGTCGGCAACAACGTGCCGATAGTCGGCGCGCACCGTCACTTTCTTCTGTTCCGCGATATGGCCGCCATGTCGGTCGTGTTGCTCGTCGTAGTGCCGGCCGCCCTTTGGTTTGTCGACAAACCGCTTGCATTGCCGGCGGCGATCTTGTTCGCAGTGCAATACGTGCTGGCCGCTATCGCAGCTCGGCACAACGGCATTCGCATGGTGACTAACGTGCTCGCTCTCCACTCGACCAAGAAGGTCGGGTGAGTCGTGGACCTAAAGATTTTTGACGTGGAGCACGGTCAGTGCGCGCTGCTTAGCTGCGACACCGCCCAGAGGTTGATGATTGATTGCGGCCACAATGCGACGACGCAATGGCGTCCCGGTGACTACTTGACGAGGATGGGTGTTCGGTCGCTCGAGATGCTCGCGATTACCAACTATGACGAGGACCACGTATCGGGGTTGCCAAACCTGCTGTCGCGAGTGGTGGTGAACAGCTATCTACGCAACCCGACGGTGTCCGGGCCACAACTCCTGCAACTGAAATCCGAAACCGGCGTTGGGCCAGGAATTAGGCAGCTTTCGCAAATATTGCCGACGCTTGCGCCGGGACCTGTCCCGTTTCGGTTCCCGGCGGGAGTGCTCTATCAACCCTTCTGGTGTCGGTACCCCGACTTCGACGACGAGAACAATCTAAGCATGGTGCTGTACCTCAACGTGAACGGGACGAGCTTCCTGTTCCCCGGTGACCTTGAAGTGCCGGGATGGGAAGCGTTGCTTAGGCTAGAGGATTTTAGGCAGCGAGTCAGGGAGACTAAGGTCTTGGTCGCGTCGCATCACGGTCGTGAGAGCGGCCTATACAAAGACTTATTCGACAAGTTCGGCTGTCGACCGACACTCGTAGTCATATCCGACGACTATCATCAGTACGACACCCAACAGACTACCAATTACTACCGCTCAAAATGCGGCGGTATAACTAACTTCAGAACTCCCGGCTGCGAACGCCATGTGCTAACCACTCGGCGCGACGGGACGATTACCTTTACGTTCGGCGAATACGGCACTTGCCTCGTGAGTTAGAAGGCGAGGCGCCGCGGGCGGTCGTTGCAAGCAAAAGGTCGGAAGTGTCCGATCTCCAGCGCCGCCCCTTTCACGCCGGTAGCAGGGGTTCGAATCCCCTTAGATTCTCTCCCTTGGACTGGGATGACCCATATCCTCATGTTTTCCTCTGGTTCCGCATCGTCTCAGTCCTCTTGAATTGAGCGCCAAGCAACTTCGCGCATGCGGCGCTAGCCCCGAGGCGCGCATGCGCCCCACGGAGTTATTGGATGTCTGCCCGCAGAGTCGCGGATTCCACGCAATCGGCCCGTGATATCTGGTCAAGTCTTGAGTGCTGATGTCAGTAGCACCGGCATCGGCACCTCGTACCCTGCGCCGTGACTGTATGGCTCCAGGATCTCGCGGATCATCGCCCGTATCTTGGCGATCGCATCAGCTGGCTGTGCCTTGAGTGTGGCCGCCGCCCGAACTGATCCCTGCAGGACAGCCTTGATCGCGTCGTCGAGGGAGTCGAAGCGCCACATTTGAGGTCGGGTGGTGACGCTAACTGATTTGAAGCCGGCTGCCGTAACTCTGCCCGCGCACTCTGCAGGATCGCTGAACAGAAAGAAGGGCGGTCCATTTGGAAGCCGTGCGTCCACTACTCCGTGGGCTTGTGCCGCACGATATATCGCCCCAACGCCCACGGCGCGCTCTGGCACGTCATAAACTGTAAACGCAAACCGGCCGCCTGGAATCAAGACCCGGAATGCTTCGCGGATTGGTGCGTCAGGATCTGCAAAGTGAGGGATTCCGAGGCTGTTCACGACACTATCGAACGTCTCTGCTCCGAACGGTAACGCGGCTCCGTCAGCGACGTCGAAAGTTACCAAGGGAAACCGCGTGCGCGCCAGGCGCACTTGAGCTTCTGAGAAGTCGATCCCCGTTGCCGTCGCGCCGCGCGCGGCAGCCGAGCCTGCGGCGTAGCCCGCTCCGGTGCAAACGTCTAAGACCCGAGTGCCCTTCTTTACACCCGCCGCATCCAGTAGGGCCTCGATCGACTGTTGCGCAACTGCGCCGAAGTGCTCGTCGTACTTCTGACAGACGCGCTCGTCGTTCCAGCCAGCATGCTCAAAATCACGAAACGATAGCGTCGATGCGCTCATGGCAGATATTCCCAATTGATAAGGGCAGGGCTGGACATCGACACTGCTACGAATCGTTGCGCGAGTGCGCGAATGTCTTGGCTGTGGCCAGTTCATCGACCCACGCCAGCTTGCTGCTGCAGTAGATGTTCGATTTAGGCACAAGCGAAGCATGTCCGTCGATCACGCCGAGGTAAAGCATCGTTAGGCCGGGATAAAGCTCGTTTGTGTTGAAGAGCGGAGTGCCACAGCGTTGGCAAAACGTTTTCACAGCATTCTTCGTCACAGGAAAGCGCGTGACCTTGTCTTTTCCGTGTTCAAAGGAAACGGCCGGCGACGGCACGACCGCGTATGAAGAAAACGCCGAGCCGCTCATCGATCTGCACAACTGGCAGTGACAGTTCACTGGGCCTTGGACTTCTTCAGAGACGTTGAGACGGACCGCACCGCATTTGCATTGGCACTGTATTTCGGTCATCAACCGACTCCCCGTGGTATAGCTCGTGGGCCCAACTCTGGACCGCCACTGGGTTCCAAGTGTCACAGTGGCGCCGGCAATGGTACTTCACCATTGAAGTTCTACTGCCGCGATAGCCTCGAAGCATTACATCCCGGAGAGAATCTATTGGTCGGCGTCCTGGTTTCGCAGGAGACTTCCGGTCGAGGGGTTAGCCATGAGTGAAGTCCGGGCAGATCCAGGCAGGGTGGACCCAGTCAAGTATGCTTGGGCTCACTGCAACCCAGGGATTCCGCTTCCGTCTGTTCTTGTGCGAAGCACCTTAGTCGACACCAACAGCGCCCGCGTAGGTGGCGAACTCACCGCAGCAAAAGTGATGGCCGCCAAAGTCTCCCAACCGATCAGGGCAGCTGCGCATTACGGAATCGTACGGCGTCGCATGCCGCGGCCGCGCACGAATTCGGTGAGCTCGTAGCTGCCACCGTTCCAACAAGATTGCCCGGACTTCTTAGCCGCGGACGCGGGCTAGCTATCGTGTGAGGTCGTCGTCGCGCGATCGAGTGCGAGTCTTGGGTGCAAGGCGCTCCACATCTGCGAGGTCTTGCGTGCGCCCGGTCGCTCGCTTGTTGGCGATGAGATCGTCGCGGGAGATCACCGGCACCTGGAGACCGTCTATTTGCGCGGTCAGGCGCCGAGGATATGCGTCCTCGAATCGCACGCCGTCGATGCTGGTGATGATGTCGATTCGTAAGGGGCCGCCAACGATCTGAAACACATTCCCTGCAGTGGCGAAGTCGGCAGCAGATAGGTTTTTAACCGGCGCTCCAAAGCGCTTCAGAGTCCGAAAGACCTTGGCCGCGGGGTTTGCCCAGACAAAGACGTCGATATCTTTGGTCGCTCGCGGGAATCCGTGCACGGCGAGCGCGTAGGCGCCGACGACAAGGTATTTAACGCCTTCGTCGGATAAGGACTACAACATCTCTTTGTAGGCTTTCCTCAGCAACATCTTTCCCTTCCGCGAAAGCCATACCTGGCGGGTCAGTTCCCACACGGCTGCGAACCGCTCCTCCGGAGTGCCGGGCATATAGCCTCCGTCGTCGGCTTCGGCGTGGGACCTAAAGAGGCGCGCTTTAGTGCGGTCGAGGGACATGGATCCGGGCCGGGTTCCCGAGGCTGATGAGACGGGGGAATTATACCAGCCACGACCGGGCCAACCGTGCTGCAGGACGCATAGGGTGCTGGGCCAACGCCGGGGACTCGCGTGGTGCGGCTTGATGGGCCCATTCCCAAGTGAGTGGTCACGGACAGTATCTTGGGCGCATCCCTGGGGCCAGAACACCCCGAGTTATGGGGGTGTTTTACCCCGTTACTCGGCAGGCTCCTTGTCAGGCGGGGACTTGCGCGAGTTTTTTGGCAAATGGAGCAATAACTCAGGGGAGGCCGAACTGGAGGGGAAGAGAGCAGGGCGGGATTGCTGGGTCCTTTGATTGTGGCAGCCCGTTCTCGCCGTCAAGACCCTCCGCGCGCCGGGGACGGCGTGCTCGGCGAGTCGCGCTGCGCGCGAGTCTTGACGGCTGCGCTGCGGGCTGCGGCGGCGGACTCGGGCAATCCCGCCCGAGACACCTCAAGGTCCCGCAGTCATGAGCGACGTCAATCTACCCTCCGTTCCGTCCATTGCAGTTCAGACCGTTCGGCGAGCACGCAAGCAGCGCCAGGCCCCGCGTGAAGCCGGGTCGGATCAACTGGCGCAGTCCTCCCGGGTGACCGAGGAAGAGGCACGCGTTCTGGCGCAGGCTCGGGCCATCCTGCTGAAGCTCTCCGGGAAGCCCAGGGGCCGCGATCTGAGTTCTCCTCACCTGGTGCGCGACTACCTGACCACGCTCCTCTCCGGGCAGGAGCGGGAGTACTTCGTGGTGGTGGCTATGGACAACCGGCATCGGGTCTTGGCCAGCGAGATCCTTTTCTCCGGCACGATCGATGGTGCGCGGGTCTATCCCCGGGAGGTGGTGAAGTGTGCTTTACGCCACAACGCCGCGGCGGTCATCTTTGCTCACGTGCACCCTTCGGGGGTCCTCGAGCCGAGTCAGGCGGACGAACTCATCACGCGGCGCTTGAAGGATGCTCTTGCACTGGTGGACATCCGGGTCCTGGATCACTTCATCGTCGGGGATGGGCAGTGCTCGTCGTTCTCCGAGCGCGGGCTCCTGTAGTGGCCACTGGAGAGGGGAGGGGCCGTCCGCCGGGCGGTCCTTCCCCGCTTCTTGGAGGCGGGCCCGATGAACCTGTCGTTACCGGCAAAAGCACGGTCGGCCGACCCCGGTTGCTTACGGACCGGCACATCGCGGTGATCCTGGCGGAGCGAGCCCGGTTCCTCATCTGGCGGGCGCTGCGTCGGACTGTGAAGTCTCAGCGGCAGCTGGCCCGGGAGTTCGGGGTGTCGCAGGCGACGATCAGCCGGGCCGTGAGATCGAAGGGGAATTACAAGCAACCGTCTCCTGAGAGTCGCGCCGCCACAATCGCTGCGCGCAACGCTGTGCGTCGTCGAATCCGGTGAGCACGAACAGGGCGGTGAAAAAATACACGCCGGCCAATCATGCACTTGTGATCACCGTGCCACTGGCGTGACATCGTCGTGCCAGTGCGAATACGAGACCTAACAGCCGCGTTTCAAGTCGAATGTGTTCCGCTGAGCGTTGGTGTTGGTTCCACTCCCGTCCAGAGCAATCCACCAACCACTTTTCCTTGACGAGTCGCTGCAGGCGGTGCAAAACGTTCGTGAGTATCGGGGCTAGATCGGTAGGAATGCAGGATTGTCAGCGAGCCGCTGACGTTTAATGATCACGCACATGACGGACCACGCTCTCATCGCTGCTCGCGTGACGCTCGAGATGAAAGATCGGGTGCGACGCCTGGCGCAGCGCGAAGGGATCACGGAGTCCGCGCTTCTCAAGCAACTGCTCGAGGTCGTGCTTCGCACTTCGGGCACCGATGAGGCGACGGTCGGTCCCAGCGAGAAGGTAAACCGCCTGGGGCGGCTCTACGTGCGGATGGAGACTCAGGACCTGCGGCTCCTCTTGGAGCGCTCCAGGGCGCGGGGGATGGCTTCGGCGACCTATGCAGCACTCGCGCTGCGGGCACATCTGAGAGGTGCCGCCCCGATCCCTAAGACGGAGTACGTGGCACTTCGACAGTCGATCGATGGCTTATGCGCGGTGGGCCGGAACCTCAATCAGATTGCCCGGGCGCTCAATCAGGGCGGGCGGGCGGGCGCACCCGGCCGGCAGGAGGTGGCCACCATGCTGAAGATCGCCACTAGCCTGAGGGACCATTTCAGGGCACTGCTGGACGCCAATCAAAAGTCGTGGGAGGTAGGCCGTGCCGAGACATCTCACTGACCTAGGGCCTCAGGCCTGGCTGGACGTCGGGAGCTACGGGCGGCGGGGCCCTGGTCGTCGCGATCGACTGTCGCCGGCGCATGTTGCGTACATCGCACGGACCGTCCATCGCACGCCGGAGGTCATGATCAAGATGCTCAACCAGGGCGGGCGGGACTCGGGCTCGGTGGCGAGTCATTTCCAGTATCTCGACCGGGATGGTGACCTTCAGATCGAGACCGACGACGGGGAACCGTTGAAGGGCAAGGACGCCGCCCGGGCGCTGGTCGAGGACTGGGGCCTGGACCTGGACGAGAAGCGCCAGAGGGCGGAGACGAAGCCAGGTGCCCGGAGGCCTGCACCGAAGCTGGTGCACAAGATGATCTTCTCGATGCCGGCGGGTACGCCGCCGGACAAGGTTCTGGCGGCCGTCCAGACCTTCGCCCGGGAGGAGTTCGGGGCAAAGCACCGGTACGCCATGGTGCTGCATACGGACGAACCTCATCCCCACGTCCACATGGTGGTCCGGGCCATGGGAAATGATGGGCAGAGGCTGAATGTCCGTAAGGCCACCTTACGGGAATGGCGGCAGCAGTTCGCCCGGCATCTTCGAGATCTGGGGGTGCCGGCGAATGCAACCGAGCGGGCGATTCGGGGTGTGACCAAGCCCCAGAAGAAAGATGGAATCTACCGCGCAGAGCGTCGCCTTGACTCCACGCACTGGAAGCAGCGGGCAGAGGCTGTCACGCGCATGATGACGCCCGATGGAGAGATTAGGCCGGAGCCCGCAAAAGCCCAGTTACTTGAGACCCGCCTTCATGTGACACGCGGCTGGAACGGGATCGCAGATGACCTCGACCGAGAGGGCCACAGGGAACTCGCCCTGGAGGTGAGACAATTTGTGACCAAGCTGCCGGCGGTCCGATCGGAGCGTGAATGGATCCGTGACCGGATCCTTGAACAGGCAAAGGGGACAGAGCGAACGCAGTTCGTAGATCGATGGAAGCAGGACGCCCTGGCGACCTGGCAGGCCTTCCGTACCCAGCAGCAAGCTGCGGAGCAGCTCAGGCTCGATCTCGAGCAATCACAAATCCGGTCACGCAATCGTCGAAATGATCGTGCCAGATAGGACCACCCTGCCTCTCTCAAACTAACCCCCGCAGCCATGGACCAAGACAGCGTAAAACTCGGGCTCCTCATAGAGGCCGCGCAGACCCATCAGAAGCTTGCTCAAGCGGCCATCGGGAACCTCGAAGGGGTCGTGAGGGATCAGATTCAACGCTCGCTCGTGGTCGGGCTGAGAACCCTGCACGAGGAGACTCAAGTCGCGGTCGAGTCCCTGCAGAGGGTAAGGCGGGCGGCCAATGTTCGCTTAACGCTCCTTCCGTTCGGTATGACCGTGATCGCTGCAGCCGTCGCGATATTTCTGGCGTGGTGCGTTCTGCCGACGCCTGCAGAGGTTGCCACGCTACGCGCTCAGCGGGATGAGCTGGCGAGCAACATCGAATCCCTCAGCCAACGAGGCGGACGGGCGGATCTACGGAGGTGCGGGGCGGGACACTTATGCGTGCGGGTGGACCTCAACGCGCCCCGGTACGGCGAGAGGTCAGACTACCTCGTCGTCAGGGGGTACTAGATCGCTCAATCTATCGCTTTTGTATTCAGCGGCGAAGCAATTCGGAGGGGCTTTAGAGTTGCAGCGGCAGTCACTGCGCGATCGACAATACTTCCTCTAGCACGGGATCTCGACCATTTGCATAGTCGGAGAATTTCGGAACAATTCGTATTTCTGGCTTGAGAGAGACACTTGGCTGCCCAAATGCCACATTTCCCCAAGAGCAAAGATCTAAATTAGAGCAGCCATTTGCCCAGTCTAGGTGTTTGGTTGCGGTCGTAACCTGAATTTTCGAATTGGGCAGCTCCAAGGGACCAGTACTCTCAGACCAGAAACTAGTGTTGTCACTCAGCACATCGCCAACTAGGGCAACCTTGTCTCTGCCGTAGCCTTTAAGCAATGCCGCGGTCACCAGAGCTGCCGAAATTGTATTCGGACCGACGAGGACAAAAATTCTGCCATCAGGCGGGATCAATTTAGGGAGCGCTTCAGAGAACATCACCGTATTGAAGAAGTCGCCGCCTGTGTTGAATCGCAAGTCGACGACGACATATTTGGGCTTACGTGAAACCACTTCGTTGGTTACGAGATTAAACAGCTCCGTCAGCATTCCATATCGATCATTCTCGCCCCAAATAGACGTACTGCGGATATACAAAATGTTGGACTGACTCCCTATCCAACGCCACGACAAGTTCTTCGCTGGCCAATACGTGAGAGGTATGTCGACAACGCCGTCAAGAACTCGGTCCCATCTGCCCGGCTGCTTGGAATCACCTGGACTCATCGGCTCGAAAAGCGGCTCCGCCGGATCTTGGGTCTCTTCAATTCCGAGTCTTAGCGCCTTCTGAGTCCCATCGCGCAGTCGTAACTTCAACGTGACATGATCCGAAGAGGGTGTGGCGCCGATACGATGTAAGACCTCCGGGGAACTTAGAAACCAAGCGCTTCTAACGTGAGCTACTGCATCTACTCCGGAGATAAACGGGGCAACCCTTATGGCTGCCTTCTCGGGAGAATATGATCCAACTTGTTCGATCTGTGCTCCCAGCAGATATTTGAACTTAGGATGAGTGCGGACTATGTAGAGGCCATCAGAAAACCACCACGCTCTGATAGGCAGCTGGTGAACATAGGAGCCTGGATCTGCAGTGGAGTGAAGATTTCTAGAAACTGCTACTGCTTGACACACATCTAAGGCGAAGTCTGCCGGCGTCAGGGCATCGGCGCTCTCCAGAGACGCAGAGATCAGTGCATTGAAGCGAATTCGCTGCGAGGAACTCAGGCTTTTATCGACCGTCGACCAGGTATCGCGTAGGTGAGGTGACACCCTATTTAGTACGGCCTGGAGCTAGAGTCCGCGGTTAACGATTCTGCCTCTTTCGTCCTCGCCGAACCATTCTTTGCATACTCCTCCGGCGTCAGGTTCCCGAGGGA
>DASXPL010000023.1:0-99899 GCA_036493615.1 Steroidobacteraceae bacterium
ACATGGCGCTCGTCTTTGATGAGCGCCGAGCGGGCAAGGAAATAGAAATCTTCCACGTCATGGGCAGCGACGCCCGCCTTCAGCCCGCGCAGCATGGTCAGATATTCGGTCAGCGAGGTCGGCACCCCCGCCGCGCGAAGCTGGGCGATGAATCCAGCGAACATTCCTAGCTGCGGCGATGCAGGAAGGCGATGCGCTCGAACAGATGCACATCCTGCTCGTTCTTCAGCAGCGCGCCATGCAGCGGCGGGATCACGACCTTTGGGTCCTTGGAACGCAAGGCATCCAGCGGTATCTCGTCGGCCATCAGCAGCTTCAGCCAGTCGATCAGCTCCGAGGTCGCGGGCTTCTTCTTCAGGCCCGGCACGTCGCGGATCTCGTAGAACAGCTTGAGCGCTTCGCGCGCCAGATCCTTGCGCAGGTCGGGTAAATGCGAACCGACGATGCGCTCCATCATGTCGGGATCGGGAAAGCGGATGTAGTGGAAGAAGCAGCGGCGCAGGAAGGCATCCGGCAGCTCCTTCTCGTTGTTGCTGGTGATTAGGATAATGGGGCGGTGGCGCGCCTGGATCAGCTCGCGCGTCTCGTAGATGTAGAACTCCATCCGGTCGAGCTCACGCAGCAGGTCGTTGGGGAACTCGATGTCCGCCTTGTCGATCTCGTCGATCAGCAGCACCGGCTGCACCGCGGACTCGAAGGCCTCCCATACCCGCCCCTTGAGGATGTAGTTGCGGATGTCCTGCACCCTGGCATCCCCCAGCTGCGAATCACGCAGCCGCGACACCGCGTCGTACTCGTACAGGCCCTGCTGCGCCTTGCTGGTGGACTTGATATGCCACTCGAACAGCGGCCGGCCCAGGGACCGGGCGATCTCCTGTGCCAGCTGCGTCTTGCCGGTGCCCGGCTCGCCCTTGATCAGCAGCGGTCGGGCGAGGGTGATGGCAGCGTTGACCGCCATCATCAGCTCCTCGGTGGCAATGTAGCGATCGGTGCCGGTGAAGCGCTGGTTCATGGTGACTGGCAGTCTAACCGTGAACCCGGGAGGCGCGGAAATACCCCATTCGGTGGTGGCTGGGCGCCACCAGCCCCTCAGTTGGGTGTCAGTGTAAGCGCGTGTTGCGCAGCCTGCGGCAACAGCGGCAGGTCCTCCCCGCGCGCCCAGCCGAGAAAGCCGGCCCGGTAGTAAGGGGACAAGGGATGCCCGCTCTGGCCACCCGGCAGAGTCAGGTACGCCTGGTCCTCGTGGCCCGGGGAAATGGCGAATCTCTCCGAGGCACCGAAGGCGCCCTGCTGAACGCGCGGCATGTCCTGGTCGCCGGGCAACTCCAGGGTCGGCATGTCGAGAAAGTGCGCCAGCCCTGGCAGCGCACCGGAGAGCGGGTGGCGGATGCGCACCGGCGTGCGCGCTCCCCAGGTGCAGTGCTTCAGCTCAGGGCAGCGTTGGACCAGTTCCGCGATCGTGGCATCCAGCTGCGAGCGCAGAAACTGCGACCAGTCCGGATAGTTGCTCGCCAGCATATGCAGCGGCTGCGTGCTCACCAGCTGCCACAGGGGCCCCTCGAACTGCGCCGGCGGATCGTTCTCTTCGTCGGCCGGGATGCTGAGGCCGGCGAGCACCATGTCCCACACCGCCTGCCGGGTGTGCTCGTGGAAGGCGCGTACCAGGCGGTAGCCAACCGAGTCGACGCTGGCGCGGGCATCCCAGCTGGCCACCAGACGGCGGAATTGCGCACGCTGGGGGGAGCCTTCGCGGTCCTGTTCATCCAGCACCTTCAGTGCGAGCCTCTGCCAGCGGCCGAGGAACAAGGCGCGGTCGTCCAGCTGGACGCGCAGCATGTCCGCAGGAGTGATGTGACCGTTGAGGCTAAGGAGGTCGTCGCGGATCTGGCTGGCACGGGCACCGAGGTCGTACTCAGCCCCGAGCGTCGCCAGCTGCCCGCCGATCAGCTCGAGCTGATGCGGCTCCGCGGCCACGCGTGCATTGGCCGACCAAAGGCGCGCCAGCGGCGGGTCAACGATCCGCGGGTGATCGGCGACGCCGGTCCACCCGCCTGCGGTGCGGGCCCGCGAGGCACCCGTGTCCAGCGGGATGCGGCCGAAGATCGTCCAGCCGATGTGGCCATCCCGGTCCCCCACTATCATGTTCTGGTGCGGTATGCCCACCTGGGGGGCGAGCTCGAGTGCCTGTGCGACGCTGTGGGCGCGCTCGAGCAGCATGAGGTTCATGTTGGTGGCCTCGGGAAGCTGCGCCAGCCAGGAGCCGAACCAGCAGGAATGCGCGGCCAGGTCCTGCCGTATCAGCACTCCCAGCGGACCTGACCGCACGTCGAGGATCGCGGTCGGGGCGCCCTTCACCTTGATTTGTTCGGCCACCACGCTCAACGGCACCGCGCCGGCCGGGGTGGCCATCTGCGCGGCTGTCAGTGCCTCACAGTCCACACGCTCCACGTCAAGCCAGGCGCCGTAGCTGTTGGTGAAACCCCAGGCGATGTAACCGTTGGAGCCGGCTACCAGCAGCGGCGCACCGGGCAGTGTGACGCCGTTCAGGTCGAGGCTCTCAGCGCCGCTCAGCTTCAGGCGCGCGTGGTACCAGATGGTCGGGACGCGCTGCCCGAGATGCATGTCGTTGGCCACGATCGCCGAGCCGGTCCTGGTCAGCACGCCCCCGACGGCCCAGTTGTTGCTGCCCACCACCGGGACGCTCACCGGTCGCGTCGGAGCACTGCGCACCGCCGCGGCGCGCACGTTGATGATCTCCGGACCGGGGATCGCCACCTCTCGCGGGGCGTTACCCGGTCCAAGGCCGGCGGGCGCGTCCCATTCGGTGCCCAGCGGGTACAGGAAGCGCATGGCGCACTTCCAGCCGTCGTCACACACCGGACCGCCGAGCCGCTCATCGACCTCGCGACGCAGGATGCCGCGGCGCAGGCCGCTGGCCTGCAGGTCCCACCACATCGCATAGACCACCAGCACCCCGTCCTCGGTGCTCCACTGGGCGGGGCGCTGTCCGAGCAGCCAGTACTCCCAGGGGCGCGAGGCAAGCGCTGCGAGCCCGGCGTTCACCCCGTGCGCATAGGCGTCCATCACGATGCGTTGTTCAGGGCTGGCCTGTGCCAGGACCGCGCGTGCGACGTTGCGGAACCGGAACAGACGCGCGCGGCGGTCCTGGCGCAGCGCCACCGTGCCAAACAGCTCCGACAGCTCGCCTGCCGCCAGGCGGCGCGACAGGTCCATCTCGAAGAAGCGGTCCTGCGCATGCAGGAAGCCGGTGGCGAAGGCCAGGTCGGGGCGGCTGGCGGCCTCGATCGTTGGCACGCCGCGCGCGTCGCGGCTGATGTGCACCGGCGCACTCAGGCCCGCCACCGGCAGGTTGCCGTCAAGCGCCGGCAGCGAGCCGCGCAGCGCGGCAAAGCCAAGCCCCAGCAACAGCAGCAGCACGATGGCCAGCGTTGCGCCGATGAATTTCAGCTTGCGCATGGCCCCGGCGGCGTCATTCAGTCGAGTGTGACCTTGAGGATCTGCATGGAGTTCGTGCCACCCTGCACCCCGGATGTTTCGCCCTTGGTGAGGATGACCAGATCGTTCAGGTCCACCAGCCGCAGGTCGAGCAGGCGGGTGAACAGTTGCCGATACAGTTCAACCCCGGAAGCCCTCACCCCGGCGACGTCGAAGATCACCGGGTACACGCCGCGATACAAGGTCACGCGGCGACGGGTCGCCTCGTGCCTGGTAAATGCATAGATGGGGATATCCGAGCGCACCCGCGACATCCACAGCGGGGTCTCGCCGGACTCGGTCAGGGCCACCACCGCGCGCAGCTTCATGTGGTTGGCGATATAGGTGACCGCCAGCGCAATGGCCTCCTCGGTCCCCTTGAACAGCTGCCCCTCGGCCGCGCGCTGTCGCCAGCGCGGATGGGTGAGCTGGTACTTCTCGGCACCCTCGATGACCTCGGCCATGGCCTGCACCGCCTTGACCGGGTAGCGCCCGGTGGCGGTCTCCGCCGACAGCATGACCGCATCGGTCCCGTCCATGACCGCATTGGCTACATCGCTCACCTCGGCGCGCGTGGGCACCGGGTTCTGGATCATCGACTCCATCATCTGCGTGGCGGTGATCACGACGCGGTTGCGCGTGCGGCTCTCCTGGATGATGGTCTTCTGCAGGCCGGTGAGCTCCGCGTAACCCATCTCGACCCCGAGGTCACCGCGGGCCACCATGACGACGTCTGCGGCGTCGATGATCTCGCCCAGGTTGTCGATCGCCTCGTGGCGCTCGATCTTGGCGACGATGCGCGCCACCCCGCCTGCCGCCCCCACCAGGGCGCGCGCCTGCACGATATCGGCTGCCGAGCGGGCGAAGGATACGGCGACATAGTCGATGCCGTGCGCCGCGGCCCACTTGATGTCCTCGAAGTCCCGTTCCGACAGAGCGGGGGCCGAAATGCCGCCACCCTGGCGGTTGAGCCCCTTGCGGTCGGACAGCTCGCCACCGACGCGCACGCGGGTATCGATGGTCGTGGCATCGACGCGCTCGACATCGAGCACGATCTGGCCGTCATTCAGCAGCAGCGTGTCCCCGACGCTCACATCGCGCGGCAGGTTGCTGTAAGCGACACCCACGGACTGCAACGTCCCGCCCTTGGCGTCGAGCTGCGTGTCGAGCCGGAACGCGGCGCCCTCGACGAGGGTCACCGGACCGTTCTTGAAGCCCTCGATGCGGATCTTGGGGCCGCCCAGATCGAGCAGAACGCCAACCGAGCGGTCGGCGCTGCGGGCGGCCACTTGCACCAGTTGCAGACGCCGCAGGCGATCGCTGACGGAGCCATGCGAGGCGTTCAGGCGCACCACGTCAGCCCCGGCACGGATCATCTGGGTCAGTACCTCAAGATCGTCGGTCGCAGGGCCTACCGTGGTGACGATCTTGGTGCGCCGCAGCTGTTGGTACGCCTGCTCCTCAACCACGAGCGCGCTGCTCGAGCATCGCGACCGCAGGCAGGGTCTTGCCCTCGACGAACTCCAGGAATGCTCCGCCGCCGGTGGAAACGTAAGAGATGCTGTCCTCCACGCCGTATTTCTCGATGGCTGCCAGCGTATCGCCACCGCCGGCCAGTGAGAAGGCCTTGCCGCGTGCGATCGCCTGGGCGATCGTGCGCGTTCCCTCGCCGAACTGCTCGAACTCGAACACGCCCACAGGCCCGTTCCAGACGATGGTGCCCGCCGCCTGCAGCAGCGCCCCGCAGCGGTCGGCCGAGTCCGGCCCGATGTCGAGGATCATCTCATCGGGGCGCACCTCATTCACCGGCCGCACGTCGGCATGGGCGGTGGAGGCAAACTCCCTGGCGACGACAACGTCCGTGGGCAGCGGGATCTCCGTACCGCGCGCGCGCGCCCTGTCCATCAGGCGCCGCGCGACGTCGAGCATCTCAGCCTCGCACAACGATTTGCCCACGTTGATACCGGTCGCAGCCAGGAACGTGTTGGCAATGCCGCCGCCGACGATCAGCTGGTCGACGCGCTCGAGCAGTGCCTCGAGCACCATCAGCTTGGTAGACACCTTGGAGCCACCGACGATCGCGACCAGCGGCCGGGCCGGCGCCTGCAGCGCCCGCTCCAGGGCCTCCAGTTCCCCCACCAGCAGCGGGCCGGCGCAGGCCACGGGCGCGAACCTCGCCACCCCATGCGTACTGGCCTCGGCGCGGTGGGCCGTGCCGAATGCATCCATGACGAACACGTCGCACAGCTTGGCCATGCGGTGCGCCAGCTGCTCGTCGTCCTTCTTCTCGCCCTTGTTGAAGCGCACGTTCTCGCACAGCACCGCGGTGCCGGGCGGGCAATCGACCCCGTCCAGCCAGTCCTTGCGCAGCGGTACCGGCTTGCCGAGCAGCTCCGAGAGGCGCGCCGCCACCGGGGCCAGGCTGAGCGCAGGATCGGCCTCACCCTCTTTGGGCCGGCCCAGGTGCGAAAGCACGAACACCTTGGCGTGCTGGTCGAGCGCATAGCGGATCGTGGCAAGGGCGGCGCGGATGCGCGCGTCACTGGTTACCTTGCCGTCATGCACCGGCACGTTCAGGTCCTCGCGGATCAGCACCCGCTTGTTGCGCAGGTCGGCATCCGTGATCCGCAGTAGCTTCATGATGCCCGGGACCACGCCAAGGTGGTGTCGAGCATGCGGTTGGAGAAGCCCCACTCGTTGTCGTACCAGGAGCACACCTTCACCAGCGTGCCCTCGACCACCTTGGTGAGGGTCGCATCGAACACCGAGGAGTGCGAGTCGTGGTTGAAGTCCACCGAGACCAACGGCCCGTCGGTGTAGCCGAGGATGCGGTGCAGCGGCCCTGCGGCGGCGGCCTGCTGCAGGGTCTTATTGACCTCCTCCACGGTGGTGGCGCGCTTGGCCGTGAAAGTGAGATCAACCAGCGAGACGTTGATCGTGGGCACGCGCACCGCGAAGCCGTCGAGCTTGCCCTTCAGTTCCGGCAGTACCAGGCCGACGGCGGCCGCCGCCCCGGTCTTGGTCGGGATCATCGACATGGTGGCCGAACGCGCGCGCCGCAGGTCCGAGTGGAACACGTCGGTGAGCACCTGGTCGTTGGTGTACGAGTGGATGGTGGTCATGATGCCGGCACTGATGCCGAGCTTGTCATTGAGCACCTTGGCCACCGGTGCCAGGCAGTTGGTGGTGCACGAGGCGTTGGAGATCACCGTGAAGCTGCTCTTGAGCACCCCATCGTTCACCCCGTAGACGATCGTGGCATCGACGTCGTCTCCACCCGGGGCGGAGATGACGACGCGCTTGGCGCCGCCCCTCAGGTGCGCGCTCGCCCTGGCCTTGCTGGTGAACAGCCCGGTGCACTCGAGCACGTAGTCGGCACCCACCTCGCCCCAGGGCAGCTTGGCCGGGTCACGCTCGGCAAACACGCGGATGCGGTCGCCGTTGACGACCATGGCGTCGCCGTCGACGTGCACCTGGCCGTTGAACTTGCCGTGTGCGGTGTCATAGCGCGTCAGGTGCGCGTTCGCCTGCGGGTCGCACAGATCGTTGATCGCCACGACCTGGATCTCCGCGGTGCGCTTGCCCTCGTACAGGGCGCGCAGCACGTTGCGACCGATCCGCCCGTAGCCATTGATACCGACCTTGATTGGCATATGAACCCTTATCCCTTCAACAGTTCGCTGATTAGCCGGCCGACATTATCGGCCGTGAAGCCGAAATGAGCTAACACCTCGGCGCCCTTACCCGAGGCGCCGAAATGCTCGATGCTCAACACCCGTCCGCCCAGACCGACGTAGCGCCACCAGGTCTGCGCCACGGCGGCCTCGACCGCCAGGCGCCGCGTGACGGCCGGGGGCAGTACGCTGTCGCGGTAGGCCGCGTCCTGGGCATCGAAGGCCTCGGTCGAGGGCATGGAGACCAGGCGCACGCGCCGGCCCGCCGCGTTCGCGGCGGTGACCGCCTGGGCGGCGATGCCGACCTCGGAGCCGGTGGCAATCACCAGGCACTCGGGCGTGCTGTTGCAATCGATCAAAACATAACCGCCGCGGTGCACGTTCGCCAGCTGCGTGGCGCTGCGCGGCTGCTGTATGACGGGCTGGCGCGTGAGCACCAGGGCCGTGGGGCCTTGACGCTCGAGGGCGAGCGTCCAGGCAACCGCAGTCTCCTGCGCATCGCAGGGGCGCCACAGGCTCATGTTGGGAATGGCGCGCAGGCTGCTCAGGTGCTCGATCGGCTGGTGGGTCGGGCCATCCTCACCTAAGCCCACCGAGTCGTGCGTGTACACCAGGATCACCCGGGCTTTCATCAGGCAGGCCAGGCGCACGGCGTTGCGCGCGTAGTCGGAGAACACCAGGAAGGTGCCGCCGTAGGGGATGAAGCCCCCGTGCAGGGCAAGCCCGCTCATGACCGTGGTCATGCCGAACTCGCGCACGCCGTAGTGGATGTAGTCGCCGTTCTCATCCACCGGGGTGATGGTGCGCGCACCCTTGAATAGGGTGTTGTTCGAGGGGGTGAGGTCGGCGGAGCCGCCCAGGAGCTCCGGCAGTGCCGGGCCGAGCAGGTTCAGCGCCGCCTGGGAGGCCTGACGCGTGGCCTGCGGCGCGGTCTGCTTGCCGAGCGCTTCCATCGTCTGCTTGACCGTATCCTGCCAGTTCTGCGGCAGGTCCCCGGCCATGCGGCGCCTGAGTTCTATCGCCAGATCCGGGAAGGCCTGCGCGTAGCGGTCCATGAGTTCCTGCCAGCGGGCCTCGAGCGCCGCGCCCTCCTTGCGGTGGTCCCAGGCGGCGCGGATCTGCTCTGGCACCACAAACGGGGGGTAGGACCAGCCGAGCGCCTTGCGCGCGGCGGCAACCTCCTCCACGCCCAGCGCCTCCCCGTGCGCCTCCTTGGTGCCCTGCTTGTCCGGGGCGCCGAAGCCGATGATCGTCTTGCAGCAGATCATTGACGGGCGCTTGGTCTCGGCGCGCGCCGCGCGCAGCGCCTTCTCCACCGCCGCAGCGTCCAGGCCATCCACGGCAGGAACGACGTGCCAGCCGTAGGCGGCAAATCGCGCCGGGGTGTCGTCGGTGAACCAGCCGACCACCTTGCCGTCGATCGAGATGCCGTTGTCATCGTAGAAGACGATGAGCTTGCCCAGCCCGAGCGTGCCCGCCAGCGAGCAGGCCTCGTGGGAGATGCCCTCCATCAGGCAGCCATCGCCACAGAAGGCATAGGTGTAGTGATCGATGATCCCGAAGTCAGGGCGGTTGTACTCGTTGGCCAGCAGCTTCTCCGCGAGCGCCATGCCCACCGCGTTTCCCAGCCCCTGGCCGAGCGGCCCGGTGGTGGTCTCGATGCCCAGCGGCGGATCGTGCTCGGGGTGACCGGGGGTCTTGCTGCCCAGCTGCCGGAATCCCTGCAGGTCCTCGATCGTGAGCGGATAGCCGGTCAGGTGCAGCACTGAATACAGCAGCATCGAGCCGTGGCCGTTGGACAGCACGAAGCGGTCGCGGTCGATCCACAGCGGATTGCCGGGGTTGTGCCGGAGAAAGCCGCGCCACAGTACCTGGGCGATGTCCGCCATGCCCATGGGCATGCCGGGGTGGCCGGAATTTGCCCGTTGCACGGCGTCCATGGACAGTGCGCGGATGGCGTTGGCAAGTTCGCGGGGCGTGCTCATACGGGCTCTTTGAGCGGCCACGCGGCCGCGTTGCAATACACCGGGGGCGTCAGCTGCAGCACGGGCGCAAGCGCCGCGTGCCATCAGGGGGCGCGCATTCTCCCGCAGTCGCGCCCGTTGCTCAATCGCGGCAGGAAAACACGCACGCGCCGCCGTAGCGCGCGGCCCGGCCCGAGGTTCGAATCTGCCCAAGCTCAAGCCCGCAAGTGCCTCGCGCGGTGCAACTTAAGTCCCCGCTCCGGCACCCCCGGGCACGGGCCTGTTTCACATTATTGGCACCGCGGGGCGGTATCGCGTCAAAGCCCCCACGGGCCACGGCCCGTGGCGGGGACGTGGTTCACTGCAACCGCAAAAATGGCTCTGCTAACCTTCTCTTTATGAGCGTGGTACGCCTCACACATTTCACCGATCCACACCTGTACGGCAGCGAGCAGGAGGCCCTGCGCGGCGTCCCCACCCTGCCGGCGCTGCGCGCTGCCCTGGCGCACGCGCAGCGGCGCGACTGGCCGCCGAGCGCGGTGCTGGTGACCGGGGATCTGGTACAGGACGACCCGGGCGGCTACCCGCACTTTCGCCAGGTGTTCGGCGGCCTGGGGGTGCCGGTGCTGTGCCTGCCCGGGAACCACGACGAACCGCGCGCGATGAAGCGGGAGCTGGCCCGCGCGCCGTTCGTGCTGGGGGGCTTTGTGGACCTCGGGCGCTGGCGCATCGTGCTGCTGGACAGCTGCATCCCGGGAGCCGCCAGCGGCGCCCTGAGTGCCGCGGAACTGGAGCGCCTCGATGAGGCTCTGGCCACCGCCGACGGACGTCACTGCCTGGTCTGCCTGCACCACCACCCGGTGCTCATGGCCAGCCGTTGGCTGGATCGGGTGGGGCTCACCAACGCCAGCGAGTTCCTGCACACTATGGACGCGCACCGCAACGTACGCGCCGTTGTCTGGGGCCACGTACATCAGGCCTACGACGGGCTGCGCAAGGGCGTGCGCTTTCTTGCCACCCCCTCGACGTGCGCGCAGTTTCTGCCCAATGCCGATGATTTCGCGATTGATCCGCGGCCACCGGCGTTCCGCACCCTGGAACTGCGCGCGGATGGCTCGCTGCTGACGGAGGTCGTGTGGGTCGAACAGCATCGCGGTGGTACCTCGCACTCAGCCTCTTCGGCTGCCTAGGCGCACATGCCGGCGGCCCCGTCTGGGCCATTCACGGGGCCCACAACACCGTCTACCTGGCCGGCTCCGTGCACGCGCTGCCGGAGAACGACTCTAAGCTTCCGCCGGCCTTTGACCGCGCTTATCGGGACTCGGGCAAGCTCGTCATGGAGATAGACCTTGCCAACCTCGATGCCATGGAGGCCAGCGGCTGGATGGCCGAGCACGGTACGCTCCCGGCGGGTGGCCGCCTGCGCGCCCTGGTAGGCGAGCAGACCTACGCGCGTGTCACGGCGAGTGCCTCCGAGCTCGGCCTGTCCATGTCCGTACTTGATCACCAGGCTCCATGGCTGGTCGGCATCGAGCTTTCCGAGCAGGCCTACGAACACACCGGCTTCAGTGCCGAGCAGGGGGTGGAGGAGCAGCTGCTTGCCCGGGTGCAGAGCGACGGCAAGGCCACCGCGGGACTGGAAACGGTGGCCGCACAGCTCAGTGGACTGGCAGCGCTGTCGCGCGAGGACCAGGCGCGCATGCTGGAGCAGAGCATCGATGACCTGAAGGACCTGCAGGGGGAGATGCAGGACATCCTGGTGGCTTGGCGCCACGGGGATGCCGCGCGCCTGGCGGCCCTGCTCTCGAGCGAATATGACGCCTTCCCGGCGCTCTACCGGCCGCTGGTGACGGTGCGCAATGAGAACTGGCTGCCGCAGATCGAGGCACTGCTCAAGGGCACTGACAACGTCATGGTGGTCGTCGGCTCGCTGCACCTGGTCGGCAAGGGCGGCCTGCTGGAACTGCTGCACAAGGACGGCTACACCGCCACGCAGCTCAACTAGCGATAAGCGGCGCCGGGCCAAGCTGCGCGCCGCGTGCGCGGTAGAAGCGCCACAGGGGCACGGCGAGCACGAAGGTCCAGGCGAGCACCAGCCACCCCACGAAGCCGTCGTAGCGGCTGAGCAGGAACCCCAGGGGCGCGCCGGCCCGCGGCATGGCCAGCTCGTGGGCGACCAGCATCACCCATACCCAACCGGCATGCAGTCCGACGCAGGCGGCGATGTTGCCGGTCGCGGCACGCACCATGCCCAGCAGTACGCCGACCGCAAACAGCGCCAGGAGCGCATCGGCGTTCTGTAGCGGCGCGGCAAAGGCATGCAGCGTGCCGCCCACGAGCAACAGGCCACTGCCGGGTGTGACCTGCGCGGCGGCGATGTGGTAGCTGGCGAAGAAATGCGTCGCGGTGAACACCAGCGCCGTGAGCGTCACCGCCACGCGCACGCCGGACTCGCGGGCCACCCCCGCGTACATGGCGCCGCGCAGGCAGCTTTCCTCGATGAAGGCGATCGCGAGGGCACTCAGCAGCGCCCGTCCGCTGAGCTTCGCAAGCGCCCCGGCGGACATGCCGACCGCGCGGCTCCAGTCGAGCACACCGAGCATTTGCATCACCGCAACCGTGCCCAGCATCAGCACGATGCCGAGCACAAGGGCGAGCCCTGCCTCGCGCAGGAACAGCGCCCGCGGCACGCCGTAGCCGAGGCTGGCCAGATCCGCCAGGCCCAGACGGCGTGCGCCCAGAACAAATCCCACCAGCACTGCGAGCATGCCGATGCGGGCACCGATGCGGTGGAAGGGAAAGTCGAAGTGCGGATGCAGCAACAGCCAGGCGGGATAGGTGAAGGCGGCCATCGCAGCCAGCGCCAGAGCCATGAGGAAGACGAACCACAGGAAGACGCGCATGGTCAGCGCTGCCGTGAGCGCCGGATCACGCCTGATCCGTCAGCAGCGCGCGCCACTGCGCGGCGACAGTGGCGAGCCGGAAACGCGGGTCGGGAGCTGCCTGCGGGCGCGCACCGGCGCGCCACTGACCGATGCGCTCGATGAAGTCATCGAACAGGCCGCCCGCCGCCGCCAGCCGCGCCGGGACGCCGCGCAGGCGCGGGGGCAGCCGGCGCAGCGCGGCTTCGTACACCCGGTAGCGGGCCCTAAGCGCCAGCACCTCATCCGGATTACCCAGCACCTCGAGCGCCGCGCCGCAGTCCACCGTCAGCACCGGCGTGCCGAGCGCGTGTGACTCGGCGAACACCAGGCCGAAGGTTTCCGGGATGGAGAAATTCGGGAAGAACGTACACAGCGCGCCGCGCACTTCGGCGTGCACTTGCGCCTGCGGCAGGGCACCGAGGAATTCCACGCCGGCGCGGCGGGCGCTGCGATCGGCCTTGTAACCGGGGTTGGCGACCACCAGGCGCAGCCGCGGCAGCGCCCGGTGCAAGGCCGCGAATGCGTCGAGCGTGAACGCGAGGCCCTTATTGGGCGAGGAAAAGAACACCAGCTTGTCCGGATCCACCGCCGTGCGATCGGGCGCGAGCGCATCGTCCACGGGGTTGTAGATCGTCAGCGCGCGCACCTGCGTCGCGACGCCGATGCGCTCAAGCACCGCAGCGACGCCGCGGCGCTGCGAGTCCGAGACGCATACCGCGGTCACGGCCAGCTCGCGCAGCGCGGCCGCAGTGGAGGCCAGACGCCGAGCACGCTTGGAACCGGGATTAAGCTGGTCATGCAGCCACAGATACACCCTGGCCTGCGGGAACAGCTCGCCTACCAACGGCAGGGCCCGCGACTCGCGCACCAGCACCACGCTGCGAATGCCCGCGAGGGGGCCCGGCACGCGGTAGCGACCCTCATTGGCCGTGCGGTTGTGTTGCATCACGTAGGCGCCCAGGGCATCGGCGATGCGCGTGACCGTGGCCTCAGTACCGCCGGTGGCACGCTCGCGCAGTGTGCGCGTGTCGTAGGGCTGCTGACACGCCGGATCGAAGAACAGCAGCGAACTCATTCGCGCTATTCTAAGCGTGATCCTGGCTGAATGGACGGTGCGGCGTGGCGAGCCCGGGCAAGCTGTCGGCGTGCATAATCACCTTCAATGAGGCGGACCGCATCGAGGCGTGCCTGCGTTCGCTGCAGTTCTGCGACGAGATCCTGGTCATCGATTCGCACTCCAGCGACGCCACGCGCGAGCTCAGTGCCGCCCTGGGCGCCCGCGTCATCGAGCGCGACTGGCCCGGCTACCGCTCGCAGAAGCAGTTCGCGATCGAGGCGGCCGGCCATGACTGGGTCCTGTGCGTTGACGCCGATGAACGGGTGAGCGCACCGCTGCGGGCGGAAATCACGGCGCTGCGCTCACAGGGCTTCCCCGGTGCCGCCGGCTGGTCGGTGCCGCGCATCACCGACTACTTCGGCCGCTTCCTGCGTCACGGCAACGCCTACCCGGACCGCCTGGTACGCCTGTTCGACCGCCGCCGCGGCGGCTGGCACGGCTATGAGATCCACGAGAACACGCGCATCGCAGGACCGGTGCGCAGGCTCAGCGGGCGGCTCGAACACTTCTCCTACCGCAGTCTCACCGACCACCTGAACCGCATGCAGCGCTATGCGGAGCTCATGGCACAGGCGATGTACGCGCGCGGCCGGCGTTGCGGAATTGCGCCGGTGCTGCTGAACCCGCTGTGGCGTTTCGTGCGCGGATACCTGCTGCGGCTTGGTTTCCTGGACGGCTGGCGCGGGCTGGTATTCGCGCTGGTCGAGGCGAACTACGTACGCCGCAAGTACCTCGGGCTATTCATCCGCAGCCGCGGGCTGCCGGGTTGACCAGGCCGCCACTTGGGCGAGGCGCAGGAGCGGGTCATCCAGCCCCAGCAGCTCGAGCTTCTCGTCCGGCTCCAGCGGCAGCACCTCCGCCCAGCGGTTGGCCACCCAGCCGGCGCTCTCGTAGTCCGCAGCGACGTGCGCGTAGCCGCGGCCGAGCTTCGGCAGGACCTCGCGCAGCAGATCGGCCAGATGCGCCAGTTCCAGCGGCAGGGGACACAACTCGTCCTCGGCCAGCAGCTCGACTTTCCCGACATTGAGCCCGTCGCCCTGCTGGCCGCGGTCGTGCACGCGGAAGCGCCGCCCGCCGACGCAGGTGATGCCAAGCAGCCCGTCGGGCAAGGGGTCAAAGTCCACCAGCCTCGCGGTGGTGCCGATGCTGGCGACGCTCTCCGCCAGGCCCGCCTCCGCGCCCTCGAGAATCAGCACCACGCCGAACTCGCCCTGCTCCCGGAAGCAGCGCCGCACCATGTCCAGATAGCGCGGCTCGAAGATACGCAGCGCCAGCGGGCCGCCGGGAAACAACACGGTATGCAGCGGGAACAGCGGCAGCGTGCTGACGGCCATGGCGCTACGCTCTGGCACCCAGCGCGTCCAGCAGCTTGCCATGCAGGCCGCCGAATCCGCCGTTGCTCATGACCAACACATGGTCCCCGGCCCGCGCCGCGGCCGCCAGTTCTGCCGCCAGCGCCTCGATCGTGCCGCTCACGTGCCCGCGCGCCCCGAGCGAATCGGCGACCGAGCTGATGTCCCAGCCCAGATCCGCCGGCGCGTACAGCCACACCTGGTCGGCGCCGGCGAGCGAAGGCCCCAGGGTGAGCCGGTGTACGCCCATGCGCATGGTGTGCGAGCGTGGCTCGAGCACGGCGATCAGGCGGGCGGCGCCGATGCGCTGGCGCAGCCCGTCTATCGTGGTGGCAATCGCGGTCGGGTGGTGGGCAAAATCGTCATACACCCGCACCCCGCGCACCTCTCCGTGCAGCTGCATGCGGCGTGCGATACCTTTGAACTCGCCGAGCGCTTCGATGGAGCGCGGCACCGGCACTCCGGCGTGCCGGGCCGCCGCGATCGCCGCCAGGGCATTCTCCACGTTGTGCGCGCCAAGCAGGGACCATTGCACCGTACCGCAGCGCCGCTCGCCCTCCAGCACTTCGAAGCTGGAGAAATCGCCCGTGCCGTGCCCGCACCACAGAGCATCCGCACGCCGGCTGCGCGCGAAGCCCTCCAGCGGGGTCCAGCAGCCCATCTGCAGCGTCTCCTGCAGCAGCGGGTCGGCGGCGTTCCACACGATGCGCCCGCTGCCCGGCACGGTACGCACCAGGTGATGGAACTGCCGCTGGATCGCGGCCACATCGGGATAGATGTCCGCGTGATCGAACTCAAGATTGTTCAGCACCACGGTGCGCGGCCGGTAGTGCACGAACTTGGCGCGCTTGTCAAAGAAGGCCGTGTCGTACTCGTCCGCTTCGATGACGAAGAACGGCGCAGCCCCCAGGCGTGCGCTGAGCCCAAAGTTCGCCGGCACCCCGCCGATGAGGAAGCCGGGATTCAGCCCGGCGTGTTCCAGAATCCAGGCCAGCAGCGAGGAAGTGGTGGTCTTGCCGTGCGTGCCGGCGACGGCGAGCACCCAGCGGTCCCTGAGCACCTCGCGCGCCAGCCAGTCAGGCCCGGACAGGTAGGGAATTGCGCCTTCCAGCAGAGCCTCGATAACCGGCTGGCCGCGCGTCATGACGTTGCCGACGACCACCACGTCAGGCGCGGGCTTGAGCTGCGAGGCCTCGAAGCCTTCGGTCACCTGCACGCCCAGGGCCTCCAGCTGGGTACTCATCGGTGGGTAAACGTTGTGGTCCGAACCGGTCACGCGGAATCCGGCGGCGCGCGCAATCGCGGCGACACCACCCATGAATGTGCCGCAAACCCCGAGGATGTGTACGTGCATCGTTGAGTTCAGTTTCTGGCCGGGACGAGTAGCGCCGACTGCAGCAGCTGGTCAGCCAGCGTCTGCACGATCACAAGGACGGCGCTGGCGCCGGTGGACCACTCCAGCGCGGCACTGACGATGCGGGTGTTGGCTGCGACCAGCCACACCAGGAACACCAGACCGGCAGCCGCCACAGGTGCCTCCCACACCGGGTCACCATGAAAGCGCTGCGCCAGCGATTGCAATACTACCAGCACGGGCGCCAGCGCCAGCTGGTAGCCGAACACCGCCGTGAGGGTCTGCACGGCACGCTCCGGGCGGTGCACCGCCTGCAGCATCAGCGCATTCCACACCAGCAGGAAAACGACGTCCGCGAGCAGCAGGAGCGGCCAGTTGGCCGCCGGTGGATAGACGCTGCTGGCAAGGCAGTTGACCGCAATGTAGGCGGCCACGGTACAACCGAGCAGCAGCCCGGAGGCCGGCAGGGCCTGAGGACCGCGGCGCAGGAGCGAGATCTGCGCGAAAAGCTTGAGAACCTCCATCATGTCTATCGGTACCGGCGGCTCCCTCGCATAATGCCCGCCAGATTGTACCGAGCATCGTTGTCGCATTTGCAGCCGATCATCACCACCGCCGCCGACCTCACCGAGCTTGCCGCCGGCCTGGCTGCCCAGCCGCGGGTGGGACTGGACACCGAGTTTCTGCGCGAGCGCACCTACCGCGCACAGCTGTGCCTGGTCCAGGTGTCGGCCCCGGACCTGGCTGCCTGCATCGATCCGCTGGCGCTCCCGGACCTGGGCGCGTTCGCCCAGGTGCTCACTGCCCCCGCGGTCGTGAAGGTGATGCATGCCTCCCGCCAGGACCTGGAAGTGTTGCTGCCGGCTGCCGGCCTTACCGGCCCTGTCTTCGACACCCAGATCGCCGCCAGCCTCACGGGCCTGCCCGCACAGATCGGCTATGCGGAACTGGTGCGGCGGCTGCTCGGGCACGAGTTGCCCAAGGCGCACACCCGCACCGACTGGTCGCGGCGTCCCCTGTCGACGGCCCAGGTCGACTACGCACTCGATGACGTGCGCTACCTGCTGCCGCTGGCTGACCACCTGCAGGAGCAGATCCGCGCCCTCGGGCGCTTGCAGTGGCTGGAGGAAGAATTGCGCAGCCTTGCTGATCCGGCGGCCCTGACGCTTGATCCGCAGAACGCCTGGCAGCGGCTGAAGGGGTTGAACAACCTCGACCCGGCGCGCCTGCGACTCGCCCGTGCGCTGGCAGCCTGGCGCGAGCACAGCGCGATCGAGCACAACCGGCCGCGGGGATGGATCCTGGAGGAACCGGTCCTGCGCGAGATGATCACGCAGGTGCCCCGCACCCTCGAGGCGCTGGAGACAATCCCCGGCATGCCACCGGGCCTTGCCAAGCGCCGCGGTGCCGAGCTGCTCGCCTGCGTAGCCTCCGCCGAAGTCCCCGAACCGGCCCCGCCGCTGCCGTCACGCGCGCGCCCCGACCCGGCCAAGGTGGCACTCGTGAAACAACTCGCCGGAATCATCCACGCGGTGGCCACCGAGCTGAACGTGGTGCCGGAGCTTCTCGCCACGCGGCGGGACCTTGAGCAGCTGGCCGACGGCCACCAGGAGGCCGCCGTGCTCAGTGGCTGGCGCCGCGCGGTGCTCGGGGAACGGCTGCTGGCGGCGCTCTAAAGCGCGCCGCGATCAGCGCCGCCTGCGGCGCACTGCCGCGCGCCGGGCGGCCACGCCGGACACCTTGGCGCGCGCCTGAGCGCGCGCGGCAGTCTTGCGCTTGCCCGCCGCGGTCGCGCGCTTGACGACCTTCTTGCCCTTGCCGCCGGTCTTCTTGGCAGCGGTCTTAACCTTGGCCGGCTTCTTCTTGGAAACCGTGCTGAGTGCCGGAGTGCCCAGCGCCTTGGCGAGGCGCCGTGTGACCGCATCCACATCACCCTCGGCGTCGATCACGCGCAGCAGCCCCCGGGCGCGGTAGAAATCGATCAACGGGCGGGTCTTCTCGTCGTAGACGCGCAGCCGCTCGGCCACGGTGGCCTCGTTGTCATCGGGGCGCTGCACCAGGCGGTGCGCCTGCGCGGTCTTCGGGCATAGCGCCGTATCCGGCCCAGGAGGCGACGTGAGGAGGTTGAACACCCTGCCGCAGTCAGCGCAGGTGCGGCGGCCGGAGATGCGCCGGACCAGCTCCCCGTAGTCGACCTCGAGCTGCACCACCGCGTCCAACGGGCGCTTGAGCGCCTCCAGCAGGTGGTCGAGCGCGTGCGCCTGCGCGAGGTTGCGCGGAAAGCCGTCGAGAATGAAGCCGCGGCGCGTGTCGGGCTCGCCGACACGCTCGCGGATCATGCCGAGCACGAGGGAGTCGTCCACCAGCCGGCCGCCCTCCATCGCCTCCCGGGCGAGGCGGCCAAGCTCGGTCCCGCGGGACACGGCCGAACGCAGCAGGTCCCCGGTGGAGATCTGCGGGATATGCACCCGCTCCACGAGACGCTGTGACTGAGTACCCTTACCCGAACCGGGCGCGCCCAAGAGGACAATGCGCATGTTTGTGCACTACGAATTCGCTGCCGCTGGCAGCACAAAGTGCGCCACGTTACCGGCCACTCCTGGAGAGGTCAAACGCCGCCGGACCGCCGGCCCTGAGCCTGCGTAAGCCACCCCCGTGCGCTATTCTTCCCGGCCCCGCCAGCCGTCGAGCGCGATCCCATGAAAAAGCCTGCGCCCAGGAATGCCTTTTACGCCCAGTCGGGCGGTGTCTCGGCGGTGATCAATGCCTCGGCCTGCGGGGTCATCGAGACGGCGCTGCGCTCGCGGCAGATCGACAGGGTCTATGCCGGGCGCCACGGCATCATCGGTGCCCTGACCGAGGATCTGATCGACTGCGGCCGCGAGAGTGCGGCGACCATCCGCGGACTGCGGCATACCCCGGCCGGGGCCTTCGGATCGGCTCGCTTCAAACTCAAAGGCATCGACCAGAACCGCGCCGAGTACGAGCGGCTGATCGAGGTGTTCCGTGCGCACAACATCGGCTACTTCTTCTACAATGGCGGCAACGACTCGATGGACACGGCCCACAAGGTGTCGCAGATCGGGGAGTCCCTGGGTTACCCCATTACCTGCTTGGGCGTACCGAAGACGGTCGACAACGACCTGCCCCACACTGACTGCTGCCCCGGCTTCGGCTCGGTCGCCAAGTACGTCGCGGTGTCAACGCGCGAGGCCTCGATGGATGTCGCCTCCATGGCGCGCACCTCGACCAAGGTGTTCGTGCTGGAAGTGATGGGCCGCCATGCCGGCTGGATCGCCGCCGCCGCCGGCCTGGCCGGGCGCGGCGCGGACGAGACCCCGCACGTGATCCTCTTCCCAGAGGTGGCCTTCGACCGGCAGCGCTTCCTCGATCGGGTGCGCCAGTGCGTGACCGACTACGGCTACTGCGTGATCGTAGTCTCCGAGGGCGCCGCCTACGCGGACGGTAAATTCCTCGCTGACGCTGGCACCCGCGATGCCTTTGGCCACACTCAGCTGGGCGGTGTCGGCCCGGTGGTGGCCAACATGGTGCGTGAGGCGCACGGCTACAAGTACCACTGGGCGGTGGCGGACTACCTGCAGCGCTCTGCCCGGCATATCGCCTCCAAGGTCGACGCCCATCAGGCCTACGCAGTGGGCAAGGCTGCCGTGGAGTTTGCGGTCAGGGGCATGAACGCGGTGATGCCCACCATCGTGCGCAAGTCCTCCAAGCCCTACCGCTGGGTGATCGGGCACGTCCCGCTCGCCGAGGTGGCCAACAAGGAAAAGAAGCTGCCCGCGGACTACATCCGCGACGACGGCTTCGGCATCACCGCCGCCTGCCGCCGTTACCTCGAGCCGCTGATATCCGGTGAGGCGTATCCGCCCTACCGCAACGGGCTGCCCGAGTACGTGCATATCAAGGGCGTGGCGGTGCGTCGCAAGCTCAAAACCGATTTCAAGGTCTAGGCGCAGACCGCGGGCGGCCGCAGGGGTTAACAGAAGACGGCCCCGGCCCGTGCGGCTTTGCCGCATGGCGGCAAAGCCCCCCCGGTGCCCCCAGAGCAGCACCGGCGGCCCGGCGCCCCCCAGCGCCCCTCGAGGCGGAGTGACTGCCAGCGCCGCGCACCGGGGCGCTCATGCCCTCCCCGGACGGGTCCGGCCGGGGTCGGCGTGCTATAGTTCGCGGCCTTTTTTGGGGGAGATTTCCGGATGGAATTGAGCTGTTGGCTGTGGGTCGCGATTGCGGCCGGCTTCCTCGCCGTGATCTACGGCGTGTTTTCAATGAACGCCATTTTGCGCCTGTCGCCTGGCAACGCCCGCATGCAGGAAATCGCGGCGGCAATCCAGGCCGGCGCGAAGGCCTACCTCAACCGTCAGTACACGACCATCCTGGTGGTGGGGATCGTGCTCTTCCTGGCCATCGGTTTCTCGGGACTCGGCTGGCCGACAGCCGGCGGCTTCCTGGTCGGTGCCGTGCTCTCCGGACTCACCGGCTACATCGGCATGAACATCTCCGTGCGCGCCAACGTGCGCACGGCGCAGGCGGCCACCAACGGGCTGAACGCTGCACTCAGCGTCGCCTTCCGCGGCGGCGCGATCACCGGCATGCTGGTGGTGGGCCTGGGCCTGATTGGCGTCGCCGGTTACTACGCCGTGCTGCGCAAGTACACCGCCATCGGCCCGGATGCCTCGCTGCACGCGCTCGTCGGGCTGGCCTTCGGTGGCTCGCTCATCTCGATCTTCGCGCGCCTGGGTGGCGGCATCTTCACCAAGGGAGCGGACGTGGGTGCGGACCTGGTGGGCAAGGTCGAAGCGGGTATTCCCGAGGACGACCCGCGCAATCCGGCGGTCATCGCCGACAACGTCGGTGACAACGTCGGCGATTGCGCCGGCATGGCCGCCGACCTGTTCGAGACCTACGCGGTAACGCTGGTCGCGACGATGCTGCTGGGCGGAATGCTGTTCGCCAAGGACGGCGCTGATGCCTCCTTCGCCGCGGTGATCTACCCGCTGGCGCTGGGCGCCGCCTCCATCGTCTCCTCGATCATCGGGACCTTCTTCGTTTCCGCGCGCGCCGGCGGCAAGATCATGAACGCGCTCTACAAGGGCGTGATCGTCTCGGCCCTCGTCTCGGCGGTCGCCTTCTACTTCATCACGCAGAAGATCATGCCGGGCAACGCGGCGCTGTTCTACTGCACGCTCATCGGCCTCGGACTGACGGCGGCGATGATCATGATCACCGAGTACTACACCGCCACCGAGTACGGCCCGGTGCGCAAGGTGGCCAGTGCCTCGCAGACCGGGCATGCGACCAACATCATCGCCGGCCTCGGCGTATCGATGAAGTCCACGGCGCTGCCGGTGATCGCGGTGTGCCTGGCGATCTGGGGTTCCTACACCCTGGACGGCCTGTACGGCATCGCCATCGCGGCCACGGCAATGCTGTCGATGACCGGCATGATCGTGGCGCTCGATGCCTACGGTCCCATCACCGACAATGCCGGCGGCATCGCCGAGATGGCCGGGCTGCCGAAGTCGGTGCGCGACATCACCGATCCACTGGACGCCGTGGGCAATACCACCAAGGCGGTGACCAAGGGCTACGCGATCGGCTCGGCGGGCCTGGCTGCGCTGGTGCTGTTCGCCGACTACACCCACAACCTCGAGGCCGCCGGCAAGAGTGCGGTGTTCTCGCTGTCGGATCCGGCCGTCATCATCGGCCTGTTCATCGGTGGCCTGGTCCCCTACCTGTTCGCCGCGATGGCCATGGAGGCCGTGGGCCGGGCCGCCGGCGCGGTGGTGACCGAGGTGCGGCGCCAGTTCCGCGAGATCAAGGGCATCATGGCCGGCACCGAAAAGCCGGACTACTCGCGCGCGGTCGACCTGCTCACCCGCTCGGCCATCCGCGAGATGATCGTGCCCTCGTTACTGCCGATCCTGGTGCCGATCGTGCTCGTCGTGGTGATGACCATGCTCATGGGCCCTGGTGCCGGCGTGCGCGCCCTGGGGGGCTTGTTGATCGGCACGATCGTCACCGGGCTGTTCGTCGCCATCTCGATGACCACCGGTGGCGGCGCCTGGGACAACGCCAAGAAGTTCATCGAGGAAGGCAACTTTGGCGGCAAGGGCTCGGATGCGCACAAGGCGGCAGTGACCGGCGACACCGTCGGCGATCCGTACAAGGACACCGCAGGCCCGGCCATCAACCCCCTGATCAAGATCATCAACATCGTCGCGCTGCTGTTGGTGCCGCTGCTGTAAGAGCACGGCACAGGCTCGCGCGACCGACAGTGCGGAGGTTCGGGACGTGAAAACGGAAGAGCATTTCCCGCTCGAGAAGTCAGACGAAGAGTGGCGGCGCGAGCTGCCACCGGATGCCTACAAGGTGCTGCGCGCTCACGGAACCGAGCGCGCCGGCACCAGCCCCCTGAACGACGAGCATCGCGCCGGCATGTTCCGCTGCGCCGCCTGCGGGCAGGAGCTGTTCTCGTCGGATACCAAGTTCGACAGCGGCAGCGGCTGGCCGAGTTTTTTCAAGCCCCTGCCCCAGGCGGTCGGCACCTCGATGGACAAGAGCCTGCTGATGCAGCGCACCGAGGTGCACTGCGCGCGCTGCGGCAGCCACCTCGGTCACGTCTTCCCCGACGGACCGCGGCCCACGGGCGAGCGTTACTGCATGAACGGCGTGGCGCTGAAGTTCGAGCCGAAGCGCTGAGCGCGCCGGCCGCCGCTCAGGCGGCCAGCGACAGCGGCTGCGGCCGGCCGACCGCGTAGCCCTGCAGGAAATCGACGCCGATCTTGCGGGCCGCCTCGACGGCGGCGCTGTCCTCGACCTGCTCGGCGATCACGCGGAAGTTCAGCGTACGCGCGAGCTTGATCATGGCGCTGACCATCGCCTGGTTCACGGTATCGCGGGCCAGGTTGCGCATGAAGGACCCGTCGATCTTCAGGTAGTCGAGCGGCAGGGTCTTCAGGTTCGAGAACGAACCGACGCCGGAGCCGAAATCATCGAGCGCAAACTGGCACCCCATGCCGTGCAGCACGCCCACGAAGCGGCGCGCGTGTTCGAGGTTGGCGATGACGGCACTCTCGGTGATCTCGAAGCACACCTGCGCCGGGGACGCGCCGGTGCTGTCCAGGCACTCGACGACGAACTCGAGGAACTGGGTATCCCCCAAGGTCTGGCCGGAGATGTTGATGGCGACGCTGCGGTTTTCGGGCACGGCGATCGCGCCGCGCCCCAGCGCGGCGAGAGTGGTCTGCACGACCCAGCGATCGACCAGTCCCATCAGGCGGTAGCGTTCCGCGGCGCGCATGAAGTCCGCCGGCACGAGCTCGGCGCCCGACTCGTCCTGCAGGCGCACGAGCACCTCCATGGCCGGGCCGCCCTCTGCCTCGTGGGCCGGCACGATCACCTGGTGGTAGAGGTGGAAGCGGTTCTCCTTCAGCGCGCTCTGCAGGCGCTGCAGCCACTGAATCTCGCCGGTGTGCCGCGCGTGGGCCTCGTCGCGCGCCGAGTAGACCACCACGCGCCCCGAGCCCTGCTTCTTGGCGACGTAGCAGGCCGTGTCCGCGGCAGCGAGCAGCTCCTCAAGGGTGCCGCTCTCGCGGGAGATCTCGACGAGCCCTACCGAGACACCGATGTTGAAGATCTTGTCCTTCCAGACGAAGCGATAGTCGTTCACCGCGCGGCACAGGTCATCGGCGATCTGCCGCGCCTTGTCCAGCGGGCAACCGACGAGCAGCGTGCCGAACTCGTCACCGCCGAGTCGCCCGACCGTATCGCTGTCGCGCACAGCATCGCGCAGCAGCTTAGCTACCTCGCGCAGCATGCTGTCGCCGGCCAGGTGGCCGCTGGTGTCGTTGACGAGCTTGAAGCGGTCCAGGTCGAGGTAACACAGCACGTGCTGGCCGTCGCCGCGGTGGCCGCTGCCGATAGCCTCCTCCAGACGCCGCTCGAACTCGCGCCGGTTCACCAGGCCGGTGAGCGCATCGTGGGTGGCCTGGTAGGACATCTGGCGCGCCAGCCCGCGCAGCTCGCTGATGTCGTGCAGCATGACCACGGCGCCGATGAGTTCCTTGCCGGCGTTGCGGATCGGCGCCGCGGACAGCTCGATGGAGCGCTCGTTGCCGTTGGCACGGGACAGCAGCATGGCGCGGCGGCTGAGACTGACCGAGGATCCGCTGCTGAGCGCCTGGCGCACCGGGTCGCCGAGGATGCGCCGCTCGGTCTCATCAACCAGGCTGACGATGTCCTCCAGCAGCTTGCCGGTGGCCGCCTCCGCCTGAGTGCCGGTAAGCTGCTCGGCGGCGGCATTCATGAAGGTGAGACGCCCGTCCTTGTCCGTGGTGATGATCGCCTCGGCAAGGGACTGCAGGGCGAGCAACTGCGGCTCCAGGGCCGCGTTGTCGGCCGGCAGGCGCAGCGCCTGCACGGTCTGGGTGGGGATGATCTCGACGCCGGTGATCAGCAGCGCCGGCTCGCCGTCGTACGCGACCGGAGTCGAGGCAATCTCCAGCCGGCTCACCTGCGCCTGCAGGCCCACCATGTCGATCTCGTAGCGTTCCGCGGCCGGCTCACCGGCCAGGCGACGCGCGATGTTCTCGCCGACGAGTTCCGCGTACTCGGGCGGCACCAGGTCCGCCAGGCGTCGGCCGATCAGCTCAAGGCGATCGACTCCCACGAAGCTGGCGAACTGGCGGTTGGCGTAGAGAATGACTTCGCGGTGCACCAGCACGGCCTCGTGGATGCGGTCACCCAGGTCGGCAAACAGCTTCGGGGTCTCGGTGACGTCGCGCTCGGAAGCAGAACCGGCGCGGGTGAGCAGGTGGTTGACGGCAGTCACCAGCGTGGCCACTTCCGGCTTATCGCTGTCGATCTCGATCCGCCCACCCAGGCGGCCGCCAATGGCGATCCGCTGCAGCTGCTGGGTCAGCTCCCCTATGCTCTGCATGTCGCGGCGCTGCAACGCATAGAGGAGAAGAACCAGAGCGGCGATGAGAGCGAACAGGAGGCACAACAGCCCGATGATCGACATCTACCTTCTTCTTAGCCTGGCACGTGGGTTTCCCGCGCGCTTCCGAGGCACTCTAATTGGACTTGTCGTGCCTTCAGAATACGGACGCCCAAAGCATAACGCAGGGCGGGCCACGTCCCGTCGGTATTTCACCATATCTCGTCGCATGACTGCTTGGCACCGGGGCGGAAAAGCCTTAACTTCTCGGGCCTTTTCAGGGACCCCGCAATAAGTCCAATTGGAGCAGCGTACGGATGCAAACCGCGACCGCCAGTGAGCAGATGATCGAGCAGCAGGTGCGTGCCTGGGAGGTGCTCGATACGCGGGTCCTCGAGGCCATGCGCAAGGCACCGCGGGAGCTGTTCGTCCCGCAGAGCCAGCGTTACCGCGCCTATGCCGACGCCGAGGTGCCGCTGGCGCACGGCCAGCATATGTTGCGCCCGAGTGTCACCGGGCGGGTGCTGCAGGCGCTCTTGCCGCAGCCGGGCGAGAAGGCGCTGGAGATCGGCAGCGGCAGCGGCTATCTGACGGCCTGCCTTTCCTTCCTTGCCGCCCAGGTGCGCAGCGTAGAGCTGTATCCCGACCTGGCCGAGGGCGCCCGCACCAACCTTGCCTCCGCGGGGGCGGGCACCGTGGACGTGGTCGAGGCTGATGCCCTGCGCATGCACGGCGGCCCTGACTACGACGTGATCGCGGTGACCGCGGCCTTACCGGTCTATGATGCCCGCTTCGAACGCATGCTCACCCTCGGTGGGCGCCTGTTCATCGTAGTGGGCGCGGCTCCGGCCATGGAGGCGCGTCTCGTCACCCGCACCGCGGCGGATACCTGGAAGGCACAAAGTCTGTTCGAGACCGTGATCGACCCGATGGTCAACTCAGTGCGTCCGCAGCAATTTAGCTTCTGAGCACGGCCGGCATCTAAGAGTGATTCACAAGGAAATGCCATGAACCGTCTTGCGAGCCTCGCCCTGGGGCTGGGCCTGATTGCACTTGCAAGCGCCGCTTCCGCCAAGGACCTGGCCGGGGTGTACGAGGATGCCCTGCACAGTGATCCTCTCATCCGCCAGGCCGATGCCAACCGCCTGGCCGCACGTGAAGCGCGGCCGCAGGCCTGGTCGGCAGTGATGCCACAGATCGTGGGCACTGCGGACGTCCTTCGCGACCACAGCTCCGGCTACGAAGGTTCCATCACCGAGATCGGCCAGCCGCCCGTCCTGCAGGTGCTGCCGCTGCCATCGACCGTCGATACCACTACGCGCGGGTGGGCCGTGAACCTGCGCTCGAACCTGTTCTCCTGGACCAACTGGATGCAGATCAAGGCCGCGAGCGCCGAGGTGGCCCAGGCAGAGGCGAACTACCAGGCCGCCGAACAGGACCTGATCCTGCGCGTGGCGACGGCGTACTTCCTGGTGCTCTCGGCCGAAGCCGGGGTCGAGGCCAACTCGGCCGCGCTGGAGGCGATCACCCACCAGCTCGACCAGGCCAACAAGCGCTTCGAGGTCGGCCTGATTGCCATCACCGACGTGCAGGACGCCAAGGCCGGCCATGACACCGCCGCCGCGGCGGTGATTGCCGCGAAGCGCCAGCTCGCCACCGCGCAGTACCGGCTGCAGGAGATCACCGGCCAGCAGTACGACCGGCTGTCGCGACCCGGGGCCGACATGCCACTCAAGGGGCCGGAGCCGCTGGAGGAAAGCGCCTGGGTGCAAAGCTCGCTGCAGCAGAACCTGTCGCTGATCTCAAGCCGGCTGGCGGCCGATATCGCCCGCGACAACGTGCGTGCAGCGTTCGGCGGCCACCTGCCGACCCTGGATCTGGTTGCCGGCCGCTCCTACACCAAGTCCGACTCGGACCAGCTGATCGACTACATCCCCTTCAGCAACGTCAACAACAAGCTCAACGACCGGCAGATCGGCCTGCAATTCACGCTGCCGATATTCAGCGGCGGCTTCACGCAGTCGAAAGTCCGTGAGAATGAGTACCGCTGGATCGCTGCGAAGGAGGCGGTGGTGCAGAGCTCGCGCGCCACCGAGCGGCAGTCGCGCGATGCCTACCTGGGTGTCATCAGCGGCGTCGCCCGCGTGCAGGCACTGCGACAGGCGCGTGAGTCCAGCCAGACTGCCCTCAAGGCCACCGAAGCCGGCTATGACGTCGGCACGCGCACCTCGGTTGACGTTCTGAACGCGCGGCGTGTGCTGGTACAGGCCGAGACCGACTACGCCAACAGCAAGTACGACTACATCGTCAGCGTGCTGCAGCTGCGCGAGGCGGCCGGCACCCTCGATCGCGCGCAACTGCTGGAGGTCAATGCGTGGCTGACGGTGGATGCGCCGACCGCACCCGCGGAGGCCACGCCGCAGAACGTGCTGCCGGATGTGGCGCCGCCGCAGCCGACTGCACCGCCGCCCGGCGCCGCCCCGCCGGGCGGCACGCATTAGAGTTCGCCGAGCAGCGGCTCGATCAGGCCGAGCAGCTTCGCCAGCGCCCCGCGGTTAGCCTCCACGCAGGCGCGGCCCAGTGTGCCGATGCGTGCGCGCTCTGATGCATCACCGAGCAGTGCCGTTACGCGCTCGCCGAGTTGCGCTGCATCGTCGATCACCTGTGCGGCACCGCTGCCAAGCAGCAACCGCGCGCTGTCGATGCTGTTGAAGTTGTTGGGACCGGTCAGGATCGGCACGCCCACCGCGGCCGGTTCCAGCAGGTTATGGCCGCCGATGCCGACCAGGCTGCCGCCGACGAAGGCGACGTCGGCCGCCGCGTAGAAACCCACCAGTTCTCCCAAGGTGTCCAGCACCAGCACCTGGGCAGCCTGCGGGTCGGGGGATTCCGGCTGTGAACGGCGCACGACGGTCAGCCCAGCATCAGCCACGCGCTGGGCGACCTCGGCGAAGCGCGGCGGATGACGCGGCGCGATCACCAGCAGTGCCTGCGGCTGAGCGGCCAGAACCCGCCGGTGGGCCGCAATCACGGCCTCCTCCTCGCCGCCGCCGTGCGTGCTACCGGCCACCCACATCGGCCGCTGCGCGGCGTACTGCGCGCGCAGCGCAGCCGCGCGGGCGGTGACATCCACCGGCAGCTCGAAATCGAACTTGAGGTTACCCGTGACCTCGAGGCCCGCGGGGTCAGCTCCCAGGGCGCGGAAGCGCTCGGCATCCTCGGGTCCCTGGGCCGCCACAACGGCCGCCTGCGCAAGTGCGCCGGAAAACAGGCTCCCCAGGCGCTGGTAGCGCCCGACGGAGCGGCTGGAGATGCGCGCGCTCGCGAGCACCAGCGGTACGCGCCGCCGGGCGCACTCGCGATACAGGTTTGGCCACAGCTCAGTCTCGAAGATCACCGCCAGGCGCGGCTGCACGCGGTCAAAGAAGCGCCGCACCGACCCTGGCAGGTCGAAGGGCAGGTAGCGCACCTGGGCGATGTCACCGAACAGGGCCCGCGCCCGGGCGACCCCGGTGGGGGTGAAGCTGGTGACAGTGAGGGGTAGCTGCGGGTGGCGCCGGTGCAGTGCATTGACCAGCGCCGCGCAGGCCTGCACCTCCCCAACCGACACCGCATGCAGCCAGGCCCCATCTGCAGGCGCCTTGGGTCCGAACCCGAAGCGCTCCCCGAAATGCCGCCAGTAGCTGCGGTCCCAGAGGCCGCGCCACAGATACACGAGGGAGATGACCGGGGCGGCAAGGTAGACCGCGAGTAGATAGAGGAGACGCAGAAAAATTCCAGCCCCTATGGGGGCAGCTCGTTTTTGCCGGAGGGCTGACGATAGCCGTCCAGAAGGCCGTGCCAGTCAGACTCGCCAAACCGCTCCGGAGGCATGCCCCAGGTGACCTTTTCCAGCGAGCGTCGCAGGCGCACGAGGTTGCCGTCGCTCCAGATACCAGGCTTGCGCAGCTGCGCGCGATCGAAATCGATGAGATAGACCGCGCCATCCTCACTCAGCAGCACGTTGTGGGCATTCAGGTCGGCGTGGCAGACGCCCAGGTCGTGAAAGCGGCGGATGCAGCGGCCGATCGCGATCCAGGTCACCACCGAGAGCGCCCCGGTGCGCAGGCACTCGGTGAGCGAGCCGACCGTTGGCAGGCGTTCAGTGATGAGGTCGCCGGTGTAGGTGCTGCCGGCCTGGCGATAGCGGGCGCCCACCGGCGCGGGAACCGGCAACCCGGCGCGATGCAGGCGATAGGTCAGACGCCACTCGACGAAGGGCCTGGTGCTCTCCTCACTGCGCCAGCGGTAGCGGTCCGCGGTGAGCTGCGCCATGAGCCCGCCGCGACGATAGTGGCGCAGCACCAGGCGGCTGCCATCGGCCTTAATGTAGTGCGTCGCGCCGCGTCCCAGCGCGCTGCCATCGAGCTCCCCGCGCGCCTGCCAGTAGGAGGGCTCGAACCATTCGGGGCTCAAATTGCCCGCCCGCGAGGCGTCATATAGCATGGCGCAGCCGGCGGCCGCGCTACGCTTCACTTCCGGGCCGAGCGCTAAACGACCACTCACCATCCTGACTCCATAATGCCGTCTTTCGCCGAACCGCCGCGCAGCATCTGCATCCTCCGGCTGTCGGCGATCGGGGATGCCTGCCACGTGGTGCCGATCGTGCGCACCTTACAGCAAGCGTGGCCAAGCACACAGCTGACCTGGATCATCGGCAAGACCGAAGCGCGCCTCATGACTCTGCTGGAAGGCGTCGAGTTTATCATCGTGGACAAGCGCGCAACCGCCGCTGCCCGACGCGAGCAGCGGATGCAGCTCAAGGAGCGGCGCTTTGATGTACTGCTGCACATGCAGCTGGCACTGCGCGCCAGCCTGGTGGCGCGCAGTGTGCCGGCGGCCATCAAGGTCGGCTTCGACCGCGCCCGCGCACGCGAGCTGCAGTGGCTGTTCACGGATGCGCGCATCGCTACCCGCGTCCGCCAGCATGTGCTGGACAGCTTCTTCGGCTTCACGGAGGCACTGGGCGTCACCGAGCGCGTGCTGCGCTGGGACCTGCCGCTGCCGCCGGCGGCGCAGGAATATGCCCAGCAGCTGATACCCGAGGACGAGCCGACGCTGGTCATCAGCCCGTGCTCCAGCCATACGTTGCGCAACTGGATGCCGGAGCGCTATGCGGCCGTTGCCGAGCACGCGATCCGGTGCCACGGGATGCGCGTCATCCTCGCCGGCGGCCCGACGGAGCTGGAGCGCGCCGTTGGCGCGCAGATCGAGGCGCGCTGCGGTGCCCCATTGGTCAACCAGGTAGGCAAGGACACCCTGCCGCAGCTGCTGGCACTGCTGGCGCGTGCCCGGGTGCTGGTGACTCCGGACTCAGGACCGGCCCACATGGCCACCATGGTCGGCACGCCCGTGATCGGGCTGTACGCGGCCACCAACCCGGCACGCAGCGGCCCCTACCTGTCGGGACAGTGGTGCGTCAATGCGTACCCCGAGGCGGCGCGCACCTTCCGCGGCGTGGAGCCGGAACAGCTGCCGTGGACGCACAAGATCGAGGAGCCAGGCGTGATGGAGCTGATTCGCGTCGACCAGGTGCTGGAAAAGCTCGACGCATTGGCCAACTCACCCTAAGCGCTCGACGCGGGCGCCGACCTACCCGGCGTCGTGAAACACGCACTCCCCCGTGTACTTGAAAGTCTGGTTGCCCTCGGGGTTCTTGCCGGTGTCGGCGACCTGCAGGGTGCAATTCACCTGCGGGCCGGCGATGTGATCTGCGAGATAGACTGAGCCGCGTCCTGCGCCCGTCACAAGATTCACTTCGAAGCGGAACTTTGAGTCGTGCAGCATCACCGGCTGCGAGCCGGCCACGGTCCCGGAAAAGACCTGATGTCCGGTGTTGACCAGCGTGCCATGCGCTGAATCGACGACCGTGGTGATCTGGTAGAGCACCCGCCCATGCAGGTCGCCGGCTAACTCCACGGTTTCGGTGCTCTGCGTGATCGAACCCGAGGGGGTCGGCGTCTTGGAATGCACGATCGCCGTGTTCACGAGATCTATGCCGCTGCCTCTGACCTTTACGGTCCGGTCAGCGGCCGAGGCGAGCGCGGGCAGCGTGACGCTCAGCGCGGCGCAGGCAAGCGCTCTTGCGCGGTGAGCGGTTGCGGGATGTTTCATGTGCGGCTCCTGGAGACCCGGAAATACACGGGCGTTGCCGCAAGCTAGCCGGCGCGCAGTCGGCCACCAAGGGGACCGGCCGCCGCTGGCCCTTTGTGTCCCACTTTGGCCTATCCTGCGGCCGAGGACCCACATGCCGCCCGACCGACTCGACTCCTGGAAGCAGATCGCGCGCCACCTCGGACGCAGCGTCCGCACGGTGCGGCGCTGGGAGCAGCTCGAAGACCTGCCTGTGCGCCGGCACGTGCACACCTCTTTGGCAAGCGTCTACGCATTCAAGGCTGAGGTCGAGGCCTGGCAGAGGGCCAGGTCGCGCGTGCCGGGCTCCTCACGTGCGGGCAGTCCGCGGGAGGTCTCGATCGCCGTGCTGCCCTTCGCCAGCCTCAATTGCGAGCCAGGCGGCGCGTACTTCACCGAAGGGCTGACCGAGGAAGTCACCAGCAGACTGTCGCGGGTTGCAGCACTGCGGGTCATCTCGCGCACCTCGGCACTGGCGCTGCGCGGAACCCGGCTCAGCGCGCCGGCTATCGGCATGCAGCTGGGCGTGAGTCACCTGCTTGAAGGCAGCGTGCGCCGCAAAGCCGGCCAGCTGCGGGTGACGGCCCAGCTCATCGATGCTGCAACCGATGCGCACATTTGGGCTGAGACCTTTGAAGGGACCGCGGATGATGTGTTCGCCATCCAGGAGACCCTGGGGCGCCAGATCGTCAGCGCCCTGGAGGTCCGGCTGACGGACCGCGACCGACAAAGGCTCGCGGAGCGGCCGATCGACAGCGTGCCGGCGTACGAGTGCTACCTGCGGGCACGGCACGAGAGCTGGCGCTGGCGACGGGATGCAATCGACAGGGCCGTGACGCTGCTGCGGCAGGGCCTTGCGCTGATCGGCGACAACATCACGCTGTTTGCGGCGCTGGGACTTGCCTACCTGCAGTACCGCGAGGCGGGCGTCGACCTGAGCGAGGCGCCGCTGCAGCAGGCACAGCAATGCGCCGCCAGGATTGTTGCGCTCGATGCGCGTGCGGCGGCAGGACTGCAGCTGCGGGGCTGGATCGCATATGCGCGCGGGCATCTGCAGGAGTCGGTCCGTGACCTGCGATCGGCGCTGGCGCTAGAGCCCAACAATGCGGATACGCTGCTGCTCTTGTGCAACTGCTACCTAGTATCCGGCCGCGTGACATCCGCGCGGCCACTGCTCGCCCGGCTATTGCGGGTCGATCCACTTACCCCCCTGAGCCGCTGCATGCCGGCTTTCGCGGATGTCATGCAGGGCAAGCTGGCCGCCGCGGTGGCGCCCTATCAGCAGATGTTTGAGATGGACCCGTCGAACCCGATGGGCCGGCTGTTCTACGTTTGGGTGCTGATATTGAACGGGAAGGTCGCGGCCGCACGCGTCATCGCGCGCGGCTGCCCGCGCGGCCTGCGATCATCGGTACCGGGCCAGTTGATGCAATTCCTCATGGCGGCGGCCCGGGGACGACTCAGCGCGGCGCAGTCACGCGTGAGCGTCCAGGTGCGTGCGGCGGCCGCTTCATCGGATGTGTTTGCCCGCTTTCTGGCGCAGGGCTTTGCCCTCGCCGGGCAACCCGTGGCGGCGATCGACTGGCTCGAGGTAGCTGTGGCGCGCGGCTTCATCAACTATCCGTTTCTGGCGCGCCACGATCCCTCACTTGTGTCGCTGCGGGGCGAACCAAGATTTCAGAGGCTGCTCAAGGACGTGCGCGCCAGGTGGCAGCGGTTCCGGGGCTAGCACCTCTGCCTGTGCCTGCACGCGCCGTTGCCGTAAGCTTCACCGGGATTGGCGGGATACCTCTCAGGACATGCCGTATGCAAGACATTCTCGTTCCTGTCTCTCCGGGCGAACTGCTCGATAAGATCACGATCCTCAGGATCAAGATGGCGCGCATCCAGGATGCCGCCAAACTCGCCAACGTGAAACTCGAACTCTCGCTGCTGGAGCAGACCTGGAAGGACAGCGGCTGCGCCACCGCCGCCGTGACCCTCGACGAACACGCGCTGCAGGCGGTGAACGAGCAGCTGTGGGACATCGAGGACCGCATCCGCGACAAGGAAGCCAGGCAGACCTTCGACCGTGACTTCATCGAGCTGGCGCGCGCCGTCTACGTGTGCAATGACGAGCGGGCGGCGGTGAAGAGGCGCATCAACCTGCAGCTGGGCTCGCGGCTGGTCGAAGAGAAGTCCTACCAGCAGTACCGCTGAGCGCGGCGGCCCGATCAGCGCAGCAGCGTGTACTCCGCGCTGCAGTACGGGCACTTCGCGGCGCCCGTGTCCAGTATCGGCAGGTACACGCGCGGGTGCGAGTTCCACAGGTACATCTGCGGCATCGGGCAACACAGTGGCAGGTCCTCGGCGGTGACCTGGTACTGGTTCTGCGCGTTGGGTTCTATCAGCGGCTTGGCCATTGCGACCATGGGAGTACTGCCTTGCGATCCGGGGTTTCATGAAGTGACCGGGGCAGATTATACCTGCGGGCCCGCCGGCCCATCGTCCATCGTGGCATCCCACAGCGCGGTAACCGCGGCGCGCATTGCCCGGAACTGCTCCACCGGCACCAGGGGCTCCGCGCCCGCCAGGGACAGGCGGTGCGTGGTGGTGCGGTAGGCGCGATAGGCCCCGGTCAGAACGTCGACGCTTGCCTGCGGCACCAGGTCGGCGGAGGCGACCGACTCCAGCTGCCGGATCGTGTCGGAGAACAGCGCCACCGGCGGGTACTGCTGCGCCCATTTCAGCGCCCAGTATTGCGCCAGGAACTCGATGTCGGCGATCCCGCCTGCATCCTGCTTGATGTCGAAGCGGGCACCATCGCCGCGGGCCAGTTCGCGCCGCATCCGCTCGCGCATGTTGCGCACCTCGGTGCGCAGGCTCTCGCGCCGCACGTGGTTGCTGAGCACCTCGAGGCGCACCGCCTCGAAGCGCGCGCGCAGCTGCGGCGCTCCAGCTACCGCGCGTGCGTGCAGCAGCGCCTGGTGCTCCCAGGTCCAGGCCTCCTCCCGCTGGTACTCGGCGAAGGCCTGGATGTTGGTGACCAGCATGCCGCCCTTGCCGCTCGGGCGCAGGCGCACGTCGACCTCGTACAGGCGCCCGGCGGCCGAGTGCATCGTCAGCAGGTGCACGATGCGCTGCGCCAGCCGCACGAAAAACAGCTGGTTGTCGATGGGCCGGGCCGCGGCTGTCTCCTGCTGTTCACCGTGCGAGTCATGCAGGAACACCAGGTCCAGGTCCGAGGCGTAGCCCAGCTCCATGCCGCCGAGCTTGCCGTAGCCGAGCGCGCAGATATTCACCGCACGCCGTGCCGCGCCCTCCCCGCAGCTGGGCACCCCGAATTGTGCGGTGATCTGCCGCCAGCCCAGCTGCATGGCGCGCTCGAGGATGAGTTCGGCGATGTCGGTGAGCCGGTCGCTCACCTGCATGACCGGCAGCACATCGGTGAGGTCGGCCACGCCGACGCGAAACAGCGCGGCGCGCTGGAATTGCCGTAGCGCCTCCACCTGCAGCTCCGGGTCTTCCTCCTGCACCTGTGCCATGCGCGAGTCGAGATCGCGCGCGAAGCCGGCGCGGTCGGGCAGCTGCGACAGCAGCCGCTCATCGATGAGTTCGTCCAGCAGCAGCGGGTGGGCGGCGATCTGCGCGGCGAGAAAATCCCCGTGCCGGCACAGCTCCACCAGGCGTGCCCGCGCCGGTCCATTCTCCTGCAGCAGCGCGAAGTACGCCGAACGCTGGCCGATGGACTCGATGATGGCGAGCACGCGGCGCAGCACCGGCAGCTGCGCGCTGCTGCCGACCACGTCGGCCAGGAGCACCGGCACCAGGGCCTGCAGGCGCCGCCGCCCGGGTTCGTCCAGCCTGCGCACCAGCGCGGAATCGCGCAGCTCCAGCAGCAGGCGCGCCGCCTCGGCGCTTTCCCTGAAACCGGCATGCGCGAGCGCCTCGGCGATGGCAGCCGTCTCCGCCTCGCTTCCCCAGAAGCGCCCGAGATCGATGCGCACCGCATCGCGATCCGGCTCGCTGCCGCCGAATATCACCAGGCGGAAGTGCGTGCTCACGAGCTGGCGCTGCAGCGCCAGCTCGCGCTCCAGCGTCGCCCAGTCCGGCGCGTCCATCGCCAGCGCCAGCCGCTCGCGGGCAAGCGCACCGGCGGGCAGCTGGTGGGTCTGGGCATCGCTGAGCATCTGCAGGCGGTTCTCCACCCGGCGCAGCAGCGTGTAGGCCGCGTGCAATTCGCCGGCTGCCTGGGCCGGCAGCAGGCGCTCCTGCGCCAGGCAGTCCAGGGCCGCCGACAGCGACGCGGTCTGCAGCCGGCGTTCGCGGCCGCCACGGGTCAGCTGCAGCGCCTGGACGATGAACTCGATCTCGCGGATGCCGCCGGGCCCGAGCTTGATGTTGTCGGCCAGTTCGCGCCGCTCGATTTCACGGGCGATCAAGGCCTTCATCTCGCGCAGGCTCTCGAACACCCCGTAGTCCAGGTAGCGGCGGTACACGAAGGGACGAACGGCAGAGGCCTGGACCTCCGCGTAGCGTGCCGGAGCGGTGATCGGCCGGGCCTTGACGTAGGCGTAGCGTTCCCAGTCGCGGCCGTGGCGCAGCAGGTAGTCCTCGAAGGAGGCAAAGCTTGCCACGAGCGGGCCGGAGTCGCCGAAGGGGCGCAGCCTGAGGTCCACGCGCAGCACGAAGCCGTCCGCGGTCGGGGCCGACAGCAGGCGCACCAGCGCCTGCCCGAGGCGGGTGAAGAACTCCTCGTTGGCGATGGCGCGCTCGCCGTCAGTGTCGCCGTGCTCCGGAAACAACAGCACCAGGTCAACGTCGGAGGAGAAATTGAGCTCACCGCCGCCGAGCTTGCCCATGCCGATCACCACCAGCGGCTGCACCGCGCCGCCGGCGCTCCTGGGTTCGCCGTAGCGCTCGACCAGCATGGCGCGAGCCTCGGTGACGGCCGCGCCGATTGCCGCGTCCGCAAAGGCCGTCAGCTCGCTGAGGGTTTCCGGCAGCTGCGCCCAGCCGGCAAGGTCACGCCAGGCGATGCGCACCAGCTCGCGGCGCCGCCAGATGCGCAGCGCCGCCTGCACCTGCTGTTCGGATGCCTCGCGGCCGGCAGCGGTGGGGGCGCGCGCGGCGTAGTCGGTGGCCGCAAGCTGCCGCCGCAGATCGCCCGAGTCGATGAGTTCTGGCAGCAGCTGCGCACTGCGCGCGCAGGCCTGGCTGACGTAGTCACTGGCGGCAAATACCCGGGTCAGGGACGCGCGGATCTCGGCGGGTGCGCGGCGCAGCGCAGCCGCGGCGTCCTCGTTGGCATCCAGCACCTCAAGCGCGCGTCCGAGGTGCTCGCGAAGCTCGCTACTGATCCTGCGCCCCGGGATCAGTTCCAGATGTTACCGCCGAGATCGTGGAACGATGCGGAGTCGAGGCGACGGCTGAGGCCCTTGAAATGGGATGAGGCCGCGTACGCCTGCGCGCCGTCGGACAGGTCGAGCGAACCGGCGTCGCCCTCGATGAGGCTGTTGTCGATGTGCACGTTCGCCGCGCGCGCCTGCACGCCGATGCCGGTGGCGGTGATGTGGCTGTTGGTGATGTGGATCTCGCAGCCGTCCTGGGCGCTCACCGCGTCACCGTCGAACTGCATGTTGCGGTTGTCAATGTGCAGCATGCGCTCACCCTGGCAGATGATCGGTTCGTGGCGGCGCTCAAGCGCGGCGCTCGTGACACTGGCGTCGCGGGTGCGCGGGGCCACCGGTGTGGCCGCAGCTCCGGCCTTGATGCTGTAGCCGGGCCCGGACTCGAGCAGCTGGTTCTCCGAGGTCTTCGCGGTGGCCGGGGCGTTGCCGGCCTGAATGCTGTAGCCGGGCCCGGACTCGAGCACCCTGCCGCCTGCAACTTCAGCGTGCGAATACGCCGGGGCGGACGGCCGCTCGGCCGCGCCGTATTGCGCCGGCTCCGCCTGTGGCTCTGGCGCGGGAACGGCCGCAGTCTGCGGCGCGGCCGCCGGCGCCTGGGTCGCCGTGCTGGCGGCCGTTGCCGCCGGGGCGCCGGGCGGCTCGGCGATCAGCTCATCGGCACGCACTACGCGCAGCTCGCCGGTGTCTTTGATCCTCACGGTGAAGCTGTGGCTCTGCTGGTCTGCAGCAACCACTTCCACCTGCGCATTGCGCTCGAGCGCGGCGCGCGCCCAGGACATCTGGTCGCGGCCCTGTGGGGCGCACGCGGCGAGCGTGAGCAGCGTGATGCACGCGATCGCTTTCCCTGCAAAAGAGCGAGCAGTAGCCATGGCAATTCTCCAAAAGCCGTGGCAGGACGATAGCGCTGCGCCGGCACGCGGGGAAGTGGGGCAGGTGCGTTGCGCAGGCTGGGGAAAAAAAACAGGCCCCGGTGAGGGGGCCTGCGAGTAATGCGCGGAATAGGGGGTCTTGTTCCGCGGCTTTGGGGGTGGCGGCCGGCGCGGAGCCGGCCGCAGACCCTTAACTGTTATGTAAAGCGTAACGAGTGTTCGTGCGGGAATCGATACCTCTTTAGAGAGGTTCTTACATGTCCATCCCGCCCATGCCACCCATGCCGCCCATGCCGCCCGGAGCGCCGCCATGGCTGTGCTCGTCATCCTTCGGAGCCTCGGCCACCATGACTTCCGTGGTGAGCAGCAGGCCGGCCACCGAGGCCGCGTTCTGCAGCGCAAGACGGGTCACCTTGGTCGGATCCAGGATGCCAGCTTCCAGCATGTCGCCGAACTCGCCGTTGGCGGCGTTGTAGCCGAACGATCCCTTGCCTTCCCGGACGCGGTTGAGGATCACCGCGGCGTCCTCGCCGGCGTTGTCGACGATCTGGCGCAGCGGCTCCTCGATCGAGCGCGCCAGGATGCGAATGCCGACCGTCTGGTCCTCATTCTTGCCTTCGAGCTTGTCGAGCGCCTTCAGCGCGCGGATGAGGGCGACACCGCCGCCGGGGACGACGCCTTCCTCGACCGCCGCACGGGTTGCGTGCAGTGCGTCCTCGACGCGGGCCTTCTTCTCCTTCATCTCGATCTCGGTGGCAGCACCGACCTTGATGACGGCGACGCCGCCGGAGAGCTTGGCAACGCGCTCCTGAAGCTTCTCCTTGTCGTAGTCCGAGGTGGCCTCTTCGGCCTGCTGACGGATCGACTCGATGCGCGCCTTGATGTCGGAGCCCTTGCCGGCCCCGTCGATGATCGTGCTGTTCTCTTTCTCGATGACGATCTTCTTGGCCTCGCCAAGATCGTTGATCGTCGCCTTCTCGAGCGACAGGCCGACCTCATCCGAGATCACCGTGCCGCCGGTCAGCGTCGCGATGTCCTGCAGCATGGCCTTGCGGCGATCGCCGAAGCCCGGGGCCTTGACGGCCGCGACCTTGAGGATGCCACGGATGTTGTTGACGACCAGGGTCGCCAGCGCCTCACCCTCGACGTCCTCCGCGACGACCAGCAGCGGGCGGCCGGACTTGGCCACGCCCTCGAGCAACGGCAGCAGCTCGCGGATGTTCGAGATCTTCTTGTCGACCAGCAGGATCACCGGCTTTTCGAGCTCGACGGTCTGGTTGGCCTGGTTGTTGATGAAATAGGCGGACAGGTAGCCCCGGTCGAACTGCATGCCCTCGACGACTTCCAGCTCGTTCTCCAGGCCCGAGCCTTCCTCGACGGTGATCACGCCTTCCTTGCCGACCTTGTCCATCGCCTCGGCAATGGTCTTGCCGATCGACTCGTCGGAGTTCGCCGAGATCGTGCCGACCTGGGCAATCGCCTTGGAGTCCTTGCACGGCTTGGAGAGCTTCTTCAGCTCCTCGACGCAGGCGGTGACGCCCCTGTCGATACCGCGCTTGATGTCCATCGGGTTGCGGCCCGAGGCGACGGCCTTCAGACCCTCGCGGATGATCGCCTGGGCGAGCACGGTCGCGGTCGTGGTGCCATCGCCGGCCTCATCGGAGGTGTTGGAAGCGACTTCCTTCACCATCTGCGCGCCCATGTTCTCGAACTTATCCTTCAGTTCGATTTCCTTGGCCACCGAGACACCGTCTTTGGTGATGGTGGGTGCGCCGAAGCTCTTGTCGAGCACGGCATTGCGGCCCTTGGGGCCGAGAGTCGCCTTGACGGCGTTGGCGAGGACATTCACGCCGCGGAACATCCGCGCGCGAGCGTCGTCGCTGAAACGTACTTCTTTAGCTGCCATTGTCGTGATCCTCGCTTACTTGCCTTCAATCACGGCCATGACGTCTTCTTCGCGCATGACCACGAGATCGTCACCGTCGAGCTTGACCTCAGTTCCGCTGTACTTGCCGAACAGGATCTTGTCGCCGACTTTGACGTCGAGAGGACGGACGTTGCCGTCTTCCAGAATTTTTCCCTTACCGACCGCTACGATCTTCCCCTGCACCGGCTTCTCAGCGGCGGTGTCCGGGATGATGATGCCGCCCGGAGAGGTACGATCCTCTTCGAGGCGCTTGACGATTACGCGGTCATGAAGAGGACGGATCTTCATGGTGGACGCTCCTTAAGCTTTGATTGATATGGATTTATTTGGTGGCAGCGCTGTTAGCACTCTCCCCCATCGGCTGCTAATGATAGTGGCACGCTCCCCGAATTCAAGGCCTGCGGGCTATTTTTCCTTCCGCTGCGGCCGTGGCGCCGCAGCAGGGCGCGGAACGCCGGGCTTCTGAGGAACTTGAACGCTGGTTCCTGCCACCCATCCAAGGCCTGGGCTATAAGAGGCTCCTGACCTGACGCAGGTCCCAAGTTAAGGTATGGCCGTGACCGCGATTAGACATATCTCACTCGCGCTGCTGCTTGCCCTGTGCGGCCTCCCGGCCCTGTCACTGGCTGCGGGCTCCCCGGCGCCGGCGGCCCCCTCGGGGCTCGCGGCCGCCCTGGCCAAGTCGGGCGGGGACGACTTCCTGCAGCCTGACCAGGCCTTCCGCGCGGATGCGGTCCCCGAGGGGAGCGACCGCGTGCGCCTGAACTTCGAGATTGCCGAGGGTTACTACCTGTACCGCGCGCGCCTGAAGGTCGCGACGGCGAGCCATGCCGCTCAGCTCGGCGCGCCGCAGATGCCCTCAGGCCAGGTGAAGAATGATGAGTACTTCGGCCGCCAGGAGGTGTACCACCACGAGCTGAGCGTGCTCGTGCCGGTGGCGCGCGCCAGCGGCGGGGCACTCAAGCTGCCCCTGGAGGTGACCTACCAGGGCTGCGCGGACAAGGGGCTGTGCTATCCGCCGATCACCAAGACCTTCACCGTCGAGCTCGCCGGCGGCGCGGGCAGTGCGGCTGCGAATGCCGGCGGCAACGGCGGTGGCGCAGGGGCGAGCGAACAGGACCGCTTTGCCAACCTGCTGCGCAACGCGCCGCTGCTGGGCATGCTCGGCGCGTTCTACCTGGCCGGGCTGCTGCTCTCCTTCACCCCCTGCGTTCTGCCCATGGTGCCGATCCTCTCGGGCATCATCTTCGGCGGGGGCAAGTCGGTCTCCACCGGGCGCGCGTTCTCGCTTTCGCTCTCTTACGTGATGGGCATGGCCCTCACCTACACCGTTGCCGGGCTCGCCGCCGCAGCCGCCGGCAAGCAGGTGCAGGCCCTGTTCCAGCAGTGGTGGGTTCTGGCGCTGTTCGCAGCATTGTTCGTGGCCCTGGCGCTGTCGATGTTCGGCCTGTTCACCGTGCAGATGCCGGCGGCGATCCAGACGCGAATCGCCAGCGTGAGCAACCGCCAGAGCAGCGGTTCCATGGGCGGCGTGGCGGTCATGGGAGCGCTCTCGGCGCTGATCGTCACCACCTGCGTGGGCCCGGCCCTGGTCGGAGCCCTGGTCGTCATCAGCGAGACCGGCCAGATGGCGCGCGGCGGGGCGGCACTGTTCGCCATGAGCATCGGCATGGGTACCCCGCTTCTGGCCGTGGGCGCCTCGGCCGGCAGGCTGCTGCCCAAGGCGGGCCCGTGGATGGAACTGGTCAAGAAGCTCTTCGGCGTGATGATGCTCGCGGTCGCCGCATGGATGCTCGCACGCATCACCCCGGAGCGGCTGACGCTGCTGCTGTGGGCGGTGCCGGCGGTCGCGCTGGCCTGGCTGCTGTGGACGCAGCGGGCGACGCGCTCGAAGGTGTCGGCCTTGGCATTGCGCACCGTCGGTATCGTCGCCGCGGTGTACGGGGTGGCGCTCGTCACCGGGGCCGCCCTGGGCAATGCCGACCCGCTGGCTCCCCTGCCCGTGACCGCCCGCAGCCACAGCCACGATCTGCCCTTCCGCCCGATCGCCTCGCTCGCCGACCTGGAGCGCGAGGTGGCGCAGGCCAGGGCTGCAGGCAAGAGCGTGCTGGTGGATTTCTCCGCCGACTGGTGCACCTCCTGTAAGGAGATGGAGCGCTATACCTTCACGGATGCGACCGTGCAGGTCGCACTGGCCCGCACGGTGCTGCTGCGCGCCGACGTCACCCAGAACAATGCGAATGACCAGGCGCTGCTGAAACACTTCGGCATTTTCGGGCCGCCGACGATCGCCTTCTATGGAACCGACGGCCAGGAGCGTGCCCAGTACCGGGTCGTGGGCTACATGAAGGCAGATGCCTTCGCGGCGCGCACCCGGGAAGCCCTCGCCCCGTCTTCGTGAGTCCGGGAGCTGCCGCGTCCCCCGCCCGGGGCCTGCTTCTGGGCATTGTCCTGATCGCCGCGGCCGGTGCGGCAGGGTTCCTGCTGTACCGCCTCGGCAGCCCCGCCCAAACGCTCTATCCCGACCCCACGCCGGTGACCGCGCACGCACTTGCCGAGGGCGCACCTCACGCCGCCGACGTGCGCAAGATCCCCGAGGCGGTGCCTGCCATCAGCCTGCCGGGCCTGGACGGGCATCCCCATGCCCTGGCCGACTACCGCGGCAAGCTCCTGGTGGTGAATTTCTGGGCCACCTGGTGCGATCCATGCCGCCGGGAGATCCCGCTGCTGAAGAGTCTGCGCGGCGAATATGCTAAAGATGGTCTCGAAATCGTGGGTATCGCCGTCGATTCAAGGGAAGAGGTGGCCAAATATGCCGTCTCCCATGGGATCACGTATCCAGTGCTTCTCGGCGAGCGCGGTGGCCTGGAGGCCGCCGGCGCCTTCGGGATGGAGGTCGTGCTGCCCTTCAGCGTGTTTGCCGACCGCGCCGGCCATATTGTCGCGCTCAAGGTCGGGGAACTGCGCCCCGACGAAGCCCATACCATCCTGGCCGGCCTGCGGGAGCTCGATGCCGGCCACCTGACACTGAAGGCCGCGCAGGCGCAGATTGCCGCCAGTCTCGCCGCGGTCGACGCCCGCCATACCGGTGGCACGGTGCCTGCGCAGAACTAGACCGGGTCCGGTGGGATTGCGTCCGTTGGCAGCACGAGGGTGCCCAATCGCTGCGAATTGCGGTACATTCGCGACGCGTCGCTTGCTGCACAGTATAAAGAAGAGCCCCAGGCCATGGCCCGAGTGCTGTTACTTAACGGCCCGAACCTCAATTTGCTCGGCACCCGCGAACCGGCGGTCTACGGTACGGACACGCTCGCCTCGATCGAGGCGCGCGCAGCGGAGGTGGCCCGGGAAGGCGGCCACGAGCTGGAAGCTTTCCAGAGCAACGCGGAACACGAACTGATCGAGCGTGTGCATCGCGCCAAGGCCGAAGGCGTCGCGTTCGTGATTCTCAATCCGGGCGCCTTCACCCACACCAGCATCGCGCTGCGCGATGCGCTGCTGGGCACCGGGTTGCCGTTCATCGAAGTCCACCTCTCCAATACTCAGGCGCGCGAGGCGTTCCGCCGGCAATCCTACTTCTCCGACGTCGCACTCGGAGTCATCCTCGGCCTGGGCGCCTACGGCTACGAGGCGGCGCTGCGGGCCGCCACGCGGCACCTGGCCCGCGGCTGAGATCACCGAACTTAAAGATCCCTGGGGGGTACGCCCGCACATGGACATCCGAAAAATCAAGAAGCTGATCGAGCTGCTGGAAGAATCCGGCATCGCGGAGATCGAGATCAAGGAGAACGAGGAGTCGGTGCGCATCACCCGCATGCCGCCGGCGAGCACCTTCGTGCACGCCCCGCCGCCGCAGCACTACGTGCCGGGGCCGGCAGCCGCGGTACCGAGTTCCCCATCCCAGGCCGCCAGCGCGGCCGCTCAGGGCCTGGCCGAGGCCCCGAGCGCCAAACCAAAGACCAACGAGCACGTCATCACGGCCCCGATGGTGGGCACCTTCTATGCCTCACCGTCCCCGGGGGCGAAGTCGTTCGTGGAGATCGGGGATGAGATCAAGGTCGGCCAGGTGCTGTGCATCATCGAGGCCATGAAGATGATGAACCAGATCGAGGCGGACAAGGCCGGCAAGCTCACCTCGATCATGGCCCGCAGTGGCGACCCGGTCGAGTTCGGCCAGCCCCTCTTCGTGGTCGAATGACCCAATGGTGATCGACAAACTGGTGATCGCCAACCGCGGCGAAATCGCGCTGCGCATCCTGCGTGCCTGCCGCGAGCTGGGCATCAAGACCGTCGCGGTGCATTCCACCGCTGACTACAGCCTCAAGCACGTGCTGCTGGCGGACGAGTCGGTGTGCATCGGCCCCCCGCCCTCCTCGCTCAGCTACCTCAACATGCCGGCCATCATCTCAGCCGCCGAGGTGACCGACTCGGTGGCGATCCACCCCGGTTATGGCTTCCTGTCCGAGAACGCCGACTTCGCCGAGCGGGTGGAGAAGAGCGGCTTCGTCTACGTGGGTCCCAAGGCGGAGACCATCCGCACCATGGGTGACAAGGTCTCGGCGATCAAGGTCATGAAGCAGCACGGCGTACCGTGCGTGCCCGGCTCCGACGGCCCGCTCGGGGATGACGCCGACGAGAACCTGCGCGTCGCCCGCGCCATCGGCTATCCGGTGATCATCAAGGCCTCCGGCGGCGGCGGCGGCCGCGGCATGCGGGTAGTGCACACCGAGGCCTCGCTGCTGAACGCGATCGGCATCACCCGCGCCGAGGCACGCGCCGCCTTCGGCAATGACCAGGTCTACATGGAAAAATTCCTGGAGAAGCCGCGGCACATCGAGTTCCAGCTCCTCGCCGACAGCCACGGCAACGTCATCCATCTGGGGGAACGGGACTGCTCGATGCAGCGCCGCCACCAGAAGGTGATGGAGGAAGCCCCGGCCCCGGGGATCACCGCGCGCCAGCGCAAGTTCATGGGGGACCGCTGCGTGGAGGCGTGTCGCGCGGTCGGCTACCGCAGCGCGGGCACGATGGAGTTCCTCTACCAGGACGGGGAGTTCTACTTCATCGAGATGAACACCCGCATCCAGGTCGAGCACCCCGTCACCGAGGCGATCACCGGCATTGACCTGGTGAAGGCGCAGCTGCTGATCGCGCAGGGCGAGCGCTTGGCTTACACCCAGGGCGACGTGCAGATCCGTGGCCATGCGCTCGAGTGCCGCATCAACGCGGAGGATCCGAAGACCTTCATGCCCTCCCCGGGCCCGGTGCGCCTGTGGCATGCCCCCGGGGGCCCCGGGATCCGCGTCGACAGCCACATCTACTCCGGCTACAACGTGCCACCCAACTACGACTCGCTGATCGGCAAGGTGATCGCCCACGGCGAGACGCGCGAGACGGCGATTGCGCGCATGAAGAACGCGCTGGCGGAGATGGTCATCGAGGGCATCAAGACCAACGTCGCCCTGCACCAGGAAATCTGCAACCACGCCGCCTTCCAGAAAGGCGCCACCGACATTCACTACCTGGAGCGGCGCCTCGGTCTGCGCTAGGCGCATGGCCGACTACCTGGAATTGTCCTTCGACCTGGGAGCTCTGGAGGCCGGTGTCGCCGAGGAGGCCTGCTTTGCCGCCGCCGCACTCTCGGTCACCCTGGTGGATGCGCAGAATGACCCGGTGCTGGAGCCCAGACCCGGCGAACTGCGGCTCTGGCCGAACACCCGCGTGCGGGCGATGTTTGCGCACGAAGCCGACAGCGACGCCCTGGTGCAGCGGCTTGCCGCGCAACTTGCGATTGCGCCCGGGCGCATCCAGCCGCTGCACGTGCCGGACCGGGCCTGGGAGCGCGAATGGCTGAAGGATTTCCACGCCATGCGCTTCGGGCGGCGGCTGTGGGTGTGTCCGTACCACGAAAAAGTCGCCGCACCCGGGGCGGTGGTGGTGAACCTGGACCCCGGCCTGGCCTTTGGCACCGGCACCCATGCCAGCACCGCGCTGTGCCTGGCCTGGCTTGATGCCAGCCTGCCCACCGGCGCACGGGTGATTGACTACGGCTGCGGTTCGGGGGTGCTGTCGCTGGCGGCGGCCAAGCTCGGCGCGGCCGTGGTGCATGCCTTCGACATCGATCCCCAGGCATTGCTCGCCACTGCCGACAACGCGGCCGGCAACGCCGTACAGGGGCAGGTGCGGGTGCACTCACAGGATGCGACGCTGCCGGCAGGCATCGAGGTGCTGCTGGCAAACATCCTCTCGGGAGCGCTGCAGGAGCTCGCCCCGCGGTTCGCGGCGCTGGTGCGCCCGCAAGGTCAGGTGGTCCTTGCGGGCATCATGGAGTCCCAGGTCGCGGAGGTGACAGCAGCTTATGCCCCATGTTTTGATGTGACGCGCTTCGGCGGACGCGACGGCTGGGCATGCCTCGCCGGGCGACGCCACGGATAACAGCGCGGCTGCCTCATGTTCACAGTCTGTCCAAAATGCGCCCTCACGCTGGTGGTCACGGCGGCGGATCTGCGCGTCGCACAGGGCTACGTGCGCTGCGGCCGCTGCTCGAGTGTGTTCAACGCCCTGGCGCGACTGTCCGAACGCCAGGCCGTGGAGGCAGAACCGGCCCCCGCACCCCAGGGGGGCGCCCCTTCCCCGGCCCCGGAGGCGCCCGCCGCCGAGATCCCGCAGGTTGCGCAACCGGCGGCCGGCCCCGGCGCGGCGCCTGATGCTGCGGCCGAGCCCGCACCTGCCGCACTGCCGGAGGAAAGCGCCCTCGCGGAGACAGCGCTCGAGTTCAACCCCGATACCACGGATGTGAACGCGGTGTTCGTCGCGGCGCCCCCGAACCCGCAGTGGACCGCCGCGACCGGCTCTTTCCGCCAGCTCGTGGCCGGGGGCAAGGGCGGCGCCGCTGACCCCGACCCCTCGGTGGACGTGGAGATCGACGCGGCCTTCCTCGCCTCGATGCTCGACAGCGAGGCGCCGGCACCGGAGGCGCGGGCCGCCGCGCCCACCGTGCCTGCCCCGGCGGCGCGCCCCACCGCGGCCCGGGACACACCGGCTGTAGCACCGGCAGGCGTCCGCGCCCGCACTCGCGTGGATGCCGCCGCTGCCCCCTCCCCCGGGGCGGCCCCCCGCGCAGGTCGCTGGCGCCGGCTCACCGAGGAGGAAGCGATCCGTGAAGCCGAGGAACTGGCCGGCGAGGAGGGCATGCTGCCCGGGAATGAGGAGCAGCCGGCTGCACCGCATCCGCTGGCACGCTTCCGGCCGTATGCCTGGCCGGTTGGCACCGCCGTTGCCGCCTTGCTGCTGGTCGCCCAGGTCGTCAATCACTACCGCGACGAACTGGCGGCCAGCGCGCGCTTTAACCACCCGCTCACGGCCCTCTATGGCGCCCTGGGCATCCCGCTGTTCCCGCGCTGGGATCTGCGCGCCTACGACGTGCGGCAGCTCGGGGCCTCGGGTGATGCGGCCGGCGCCGGCCTGATCACGGTGCGCGCCAGCATCAAGAACGGGGCTTCCCAGCCGCAGCCACTGCCGCTGCTGCGCGTTACGCTGCAGGACCGTTTTGGCAACCGCATCGCCGCCCGCGACGTGGCGCCGAAGGCCTACCTGCCCAGCGCCATGCCCGCCTCCTCATTCCTGTCCGCTGGCCAGCGCATCGATGCGCAGATGGGGTTCGCGGACCCCGGGCCCGATGCCGTCGGCTTCGAGATCGACGCCTGCCTGCCGGCCGGCGCCGCGGTCATCGCCTGCGCGAACGACGCCGCGCTGCGCTGAAGGGCACCCTCAGTGAACCCCGTGCGCATCGGGCCCTACGTGCTGCCCGCGAATGTCGTGCTCGCACCGATGGCCGGTGTCACCGACCGCCCGTTCCGCGTGCTGTGCCGCAGCTTCGGCGCCGGCCTTGCAGCCTCGGAGATGATCAGCGCCGACACGCGCCTGTGGAATACGTCCAAATCACGTAACCGCATGAATCACGAAGGCGAGCCGGAGCCGCGCGTCGTGCAGCTGGCCGGCGCCGACCCGCAGGCGCTCGCCGAGGCGGCCCGCGCCAACGTGGCACTCGGTGCGCAGATCATTGATCTGAATATGGGATGTCCCGCCAAGAAGGTGTGCGGGCGGCTGTGCGGCTCGGCGCTGCTCACCGACGAGTCACTCGTTGCGCGCATCCTCGAGTCGGTGGTCAGGTCGGTCACGGTGCCCGTGACGCTCAAGATCCGCACCGGCTGGGATCGCGCGCACAAGAACGGCGTGAACATTGCATGCATCGCCGAGGCCAGCGGCATCGCCGCGCTGGCCGTGCACGGGCGCACGCGCGCAGATTTCTACGCAGGCGAGGCTGAGTACTCGACGATCCGCGCGATCAAGGAGCGCGTGCGCATCCCGGTGTTCGCCAACGGCGACATCACTACGGCGGAAAAAGCGCGCGAGGTACTTGATTTCACGGGTGCCGACGGAGTAATGATCGGCCGCGCAAGTCACGGCGCACCATGGATATTTCGCGCTGTCAACGCCGGCCTGCGCGAAGGATTTGCGCCGCCGGCACTTCTGCGCGTCGATGTGCGTGATATTATTCTCGCGCATCTCGACTCGCTATATGCATTCTACGGCGAGGAGAGCGGGGTCCGGATCGCGCGAAAACATCTCGGCTGGTATTGCGAACAGTTACTCGAGTTTCCGGCACCGATCCGCCGCGAGCTCATGGGGGCCGCAAGCACCACCGACCAATTTGCGCATGCGGCCAAGCATTTCGACGATTGGGCGGGCACGGCCGCAGCAGCGGCCTGAATGAGTTGTCCCCGGGGGGTGTGCATGACGGCAAAAAAGAAAACACGAGCTCGTGAAGCTACCGCCGCCAGAGTCCATGGACGGGATCTGCCGCTGCGCAACCACGCTGAGCGTGCGCTGAGCGATTATTTCACCAGCCTGAACGGCCACCGGCCGGCGCACCTGTATGACCTGGTGCTGCGCGAAGTCGAGGAGCCGCTGTTCCGCGTCGTGCTCGACTACGCCGAAGGCAACCAGAGCCGCGCCGCCGTGATCCTCGGCATCAACCGCGGCACACTGCGCAAGAAGCTGAAGCAGTTCGGACTTGGCGGCGCCTAGCGCCGCGCGCTGCGGCCCGACGCGCCGCCACCGGTAAGGGGCCCAAAGAGTCATGCCGCTGCCGGTGCGCCGCGCACTCGTTTCCGTATCCGACAAGAGCGGGCTGTTGGAACTGGCACGCGCCCTGGTCGCCCGCAACATCGAGATCCTCTCCACCGGCGGCACCGCGCGGCTGCTGAGCGAGAACGGGATAGCGGTACGCGAGGTGGCCAGTCACACCGGCTTCCCGGAGATCATGGACGGGCGCGTCAAGACCCTGCACCCGAAGATCCACGGCGGCCTGCTGGGCCGGCGCGGCACGGACGAGGCGGTCATGGCCGAACACGGCATCGCCTCGATCGACCTGCTGGTGGTGAACCTCTACCCGTTTGCCACCACCATCGCCAGGCCCGGGTGCAGCTACGCCGAGGCGATCGAGAACATCGACATCGGCGGCCCGGCGATGCTGCGCGCGGCGGCCAAGAACCACGAGTCGGTACTGGTGGTCGTCGACCCGGCTGACTACGCACCGGTGCTGGCGGAACTCGGCCGCGAAGGCGGTGGCAGCCAGTTCGCCACCCGGGCGCGCCTGGCGGCCAAGGCCTTCGCGCACACGGCCGCCTACGACACCATGGTGGCCGGTTATCTGGCAGCGCAGCATGGCGACGCGCCGGACAGCTTTCCGCAGACGCTGCCGCTGCTGTTCGAGAAGGTGCAGGACCTGCGTTATGGCGAGAACCCGCACCAGGCCGCCGCCTTCTACCGCAACCCGGCCGCCCGCGGCGCCGGCATCGCGACGGCCCGGATGCTGCAGGGCAAGGAGCTGTCCTTCAATAACATCGCCGATGCCGACACCGCGATCGAGTGCGTGCGGCAGTTCGCCGAGTGCGCCTGCGTCATCGTCAAGCACGCCAATCCGTGCGGGGTCGCCCTCGGTGCCGGCGTGCGCGCGGCCTACGAGGGCGCCTATCGCACCGATCCGACCTCCGCCTTCGGCGGCATCATCGCCTTCAACCGCGAGCTCGATGCAGCCACGGCCGCGGCGATCACGGAACGGCAGTTCGTCGAGGTACTGACCGCCCCGGCCATCACCGAGCAGGCCGCGCGGGTACTCGCCGGCAAGCCGAACGTGCGCGTGCTGGTGCTCGGGGAGCTCACCCCGCAGAGCGCCGGCGTGGAGATCCGCAGCGTCAGCGGCGGCCTGCTCGGCCAGTCGCGCGACCTCGCCGACCTGGTCGAGGCGCAGCTGACGGTACCGACGCGCCGCCGGCCGAGTCAGGCGGAGATGGCCGACCTGCGCTTCGCCTGGCGGGTCTGCAAGTTCGTGAAATCCAACGCCATCGTGTTCGCACGCGAACTCACCACGATCGGGGTCGGCGCCGGCCAGATGAGCCGCGTGTACTCCACGCGGCTGGCGGCCATGAAGGCGCGCGACGAGAAGCTCACGATCGCAGGTGCCGTCATGGCCTCCGACGCGTTCTTCCCGTTCCGTGACAACCTCGACGTGGCCGCCGAGTACGGCATCCGCGCCATCATCCAGCCAGGCGGCAGCAAGCGGGACGACGAGGTCGTCGCGGCCGCCGACAGCCATGACATGGCGATGGTGTTCACCGGCATGCGCCATTTCCGGCACTAGATGAAGGTCCTGGTGGTAGGCGGCGGCGGCCGCGAGCATGCCCTCGCCTGGAAGTGCGCCGCTTCCCCGCGCGTCACCGAAGTGCTGGTCGCCCCGGGCAACGCCGGCACTGCCACCGAGCCGAACATGCGCAATGTCGCGATCGCCGCGGAGGATACGGCGGCCCTGGTGCGCCTGGCGCACGAGGAGCGCGTCGACCTGACGATCGTAGGCCCCGAAGGCCCGCTGGTGGCGGGCATCGTGGATGCCTTCAGCGCCGCGGGCCTGGCCTGCTTCGGACCCCATCGCGCCGCGGCGCAGCTGGAGGGTTCCAAGGCGCACATGAAGGACTTCCTGCGCCGGCACGGCATCCCGACCGCCCGCTCGGCGACCTTCACGGCCGCGAGCTTCGATGCGGACTGGGTGCGCGCGCAGCGCACGCCGCTGGTGGTGAAAGCGAGCGGGCTTGCCGCCGGCAAGGGCGTCATCATCGCCGAGTCAGTCGCCGAGGCGCTCGCCAGCGCACAGGCCATGTTCGCCGGCCAGTTCGCGCAGGCGGGCGAACGGGTGGTGATCGAGGAGTTCCTGCCCGGGGAGGAAGCCAGCTTCATCGTCATGTGCGATGGGGTACACGTGCTGCCGCTGGCCAGTTCACAGGACCACAAGCGCCGCGACGATGGCGATCGCGGCCCGAACACCGGCGGCATGGGGGCCTACTCACCGGCCCCGGTGGTGACCGCGGCGATGCACGCGCGCATCATGCGCGAGGTCATCGACCCGACCGTGCGCGGCCTGCGTGCCGACGGCACCCCGTTCACCGGCTTCCTGTATGCCGGGATCATGATCGCCCCCGACGGCACGCCGAACGTGCTGGAGTTCAACTGCCGCCTCGGCGATCCGGAGACGCAACCCATCCTCGCCCGCCTCACCGCCGACCTGACCGTGCTGTGCGAGGCAGCGCTGGCCGGGCGGCTGCACGAGGTGCAGGCGAGCTGGGACCCGCGCGCGGCGCTGGGCGTCATCATGGCCGCCGGCGGCTATCCGGATGGGGTGCGCACCGGCGACGTCATCGAAGGACTCGACGTCGCCGCGCGGCTGCCCGGTAAGATCTTCCACGGCGGTACCCGGCTCGAGGACGGCAACGTACTCACCAACGGCGGCCGCGTGCTGTGCGCGGTGGGCCTGGGGGACTCGGTGGCCGCTGCGCAGTGCGCGGCCTATGCGCTCACCGCGCCGGTGCGCTGGCCGGGAATGCGCTACCGGCACGACATCGGCTATCGTGCCATCGCGCGCGAGAGCTGAAGCGCGCAGGACGCGCGCCCTGCCGATGGCTCACTGGGATTTCCCCGCCGCGCACCTGGTCGCCCTCACCGTGCAGCCGCAGGACATCGACGCCTACGGGCACGTGAACAACTCCGTCTACCTCACCTGGCTGGATCGCGCCGCCTGGTCGCATTCCGCCGCCCTCGGAGTGCCCGTGGAGCAGTGCACGGAGCTGCGGCGCGGCATGGCCGCGCAACGCATCGAGATCGACTATCTGCGCGCCGCGCTGGCGGGTGACACGGTGCAGGTGGGCACCTGGATCGAGAGCACGGATGGGCGGCTGCGCGTCGGCCGGCGCTTCCAGCTGCGGCGGGTGAGCGATGGCACGACCCTGGCGCGCGCCAGGGTCGACTACGTGTGCATCAACCTCGATTCGGGCCGCGCGACGCGCATGCCGGCGGAATTCTCCCGCGCCTACGTGGTAAGCAGTCCCTGAGCTTTCCCGGACGGGGGCGGCTTCAGAAGCTGAAGCGGATGAAGGCTTCCGGGCCGTGGGTACTGGTGTTGACCACGCCCGGCAGCGACCCGCCGATGCGCGCAATCGAACTGCGGATGTTGGTATATCCCAGGCCGAGGACGAAGTTCCGGTTCCAGCGGTATTGCGTGTCCAGATGATAGTCGGCGTACCAGCCGTCGAAGTCACTGTGGATGAGCTTGAAGTAGGCCGCGTGCCCGGTGAGGGACCAGCGGCGCGAGATGACCCAGCTCATGTCCACCGGTAGCGCCGGGAATGGCGACGCGGCGCTCACCTCCTCGCGCTGGCCCGGGGCCTGGGTGAGCATGTCGACCTGCAGGAAGTAGCACGCCAGGCCGGTACCGAGCTCGAAGTGCTCCTTGTGGATGATCGAGTAGGTGTAGGTGATGGCAAACTGGCGCCAGTTGAGCTCGGTGCGCGTGGCCTGACCGGCAGTAAAGGTCTGGTCGCCGATGACAAAGTCCTGGGTCAGGACCTGATTGCCGGTGCGGTTGGCCTCGAAGGTATCCACGCGCACCTTGTGGCGCTCGCGCAGGCGGAACATGAACTCCACCCGCCCCATGTTCTTCTTGTCCGGCAGCCCCAGGTCCTGCTCGGCATTCAGGGGCGTGCCGGTGATCCCGGGAGTCGCAGTTGAGGGATCGATCCTGAGGCTGGTGTTGAACCTGGGGGTGAAGAAGGCGCCGATGATGTAGAAGTGGTCGGTGATCGGGCTCGCCGTCTGGTGCTTGCCGGGCCGTAGCGGCGCCCCGGACTGCGGGTCGCGCTCGGCCAGCGCCGGTGCGGCGTAGAGCGCCAGTAGCATCCCGGCGGCCGTTAAGGTGATGCGCATGCCCTTGCAACTCCCTCGCACGACAGGCGCGAGTTGGTCCCGATCTTACTGACCCGCGCCATGGATGTGCCAGCGTCGCAGACTGCCGACGTGACGCGAAGCACAGCGCAGCGCGCGCTGCGCCCTGTGGGAGTGTAGGGGGAACAGGAAAGGCCGGAAAACACCGGGTCGGCGTGCCTGCGGGGGCACGCCGACCGGGTGCGCGCCGCTAACGCTTCATGGCCTCGAAGAACTCGCCGTTGGACTTGGTGTCCTTCATCTTGTCGAGCAGGAACTCGATCGAGGCGAGCTCGTCCATCGGGTGCAGGAGCTTGCGCAGGATCCAGATCTTGGCGAGCTCACCCGGATCGGTGATCAACTCCTCCTTGCGCGTGCCGGAGCGGTTGATGTTGAGCGCGGGGAATACCCGCTTCTCGGAAACGCGACGATCCAGGTGGATTTCGCTGTTGCCGGTGCCCTTGAACTCCTCGTAGATCACGTCGTCCATCTTCGAGCCGGTGTCGATGAGGGCGGTGGCGAGGATGGTAAGACTGCCACCCTCCTCGATATTGCGGGCGGCGCCGAAGAAGCGCTTGGGGCGCTGCAGGGCGTTGGCGTCCACGCCGCCAGTCAGCACCTTGCCGGAGGAGGGCACCACGGTGTTGTAGGCGCGCGCCAGGCGCGTGATCGAGTCGAGCAGGATGACGACGTCCTTCTTGTGCTCGACCAGGCGCTTGGCCTTCTCGATGACCATCTCGGCGACCTGCACGTGGCGGGCGGCCGGTTCATCAAAGGTGCTCGAGACGACCTCGCCCTTCACCGTGCGCTGCATCTCGGTGACTTCCTCGGGCCGCTCGTCGATGAGCAGCACGATGAGAATCACTTCCGGGTGATTGGAAGTGATGGCGGTGGCGATGTTCTGCAGCAGCATCGTCTTGCCGGCCTTGGGGGGCGAGACGATGAGGCCGCGCTGGCCCTTACCGAGCGGTGCAACCAGGTCGATCGCGCGGGCGGTCAGGTCCTCGGTGGATCCGTTGCCACGCTCGAGCTTCAGGCGCTTGGTCGGGTGGAAGGGCGTCAGGTTTTCGAACAGCACCTTGTTGCGCGAGCTGTCCGGGGAGTCGTAGTTGATCTCGCCGACCTTCAGCAGCGCAAAGTAGCGTTCGCCGTCCTTTGGCGGACGGATGAGGCCGGAGATCGTATCGCCGGTGCGCAGGTTGAAGCGCCGGATCTGGCTCGGGCTGATGTAGATGTCGTCAGGACCGGCCAGGTAGGAGCCGTCCGCCGAGCGCAGGAAGCCGAAGCCGTCCTGCAGGATCTCGAGCACGCCGTCACCGTAGATATTCTCGCCGTTGCGCGCGTGCGCCTTGAGGATCGAGAAGATGATGTCCTGCTTGCGCGAGCGGGCGACACTCTCCAGTCCCATCGACTCGGCGAGCTTGACCAGCTCGTGGATCGGCTTGGACTTCAGCTCGGTGAGGTTCATCGAGCTGCGTGACAGGGTCAGCTCTGCGGGACTGATGATCTCGGAGTCATCCGGATCGAACGGCTCCGCCTCGTGCATCATCTCGTCCGGACGGCCGCCGTTGCTGTTGCCGCGATTGCCGTCGCGGTTGCCGCCGCCACCACCGCCATGACGCGGGCCCTTGTTCGGCCGATTGCGGCCCTGATTGCCGAGATAGCCTCTCATTTATTTGCCATTGCGCCCGCCGCGCCGTCCGGGTTGATGTTCTGGTTGCTGTCCAGGTTGCTCTCCAGGAATGCCGCCAGTTGCGACTTTGAAACGGCGCCGACCTTCTGCGCCTCAACGACGCCGTTCTTGAACAAAATCAGCGTCGGGATGCCGCGGATGCCGAACTTGGGCGGCGTCTGCGGGTTCTCGTCGATGTTGATCTTCGCGATCTTGATGCGGTCGCGATATTCGCTGGCGATCTCATCCAGGATGGGGGCGATCATCTTGCAGGGTCCGCACCATTCCGCCCAGAAATCCAGCAGAACCGGTTTGTCGGCCTTGAGGACGTCCTGTGCGAAAGTGGCGTCCGTGGTATGCACAATGTGCGAGCTACTCACGCGGTGAAACCTCCGTCAATGCAGAAGCGTGAAAATACGATTGGAAAAATGTGGGGAGTCCGAAGCAGTGGGCTGCGGGTAAGCGAAAAGCGATGCCTGAGACACCGGCTAAACGGTTACACTAATAACTCGTGATTGAGTATGAAACCTAAAAGAATTAAGGAGACCTGGCTGGCAGGTGCGGACCGGATGGCCCGCTGACTTAAGGTACTTTGTAGCGCTTCCGAGTCGCTTTTGCAAGCTCGGACGAGTCTTCCCCCCTCACATTCCAGAATGAATTGATGACTGAAGCACACTCTGATCCGGTGACTTTTGCGTCCCTCGGCCTTGTCAATGAGGTCATGGCGGGCATAAAGCAAGCCGGCTTTGTCAATTGCACTCCCATCCAGGCGCAGACGCTGCCGATTGCACTTGCCGGGCGCGACGTGGCCGGTCAGGCACAGACCGGCACCGGCAAGACCGCCGCATTCCTGCTGGCCGTCTACCAGTCGCTGCTCACCAAGCCGCCGGGCCCGGGGCGCCAAAAGTCCTCCGTCAGAGCGCTGATTGTGGCTCCCACGCGCGAACTGGCGGTGCAGATCCACCACGATGCCCTGGTACTGGGGGCGCATACCGGCCTGCGGCAGCAGGTAGTCTTCGGCGGCGTCGATTACGAGAAGCAGCGGCAGGAACTCACAGACGGCTGTGACGTGCTCATCGCCACCCCGGGCAGGCTGATCGACTACTTCAAGCAGCACGTGTTCGACCTACGCCATGCGCAGGTCCTGGTCCTGGACGAAGCCGACCGCATGTTCGACCTGGGCTTCATCGCCGACATCCGTTACATCATGCGCCGGCTCCCGCCGCCGGACAGGCGCCAGTCGATGCTGTTCTCCGCCACGCTGTCGCAGCGTGTGCTGGAGCTGGCCTACGAGCACATGAACGATCCGGAGCTGGTGCGCATCGAGCCGGACAAGATGACCGTCGATCGCGTGCGCCAGATGATGTATTACCCCTCGATGGAGGAGAAGACTCCGCTTCTGATCGGACTGCTGCACCAGTCCGAGGCCGTGCGCACCATGGTGTTCGTGAACACCAAGCGCACCGCCGAGCGCCTCGAGTCCTCGCTCAAGGCCAACGGTTTCTCCGCCCAGGCCCTCACCGGGGACGTACCGCAGACCAAGCGCCTGCGCTTCCTGCGTGACTTCCACGAGGGCAAACTCGCGGTCCTGATCGCCACCGACGTCGCCTCGCGCGGGCTGCACATCCCGGACGTGAGCCACGTATTCAACTACGACCTGCCCCAGGACCCGCCCGACTACGTGCACCGCATCGGCCGGACCGCCCGCGCCGGCGCCGAAGGCGACGCGATCAGCTTCGCCTGCGAGGAATACGCGGTCTCGCTGCCGGAAATCGAGGAGTACATCGGCCACAAGGTGCCCTTCTCCCCGGTCGCCCTGGAGCTTTTGGCCCAGGGTGTCGTCCCCGGGGCCCCCGTACACCGCTCGCACCCGGGCGGTCCGCGCCGAGGGGGTAGTGGCGGCCGAGGTGGCGGTGGCGGTGGCGGTGGCGGTGGCGGTCGCGGCGGTGGCGCTCGCGGCGGTGGCGGTGGCGGCCGGCGCTCCGGCGGCGGCCGCCCACCCCCGCGCGGCCGCGGGCGCTGACGTGGCACTCGGGGCCCTGCTCGGCTAAGCTTGGCGTTGTTGGGCGGCCGCCGCCAACGGCCTAGACCGTCCAAGCCCAACTCCCCGAAGCATGGGCCTGCTGCATGGCGGATACCGAAGACAACGTCGATCGCGCGCTTTTCCGCAACGTGGAAAAGGTACGGCAGCTGCGTATCGAGCATCGTGACCTGGACGAGGTCATCTGCCGGCTTTCGCTGGACATGCACGTCGATGAGCTGCAGCTGAAGCGCCTGAAGAAACGCAAGCTGATGCTCAAGGACCAGATCTCGCGCGTGGAGAGCCAGCTGATCCCGGACCTCAACGCCTGATGGATAGTCCAGACAGCCCCCTGCGGGCCGTCCTCCAGTTAGCCCCTGCTCACCTGCTCGCCTCTGCGGCGGTCATTGTCGTCGCCGCCATCGTGTCACTGATCGTCGCCCGGGTGCTGCGCACCAGGCAGCGCCCGCGGCCGCGCAGCGCCCTGCCGGCACGCGCCATGCACTGGGCCGACCACGGTCTGGCGGGAGCGCTGAAGCTGGCGCCGATCCTGGCGGCGATCTGCACGCTGCTCGCCGGGCACATGCTGCTCGGCGCAGGCGGCATCCCCACGACGGTGAACGACGGGGTCACGCGCCTGCTGGTCGCGCTGGTGCTGGTGCGCCTGGGGGTGTACCTGCTCGGCCTGCTGCTGGGCCCCACCTCGTGGATGCACACGCGCGAGCGCACCATCACCTTCATCGTCTGGGTGATCGTCGGCGTCGTGATCACCGGCTGGATGGATGTCATCGAGGCCAGCCTCAACCGGGTCAATATCCTTCCCGGCCGTTCGCAGCTGAGCCTGTGGGCGTTGCTCAAGGGGCTGGTCGTCGTCAGCGCCTTCGTCGTGGTCGCCAGCCTCGTCGCCCGCGCCATCGAACGGCACGTGATGCGCCTGGATACCCTGGCAGTGTCGACCCGCGTCGGGGTTTCCAAGTTCACCTATTTCCTGCTGGTGGGGCTGGGCATCCTGCTCGGCGTCAACGCCGCCGGCGTCGACGTCACGACGCTCAACGTGCTCACCGGCGCGATCGGTATCGGCCTGGGGTTCGGGCTGCAGTCGGTGGCCAGCAACTTCGTCAGCGGCTTCGTGCTGCTCATCGACAAGTCCATCAAGCCCGGCGATGTCATCAGCTTCCTCGATCATCCCGGCAGCAGCATCGGCAATTCCGGCGCCGGCACCGGCAACTTCGGCTGGGTGCAGGAACTGCGCGGCCGCTATGTGGTGGTGCGCGACCGCGATGGCGTGGACACGCTGGTGCCGAACCAGAACCTCATCACCAGCCCCTTTATCAACTGGAGCTACTCGGACCAGCGCGTACGGCTGAAGCTGCCCGTGACCATCAGCTACAGCGACGATCCCGAGCTTGCCCTGAAGCTGCTGGTCGAGGCAGCCGGCAACCATCCGCGCATCCTGCACGACCCGCCGGCGGTCTCGCGCCTGATCAGCTTCGAGGACAATGGCATTCGCCTCGAGATCCGCTTCTGGATCGCAGACCCGGTCAACGGGGTGAACAACGTGCGCTCCGACGTCAACCGCGCCATCTGGCGCATCTTCCGCGCGCACAACGTGACGATGGCCACCCCGCAGCGGGAGGTGCACCTGCTCGAGCAGAGTCGCCGCCCGCCCCCGGCCGCAGGCGCACCCCTGGACGCCGGGCTGGACCAGTCCGCGGACTAGCCGTCGGTGCCGTTGCTGGTCGCCCCGGGGGTGGAGATCCCAGACAGCGAGCTGTCGATCTCCTTCGTGCGCGGCTCCGGCCCCGGAGGGCAGAACGTTAACAAGGTCGCCACCGCCGCGCAGCTGCGCTTTGACCTGGCGGGCAGCCCGTCCTTGAGTCACGCCGTGAAGATGCGCATGCGGCCCTTGAGCGGGCGCCGGCTGACGGATGAGGGTACGCTGCTGATCATCGCGCGCAACCACCGCACCCAGGAGGGCAACCGCCGTGAGGCGCTCGAGCGCCTGGCCGACATCATCCGCCAGGCCCTGGTGCCGCCGAAGCCGCGCAAGGCCACCCGGCCCACACGTGCCTCGAAGGAACGCCGCCTGGAGACGAAGGCGCGGCGGCAGCGCACCAAGCGCAACCGCTCCGGATCCTGGGAAGGCTGAGCCAGGCCAGCGATCGCTGTGCGGTTAGCCTGCCTTGTCGCACGCAACGCTACCGACGCACGTCAACGTCACGAAGCTCTCGGCTTTCAGGCGCCAGGTTCCACCTGACGGAATCCACATGGCAAGGTAAACACCGGACTTGCGCATCGTCCCATCAGGTTTTCGCCAAATTCCCTCCCAATGCCCGGTCTCGGCGACCCGCTTCCCGGATGATGCACTAACGATGGAGGCCGGAGTGCGCCGGTAAGTGACGAACGTCGGATCCGCGAATTCTTCCGCGGCGTAGCTAGCAGCCGTGGCGTCTGCGCCGCTATCGAGGTCGCCGGTTGTTCCACTGATACCGTGGTAGTCATCGACAAACAGCTTGCGCAAGCGTCCTGCATCGTGAGCCGCGATCGCAGCGTTAGACTCCGCGCGCTGCGCACCGACCACGGAAGCGGGAGTGCCCACGGTCGCCGCACAGGCAACTCCAGCGCACCCGCAGAAGACCAGGAACACACCTGTTCGGAGGTTCATCAACCAGCTCCCTTGCGCCCGTGGCGCGAACGATCGCTCCCGAGCCAACACTTTCATTGAAGATACTGTTGCCCGCAAAGACCTGCCGAGGCAAATTGCACGCCACCTGAGCTGCCTGGAGTACTGCCATGAATGCTGTCCTGATGGCCTTCCTGCACCACTTGGCCGCCTTCTCGGTCGTGGCCACACTCGCCGTCGAAGTCGCCCTCTTCAGGCTACCGCTCAGCCTGGCGCAGGCGCGACGACTGCAGGTCACCGATCTGCTCTTCGGCATCGCCGCGGCGGCGGTGCTCACGGTGGGACTGCTGCGGGTGGTCTATTTCGAGAAGGGGGCGCACTACTACTGGCACGACACCTACTTCATCTTGAAGTTTAGCGCCTTCATCGTGGCGGGCCTGATCTCGATCTATCCGACCGCGACGTTTCTGTCCTGGGGCAGCGCCATCAAGGCTGGGGTGGTGCCGACAATTGCCCCCGAGCGTTACCGGCGTATACGCCTGTGCCTGATGCTGGAACTGACCGCAATCGTGGTCATCCTGCTGTGCGCGCCACTGATGGCGCGGGGCTTCGGCACCTTCGGCTAGACGCCAGCTTCAGCTCGTGGAGTGGACGGGACATTTAACCCGTCGGGATGCATGAACCAGGCGCCGAGGGCCGGCAGCAAGATGATCGCCGCCAGCATGTTTACCAGGAACATGAAGGTGAGCATGACGCCGATGTCGGCCTGGAACTTCAGCGGCGAAAACACCCAGGTGGCCACCCCGATCGCCAGCGTCACGCCGGTGAAGATGATGCTCGCCCCGGTCACGCGCAGCGTGTGCTCGTAGGACTCACGCACCGATTGGCCCTGGTGCAGGAACTCCTGCATGCGGCTGAAGAGGTAGATCCCGTAGTCGACCCCGATCCCCGCCCCGAGCGCCACCATCGGCAGCGTCGAGACCTTCAGCCCGATGCCCACCAGGGCCATCACGGCATACACCAGGGCCGAGACCAGCGCGAGCGGCAGCACCACCAGCAGGGTGCCGACAATCGAGCGGAAGGTGACCAGGCACATGAGGATTACCGCCGCGAACACGCCGGCAAGGATCCACACCTCCTTGGACTGCACGGTCTCGTTGGTGGCCGCCATCACCCCGACATTGCCGGTAGCGAGCCGGATGCGCGCACCGTCGATGGGATTGTTCATGCGCCACTCTTTCACCGCCGCCACCACGCGCTGGATCGTCTCGGCCCGGTGGTCGGCGAGGAACATCATCACCGGCACGATGTCGCAGTTCTCGTTGAGCAGTCCCGTGCTGGTCTCGATATAACGCGTCGACTGCGTCAGCTGCGCCTGTTCGCGCGGGATGCTGCGCCACTTGAGGCTGCCCTCGTTCCACCCGGCGATGGCCACCTTGGCGATGAACGGCAGAGTGATCACATCCTGCACGCCCGGCACGTTGCGCATGTGCCAGGCAAAGCGGTCGGTCTCGGTCATCAGGTCGTGGCTGACGCACACCGGTTCTTTCGACTGCACGATCGCGGTGAGCACGTCGACGCCGATGTTGAAGCTGGAAGTGATCACATCGTTGTCGCGGTTGTAGCGTGAATCCGCGCGCAGCTCCGGCACTCCCGAGCGGGTATCACCGATGGGCGTCTCGCGCCCCTTCCACCAGCCGAGTACCCCCAGCAGCACCGCCAGCAGGATGACCACGGTGGCAGGTCCGCGCGCGGTGATGCCGGCCAGACGGTGCCATACCCGGGCGAGCTGGTGCTGTCGCCGGTCGACGCGACCGTGGTAACCGGCGTCGAAGTGCACGTAGCTCACCAGCACCGGCAGCAGGATCAGGTCGGTCAGGATCACCACGGCCACGCCGATGCAGGCGGTCACGGCCATCTCGCGGATCACCGGCACGGGGATCATGAGAATGGTGATGAAGCCGACGAGGTCTGCCAGCAGCGCCACGATCGCCGGCGCCAGTAGCTGGCGGAAAGTGCGGCGCGCCGCATGAATGCTGTCCAGGCCGGCGAAGGCGGCGTCCCCGACCGCGCTGATCTTCTGCACGCCGTGGCTGACGCCGATCGCGAAGATCAGGAACGGCACCAGCAGGCCAATCGGATCGACCCCGTAGTGCAGCAGCACCAGCGCGCCCAGCTGCCAGACAACGGCGATGACCGAGCACACCACCGGTACGAGCGCGATCCGCCAGGACTGGCAGTAGAGGCGCACCGCCAGCAGCGTCAGCACCAGGGTGATCACGGCGAACAGCACCACCGAGCCGGCGCCGTCGGCGATGTCGCCCATCACCTGGGCAAAGCCGATGATGCGCACGTCGATGCCGCTGTCCCCGCTGCCCGGGGTCTGCAGTGCCTGGCGGACGTGCTGCTCGAGCCGGTGCGCCACCTGGATCGGATCGACCGGCCGCCCCTGCGCATCCTGGTCGAGCACGATGGCACTGACCAGCGCCCCGGAGAAGTCATTCGCCACCAGGCGCCCGATGATGCCGGCCTTGCGGATGTTGTCGCGCACGCGCGCCATGTTCTGCGGCGTCGGCGTGAAGTCGGCGGGGATGACGTTGCCAGCTTCGATGCCGTCCTCGACGACCTCCAGGTAACGCACGTTGGGGGTGAAGATCGACTGCACGCGCGTGCGGTCGATGCCGTCCATCACCGTGACCTCGTCGGTCGCCTTGCGCAGCGCCGCGAAGAACTCGGGGGTGAACATGTCGCCGTTGCGGGCCATGAGGGCGACCAGCACCCGGTTCGCGCCGCGGAACTCAGCCACCCGCGGGTCAAGGTAGGTGCGCATGTACTCGTGGCGCACGGGCAGGGTCTTGTTGAAGGACGTGTCGATGCGCAGCCCGTGCAGGGCCACCGCCCCGAGCAGCAGCGAGCCGAGGGCAAAGATCACCAGCAGCAGCGCGCGGTGACCGAAGATCGCATCCTCGAGCCACGCCTCGGCACGGCTGCCGCGCGCTGCGCCGCTGGCCGCGGGCACGCTCATGGCCGCACCCGGACGCTGGTGCGTCCCTCGTTGCGCAGGATGGTCTTCACCCCGGCGACCCCGGCGGCCACGAGGCGCTCATCGCCCAGCACCAGTACCGCGGAAAGGTCCGCGTGGTCGGCCTGCTGTTCAAGCGCAAAGTTGTGGCCGCCGTCGCTGCTGGTCAGCACCACCCCGCCCAGCCCGACGATGACCACGCCAGCGGCCCCGAACCGAGCTGCTCCGTCGAGCATCGCCTGCGTGCCGCCGTTGAGCTTCTGCCAGCTCGCGCCGGCGTTCTCGGACCGATACAGACTGCCACGCAGGCCGAAGGCCAGGAGCACCTCGCCGGTCATGGGCAGCACGCCAAAGAAGGACCCTTGGTAGGGGGAATTGAGCTGCCGCCAGGTGAGGCCGGCATCGTCCGAGCGGTACAGGTGGCCGGCCTCGCCGGCGATATACAGCTGCGAGGCGCTCGCGCCCACGATGCGGTTAAGGTGAAAGCCACCGGCGTTGCCTGCATCCGGCTCGGCGGCTGCGGGCTTGCCGGGAATGGCGGGCGCGGGCAGCGGGGCAAACTTGCGCTCGGTCCAGTGTGCGCCGGCGTCCTCGCTCACCAGCTGTGTGCTGTAGGCACCCACGGCGATGGCATGGCCGCCGGTACCGCACCACACGTCCAAGAGCGGCCGCTGCGCGCTCGGGTCGTAGTGGGCGAGCTGCCAGCTGCGGCCCGCATCGGCGGTGGTGAGGATGACCAGGTCGTGACCGACCGCGATCCCGTGCGTGGAGTCAAAGAAACACACGCCGGTGAGCAGCGCCTGGACCTGCACCTCCCGGGCCTGGACCCAGCTGGTGCCGCGGTCATCGGAGTAGACGACCACTCCGCGATCGCCGACGGCGACCAGGCGCTTGCCCGCCGTGGCCAGTGCAATCAGCAGCGAGTGCTCGGCCAGACGCGCATGTTCGGCCGGGCGCGGTGCCTCGGCTGCCGCGGCGCTGCCGGCCAGCGCCGCGGCAGCCAGACACGCCATCAGGCGGCGGCCGGTGCTCCGCAGCGCCATGCGGTGCGCGCGCTTTTTCACGCGCTGGGTTCTAGCGGATTCCGCGCCGCTCCAGCACGCTGGGCTGGAAATCAGCGGCGGTGCGTTTGATGCTGAAGTCGTACGACTTGGGCTGCTCGTTCTGCAGGCCGAGCGCGAGGTAGCGTCCGTTGGACAGGTCCATCACCAGCTCCAGGTCCGTCCACAGGGTCGGCAGGTCGTAGTAGTTGATGGCATGGCCCTCCTGCACGCGCCACAGCTTGCCGCGGCTGTCGTAGCAGTCCACGGCGAGGATCTGCCAGGAGTCTTCGTCGACGTACAGGGTGCGCCTGGAGTAGATGTGGCTGACGCCGGGCTTGAGCGTGGCGTCCACGACCCACACGCGGTGCAACTCGTAGCGCGCGTAGTCCTGCTTGATGTGGTTCTTCTGCAGCAGCTCGCTGTACTTGATCTTCTCGCTCTGCAGCTGATAGGCGTTGTACGGAACGTAGATTTCCTTCTTGCCGACGAGCTTCCAGTCGTAGCGCTGCGGGCTGCCGTTGTACATGTCGAACTGATCGTCGGTGCGCTGGTTGTCCGAGTTCGTGCCGGGATTGTCGAAGGCGACGTTCGGCGCGCGACGCACGCGGCGCTGGCCGGGGTTGTAGATCCAGGCGCGGCGCGATTCCTTGGACTGATTCATCGTCTCCTGCACCAGCAGCACCTCCCCGGCCAGGCGTGCCGGAGCGGTGGTCTCCTGCATGAAGTACACAATGATGTTGTCGAGGCCGGCCTCGGTCATGCCGGGCTGGTAGTAGGGGAAGTAGAACTCCTCCTTCAGGTTCACCATGGTGTAGTTGCCGCTGGCCTCCACCGGCACCTGGCCGATCTGGCGCGCGGCGGCAAGGCCGCGGTAGCGCGTGAGGTGGTTCCAGTACACTTCGAGCCCGGACTTCGGGATCGGGAACGGGGTGCCGCCGACGCCGCCGGTGATGCCGTTGCCGTCGGGCACCAGGGCTGCGGTGGTGGCGAGGCGCTTGGTCGCCTCGTAGACGCTCTCCGGCGCGGCGGCGCTGCGGTGCGTCGGGTAGACGATCATCTTGTAGTCCGCGTACGTCTTGAACAGCGCCTTGTGCCCCTCGGTGAGCTTGGCGGCGTACTGCGCAGCGTTGGCAGGGGTGATCGTGAACAGCGGCTTGTCGGCGGCGTACGGATCCCCGTGGTGCTCACCGGACTTGTAGTTCGGGAAGCCGGCCTCGGCCGCCGACTTGATGCCCCCGCTCCAGGCCGGGATGCTGCCGTCGGCGTTGGCAGCCTTCTCCCCGCCCAGCGGGGTGAGGTCCTGGCCCAGATGCTCCGCTTCCTGCGGACTCACCGCCCCCCAGGCCACGGGCGCGAACAGCACTCCTGCCGCGGCGATCCGGATCAAGGTGTTCATTGCAGCTCCTTCAGAAATTGCGCACTTTGCGGACCGGCGAGCGGCGAGTTCAGAACGAATACTTGACGTTGGCCGTGACGAAGTCGCGATCGTTGATCAGGTTGTACTGCCCGGCGCCGCCGAACTGCGTATACGAGACGTCCACGTCCCACTTCGAGCGCAGCGAGCCACCCACACCCAGGGTGAGCGCATGGCGGCCCGCGATAAAGTTGCCGCCGGGACCGGGGGAGATCCCGCTGACGTCATGGCTCCAGGTGAAATGCGGCAGGATGTTCCACGAGGCGATCAGGTTGGCGTACTCCAGGCGCCCGGCCACCACGTAGCCCCACGAGGTGCTGGTCGGGAAGGCCGAGCCGGGCTCATACAGGTTCGGATACTGCGGGTAACTGCCCAGCGCAGCGTTGCCGCTGAGGTTGGTTCCCGGCGCCTCGTAACGCAGGCCGAGGCCGACCGGGCCGCCGCTGTACTTGTCCTCCAGGCCCGGGATGTAGTCCACCGCCGCCTCCACCAGGATGACCGCCTGTGAGGCCTTCAATACGTTGGCGAAGACCTGGGTGGCGGTGACCTGCGCCTGCCAGGTGTCTTTGCGCACGTAGCCGCGCACGACGCTCGCCAGGCTCTGGGGACCGAGTTGGCTGCAGCCGGTGACCGGGGTTGCGGATGTGGGCTGGCAATGCCCTGGGGCACTCACCGGTTCACCCAGCAGCTGGGCGACGCCCGACTCGAACGGGGTGAGTGAAGCGTCGAGCAGTTCGACGTCGTCCACCTGCAGTGGCACGCCCTGGCGGTAGGCCACCTCGCCCTGCAGCGCGGTGCCGGTGGCATGGATCTGGGTGTTGAATGAGACGCCCAGCAGGTGGATGTTCTGCGGGAACTCGTCGTAATACCCGGCCGTCTTGCCGTACTCGTAGGTGCCGAAGCTCTGCGCCTGGGAGCTGACGTTGCCGCCCGACAGCAGGGTGTTGGCACCGATGGTGGCGTACTCGGTGGCCGCGGCGGCGCTCAGGCTGCCGCCGAGCTGGGCGGCGCGCTGCTGGCCGATGGCGGCACCCGTGGCGACCGCGGCCTGGAACGGCAGGCCGGCCGCCAGCGCCTGGGCAGCGCCGGCGATCGCATTGACCGCGCCGAAGCCGTTACCGAAGCCGGCCTGCGTGCCGGTCTGCGATGAGACCAGCGGCAGGCGGCTGGTGTAGTTGAGGAAGTAGAACCCCAGCTGCGTGCCCTGGCTGAAATTCGGCAGGTAGAGCTTGAAGTTCACGCCGTACTGGCCGGAATCGGGCGGCTTGTGATCCGGCAGACGGTTGATGTTCTGGAAGTCCTTGATCAGCCCGCCACCCAGGGATGTGAAGTCGACCCCGAGGTCGGAGATGGAACCGAAACCCAGCACCACGCGCTGGCCGCCGGGACTGGCGAAGTCGTTGGTGCTGAAGTAGGACCCGGCCGGCTCCGGCAGGGTCTCGTGCCAGGCGAGCAGGTACAGCAGCTGCGTGCTCAGGTTCTGCGTGAGCTGCGAGTTGAACACCACCATGTCATCCGGCAGCAGCGCCTCCTTCAGCTCCGCCCCCGGCACGCGCAGGGCCGAGACATCGAAGTGGTTGACCTGGTTGAGGCCGCCCTGGATGAAGGTACTCTCCCCCCAGCTCACCACCTGCTGGCCGAGCCTGAGTTCGGAGGGCAGCTTGCCCAGGTCAAAGCGCCAGTACCCGAAGGCGTCCAGCAGGCGCGTGTAGCTGCCGACCAGATTCTTGGCCTCGTGCGACAGCGGCGTGCGGTCAGTGTCCTCGTTCATCACCTGCAGGTCGTACAGCCCATCGCCGCGCACGAAGATGCCGGCGCGATCCTTGTAGTTGAGGGACAGCTCCGTGACGCCCTTGAGCACCTTGCTGTAGATCGCCTGGTGCAGGTAGTTCAGGTCCCCATCGTCGATGTTGGGCGAGTAACCGCAGCCGCCGTTGGCGCTGGCGATCAGGCGGCAGTCCGGCTTGCCGACGCGCCAGCCCGCACCGACGCCGATGGTCGTGTCCCAGCTGGCACTCCAGTCATCCCCCTGCCAGCTGATGGCGTGCGCCGCGGGCCCGCTGAAGGCGGCGAGTGCCGCAGCGATCGCCATGACAACGAACTGCCGACCACGCCGCGAATGGATCTTGCTCACGTGCTCCCCCTGTCCGTTCGCAGCCGCAGCGGTTCTCGGTGTCCCGTTGCCCGTCGACCCGCGCTCTGGCCGCCTGAACCTAAGCTGACGTCTCGCCCCGCAGCGCGAGCGAAACCGGAACGCCTTCTTGTTCGTTCGCCTGGGCGTAAAACCCTTTGTCCGATCAGTCTATTACCCCCCCATGCGGGGCGGCAAGCCGTTTCAGGCGTGCATAACCTGCAGGATGCTGTGACGCAGTTGCTCGCTCAGGACCAGCTGCGCATCCTGCGCCACGCGCAGCAGTACTTCGTCAAACTCGAGCGTGCCTGCGGCAGCGGCACGGATCACCCCGCGCTTGAGCAGCAGGTTGATGAAGTTGGCAAACAGCGCCGGATCGAAGAATTCCGGGGAATTCAGGCCATAGAGCTGCATCATGCGCTGCGCGGTCAGCTGGCAGCGCTGCTCAAGGCAGCCCTGGTCGATGGTGCCGCTGCCGGCGCTCACCAGCTGCGAGACCACCATGTAGTAGCGCTCGATCGTCTGCAGCGTCACCTGCTGCAGCAGTGACAGCTGCAGCGCCAGCGCCGATGCCGGCGGCGGACGCCGCCACCCGGCCGCGGCGGGCTCCGGCTCCAGCAGCCCCAGCAGCGTCATGGCCGCCGCCGCCTGATCGACCGCCTGCGGCACCTCGCTTTCGTCCCAGTGCAGGAACAGCTCGGCTGCCACGTACGGGTAGATCCGCCCTGCCAGGCGTTGCAGGTCGGCACGCGCGACGGCAGCATTACCGGCAAAGGCGCACGCGACCAGCGAGGGCAGCGCGAACAGGTGCAGGATGTTGTTGCGGAAATAGGTCGCCAGCACCGCGCTGGCCGCGCTCATGCACACGATGGCCCCGAGCGCCTGGGACTCCCGGGTGACCAGTTTCAGGTCGATGCCGTGGTCGATCATCTGCGCGCCGCTGAGCTCGCTGATCGACACCCGGTCGCTGTACGGGAACGCCCTGAGCAGGGCGCGGTACAACTCCAGCTGACGCACCAGGTCCTCCTCCGGCAACGCCTGGCGGGGCATCGCCAGCAGCGCCAGTGCCAGCAGGTTGATCGGCGTCACCACGGCGGCGGAGTTGATGTTGCGCATGATGGTGCCGGCAAGCTCAGTCACCGCCTCACCGACCCAGGGGCCGCGGTGCTCGTCGTGGTAGGGCCGGGTGCGCCAGTGGGCATCGTGGCGGTCCAGGAGCGGGGCCAGGGCGACAGGTTCGCCGAGATTCACGTAGACCTTGCCGAAGCGCTCCTTCAGCACGCGCCAGGACCTGAGCAGCCCGAGCACACTTTCCTTCTCCTTCGGCCGCCCGGAGAGCTCGCCGACGTAGGTGCTGCCCTCGACCAGGCGCTCGTAGCCGAAGTAGACCGGCAAGAAGACCACCGGTCGCACCGGCTCCTGCAGGAAGCTGCGCACGGTCATGCCGAGCATGCCGGTCTTGGGCTGCAGCAGGCGGCCGGTGCGGCTGCGCCCACCCTCGATGAAGTACTCGATCGGGTGGCCCCGCGCCATGATGGCAGCCAGGTACTTCATCAGGACCGCCGTGTACAGCACGTTGCCGCGGAAGGAACGGCGAATGAAGAACGCGCCGCCCTTGCGCAGGAAGCGCCCGATGACGGGCAGGTTGAGATTGAGCCCGCCGGCGATGTGCGCCACCGCGAAACCGTGCACGTAGATCACGTAGCTGAGCAGCAGGTAGTCCATGTGGCTGCGATGGCAGGGCACGTAGATGATCTCGTTCCCTTCGGCCACCGCCTCCAGCGTCGCGCCGTGGCCGAGCTCCACGCCGTCGTACAGCCGGGTCCACAGGCGCGCCAGCGCGCTGGCCGTGAAGCGCACGAAAACGTGCGAGTAGTTCGCGGCGATCTCCAGCGCATAGGCGCGCGCGCGCAGCAGCGCCTGGCGGCGCGGCAGGTGCGCCGTGCCCATCTCCTGGGCCGCGGCATGGCGCACCGCGCGGGTACGCAGCACCGCGTTCACCAGGGTGCGCCGGTGCGAGAGGTCCGGGCCGATGCGCGCGGCGCGCCGGCGCGCATAGGCCGCGCGCAGGCCAAGGGCGACACGTCGCCCGCGCGCGGCCACCGGCAGCTGCGTGCCCAGCAGCGCGCGCAGTGACAGCGGCTCGTCCAGCTCCAGAAGCGCGGCGCGCCCGTTGAAAACCACCTGCAGCACCTTGCGCAGCCTGGTGGTGAGCGCCCAGTCATCCACCAGCAGAAGGCGCAGCCAGGAGGCCTCGCGCTGCGGTGCCCTGCCCCAGTAGACCGCCGCCGCCACCAGCTCGAAGTCCGCCCGCGGGTCATCGCGCAGCGCCCTGATCATGCGTGCCAGCTGCGGCGGCGGACGCCGGTCCACCCTGGCGCCGCCGAAGCCGCGCTGCTGGGTGAGAAAGAGATAGGAACGCGGCTCCCGCGATCCCGGCAAGAGCGGCCGACCCGGCCGGGGCAGGTCGAGCTGCCGGCAGGCCTCCTCCAGGACCGCAAGGTCGGCGCTGCTGCGCCGCTCGAGTACGTAGACGAGCGGGTGGCTGCGGCCCTTGAGCAAGGCGGCGGCATTCTCCGGGCGCACCGTAAAGCGCGCCCACCAGATCACCAGGCGACGCAGGAACCAGTTCATGGCCGCTATCATGTCCCCGTCGCCGCGCCGCGGCGCTCGCACGGGGCATGGTTACAAATGGGCGCGTTCACCGGCAAGACCGTCCTCATCACGGGTGCCTCCGAGGGCATCGGGCGCGCGCTCGCGCTCACTGTGGCCGCCGACGGCGCAGACCTGGTACTGGCGGCGCGCAGCAGCGCGCGCCTGCAGGAGGCCGCCAGCGAATGCGCCGCGCGCGGGGCGCAGGTGGAGGCGGTCGTCACCGATGTGGCACAGGCGCACGACTGTCAGCAGTGCGTGGCGCGGGCGGTGGCGCGCTTCGGCCGGCTGGACATCCTGGTCAACAACGCCGGCATGACGATGTGGGCGCGCTTCGATGAGGTCACCGACTTTGCAGTGTACGAACGGCTCTGGGCCGTGAATGTGCTCGGCGCGGTGCACATGACCGCCGCCGCACTGCCGCACCTGAAGGCCTGCCGCGGACTGCTGGTCGCCGTCGCGAGCATCGCCGGCCTCACCGGGGTACCCGAACGCACCGGCTACGCAGCCAGCAAGCACGCGATGGTCGGCTTCTTCGAGTCCCTGCGCATCGAGCTGCGTGGCAGCGGCGTTGCCGTCACCATCATCGCGCCGGACTTCGTGGTCAGCCAGATCCACCGCCGTGCCATTGGCGCCGACGGCAGGCCGTTGGGCAACACGCCGATGGACGAGGACCGGATCATGACGGCGCAGGAGTGCGCAGCGCTGATCGCCCGCGCCATGCGCCGCCGCCAGCGCCTGCTGGTCACTTCGCTGCGCGGGCGCTTCGCGCGCTGGGCGCGGCTGGTCGTCCCTGGGCTGGTGGATGCACTGGCGGCCCGCGCGATCCGCGAGCACCGTTGACTCACTCGAAGGCGATCGCAGGCAGGTCCAGGGCAATGAGGAAGTATTCGAACAGGTACTGCACCACGCGCAGCTGGTTGTGCAGGCGATGATCGCTTTCCAGAAGGTGCAGCGCGGTCTTGTAGGTCTGCGCGAAGCGCACACTGTGCTCGAAGGGCACGACATCGTCACGCCAGCCATGCACGATGCTCGCCGAGCAGTCGAGGATGCCGGCCCGCAGCTCCGGCAGCCCGTCCACGTACAGCGCCGGGGCCATCAGGAAGATGCCGCGGGCGTGCAACAAGGAGGCGGAGGCCACCGTGACATAGCCGCCGAGGCTGGAGCCCACCAGCACCAGGTCGCCGCTCAACTCCTTGCAGAAATCCACCAGCTTTGCCACGCGCGCCCGCGGCTCCTCGAGCCCGCGGTAATCGACCGAGTGCGCCTCGTAGCCCTCCGAGCGGGCGACGTCGGCGAGCGCGGCGATCTTGCGGCCCCAGGGACCGCTCTCCTTGCCATGAGAAAAGACGACGTGTCGGGAAGTCATGGTTTCTTGCATGGCGGCATCGCAGTCGCAGATTGCATGCGCGAATAATGCAGGCAATGGAAACGTTAAGCCAATCAGGCCGCAGCGGCTGGCAGTTCTGGATCGATCGCGGCGGCACCTTCACCGATGTCCTCGGCCTGTCCCCGCACGGTCAGCTGCACGTGCGCAAGGTGCTCTCGGCCGCCCCGGGCGGGGTGAGCGCCGACCCGGGGCTTGTGGCGGTGCAGGCCATCCTTGCCGAGGCGGGCGGCAGCTCTGCCATCGACATCGTCAAGGTCGGTACCACGGTGGCGACCAACGCGCTTCTGACCCGCAGCGGGGAGCCGGTGGTGCTGGTCACCACCGCAGGCTTTGCCGACGGGCTGCGCATCGGTTACCAGAACCGTCCGGACATCTTTGCCCGCCACATCGTGCTGCCGCAGGCGCTGTACGCGGAAGTCATCGAGGCGCGGGAGCGCATCGACGTGCAGGGCCAGGTGCTCACCGCCTTGGACCTGGGCCAGTTGCGCGTGGACCTCGCGCGGGTCCGTGCCGCCGGGCGGCGCGCGGTGGCGATCGTGTTCCTGCACGCCTGGGCCCACCCGGCCCACGAGCGCCTGGCGGCACGCTGCGCCCGGGAGCTGGGCTTCGAAGAAGTCTCGGTCTCGCACGAGCTGTCGCCGCTGGCACGCTACGTCGCACGCGCCGACACCACCGTGCTCAATGCCTACCTCGCCCCGCCCCTCGGCAGCTACGTGCGCGGGCTGCAGAGGCAGCTGCGCGAGTTCGACCCGCGTGCGCGCCTGGCGCTCATGCAGAGCAACGGCGGGCTGGCCGATCCTGCCAGTTTCCACCCCATGGCGAGCGTGCTGTCGGGCCCTGCGGGCGGGCTCATCGGCATGCACTGGGTCGGCAGGCAGCTCAAGCTGCCGCGCCTGATCGGCTTTGACATGGGTGGCACCTCCACCGATGTCTCGCTGATCGACGGGGAACTGCCACAGCGTTTCGAGCACCTGATCGGCGGCGTGCGCCTCACCCAGACCATGCTCGATGTCCATAGCATCGCCGCCGGCGGCGGCTCGGTGCTCAGGGTGCGCGATGGCCGCCTCGCCGTCGGACCTGCCTCCGCCGGCGCCGATCCCGGGCCGGCCTGCTACGGTCGCGGCGGCCCCCTCACCCTGACGGATGCCCAGGTACTGCTGGGTCACCTGCGCGCGGACACCCTGCCGGCCGTATTCGGCCGCGACGGCAGACAGCAGATCGACACCACGGCCGTCGAGGCAGGCTTTGCGGCGCTCGCCGCGCAGCCAGGCAGCGCGGGGTTCACCCCGGAGAGTCTCGCCGAGGCATTCCTGGAGGTCGGCGTGGAAGCCATGGCCAACGCCATCCGCCAGGTGGCCACGCGGCAGGGACTGGATACGGCTGATTTTCCGCTGTTCTGCTTCGGCGGCGCGGCCGGTCAGCACGCCTGCCGCGTGGCCCGCGCCGCCGGCACACGCCAGGTCCTGGTGCACCCGCTGGCGAGCCTGCTGTCAGCGTTCGGCGTGGGCGTGGCGGACCGCCTGGCGGTGCGCCGCGCGAGCCTGCGCCAGGGGCTGGATGCCGCCGGGCTCGCCGCCGCGCACGCCGGCCTTGCGCGGCTGGAACTTGAGGCGCGCGAGGAGCTGGCCGCCTTCGGCGGCGGCGGGGACGTGGTCTGCGCGCCGCTGGTGGAGCTGCGTGCCGGCGACAGCGACGTCTCGCTGTCACTTGTGCTCGCGCCGCTTGAGCAGCTGCGCGGTCAGTTCCATCTCGAGCATCAGCGCCGTTTCGGCTTTGCCGCCCACTCCCTCGCGGTGCGCATCGAGGCGCTGCGCGTCGAGGCGCGCTGCGCCTCAATCGATGCCAGCACGCTTGCCATGCCGCGGTCGGCCGCCACCGGCGCTGCGCCGCGCAGGGCACGCGCCTGGTTCGGCGCCTGGTGCGAGGTGCCGCTCGTGCCGCTCGCCGCGCTCCGCGCCGCCATCACCGGACCAGCGCTCATCGTCGAGCCCCACAGCACCCTGGTGCTCGAGCGCGGATGGACGGCGCGACCCTTGCCGGATGGCTCGGTCATGCTGGAGGACTCAGGGGTGCCGGCAGCCACCGGCGCTGATGCCATCGACCCGGCGCGCATCGAGATCTTCAACAACCTGTTCATGCACATCGCCGAGCAGATGGGCGAGGTACTCAAGTCAACCGCGCAGTCGGTGAACATCCGCGAGCGGCTGGATTACTCGTGTGCGCTGTTCGACCGCAGCGGGGGCCTGGTGGCCAACGCGCCGCACATGCCGGTGCACCTGGGCTCGATGAGCGCGAGCGTGCGCGCGGTGCTCAAGGGGCAGCCGCGGCTGCGCCGCGGCGATTCCTGGCTGCTCAACAGCCCCTACCACGGCGGCACGCACCTGCCGGATATGACCGTGGTGACCCCGGTGTTCATCGCCCCCGGGGAGCAGCCGGATTTCTTCGTCGCCTCGCGCGCCCACCACGCCGACATCGGCGGCGTGACGCCCGGTTCGATGCCGCCCTTCAGCCGCACCATCGCTGAGGAGGGCATCCTCTTCGAATGCTTCGCGCTGGTGAGCGCCGGTACGCTCAATGAGGCAGCGCTGCGCGCCTGCCTGACGGGCGGACCGTGGCCGGCGCGCCGCCCGGACCAGAACCTCGCCGACCTGCGCGCGCAGCTGGCCGCCAATGCGCGCGGCATCGCCGAGATCGAGCGCGCCGTGCGCCGTCATGGGCTGGCAGGCGTGCACCGCTACATGCGCGCCGTGCAGGACAACGCCGCGCACAGCGTGCGCAACGCCATCGCCAGGCTCACTCCGGGCAGCTTCCGCTACGAGATGGACAACGGCGATGCGATCGCCGTGACGATTGGCATCGACCTGGCGGGAAGGCGGGCGCGCGTGGACTTCACCGGCACCTCCGCGCAAGGCGAGCACAACTTCAACGCCCCGCGCGCGGTGTGCCTGGCCGCGGTGCTGTACGTGTTCCGCACCTTGACCGATGGCCATATCCCGCTGAACGAGGGCTGCCTCGAGCCGCTCGAGATCAGCATACCGGACGGCTCGCTGCTCGACCCGCGGGCACCGGCGGCGGTGGCCGCGGGCAACGTCGAGACCTCGCAGTGCATCGTCGATGCACTGTACGGTGCGCTCGGCGTGCTGGCCGCCTCCCAGGGCACCATGAACAACCTCACCTTCGGGGATGCGCGGCTGCAGTACTACGAGACCATCGCCGGCGGTGCCGGCGCCGGTCCGGGATTTGCCGGCTGCGATGCAGTGCAAACGCACATGACCAACTCACGCCTGACGGACCCTGAGATCCTGGAGGCCGAATTCCCGCTGCTGGTGCGTGAGTTCTCGATCCGGCGCGGCTCCGGTGGCACCGGGCGCTGGCCGGGAGGGGCCGGCAGCGTGCGGCGGCTTCAGTTCCGCGCCCCCTTCAGCGGTGCTCTGCTCGCCAACCACCGCCGCATCGCCCCGTTCGGCGTCGCCGGCGGGGGCGCTGCGGCCCGCGGGGCGGCGCAGATCCGCCGGGCGGACGGTGCAGTGGAGGAGCTCGGCGCCACCGCCGCCTTTACCGTGGATGACGGGGATGAGCTCACGGTGTTCACCCCGGGTGGTGGTGGCTTCGGGGCCCCGGAGTGCTGAGCGCTAATTGCGCAGGATCGCGGTCTCGATCTCCCACTCGACCCGGTTCTTCGAGGTTGCCGAGCGGTTGACGGACACCGGGCGCACGCGGCCGGCGCCGGCGGTGTGCGTGACCAGCCAGGTGTCGAAGGCGCCCGGCTTGCTGGTGGCAAAGCCGAACAGCAGGTTGAACTTGCCCTCCGCCAGGGTGGCGGGCCGGTTGACGCGCTCGTCGGCGATCACGAAGTGGGTCTCATCGGCGGCAGCTCCCGCGAAGGCGCCCTGCTCGGCCAGCCCGTCGAGAAAGGCCTCGACCTGCGCCTGGGCGCGCTCCCACACCACCGGCCCATTGTGTTCCAGCAGCACCCAGCGGGTGCCCTGTTCGATGCTCGCGGCCACGAACAGCGCCAGGCGGCGCGCCGACAGGTAGCGCCAGTCGGAGGCGCCGCTGCCGGAAAGCGTGCGCGGGCTGACGCCGCTGCGCGCACCGCTGCGCACCGACAGGAACGTGTTCACCCCGGCCTGCGCCAGGCGCACACGGTCCGCCTCGTCCACCACGACCGCCGGACGCAGGCCCGGGCGCAGGATGGCTTCCTCGCTCTCCGCCGCCGCCCACACCGGCCAGGTCTCGTCCGAGCGCGCAATCATCCCGGCGGCGGCCCCGCAGGAGCTGAATACTTCCACCCGGCCACGCAAGCGGTCGAAAGCCTGCACGCGCGGGTAGTACATGACGGCGCTGTCGCTGCGGAATGGCCACAGGCGCAGCGCATCCAGGGTCGCCCGCGCGGTGGTCCAGGCCGCCGGGGGGTCGACCACCAGCAGCGCGTGCCGCTCGCGGCAGACGCGCGCCGCGACCAGCAGGGTCGACAGCCCCACGTCGCGCTCGCGCGTGAGCGGTGGAATGCACAGCATGTTGAAGCCGTGGGCATCCTGCAGCGCGAATAGCCCGCTGTTGCGCACCGCCGAGCCGATCACGTCGTAGTCAGTCAGCGGCGCCCCGTCGTCGCCGTCCGGATTGGAGAGGGTGTAGCCTGCGGCCACGCCCCCCGGGCCGCCGGCACTGCGATCCGGGCGCAGCGTGGGCAGCGGGCCGGTGGCGCGCACCAGGCGTGACTCGAGCAACACCTCGCGCACGCAGCGCACGGCGCTGGGGGTGATGCAGACGCGGCGGTAGATCTCCTGGTCCTCGACCAGCTCCGAGCCGGCCGTGCGCACGCGCTGCACCACGAGGTTGAAGTACTCGTGTTCGCCGGGATTCAGGCCATCGTAATCGACCGAGGCGCGCAGGTACTCGCGCGAGCCGGGGTTGATTGCGGTCAGGCGCAGCACCCCGGTCCCCGCCGGCAGTGACAGCGTCGGTGGCCGGGCGCCGTTGACCACGCGCACGATGCGCGCCTCGCGGCCGCCGTTCTCGAAGAACTGCTCGACCGCATAGGACAGGGTCGAGGGCTGCCACAGGCCGCCGAAGTGCTGCTGGAACTGGACGAAGCTGCGTACCGCGACAACGTGGTTGACCGGCCCCTTGAGCGTGCGGCCGAGGAAGGCGACGACGCCCGTCGGCACGCGCTCGATCGCAAGTTCCGTGCGGCTTTGTTGTGCGAGTTGTACGCCGGACGCGGGGCTGTCTGCCACTCAAGCGCCTCTTAGGATTTGGCCGGCGCGACTCTAACACAACACCGTCAGCGACGCGTGCCGGGTACCTGCGCGGCTGCCGCTGGCGGCGCCTGCTCCTGTTCGAGGGCGCGCCGCCTGAGTTCCGCGTGTGCGCTCTCCTGATCTTCCTGCTTGCGCGTGATCTCCGCGAGCATCAGCTGCAGCCATTGCGACAGCGCACTCATGGGCTCGGGCACCTCAACCGCCGCTCTTGGGAGCCGGTGGCGGCTTGCTAGCTTTCGGCGCCGCGCCTGCCGGGGCGGCGGCCGGGGCATCGGTCTTGGGCTCAGCATCCGTCATCATCTGCTTGAAGGTCGCCTCGTCCATCGGCAGGTCGGACTCCCCATCCCAGCTGGAGTGCGCCGCCAGCACGTTCTGCACGCGCGCCGCGCCGGCGAGTACCTCCTCGAGGCTGGTGCCCGAGGCGGTCACCGGCACCGGCACCCCCCGCGGGTCCTGGCTCACGGCGGCAGCCAGTTTCCAGTCGATCTGCTCGTTATGTTCCTTCAGGTCCTGCGCCAGGCGCGCGGACAGGGACTTGGTGAGCAACTTCTGCTGCCCCTTCTTCCAGTCGCGGCTGTCATCCTCCAGCACGTCGTAGGGCTGCAGGTACAGCTGCCCCTCGTGCCAGCCGAGGAGGTAGGGCTGGTTTACCACGCGCACCTGCGCGCCCACCGGGATCATGTTGAAGAACTGCTCGATGTCCTCCGGGTACAAGCGCATGCAGCCGTGGCTGGAGCGCAGGCCCACGCCCGAGGGCTTGTTGGTGCCGTGGATCAGATAGCTTGGCCACTCCAGGTAGAAGGCGTACTTGCCCAGGGGGTTGTCGGGCCCCGGACCGATCACCGGCTCCAGGTTCTCGCCGTTGTCGTGGTGCTCCTTGCGTACCGAGACCGGCACGTGCCAGGTCGGATCCTTCTGGCGGCGCGTGATCTTGGTGACCCCTTCCGGGGTGCGCCAGCCCATCTTGCCGATGCCGATGGGGTGGGTGAAGACGACCTGCTTCTCGCCCTTCTTGGCGGGCGGGAAGTAGAAGATGCGCATCGCCGGGATATTGATCACGAGCCCGGTGCGCGGGGCATCCGGCAGCACGAACTGCGAGGGCACGATGACCTCGGTCCCCTCCCCTGGCAGCCAGGCATCCACCTTGGGGTTGGCGCGCACGATCTCCTCGTAGCCGACGTTGAAGCGCCGGGCGATATCGGCGAGCGTGTCTTCCTTGGTGGCCTTCACCACCTGCACGACCCCGACGACGTCGTCCCCGGGATTGAGCTCGAAACGCTGGTTGGCCACCGGCAGCGGCATCTCCGGGGGTGGCGGCGGGGCTGGCGGGGGCGGCGGCGCCTTCTTGTGGCCGGCGCCGAACACGGAACACCCCGCCAGGGCCGCGCACAGCAGCACCGCGGCAAGGGCGCGGGATTTACAGGTCTTCATGGACGCCGATTATGGCCCATGTAGGGCCGCAGACGATTGTCGGTGATGCGCTACAGCAGGACCGGCTGGTTGGGCAGCTCGTTGTCGCTGCGGCGCGTGCCCGGGAAATGCCGCCCGAGCAGCGCTCCGACCCCCAGGACTCCCACGACCGCGCCCTCCTGGAAGCGCCCCGCGCGGAAGTGGTGCTCCATCTGCCTGCACACGGCCTGCCACTCCTCCTGCGAGACGTGGGCGGCGATGCCGCGGTCGGCGATGATCTCCACGTCGTGGTCGGCCATGAGCACGTAGATAAGGACGCCGTTGTTGTGCGCCGTGTCCCAGACGCCGAACTGGCCGAACATCTGCAGCGCACGCTGGCGCGGGGACAGGCCGCGCCAGACTTCCGGAACATCGAAGGCGGTCTCGACCACGAAGCGGATCTCCCCGCCGTGGCGCCCCTCGCACTCGCCGATGGCCTTCTCGATCGCATCGCGCACCGCGGGTGGAAAGTGCCGGTGCGTGCCGTAGCGCGTGGTGCAGACGTGGCGGATCAGGCGGGCGATTCTCATGGCTGCCTCCTCCTACCAGCTGCCAGAGGCGCCGCCGCCGCTGAAGCCGCCCCCGCCCCCGCTGAAGCCGCCCCCGCCGCCACCGAAGCCGCCCCCGCCGAACCCCCCGCCCAGCCCGCCACCGAAGCCACCGCCGCGACTGGTCCAACCGCTGCTGCTGCCTGCGAAGCCCATGAGCAAGGTAAAGAGGAATCCCCCCACGGCGGCCAGCCCGGCGAGCGCCAGCGCGTAGCCGCCCAGATACACCAGGCCCCCGGCGCCTAAGCCGGTGAGCGTCGCCCCCACGGTGCGGCCGAAGAGCCGGCGCAGCAGTAGCGAGCCGAACAGGACCACGAACAGCAGTTGCGGGAAGGCCCCGGAGCCGCCCCCGCGATGCCCCTGCTGCCAGGCCGGCTCCGGCGGCGGCAGCGGCTCGCCGTCGATCAGCTTGATCATCTGGTCCAGCCCCGAGTCGATGCCACCGTAGTAGTTGCCCTCCTTGAACGCCGGCCGGATGGTCTCGGAGACGATGCGGTTGGACATGGCATCGGTGAGCACGCCCTCGAGCCCCTGCCCCACCTCGATGCGTACGCGCCGGTCGTTCTTGGCGACGATCAGCAGTGCGCCGTCGTCGACCTTCTTGCGCCCGAGCTTCCACTGCTCGACCACGCGGATCGAGTACTGCTCGATTTCCTCCGGCTGCGTGCTAGGGACGATGAGCACCGCCAGCTGCGTGCCCTTGGCGGACTCGAACGCGGCGAGTTTCTGCTCCAGCGCTCCCTGCTGCTCGGCGGTGAGCGTGCCGGTGAGGTCGGTCACCCGCGCGGCGAGCTTGGGGACCGGCTGCAGATCCTGGGCGGCCGCCGGGCCGAGCCCCAGGCACCAGAGCAGCGCGATTGCGGCCGCAAGCGCCGCGCCCGAGTACTCGCGGCTCATCGGATCACTGCGTCGCGGGCTGTCCCGCGGGCGCAGCGGCCGGGGCACCCGGCGCCGCGGTGTCGAAGCTCACGGTCGGGGCGCTGGAGATCTGCGCCTCATTGGCGACGGTGAAGTTCGGCTTCACCTGGAAACCGAACATCTTGGCGGTGAGGTTCACCGGGAACTGGCGCACGGTGACGTTGTAGCTTTGTACCGCCTGGATGTAGCGGTTGCGCGCCACGGTCACGCGGTTCTCCGTCCCTTCGATCTGGGACTGCAGGTCACGGAAGTTCTGGTCCGACTTCAGCTGCGGATAGTTCTCGGTCACGGCAAACAGGCTCTTCAGCGCGCTGGTGAGCTGGTTCTGCGCGGCCTGGTACTTGGCGAACAGCTCCGGATTGTTCAGCACCTCCGCGGTCACCTGGATCGAGCCGACCTTGGCACGCGCCTCGGTCACGCCGATGAGCACCTTCTGCTCCTGCGCGGCATAGCCCTTGACGGTATTGACGAGGTTCGGGATCAGGTCAGCCCGGCGCTGATACTGGTTCACGACTTCGGACCAGGCGGCTTTGACGCCCTCGTCCTGCGTCTGCAGGTTGTTGTATCCGCATCCTGAGAGGAACAGCACCACGAAGGCCGACAGGCCCACTGACCACGCACGCATCGAGCTTCTCCTTGTGATTCGCCCCCGCCCCATGCCGGGGGATGCGGATTGTCACACGGGCAGGTAGGCGCGTCGATTTCCGGTCCGGGAACCCCAAGGCAGCCGCCGAGCCTGCGCCGCAGCGCAGCAGGGAAGCGGGATCTGGGCTTGGGAGCGCGGCCTTCGCGGGCGCGGCCAAAAAAAACCCCAGGCTTTTGGGCCTGGGGTCGGAAAGGGCGGACCTTCGATGAAGGGAAGGAAGTCCGCCAGGGGATGCGTCAGTGCAGTCGGGCCCAATGCAGGATGCGGATGTCTTCCGAATCCAGGTCAAAGCTCTGTGCCAGCAAGGAGCGCAGCTCGCGGTTCGCCCGGGTGTGCGTCAGCGGTTCGCGCAGCTCAACCACACCACTCCACTCGTTGCCCGGGCCAGGGGTCTTGGCCTGGCCCGCCTGTGTCACGAAGTGCGTGTAGTACTTGGTAGCCACGCCTTAAGGTTAGTAGCGTGATCTCCGAGGGTCCGTGAGACGCTCCACAGAAAGCTCACGAATGGGGTACAAGGAAATGCGACATAACTCACAGGACCGGTAGCCATGGGTCGCTTCCGTGCGCCGCAAAAGGCTGGCTCAAAATACATCACCGCCCAGGGCGCCCGGCGCCTGCGTGCCGAGCTGGACCAGCTGTGGCGGGAGGAGCGCCCGCGGGTGACCCAGGCGGTGGCCGCCGCTGCCGCCCAGGGGGACCGCTCCGAGAATGCCGAATACACCTACGGCAAGCGGCGCCTGCGGGAGATCGACCGCCGCGTGCGCTTCCTGCGCGGGCGCCTCGACGGCATGGTCATCGTCGAGCAGCCCCCTGCCGATCCGCGCGGGGTGTTCTTCGGCGCCTGGGTAGAGCTCGAGGACACGGCCGGGGCGCGCACGCGGCATCGCCTCGTCGGGCCGGACGAGTTCGACCTCGCGCCCGGCTACCTCAGCATGGACTCACCGCTCGGGCGCGCGCTGATGCGCAAGCGCCTCGACGATGAGTTCACCGTCGCGACGCCTGCGGGGGAGCGCACGTTCGTGGTCGTGGCGATCCAGTACCTGTGAACCGGCAGCCGCCGCGGGCCTAGAAAATGACCCGCACGTTCTTGAACTGCCACGGGTCGCTCTTGTCGATGTCCTCGGGAAAGAGGCGCTCGCGCTCGTGCAGCGGGGTCCACTCGGTGTACTCCCCGACCACCGGACCGAGGTAGGGCATGCAGACCTCCAGGCAACGCTGGTAGTCCATTTCGTCCGGCTCGATGACGCCCACATTGGGGTTTTCCATCGCCCAGACCACCCCGGCCAGCACTGCCACGCACACCTGCAGGCTGGTGGCATTGTTGTAGGGGGCGAGCTTGCGCGCCTCCTCGATCGACAGCTGCGAGCCATACCAGTAGGCGTTCTTCTTGTGCCCGGCCAAGAGCACGCCCAGCTCATCGATGCCGCCGGTGATCTCCTCCATCAGGATGCGCTGGCGCGCCTGCTGCACGTAGTTGTTGCCGGCCAGCTCGTGCACCGACATGACGGCCGAATCGCAGGGGTGATACGCGTAGTGCACCGTGGGGCGGTAGGCGACCTGCGAACCCTCGCGCACCGTGTAGTAGTCGGCGATCGAGATCGCCTCGTTGTGGGTGATGCAGAAGCCGTGGAAATGCCCGGCACGCGGGGTCCAGGTGCGCACCCGCGTGGCCGCCCCCGGCTGCATCAGATAGATCGCCGCCAGGCAGCCGGACTCGTGCCGCTTGCCGTCACGCGGGAAGTTGCGCTCGTGCGTGCCCCAGCCCATCTCGGATGGCTGGGCGCCCTCGCTCACGAAGCCGTCCACCGACCAGGTATTGACGAACTCCCCGGGCAGCTTGGGCTTGGAGGAGAACTGGGTGTCGCGCTCGGCGATGTGCACCACCTTGACCCCCACCTTGCGAGCAAGCGCACCCCAGTCGGCGCGCGATGCGGGCTTGCCGGCATCCACGCCGACGTCGCGGGCGATGTTCAAGAGCGCCTGCTTCACGAAGTGCGAGACCAGGCCGGGGTTGGCGCCGTGCGTGAGCACCGCGGTCGGGGCGCGCTGGTTGCCGACGCGCAGCGCCAGGGCCTCCTCGCGCAGCGCGTAGTTGGTGCGCTTGCCGGGCGGCACGGTCGGATCGGTGTAGCCACCGGGCCAGGGCTCGACGCAGGTGTCGAGGTACATCGCACCCTTCTCCCAGCACAGCTTGATGAGGGCGATGCTCGAGACCTCGACGGAGACGTTGATCAGGAAATCACCGCGCCCCATAAGCGGGCTGAGCACGCGGCGGAAGTTCTCGCGCGTCAGCGGTTCTTTCACGAACTTGATGCCGTACTTGGCAGCCTCTTCACTGCCCTTGTCCTCTGCGGTGACGATGGTAATGCGCTCCGGCGCAATACCTATGTGCCGCAAGATCAGGGGCAACACTCCCTGACCGATGCTGCCGAAGCCTACGAAAAGGATGCGGCCGGGGAACTCTACGTGCACTTTGTGTTCGTGATTGTTGCTCATGATGCTCGTCTTGGTACTCCAGTTGCGCGCCAGGTCCGCGCGCTGCTCGGCAGGGTATCAATTCGCACTGCCCGCAGCCTGCTTTTCGCCGTCAGCAGACGCGCGCGGGTCGCTGTCCTGCCTAGGAATCGCGCCAATGCGGCGGATAGGTGCGCTCGTAGCCTGCAGTGGCAGCGACGCGGGCCAGCCAGCGGCCGAGCGCGGGGTAGTTCACCTCGACCGGCATGAAACGCAAGGACAGCTCGCGCGCCCGCGGCTTGTTCAGTGCGCGGATCAAAAGCTGTACACCCGGAAACAGCACCATGTCGGCAGCCGAGTAGGAATCGCCGACGATCCAGTCCGTCTTCGACAGCCGTCCTTCGATGGTGCGCGCCTCGCGACCGAGGATGTGCATGGCCTCGGTGATCTCATCGGCCGACAGGTCGGCCTTCTCGGAAAACACCGCGCGCGCGATCTTGGTCACGTGCGGTTCGATGTACGCCTGGTACTCGCAGATGACGCGCATGATGGTGCCGGCCTCCTCGGGCGAGCTGCCGAACATGCCCGGCTGCGGGTACTTCAGATCGAGGTAGTAGAGGATCGCGAGGGACTCGAAGCACACATAGTCGCCGTCCTTGAGCACCGGCACGCGGCCGCGCGGGTTGAGCGTAAGCATCTGCGGGGACTTGTGCTCCTGCTTGGAGAACTGCAGCAGGTGCGAAACGTAGGGCAGCCTCTTGAACTCGAGCGCCAGCAGCACCCGCCACGCAAACGGGCTGCCACTGCCCCAGAAGACCTCGATTGCCATCCTGCCCCCAAGCCCAAGGTGTGCTCGCAGTGGATTGTAACGACAACGGCGCAGGGCAGAAAATGCACGGTCGCCGCCGCTTCGGGAGTCCCGCCATGCCCAGGACGCTGATCGAACCTGAGGAGCTCCTCGCCGAGCTTGCCAACCCCCAGTGGGCGGTGATCGACTGCCGCTTCGACCTGCAGAAGCCCGGCTGGGGCCGCGCAGCCTGGGCACAGGGCCACATTCCGCAGGCGCTGTACGCGGACCTTGATCAGGACCTGTCCGGCGCCCGCGGACCTGGCACGGGACGCCATCCCCTGCCGTCGCCGCAGGCGCTGGCGGCGACCTTCAGCCGCTGGGGGGTCGATGACAAGGTGCAGGTGATCGCCTACGACCAGGCGGGCGGCATGTATGCCGCGCGCCTGTGGTGGCTGCTGCGCTGGCTCGGCCACGACAGCGTCGCCGTCCTCAACGGCGGGCTGGCCGCATGGGAGCGCCGCGGGCTGCCGCTGGAGAGCCAGCCGACTGCGCGCGCCGCGCGCGCGTTCGTGGCGCGCGTGCATGCGGGCATGACCGTCAGTGGGTGCCAGGTCGAGGCGGCGCGGCGTGCCGGCGCGCTGGCCAGCGGCGCGATGCTCCTGGTCGATGCGCGCGGCGCGGACCGCTTCGCCGGGGAGAACGAAACGCTGGATGCGGTTGCCGGGCACGTGCCCGGCGCGCGCAACCACCCCTTCGTGGGCAACCAGGGCGCCGACGGCCGCTTCCTCGATGCCGCGCAGCTGCGCAGCCGCTGGCAGAGCACGCTCGCGGGGCGCAGCGCCGCGGATGTCGTCGCGATGTGCGGCTCGGGAGTGAGCGCCTGCCACAACCTGCTCGCCCTGGAAGTCGCCGGCCTCGGCGGCGCGCGGCTGTACGGCGGCTCGTGGAGCGAGTGGATCACCGATCCTGCGCATCCGGTCGCGCGCGGCGCGTGAAGACTCGCAAATGTCACGCACAATTTTGATATAACGCGCGCGTGACAGAAGAAACCAAGAGCCCGAACGGCAACCGCAAATTCAATCCCGCGCAGCCCTGGCGCATCGAGGACTCACTCGAGCTGTACAACGTGCGCGCCTGGGGCAAGGGCTACTTCGGCGTCGGTACCGCCGGCCACGTGGTGGTGCGGCCGGACACCAGCCCCGAGCACGAGATCAACCTCTACGAGGTGGTCGAGGGCCTGAAGGCGCGCGACCTGACCACCCCGGTCGTGGTGCGCTTCTCGGACATCCTCGCCCACCGCCTGCGGCGCATCCACGACTCCTTCGCGCAGGCGATCAGCGAGAACGACTACAAGAACCGCTACGCGGCGGTCTTCCCGATCAAGGTCAACCAGCAGCGCCTGGTGGTCGAGGAGGTGTACCGCTACGGCAGGGAGTTCGGGTTCGGCCTCGAGGTCGGCTCCAAGCCCGAGCTGCTCGCGGTCATGGCGATGACCGAGAACGCCCCGGAGCGCCTGATCGTCTGCAACGGCTTCAAGGACGACAGCTACATCGAGGCGGTGACGCTTGCGACCAAGCTTGGCCGCACCATCATCCCGGTGGTCGAGAACTTCGAGGAGCTGGCGCTGATCCTCAAGCACGCCCAGGCCTGCGGGGTGCGCCCGCGCCTCGGCGTGCGCGTGAAGCTCAACAGCGAGGGCTCGGGCCGCTGGAGCGCCTCGGCCGGGGAGAAGTCCAAGTTCGGGCTGTTCATCACCGAGATCCTCGAGCTGTTCAACGTGCTCAAGAGCCACGACATGCTTGACTGCGTGCAGCTGGTGCACTGCCACCCGGGCAGCCAGCTGCAGGACATCCGCCGCGTCAAGGACGCGATCAACGAGCTCGCGCACGTGTATGCGGAGCTGAAGCTGATGGGGGCCGGCCTGCAGTACATCGACGTCGGCGGCGGCCTGGGGGTCGACTACGACGGCAGCGGCACCAACTTCTCCTCCTCGATGAACTACACCCTGGCCGAGTACGCCAACGACGTGGTCTACCGCATCGCCAGCGTCTGCAATGCCCGTGACATCCCGCACCCGATGATCGTGAGCGAGTCGGGGCGCGCGGTGGCGGCCTACCACAGCGTGCTGATCTTCGACGTGCTCGGCTCGTCGGCCCTCGACAAGTTCCAGGTCACCGGCGACCGTGCCCTCGACTACACCGGCTCGCAGGAGCTGCCGCAGCCGGTGCTGGACCTGTTCGATGCCTACCGCACGGTGAGCGAGCGGCGCCTGGTGGAGTGCTACCACGATGCGCTCACCGCCCGCGAGCAGGTGCTGCAGATGTTCAACCTGGGGCTGCTGTCGCTGGAGTTCCGGGGACTTGCCGAGCGGCTGTACTGGGCGACGTGCGCCAAGATCCGCGACCAGTGCCGCAAGCTCGAGCGGCTGCCCGAGGAGCTCGAGGACCTGGAGTCGATCCTCTCGGACACCTACTTCTGCAACTTCTCGGTGTTCCAGTCGCTGCCGGACAGCTGGGCGATCGAGCAGCTGTTCCCGATCATGCCGATCCACCGCCTCGACGAACGGCCCACCCGCACCGGGGTGCTCGCCGACATCACCTGCGACTCCGACGGCAAGATCGACCGCTTCGTCTCGCTGCGCGACGTGAAGCGCACCCTGGAGCTGCACGAACTCAAGCCCGACCAGGGCTACTACCTGGCGGTGTTCCTGGTCGGGGCCTACCAGGAGACCCTCGGCGACCTGCACAACCTCTTCGGCGACACGCACGTGGTGCACGTGCGCCTGCACGATGAGGGTGGCTGGTGGATCGAGGAGATCGTCAAGGGCGACACGGCCAACAAGGTGCTCGAGTACATGGAGTACGACGTCGCCGAACTGTACCCGGCACTGGCGCGCGACTGTGAGCGCGCCATCCGCGACGGCCGCATGACCATCGCCGAGAGCCAGGCGCTCAAGCGCTTCTACGAGCGCGAGCTGGATGGCTATGCCTACCTCGAGCCGGCCGGCAGCTGAGTGCCGTGTCCGGGCGCAGCGCACTGCACGCGCATTTCTCCGGTACGCTGCTGGCCAAGCAATAGCAGCGTGGCTGACGCCGCAGCCGACGATACCAGTCAACTGATTGAAAAATAATCAAAAAACTTCCCCACCGGATGTCCCCTGCAGCAATGTGGCTGCTGCACGCCTCGCATGAACTCTGCTGACCAGCCACCGGATCAGGGTGCGCTTCCGGCGGGGCTGACGCGGATCGCATTCGTGAGCTACGCCTCGGCGGACCGCGCCGCCGCGGAAAGCCTGACCGCATACCTTGAACAGCGCCGCCTGAGTTGCTGGATGGCCCCCCGCGATGTGCCCGCCGGGGCTCAGTATGCCGATGCCATCGTGCGCGCCATCAACGAGGCGCGGGCCCTCGTGCTGATCCTGTCCAAGGAATCGATCGGCTCCTCGCACGTCGGCAAGGAAGTCGAACGGGCCTCCTCGAAAAAGAAGCAGATCATCGCGGTGCGCCTCGACGGGGCCGCACTCACGCCGGCGCTCGAGTATTTCCTGAGTGAGTCGCAGTGGGTGGACGTCGCCGCGGACGGTCGCGAGGCGGCATTCGCGAAGCTCGCCGGTGCCCTCAACGCTGCACAGGCACCCCCGCAGCGCCCGGCCGCCATGTCGTCCAGGCGGGGCCGGCGAGGGCTGGCGCTCGCTGCGCTCGCAGGAGTTGCACTCCTGGCGGCGGTGGCCGTGTTGGTACTACGCCACGGGCGTCCCGCATTGTACGCGTCCTCAGCGGCCGGCAGCGCAGCGGTCTTGGATGACAAATCCATCGCCGTACTGCCATTCGTGGACATGAGCCAGGCGCACGACCAGGAATACTTCGCCGACGGGATGTCCGAGCAGATCCTCGACCTGCTCGCCAAGATCCCCGGGCTGAAGGTGATCGCCCGCACCTCCTCGTTCCAGTTCAAGGGCAAGGCGGAGGACGTACGCACAGTGGGCCAGATGCTGGGTGTTACCACCGTGCTCGAGGGCAGCGTGCGCAAGGCCGGGGACCGGCTGCGCATCACCGCACAGCTGATTCGTGCCGCCGATGGCTCGCATCTGTGGTCGGAGACCTACGATCGCCAGGTGAACGATATCTTCCGCACGCAGGATGAGATCGCGGATGCGGTCGTGTCGGCACTGAAGGTGTCGCTGCTCGGCGCCCCGGCAGCGCGCGCAGCGCCGACCTCCAACACCGAGGCCTACACGATGTTCCTGCAGGGCCTGGCATACAGCCAGCGCTACACGGCCGCGGATTCGGAACGGGCGACGCATTACTTCAGGCGTGCCGTGGAGCTGGATCCGAACTTCGCGCACGCGTGGGCGGCGCTGGCGAACGAGGAAGGCGGCCTGATGGTGTTCGGTGCGGGTGAAGATCAGGTTACGGCGGGATTCGCAGAGCTCGGGGAGCGCATGTCCAGCGCGGCCAAACGCGCCCTCGCCATCGATCCCAATCTCCCCGATGCCCATGTGGCGCTCGCAAACCTCGTGTTCCTTGACCACGACTTCCCGGCCGCAGACCGGGAGATCAAGACCGCGTTAAGACTCGAACCGGACAACGCCAACGCGCTTGGCATCTCGATCTACCTGTCGATCGCAGCGTGTCACCTCGACGATGCCGAGCGCTATGCGCGGCGGCTGATTGAGCGCGACCCGCTCTCGATCGATCCGTACCGCGGCCTGGGCACGGCCCTGTGGTTCAATGGCCGCACGGCCGAAGCCGCCGCGGCATTCCGGCAGGCGATCGCCTTGCACCCCGATGCGGAGAGCATGCACCTTCGACTGGCGCTGGTACTGCTGAGCGAGGGGCGCGCGCAGGAGGCGCTGACGGAGACCTCGGCGGAGCACGCGGACAAGTGGCGCATGGTGGGTCAGGTAATGGCGTTCGATGCCCTGGGTCGGCGCGCCGAGGCCGACAAGATACTCGCCGCACTCGAGGCCAATGTCGGGACCTGGCAGTATCAGCTCGCCGAGGTCTATGCGCATCGCCACGATCGCGAGCGCGCTTTCAAGTGGCTGCAGATCGCCAACCGCAGCCGCGACCCGGGACTGTTCAACTACCTCAAGTGCGATCCCATGTTGTCTGAATTGCGCTCCGATCCGCGCTACCAGGCCCTGCTTGCGCAGTTGAACCTGCCCCCTTAAGCGATCCTGGCGCCGTTAGCAGCTCGCCGTTGCTCGGCGCTTCAGCTCACCGGGCGCAGCAGGATGAGCACGCCCAGCAGCAGAAAGGCCGCCGCGGCGATGCGGTTGACCAGCTTCACCGGAATGCGGTTCGCCGCCGCCCCGCCCAGCAGCACCACCGGCACGTCCGCGAGCAGCATTCCCAGCGTGGTGCCCGCCACCACCGGGATGAGCACCTGGTACCTGGCAGCCAGGGCCACCGTGGCCAGCTGCGTCTTGTCACCGATCTCCAGCAGGAAGAAGGACACGACGGTGGTGCCGTAGGCCCCGAAACGCGCGGGTTTCTGCGCCGCCTCCGGGGTACGGTCGGGGATGAGCATCCAGACAGCCGTGGCGAAGAACGAGGCCGCCAGCAGGTAGTGCATCACCGCCGGGTCGATGTGGGAGGCCAGGAGCGTGCCGACGGCGCCGGCGGCAAGGTGGTTGGCAAGCGTGGCGGTCAGGATGCCGAGGATGACCGCTGCCGGGGCCCGGAAGCGTGCCGCCAGCACCAGCGCGAGCAGTTGTGTCTTGTCGCCGATCTCCGCCAAGGCGACGACACCGGTGGATACGAGCAGCGCTTCCATCGGGCCCCGTTGGTTTGCGTACCGGTTTGGCCGGGAGTAGCATGGCACGGGCGTTCGTATCCGTCGTGGATGACTGCGCCTTGTTGAATGTGTTGACGATTTCTCCCGCCCCGCGCGCCCGCCTGCGTGCGCGTCCGCCGGTGCAGCCGCGAGGCTGCACCGCGCACTGAACGATCGTGCGCCCTGAAGCCCCCTACGGTGTGATTCACGCGGTACATGCGACCGACGCGTGCGGTGCGCCGCTGTCCGCTTTGCCAAGAGAGAGTGCCGGATGACGACGATTTATGTTGGCAACCTTCCCTTCAATGCGACCGAACAGGACGTCAAGGCCCTGTTTGAGCGCCACGGCACCGTGGAATCGGTGAAGCTCATCAACGACCGCGAGACCGGCAAGCCCCGGGGGTTCGGGTTCGTGGAGATGCCCCAGGCGGAGGCGCAGGGCGCGATCCAGGCGCTGAACGGCTTCCAGATGAACAGCCGGCCGCTGCGGGTCAACGAGGCACAGGAACGGCCGCAGCGCCCGCGCCAGGGCGGCGGACCCTTCCGTCGCTGACCCTTTAGGTACCATGCTATGCGCAAGCTGGAAGACCCCGCCCGGCGCGGGGTTTTTTAGCGCGCCCGCGCTCAGCTACCCAAGGACGCCGCTATGTCCCCCAGACGCAAAGTGATCACCGGGCTGCTGCTGAGTGTGGCGCTGCTCGCCGCGTGCGCCACCAGCAGCTCGCGCCAGAGTACCGCGCAGCAACTGACCAGCATCCTGGCGGGCGACCAGCGCGCGGAGGCCAATCGCGCGCGCGATGTCTACCGCCACCCCAAGGAGACACTGCTGTTCTTCGGCATCCGCCCGGAGATGACGGTACTCGAGGTGTGGCCGGCGCCGGGCTGGTACACCGAGATCCTCGCGCCGCTGCTGCGCGAGAAGGGCAAGTACTACGCGGCCGTGCCGCCGGCGAACCCCACCAGTGAGTACAACACCAAGCAGCGCGCGGCATTTGAGGCCAAGCTCGCCGCCCGCCCTGACCTGTACTCGAAGGTGAATCTGGTTACGCTGGCCACCGATGGCAGCGACGTGGTGCCGGCCGGCACGCTCGACATGGTCGTGACCTTCCGCAACGTCCACAACTTCATGTCCGGGGGCGACGCCTCGGAGATCTTCGCGACGCTGTACCGCGCGCTCAAGCCCGGGGGCCTTCTCGGCGTGGTCGAGCACCGCGGCAACCCGGCGGTGCCGCAGGATCCGAAGGCCAAGAGCGGCTACGTCAACGAGGACTTCGCGATCAAGCTGATCGAGGCGCAGGGCTTCAAGCTGCTGGGCAAGTCACAGGTGAACGACAATCCGAAGGACACCAAGGACTACGAGCAGGGCGTGTGGACCCTGCCACCGACCTACACCCTGGGCGAGAAGGATCACGCCAAGTACGCGGCCATCGGCGAGAGCGACCGCTTCACGCTGCTGTTCTCCAAGCCGCGCAAGTAGCGCTCACCACATATCGCGCAGGCGCGCGCCGACGTCCACCGTGACCGGCGCTGCGCTCTCCTGCAGCGTGTCGCTGCCGGCGAGCGAGCTGCCATGGAAGGTCTGCGGGTCGAGGGTCTTCTGCACCTTCTCGGTCATGAAGCGGCTGCGGCCGCCGTAGACGTGCGCATCGCCCTGGCGCGACTGGTGCGTGAGGTGGAACTTCAGCGGCACGACCAGCATCAGGTCGTTCTGTGCCCGGGTGAGCGCGACGTACAGCAGCCGGCGCTCCTCTTCTATCAGCTCGGGCTTGCCGGTGGAGAACTCGTTCGGGAAGCTGCCATCGACGACGTTGAGCACGAATACCGTGTCCCACTCCATGCCCTTGGCGGAGTGGATGGTGGAGAGCACCAGGTAGTCCTCATCGTGCGTCGGGCGGCCGGCGAGGTCGCTGGTGGCGTTCGGTGGGTCGAGCGTAAGTTCGGTGAGGAAGCGCTCACGCGAGGGGAACTGGCCGGACAGCAGCTCCAGCTGCTCCAGGTCCCCCATGCGCGTGTGGAACTGCTCGTAGAGGCGCTCGAAGTGCGGGCGGTACCACTCGCGCGCCATGTTCACCTGGCCGAGCCAGGGACGCTGCGGATCGGCCAGGGCGAGCAGCAGGTCGACCAGGCGCTTCCAGTCCACGTCCCCGGTCTGCGGCGGCTTGAAGCTGCGCAGGGACTCGAAGGAGTGCCCGGCCGCCTCAAAATGATCGATGGCGGCGCGTGCATTCACCGGGCCCATGCCTGGCAACAGCTGCAGCGCGCGGAAGGCGGCCAGCGGGTTGCGCGGGTTGTCCGCCCAGCGCAGCACCGCCAGCAGGTCCTTGATGTGTGCGGCCTCGAGGAACTTCAGGCCGCCATACTTCACGAAGGGAATCTTGCGCTTGGTCAGCTCCACTTCCAGCATGTCGCTGTGGCTGGCGGTGCGGAACAGCACCGCCTGGCGCTTCAGTGGCATGCCGGTCTCGCGGCGCTTGAGCACCTCCGCACAGACGAACTCCGCCTGCGTCAGCAGCTCATCGACGGTGACCGCGCGCGGTCGCGCGCCGTCGCCGCGCACGGACAGCAGGTACTTGCGGTGCTGGCGCGGCGCCTCGGCCATCACCGAGTTGGCCACATCGAGCACCGGCTGCGTGGAGCGGTAGTTCTGCGCCAGCGTCACGACCTCGGCCGCCGGCGAGAAGCGCTCCGCAAAGCCCAGGATGTTCTCCACCGCGGCGGCGCGGAAGGAGTAGATCGCCTGGGCATCGTCGCCGACGACGGCAAGACCTGCGCCATCGGGCTTGAGCGCGTGCAGGATCTCCGCCTGCAGGCGGTTGGTATCCTGGTACTCATCGACCAGCACGTGGTCGAAGTGAGCACCGATGTGCTGCGCGAGGCGTGGCTCGCTCATCATCCCGTGCCAGTAGAGCAGCAGGTCGTCATAGTCGAGCAGCCCGGAGTGCTGCTTCTGCTCGACGTAGGCGCGGAACAGGGCGGCCAGCTCGGACTCCCACTGCGCCGCCCAGGAGTAGTGCGACTCGAGGGTCTCCTTCAGCGAGGCGCGCGTGTTCACGCGGTTGGAATAGATCTGCAGGCAGGTGTCCTTGCGCGGGAACCGCTGTTCCTTGCTCGCAAGACCCAGCTCCTGGCGCAGGCTGTCCATGAGATCGGTGGCATCGCCGCGGTCGATCACGCTGAAGTGCGGGTCGAGTTGCACGTGCGGGGCGTAGTGGCGCAGCAGGCGGTTGCCGATCGAGTGGAAGGTGCCCGACCAGCTCAGGCGCTGCGCGATCGACTGGCTGATCCCGCCCAGCGGCTCATCCAGGGCCTTGCGGGTGATCTCGTGGGCGCGGCGCCGCATCTCGGCGGCGGCCCGCCGCGTGAAGGTGAGCATCAGGATCCGTCCCGGGTCGACCCCGTTGATGACCAGGTGCGCCACGCGGTGCGCCAGGGTGTCGGTCTTGCCGGTACCGGCGCCGGCGACGATCAGCAGCGGGCCGCAGCGCACGCCCTTCTCGGCCAGCACCTCGCCGTGCGTAACGGCCTTGCGTTGCGCAGCGTTGAGCCGCTCCAGATGCGCCGTGGTTGTCATAAGGTGGTGACCCGGGACTATACCTGCGGCCCATACCCCATGCCGGGCAAAGCGTGCGCGGCGTGACGCAGCGCGCATCGCAGCTGCCCAGGCACGTGCCGGGGCGGTGCGCGCGGTTGCGGCCCGGGGGGTTAGGATGCGTGGCATGAAACCGGACCAGCAGACCCTGCACTACCGGGGCCGCGTCATCAGCGTCACAACCGACGAGGTGCGGCTGCCCAACGGCCACCGGGCGCTGCTGGAGGTCGTGCACCACCCCGGCGGCGCGGGGGTGGTGGCGCTGGACAACGCCGGGCGCGTGTGCCTGCTGCGCCAGTACCGCTACGTCGCCGAGGGCTGGCTGTGGGAGCTGCCCGCCGGCAAGCTCGAACCGGACGAGCCGCCGCTGGCCACCGCGCAGCGCGAGCTCATCGAGGAGGCCGGCGTGAGCGCGGCACGCTGGAGCAGCCTGGGGGTCTGCCTGCCCTCGCCGGGCGTCTTCAGCGAGCGGCTGCACCTGTTCCTCGCCAGCGAACTCAGCGCGGCGCCCACCGCCCACGAGCGCGGCGAGGTCATCGAGGTTCACTGGGTGCCGTTTGCGCAGGCGTGCACCTGGGCGCTCGATGGCACCATCGCCGACTGCAAGAGCGCCCTCGGCCTGCTGCGTGCGCGCAATATGTCACCGACGAGCGGTTGAAAGTGTGCGGGAATTCCGTGACGGCCCTCTCGGAAGTGCGACGCACCGCACGGTTAGGCTGTGACCGTCGGGGAATGGAGACGCTGTCCAGGAGCAGGCGTACATATTCAATGGAAGATTTCAGGAAAAGGCATGTTTCGGCGCCGCGAGTGCAGGAGGCCAATCGCAGGCGCCTCGGCCAGGTGGTGCACGACGAGCGCGGCAACGCATTCGTCACCTGGCACGATGCGCCGGCGGATGAGAAGCGCGAGGTGCTGGAGATCCTGGGCGACGCAAAGCTGACGATGAAGACCGAGGAGAGCTACGACCCCTACGCGCGCCTCGTGGACCGCCCGGCAGCCCTGCCCGGCAAACCCAGCAAGCCGAAGGATCTGCGCAAGCTCGGTGAGTGGATCAAGTTGATGCGCGAGCTGGAGGCCAGGAAGGCCGCCGGCGACGAGGACTGATGCCTCGCCAGGGGCGGCGATCGCGTCAGGCCATCTGCTCGATGTGCGCGCGCTTGGCGGCGTTGGTGAAACGGTAGAAGCGCCGCAGCTCCGCCAGCAGCGCTCCCCTTGCCTCCTGCGGCGACCCCTGATCGCGGCGCGTCCGCACCAGTGAGCGCTCCAGGTAGCGGCAGAAGCGGCTGGCGTAGCCACTGGCCTCACGGTACAGACCGGCCCGCGCACCGACGCGCGGATCGATCCGGGCGCGCTCGAACAGCACCCGCCGCAGCTCGAGGGGGAAATGCCCCGGCACCTGGCGCCGCAGCAGAGTGTGGCTGACGATGAACTTGTCGACCTCGGCCTGCATCTCCAGTTCCAGCAGGGACACGGGCCGGTCATGGCTCGCGTTCCACACCAGGTAGAGGAAGTGGCTCACGCCCTCGAGCGCGGTCAGGCAGTCTGCGACATTACCGCCGTGCAGGCGCTCAAGCGGATCGGCCGCGGCCAGCCGCCGCAGCAGCGCCGGATCAAGGTACAAGGACAGGGCGAGCTCGCCGGCGGCCACCGGCGCCACCAGCAGCTCCTCCTGGGCATGTCCGGCCCGCGCTCCCGCGGGCAGCTGCTCGCGGTCGGTGACCAGGAAGTCGCAGACGTCGTGCTCGACGTGCACATCGTAGATGCCGCCGAGCAACTCCTGCAGGCGCCTGAGCAGCATGCTAGTGGGCGAAGGCGGTGCCGCCGGCGGCACTGGGGTCGATCCCGAGGCGCTTGAGCAGTGCGTAGCAGCGCGCGCTGCCGGTCTTGAGCCAGACCTCGTAGAGGCGCAGCACGTCGCGATCGGTGTGTCGGTAGGAGCTCTCGCTGATCTCGTTCAGCGCGTCCACCAGCGGCTGGAATTTCGCGGCCAGCTCGGCGAACACGCCGGCCAGCACGCTGCGGCTGCCGCGCGCGGTCGCGTCCGCCAGCACCCCGTAAGCGCGCCCGCCCATGGCAATGTGGTAGTCGATGTTGATCAGCTTTGCGGCAAAGCCCTGCGCAAAGAAGCCGGCGACGAACAACGAGACATCGCCCAGGCGCTGCAGCGCGTAGTTCCGGGCAGGGGCGGTCGGGGCTGCCAGTGCCTCGCCCAGCATCAGCGCCAGGGGCTTCAGCTGCGCCCCGGCGGGCGTGTCCTCATAGAGAGTTTCGGTGCGCGCGAACAGCGTCAGCAGGTTGACGACGTACTGCTCGGTCTGCTCTTCGACCGTGACGTGCTGCCTGAGCAGCGTGCCATGCACGCTGTCGCGGAAGAATTCCCGCAGGCTGGGCACCGCCAGCACCGACTTATCCCTCGCATCCATCCGCAACTCCTCGCCCAGGAGCGGTTCAGGCCTCTTAAGCTTCCCTCCGGGGCATGGACAAAACAGTGATGCACTGCGCCGATCCGCGCTGCAGGTTCTCTGCTAGATTGGCAGCGCGTACCCGACAGTGCTAACAGGTGACGCCGGAACCCCTGATGGAACTGCGCACCGGCAGTGTTTCACACTTGTTGCTCGGCTTCTCCGGATACCAGTGGCTGGTGATCGGCGCCGCCTGGGCCGGCTGGGGCTTCGATGTCTTCGATGCCCTGCTGTTTAATTTCGTGGCCCCGAATTGCATCCCGACGCTGCTGCACCTGCCTCTGGGCTCGGCGGCCGCCCACTCGGCCACCCTGCTGTGGACCGGGATCATCACCTCGGCGCTGCTGTTGAGCTGGGCCACCGGCGGGGTGCTGTTTGGCTGGCTCGCCGACCGCATGGGTCGCAAGGGCGCACTGTTCGCCACCATCGCCCTGTACGCCCTCGGCACCGCCCTGTGCGCCGCGGCCACCAACATCGTGCAGCTGATCGTGTTCCGCACGCTTGCCGGCCTTGGTATCGGCGGCGAGTGGGGCATCGGGGCCGCGCTGGTCGCCGAAGCCGTTCCCGAGCAGCGCCGGGTGCAGGCGGGGGTCATCATGCAGACCGCCTCGCCACTGGGGATCGTGCTGGCGAGCGGTGTGAACTACCTGGTGGCCGGAGTGTGGTTCGGGGCCGACCCGCACGCCGCGTGGCGCTACGTCTTCCTCGCCGGCCTGGCACCGTTCCTGGTGGCGCTGCTGGTGCGCATGTTCCTGCGCGAGAGTGAGCGCTGGCAGACCAGCCACGCGCATCAGTCGCAACCACATCCCCGGCAGCTGTTCGCACCGCAGCTGCGGCGCGCCACGGCCAGCGGTGCGTTCGTGGCGGTTACCGCGGTGCTGACCTGGTGGGCCTGCAACGCCTTCATCCCGCTGCTGGGGGGAACCCTGGCCGCCGAGCAGGCCGCGCATGCCGCACTTGCGCCGGCGGCCGCCCGGCAGCTCGCGGCGGCCTGGCAGGCGCACGCCTCCAATGCCTTCAACTTCGGCGGCCTGCTGGGTGCGCTCGCGGCCGTGCCGCTCGCGCACCTGCTCAGCCGCCGTGCCCTGTTCGCGACCTACTTCGGGTTCGGGGCCGTGACCATCGCCCTGACCTTCGGTCTTGCGCTCGAGCCGCAGACCCGCCTCGCGCTGCTGTTCCTGGTGGGTGCCGCGGTCTATGGGGTGTTCGGCGTACTGACGTTCTATCTGCCGGAGCTGTTCCCCGCGCGCCTGCGCGCCACGGGGGCCGGCTTCTGCTACAACATCGGCCGCCTGTTTGCTGCCGCAGGTCCTGTGGTGGTGGGCATGGTATCCGCCACCACCGGTGGTTCGAGCGGCACGCTCATCGGCATCCTGTTCTGGGTGGCGCTCGCACCGCTCGCCGCCACACTGCTGGTCCCGCTGCTGGTCGTGGAGACGCGCGGCCGGGAGCTGCCGCCCTAGGCCCGCGCGCGGCGCAGGCGGCTACGTCTGCAGTGCCTCGGCAAGCTCGGTGCAGCTGGCGACCGTGAGGTCGGCCGGCGCGAACTGCGCGGGCCACGGGTGCGCGCGGCGGTTCATCCAGGCCGTCTTAAGCCCTGCGGCGCGCGCCGCCTGCACGTCCAGGAGCGGATCATCGCCGACGTACAGCAGCTGCGCCGGAGCCACCGCCAGCTCCTGTGCCAGGCGCTCGAAGCAGCGCCGATCGGGCTTGGCCGCGCCGATCTGGCGCGCGTTCAGGGACAGTGCAAACAGGTGGTCAAGTCCGATGCGGCCGAGATCCGCGTTGCCGTTGCTCAAGGAGCCCAGGCCGTAGCGGCGCCGCAGCCGCTCGAGTCCCGGGGCCACGTCGGCGAACACCTCGACCTCGCAGCGCGCCGCGAGGAACACCTCGAAGGCACGCTCGGCGATGCTGCCGTCGTAGCCGTGCTCGCGGGCGTGCCCGGCGAGGGCGGTGGTGCGCAGGTAGGTGAAGTCGTGGGCATTGTGCGGTTCGCGCCGCGCCAGCTGCTCACGGGCGCGGCGCATGTCCTGCGTGCTCACCCGCGCGGTGATACGCGGACAGTGCGTCTCGAGCCACTCGAACAGCCGCGTCTCCGCCCGTACCAGCACCGGCTCCACGTCCCACAGTGTATTATCGAGATCGAAGGCAATGGCGCGTACGTTGCTCAGCACCCGCAAAGGTTAACACTCCATGGCGTCGCTCACGCTCGTGATCGGCAACAAGAACTACTCCTCGTGGTCGTTGCGCCCGTGGCTATTCATGAAGCACCAGGGTATTGGCTTCGACGAGATCATGATCCCGCTGGACACCGCGACCACGCGCGAAACCATCGACCAGTACGGCCCGAGCGGCCGCGTGCCGGTGCTGCGCGCAGGCGAGCTGGCGATCTGGGATTCGCTGGCAATCTGCGAGTACATCGCCGAGCTCACCGGCAGCGGCTGGCCCAAGGACCCCGAGGCGCGCGCCGTGGCACGCTCGGTGAGCGCGGAGATGCACTCGGGATTTTCCAACCTGCGCTCGCTGTGGCCGATGAATGCGCGCGCGCGCAACCGGCGCACGGCGATGACCGCCGCGCTCGAGGCCGACATCGAACGCATCGACGAGATCTGGAACGACTGCCGGGCACGCTTCGGCGCCGGCGGCTCCTGGCTGTTCGGCGACTACAGCATCGCGGATGCGATGTATGCACCCGTCGCACTGCGCTTCAACACCTACGGTGCGGCCATCTCCCAGACGGCACGCTGGTACATCGCCGGCGTGCTGGAGGATGCGCCGATGCAGGAGTGGCTGGCGGCGGCCAAGCAGGAAACCTGGAGCTACCCGGGCAGCGAAGTCGGCTGAGGCGCGCGAGACGCAGCCCGCCCGCCGGCGCTGCCTCCTCCCCAAAGGCGCCGGCATCGTCTAAATTGCCGGCAACGTTCAGCTCACCGAAAGCGAAGCTCATGAGATCTGCGCGCCGTATCGCCTGCCTGCTGCTTGCCGGCGCCCTGGGCCTCTGGGGTGTAGGCCGCGCAGCTGCCCCCGGTGGCCCGCTGACCGTCGAGGACCTGGTGCGCCTGAAGCGCGTGAGCGACCCGCAGATCTCCCCGGACGGACGGCTGCTGGTTTTCGTGCAGCGCGAGACGGACATGGAGGCCAACAAGGCACGCACCAGCCTGTGGCTGCTGGACCTGGCCGAGGCAAATCCCTCCCCGCGCCGCATCACCGCCGCCGCGGCCAGCGACTCCTCGCCGCGCTGGGCACCCGACAGCCGCACGCTCTATTTCCTTTCGGGGCGCTCCGGCACCTCGCAGGTGTGGCGCATGGACCTGCCGGCGACCGCGGTGCGCCAGGTGAGCGACTACCCGCTCGATGTGGGCTCGCTCAAGGTCTCGCCGCGCGGCGATCGGGTCGCCGTGTCGATGGAGGTTTTCCCCGAGTGCGCAACGCTGGTGTGCACCAAGGAGCGCCTCGAGAAGCCTGCCAAGGAAAAGAGCACCGGGCGCACCTACGAGCGGCTGTTCGTGCGCCACTGGGACGCGTGGAGCGACGGCACCCGCGCGCACCTGTTCACCGCGCCGCTCACCGACAAGGGCCTCGGCGACCCGGTGGAGCTTGCGCGCGGCTTCGATGCCGACACCCCGAGCAAGCCCTTCGGCGGGGATGAGGACTACAGCTTCAGCCCCGACGGCACACGGCTGGTGTTCTCCGCGCGCATCGCCGGGCGCACCGAGCCCTGGTCGACCAACTTCGACCTGTACGAGGTGCCCGCCGATGGCAGCGCCGCCGCCGTGGACATCACCGCCAGCAATCCCGCCTGGGACGCCCAGCCGGTGTTTCTCGCCAATGGCGACCTGGCCTGGCTGGCGCAGCAGCGCCCCGGCTTCGAGTCCGACCGCTTCCACATCGTGCTGCGCGAGGCGCGCAGCGGGCTGGTGCGCTCACTCACCGGTGGCTGGGACCGCTCGGTCGTGCGCCTTGCCGCCAGCCGCGACGGCCGCACGCTGGTGGTCAGCGCCGACGAGAACGGCCAGCGTTCGCTGTTCACCGTGAATCCCAAGACCGGCGCCACGCGCCGGATCGTCGGCGACGGGGAGGTCGAGGACTTCACGGCGAGCCAGGAGCACGTGCTGCTCGTGCACTCCAGCCTCGCCGGGCCCGCGGACCTGTACGCGGTGTCCTTCAATGGCGGGCCGCTGCGCCGGCTCACCGCGGTGAACGCCGCCGAGCTGGGTGCGCGGCACCTGAGCGAGTTCGAGCAGTTCAGCTTCAGCGGCTGGCACGAGGAGACCGTGCACGGCTACGTGATGAAGCCCTACGGCTTCGTGCCCGGCCAGCGCTACCCGATCGCCTTCCTGGTGCACGGCGGCCCGCAGTCGAGCATGCAGAACATCTGGACGTATCGCTGGAACGCGCAGGCCTTCGCCGGCGCCGGCTACGCGGTAGTGATGATCGACTTTCACGGCTCACCGGGCTATGGCCAGGCCTTCACCGACTCGATCAGCCACGACTGGGGCGGCAAGCCGCTCGTGGACCTGCAGAAGGGCCTGGCCGCGGCCATCGGGCGCTACCGGTGGCTCGATGGCGAGCGCGCCTGCGCGCTCGGGGCCTCCTACGGCGGCTTCATGATGAACTGGATCGAGGGCAACTGGCCGGACCGCTTCCGCTGCATCGTCAACCACGACGGGCTGTTCGACCAGCGCATGATGTACTACGCCACCGAGGAGATCTGGTTCCCGGAGTGGGAATTCGGCGGCCCGCAGTACTTAAATCCCCAGGCGTACGAGGCGGTCAATCCGGTTGACTTTGTGGACAAGTGGCGCACGCCGATGCTGGTGATCCACGGGCAGCGCGACTTCCGCATTCCCTACACGCAGGGATTGGGCGCATTCACCGCCCTGCAGCGGCGCGGTATCGAGAGCAAGCTGCTGCTGTTCGCCGACGAGAATCACTGGGTGCTCAAGCCTGCCAACAGCGTGCAGTGGTACCACACCGTGCTCGGCTGGCTCGATGCGCACCTGAAGAACTAGCGCTGCCTGGCCGCCGGCGGGCCGCCGGCTAGTGCGTGCCGGTGCGCTTGTAGTGGTAGGCGCCGATCGAGAACGTATTCGGGGTGAGCGCGGCGGCGTTCTGCCCCTCAGCCGGCATGGTGCTGTGGCAGTGCTTCGGGTCGTGGCTGGCGATGAACTCATCGCCCTTCTTCTTCCAGATGAACTCGCAGCCGGCGCTGGCGACATCCTCGGTCATCAGCCCGTTGAACAGCTCCGGGTGCTGCAGGCTATCGTGCCAGCGCGCCGGCTCATTGAACTCGTACACCAGCCCGACGATGCCGTACTTCTCGTCGGTGTCGAAGCTGAACATGCTCGAGCCCATGATGCGGCGCGGGTCGTTCGCCGCGCTCTCCTGGACAAAGAACACGTGGTGACCCAGGCGGCTGGCGTGCACCGGCATGATCAGCAGCTGGATCGCCTCGTGTGCCGCGTGCCCGCCCTGCTGCGCCTCCTGCGCAACCTGCGCGGTATTGTCGTAGCGCCCGGGCAGCCAGGCG
>DASXPL010000024.1:0-214394 GCA_036493615.1 Steroidobacteraceae bacterium
GACACGGGCGCCTTGTCCGCCTCGCGCAGGATCTTGACCATCTGCTCCTCGGAAAACCTGGTCTTCTTCATGGTCCCCTCGCTTGCCGAAGGGCCATTGTCCCAAAGTATCAACTGGACTGAAAATCGACCAGCAGGTCAAACTCTGCTTCCGCCACGCGCTTCCAAACCATTTCCGCGCCAGGGAGAAACCACGGCGGCGGAAGCTGTGAAGCCTGCGACTCTCCGCCCAGTTTGCGAAACGCGGTTCGAATTATCTCAGCCATCCGCGGCCGACGCCCCTCCAAGAACTCCGCGTAATCCATTGATTCCCAACCAAGAGGAAGTGCGTGCTCCGCACACATGCGGCCCCACTTATCGTCGTCGATCTTCAACATCTCCCGTATGCGTGGAACATACCTAGAGGGACCTTCGCTTCCGACGACACTATTTTCGTGCCAACCAACGTCAGCAAGATTGGCAACCTGGTTAATACGCTTTTGGTCGACGATCTTGTTCTTTTTGAGCCATGCCTTCGGAAATATATGGTGCATCTCGCTTGCTGAACGACCTCCATGCCCAGGAGGCGCCAGTAGATTTTGAAGTAGCTGGTCGCTGAAGAGCCCTCGACAGCCTAGGACAATCTGCGCAGCACGAAACGCAAGAGCCGCCGGCGCTCGACTTCGCTGTGTAACCAACGACGATGGCACAGTCGTGGTCCAGTAGTCATCAGTGAGAAGACCGTCCAATACTTCATCCAGGATACCAAGAAAGGCACGATTCTCGCCGCCTCCCTCAACCTCTCGAACCCGACTTAGGTCCTCTTCGTAGGTAGCTTCAGACGACGTCGAGTATCTCGCGGTCAATAGTGTCGCAAATAGCCACCTAGAGATCCCTTCTTCCAACGGTTGCTTTGCAACTCCGCGACGGCGACCTAGAATGTAAAACGCGTATGCATTCGTAACAGCATTGGTCGATGAAACAAGCCCTGGACTGACAAAGCCCGCGTGCATGACTCGGAGCATATAGTCGCGCCACCGTGTCATTTCCAAACAATCGTTCGTAGCCTGATCCAGAGTGGCCAGGCGCGCCACGCGCGCTTCCGGTTTAGCATCACCCGTCAGCGGATCGACACCTCGGAGGTACCGGTATACGGCGGACATGCGGGCGCGACCGAAGCCGACAGCGCAGGCCATCCGGAGGACCTGCTGCGTGTCAATCGCCACAATCGCATCTCTCGACATTTCACGTGCGCTAGCCTCGATTCGGTCGCGCAAGGCACCATGAAAAACACTGAGAAGTGTAAGCACAAAATCGGCTTGCCCAAGCCGAGTCCCCTGATTGTTAATCCTGACAAATATGTCCGCGACATCTTCCTCGAGGACCTCTCCCGCGGAAGCCGTCTTACGAATCTCAACCGTGGGAAACCGATAGTCCTGAATCGCGTGTGCTCGCTCTAAATTTATTTCAACCGCCTCCAAATATTGCTCATCGATTGAGCGTCCGGCATCGGCGAGCGCCCTAGTTAGATCCTTCCGCATCTGCAACTTGGTCCGTTGCCCGTTCCACAATTCCGTGATGTTGGGGATGAATTCCGGATCCTTACGAATAGCCGCATCTGCGACCTCGAACCGCCCATCGCGGGGGCGAAATGCGATGGTAATAGCTCGCCTCGTATCGTCTTTCTCCGCCACCATCGCGCCCCTCATTACAGCGAATAAAGACGTCAATCGCTGCTGACCGTCTATGACCAATGTGGTGGCTTTGAAATTCTGGTTGGCGTCGCCTACCGCACGTGCGTCGCGCGCCTCCGTATGCCAGAGTACTAGTGTGCCCACGGGGAAGCCGATAAAAAGGGAATCGAGCAGATCGCGCACTTTTGTGTCTTCCCACACAAATGGTCTTTGCAAGTCCGGAAGTGCAATGGTTCCACCGGCTGCGGGATCTACTGCCTCCATTAGCGAGGCAATGGCGCGCTGACCGTGCTCAAATATTGGTGCGCGACCTCGTATTTTTGGCGCGCGCGACGCCTGCGCGTCTTCTGCGCTTAGCTCGTCCTCGGACGACTCTACACCCCCTACTTCAGGTTGGGGCAGCTCGCGACCTACTTCTCGAGATAGGAACGTGAGGGCATCAGCACAGTGATCGCCGAGGTCAACGCCGCGTCGGACGCGCGCAATAGCGGCATCGATGAACATGGCATGCGCGTCCTTGAGTAGATCAAGCGCGAGAGCCCTTTGAGCGGCCACTTTAATATACAGTCCGCCTGCAATCGCAGCCCAAGGCTCGTCTGTCGCGGCGGAGTTGTCGAGCGCCGCTCGATCATCTTCAGAAACCGGGCCAACTACGCTTACCCTAATTCCCGATTTCCGAATTCGGCAGGCCACCAAACGGCCCACGATAAGCTCAAGTCCATCGGTTAGTTCCCGTAGGACCCATGCGTCGCTACGGTCCTCGTTAGCTGTGTCTACAGCAAAAGCCATAAATCGAAGCGCCGCCGTCCGCTGCTCCGGATTTTGAATCGCCCGCGCAACCTTTAGTCGAATGCGAGCCTCGTTTGTCTCCGGGTCATCATTCTCGGTTTCCAGCTCGTCGCTTTTGGTCGTTGACTTCCATGCCTCATGCCAGCCTTCCATAGCCTCAAGGTCCCGAACTGAAATGTTGGGCTTTGCTTTAAGTAGCTCGCAGCCTTTGGCAGTCGCTCGATATTGGGCCGGCGCGCACTTTTCGATTAGGCCGGCCTTCGTGAGGAATGTCATGGCCCAACCCACGCGATTCCGAATGTACGTTGCACCTCCGCTCGGAATTCGTGCCTCCCGATCTTCCACAGATAGTGAGAGGTGACTGCACATCTCTTCCGTCGCTGAGGCGCGCGTTATCGGATTGTCAACGGCGAACGCCAAGATCGGACTGAGTAATTGGTCGTACGTTGGGACGGTCACGATGGCCAATTTCCTTCGGTCATGTTTCTTCTCCCTGTCGGAAGGTCGGGCCCATGGACCCAGAATGTCGAGTTTTGAAAAAACGGGCGTCAGAACCCTTGGACACGTCGGCCTTTATACTACTGAAGGACTTGCTAGGCGCAGCTTAGCGGCTTCCATTGCCGCCCAATCGTCATCCTGTTGCGAACAGACTCTGAGCCACGCTGATGATTTGAGTAAGCTCAGACTGACTTGGTCACCTACCCCGATGTCGTTTAGTTCGACCTTCCATGCATTTGGGCAGCCAATCGCACGCATGCCCGCAATAGTGCGAGCCGAAGACCGCGATGCGTGGTTGAGTTGGACTTCCGATGAAGCGCGCGCTGTGCTCCAGCCTTAACCGACGGAACTGATGGTCGCGTATGAGGTGAGTACGCGACGCAATTTCGTGAAGAACAACGAGCTTCACTCATCGACGCGGTAGACAAGAGCGGTGATTTCGGTGTGGTGCCGTTCTGATGGCAAGCGCAGTGTTTTCGACGTTGAATTCCGCGAGAGATTGGACATCGTCGGCGCGAATTTATTTTCGCGTGCACAACTGTACCCCGGCGATTTTTGGGCTTGTCGCGAGTCTCGGAAGTGCTTGATTTTGTTGGTCGGAACGCCGAGATTTGAACTCGGGACCCCTTGCACCCCATGCAAGTGCGCTACCAGACTGCGCCACGTTCCGATAATTTGTTCTTGTTGAATCGAGCGCGCGGTCAGGGAAGGTCCGCGCGAGCCGCTAATCATACGCCGATTCCGGCCGGCACCGGCGCCTTCAGCGCCGCAGCACCTTCATCAGTTCTTCAAGCTCAACGCGCATCTGCTTGACGATCTGCTGGCTCTGGGACACATCGGTGCGTGCCTCCTCGCCGCCGAGCTTGTTGCGTGCGCCACCGATCGTGAAGCCCTGGTCATAGAGGAGGCTGCGGATCTGACGGATGACGATAACGTCTTGGCGCTGGTAATAGCGCCGGTTGCCGCGGCGCTTCACCGGCTTCAGCTGCGGAAACTCCTGCTCCCAATAACGCAGCACGTGCGGCTTCACGCCACACAGGTCACTTACTTCACCAATCGTGAAATAGCGCTTGCCGGGGATCGCCGGCAATTGCGCGTTATTCCTTGGCTCCAACATAGGCTTCGACTCGTGCCTTTAATTTCTGTCCCGGACGGAAGGTCACCACGCGCCGGGCGCTGATCGGGATCTCCTCACCGGTCTTGGGATTGCGTCCGGGCCGCTGGTTCTTGTCGCGCAGATCGAAGTTGCCAAAGCCCGAAAGCTTCACCTGCTCGCCGGCTGACAACGCCGCACGAACTTCCTCGAAGAACAGATCCACCAGTTCCCGCGCTTCACGCTTGTTGAGCCCAAGCTGATTGAACAACGCTTCCGCCATCTCCGCTTTAGTCAGGGCCATTTCTTTATTCTCGAATTCTGGCGTTCAGATTCTCGCGCAAATCCGCTATTACGGAGCTCATAAGCCGCTCCACGTCTTCGTCAGTAAGAGTGCGAGAAATATCCTGAAAAATCAAGCCTAAAGCGACACTTTTTCGACCTTCTTCGAGGCCGGGACCCCGGTAAACGTCGAATACCCGCAGGTCGCGTAACAGGCTGGATGTACTTAAGGTTACACGCTCGGTGAGGGTACTTAAAGTCACCGACTCGTCCACGACCACGGCCAGATCGCGGCGGACCTGCGGGAAGCGCGAAATCTCCTGGTAAGCAATGCGGCGCACCCCGAGAGCCTCTGTATCCAGCTCGAACAGCACCGGCGGATATGTAAAATCCATCGACTTCGTGAGTGTCGGATGCAGTTCCCCCAGCCAGCCGACCGCCACACCGCGGCGCAGCACGCGTGCGGTACGCCCCGGGTGCAGCGCCGGAATGGATCCGGTCTCGAAGGTATAGGCAGCCGCATCGCCCGTAGCGCCGAGCAAGGCTGCGACATCGGCCTTCACGTCGTAGAAATCCACCGCCACCCGCTCGGCCTTGCCGATACCCCACTGCTCCGGAAGCCGTGCTCCGAGAGCAAGACCTGCGAGGCTGTCAATCTCGCGGATTCCCCGCTCCTCTGGCACAAACCGGTTGCCGTGCTCGAACAGGCGGATCCGCCCCTGCTGGCGGTGTTGGTTCTGCAAGGCAGCCTGCAGCAAGCCCGGCCACAGCGACACCCGCATGACTGACAGGTCACTGGCAATGGGGTTGGCGAGGGCAAGCCCGGCAAGCTGCGGGAACAACCGCCGCTGCACTGCGGGGTCCACGAACGCCAGCGTGATTGCTTCCTGGTAGCCGCGTGCCGCCAAACTCTCGAGCAGCGCGTGTTCCGAGGCGCGTTCCTCGGGCAGTGCGCGGAATTCCTGCGCAGCCGGAGCGGCCCGTTCCGGGATCGCATCAAACCCTACGATGCGCGCGACTTCCTCGATGAGGTCCGCCTCGATGGTGATATCGAAGCGGTGCGCCGGCGGCACCACGGTCCATCCGGATTCGGTGTCGGTGACCTGCATTCCCAGGCCTTGCAAGGCGGCAAGCACCCGCGCGGGAGCCAGTTCAACTCCGAGCAGGCGCGTCAGGCGGCTGGCTCGCAGCGATACCGGAGCACGTCTTGGCAGCGCGGCGGTCAGCTCGTGGATCTGCACTGGGCCTGCCGTCCCACCGGCAAAACCGCCGAGGTAGCCCACCGCACGCTCGATGGCCCGTCCCTGCTGCGTCGGGTCAACGCCGCGTTCGAAGCGCTGCGCCGCATCGGTGACCAGGCCAATGCGCCGTGCCCGCCCCAGTATCGCCTCCGGGGTGAAATACGCCGCCTCCAAATAGATGTCCCGGGTCTCCGCGCTCACCGCCGTGCGCGCACCGCCCATAACTCCGCCCAGGCCCACGGCACCCGCCTGGTCGGCTACGACCAGCATGTCGGCATCGACCTTGATTTCCTTGCCGTCCAGCAGCGTGAGCGGCTCCCCCTGCAGCGCGTAGCGCACCGTGAGTTCGCCCCTGAGCTTGCCCAGGTCATAGGCGTGCATCGGCTGCCCGGTCTCGAGCATCACGTAGTTGGTGACATCCACCACTGGGCTGATGGAACGCAGGCCGGCGCGGCGCAGGCGCTCGCGCAGCCACACTGGAGTCGGCGCACGATTGTCGATGCCGCGCACGATGCAACCAGCGAAACGCGGACACCCCTCGGGCACCCGCAGCAGCACCGGCAGCTTCTCGGCGGATGAGGCCTTGAATTCTCCCGCCGACGGCGCCCCGACCTTCGCCCCCGCCAGGGCGGCGACTTCACGCGCAATACCCAATACCGACATAGCATCGCCGCGGTTGGGCGTGACGCTGAGCTCGAGCACCGTGTCATCAAGGCCGAGGTACTCGCGCAGCGGTGTGCCCAAAGGCGCATCGGCTGGCAGCTCCAGGATGCCCTCGGCATTCTCCGATAGCCCGAGTTCCTTGCCGGAGCACAGCATGCCGGCGGATTCCACGCCACGCAGCTTGGCCGCCTTGATCGTGAGGTCTCCGGGCAAGTGCGCCCCGACGATCGCGAGCGCGCTCTTCAGGCCCGCGCGCGCATTGCTCGCCCCACACACGATCGTGAGCAACTCACCACTGCCACGCGAGACCTTGCACACGCGCAGCTTGTCGGCCTGCGGGTGCGGCTCGGCGCTGCGAATCTCGGCCACCACGACATCCGTGAACGGCGGCGCAGCAGGCACGAGCGCTTCAAGCTCGAATCCGGACATGGTCAGCCGCGCACCGAGTTCGGCCGGCGCCCACGGAACCTGCACCCACTCGTTCAGCCAGCCGTAGGAGATCTTCATGCGCTGAAGGTCCGGAACTGCCTGAGAAAGCGCAGATCGTTCTCGAAAAACAGCCGCAGGTCATTCACCCCGTAGCGCAGCATCGCCAGGCGGTCGATACCCGCCCCGAAGGCGTAGCCGGAGAAGCGCTCCGGGTCGATGCCGCTGGCTTTAAGCACATTGGGATGCACCATCCCGCAGCCGGCGATCTCCAGCCACCCGGTCTGTTTGCAGGTACGGCAGCCCGTGCCAGCGCAGAACACACAGGACATGTCCACTTCCGCGGACGGCTCGGTGAAGGGGAAGTACGACGGCCGCAGGCGCATCCTGATGTCCTGCTCGAAGAATGCCGCCAGGAAGCCGCGCAGCACCGCCTTCATGTTCGCGAAGCTCACCTGCTCGCCGACCGCCAGCCCCTCGAGCTGGTGGAACATCGGTGAGTGGGTCATGTCCGAGTCGCAGCGGTAGACGCGCCCCGGGGCAATGATGGCAATCGGTGCGCCGTGCGCGAGCATGGCGCGGATCTGCACTGGGGATGTGTGCGTGCGCAGCAGCCGCCCGTCGGCGAAGTAGAAGGTGTCATGCATCGCCCGCGCCGGATGGTTGGCGGGAATGTTGAGCGCCTCGAAGTTGTGGAAGTCGTCCTCGATCTCCGGGCCCGACGCGACTTCGAACCCGGCGCGGCGGAAGAGCGTCTCGATGCGCAGGCGCGCCTTGGTCACCGGGTGCAGGCCGCCGGTCTCCTCGCCCCTGCCGGGCAGAGTGACATCGATGCGGCCCTTGGCCAGCTGGGCCTCGATGGCGGCAGCGGACAGCTCTCCACGGCGCGCTTCCAGCGCCGCCTGCAGCTGTTCTTTGGCCTCGTTGATGCGCGCGCCCGCGGCCGGGCGCTCGGCAGCCTTGAGGCTGCCGAGCGCTTTGAGCTGCTCGGTCAGGGTGCCCTTCTTGCCCAGCCAGCGGACGCGCACGTCCTCAAGCGCACCGAGATCGCCGCATGCGGCGACTTCGGCCAGCGCCTGGCTGGTCAGGGTCGCAAGGTCAGTCAAGACCCGCCCCGGTCAGGCAATACCGAGAGCGGTCTTTGCCTGCTGGGCGATCGCGCCAAAGGCAGCCGTATCGTGCACGGCGATATCGGCGAGCACCTTGCGGTCGACCTCGATGCCGGCCTTCATCAGGCCGTTGATGATGCGGCTGTAGCTCAGCCCGTAGAGCCGTGCGGCCGCATTGATGCGGGTGATCCACAGGGCGCGGAACTCGCGCTTGTTCTGCCGGCGGTCGCGGTAGGCGTACTGCCCGGCCTTGATGACCGCCTGCTTGGCCGCCCGATAGGTCTTGCGCCGGGCGTTGTAGTAGCCCTTTGCCTTCTTCAGTACTTTCTTGTGACGGGCGCCTGCCGTCACGCCACGCTTAACTCGTGCCATGGTGGTAGTGCTCCGTTACTTGTGATTGGGAAGTAGCTGGGTCAAACGGCCGACATCGCTCTTGTCCACGAGGCTGGAGCCCCCGGAGCGCGCGTGGCGTTTCACCTTGCGGGTTTTGTGGCCAAGATTATGGCGACGATTGGCTGCGTAGCCCTTGAACCCCTTCGCTGTTTTGCGAAAGCGCTTGGCCGCAGCCCGGTTGGTTTTCAACTTGGGCATCGAATCAACTCCTAGTTTTAATAGCCCCGTTCACAAGAGCGCACCGTCGCCGGTGCGCTCCGCTTGCGGGCGAACGCCTCGTGCCGCGGCCTTACGGCCACAGCGCTGAAGCGCTACTTCTTTTTTGGTGCAAAGACCATGATCATCTGCTTGCCCTCCATGAGCGGGTTCTGCTCGACCACCGCGTGCGGCAAGAGGTCGCTGGAAACCCGGTCAAGGAGCTTGCGCCCGATGTCCTGGTGCACCATCTCACGGCCGCGGAACCTCAGGGTCACCTTGGCCTTATCACCCTCGGCCAGGAAGCGGATCAGATTACGCAGCTTGATCTGGTAATCGCCCTCTCCCGTGCCGGGACGAAACTTCACTTCCTTGACCTGAATCTGCTTCTGCTTGCGCTTGGCGGAGTGGGCCTTCTTGTTCGCCTCGAACAGGAACTTGCCGTAGTCCATGATGCGCACGACGGGCGGCTCTGCGGTCGGGGAAACCTCTACCAGGTCCAGTTCCGCCGCCAACGCCATCTGCAGGGCGTCGTACCGAGACATCACTCCAGCCTGCGACCCATCGGCCGCGATCACGCGGAGTTGCGGCGCATTGATGTCTTCGTTGCGCTTTACCCGCTTTGTTGCACTAGCGATTCTTCATCCCTCCAATACCTGGCGTCCGCGGCTTGTGAGCTCGATGCGAAGCCGTTCGGCGAACGTCTCCGGGTCCATCGTGCCCAGATCCTTGCCGCTACGTGTACGCACTGCAAGAAGATTTGCGGCTACTTCCTTGTCGCCCGCAACCAATAGATACGGAACACGCTTGAGCGTGTGCTCGCGGATTTTAAAGCCGACCTTCTCGTTACGCAAGTCGTGTTCGACCCGAAATCCCTGATTTTTCAGGGATTCCGTTACTTTCTGCACATACTCGTCCTGCCGGTTGGTGATGCTCAGGACCACCGCCTGGACCGGGGACAGCCAGGCCGGCAGCCTCCCGGCATGGTGTTCCAGCAGGATGGCGAAAAAGCGCTCCAAGGAGCCGAACATCGCGCGGTGAAGCATGACCGGGGTGCGCTTGGAGCTGTGTTCGTCGATGAAATAGGCCCCCAGGCGCTCGGGCATGTTGAGATCCACCTGCAAAGTGCCGCACTGCCAGTCCCGCCCGATGGCATCGCGCAGCACGAACTCGAGTTTCGGGCCATAGAAGGCCCCTTCTCCCTTGTTGAGGGTGAACTCGATGCCCGCCGCCCGCGAGGCGGCCATCAGGGCAGCCTCCGCCTTGTCCCAGATCTCGTCGGCGCCGACGCGCTTGGCCGGGCGGTCGGCAAACTTGATGCGTACCTCCTCGAAGCCGAAGTCGCGGTAGATGTCCAGAATCAGTCGGGTGATGGCGACGCATTCCTCGGTGATCTGCCCCTCGGTGATGAAGCAGTGGCCATCGTCCTGGGTGAAGGCGCGCACGCGCATCAGGCCATGCAGGGCGCCGGAGGGCTCGTAGCGATGCACCTTGCCGAACTCGGCCAGGCGGACCGGCAGCTCCCGGTAGCTGCGCAGGCCGTGCTTGAAGATCTGCACGTGGCCCGGGCAGTTCATGGGCTTGATCGCGTAGGTGCGCTCATCCGGGGTCTTGGTGAGGTACATGTTCTCGCCGAACTTCTCCAGGTGCCCGGACTGCGCCCACAGAGCCGCATCCATCAATTCCGGTGCGCTGACCTCCTCATATCCGGCCGCGCCCTGGCGCTCGCGCATGTAGCCGATCAGGGCCTGGAATACCGTCCAGCCCTTGGGGTGCCAGAACACCGCGCCGGGGGCCTCCTCCTGCAGGTGAAACAGGTCGAGTTCCTTACCGATGCGGCGGTGGTCGCGCTTCTCGGCCTCCTCGATGCGGTGCAGGTATTCGTCGAGCTGTTTCTTGTCCGCCCAGGCGGTGCCGTAGATCCGCTGCAGCATCTCGTTGCGCGAATCGCCGCGCCAGTAAGCCCCGGCGAGCTTGGTGAGCTTGAACGCCTTGAGCTTGCCGGTGGAGGGCACGTGCGGGCCGCGGCACAGATCGACCCAGTCCCCCTGCCCATAGAGGCTGATTTCATCCTTGTCCGGGATGCCGGCGATGATCTCGGCCTTGTAGATCTCGCCCTGCTTCCTGAAGAACTCGACCGCCTCGGCGCGCGGCATCACCCGTCGCGTCACCTTCTCATCCGCCTTGGCCAGCTCACCCATGCGCTTCTCGATGGCGGCCAGGTCCTCGGGCGTGAAGGGTCGCTGGAAGGCGAAGTCGTAGTAGAAGCCGTCCTCGATCACCGGCCCGATCGTCACCTGCGCCTCCGGGAACAGCTGCTTCACCGCCTGGGCCAGAAGGTGGGCGGTCGAGTGACGGATCACCTCAAGGCCGTCGGCATCGCGGTCGGTCACGATCGCAAGGTTCGCATCCGTGTCGATGAGGTAGGAGGTGTCGACGAGCCTGCCGTCCACGCGTGCGGCGAGCGCCGCCTTGCGCAGGCCCGCCCCAATGCCGCCCGCGACCTCATCCACCGTTACCGGGTGGTCGAAGCTGCGCTGACTGCCATCGGGCAGGGTGACAACGGGCATAGGGCCTACTCAATCTGCTTGCCGGTCCCTCACCGCAACGACAAAAAAAGGGCGCCTGCGGAGCCTGCCGCGGGCGCCCTCTTCCTGTATCTGGTAGGCGCGAGTGGGATCGAACCACCGACCACCACCATGTCAAGGTGATGCTCTACCACTGAGCTACGCGCCTGAATCCGAGCGTCTAAGCGACGAGGGGGCGCGAACGATACAAGACTTGGGTGGGCGGATGCAAGCTAACCCGTGACATTCCAAGTACTTACGATTGCGTCTGTGGCGCAGGGAACCCCAGCTCGAGCTGCTTGAGGCGCTCGATTTCATCGCGCAGCGCTGCGGCCTGCTCGAACTCGAGGTTGCGGGCGCGTTTGAGCATCTCCGCTTCGAGGCGCTTGATCTCCCGGACCAGCGCCTGAGGGCTCAGGTCCTGCACGGCGGCAGCCTTGCCGGGACGCTTGCGGCCGGCCGGCTGGGGCGCCTCGCTGCGTGCCCCTTCCATGATGTCCATGACGCTCTTCTGGATGCCGCGCGGGGTGATGCCGTGGGCGAGGTTGAACTCCACCTGCTTCTGGCGCCGGCGCGCGGTCTCCTCCAGCGCACGCTCCATGGATCCGGTGATGCGGTCGGCGTACAGGATCGCGCGCCCGCGGATGTTGCGCGCGGCGCGGCCGATGGTCTGGATGAGGGAGTTGTCCGAACGCAGGAAACCTTCCTTGTCAGCGTCCAGGATCGCAACCAGCGCGACCTCGGGCATGTCCAGCCCCTCGCGCAACAGGTTGATCCCGACCAGGACGTCAAATTTTCCCAGGCGCAGGTCGCGGATGATCTCGGTGCGCTCGACCGTCTCGATGTCCGCGTGGAGGTAGCGCACGCGCACCCCGTGCTCATTGAGGTAGTCCGTCAGATCCTCGGCCATGCGCTTGGTGAGGACGGTGATCAGCACGCGCTCGCCGGCGGCGCTGCACTTCCTGATCTCCGACAGAACATCGTCCACCTGCGTGGTCACGGGGCGCACCTCGACCTCAGGGTCCGTGAGCCCGGTTGGGCGCACCAGCTGCTCGACCACCTGCGAGGTGTGTGCGGCCTCATACTTTCCCGGGGTTGCCGAGACGAAGATCATCTGCGGTGCAAGCTGCTCCCACTCCTCGAGTCGCAGCGGCCGGTTGTCCAGCGCCGAAGGCAGCCGGAACCCGTACTCCACCAGCACCTCCTTGCGCGAACGGTCGCCCTTGTACATGGCCCCCAGCTGGGGCAGCGTCTGGTGGCTCTCATCGACGATGAGCAGCGCGTTGCGCGGCAGGTAGTCGAAGAGGCACGGTGGCGGCTCACCGGGCTCGCGCCCCGACAGGTAGCGCGAGTAGTTCTCGATCCCGGCGCAGTAGCCAACCTCCTTGATCATCTCCATGTCGAACATGGTGCGCTGCTCCAGGCGCTGCGCCTCGAGCAGCTTGCCGGCATCGCGCAGCTCGCGCAGCCGCATCCGCAGGTCCTCGCGGATCTGGTCGACCGCCCCGATGAGGCGTTCGCGCGGGGTCACGTAATGCGTGCCTGGGTAGACGGTAAAGCGCGGCACCTTGCGATCGACGGCACCGGTGAGCGGGTCGAAGAGGGTGATCGAGTCGATCGTCTCGTCGAAGAGTTCCACCCGCACCGCCTCGCGCGCAGATTCGGCCGGGAAGATATCGATGACGTCCCCACGCACCCGGTAGGTGCCCTGGGTGAGATCGAGCTCGTTGCGCGTGTACTGCATGTCGGCCAGGCGCCGCAGCAGCGCGCGCTGGTCCAGGCGGTCGCCGCGCTTCAGGTGCAGCACCATCGCCAGGTACGCCTGCGGGTCGCCGAGTCCGTAGATGGAGGAGACCGTAGCGACGATGATCGAGTCGGGCCGCTCGAGCAGCGCCTTGGTGGCCGAGAGGCGCATCTGCTCGATGTGCTCGTTCACCGAGGAGTCCTTCTCGATGTACGTGTCGGAGGAAGGAACGTAGGCCTCCGGCTGGTAGTAGTCGTAGTAGGAGACGAAGTACTCCACCGCATTGTTCGGGAAGAACTCGCGGAATTCCCCGTAGAGCTGCGCGGCCAGGGTCTTGTTGTGCGCGAGCACCATCGCCGGGCGCTGCACGCGCTGGATGACTTCAGCCACCGAGTAGGTCTTGCCGCTGCCGGTCACCCCGAGCAGTGTCTGGTGCGCCAGCCCCTCCTGCAGCCCCTCCACGAGCTTCTCGATCGCCTGCGGCTGGTCACCGGCGGGCGAATAATCGCTCTTGATCTCAAAAGGTTGCGAATCCATGCGCTACCGTCGCTCAGGCGAGCGTCGCAGTCCTCAATGGCTTACCGGGGTCCAACCCCTTAATATAGCGGCGCGGCCGGATCTCAAGCGAACAACAGGAAATAGCAGTGACCTTGCCCGTCTCCAGGCGCGTCCAGCGCGTCAAGCCCTCCCCCACCATGGCCGTCACGGCACGGGCCGCGCGGCTCAAAGCGCAGGGCAAGGATGTCATCGGCCTGGGGGCCGGTGAACCGGACTTCGATACCCCGGCGCACATCGCGCAGGCAGGCCACGATGCGATCAGGGCGGGCTTCACCCGCTACACCGCGGTCGATGGCATCGAAGAGCTCAAGGACGCCATCATCGCCAAGTTCCAGCGCGACAACGGCCTCAGCTACGAGCGCTCGCAGATCCTGGTCTCCTCCGGGGCCAAGCAGACGATCTACAACCTGTGCATGGCGCTGCTCGACGCCGGCGACGAGGCGGTGATTCCCGCACCCTACTGGGTCTCCTACCCGGACATGGTGATGCTCGCCGACGGCCATCCGGTCATGCCGTTTGCCGGTATGAACCAGGGCTACAAGATCACGCCCCGACAGCTCGCCGCGGCGATCACGCCCAAGACCCGGCTGTTCCTGCTCAATAGTCCCTGCAATCCCACCGGCGCTGCCTATACGCGCGCCGAACTGCAGGCCCTCGGTGCGGTGCTGCTGGAACATCCGCGCATCGTCATCGGCACCGACGACATGTACGAGAAGATCTTCTGGGACCCGGCAGGGTTCTCCAGCCTCGTGAGCGCCGTGCCGGCGCTGTATCCGCGCACCGTCACGATCAACGGGGTCTCCAAGGCCTACGCGATGACGGGCTGGCGCATCGGGTACTGCGGCGGCCCGAAGGAGCTGATCGCCGCGATGAGCACCATACAGAGTCAGTCGACCTCCAACGCCTCCAGCATCGCCCAGAAGGCGGCCACGGTCGCGCTGAACGGCGACCAGGAATGTGTGGCCCGGATGAACGAGGCATTCAAGGGACGACATGACTTCGTGGTGCACGCGCTCAATTCCCTGCCGGGGGTGAGCTGCCTGCCCGGCGCAGGCACCTTCTACGCCTTCGCGGACGTCTCGCGCGCGATGACGGCGCTCGGCTGCCGGGACGACGGCGAGTTCGCCGAGCTGCTCTTGAACGATGCCGGCGTCGCGGTCGTGCCCGGCTCCGGGTTCGGAGCGCCGGGGCACATGCGCCTCTCCTTCGCGTGCAGCATGGAAACCCTGCGTAAGGCCATGGATCGCATCGGGCGGCTGCTGACCGAGCGCGTCGCCGCCTAGCGGCGTGCACGAAGGCGGTGGAGCACATGGCTTGCACACCCTGACTTCACCAGACCCGCACCTGCCCGAGGCCCTGGCCGAGGCACGGCCGCAGGCGCGTGGGTTCTTCACGCGGCTGCTGCTGCACGCGCTGTCCCTGGGCGTTGCGGCGGGGGCCTTCGTTGCCTACCAGCATTTCAAGCTGCACGATCAGCCGACCGCCGCCACGCTCGCGCTGGTGACCGCGGCGCTGTTCGCGTTCTCCCCGGTGCGCGCTCTGCTCGGGGAGATCTTCGCCATCGAGGGCAAGGCACTGCACTTTGCCCACGGGCTCGGCGGCCTCGTGCTGGCGGGCCTCGGGGCCAGCGGGTTGATCTCCGGGACCTCCATGCTCAACCACGCGGCGATGGCGCCCTTTGCAATCATGGGAGCAGCGCAGGCGCTGATGCACGCGGACCATCCGCGCAACGCGCAGCAGGCGGCCGCCATCCGCAGTTTCGCCACCAGCCTGCCCGAGGTCGCCCAGTTCACCCAGTCCAAGGACCTCACCTCCCCTGCCAATGTCGCGCGCGCCGTAGCGGTGCTCTCGGACCTGATCGCCAAAGCGCAGGTCCTGGGCGAATCCGAACTCAAGGCGGACCCGAAATTCCAGAGTGCGTGGGCCCAGGCCACCACCCGCACCGGGCTTACCCTCGGGATGGACTCGATCGACAAGGCGCTCGACCGGTTGGCCAAGAATCCCCAGGCCGCCGCGGCAGTGCCGGAGCTCAAGCGCCGCCTGGCCCAGGCGCGCACTATCGCCAAGGCATCCGCCCAGCGGTGAGGCTTGCAACCTCAAGGCTCGGGCCCCTGCTGGGGGTGCTCGTCCTCCTCCAGGCACCGCCCGGCCGGGCCGCCGACCCCACACCCGCGACCGTGGCCTACCGGGGAGCCACTCTTATTAATGGGGGAACCGCCGCCGTTGAGCCCGCCGTGGTCATCCTCACCCGCGGGTCACAGATCACAGGCGTGCAGCCGGAGAAGGGGTTTCATGCCGACCCGGGCACCGAGGTCATCGACCTCCACGGCAAGTACGTCATTCCGGGTCTGGTCAACACGCACGTGCATCTGGCAACGCTCGCCGATCCGCCCGTCGCACACGCCTACCTGCGCCGTGAGCTCTATAGTGGGGTTACCAGCGTACGCGACATGGCAGGGGACGTGCGCCTGCTGGCAGAGCTCAAGCGCGAGGCTGAGTTCGACGAAGTCCCCTCCCCGGACATCTACTACGTCGCCCTGATGGCAGGTCCGGGGTTCTTCACCGACCCGCGGACGCACGATTCCGCGCGCGGGCGCACGGCCGGGGAAGTCCCATGGATGCAGGCCATCACGGCGCAGACCGACCTGCCGGAGGCGATTGCCGCGGCCAGGGCAACCGGTGCCACGGCGATCAAGATCTACGCCGACCTGCCGGCATCACTGGTTTCCGCGATCACCGCAGAGGCGCACCGGCAGCACCTGCTGGTTTGGGCGCATGCGACCGTGTTCCCGGCGCAACCGAGTGAGGTGGTGCGCGCAGGCGTCGATGTCGTGAGCCACGCCTGCCTGCTGGGCTATGAAATCTCAAGCCCGCCCGTACTGGCCTACCACGACAGAACGCCCATCGACAGCGCAACTCTGATGCGCCCGAATGCAAGGATGAGCGCGCTGTTCGCGGAAATGAAGCGCCGCGGCACCGTGCTGGATGCGACGCTCTTCGTCTTCGAGGGCGCAGAAGCACCCCCCTGGTGCCCGTCGGCCACCAGCGCACATATCGCAAGCGAGGCACACCGGGCGGGCGTGGAAATATCGGCCGGCACCGACGACGACCCGGAATGGACGGATCCGGACAGCAAGCTTGATGCCGAGATCGAGCTGCTGGTCCGCCGGGCGGGCATGACTCCTGCCCAGGCGTTGCGCTCGGCGAGCCTGGTCGGGGCACGCGCGCTGGGCCTGGAGAGGCAGATCGGCTCGGTTGAGGCCGGCAAGGCGGCTGATTTCGTGGTCCTGAACAAGAATCCCCTGGCCGACATCTCTGCGCTCCGCAGCGTGGATCTGGTGGTGAAGCACGGCGTGCGCTATCCGCGCGCGGATTACCGGCCAGCCAAGGACGAGGATTTCAAGAAGCCCACACAGTAGGCCCTCTGGCGCCAGTCGCTTCGGGTAAATGGCCCGCTGCGCCGTGCTGCATTCACTCCGCGCGGCGCTCCTGAAACCGCCGCGCCTTGGCGCGGTTGCCGCAGATCTTCATGTTGCACCAGCGTCGTGTGTGGTTCTTGCTGGTATCCAGGAACAACCAGCGGCAGCGCTCCGCCTCGCAGGCGCGCACCCTGCCAAGCGCATCGGACAACATCAATTGCGATGCAGCCTGCGCGATCCGCCACAGCGGGAATCCGGCCGCTTTGACCTGCGCACTGCTCCATTGCCAGTGCAACGCACCCGCGGCCTCCGCATCGCCGCCCACCCACTGCAGCTGCAGCGGCCGTTCCGCATCGTGGAAGCGCCGCTGGAGCATCTCGACATCCGCGGCCGGCGGATCGCGCCCGTCAGCCTGGGCATACAGCACCGCGGCCATCGCCTCACGTAGCTCGCGCGCCGCGCGCAGCACGCGCGTTGCGGCCGCCGTGCCCTCCATCCTGGCAAGTCCCCGGGCCTGTGTGGCAGTCAGCAGCTCACTCTCCTGCGCAAAGCGCAGCAGAGTGGCGTAATCCGCCAAACGCTCCTTGGACCGGGCAGGCTCAAAGCGGTCATCCAGCGAATTGACGAAATCCAGCGCGGGGTGGCCGCCACACAGTTCAAACCGCGACTGGGCCGGTTCGGACGCTAATATCTTCATAACCACTTAATAGCACTTCAGGGGTTACTTTAAAAGCCGGCAGGGGTATGCTAACCCCCTATGACGTCTTTAATGGTTACGAAGAACAGGCATGGCCGGGTGCAGTCGCTGGACCTGCGCGTCCTGCTGGCCTTCGCGGCAATCTACGTGCTGTGGGGCGGGACCTTCCTCGCCATCCGCGTCGCGGTGCTGGAAGTGCCACCGCTATTCGCAAGCGGGGTGCGCTTCTTCATCGCCGGCGGGCTGCTGTATGTGTGCATGCGCCTGCGCGGCGAACCGGTGCCCTCCGCAGTGCAGTGGCGCGCGATCGCCGTCGCCGCTACCTGCATGTTCGTCGTGACCTATGCGGCGCTGTTCTGGGCCGAGCAATACGTTGCCTCCGGCATTACCTCGGTCATAGAGGCCACGCTGCCGGTCACCACGGTGACACTCGAGGTGTTCGTGTTCCGCCAGCAGCAATTTCGCTGGCCTACCGCCCTCGCCGTATTGCTGGGCTTCTGTGGGGTCGCGATTCTGCTGTTTCGCGGCGGCGCGCCGCCGGTCCCCGCCCTGCCCTGCGTGGTGATCCTTGCCGCCGGCGTGGCCTGGTCCTGCGGTGCGGTGTTGACGCGCTCGCTGCCGCGCCCACGCTCTGCCGCGCTGGCCGCCGGGGCGCAGATGCTGCTCGGCGGCGCGGTGCTGCTGGTCTTGTCTGCAGTCGCCGGCGAACTGCACTCCTGGCCGGTAGTCTCGCCGCGCGCCGGCATCGCGCTCGCGTACCTGATCGTCGCCGGCTCGCTGATCGGATTTACCGCATACCTGTGGCTGCTCACACAAATGCCCGCCACCCGGGTCGCAAGCCACGCCTACGTCAATCCGCTGATCGCCGTGGTGCTTGGTTACCTCGCGGCCGGAGAGGTGTTGACACCACGAACGCTGCTTGCGGCGGCACTGGTGGTGCTGAGTGTCTTCCTGCTGCTCAAGGCACCGCAGATGCCGCAGCCTCGGCCAACTTTTCAGCCCCAGAGGACAACGCCATGAGCATACTGAGAGTGTGGCGTGCCGAGATCCGGCGCGCCTTGCGAACTGAGTACGTCGAGTACGTCACGGCAACCGGCCTGGCCGCCTATCGCTCGACCCCCGGGAACCTGGGCGCATCGGTTGCGGTGCGCGACCTCGACCCCGAGCGCAGCGAGATCGTAACCCTGAGTTGGTGGTCGGGAACCGAAGCGCTGCGGGCATTCGCCGGCAGCGACTTCCAGCGTGCCCGCTATTTCCCCGACGACGACCGGTTTCTGCTTTCGCGACCTGAAGAGGTCCTTCACTACGAGGCCAGCCTGTCGATGCCGACCGCAGGGATCGGTGCTGGCAACGGAGACCCCCCATGACTACGTATGCTGCAAGTGTGCATCTTCTGTGGACGACCGCGCTGCGGGCCGTTGGGCTTGCCGGAGGTTCGTCCGGCGACCCGCCATGCCCGTCAGGACCTGCACCCGGCGGCGCCGCCGCGCCGCGCACAGACTGGGTGGATCGCGTGCGCCTCGCCGCGCCTCGTTAGCGGCATCATTCGCGACGCCAACCGCTGCGGTCACGGCGCGCGACTGGAGCTACTGCGGGGTCAGGTTGCCGGATATCAGGACCGTCGCACCGGAATTCAGCGGATCTGACCCGCTCAAGACCTGGATGAAGTGCGGGGCACTCGCATCGCTGTCATCGAGATAACCGAGTCCGCTAAAGGCGATGTTCGCAGTGCTGGCGGTGCAATTGCTGGTCTCGAGAGAGATGCCGTACAGGTTGTGGGTGGCATCGATGATGGTGTAGGCACCATTGAGCACGCACCCCGTACTCTGCTGCTCGAAGAACGTCCCGTCGGGATTGACAGTCAGGGTATTGCCCGCGTCATCCCAGTTGCCGGCCAGGCTCGCGAGGCTCGACGGCTCGGCATATAGCGTGTCCATCGTGGCCCCCAGCGTGGGTATCAGATTGCCGGCCACCTCGAAGGAGAGGTTGAGGGCAGTTCCCAGCAGATTGCCGTTCAGCTTGTATGCCAGATAGCCACTCTGCCCGGTAGGGGCGGTACAGGCGTTCAGCAGCAGCATGGTGCCGGTGCCCACGAAATTGCTGCCCGCATAGATACCGCCGGCGGCCACGTAGGTGCCGCCGGTAATATCAGCGCAGCCAAACTGGTCCGCGCTTGCAAGCGCAAAATACTTGCCACCGGCGATGAGCGCGACTTCGGTGACGGGCCTACCGTTGAGGGTGTCGTTCAGGTCCCAGATGCCGGCCGGGTTCACCGGGACTACCGGTTGCGACGGAGGGGGTGAGCTAGTCCCGCCACCAGGGGAGCCGCCAGAGCCGCTCGAACCCCCGCTGCCACCGGTTGCGGACTCCGGCGTGGAAGGCCCGCCGGGGTAGCCGACCTGTTCGCCTACGTTGCAGCCAACCAGCAGCAATATGGAAAGTGACAGAAGCACTCGCACCAGGGCACCCCTTTATGCTTGTGCCCAGAGGGTAACCACGAGCGGCGCGGCGTTTGGCTCCAGTGGTCATAAGTTCCCGCGCGCTGAGCAAAAAGCAGACGCGCCTCACAGTTTTGGCCTGGAAATCTCTGCGCTCACGGTGGGGGAGCGCGCCTTGTCTTTCTCTCCTCCCTGCCCCCCGAGCGAGCCGTCGGCGAAGACTTACAGGCAGACACTGGACCCCTGAGGTTTCGCGGCTGCATGCGCGAGCGTAAAAGTCTCATTGCAGTTCGCAGGCGCTCCAGCATAAAGGCGGCAGTACAATGATGGGCAGGCCAGAACGCACCATTGCAGCGGAGCCCAAAGCGCACTCAGCCGGCGATCCGGCCGAGGATACCGTCGAGATTTCGCTGACGTCGGCGCAGCAGCTTGAGCTTTGGCGTATCGCGGACTCGGAGAGTCGCACGCGCATGACAGGGACATTTATGCCATCCCACGATGCCTATATCTGCCGGCGGTCAGCCCGGATCGATACCGCGGCCACGCTGTGCTTCGCAGTGGTCGTCCTGAGCATCACGATCGCGGTCGGCTGGCATGGCCTGGCGGGACAGCCAGCTGTCAGCGCACGCGCCCCGGTGGCATCGATCGTGCGTACGCGAACGACACAGGACTCGCCGCAGAGTCCTATGATCCAGGTGACCAACCCGTTCGATGCCACCGAGGTTTTTGAGCTCCCGGCCGCAATATCCGCGGCCAGCGTGCAAGATGCCATCGCTGACCTGTTGCTGCAGCGCGCACGCGAGCGCATACGCCTGGGTATCGTGCCGTATCGGGTGCGTAGTCATCATCGTCATCCCGCGTCCACCGAAGACGGCCAGCGCGACGTCGTCGTAACCCGTTTGTTTGGCGCCAATACCGTCGCCTCGCTACCCGCCGCGGCACCTGGCGCCCCGCAGTGAACCCGGGCAGCTAGCCTCTACTTCGACAGATCCGTGAACAGCGAGAGCATGTAGGCCATCGAGGGCGGCACGTCCGCCACCGGGACGCGCTCGTTCAGGCCGTGCGCGAATCGGTCGCTGTCCTTCATGAACAGCGGACTCACCCCATAGCTGGGAATATGTTGATTGCGAAACCACATGCTGTCGCTGGCGCCGGCGGACATCGTGGGAACCACCGGCACTCCCGGGTAGCCGATATGGACCGCTTTCGTGATTGCAGCCACCAGGTCGGCCCGAATTGGCGAGGCATCAGTGGCAACGCTACCGGTGGAAACGTCCTTGAATTGCACGGCCGGGTCTGCCGCGGCGTGCCGTAGCTCCTCCATGATCTCCGCCCGCGGATGGCCGGGAAATATGCGGCAATTGATGTTTGCCGAAGCGCGCTGGGGCAGTGCGTTGAGCGCGTGGCCGCCGTTGATCATGGTCACGATGCAGGTCGTGCCGATCTTGCCGATGGTCGCAGGATTGGCACGCAGCGCGGCAACCGCAGTCGCATCGGCTGGATCGGCTGCGAAGGCGCGCATCGCCGCAGCCGTCTCCGGCGCCTCGTAGCCGGCGGCGGCCTTGAAGTAGGCCCGGGTCAACTCACTTAGCTCCGGCTTGAACCGGTATTGTCCAATACGCACCAATGCCGCAGACAGTTGGTTGATGGCGTTGGGCTCATATGGTCGTGAACTGTGGCCCCCCGGCGAGGTCACCGTGAGTTCGAAGTCCGCGTACGTCTTTTCCGCCCCCGACCAACTGAAGTATAGAGGTTTACCCGCCGGGTCCAGTTGCCCGCCGGAGCCATCCACGTTCAGCACCATTTCGGCCTTCGAAAGTTCCTCGGCAAGCAGCTGGGTTGTCTTCATGGCGGTTTCTTCGTCGCCTGACAAGGCGAGCACCAGGTCACGCCTGGGCCGATAGCCTTCGCGCTTCAGCTCTATGAGCGCGGCGACCGCCAGAGCGTCGTCGAGCTTCATGTCGCTCGACCCCCGGCCGTACAGCAGACCGTTCTCGATCACCGGTGTGAACGGGTCGCGCTGCCAATCTGCGGCCTTGGCCTCGACCACGTCCATATGTCCGGAGATCACGAGCGGCTTGAGCTGCGGATCCTGTCCCTGCCAGCGCGCGATGAGAAATGCTGTGTCGTCGACCGGTGTAACCGTCACGTCAGCGTCGCGGAAACCGCCCGCCACCAGGGCTGACTTGAACAGTGCGGCCACCTGCGGCACCTGGTTACCAGCTCCGTGAACGGAACGCAGCGCGATGGCCTGCTTTGCCAACTCCAGTGCCTGCGCATCCGCCGTGCTGTGATCCGCTGACTTTGCCTGCCCGATCGTGGTAACCAACAGGCAGGTCAATAGTCGGACCACTATATTTTCTACTGCACGCATGCCAGTTCTCCCAGGGTTTCGGAGCGCTACTTTAGAGCCATCAACGCGCCTGCGGCAACACCGCAGTCTCCAGCTCAGCAATGGCCGCTGCGCGAGCATTTTTGCGCAGGCACGGAGCGCCCAGACCCAGACTGCCCGATGCGGGCACAGCAACTCGTCCAACGGCGCAACCGTGCGTCTGATGTGCAAACCGTTGTCGCGCATTCCATACGTGTTGTTTGAGGCTGCGTCGGATCGGTGAGGCAACAATTGCCTGATCGTTCCCTCTTCACAATACGATCTAACGCCATTGTGCAACTTTGTAGGCAATACCTCACCGAGTCATCGGCGTGCAACGGACAGCGCGAGCGGCACCTGAAGGTATGCTCCTAGTAGGGTACAGACATTGACTGTGAGGTTAGGGATATGAAGCTTCGAAACCGCGTTTACCTACTTTGCGCGCTCAGCATGACTGCCGTGATGGCCTTGCCGGGCTGCGTCGTTCACGACCGGGAAACCGTTCACGACGGTGGTAGCTACTCGCAGGGCTATAAAGAAGGCTACTACGACCACGAACACAATCGCTACTGGCACAATCAGGCTTGGGTCGACTGCTCAAAGGACGACGTGCATTGTGTAGGGGATACCCACGCGGCCAGCGCAAGCTATGCGCAGGGCTACAAGGAAGGCTATTACGACCGCGAGCACAGTCGCTACTGGCACAACCAGGCTTGGGTTGACTGCGTCGAGAACGACGTGCATTGCGCCGAGGCTCGCTGATCCTGCCTGCCCAGCGGCCTCTCGCGCGCATGAAGTGACCTAGTCGCTTCGGCCGTGCTACTGCCCAGGGGCGCGGACCGAAGCGCGCCGTGGAAGTCATAGCTGCCGGTGGTGCCGTCCGTTACTAACGGGCGATCGACAGACTACACTAGCGCCTCCGCTCCCACGGCCGAGGCTTTGCATGCACCGCCTGACTCGACTCCCGCTCCTCGCGACCCTACTGGTATGGGCCTGTTCTGCTGCCGGCAGCCCCGCCGACTTGCGGACAACCGCACACGCCTACTACCAGTGGCGCGATGCGGCCTACCCGGTGGCCACCAGCGACCAGGGGGAACACCGCTACGACAGCCGCCTCACCGACTACCGCATGAACGAGGTCGTACGCCGGCGGGAACACATCAGCGAACTGCTTGCCAAAGTCGGCGCCATACCGACGGATGGATGGAGCAAGGATGACCGTGTAGACCGCATTCTGTTTCAATCCCAGCTTGCCGGCGCAGACTTCTTCGGACGGAGCCTGGATCCAGAGGGTTCCGATCCTCAGCTGTACATCAATGAGTGCTCGAATGCGATTTTCAGCTTGCTCAAGAAGGACTACGCACCGGCGCGCACACGCGGCCTGGCCGCAACGGCACGCCTTGAGCAGATGCCCGCACTGCTACAAACGGCGCGCACCAACCTGACGCACCCGGTGAAGCTGTACGCTTCGCTTGCGATCACGGCGGCCCGTGAAGGCGATGAGCTCTACACGGGGAGTCTGATGACACTGGCCGAAGGCATGTCGGCGACGGAGCGCAAGCGGCTGGAAGTTGCGCGCGATGCCGCGGTCAAGGCGTTGCACGGCTATGCCGATTGGTTGCAAGCCGGGCTTCCGCAAATGCCGGACTGGCAGCCCATGGGCGAGACCCAGTACAACTATTTGCTCAAGCACGTGCTGCTGCTGCCCTTTGATGCCCATGACGTGGCGCATCTCGGCGAGGTCGAGCTCGCGCGCTATCGGGCACTGGAGGCCATGCTGAAGGATCCTAGCCTCGCCTCTCCCGACCCCAAGCGCGCCGCGCACGTGCCGAAGGATCAGGCGGAGTTCCTGGCCTACTATGAGTCGCGCCTGAAGGAAGTCGTCAGCTTCCTCAACGCTAACCGGTTGGTGACGATTCCGGACTACGTGGGCGCTTTCCAGATCCGCGAGCTTCCCGCCGCGTTCAAGCCCACATCCCCGGGCGGCTTCATGAACCCCCCGGGTATCTACGACAAGGATCCGGTCGGGTTCTACTTCATTCCCACCTACAACCCGAACAGCGGCAACTTCTACATTCGCGCAGCCATAGAAGACCCGCGCCCGATCCTCGCACACGAGGGCATTCCGGGGCATTTCCTGCAGCTGTCGATCGCCAATCACATCCAGAACGAGATCCGTCGCCAGCACTCAGACACGGTCTTCTCCGAAGGCTGGGCCTTGTATGGGGAAGAGATGCTCTCGCGCGAAGGCCTGTACCCGGAGCATTCTGCGGCCCAAGCCCAGGTCCTGCGCCTGAGCCGCTATCGCGCCGCCCGCATCGGCGTGGACGTGAACCTGCACACTGGCCGCTGGAACTTCGAGCAGGCAGTGGCGTACTTCATGGACGGCGGAGGCCTGGACCGCGAGGCCGCAGAGGGTGAGGCCGCCGGCGCTGCCTCCTCTCCGACCCAGAAGATCTCTTACATCACCGGTAAATGGCAGATCATGCGGCTGCTAGGCCGCTATCGTGATCAGCACAGCGAGGACTTCCGTCTCGGGGCCTTCCACGACCAGCTGATCAGCTATGGCAGCCTACCCTTGTCGGTGGTGGAGTACCTGATGCTGGATGACGACGGTTCGTTGCGGACTGCGTTGCAATGATCTCTCGCACTTAGCGCTAACCGCCCAGTGTTGTTCAAGTCGTAAGGCGTACCATGAATCTTCGGCAGCTCGGCGACAGCGATCTCAAGGTGTCCGCGATAGGTTTCGGTTCCTGGCTGACCTTCACCGATCCACAGCGCAAGTCCCTCGCCACGACTTGCGTGCATCGCGCCCTGGAGAATGGAATCAACTTCCTCGATACCGCGAATATCTATGGCAAGGGCGCCGCCGAGACCGTGCTGGGCGAGGCGCTGGCAGGTATCGGACGCGATCGCTATGTGCTCGCGACCAAGCTGTTCTTCCCGATGAGCGAACGCGACCGCGGGCTATCCGCGGCTCAGGTGCGCAAGCAGCTCGAGGACTCGCTCAAGCGCCTGCGGGTTGACTACATCGATCTGTACCAGTGTCACCGCTATGACTTCGACACGCCGCTCGAGGAGACCATGGAGGCACTCACCCAGGCAGTGTCCGCAGGCAAGGTACGCTACATCGGCTTCTCAGAATGGCCGCTCGAGCGCATCCAGGCGGCACTTGCCCTCACGGGGGTGAACCAATTCGTCTCGAGCCAGCCGCAGTATTCACTCTTGCACCGCGAGCCCGAACAGGGATTGCTGCAGCTGTGCGAGCGATCCGGGATCTCGCAGGTGGTATGGTCGCCGCTCGCCCAGGGCGTGCTCACGGGCAAATACCTACCCGGCGCGCCGGCTCCGGCCGGCAGCCGCGCCGCCGACCAGGCCATGGGGGCGTTCCTGAATCCCAAGTGGTTCACGCCCGCCATCCTGAAGTCAGTGCAGGCGGTCGGGGAACTCGCCGCAAGCTGCGGCTTGACGCTCGCGCAGTTCTCCCTGGCATGGGTGTTGCGCCAGCAGAATGTGGCGACGGCCATTGTGGGGGCTTCCCGGCCAGAACAGGTCGATGAGAATGCGGCGGCGGCCGGGGCCCGCGTGCCGGCTGCACTATTCCGGCAGGCCGAGGAGCTGCTGCGCCTGGAGTGACGCTGGAGCACCCTACTTCGCCCTGAGCACCAGCTGCGTACAGCGAAACAGCGCCAGCACCCTGCCGCTCTGTGTATCGCTCACCACCGAGTCCCACACTTGGGTGACCTTTCCCAGGTGCACGGGCGTAGCAACGCATTCGATGGTGCCTTCCCTCATCGTACCCAGGTGGTTGGATTTAAGCTCGATCGTCGTGAACCCAACTGCGCCCGGGGGCAGATTGGCGATGCACCCGTAGCCGGCACAGGTATCAGCCAGGGATACTACGGAGCCGGCGTGCAGGTAGCCGTTGGGCGCCATCAGCGCAGGCCGCACCGGCAGGCGCCCTCTGACCGTGGTGGCGCTGACCGCGGTGATCTCAATGCCGAGGAGCCCGGGAAGGTGCTCCGCCCCGCCCTTGTTGAAATCCTCGCTGGTGAGCATAGAAACCCTTCATGGCAAGCATGCACGAAGGATACCGGCTGCCGACCGTCAGTTGCGAGCCGCGGTGAATGTTGTGGGTTCCCGCCTGGACGCGCTCGCTGTGCAGCGCTCACACTCCCGGCGCAGCGCCTTGCCCGGAGACGCCGACGCTGCCCTCGCCCAAGGAATCTGCCCAGGACGCGCGCAGGGCACTCTCGGAGCACCGACGCGACGGCCCGGCACAGCGCACGGCCCGGCTTCCACCGGGCCAGCAAGTAAGGGGTCTCACTGGCCGGCCGGCCGGCGCCTATTTCTTGAGATCGTCCGTGGCCTTTTCCACGTCCTTCTTCACATCCGTCGCCGCGTCATTGACCTTGTCGGCGGGTGTTTTCTCACCACCGTTCTTCAGCGTCCGGCCCGCCTCGTCGAGCTTCTCGCCAGCCCTCTCCATGGGGCCCTTCTTCTCGCAGGCAGCGACCAGCAGCACCGCTGCGCACAACACCGTTAGGATGATTCTCTTCAAGGCAAACTCCCTGCGGGACGTGACAACGGGTAACCCCCGCCGCGCCACACTAGCGGGTGCGCGGCGAATAGCCAGTCGCGATTCCCGCCTGGTCCTGTCGGACAAGACTGACCGTCAACGCCTCGGCGCTGGCATGGCAAATTGCCGGCCCCGAACGCACCGGACCTGCAGGCTCTGCCGCGCCCTGCCCGCCCTGGCAAAGTGCGCCCGCACATCGCGTGCGCTACGCTGCGCACCCATGCGCGTCCTGCTCGTTACGCCGCCGATGATCCAGCTGAACACCCCGTATCCGGCAACGGCGTACCTGATGGGCTTTCTGCGCCTGCACGCGACCGACCTCGGTCTCGAGGTCACGCAGGCGGACGCCTCGCTGGAGCTGTTCCTGCGGTTGTTTTCCGCCCCGCTCCTCAGGCGCATGGCCGAGCTCCTCCGGCGCCGCGCCCGGAGCGCGGCCCGAGGCGCGCCGGCACCCCCTGCGATCGCGCACTTTCTCGAGCACGCTACAGCCTACATCGACACCGTCGAACCGGCCATCCGCTTCCTGCAGCGGCGCGACCCGAGCCTGGCCCTGCGCATTGTCGGCCGGGGCTTCTTGCCCGAGGGCCCGCGCTTCAGCCACTTGAGCCCCCCCGCGGATGGGGTGCATGACGGGTTCGACGCACAGCTGCTGTCCGCGTTCGGTACCCTGGGGACAACCGAGCAGGCCCGCTATCTGAGCAGCCTGTACGTCGATGACCTCGCCGACGTCTGGCGGCTGGGTATCGACCCACGCTTCGAGCTGGCTCGCTATGGCGAACGCCTGGCCGCCAGTGCCACCTCGTTCGATCCGCTGCACGAGGCCCTGACCGGTGAGCCGACGCTCGTCGATCGAACGCTCGATGAGCTGACAGGCGAACTGGTCGCCCAAGCCGCGGACGTCGTCGCCGTGACTGCACGGTTTCCCGGCAATGTTTACGGGGCATTCCGCATGGCACGCACCATCCGCGCGGCGATCCCCGGTGCCAAGCTCGTTCTCGGTGGCGGCTGGGTCAACACGGAGCTGCGCTCGCTGCGCGACCCGCGCGTGTTCGAATATTTCGACTACGTGACCCTGGATGACGGCGAGCGTCCGCTGCTGAATCTACTGGCGCGTCTGCGCGGGCGCAAGGTCGCACTGGTGCGTACCTACCAGCGCGAAGGCACGGCGGTCGTTCTGCGCAATGACCCGACCCAGCACGATATTCCACAGCGCGACACCGGCATCCCGACCTATGACGGCCTGCCATTGGGCAAATACGTGTCGGTCATGGAGATGCTGAACCCGATGCATCGCTTCTGGTCGGACGGGCGCTGGAACAAGCTGACCCTGGCACACGGCTGCTACTGGAAGAAGTGCTCGTTCTGCGACGTCTCGCTCGACTACATCGGGCGCTACGAGCGCCCTGGCGAGGACATCGTCATGCAGCGCATCCGGGCGCTGGTTGCCGAGACCGGCGAGACCGGCTTTCATCTGGTTGACGAGGCCGCACCTCCCGCCGGCATGCGGGCGCTGGCCAAGCGTCTCACCGAGGAGAAGCTCAGCATCACCTGGTGGGGAAACATCCGCTTCGAGAAGACCTTCACGCCCGAGCTGTGCCGGCTGCTCGCCGCCTCCGGCTGCGTGGCGGTCAGCGGTGGCCTCGAGGTCGCCTCGGACCGCCTGCTGAAACTCATGCGCAAAGGCGTCACCGTCGAGCAGGTCGCGCGCGTGACCCGTGCCTTCAGCGACGCCGGCATCATGGTGCACGCCTACCTCATGTATGGCTTCCCGACCGAGACCGCGCAGGACACCATCGATTCGCTCGAGCGCGTGCGCCAGCTCTTCGCCGCCGGCTGCATCCAATCGGCGTATTGGCACCGCTTCGCGGCGACCGCCCACTCACCCGTGGGCCTGCACCCGCAGCAGTACGGCATCACGTTGCGTCCGCAGGCTGAGGCGAGCTTCGCACGCAACGATCTGGAGTTCGATGACCCGGTTGGCACCGACCACGACTACCTGGGTGGCGGCCTGCGCACCGCCCTCTACAACTACATGCACGGGGTGGGCCTGGATGCTGACGTGCGGGAGTGGTTCGAGCCGCGGCCGGCGAGCCGCCGCACGCACCGCCGTGCGCGCGCCAGGCTGCGCGGCGTGCCCGTCACGTCCGTGCCGCCGGACCTGATCGCGCGCTTCCTGGGATAGTGGGTGCTGCTCGCCTTCAACAAGCCCTTTGGCGTGATCTGCAAGTTCAGCCCCGCACCCGGCCGCGCCACCCTGCGCGACTACGTCGATGTCCCGCATGTATACCCGGCCGGGCGTCTTGATACCGACAGCGAAGGTTTGCTGCTGCTGACCGACGATGGTGCGCTGCAGGCGCGCATCGCGAGCCCACGCCATCTGCTGGCCAAGGTGTACTGGGCTCAGGTCGAGGGCACCCCTACGGATGCTGCGCTCGGGCAGTTGCGCCATGGCGTGCACCTCGGGGACTTCACGACCCGGCCCGCCGGCGCCCGGCTCGTCGATGAGCCGGGCATCCTCTGGCCGCGCGAGCCCCCGATCCGCTACCGTGCAAGGATCCCCACCGCATGGCTGGAACTCACCCTGCGCGAGGGCAAGAATCGCCAGGTGCGCCGCATGACCGCCAGGGTGGGCTACCCGACTCTGCGACTGGTGCGCGCGCAGATCGGGCGGGTTTCGCTTCAGGACCTGGCGCCTGGCCTATGGCGCGAGATCGACGCCGCAGCACCGTGGACGGCGCGTGACTGCGGTTCATGATTGACCCGGGCCGCGTCCACACACAACTCACTCAATGGGCATCGAAGAATTCCTTCACCGCGCTCAAGCAGAACGGCGGGACCAGCCCGGCGTGGTAGGCGGACAGCACGGCGGCATCACCGCCATCGGTAGCGCCGCCGAGGACGGCATTGGCGCGCACCGTGGCCACTGCGGCGGCGAAGCCGACCTTCAGACTTGCATAGGGATCGCCCGCGCTGGCAGCAGAGTCCACGTCCAGTATTACCGGTGTACTCGCCGGCGGGTGGCCCACCCAGTAGTCCTGCATCAGGGTGGTATTGAAGAAGAACACGGTCGGATCGGAACTGCCGCCACACAGCAGCGTGGGCGACGTTGGACTCCAGTTGCGCTGGTCGTTGGTCTTCAGGTGCACGCGCAGCGCGAATCCCGGGCTGGCAGGCGGTAGCCCGTCGGTCAGGGCGGGGAATCCTCCGTCGGGGGCCGCCAGCGCATCCTCGAGGTAGGCGCCCCGATAGGCGTTGGTGATCAGATAATCAGGGCCGAAGCCTGCCGCAAAGATCGCTGCGAACACGGCAGGCTGCGTCGCCGGGGTGTAGGGCGCATAGGTCGGGCTCGGCGGGGTACTGTCGAAGGCGGCCGCCGGGAACTTGCCCTGCGCTTGCAGTTGTCCGACCGAGGTTGATCCCGGCAGCAGTCCCTCGATCGAGGATGCGTACTTGCTCGCGAAGGCATCGCTGGGTGCTGCGTAGAGGTCGCCGTAGGCCTGCTGGTACGCCGGCAGCAGGAGCGCGAGATTCTCTGCGGCGCTGTCGCTGACCTGTCCTTCGAAGATTGCATCCCCGAAGGCAGACAGCGCATAGGGACCGGACATGGGGGCGGAAGCGGTCACGGTCATGCCGGCGGCCTGCATGGCACTGTGGGTCGCCATGGCGACGTAGCCGCCTTCGGAGTAGCCGGTCACGAACAGCTTGCCGCTGTCGCTGGAATTCGGCAGGTCGCTGGTGGGCAGCGCCGAACGTGCCGCCGTCAGCGAATCGATCATGTCCTTGGATTGCTGCTCGGCGATCAGGAACGGATGGTAGCCGGCGGTGGAGGTGTCGTAGCCGACGTAGTTCGGGGCCACCACGATGTAACCCGCGGCGGCAAATACCGCGGCGAGCAGCAAGCCCTCTGCATTGTCCGCGGCTGCGACCTGACTGATATCGAAGCTGCGGTCGGTATTGGTGCCATGCGCATACAACACGAGCGAGCGCGCGCCGGTACAAGCGGCATCCGTACCGCCCGGGACCATCAGCGCCCCGGAAGCCGCCGTGAGGCTGTCCTTGGCATCCACGGTCTCGTACGTCATGTGGTACACGGTGATCTGGCACTTGGGCGTATACGCCAGCTGCAACAGCGCCTTGCCCAGGTCGCTGGTGCCGAGCAAGGACAGAAGATCACTGGGCGCAAGCGTCGTGACCATGGTCGGCGCGCCGTTGAGCAGGTCGCCGCGCTGCGGCGCCGGCGGCATCCCCGAGGAGTCGCTGTCGCTGCCGCCACCGCAGCCGGCCAGGCTCGCAAGGACCAGCAGGGCCAGCGCACGCAATCCAATTGTTGTCATCGGCCAATTGTGGCGATGCCCGCACCCGGCGGTGTCAGACGACAGCTCAATCGGCGGTCAGCCGAACCGGCGGCCGTTCTTTTTCAACAGCTAGCCGGACCTGATGCCGCTTTGGCGCAGGATCGCCGGGATATGCGCCTCGGCACCGATCGCCATGACGTGCACGCCCTGGCACACCCGGCTCACTGCGGCGACCAGCCGCGCGGCGATCTCGATCCCCCGCTCCAGTTCCGCCTCGGCCCCGCCGGCCTGCCCGATCTGCCGGATCAGCGTATCGGGCACGCGGATGCCCGGCACCTTCTCGTTGAGCCAGCTCGCCATCTTGGCCGACTTCAGGGGGATGATCCCGGCAAGGACGGCGATGCCGTCCGGCTTGACTGCGTCCAGGAATCTCTCCAGCACAGTCACGTCATAGACCGCCTGGGTCTGCACGAATTTCACCCCGGCATCGAACTTGCGCCGGGTGTTCGCCACCTCGGCCTGAAAATCCGTGGCGCCAGGATTGACGGTGGCGCCGACGAAGAGCTGCGGCGCGCCGCGGAGCGGCTTGCCGCCCATGTCGCGTCCCAGGGTGAGTTCGCGTGCGGCGGCCGCCATCTGGCTCGCCGTGAGGTCAAACACCGGCTTCGCTTCAGGGTGATCGCCGACCTGCGGTGGATCGCCGCCCATGAAGACAAAGTTATGGACACCCAACACCGCAGCGCCCAACAGGTCGGCCTGGATGGCGATGCGGTTGCGGTCGCGCGCGGTCATTTGCACGATCGCCTCGGTGCCGCGCTCCATGAGCAGCCGGGCCGCGGCCACGGGCGCCATGGTCATCAGCGCGCGCGCCGATTCGGTCACATTGATGGCATCGACGAAGCCCTGCAGCGCCTGCGCCTTGGCGAACAGCTCAGACAGGTCGGTTCCCTTGGGCGGGGTGAGTTCGGCGGTAACAACGGTCTTGCCGGCGCTGAGCGTGTGTTGCAGTGAGGGCATTCACGGTCCTAGGGGTAGCTGTGCGGGTCCGAAGACTAGCAGTCCTGCCATAGGCCGGAGAAGGCGCGCAGTCTTGGAGCCGCGCGCTGCCGGCAGCCGGCGCTGCGCAGTCGCGGCCACGATGGCCTCGGCAGCCACCAGAAGGTCTGCGGTGTGACTTGAGGCTCGAAAGGATGCGCGGCCAGCGCACACCCTTCATCAAGCAACCAGGCCCCCGGACTAGAGCCCGAGTGTCTCGGTCGCCGCTTCGATCGACTCGACTTCCAGCACCAGCGCCGCATCCTGGGTGCCCGTCCAGCGAAAGTCAGGCGGCACCTGCACATCCCCCGGACGGGTCCACAGGTTGAGGATGGCATCAACCGGCGGGCGCCCGGCGGGGGACTCGAGGGCGGCATCCAGCGTCAGGCGCAGGAAAGAGCCTGCATGGCGCCGCGCGAACTGCTGCGCGAAGGCCTGCACTGACTCCAGGAAACCAGCGGCCGGGACATCCGCACCACGGGCCACGACCAGGGCGATCTTTCCGCGCAGGCCGGCCTCCACTGCGCGCGCGGCGCCGGCGATGAGCGTTTCCTGCACGCCGAAGGACGGGTGATAGCTCATGTCGAGGAAGTTCAGTTCATCCTCGGCGAGTGCCTTGCCCCCGGGCGTGAGCATGTATTCCTGTGCCTTCACAGCGCTCGCGACGTCCCTGAACGTGTACTCGCTGAAGGCATCGAACTCGGGAAACGGCCGTGCCGGGGGCGATGGCAGCGCACCGACTACGTGGTTGCGCACGTATTTGGAAAAGCCGAAGTACTTGTTCGCAGCCAGCCCCATGGCCACGTGGTTGCCCTCGTAATAGTGGCGGAACTGCCGGCGTGTCATGTCGGGACGCTTGACGAACAGGGTCATCACCTTGAGCATGCAATCCTCCGAATCGGCACAGCGTGCGATATTTGCCCGCGCAGCAAGGCCGCGGCGCGGGTGCTTATTCCTTGCGGTACGCGGCCAGTTCGCCCGGCGGCAGCTTCGGCGCATGCGTCGCCAGGTAGCTGAACGTCACATTCGGTGCGCGCTCGATGTTCTCCACAATCTCGTGAACACGCTCAAAGCCGACGTCCTTGATCAGCCACGCCGCACCCACCTTGAGGTAGCGGTCGCGGTAGATCGCCGCGCCGGTGATATGCAGCTTGCGGCGAAACTCCCATACGCTGTCCTGCAGATACCAGATGCCGCGCGCCTCGGTCGGCGATAGCAGCTCGATCTCCGGATGATGGCCGTTGTGCTGCATGATCATCTCGGCGTGCGCGCCCTCGCGAACCATGTCCAGGTACTTCTCGCGCCCCTCGATGCGAAAGCGGTAAATGCCGCCGTTGACGTCCAGGGCGACGTCGGGGTGAAAGAGCCCGGCCAGTCCCTCGATATCGGCGGTATCGAAGCAGCGAAAGTAGCGATGCTTGAGGTTCTTGATCTGCTCGATGTCGAGCAGGCTCTGCACCTGCCCGGCAAGTTGTGCCAGCGTCGGCGTATCCATTGTTGCAGATTCTCCTGGGCAAATACCGGCCCGGTGATGATCCTAATCTGAAACGGCTCGCGAACCGAAGTCCGGTTCGCCCGCGCCAGCGCTCTCGTTGGCAGCTACGCCGTTTGGATTAGCCGCCACTGATCGCCGCCGGCCCTGCATCGCCCACCGCGCTGGCCCGCGCGCGAAGCACAGGGTAACTTAGCGCTCCTCTTTCGGCTTCGGCACCTCAGATGGGCGCGGCACTCCTATGAAAATTGTCACTTACAACATCAACGGCATCGGTGCGCGCCTGTCGAATCTGTTGCGCTGGCTCAGCACGAGCTCACCGGACGTGGTGTGTCTACAGGAACTGAAGGCTCCGCAGGAGAACTTCCCTGAGGCAGCCATCCGCGAGGCCGGCTATGGGGTGGTCTGGCATGGCCAGAAGAGCTGGAACGGGGTGGCCATCCTTGCACGCGGCGCGGAGCCGAAGGAAGTCCGGCGCGCGTTACCCGGTGACCCGGAGGATGTGCATAGTCGCTACATCGAGGCCACCGTGCAGGGCGTCACCATCGGCTGTCTCTACCTGCCCAACGGCAACCCCGCACCGGGACCGAAGTTCGACTACAAGTTGCGCTGGCTCGAGCGGTTGATCGGCCATGCCGCGGAACTCGCCGCCAGCTCCGCCCCGGTGGTCCTTGCCGGGGACTACAACGTCATCCCCGCAGAGCAGGACGTGTACAAGCCGGAGCGCTGGGTCAACGACGCCCTCTTCCGCGTCGAGGTACGCGCGGCCTTCGCGCGGCTGACGGCCCAGGGATGGACCGATGCAATCCGCGCGCTGCATCCGGATGCGAAGATCTACACGTTCTGGGACTTCTTCCGTGACGCGTACCGGCGCGACGCGGGATTGCGCATCGATCACCTGCTGTTGAACAAGGCGGTGAGGCCCAGGCTCACCGCCGCCGGGGTCGATCGGGACGTGCGCGGCTGGGAGCGCCCGAGCGACCATGCGCCGACCTGGATCACGCTTTCGTAAGGCTCTGAACCGCTAATTCCCGGAGAGTCAGTGGGTGGTTGAGGAAGCCAGGCTGCCGCCGAAAGGAATGATCCGGTTCTTCACCGGTCTGAACGTTCTGGTCTACCGCCTAAGCGGCGGCATGCTGATGAATCGCCTCGAGGGCGCGCCGATCTGCCTGGTGACGATGACCGGGCGCAAGTCGGGTCGCAAGAAGACCATTGCCCTCATGTATACCCCGCATGGAGAGGATGTGCTGCTGGTTGCCTCCCTGGGTGGCGCGCCGCGGCACCCGGTCTGGTATTACAACCTGAAGGCGCACCCGCAAATCCAGATCCAGACAGGGCGGCTGCGCCGCGCACTGCTGGCCCGGGAGGCCACGCCCGAGGAGAAGCGCACCCTGTGGCCGGTGGTGGTGGCGAACTACCACAGCTTCGAGGCCTACCAGCAACGTACCTCCCGTGATATCCCGCTGTTCGTCTGCTCACCCGGCCCCTGAGCCTGGCGGGATCTAGGGCACTGCCACAGTCCACCCTGGCACCTTGTGCTGTTGTGACTCCAGCAGCGCGACCGCCTGCTCATCAAGCGGTGCGCCACTGGTCCTGGCGGCATAGAGCGCGGCCCCGGCCGCCGGCGCCAGACGCGCGGCTGCGAATTCGTAGCCGCGGCCGCTGCCCTGCAGCGCCCCGCGCAGCGGCTCGAGCACCAGGTCACGCAGCCGGAACATGCCCCCCGAGTGCGAGACCGTTAAGCCTCTGCCGGCCGGGACGGCCAGTCGGTCGTGCACTGCATCCACCAGCTGGACCAGCTCGCCGACGGCGCGCCCGAAGAGCGCCTGCGCCTGGGCATCGCCTGCCCGGGCGGCCTCGGCAATCGGCGCCGAAAGCCCAGCCACGTCGCTGCGCTCACCGCGTCCACTGCCATAGATGGCTGCGCACAGGTCCAGATCCGCAGCCAGGCGGAAGTGCTGTCGCAGGCGCTCGTAGAGCGGACCGCGAGGCGCGCGGCCGTCGCTCATCCGCGAGAACAGCTGCAGGCCCTCGCGGGCGACCCAGTATCCGGAACCCTCATCACTGAACAGCTCGCCCCAGCCGCCCGCACGCGCGGTGCGACCGCCATACTCGCCGTAGGCCATCGAGCCGGTGCCGGCCACGACATTGATGCCGTCCTGAGCGGCGAGCGCGCCAGCCCAACCGCATACGGCGTCGTTACCGCAGCGGAACCGTCCGGGCGCGAGCGTGGGTGCGGCCGCCGCATCGAGAGTTGCCAGCAGGCTCGAGTCCTCCCCGTAAGACGGCAGGCCGAGGAAGGCGAAATCCACCGCGGCGGGAGTGAGCGCGGCCTGTGCCAGCGTTGCCTGGATCCCGCGCGCCAGCATCGCGCGCATCTCCTGCATGCCGGTCTGCAGGTAGTACGCCGGTCCTTCCTGGTGGGCGGCAAGCACACGGCCGCTCTCCTCGACCAGCACGAAGGCAGTCTTGCTGCCGCCCCCGTCAACGCCGAGGTAGCGCCTCAAGCTGTCCCGGGCCATGGATAGATGGTGACGCCCTGCACGACACGGCTGACCGTGCCGGCCGCGTTCGGGGTGTCCGGGCAGATCCCGAGCGCCAGCGACTGCAGCATGGCCAGTGACTGCGCGAACGGGGCGAAGGCCATGCACAGCGCAAGCTCACTCGCCGGCCCCCCGGCGCGCGCCGGCAGCACCAGGCTTCCCGGTGGCTGAGCCGCCCCGGGCACGTCTGCAACCGTGATGACGCGCCCGGCGACCGCCTCGCGGTTCAGCTCATTCACCAGGTCCTGATCGTACCGCCGCACGTGCGGATCATTGCACAGGAAGGCCACGACGAGCGTGTGGGCATTGAGGATGGTCTTCGGTCCATGACGGAAACCGAGTGTCGAGTCGGCGGTGGCGATGACACGGCCGTCGGTGAGTTCGAGCATCTTCAGCGCCGCCTCGCGCGCGAAGCCCTTCAGCGCCCCGCTGCCGAGGTAGACCACGCGCTGGAACCGTGCGCGCACCAGCTCTCCGAGCAACGGCCGGCAGGCCGGGAGGAATGCCTCGGTACGCTCGGCCAGCGCGGCGATCTCGGCTTCCCCGGCGACGCCGAAGGCGTGTGCGGCGGCGAGCAGCATGCCGCTGAAGCTCGAGGTCATCGCGAAGCTGCGGTCGTTGGTGGCATCCGGCAGGACGATGGCGTGCGCATTCGCAAGCCTGCGGGCCTGCAGGTTCAGCACCCCCTCCTCATTGCAGGTGATCACCAGGTGTGCGCAGCGCTGCACGTGCGCCTGTACGACCTGCACCGCTGCGGTGCTCTCTGGACTGTTCCCCGAGCGGGCAAAGGAGACCAGGAGCGTCGGGGTGTCCGCTGCGAGGTAGCTGCCGGGGCTGGGGACCAGATCTGTGGTGGCGATGGCCTCGACGCGCCGCGCGAGCGCGCGGGTCAGGACCGGTGCCAGGCACTGCCCGACATAGGAAGAAGTACCCGCGCCGCTGAGCACGATCCGCAACTGAGGCAGGTTCAGCAGCGGCGCAAGGAAGCCCTGCAGTGCGGTGCGCCCGGCGTCAAGCGCAGCGCCGATCTCGCGCCACAGCATCGGCTGCTGGAGAATCTCCGCCGCGGTCCAGCGGGCACCGCCGGCCTCGATCGCCGCCGCGCTCATGCCGAAGGCCTCCTGGCTGTCAGCCATGAGTCGCACTCCCGCAGGCACGTGCGTAACCGTCGAGCACCGCCCGGACCGCCGCCAGCAGCACCTCGTGCGGCTCGTTGGCGATCTGGCCGCTGCGGATGGCCGCATACTGACCCGGCAGGTACTGGCTAAGGAGGGCCAGGGGCATACCGCGCGCGCCCAGATCGCTGATCAGTGCAGCACATGCAGCGCGAACCTCCGGCACATTCCAGTAGTAGCGGATCCGGTCACTCAGGCTGTATTGCAGCTCCAGTGTCTGCGTCGCGCTGTCGGTGTAGTAGGCACGCCAGTACTTCGGGTCTTTGCGCATGGCCGCCAGCACCACTTCCTGCAGCGAACCGCCTGCGCATCCACCGAGCTCGGCCTGGATGTCCGCAAGGGCCCACAGGCCCTCGCGCAGTGCAAAGGTCACCGCCGGGCCCACTTTCAAAATCGCGAAGTGCTGCTGCACCAGTGCCGCCAATGCTGCCGGGGTCTGGTAGTCGGTGGAATGCGCCTCGTACACCATGCCGCGCTCGTCTTGGATGCGCTGCGCGAGCTGCACCGACCTGGCCGGTGCAAAGTCGACGACCTTGTGGTTGTCGAATTCCACTCCCGGTTGCACCACCAGCGCGACGACGCGACCCCAGGCGCCAGAGAGGCTGTGTTTCGCCCATGCAGCCCGGTGCGCCGCAAGCGTGGCGGTAACCGCCTGGGGGCTGGTCACCGCCAGCGCGCCGAGTGCCTCCCTCGCCCCTCCCGCAGTGGGCACCTCGGTGCCGATCACGTACACCGGCGCCTCGCCGCCTTGCCCGAGCCAGCTCGCCTCGGCCACCTGGCACAGCCGCGCGGCCCGTGCGGCAATCACCTCGTCGGCCAGGCTCGGCGGGTCATCGGCGCACGCCATGGAGCAGTCCAGGTGGATCTTGCGAAAGCCCGCGGCGACGTAGTCGGCGATGAGCCGTTCCGAGCGGGCCAGGGCGGTGGCTGCAGCCTCCGCGCGCCAGCAGTTCGGCCCCAGGTGGTCGCCGCCGAGCAGCAGGCGATCAGCCGGCAGCTCGGTGCGCGTGCGGATCTCGTGCACGTAGTCACGAAACGCGTCCGGCTTCATGCCGCTGTAGCCGCCGAACTGGTTGACCTGGTTGGAGGTGGCCTCGATCAGCGCGTACTGGCCGTCGGCATGGGCCTGACGCAGTGCCGCCTCGATGACCAGCGGGTGCGCGGAACACACCGAGTAGATACCCACGGGGGTGCCGGCTTTGTGGCGGGCCACCAGCTCCTGCAGCGCCTTCACGTGCGGTCCGCTCCCCTCATTCGGGCTGCAGCGACAGCAGCAGCGCCCCGGCCAGCGCCAGCACGATGCCTGCGGCCTTGTAGGGGCCGGGCAGCGAGCCGGCCACGCCGAGCGCGATGAGCGAGGTCAGCAGCGGCGCGCCGGCATTGACCAGCGGCGCCACCACGATAGCCTTGCCATAACGGAACGCATAGACAAGGAGCAATGCGCCAACGGCGTTCAGCAGCTGGATGCCCGTGGCCAGCCACGGGCCATAGAAGCCCAGGTTCACCGGGCGCGAGAAATCGGTGAGCGCCCAGGCCACCGGGATGAACACCAGGCCCGAGAGCATCATGTACGTGAAGATACTTTCGGCGGTCATGGTCGCATTGGCGAGCTTGATGAAGTAGGCCTGCAGGCCCCAGGCGCCCATGATCGCCAGCGCCATGAGAAACCAGGTGCCGGCGGGTGCATGGCCCTGCGGCGAATAGTCGAACAGCGGCAGCGACAGCACCGCCAGCACGATCCCTGCCACGCCCAGGCGGCCGGTGCGTTCCTTCAACAGCGCGAAGCTCAAGAGGACCGTGATGACAGGCGAGAGCGAGATGATCGGGAAGATGAGGTAGGTGGGCCCGAGCGTCACGGCGCGAAACAGCAGAATCTGCCCGCCGGCCCCCAGCAGACCGATCGCAAGTCCCAGCGCGACCGAGCGCGCGTCGCGCTGCAGCCCGCGCCCGGAACGGCGCAGCACCCAGGCCGCCGGGGCGATCATGGTGAGCGCCCAGACCACGTAGGTCAGCGTGTCCGGGAAGCCATGCTCGCTTGGCACGCCTGTGAATGCGCCCCATACGCCCCACATGAGCATGGTGGCAAGCGCATAGGCCAGCCATGGGCTCATCAGAAGCGGTAACTTGCGCCGAGCGTGTAGGTGCGTCCATAGGCTACATACCCGCCCTGCACGCTGCTGCCCGTGCCGGCGGACGATGAGCCGTAGGCCCAGACCGCATCCCCGCGGTTGGCCAGGTAGGTGCGCTGGATCGAGTCGGTCAGGTTCTTGCCCTCGAAGTACATGCGGAAGCCAGGCAGGAACTCGTAGGAGACCTGCGCGGTCACCCAGGAGAAGCTGTCGTTGTAGGCCTTCCAGCCATCGATCTCGGTGAAGGTCTGGGCAATCGACGGCCCCTGGTAGTCCCAGTTGACGTTCGCGCTCAGCCGCTTGTTCTCGTACAGCACCCCGAGCGAACCGCTGTTGGAGGACACCCCTTCGAGCTCGCCCACGTACTGACCGTCGACATAAGCCTTGCTCCAGGTGTGGGTGTACTGCCCGTGGGCGCCGAAACCGTTGGCCAGGATGTGCGTGAAGGCCAGTTCGACGCCCTCGACATAGCCCTTGTCGCCGTTGATCGGCTGCGAGACGGTGTACAGCACGGGCACCGGCGTCGTGCTGCCGTCGAAGTAGCCCTTGACGCCGATGTCCTGGTCAGTGAGGACCTGGGTGGTGATGAAGTCCTGGATGTCCTTGCCGAACACGGCGAGCGTCAGCGCCGACTTCGGCTGGTAGTACCACTCCAGCGACAGGTCGAGCGAGTAGGCTTTGATCGGCTTGAGTTGCGCGTTGCCGGCGTAGTCGACGCGGTAGTCCTGGTTCAGTGAATCGTCCGTGCGCGTGGCCGCCAGCTGGTCCAGCTCCGGCCGGGCCATGGTTTCGGAGGCGCCGAAACGCAGCTGCAGGTTGGGGCGGAAGCGGTAGATCAGGTTCAAGGACGGCAGGACCTGCGTGTACGAGCCGGTCGTGGTCACCGGGGTTGCGTCACTGTAGACGACGTACGCCGGCGCCGTGGGGATGGATGTGTCGGGCACGGTGACCGAGACAATCTCGTTCACCGCGGCGTCGGCCGAGGTGCGGGTGTGCACCACGCGCACGCCGAGGTTGCCGTTCCAGTTGGTGCCGGCGAAGACCGCCTCGAAGTACGCCGCAACGGTATCCTCGCTGACCTTGTAGGAGTTCACCGCGTTGTACTGCGGCAGGCTGAGGGCGAAGTCGAAGACGTCCGAGCCGGTCGTGCCGTACAGGTTCGGCTGACCGTTAAGGCTCTGCAGGGCGGCCAGCAGGTTATGGATGTTGAACTGGGCCACCGTGCGCGGGAAGTTCCCGCCGCTGCCGCGCATGTAGTTCGGCAGGGTCGTCGTGCTGACCACGTTGTAGCCCAGCGTGCCGTAGGTGATCGGGTTTGCTCCCTCCGGCGTCGTGTAGAAATCGTACTGGCCCGAGCCTCCGGTCCAGTCATTGTCGTAGTCTTCGCGCTTCTTGTCGCGCCAGGTGCCGGCGACGCCGAAGCGCAGCAGGGTGAGCACGCCGGAGTCCATCTTCAGCTGCCCGTCGATGGTGGCGCCGGTCACCCTGTCGTGGATCGAGTTGCCGTTGAGGCCGGTGTAGTGCGCGGTCCAGTGGTCGTTCGTGAGCTGGCCGTTCGCCAGCGCGGTGGCGTAGTCCACGCCGTTCGGCAGCGTGACGGAAATATCCGGCAGGGCGCCGTAGTTGTTCTTCCAGCTGATCGTGTCCTGGTTGTAAGGGAACGGCGACTCCAGGCCAGAAGTCACGAACGCGTCCTGGCCGCCCTCGGGGCGGTTGGCGCGCGAGCGGTACACGTCGGTTGCGAAGCTCAGGCGATCGGTCGGCGTCCATTCCATGTTCAGGCCGATGACCGAGGTGGTCACCTGGCGATCGATCGTCTGGTTGACGATCTCGGGGGTGAAATTGTGGCCGACGAAGGAGGTAATGAGGCCGTTGTTGACGACCACGTTCGACCAGAGCGGGTTGCCTGCGGCATCGGTGGTGAAGTCCGGATAGTACGCCTGGTTGTAGGCCACCTGCGGGTCGTTCAGCTTGGCGTACAGCCCGTCGAGGGTGAAGTGCAGCTGGTCGCTCGGCCGCCACTCGAGTGCACCGGAGACCGCGGTGCGCTTCTTCTCATCGATCACCGAACCGAAGGAGATGCAGCACGCCGCCACGACCGGCATGGCACCCGGCGGCAGGTTGCCGTCAGCATCCGGCGGCGGCCAGTACCCCGGGCTGCTCTGGTCGTAGGTGTTGTAGTTGAGCGAGTCGGTGCGCGTCTTTTCATCGGAGGCCACGAGGCCGAGCAGGATGCCCCAGGTGCGGGCGGAATTGGTGCCGCTGATGAATGCCGAGGCCTTCTTGCCCCAGAACTCGGACAGGTCGTTGTAGTCACCCTCGATGCGCGCCGCGGCATGCAGCCCGGGATTGTCGAAAGGTCGCGCAGAGCGCATGTTGACGGTGCCGCCAATGCTGCCCTCGAGTCCGGATGCCTGCGAGGACTTGAGCACGTCGGCGCCGGAGATCACGTCTGCGGGCAGGATGTCGAAGGCGAGCGCGCGGCCGTCGTCGTCGGTGGCCACGATGCGGTTGTTGAGTGTGACGATGTTGTACTGCTGCCCGAGGCCGCGGATACCCACGTACTGACCATCACCGCCGGTGGTGCGCGTGATGCTCACGCCGGTAATGTGGCGCAGCGAGTCGGCCACATCGTCGTCCGGAAAGCGCCCCAGCTCGAGCGCATTGATCGAATCGAGGACGACTTCCGCGTGCTGCTTGATCTCGAGGGACTTCTCGAGGCTGGCGCGGATGCCGGTGACCACGACCGTCTGCAGCTGGCTGTCATCGCCGGCTGTGGTGCCCGGCACTTGCTGATCGGCAGGTGCATCGGCCGCCTCGCTGGAACCAAGTCCGGCAGCCCAGAACATGACGATCGCGGCGATGGCCCCCATGGATCTGCTTCTTGGCATGTTGCGCTCCCCCAGAAAACGAAAGTAAACGAAAGTCTTACCGGGCGCTGTTGATTGCGATTTATTTCCTTTAATATTTCGAATATCTTCGTTTGTGTCAAGAGAAGACGGCGAGCGGTTCGTTAGACTTGCGAGGTACCCCATGAAGAAGGCCCCTACCAGCCGGCGTCGATTCCTGCAGCTTGCAGGGGCGAGCGCAGCCGCCGGTAGCGTCCTGGCAGCCGGGTCCGCCCGGGCCATTAGCGCGCCGTCCGGCACGAGCTTGGCTGATGGCCGCATCCGCCTCGACTTCGACGCTCACATGCGCTGGCGGGTTTGGTTGCTGTCCGAGGCGCACGCCCCGGTGCTGCTTTCGGACTGGACTGCACCGGATGCGCTGCGGGTTTCCGGGCGTGCGCCGGCGGAACTGTTCGCACTCCGGGAGCACTCGCGCGAAGCGGTCAGCACGGTGCACGGCCCGGGTACGCGCCTGCGCCTGTGCGGCACTGGGGGTACCGCGCTGGAGAAGTGTCTCGAGGTCGAGCTCTACGAACGTCATGCGGGTCTTGCCGTCGCGCGTGTCAGCTACCGCAACACCTCGTCGGCCCCCGTGCACGTGACGGGCTGGACCCAGGGAGCGGTGCGCCTGCGTCCCTCGGGCGCGGGTGCCGCCGAACCTGCGTTCTGGAACTACTGTGGCAGCACTCACGAGGACCGGCGTGACTGGGTACGTGCGGTGGGTCCGCAGTACTCACAGGACAATTTCATGGGAATGACCGCCTCCGACTATGGCGGCGGTATCCCCATCGCCGATGTGTGGCGCCGCGATGGCGGACTTGCGGTGGGACATCTGGCCCTGGTGCCGCTGGAAGTGTCGCTGCCGGTCAGTCGCAGCGCACGTGGGGTCGATGTGGCAGTGAAGTCGGCGACCGACCGCGTCCTGGCACCCGCCGAGACGCTCACCACCGTGGAGACCTTCGTCAGCGTGCACCGCGGCGATCACTTCGCCACGCTCACGCAATACCGCGACCTGATGACAGATCGTGGCCTCGCCTCGCCTCCCGCTCCGCCCTCGGCATTCGAGTCGATCTGGTGCGCATGGGGATACGAGCGCGACTGCACGCTCGAGTTGATCCGCGACACCCTGCCGAAGGTGAAGGAGCTGGGGCTCGGCTGGGCGGTGATCGACGATGGCTGGCAGAACAACGTCGGTGACTGGAACCTGGATGCCGCCAAGTACCCGAACGGCGTGGCCGACATGCACGGGCTGGTCAAGGCGATCCGCGCCTACGACCTCAAGCCGCGCCTGTGGTTCGCGCCACTGGCGGCCGCCCCGGGCTCGGACCTGCTGCACGATCACACCGACATGCTGCTGCTGGATAAGGATGGCGCTCCGCAGAATGTGACTTGGTGGAACAGCCTCTACCTGTGCCCTGCGTATCCAAAAACCCGGCAGTTCACCGAGCAGCTGGTGCGGCGCTTCGTCGGTGAATGGGGCTTTGACGGGCTGAAGATCGACGGCCAGCATCTGAACGGCGTCGCACCCTGCTACAACCCGGCGCACCAGCACGCAAGCCCGGAGGATTCGGTCACGCAACTGCCGGAGTTCCTGTACAGCATCTACCAGACCGCCATGACCACCCATCCCCAGGCCTGCGTCGAATTGTGCCCCTGCGGCACCGCGTACTCCTACTACAGCTTCCGCGCCTTCAATCAGGCACCGGCCTCGGACCCTGAGTCCTCCTGGCAGGTGCGCCACAAGGGCAAGACCCTCAAGGCACTCATGGGCCATGGTGCCAGCTTCGCCGGCGACCACGTGGAACTCAGCGACGGTGGAGATGACTTTGCCTCCACGGTCGGGATCGGCGCGGTGGTCTCGACCAAGTTCACCTGGCCAAAGGACCCGAAGCCGAAGGACTCCTTCCTGCTCACCCCGGAGCGCGAGGTGCTGTGGCGGCGCTGGATCGCGCTCTACAACGAGCGCCTGTTGTCCAGGGGTACCTACCGCGGCGAGCTGTACGACATCGGCTTCGACAAGCCCGAAACGCACGCCATCGAGAAGGACGGGCGGCTCTACTACGCCTTCTACGCGCCGCAGTTCACCGGCGAGGTCGCGCTGCGCGGCCTGGGCCAGGGCAGCTACCGCGTGCGCGATTACTTCGCGGACCGCGACCTCGGCGAGGTGGCCCCGGGGCGCGAGCGCCTGTCGGTCTCGTTCACCAGGTTCCTGGTCGTGGAGGCGATACCGACATGATGCAGGCTGTTGCCGAACAGAGACTGCTGGCAGAGGAACGCCGCCGGCGCATCTGCACGCTGGTGCGCGAGCAGGGTCGCGTCATGGTCGGGGCGCTCGCCAGCCGCTTCGGCACCTCGCAGGTCACGATCCGCGGCGACCTGTCTGCGCTCGAATCCGCCGGTGCCCTGGTGCGCACCCACGGCGGTGCACTGCGCCTGACCGAGGAACTGGACCAGTCACTCGACGTCAAGCAGCTGCAGCACCATGCAGAGAAGGTACGTATCGGCCAGGCCGCAGCGGCGCTGATCCATGACGGCGAGACGCTGATCCTCGATTCCGGCACGACCACGGCAGAGATCGCGCGCGCCATCCGCAAGCTGGACCTGAAGTCCGTCAATGTCATCACCAACGCCCTGAACGTCGCCGCACTGCTGGTCGACGTGCCGGCGGTGCGCCTCATCGTCCCGGGCGGGATCCTGCGGCGCGAGTCCAACTCCCTCTCCGGTCCGATGGCCGAGAGCGCGCTGTCGAACCTGCAGGCCGACCGGCTATACCTCGGTGCCGACGGTATCGACCCGGAGGTTGGCGTCATGACCCCGCACCTGCCCGAGGCGGAGCTCAACGCGCAGATGATCCGCATCGCCCGCCAGGTGGTGGTGGTGGCGGATGCCTCCAAGCTGCAGCGGCGCAACGTGTCGCTCATCGCACGCGTGGAGCAGCTGCACATGCTGATCACCGATCGCAGTGCCCCACCCGAGCCGGTCGAGGAACTGCGCCGGCGCGGCATCGACGTGCGGCTGGTATGAGCGTGCGCGCCACCGCTTCTCTGGCACTGGCCGCGCTCGTGCTAGGCACGCAGGCGGCCAGCGCTGCCACGGCCGGGCGTTACTATGGCGCGAATGACTTTGCCCACGTGCGCAAGATCGATGCCCACCTACACCTGCACGGGCAGGCGACGCTGTTCATGGCGCAGGCGATTCGCGACAATTTCCGTGTGTTGACCATAAACGTCGACTACCCCGACTTTCCGCCACCCGCCGAACAGCTGAAGGATGCGGTGTCCCTGCGCGAGCGTTATCCCGGACGCGTCGCCTTCGCGGGCACTTTCTCCGTGGACGGATTCCCCTCGGCGGCATGGCTGCAGGCGGCCAGCGCAGCCGTCGAGACCGCGCACGCACACGGTGCCGCCGGCATCAAGGTCTGGAAGAACATCGGCATGAGCCTCCAGGACACCCCGGGCCACTACGTAATGCTCGATGATCCGCGCCTGGAGCCGGTCATCGCGCTGATCGAGGCGCGCCACCTGGTGCTGCTCGCTCACCAGGCCGAACCGCTGAATTGCTGGCTGCCGCCGGAGAAGATGACGGTGCGCTCCGACCTCGAGTACTTCAAGGAGCATCCGCAGTACTACATGTACCAGCATCCTGAGATGCCCTCGCACGACAGCATCCTGGCCGCGCGTGACCGAATGCTCACCAGGCACCCGCACCTGAAGGTCGATGCCGTGCACCTGGCCTCGCTGGAGTGGGACGTCGACCAGGTCGCGGACTTCCTCGAGCGCTTTCCGGATGCGCGCGTCGATGTTGCCGCGCGCATGGTGCACCTGGAGTACCAGGCGGCCCAGGACCCGGCACGGGTGCGTGCCTTCCTGGTGCGCTACCAGGACCGGGTTCTCTACGGTAGCGACGATGCCTACGGACCCGGTGATGCCGACCCCAGGCCCGTCGCAGAGGTACACGCAGACTGGCTGGCGGACTGGCAGTTCCTCACCGGCAACGCCACCCTGCATTCACCGGACTTCGACAAGCCCTTCAAAGGACTGCACCTGCCGCGCAGTGTGGTCGACAAGATCTACCGCGCCAATGCCGAGGCGCTGTTTCCCGGAGCGTGGTCCGGCACGAACTGACGCGCCGAGCACCCGCGCCTAGCGCCAGATGCAGTAGGTCTTGCGCAGCGTCTGGTGGATGGTCCATACACCGCGCGTGTGCGGCGGGAAGTACGCGGCGTCGCCAGCGCGGAATTCGAAGCGCTGTCCATCGGCGGCCACGAAGGTGGCATGCCCGGCCACGAAGTGGCTGAACTCCGCAGCGACGACGGCACGCGCGAACACTCCGGGCGTCGCCTCCCAGATACCGGTACTCACCGAGCCGTCGCTGGCTTCGAAGGCCGGAAGCGTGGAAAGCTGCGGCGCCGGCGAGTCACCCACCGCCGGCGGGATGACCGGCGTCTCGAACTGCGCTCGCCGCGCACGGCCCGGCGCTGCGATGTGGACGATACCCATGCGCTGATCAGGCGCGCATGCGCGCACCCTCCGGGTCAAACAGCGGCGCGGCAAGGATCGTGGCCTTGCGGCGCTCGCCCAGGATCTCGATCTCGAAGCGCCCGGCGGCGGTCTGCCCGGCCAGGGCCTTGGGCACGTAGCCCTGCGCCAGCGAGCGCCCGACATAGTGACCATAGCCCCCCGAGGTGACCCAGCCGATGACCTTGCCGTCGTGCCAGATCGGTTCATCGCCGAGCACGTCTGCGTCCGTGGCCTCGACGGCAAAGCTCACCCGCCGCAGCTTGTCCGCGCCGGCGTGGTCGCGCACCGCCGCTTCCTTGCCGATGAAATCCGCCTTGCTGAGGTCGACAAAGCGCTCGAGGCCGCCCTCGAAAACTCCGTAGATGGGGCGCAACTCGCGGTACCAGGTCGGGAAGTTCTTCTCCAGGCGCAGGCACAGCAGTGCGCGCATGCCGAAATTCACGACGCCAAGACCCTTGCCCGAATCCATGATCGCGCCGTAGAGGCGGCGCTGGTATTCCGGGGCCACCCAGATCTCATAGCCCAGGTCCCCGGTATAGGTGACGCGGTTGATCATGGCCGGGACGTTCGCGATCTCCATCGAGCGATGCTCGAGGAAGCGGAACGCCGCGCTCGACACGTCCTCGTCGGTGAGACGCTGCAGGAGCTCGCGCGAGCGCGGGCCGGCGATCGACAGCCCCACCAGCGACAGGTCCAGCCGGCGCAGGCTGACCGAGCCGTCCTTGGGCAGGTGCTGCTCGAACCAGCGCATGTGATAGATCTGCGCCTGCGAGGAGCCCCACATCAGAAAGCGCTCCGCGCCGGCCTTGGCGATCGTGAAGTCGCCGATCAGCTTGCCGCCCGCATTGAGCATCGGCGTAAGCACCAGGCGCCCCTGGCGCGGCATGCGGTTGGTCATCAGCCGGGACAGGTAGGCTTCCGCCTGCGGGCCTGCGATCTCGTACTTGGCAAAGTTGGCGATCTCAGTGACGCCCACGGCGCTGCGCACCCCGTGGCATTCCTGCCCTACGTGCGCGAAGTCGTTGGAGCGGTGGAAGGAGACGATGTCCTTCGGCTCCACGCCCTTGGGGGCGAACCACAGTGCGGTCTCCAGCCCCCAGCTGTCCCCCATGACGGCGCCCTGCGCGAGCAGCAGGTCGTACAGCGCCGTGGTCTGCTGCGGCCGGGCGGCGGGCAGTTCCTCGTTGGGGAAGCGGATCGAGAAGCGGCGCGAGTAGTTTTCGCGCACCTTGGTGTTGGTGTAACTGCGCGTCGCCCACTCCCCGTAGCGCGCGATGTCCATAGCCCAGACGTCAAAGCCCGGGTCGCCACTGACCATCCACTGCGAGAGTGCCAGTCCCACGCCCCCACCCTGGCTGAACCCGGCCATCACCGCGCAGGCGCACCAGAAACCTGGCAGTCCCTGCACCGGCCCGACCAGCGGATTGCCGTCCGGGGAGAAGGTGAAGGGTCCGTTGATGACGCGCTTGATGCCCGCCTGCGCCATGGCCGGAAAGTGCTGGTAGCCGAGCTCCAGCGAGGGTGCGATGCGCTCCAGATCCGGCGCCAGCAGTTCCGAGCCGAAGTCCCAGGGCGTGGTGCGCGGCTGCCACGGCACGCAGGCCCTCTCGTAGGTGCCCAGCACCATGCCGCTGCGCTCCTGGCGCATGTAGATCTCGGCCTTGAAGTCGATGGCGTGCGGCAGCTCGTGTCCGCGCTCCTTGTTGAAGGCCACCACCTCGGGCATCTCGTCGGTGACCAGGTACATGTGCTCCATCGCCAGCACCGGCAGCTCGAGCCCGACCATGCGCCCCACCTCGCGCGCCCACAGTCCGCCGGCATTCACCACGTGCTCGCAATTGATGGTGCCCTGCTCGGTGACGACGTCCCAGCTGCCGTCCTTGCGGCGCGCGAGGGCGGTCACGCGGGTCTTCAGGTAGATTTCCGCCCCGCCGATGCGTGCGGACTTCGCATAGGCCTGCGTGGTGCCGGAGGGGTCGAGGTTACCGTCGGCCGCATCGAGCATGGCGCCGGCGAAGTACTGCTCCTCGAGCAGGGGCAACAGCTGCTTGGCTTCGCGCGTGCTCAGCAGCTCGGTTTCGAGGCCCAGATAGCGGGCACGGGCGTGCGCCATCTTCAGCCACTCCATGCGCTCGGGCGTGTCAGCCAGCAACAGGCCGCCAGAGCGATGCAGGCCGCAGGACTGCCCGGAGATGCGCTCGAGTTCGTCGTACAGTCCGATGGTGTAACCCTGCAGCTTCGCCACATTCGGGTCACCATTGAGCGTGTGAAAGCCCCCGGCCGCATGCCAGGTCGAGCCCGCGGCGAGCTGCTCGCGCTCAATCAGCACCACATCCTTCCAGCCCGCCTTGGTCAGGTGGTAGAGGACGCTGCAGCCGACAACTCCGCCGCCGATGACGACGACCCTGGTATGCGATTTCATGCTCGATGATTCTCCTGAAAGACAATGGTTCGGCCGCGCGCGCGCGCTGCGTCAGGCCGGTGTGTTCCTATGGCGAGGGTGCCGGGGGCGCTGTGATCTCGTAGCCGACCGGCAGCGCGGCATCCAGCAGCCATTCCCAGATCGACAGCGCGAAGGTGCGCAGCACGTAGAGCTCGTAGCGATCCTGCGCGCAGCGCTCCAGCACCACCCCCGTGTGGTGCAGCGCGGTCTGCGCGAACTCTCCCACCGCGAAGCTGCGCGGATGCAGGTCGACCGAGATCCCGGCGCCTAGCACGGTGCGCGCCGCCGGCCCGTCCAGCAGCAGCCGCAGGCGACTGTGCGTAAGCACCGTGACACATCCTGCGCTCACCGGTACCGCCGCGAGCAGATGCGGTACTACCCTGGGGTCGGAAGCGAGCACCCAGCACGCATCCGGCGCCGTCCGGTAGAGGCCGATGCCCTCACGGCGCTGCACGTGCCCGGCGCGTGCTGCGAGTGCATCGGCTCCCAGCACGGGTGCGATGGCCGCGGCCATCGCGGCTTCCTGGCCGGCAAACACCGCCAGCTGCGCCAGCTCCCAGCCACCGATCTCGCCGATCCTCAGGGCCCGGCGGCCATCCAGGCCATCGCGGCCACCGCCGGTGAGCTGCCGCGCCAGTGGTGAGCGGCGCTCAAACACGCAGCCGCTCCCCGGCCGGATCGATGAACACCGGCGAGACGATCCTGGCGCGCACGTTCTCGCCCTTGAGCGGATAGGCGCAGACGACCTCCTCGCCCACCTGCGCAAGGCCTCCCTGATACAGCCCCAGCGCGATAAACCGGTTCAGCTGCGTCGACCAGGTCACGGAAGTGATGTAGCCGCGCCCGTGGCCCTGCACCGGGTCGGTGGCGGCGAAGAGGATCGCGCCCCCGCGCAGGCGCCCGCGCGGCTCCAGGCATTCGAGCCCAACCAGGCTCCAGCGCGCCGCGGCGCGCAGCTCGCTGCGCTCGCGCAGCTCACGGCCAATGAAGGGCTTGGAGGTGCGGGCCATCTTGCCAAGACCGAGGTCATCGAGCGTGTTGCGGTGATCGAGTTCAAGACCGGCGACGTGCCCCTTCTCGATGCGCAGCGAGGCCAGCGACTCCAGGCCGTAGGGGCGGATGCCAAGCCGGCGGGCGCTCGCCAGCAGGTGCTCCCACAGCCCGATGCCGTAACCGGCCGGGACATACAGCTCGAAGGCGAGTTCGCCCGAGAAACTCAGCCGCAGGATGCGCAGTGGCATCCCCGCGACCTCGAGCTCGCGGCAGCCCATGAATGGCAGGGCCTCGTCGGAGAGGTCCTGCGCTGGCAGCGCCAGCTGCAGGGCCGCGCGTGCCTGCGGCCCGGCGATGGCCATCCCCGCCCACTGGTCGGTCAGGGATGCCACCTTGACGTTGAGCTCGCGCCAGACGGTCTGCAGCAGGAACTCCAGGTGCGACATCACCTCGCCGGCCTGCGCGGTGGTGGTGGTCATGAAGTACCGCGTCTCGGCGAAGCGCGCGCTCGTGCCGTCATCCAGTACCGTGGCATCCTCGTTGAGCATGACCCCGTAGCGCGCCTTGCCGACGGCGAGGCTCGCGAAGTCATTCACGTACAGGCGGTTGAGGAACTCGGCCGCATCCGGCCCCTGGACGTCGATCTTGCCCAGCGAAGAGACGTCTGAAAGGCCGACGCCGCGCCGTACCAGCTGCATCTCCTCCACGTAGGCTCCCTCGGGGGTCTGTCCTGCCCACCGGTAGTACCAGGGCCGCAGCCACGGCCCCGCCTCGATCATCACCGCGCCGTTTTCCGCGTGCCATTCGTGCAGGGGCGAACGACGCACCGGGCGGAAGTGCTGGCCGATGCTGCGCCCGGCCAGGGCCCCGATCGACACCGGGGTGTAGGGCGGCCGGAATGTTGTGGTGCCCGCCGCCGGCGTGTCGATGCCACGCAGCGTGGCCATCGCGCGCAGGGCGTTGATATTGCTGGTCTTGCCCTGGTCTGTCCCCATGCCGAGAGTGGTATAGCGCTTCAGGTGCTCGACCGACTCGTAGCCCTCCTGGTGCGCCTGCAACAGGTCCTTGGTGGTGACATCGTTCTGGAAGTCCAGGAATGCCTTGCCGACCGGCGGCCGCAGCACCGGCGCTGCAGTCGCGGCGGCCGCGTGCGGCGCGGACACTGCCACCGCCGCTGCTCCTGCTGCGCCCGCATGACCGGCGGCCGCGATTCCGGCCGCTTCTCCGCCGACAACCGCCTGCTCCCATGCGCACGCGCCGATGACTGCGCCCGCACCGAAGTGTCCGGCTGCGAGGGCTCCGGGAACAAACGCATCGATGTCGGCGCGGTAGACCGGCTTCACCCCGGTGTGCGAGGTCAGGTGCACCGCGGGCGACCAGCCGCCGGACATGCACAGCAGGTCGCAGGACAGGCGCTCCAGGCGGCCGGCGACCGAGAACTGCACGCCGTGCACGCCGCGCCGCCCCAGCGCGCGGCGCGTCACAGCCCCGGTGATGGTGCGCACCCCGGCGCCGCGGGCACGCTCTTGCAAGGCTCCGGCCACCGCCGCGCGCTCCTCGAGCAGCGTCACCTGGCTGCCCGCGTCCGCCAGATCAATGGCCGCCTCCCAGGCGCTGTCGTTGTTGCTGGCCACGACGGCGGTGTTTCCCAAAAGCACCGCGTACCGGTTCAGGTAGCTGCGGGCGGCGCCGGCGAGCATGACGCCGGGAAGGTCGTTGTTGAGAAAGACCAGCGGCCGCTCGGTGGCACCGGTGGCAAACACGATGGCTTGCGCGCGCACGGTCGTGACGACTTCCCGCGCCGCACCGCGTTGCGGGTCCGGCTGGGCGTGGCCGCGCCGCTCGAGCAGTGCCACCGTATTGCCGTCGTAGAGTCCGAAGGCGGTGGTGCGTGCCATGACCTCCACCTCCGGCAGCCCGGCAAGCTCGCGCTCGATGGAACCGCGCCACGTTTCGGTCTCCCCGCCGCGCCCGGACAGCAGCTCGCCCCCGAGCAGGAAGTCCTGCTCCACCAGCAGCACCCGTGCGCCCGCGCGCCCGGCCGCCAGTGCCGCACTAAGGCCCGCGGCCCCAGCGCCGATGACCAGCACATCCGTGTGCGCATAGCGGGTCTCATAGCGGTCCGGGTCCACCTGGTGCACGGCCCGGCCCAGCCCCGCGGCGCGGCGGATGAAAGGCTCATAGAACTCCCAGGAGCCGCGGCGCGGCCCCATGAAGGTCTTGTAGTAGAACCCGGCGCCCAGCATGGGGGCGAGAAGCGAGAACACCGCCAGCAGGTCAAAGCGCACCGATGGCCAGCCGTTCTGGCAGCGCGCCGCGAGCCCCGCGGTCAGTTCGATGACCGTGCCGGGCACGTTCGGGGTCGTGCGGCCGGCCGTGCCGAGGGTGAACAGGCCGTTGGGCTCGTCGACGCCCGCTGACAGGAAGCCGCGCGGGCGGTGGTACTTGAAGCTGCGGCCGACGATGCGCGTTCCCTGCGCGAGCAGCGCCGAGGCGAGCGTGTCGCCCGCGAATCCGCTGCATGCGCGCCCGTCCAGCGTGAAGCGGATACTGCGTTTCCGGTCGACCCGCCCCCCGACCTCGAGCCGACGTGCGCCGCCGGTCATCCGGCACCCGCGGCGCGTGGCCAGGAACTTTCACCGGCCACGTTGGTGGCGGTGTTGCGCTCGAGCACGAACCACTGCCGGCAGCCCAGCACGTGCTGCCAGTATTCCCGATGCGGACCCTTGGGGTTGTCGAACAGGAAGACATACTCGTACCACGCCTGCATCTCGGTGCTGCCGTGCGCCGGACGCGACTTGCTCGCATCCCCCCCGTAACGGAACTCCTTGTAGTCGCGCGGGCCGCAATGTGGGCAGTGGATGCGCATCTATTGCCTGTACGTCCAGAGGCCCAAGCCGTATTCGTCGTAGCCGTTCCCGCGTTCGAAGCGATCCAGGCCCAGGTGACGCACCAGCGGGTGCTCATCGTCATGCGCAATTGTGTGGGCCAGGCACCAGCCGGCTGCCGGCGTGGCTTTGAAGCCCTGGTAGCACCAGCCGCCGTTGAGGTAGAGATTCGCCAGCGGCGTGCGGCCAATGAACGGGCTGCCATCCGGGGTCATGTCCTGGATGCCGCCCCAGTGACGCAGCAGCCGCAGACGCGACAGCGAGGGAATGAGTGCGATGGCGCATTCAGCGGCAGTCTGCACCTGCGCGAACTGGCCGCGCTGGGTGTAACTGTTGAAGCCATCGATGTGCGCGCCGAACACCAGCCCGCCCTTGTCCGACTGCGAGATATAGAAGAGCTCGGCCCCGAAACTGATCACGTGGTCGACGAAGGGCTTGATCGGCTCGCTCACGAACGCCTGAAGCAGGTGACTTTCCACGGGCAGCCGCAGGCCGGCCAGCGCCGCCAGCTGCGAGGAGTGGCCGGCGACCGAAAGCGCCGTGCGGCCTGCCGAGATCGTGCCGCGGCTGGTAGCCACGCCGGTCACCCGGTTGCCGTCGCGCGTAAAGCCGGTGACCTCGCAGTTCTCGATGATATCCACCCCGAGGGCACTGGCCGCGCGCGCGTAACCCCAGGCGACCGCATCGTGGCGCACCGTGCCGGCGCGCCGCTGCAACACGCCACCGTAGACCGGGAAGCGGGCGGTGTCCGAGTAGTCCAGGTACGGCAGCAGGCCCATCACCTCGTTGCGGTCGAGGATCTCGGCGTCGATGCCATTGAGAAGCATGATGTTGCCCTTGCGGGCGAGCACATCCAGTTGCGCGGGCGAGTGCGCCAGCACGATCTGTCCGCGCTGGGAAAGCATGATGTTGTAGTTGAGTTCGTGCGAGAGTCCCTCCCAGAGCTGCAGCGAGTGCTCGAAGAATTGCGTGTTGCCGTCGAGCATGTAGTTGGAGCGCACCAGGGTGGTGTTGCGGCCCACGTTGCCCGAGCCGATGTAATTGCGCTCCAGCACGGCCACGTTGGTGATGCCGTGACGCGCAGCCAGGTAGTAAGCCGTCGCCAGCCCGTGCCCGCCGCCGCCGATGATGACCACATCGTAGCTGGCGCGCGGCTCGGCTGCCCGCCACGCGCGCAGCCAGGGCGCGCCGGTCAGCGCATGGCGCGCCAGTGCAAGTGCCGAGTACCGCTCTCTCACCCTAAGCCTCGCGGCAGCAACAGGATTTCAGCACAGGCCAACGCACACACTCCAATACCCAGCGGCTTGCACGCCCAGACATCGATCCTAGGGGACCCTGCGAGCTTAGCAAGATGGCCTTGCCCGCAGTAAGCTCGCTCATGACCCGCCCTCCCCGGCGGGCGCAGCGCCGGGCCGCCGATGGCCGCAGTACTATCCACGCCGCAGGGTAACAAGTGGCAACGCCATGAAACGCACGCTCCTCGCCGTAGTCGCCGCCCTCGTGACGTGGGTGCTTCTGATCAGCCTGCTCAACTTTGCTTTGCGCTACGTCATTGCCGGTTACGCCGCCGCCGAGCCGACCTTCGCCTTCACGCTTAGCATGCAGCTGGCGCGACTGGCGATCGCAGCCGCCACGTCCCTGGCAGCCGGCATGGTTGCCGCCGGGATTGCACCCCGGGATTCGCGCGCGCCCTCGATCACGGGCGCCCTGTTGCTCGTGTTGTTCCTGCCCACGCACGTGAAGCTGTGGGCAAACTTTCCGCTGTGGTATCACCTGACTTTCCTGGTGACGCTGGTCCCGCTGGTGGTGCTCGGCGCACGCTGCCTGCCTGCGGATTCGCCTGCGCCGCCCCCGGCACCGGGCGCGCCGCCTTAGGTCAAAAGGCGGAAGTCCCCCGTCCGCGCGGTGGGAAAGAGAACTGACTTGCAGATTTCACCGGCGCGCGAAGTCATACTCCCCTTCATTAGTCTGAGCGGCGCACACGGTGTTGCCGTCCCAAGACCAGGTCCAAGGAACACGTATGCGCCCGACCGCGCCCCGCCGCAACCTTCGTAGACCCGTGCACTGGGCGCTGTGCGCAAGCATGCTTTTCCTGTCCGCCTGTGGCGGCGGCGGCTCGGGCAGTGACAGCAGCACTACCCCGCCGACCTGGACCGCCGGGATATTTCAGCCTTCGAGCCACTTCGCCGCGCAGTGCCAGAACCCGCGCTCGGGCACCGACCCGGTCAGCGGCGATGCTTACCCGGACGTACAGGGCAGCACGCTCGATGAGAACAACTGGCTGCGCTCCTGGAGCAACGAGCTGTACCTGTGGTACAGCGAGATACCGGATGCCAACCCGGCCTCCTACTCCACCACCGCCTCGTACTTCGATGTGCTTAAGACCTCGGCCATGACCTCAACCGGGGCAGACAAGGATCGCTTCCACTTCACCTACGACACCGCGGTCTGGGAGCAGTTGTCCGGCTCCGGATCGGACGTCGGCTACGGGGTCGACTTTGACCTGGTCGCCGCCGCGCCCCCCAGGGCGGTGTACGTGGTCTACGTGTGGCCGGGGTACGCGGCGGCCGCAGCCAACCTCTCCCGCGGCGCACAGATCATGGCCATCGACGGCGTGGATATGGTCAACGGCTCTGACGTGGCCACGCTGAACGCCGGCCTGTCCCCCTCCGCCGCCGGTGAATCCCACACCTTCACGATCCTCGACGAGGGCTCGAGCACCACCCGCATGGTGACGCTGCAGGCGAGCAACGAGACCGAGACCCCGGTGCCGCTGGTGAGCACCATCCCGAGCGGTTCGGGAAACGTCGGCTACATCCTGTTCAACTCGCACATTGCCACCTCCGAGCAGCAACTGATCGATGCCATCACGCAGCTGAAGAATGCGGCCGTGACCGACCTGGTGCTCGACATCCGCTACAACGGCGGGGGCTACCTGGATATCGCCAGCGAACTTGCCTACATGGTCGCTGGCCCGGGCCCGACCGCCGGTGCCACGTTCCAGCAGCAAACCTTCAACAGCAAATACCCGAGCACCAACCCGGTTACGGGCAGCCCGCTGACGCCTACGCCCTTCCACACCACATCGCAGGGATTCTCCGGACCCTCCGGCGTCAACCTGCCCTACCTCGGACTGCCGCGTGTGTTCGTGCTTACCGGGCCCGGCACCTGCTCGGCCAGCGAGGCGATCATCAATGGGCTGGATGGGGTCAACGTGCAGGTCGTCCAGATCGGCACCACCACCTGCGGCAAGCCCTACGGCTTCTATCCCCAGGACAACTGCGGTACGACGTACTTCACCATCGAGTTCAGCGGCGACAACGCCAAGGGCTTCGGCGACTATAGTGACGGGTTCTCACCGCAGAACTCCGCGACGCCGACCAATGCCGTGCTGCCGGGATGTTCGACTGCGGATGACTACACCCACCAGCTGGGTGATCCGGCCGAAGGACGCCTGGCCGCGGCCCTGGCCAACCGCAACGGGCAGGCCTGCCCGACACCACCGGCAGGAATTGCGGCACCGCCGCTCGTGCATTCCAAGTTGGCAGTCCACAAGCCCTTCTGGCGCGAAAACCTGATCACGCGTCGACCACGCTAGTTGCGCGGCGCAGTCGCGGGCTGCGCCGCGCAGTGCAGTGCCCGACCCGTGCGCTGCCCCTTGCCCCTTGCCGCGCGACCGTCGAGTGCGCGAAGCTCCTGCGTGACACTCACATCCTAGCGACGAGGATCCGATGCCCACCGCACCCGCCGGCCTGCAGCTGGAGAACAGCACCCACACCGCACAGCGTGCCTCCGCTCTGTCGGCCCGTTACGCCTCCGAGCGCAACAAGGCTGCCTGGCTCGCCCTGTACGCAGACGATGCCCTCATCCAGGACCCGGTGGGCGTCTCGCCCCTGGATCCCACCGGCAGCGGGCACCGTGGCCGCGAGGCGCTGGTGCGCTTCTGGGACATGATCATCGGGCCGGGCAACATGACCTATCGCATCCGCGAATCCTATCCGTGCGCGGATGAGTGCGCGAACGTGTGGTCACTCACCAACCGCCTGCCCGACGGCAGCGAGATCACGGTGGACCTGGTCAGCATCTACAAGGTCAATGCCGCCGGGAAGCTCACGCAGATGCGCGCCTACTGGAGTTACGCCGAGGTCGAAACGAAGCTCAAGTCCATCCTGCAGCCTCGCTAGCCCATGGGCGCACGCTACGCTTCGCACCGGCGGGCCGGCGCCGCCGTACTAGTCCTGGGAGCGCTGCTCTTCGCCGGCGCGCCCCGGGCGCCCGCGGCAAGCCCGGGCGCCCGCCTCGGCGCTGCCGTGGCAGCCGCAGACCGCTATTCCGCGGAAACGGCCGCCCAAGTGCTGGCCGGCGGCGGCAATGCGGTCGATGCGGCGGTGGCCGTCGCCTTCGTGCTTGCCGTGACTTACCCCGAAGCCGGCAACCTGGGCGGCGGCGGCTTTGCCACGGTCTACTTCGAGGGAAACAGCTACTTTCTCGACTACCGCGAGTGCGCCCCGTCCAGCGCCACGGCGCGCATGTACCTCGATGCGCACGGCGACCTGATTGCCGATGCGAGCACCGTGGGTGCTGGCGCTGCCGGCGTCCCGGGTACCGTCGAGGGCCTTTGGCAGCTGCACCACCGCTTTGCCCGGCGCCCGTGGCACGAGGACCTCGCTCCGGCGCTGCGTCTGGCGCGCGAGGGCTTTCAGGTCGGCCGCATGCAGCAGGCGACGCGGGACGCGCGCGCCGCCGAACTGCACGGCCGCACCAACTTTCTCGACTACTTTGGCGCGCTCAGCGCCGGCGCCAACTTCCGGCAGCCGGAGCTTGCCGCGACATTGGGCCGCATCGCCGCCGACGGCAACGACGGCTTTTACAAGGGCCGCACCGCGCAGCTGCTCACCGCGCAGATGACGCGCAGCCATGGCCATGTCAGCGCTGCGGACCTGGCCGGCTACCGCGCCATCTGGCGCGAGCCGCTGACCGGCGACTGGGCCGGCTACCACATCATCACGGCACCACTGCCAAGTTCCGGCGGCGTTGCGCTCCTGTCGCTGCTGGCAATGAAGGCCGATCTCAACACCGCTTTCGCAGGAGTGCCGCTGAACTCGGCGCAGTACGTGCACCTGCTGGCGGAAATCGAGAAGCGCGTGTTTGCCGATCGCGCCGACTATCTGGGCGACCCGGATTTCGTGCCTTCCCCGGTGAGCGCGCTGCTCGACCCCGGCTACCTGGCACGGCGCGCTGCGGAGGTCAACATCCAGCGCCGCACGCCCACGGCAGAGGTGCGTGCCGGTCTCGGCGAGCACCACAACACGACCCACTTCTCCATCACCGATGCTGCAGGCAACGCCGTATCCAACACCTACACGCTCAATGATGACTTTGGCTCTGGCGAGGTCGTGGTGGGTGCCGGTTTCCTGCTCAACAACGAGATGGATGATTTTTCCGCCAAGCCCGGCGCACCGAACATCTTCGGCGTCGTCGGTGGGGACGCAAATGCGATCGCGCCGGGCAAGCGGCCGCTGTCGACCATGACACCGACGCTCCTGCTGAAGGATGGTCGGGTGGCCGTCGTGATCGGCACGCCGGGTGGCTCACGCATCGCCACCTCGATCTTCCAGGTGCTCACCAACTGGCACGATTTCCACCTGCCGCTGGCCGCGGCCGTGGCCGCGCCCCGCATTCACCACCAGCTGCTGCCCCCGGATACCCTGTTCGAGGAACCCTACGCCACGCTCGAGCCGCCAGTGCGCAGCGCCCTGAGCACGCGCGGCTACACGTTCGTCCAGCAGGGCTGGAACGGGGACATCGAGGTCATCGGAACAGACGGATCCGCCACCGTGGCAGTAGCCGACCCCCGCGGTCGCGGGGTGGGTCGCGTGCTCGGCGCGCGCTAGTGCCTGCGGGTGTCGCGCCGCAGAGCGGTTAGCGGCCCCATTCGAGGATCCCGGCCGCGGACTCCTCGTCATAGCTGCCCGTGACGTGCGCGGCGTCGGAGGACTTGCCCGCGGACCACTCCAGCAACCCCTCGACCAGCATGGCCTCGGTGGGCTGGCCGGTGCGCGCCTGGATCCAGCGGAACGCGGACTCCAGGGTCGGTGATCCCCACAGCCTGCGGCCATCCTCGGTACAGATGTCCCAGGGCGCAAAGGTCTTGATGTCGGGGCGGTGGCGGATCACGCGCACCGTGCCTGCGACTTGCACGCGCCATTGACCGGGCGCGAATTCTTCCACTGCGTAATCCATGACGCTTCCCCTCAGACCGACGCCTTCCCGCGGGCCAGACCTTCTTGCTCTTCTCGAACGCCCAGCGTCGTTACAGGTAGAGCATAGTGCATCAACCCGAGTGATCTTGTCAGCGGACCTCTGATCTGCATTGAACATATGCATGAATCGGCTGAAAAACGGCGCAAAATGTCTGCCAGGACTTGTTTTTTGAGCCGCAGTGACTCACGCGTGCGCAGCGGTGTCCGGGGCAAATGACCGTAACGGATTCTTTCCCATTAGGCTGGCGTTCACACAGGATCGGTACAATGCGCGACAGGAAGTGCAATAACCCGGGAGGCGGCATGCAGCGACTCGTCCTTGCAGCAGCCTGCGCACTGGCAGGTGCCTGTACGCACCAGGCCAGCGTTTCCCAGCCGGCGACGCCTGCCCCCGCGGCGGTCGCGGCACCACCAGCCGAGGTAGCACCGCCGGCCGCTGTACCCGCGTCGCCAGCCGCGGTAACCACCGCGCCGGCAGCGTCCCCCGCTGCCCCGTCCCCAGTTGCAGCAAACCCTGCGCCGGCCGCCGCGGCGGATCAGGCGCCCACAGCCGCGCCTGCGCCCAAGTCTGCTGCAAGCCCCAAGAATCCGCCGGCACCGAAGGCTGCGGCACCAGGCAGTGCCGCGCCAGGCGCGGCGGCGGCCGGCGCCGCTTCCGCGGCAACGAGCGCACCGGCGCCGCCACTGGATCTGCCGCTGCTGGAGCAGCGACTAAGGGATACGCGTGCCATCGGGGTCTTTACGAAGCTGTCGCTCAAGAACCAGGTCGATGACCTGCTCAAGCAGTTCCGCGCCTATCACCAGGGTGGCGCAGGCAGGACACTGCCGCAGCTGCGGCAGAGCTACGAGGTCCTGCTGCTCAAAGTCGTGAGCTTGCTGCAGGATAACGACCCGGGGCTGGCGGCCGCCGTTGGCTCCTCACGGGAAGCGATCTGGGGGGTCCTGGTGGACCCGAAGAAGTTTGCGAGTCTCGATGCCTAACCAACAGGAGTCGCTATGAATCTGCGCCTGAGTCTTCTCACCGTCCCGCTGCTGGGCCTCACGGGCAGCGGCATCGCCGCCGCCGATGACGCCTTTGCCAAGGACCTGAAGGCAACCATCGCCCTGCAGGGTCAGCCGTGTGACCAGGTGGTAAGTTCTACCCGCAACAAGGACAGCGACTACAACGCGGTCTGCAAAGACGGTAACCGCTACCACGTGTTCGTGGACGGCAGCGGGCGCGTCGTCGTCAAGAAACTCTAGGACGCAGCGAGCTTACGGCTTCTCGAAGGACTGGGTCGGCTCGTTCGCCGGCGCTGGCAGCGACTTGAGATAGGTCACCAGCGTCCAGACGCCCTCGGGTCCGAGCGCACCGCCGAAGGCCGGCATGCCCTTCGGGCGGCCGTAGTAGATCGAGGCGAAGATCTCCGCGGGTGCCCCGCCGTAGCGCCAGCGCCCGTCGCCCAGGTTCGGCCCGACCCACCCGGCAGCATCGCCGCCGTGGCAGCCATCGCAGTTCATCGCGGTGAACAGCAGCGCACCGCTCTTGGCCACCGCCGCGTCACCTTCGTGTGGATTGCGCAGCTCCGCCCCCGGCGGCGACATGCCGCCGGCCACCACATGGGCCTCGTAGCGGATGGCAGGCGGCGCGGCCGCCGCCTGCGGCGCATCGGCCGCAGTGCCCGCCGGCGCGGCCTTTTGCGTACAGGCCACCAGCAGCGCGGCTGGCAGCAGGCACATCGTGACGTGGCGATTGAAGCGCATGTAAATCCTCACAGCCCGAATATCCAGACGATTCCGCCCTGGCTCGTATGTCGCGCGATGTCCTTCTGGAAGTCTGCCGGCGCGCGCACGTCCGCAGGATCATCCGAGCGGGTATCGCCGGAGATGAGCGCCCAGTCGCCCCCGAAGCCGGCGTACACCGCAACATACTGCTTGCCTTCCGGTCCGCGGTAGGTGATCGGGTTGCCGACGACTCCGGACCCGACCTTGAACTTCGAGAGCACCTTGCCGGTGCGCGCATCGACGGACTTGAACCAGCCATCGAGCGTGCCGTAGAAGGCCACGTCACCACCTGTCACCAGCGCGCCGCTCCAGTTCGGATACGGCTCCTTGTTCTCCCATACCTTCTTGCCCGTGGTCGCGTCCCAGGCCATGAACGTGCCGAGGCTGCCATCACCCGGCCCTGCCATGTACGGGCTATTCACCCCCACGAACGGGGTGCCCTTCAGGCGCGTGGTATGCACCGCCGCGTAGTCCATGCAGATGTTGTTCGTGGAGCTGTAGAACAGGTGCGTGCGGGGGGAGTAGGCAGGCGGGGAAGCCGGGCTCACCCCTCCCTCCAGGCTCGGGCAGATGCCCTTGACGTTGCCCTTGGACGCCCCGGTCTGCTTGGCCGGATCGATCACCGGGCGACCCGTCGCCAGATCCACCGACTGCGCCCAGTTCGCCGGCACGAACTTGGTGGCGCTGATCAGGCGCCCGGTCGTGCGATCGAGCGTGTAGGCGAAGCCGTTCTTGTCGAAGTGCACCAGCGCCTTGGTCGGCTTGCCGCCGATCGTCAGATCCGCCAGCACCATGGCCCCGGTGGCGTCGTAGTCCCAATTGTCGTGTGGGGTGAACTGGTAGGCCCACACCAGCGCCCCGTCAGTGGGCCTGCGGGCCAGCACGCTGTTGGTCCACTTGTTGTCCCCGACTCTCTGCTCCGCGTTGTACGGCGAAGCATTGCCGCTGCCGTAGAAGATGAGATCCAGCTCCGGGTCGTACGAGGTCCATCCCCACACCGGCGCGCCGCCGGTCTTCCAGCTGTCTGCAGCCCAGCTGGTCGCGCCCGCCTCCGCACCCGCCTCGTAGGGCGGCTTGAACTGCCCGGGGGTGATGAGCATTCCGGCATCCGGGCCGATGTTGCGCGCGGTCCAGACGATGCGCCCGCTCGCAAGATCCAGGCCCTTGAGCCACCCGTAGATGCCGAACTCCCCACCGGCGGCACCGACGATCACGCGGTCCTTCACCACCAGGGGCGCCATGGTCACGGTCTCGCCGTCGGCAACATCGGCGACCTGCGTCTTCCACAGCTCACGACCGCTCTTGGCATCCACGGCCACGGTGTGCCCGTCGAGCAGGTTGTAGATCACCTTGCCCTCGGCATAGAAGGCACCCCGATTGATCGTGTCGCAGCAGGAAACCCCGATGGCATTGGGGCTCACGTCCGGGCGGTACTTCCACCGCAGCGGATAGCCCTCCTTGCTCAGATCAAACGCATACAACACGTTCGGCCAGGGCGTGACGACGTACATCGTGTCGCCGACGACCAGGGGCTGTCCCTCGTGGCCACCGAGCACCCCGGTGGAGAAGGTCCACACCGGATGCAGCGCGCTGGCATTGCCGGCATTGATCACGGCGAGCCCGCTGTAGCGGGTGGCCGCATAGTCCTTGGCGGGCATGGCCCACTGGCCGTCCTCGGCAGCTGCCGCAGGCGCGGCTGCCACGGCGGGGCCGCTGAGGGCGCAGTGCACAATCGCGACGCACGCCAGCGGCGCGAGGGCATGAGCCGATGTGGACAGCAGGGAACGGCGTGCATCAGGCATGGTGAGCTCTTGGTCGTGGTGCAGTGAGTGGGAGCGGGCCGGATCCCGCGTCCTTCGCCGAGCCGCGGGGATCCGCCGCCCGTCAGCGCTTCTTGTAGGCGGTGGCGTGGCTGGCGACGCACTGCCACTTGCCGTCGGGCATCTTCACCCAGGTATCGGTGAAGACCGCGCGCTCATCGACGGCCGCGCCGGTGCTGTCGGTACCCTTGCCGCGAAAGTTCCCGATCGCCACGACCGTGTCGCCGTAGACAAAGAACTTCATGTCGCTGTAGTCGACGCTCGCCCACTTCACCGACTTGCTGTCGGCAAGGGCTGCGGACTTGGTCGTGGTGACCTTGCCTTCGATCGAGGTCTGCACGATGTTATCCGCCAGTGAGGCCTCGAGCGCATCGTAATTGTTCGTCTGCTGCGCCTTCAGCCACGACTGTTCGAGCGCAGCGACGGCGGCCTGCGCAGGGTTTGCGGTGTTTGCGGCCTGGATGCCGGTGGTCGCCAGCAGGGCGGCAAGCACCAGCGTTACGGATGCCCACGTCGTTTTCATTGTATCGCCTCGTGAAGAACGGCAGGAATTGTCGGATACGGCGCAAACATTGCACCTTCTTCCGGCCACCTGCAACCGCCCACCCGCTCACCCGCTCACCGCGTGCGCCCCGGCGCACGCGGCCGCCACCGGGATGCGGTCGATGCCGGGCAGCCACCTTCTTCGGGCTGTGCGGCGCCGGCGGAGAACCGCAAACCGCCGCCGCAACGGCGTGCTTGTCGTGCGTGACCGCCATCACTACGCTGTGCTCCGGCCTTTGCGGTCGGCGCGGAACTTCGCGCCGGCAGGCTGGCGCGAAATCGGGTTATAAACCTCAAACAGGCCCTAGCGATGACCACCGAGCCTTACCTGCTGACCCCCGGCCCCCTGACCATCTCGCTGCGCACCAAGCAGAGCATGCTACGCGACTGGGGTTCCTGGGATGTCGACTTCAACAACATTACCGCCCGGGTGCGCACGCGGCTGCTGGAGATCGTGGGCGGGCGCGACACGCATGAGTGTGTGCCCCTGCAGGGCAGCGGCACCTTCGGGGTCGAGGCGGCGATCGGCACCCTGGTTCCCCGCAGCGGCGGCCATGTTTTGGTGCCGCAGAACGGCGCCTACTGCCAGCGCATCACACGCATCTGCAAGATCCTTGGCCGCAGGGTGACCAACATCGACTACGCCGAGGACCGGCCAGTCGATGCCACGGATATCGAGCGCGCGCTCACGGCGGATCCATCCATCACGCATGTCGCACTGGTTCATTGCGAGACCAGCACCGGTATCCTCAACCCCTTGCCGCCGATCGCCGCGATCGTCGCCCGTCACGGCCGGGGCCTGATCATCGATGCGATGAGTTCCTTCGGGGCCCTGCCGATCGATGCGCGCACCACCGTGTTCGATGCAGTCATCGCCGCCTCGGGGAAGTGCCTGGAGGGCCCGCCGGGCATGAGCTTCGTCATCGCCCGCCGTGCGGTGCTCGAGCGTTGCGAGGGCAATTGCCATTCGCTGGCGCTCGATCTGTATGACCAGTGGGTGTACATGCAGAAGACCACCCAGTGGCGCTACACCCCGCCCACCCACGTGGTCGCAGCATTCGACAGTGCGATCGAGCAATACCTTGCCGAGGGCGGCCTGGCGGCGCGCGGCGCACGCTATGCGGACAATTGCCGCACACTGCTCGCTGGCATGCAGCGCCTCGGCCTGCGCAGCTTTTTGCCGGCAGCCATCCAGGCACCGATCATCGTGACGTTTTACGCTCCCGAGCACCCGCGCTACCAGTTCAAGAGCTTCTACAACGCGGTGAAGGCGCGCGGTTACATCCTGTACCCGGGCAAGCTCACCGCGGTGGAAACCTTCCGGGTGGGCTGCATGGGACAGCTTGGCGAGAAGGGCATGGGCGGGGTGCTGGAAGCGGTGGCGGCCGTGCTCGCGGAGATGCGCGCCGGCGCCTGAGGTCGCGGCTCGCAAGGTGGATGACAAGCCCCGGCGCGGTGGTGTCTACTCGGCCAGCGGGCCGCCGCTGTCGTCGTGCGGGCTGAACCAGGACAGTGCGGGAGTGACATGCGAATCGAGGTGAATGGCCGGTCGTACCGGATGCCCGAGCGGCCCTCGGTCGTGGTGTGCGTCGACGGTTGCGAGCCGGACTACATCGCGCAGGCGGTGGCCGGCGGCCACATGCCGTGGATGAAGCGTGTACTGGCGCAGGGCACCGCGGTGATCGCCGACTGCGTGATCCCGAGTTTCACCAACCCTAACAACCTGTCGATCGTCACCGGCGCACCGCCGGCCGTGCACGGCATCTGCGGGAACTACCTCTACGACACCGACAGTGGCGTCGAGGTGATGATGAACGATCCGAAGTGGCTGCGGGCGCCCACGCTGCTCGCCGCCTTGGCCGACGAGGGCAGCAAAGTCACCGTCATCACCGCCAAGGACAAGCTGCGCAAGCTGCTGGGCCACAAGTTACAGGGCATCTGCTTCTCCGCCGAGAAGGCCGACCAGGTCAGCATGGCCGAAAACGGCATCGAGGGCGTCCTCGGGCTCGTCGGCATGCCGTTGCCGGATGTCTACAGTGCGGCACTGTCGGAATTCGTGTTCGCCGCGGGCGTGCGCCTGATGCAGACCCGGCCCCAGGACTTCATGTACCTCTCGACCACGGACTACGTGCAGCACAAGCACGCCCCGGGCACCAGTGAGGCGAACGCCTTCTACCGCATGATGGACCGTTACCTGGGCGAGCTTGATGGCCTGGGATGCGTGATCGCCCTCACGGCCGATCACGGCATGAATCCGAAAACCAGGCTCGACGCCACCCCGGACGTGATCTATCTGCAGGACGTGCTGGACGGCTGGCTGGGCAGCGCGCGCGTGCGCGTCATCCTGCCGATCACCGATCCCTACGTCGTGCACCATGGCGCCCTGGGCTCCTACGCTACCGTCTATCTGCCCGGCGATATCGACGTGGCGGCACTGGCACAACGTCTCGCCGCCCTGCGCGGCATCGAGACCGTGCTCACGCGCGCCGAGGCCGCGCGCCGCTTCGAGTTGCCGGCCGACCGCATCGGCGACCTGGTCGTGGTCGCGACACGCTTCGTCGCCCTGGGCGGGGCGGCCGCCAAGCACGACCTCACCGGCCTGGATGTGCCGCTGCGCTCGCACGGCGGGATCTCCGAACAGTCAGTGCCGCTGGTGCTCAACCGGCGCATCGCCGGTTTGGATGCCAACCGCCGCTGGCGCAATTTCGATGCCTTCGACTGGGTGCTCAACCATGCCGGCTGAGGCGGTCGCAGGCGGCACTGCCGCCACCGCTGCGGCCGTACGCCACGAAGGGCTGCGTATCGGCGGCGAGATCATCACCACGGCCGCCCGCGGCGAGGTCTTCAACCCCTACAACCGCGCCCTGGTGGGCACGGTGGCGCGCGCCTCGCTCACCGACGTGCGCCGCGCGATCGCCGTCGCCCATGCCTTCCGTTCGCGCCTGACGCGCTACGAGCGCTACCGCATCTGCTATCGCACCGCCGAGCTGCTGCGCGCGCGCACCGAGGAGGTCGCCAGCCTCATCACCGCCGAGAGTGGCCTGTGCAAGAAGGACTCGATCTACGAGGTGGGACGCGCTTGCGATGTGTTCCTGTTCGCAGGCAACGCGGCGCTGCAGGACGACGGGCAGATCTTCTCCTGCGACCTCACCGCGCATGGCAAGCAGCGCAAGGTCTACACGTTGCGCGAGCCGCTCGCCGGGGTGATCACGGCGATTACCCCATTCAACCATCCATTGAACCAGGTCGCGCACAAGGTCGCCCCGAGCATTGCCACCAACAACCGCATGGTGCTCAAGCCCTCGGAGAAGACCCCGTTGAGTGCCCTCCTGCTCGCGGACGTGCTCTACGAAGCGGGCCTGCCACCGGCGATGTTCAGCGTGGTCACCGGCGACCCGAAGGAGATCGCCGACGAACTCCTCACGCACGCCGACGTGGATCTGGTGACCTTCACCGGCGGCGTCGCGATCGGCAAGTACATCGCCGGCAAGGCGGTATACAAGCGCCAGGTGCTCGAACTGGGTGGCAATGACCCGCTGATCATCATGGAGGACGCAGAGCTGGAGGAGGCCGCGACGCTGGCCACGCTGGGTTCGTACAAGAATTCCGGGCAGCGTTGCACCGCGGTCAAACGCATCCTGGTGCACGAGTCCTGCGCCGAGCGCTTCGTCGAGCTGCTGGTGGAGAAGAGCCGTGCCATCAGGTACGGCGACCCGATGGATCCGAAGACCGACATGGGCACGGTCATCGACGAAGCGGCCGCGCGCTCGTTCGAGAGCCGCGTCAACGAGGCCGTCGCCGCAGGCGCCCAGCTGTTGTACGGCAACCAGCGCACGGGGGCGCTGTACTCGCCCACCGTGGTCGATCGCGTGCGCCCGGACATGACGCTGGTGCGCGAGGAGACCTTCGGACCGGTCTCCCCGGTGATCCGCTTCGGCAGCATCGAGGAGGCTGTGGCAATCGCTAACTCGACCGCGTACGGGTTGTCCTCGGCGGTGTGCACCAATCGGCTCGACTACATCACCCGGTTCGTCGCCGAACTCAGAGTCGGCAGCGTCAACGTGCGCGAGGTTCCCGGCTACCGCCTGGAGCTCACCCCGTTCGGGGGCATCAAGGATTCGGGCCTGGGCTACAAGGAGGGCGTGCAGGAGGCGATGAAGAGCTTCACGAACACCAAAACCTATTCGCTGCCGTGGCCGACCTAGCCGCCGCGGCACCGGCCCTCCCGGCCGCGCCGGTCGCGCCTGCCACGCGCGCGCTGCGCATCGCCCAATGCCGCACGCTGGTACTGCTCTTCCTGGGCTACGCGGCCTGCTACTTCTGCCGCTCCAACCTCTCGGTGGCCACGCCGCTGATCATCGAGGAGCTAGGCCGCCGCGGGATCAGCCACGATGCGGCCAAGGAGGCCATCGGCTTGATGGCCTCGTGGGGAGTACTCGCTTATGCGCTGGGCAAGTGCTTCCTCACCAGCCTGGGTGACTACTGGGGCGGCAAGCGCAATCTGCTCATCGCCACCGGCGGCGCTGCGCTCTTCACGCTCGTCTTCGCCGCCAGCTCCACGCTGCCGATATTCACCATGGCCTGGATCGGCAACCGCGTGGTGCAGTCGATCGGCTGGTCGGCACTGATCAAGGTGTCTTCCAAGTGGTTCCACTACTCGCGCTACGGCACGGTGGCCGCAATCCTCACCTGCAGCTACTTCCTGGGTGATGCGGCTGCCCGCCAGTGTATGGGCGCGTTGCTGGAACATGGCGTCGGCTGGCGCGCGCTGTTCGTGTTCGGTGCCAGCGTGGCCGGACTCATGTTCCTCGTCAACCTGGCGTTCCTGCACGAGTCGCGGGTCGAGGAAGGTCACCCCGAGGCGCTGGCCAACCCGCGGAACGTCTTCAACGTCGAGCCCCATCGACCCACCGGATACCTGAGCCTCGTGACGCCGCTGCTGCGCAGTCGCGCGTTCCTCATCGTCTGCCTGCTCAACTTCGGCGCCACGATGGTGCGCGAGACTTTCAACTCATGGACGCCCACCTACCTGCATGACTTCGTCGGCTACAGCGTCAGTCACGCGGCCAGCCTGTCGGCCGTTTTTCCCGCTGTCGGGGCGCTCTCCGTGCTCCTGTGCGGCTGGGCCAGCGATCGCCTCGGGCCCAATACCCGCGCGTTGCTGCTGGTGGGTGGTCTCGCGGCGACCGCCGCCGCACTGCTGCTGCTCACCTCGATGCACGCGACGTTGCTGGGTGCGATCGTGCCAGTCATGGTGATCGGCCTGGTGGCCTTCTGCCTGCTCGGACCGTATTCGTTCCTGCCCGGCGCGTTCGCCCTGGATTTCGGTGGCAAGCAGGCGGGCGCGGCGGCGTCGGGCCTGGTGGACGGCACCGGTTACCTCGGCGGCGTACTCGCCGGCTGGGCCATGGCGCAGATTTCCATCTCGTTTGGCTGGGGTGGTGTGTTCGTGACGCTCGCGGTTGTCAGCGGGATTGCAGCCCTGGGTGCTGCCCACCTTTATGTTCTGACCGCGCGGCCTAAAGCAGCACGGGCTGATGCATAATTTGCGCCCGCCAGCGCACTGAGGACTTCTCCATGCAGCCAGACGAGGTGCGCACCAGCGCACAAGCCAAGGCCATCGTCGAGGAACGCGGCCTGACACACGTCAAGGTCGGAGTGTTCGACAATGACGGCATCCTGCGCGGCAAGTACATCGACCGGGCGAAGTTCCTCGCCGCACTCGAGAAGGGCATGGGCTTCTGCGATGTCGTGCTGGGTTGGGACTCGAACGACCAGCAGTACGACAACATCACCTTTACCGGCTGGCACACCGCGTTCCCGGACGCCCCGGTCAGGTTGCTGCCCGCTACCTGCCGCGCCCTCCCCCTGGAGGGCAACATGCTGCTGTTCCTGGGGGAGTTCGCCGGCAATGCCGAGCAGGTGTGCCCACGGGCGACGCTGCGACGGGTGCTGCAGCGGGCCGCGACCATGGGCTACAGCGCCAGCGCCGCGGCGGAATTCGAATTCTTCGTCTTCGACGAGACCCCGGCGAGCGTTCGCGAGAAGAACTATCAGGACCTGAAGACCCTGACGCCGGGATACTTCGGCTACTCGATGTTGCGCAGCGCCGTGCACACGGAGCTGTACCAGGAGCTGCTCAAGCTTGCCGACGACATGCGCATGCCGATCGAGGGGCTGCACACCGAGACCGGACCTGGGGTGCTCGAGGCCGCCCTGCATTACACCGAGGCTCTGGAGGCGGCCGACCGCGCCGCACTGTTCAAGACCTTCACCAAGGTGCTGGCACAGCGCCGCGGTCTGATGGCCACCTTCATGGCCAAGTGGTCGGCCAGCCTGCCGGGACAGAGCGGTCACCTGCACATCTCGCTGGCGCGTAAGGATGGCGCTTCCGCTTTCTACGAGGAGGCCGCCCCGCACACCATGTCGCAGGAGATGCGTTGGTTCGTCGGCGGCCAGCAGGCGCTGATGCCCGAACTGCTGGCGATGGTGGCATCGACCGTCAACAGCTACTCGCGCCTGGTGCCCGGCTTCTGGGCCCCCACCAGCGCCACCTGGGGTGTGGAAAACCGCACCTGCGCGCTGCGCGTCATCCAGGGCGGTGCCAAGGCGCAGCGCGTGGAGTACCGCATAGCCGCCGCGGACATCAATCCCTACCTTGCGATCGCGGTGGCGATCGGCTCGGGGCTGTGGGGGATCGAGCATCGCATCGAACCGGATGAGCCGATCAGCGGCAATGCCTACGATCGCAAGCTTCCTGCCAAGCGCGAGCTGCCGCGGACGCTGCACGAGGCGGCCGGGCGGCTGGCGCATTCCAAGGCCGCCACGCAGCTGTTCGGCGCCCCGTTCGTGGCGCACTTTGCCGCCAGCCGCGAGTGGGAGGAACGCCAGTTCCAGCGTGCGGTCACTGACTGGGAGCTGGCCCGCTACTTCGAGATCATATGAGCATCAGATCCATTTCCCCGATCGACGGCAGCGTGGTTGCCGAGCGCGCACCCGCCTCCGCTGCGCAGATCGACGCCGCACTGGCACACGCACAGGCAGCGCAGGCGCTGTGGCGCCGCGTTTCCGTGCCCGAGCGGGCTGCGATCATCGAGCGCTTCTGCCGTGAATTCGAGCGCCGCGGCGCGGAGATTGCCAGCGGCCTCACCTGGCAGATCGGCCGACCGAGCCGTTTTGCCCCGAGCGAGGTGCGCGGCACCCTCGAGCGCGCGCGCTACATGAGCGCGGTCGCCCCCACTGGGCTGGCCGACATCGACCCGGGGCCCAAGGCCGGGTTCAGGCGCTTCATCCGCCGTGAACCGCTGGGCGTGGTATTCACGGTCGCGGCGTGGAACTACCCCTACCTGATCGCGGTCAACAGCGTCGTGCCGGCACTGCTGGCCGGCAACGCGGTGCTGCTTAAGCACTCCGCCCAGACACCACTGTGCGCGGAAGTGTTTGCCGAGTGCCTCGACAGCGCCGGCCTCCCCGCCGGGGTCTTCCAGGTGCTGCATCTGCGCCACGAGGACACCGAGCGCGTCATCGGTGATCCCCGGGTGGATTTTGTCGCCTTCACCGGCTCGGTCGCCGGCGGCCATGCGGTGCAGCAGGCAGCCGCCAAGCGCTTTATCGGCGTCGGGCTGGAGCTCGGCGGCTGCGATCCGGTGTACGTACGCCACGATGCCAACGTGGCGCACGCGATCGAGAACATCGTCGACGGTGCTTACTTCAACTCCGGACAGTCATGCTGCGGGCTGCAACGCATCTACGTGCACGAGAGCGTCTACGAGCACTTCACGCGCGGATGCATCGAACTGATCCAGCAGTATCGCCTCGGCGACCCACGTGACGAGGCGACCACGCTCGGACCGCTGGTGCGCACGGCCGCAGCTGACGCCGTGCGCGCCCAGGTGAGCGCCGCAGTAGCCGCAGGTGCGCGGCCTGTGATCGACGAACGGGCCTTTGCGCTCAGCAGGCCGGGCACGCCGTATCTGGCCCCGCAGCTGCTGCTCGACGCCCCGGCGGACTCGTCCGTGATGCGCCAGGAGATCTTCGGACCGGTCGCCGGCGTCATGAAGGTGCGCTCCGACGCCGAGGCGGTCGAGCAGATGAACGACAGCGCGTTCGGCCTCACCGCGGCGGTCTGGACCGCCGATGCCGCGGCGGCCGCGGATCTCGGCTCACAGGTGCGGACCGGCACCTGGTTCATGAACCGCTGTGACTACCTGGATCCGGCACTGGCCTGGGTCGGGATCAAGGACTCCGGGCGCGGGTGTACGCTCTCGGTGATCGGCTACGAGCAACTGACGCGGCCCAAATCATTCCATCTGCGGGTGACGACGTGACGGAACCACTCAAGGCGAACTGGAACTATCCGACCACCATCTGGGCAGGCCCCGGCCGCATCGCCGAGCTGCCCGCCGCCTGCGCCCTGCTTGGCATCCGTCGCCCGCTGCTGGTGACGGACGAGGGCCTGAAGGATGCGCCGATGGTGCGTGCGGCCGTGGCGCTGGTGCCCGGGACCGGCCTGTTCGCCGGCGTGCGCGGCAATCCGGTCGCCGCGAACATTGAGCAGGGACTTGCCGCCTATCGTGGCGGCGGACACGACGGGGTGATTGCCTTCGGCGGCGGCTCGGCGCTGGATGCAGGCAAGATCATCGCCTTCATGTCCGGCCAGACCCGTCCACTGTGGGACTTCGAGGACGTCGGCGACTGGTGGACGCGGGCGGACCGGCGCGGCATCGCCCCGGTGGTCGCGGTGCCGACCACTGCCGGCACCGGCTCCGAGGTGGGCCGTGCGGGTGTGGTCATCAACGAGCAGACCCACCAGAAGAAGATCATCTTCCATCCGCAGATGATGCCCGGAGTCGTGATCAGCGACCCGGAGCTCACCGTGGGGCTGCCGGCGAAGCTCACCGCGGCGACGGGGATCGATGCGTTCGTGCACTGCTTCGAAGCCTTCTGCGCGCCCGGTTTCCATCCGCTGGCCGATGGCATTGCACTGGAGGGCATGCGGCTCATTCAGACCTACCTGCCGCGGGCCTGCGCCAACGGCAAGGATATGGAGGCCCGCTCGCGCATGCTGGCGGCGGCCAGCATGGGCGCCACTGCATTTCAGAAGGGCCTGGGCGGAGTGCATGCCATTGCCCACCCGGTCGGTGCCTACTTCAACACGCACCACGGGCTGACCAATGCAGTGATCCTGCCGTACGTCATCGTGCACAACCGCCCGGCCATCGAGTCGCGGCTGGCGATCGTGGCACGTACGCTCAATCTCAAAGGCGAGCCGTTCGGCGCCGTGTTCGACTGGGTACTGGAGTTCCGCAAGAACCTGGCGATCCCGCACTCGCTTGCTGAGATCGGCGTGCCGCTCGACAACCCGGACATCATCGGCCACGAGGCATCGCTTGATCCATCGGCGGGTGGCAATCCACTGCCCACCGATGCGCCGACCTACGCACGGATTTTCCGCTCGGCGGTCAAGGGAGACCTGCACCTGGGAGGCTGAGTGCCTCAGGCGCGGCGCAATTCCTCCAATGCCTCGCGCCACAACGCCTCGCTGCCGGCGGCAATCACCCGCCCGTCGGAGGCGAAGGTCAGCGGCTTTCCCTGCCAGTCGCTGATGAAGCCGCCCGCACTCTGGACCACCGGCACCACCGCCATGAAGTCGTGCGGTTTCAGCTGCACCTCGACCACCAGGTCGCAATGGCCGCCGGCGAGCATGCCGTACAGGTAGCAATCCCCGCCGAAGCGGCGCAGCGCCGCGCGCGCGGCGAGCGCCTGGAAGCGCGGCAGCTCGATCTGGCTGAACGTCTCGGCGGTCGTCGTGTAGATCACCGCGTCCGCCACGCGCTGGCAGGGGCGGGTCCTGACGGGCCGGCCATTGAAGACCGTCGGCCGTCCCTCGCATCCCACCCAACGCTCCGCCAGTACCGGCGCTTCTATGAGACCGAGTACCGGCCGCCCGTCCTGGGTCAGCGCCACCAGCGAGCCGAACAGCGGGAAGCCGGTGACGAAGCTCTTGGTGCCATCGATCGGATCCAGCACCCAGGCGAACTCCCCGCTGCCCTCGGCGGCGAACTCTTCGCCGCGAATGGCGTGCGCCGGGAAGGCCGCGCGGATCATCTGCCGCATCTGCGTCTCGATGCCGCGGTCGGCGACGGTCACCGGGCTGCCGTCGACCTTGCTCTCTACCTCCAAAGCCGTGCGGAAATGCCGCATCGAGATCTCGCGCGCGACATCGCCCAGCTTGCCGGCCAGCGCCAGGGCCGCCGGAAAGTCCGGGTGATCACAGAAGCTCCGCACCATCAATCACTCCTTAGCCACAAGTATGGGCACCCTGGCGCCGGCGTTGCGCGTAGGGCAGCACCTGGGACTTCAGCCAGTTGCTCAGTTCTGCGAGCTGGCAGGCGCGCTCCTGAAGTCCCGGGCCGAGGCCGTGCTTCCAGCCCAGGCGCGGATTGCTGGGATCGGCCATCAACACCCGCAGCTCGGCAACGAAGGTGTCCAGCTCCGACGCATCGGCGAACAGGCCCTCGCCGATCAGGGTGGGCCCGTAACGCAGCGCGGTGGCCGCGATCTCGCCAAAGGTGAATTCGGGATGGTACTGCACGGCCCAGCAGCTGCCTCCGGCGTGACGCACCTCCAGTGCCTGCACACCCATCTCGTTGCGGCCCAGCACGGTGCAGTCCGGCGGCAATTCCGCGACGTCGTCACGGTGCACCGTGATCGCCTCAAACACGCGCGGTTTGTGCGCGAACATCGGGTGCTCACACCCCGCCGCGGTGAGCTCGATGCGGCGCCCGAAGCCGAACTCGCGTCCCAGTGGGTTGCGGCGCACCCGGCCGCCCGCGGCGGTCACGGCCACCTGCATGCCCCAGCAGCTGCCGAAGAACGGTACCCCGCTGGCAAATACCGCGTGCGCGAGTTCAACCTGACGCTCGATGTGTGCGCCACCGTCATAGACGTTCAGCGCCGAGCCGGTGATGGCCACGCCATCGAAGCTGTCGATGCCGGAGCCGGGCGAGAACTGCACCTCGCCGTCTGCCGGGCGCACGATCTCGCAGTCAACTGCTGCCAGCGTCTTTAGGACCTCGACGTAGTCCTCCCCGGACGCAGAACCACCGGCGGCCACCTGCTGTTGCCGCGTCGCCGCGCGGTTACCGTCGATCACCAGGATGCGCGCCGGGCTCAAGCGGTGAACTCCCGGGTGCCGGCTGGAATCTCCATGCCGCGAGCACTTAAGACCTCGCGCAGGATGTCGGGGCGGTCGCTGATCATGCCATCCACCTGCAGTGCAAGCATTCGCTCCATGTCGCGCCGCTCGTTGACCGTAAAGGGAACCACGCGCAGACCCAGAGCATGCGCCTCGGCCACCTGTTGCGCATCCAGATCGAGGTAGTTCGGACCCCAGCTCTGCGCACCGCTGGCCTGCACCAGACGCGGCATCGAGCCGGCGAAGTCATTCGGGTCAAGTTCGGCAAGCCACGGCGAGGGCTGCGGCGAGCCGAGCATGACCGTGTCCTCACCGGGCTGCTGCTCGCTCAGCGCCACTCGCGGCGCGGCGGGCAGCAGGTCCGTGGCAGCGGCGAGCACGCGCCAGTCAAAGGCCAGAATGGAAACGATCGCCCCGCTGCCGGTGCGCACCACCTCGGTGCGTATCGCGCGCACGAAGTCGGCAGCGTCGGGCGTGAGCTGTGGCCGGCCCGGGAATGTCTTCACTTCCACGCAAGCGCGCACCCGGCCCCTGCCGCGTGCAAGGATCAGGCTCAGCACTTCGCTCAGCCGCGGGATGCGCAGGCCGTCGATCCCCGCCTGCTGCGGGAACTGGCGGGCATAGGTGCTGGCGGGACGCAGGCGCCCGACGTCGTAGGACTGCAGCTGCGCAAAGCTCAGGGAGCGTATGGCCGGACCGGTTGCGACCAGAAAATCACCCGTTGCATCGCGGGTACCGTCGGGGCTGAGCTCCGGGTCGTGCGTGACCACGACGATCCCGTCGCGTGTCACCGCACAGTCGAACTCGAGCGCGCACACGCCCATCTCGATGGCGCGCTCGAATCCCCAAAGCGTATTTTCCGGCCACAACCCGCGCGCGCCGCGATGCCCCTGCAGGTCAAACATGCAAGTAGCGAGCATCGGCTGGGGTTCGACGACAAGCGCAGGGGGCGATGTTATTCTTCCAGTCGTCTTCGGCGCAGTTGCAGGCGAGCCTGCGTCATTTGCTGCAAACTCCGCTCCAGACTAGCCCGCTAAAAACTTCCCTGTCAACGCACCTGTCGAAAGTCCAAGAGGGCGTTCTTCATGATCCGCAGCCCCAGTTTCCGTCTCCTGCACCACGGGCGCCAGCTGCAGCTGGCAGCTCTTGCCGCCATATGCACCCTGCTGCTCGCCGCCACGGCGCAGGCGGATGATGCCAAGGTGCTGCGCATCATCACCTGGGCAGACTACGTGCCACAGGAGCTGATCGCCCAGTTCGCCAAGGAGACCGGCATCCAGGTGCAGGTCACCCTGTCGAACAACGAGGAGATGATCTCCAAGTTGCGCGCCACCGGCGGTGCCGGCTTCGACCTCGCCCAACCATCGCAGGACCGCATCGTCGAGGCTCAGCAGGAATTCCGCATCTACAAGATGCTGGACGTCAGCAAGGTGCACATGGAGGAATTCATGCCGGACCTGCTGGAGACGGTGAAGAAGAACGCCACCGTCGGGGGCAAGCTGTACGCACTACCGTACGTCTGGGGCACCGAGGGGTTGCTGTATAACTCCAAGCGCACCAAGATCGCCGACTATACCGACCTGTGCCGCCCGGACCTCAAGGGACGCACGGCGGTGCGCCTGAAGCGCCCTACCCTGATGGCCTTCGCCCTCGCCTCCGGCAAGGACCCGTTCGCGCTGTACGGCAACACCAAGGCCTATGCCGCACTCATGGACCAGGTCGGCAGGACGCTGATCGCCTGCAAGCCCAACCTGCGCTTCTTCTACGACAACAAGGACCAGCTGCTCAACGGCGTGCGCGCCGGGGAGATCGATGCGGCGATGGCCTGGGACTCCGGTGGCTGGGCACTGAACCGTGCAAACCCGGACATCAAATTTATCAACCCGCGCTCGGGGGCCATCGCCTGGATGGATACCTTCGTGCTGCCGGCGCGTGGCCGCAACGACGCCGGCGCGTACGCCTGGATTAACTTCGTCATGCGCGCCGAAAACGCCGCCAAGGTGGCCAAGTCGGTTGGCAACTTCACCGCCGCCAAAGGCGCCGAACAGCTCGCCGACCCGCGGCTGCGCGCGCAGTTCGCGGAGACCTTCCCGGACGGTCTGAAGAACATCAGGTGGTATCCGGCGATTCCGGCAGGCCTGGAGGAGATCGAGGGCGCGGTGCTCGACCGGGTCAAGGCCGCAAATTGAGTTCCGTTGTCATGCCGGCGGGCAGCGCACCGGCGGACCTGGAAGTGCGCTCGCTGAGCAAGCACTTCGCAGGCCACGCCGCCGTGCAGGAGCTGACCTTCAGCGTCGCGCGCGGCAGCTTCTTTTCCATCCTCGGTCCCTCCGGCTGTGGCAAGACCACGCTGTTGCGCATGATCGCCGGCTTCCTCCAGCCTGACAGCGGCGAGATCAGCATTGGCGGCCGCAGCATGGCCGGCGTGGCCCCCAACCGGCGTCCGGTCAACATGGTGTTCCAGCACCTGGCGCTGTTTCCGATGATGTCGGTGGCGCAGAACGTCGCCTTCGGGCTGGCGCGCCGCGGGGTGGGCAGGAGCGAGCGCCTGGCGCGCGCGGAGGCAATGCTGGAGCGCGTCGGCCTCGGTGGCTCAGGAGCCAAGCGCACCGACGAACTCTCCGGCGGGCAACGTCAGCGCGTCGCGATCGCCCGCAGCATGGTGCTGGAGCCGACACTGCTGCTGCTCGATGAGCCGCTGGGGGCACTCGACATGAAGCTGCGCGAGCACATGAAACTCGAGCTGAAGCAGCTGCAGAGCGCCTTTGGCACCACCTTCGTCTACATCACACACGATCAGTCCGAGGCACTCGTCCTGTCCGACCATGTCGCGGTGATGAACCAGGGTCGCTTCGAGCAGCTGGGGACCCCGCAGGAGCTGTACTACTCGCCCGCGAGCGCCTTCGTGGCAGGATTCGTGGGCGCCAACAACCGCCTGCCGGGCAAGGTGCTCCACGCAGCAGGGCCGCTGGTGGAAGTCGAAGTCGCAGACAGCTGGCGCGTGCAGGCACGCCCCCACGGCACTCTTGCCGGCGGTGCGGCGGCGGCGGTGTTCCTGCGGCCCGAAGCTGCCACGCTGGCGCGCGCTGCCGGCGAGCTGCCCGGCGGCCTGAGCGTGCACGCGGGCGAGGTCTTGAGTCTGCTCTTTGACGGGGCAAATTCCGTGGCGCTGCTGCGCGAGCCGCGCAGTCGCCTCCAGCTGCGCATCGCGCTGCCGCAGACCGGGGCACTGGCGGAGCTCCAGGTCGGTGAACGCGTGTGCTTCGGCTTCGACCCCGAGCGCGCCATCTGCTTTCCTGCCGACACCCATGCCTGAGGCCGGCAGCGCAAGCTGGCATCGCCGCCTGGTGCTCGCACTGCTGCTGGCGCCGGCGCTGCTGTGGCTGGTCGGGCTGATCATACTGCCGCACGTCGACCTGGCACTGCTGTCGTTGCGCGCGCGCGTCGCGCCGCGCGAGTTCGTGCCAAGCCTGGCGCAGTACCGCACATTTTTCACCGAGCCGCTCTACTGGCACGTGTTCGTGCGCACGGCCCTCATGTCGGCGCTGGCTACCGCGCTCACGCTGGTCGTTGCGTTCCCGGTTGCCTGGGTCATCGCCAAAGTCGCGCGCGGACGCAGCAGTGCGCTGCTGTTGGTCGTGTGCCTGATCCCCTTTTGGGTGAGTGAGACGGTGCGCACCCTCGGCTGGATGATCCTGCTGCGCGAATCGGGCGTGCTGCCGAGCCTGCTGGTGCACCTGGGAATCACCGCGCAGCCGGTGGAACTGCTGTATCACGATGCAACTATCCTGGTAGGACTGGTGTACACCTCCCTGCTGTTCATGGTGGTGCCGCTGGTGGGCAGCTTCGAGAGCCTGGACAACGAGCTGATCGAGGCGGCGTACGATCTTGGCGCCAAGGGCGGTTCGGTCCTGCGCGAGATCGTCATCCCGCACGCCGCACCGGGCATCACCGCCGGCTGCATCGTGGTGTTCATGCTCACGCTTGGCAACTACCTCACGCCCACCCTGCTGGGCGGCAAGAACTCACAGTGGTTCACCGAACAGCTGTACACGCAGTTCATCACGCGCTTCAACTGGGAGCAGGGTGCGGCGCTCGGCTTCCTGCTGCTGGGGCTGTCGACGGCGATGGTCTGGCTGGGACTGAAGTTGAGTGGCCAGCGCTTCAGCGACGTAATGAGGCGCGCATGATCCCGAGTCTGCCCAGGCCCGCTTGGCTGCGTGCCGCGACCGCGCTGTACGTCGGCGCCTTCCTGGTGTTCCTGTTCCTGCCGCTGGTGGTGGTGGCCGCGTTCGCCTTCAACGACGCCCCCTATCCCGCCCCGCCCTGGCACGGATTCACTCTGGACTGGTTCCTCGGCAACGAGTCCGCTGGCCGGGTTGGCCTGTTCCGCGATACCGAGCTGCTCGGCAGCATCTGGACCAGTACGCTGGTCGCTTCGTGCGTGACCGCGCTCTCGGTAAGTGTCGGCACCGCCAACGCGTTCCTCATGGAGCGCGCACGATTCCCCGGCAAGGGCGTTCTGGCGGTGCTCATGCTCACCCCGCTGGTCATCCCGGGCGTCATCCTCGGCATCTCGATCCTCGCCTTCGCCAGCCGCCTGGCGGAGTTCTCCAGCGACGCCTTCGGCTTCGAGGCGGACTTCCTGCGACCGGGGCTGCCCCTGGTGGTGCTGGGACAGTTCTCCTACATCGTCGCCATCGCCACCCTCACCATCAGCGCGCGCCTGAAGCGCTTTGACCGCACGCTGGAGGATGCCGCCCTCAACCTCGGCGCCTCGCATGCCGCGGTCCTGTGGAACGTGACGCTGCCGTTCCTGCTGCCGGCGCTGGTGGGCGCGGCGGCGATTGCCTTCCTCATGTCTTTCGAGAACTTCAACACCACGCTCATGCTGGTGGGTGCTGACTCACCGCTCACCATCATGATGTATGGCCGTATGCGCGAAGGCGCAACGCCGGTACTCAACGCAGTCAGCCTGTTTCTGATGGTGGCCTCGGCGGTGCTGGCCTTAGGCCTGCTGCGCCGTGACCGGCGTCGATGAATCTGACGGCGCCCGCAGGTATCATCCCGGCCATGAATATCCGTACCAGGCTCACGTGCTGCACGATCGTACTGGGGCTGGTGCTACTGCCGCGGCTGGCCGTGGCCGCCGATCCCCTGCCCTACGGCTCCTTCGAGGTGGCGCCCTTCATCGGCTATCAGGTGGGCGGGAACTTCCAGAGCGTGGACACCGGGCAGCACTACACCCTCAACGACCACGCGGTCTTCGCGCTTGCGCTGGATGCGCCGGCCGACTATTCCAGCCAGTACGAACTCTTCTATTCGCGCCAGCCGACGGTGCTGCGCGGCAACGGTTTGGTGCCCCTGGACGTGGTGGTCGAGTATCTGCACATCGGCGGCACGATCCCGCTGGATTCTAACCCGCGCGCGCGCCCCTATCTGGCAGGCGGCCTCGGCGTGACGCGCTTCAGCCCGGATGACCCCGCAGCGCAGGCGGACACGGTCTTCTCCATGTCCCTGGCAATGGGCCTGCGCGCCCCGCTGACGCGCCACCTATCCGTGCGAATGGAAGGCCGCGGGCTGGTGTCCTTCATGGACAGCAGCAGTGCAATCTTCTGCCACTCCGGCGCCCAGGGGGCGGCCTGCCACATCACCGCGCAGGGCTCGGGTCAGTTCCAGTTCGCCCTACTCGCCGGCTTGTCCTACATCTTCTAGCCCGCGATCAGCTTCGCCTCAGTGCGGGGCCTCCTGGTGCTCAGGGTGCTGCGCGGACGGGGCCGGATGAGGCGGCGGTGCTGTGTGGGCGACCTGCTGCGGGGGTCGCGCGTGCTGCTGCTGCTCGGCCGCATGCCGCTGCTGCAACTCCTGGGTCTGCTGCTGGTGCTGGCGCTCCATGTTCGCCGTCGCCTGCGAATTCTTCGCCTGCGCACTCATCTTGGCGTGGTCCTGCTCCTGCTGCTTGGCCAGATTCTCCCTTTCCTGGTCATGCCGGGCCTGCATCGCGGCGTTCTGCTGTGCCTGCCTTCGTTCCTCCTCAGAAGCCCGCTCGTTCGCGGCCGGCACCGCGGCTGACTTGGGCAGGTCACGCGCATGCCCCGGCGCTGCGGCGGCCGCGGCTGCCTGGTTCGCCTCGGCAGCGTGCGCACTCGCCCCTGTGGGCGCCGGTCGGTTGCCCTCCACGCTGTGTGTATTGGCCGCGGTGGGCCGGTTGCCCTCGCCATTATGTGCCGCGGCGGACGGGGCGGACTTGCTGGCCTCGGGCACCGGGCCGCCTGCGCGGTTCGCAGCGACCACGTGGGAGCTGAAGTCATTCGGCTTGGCGGTCGCGGCGATCTGCGGCTTACCCTGGTTCACGCTGGCCAGCAGCTCACGATGCGTCGCCGCGCTTTCGCGGTGCTGGGTCTGGACCGCGGTGGGGGGCACGTGCTGCAGCCGGGCCGCCTGCTGTTCCTGCTCGCTGGCACGCGCTGACACCCCGCCCGGGCCGCCCGCGTAACTGACGCGCTGCACGGTCACGTTGTTGACGACGGTCTTGTTGTACACGTTGGTGATGTGCACGTTGTTGATGCGCGTGACCTCACGGTTGTAGTAGAACTGGTTATCGCGCCAGTAACCGCCCTCGTAGCCGCGTCCGCCGTAGCCGAAGCCGTAGTTCACGCCACCATAGAAGCCCACCTGCGGTCCCCAGTAGCCGGTGTTCCACACGAACAGGCCTGCCGACCAGCCCCAGTAACCGGGTGTCCACAGCAGACCCACGGAAGGGGGCTGCACCCAAGTACCCGGTACCCAGTAGTACCCCTCCGGGCCGTATGCCCAGTAGCCGGGCGTCCAGAGATAGCCGGGACCAGGAATCTCGGGCTGCTCGTACACCGGCAGGGGCGGCGGTGCCACCGTGATCGAGACACCCACCTGGGCCGGGCTGCTCACGGACAATGCCAGCGCGGCAGCCGCGAGGAACGCGGCCAGGATCGACCTGATGCTGTGCTTGGTAATCATCGCCGCTACTCCATAATTCATGCTCACGCATGGCGAGCGGAAGCATCGATGCTCCCATGCAGGGGGTTCGGCGCATCAGTTGTGAATCGGCCACGGCTGAGGTAGGAAGGCGGCTACACGCAACGACCTGACACGTCTAACTGCCTGAAAAACGCCCCCCGGATACAGGTGCGGTTTCACGCTGTATACATCTGCAGACACCGTCCCCGTCTGCACCGCTACCGCGGGACCTGAGCGTGCTGTTCGCGCATGACCGCTCGGCCGCAGCGGATATCCGCCCGCGGGGTGCCGCACAACTTGCCGCGCTCGCGCAGCGCTGGCCGGCCGGCGACCACGGCAAGGTTGGCACCGCAGGTCATGCCGGTCTCACCGGCCATAGCAGGTACCACCTGCGCCTGAAGGCGCGAGCTGGTGCATCCAAGGGGTGCCGGCTGATGCCATTGAGACCACCGGCGACCGTGCAGTTTCGAACAGGTAGTTGCCTGCAGCCGCCCCGGCGAGGCGGCCGAAAGGCACCCTTATCTGGCCTGCCCGGAGCCTAACCGGCGTGTCGTGGCGCACCTCGATGGCCGCTAATTTCGTGCGCCGCGCCCGATTGGTGCGGCATGCACGGTCCGGCCGGCGCGCGCGTGATCGCGGTCACGGTCTGGGGGCAATTCGGCCCTGCACAATGCTCACCAGACCCACGGCAAGGCCTTACGACGGCTTCGATTCATGAGCATGACCCAATTGGTCCTAGGCTGCGCGCTGGGATTTATCATCGCCCAAGGGCTCTTGTATGGGCTGCGCCGCTGGCTGGGCGGCAAGGGCAAGGCAATCCCGGCGAGCCCCGAGGCGGAGGAGAAATCCGTGCCGCTGTCATACGTGCGCGCCTTCATCCGCTACGCCGCACCGGTGTTCGCCAGCGCCGCCTTTGTGCTGCTCGGCGCCTGGACGCTGCAGGACTACCTGTCCGCCAAGTCCGCACACACGGCCGCCGCCGAGCCGGCTGACCCGGTGGTGGTGCCTGATGCACCGTCTGTCAGCCAGGTCAGCAGCATGTCCGCCGATGCGGAGCAGCCTGCGCAGGCGGGCCCGGATGCGTACGCCGACCCGGAGTTCCGCGTCGCGCGCCACGCGCGCAGCGCGAACCTGAAGGACAAGCTCGTGCAGCGCGCCGAGCAGAAGGCACGCGCGGAGCTGCTGGCGCAGCTGCGCCAGCACGCGCAGCGCTCGCAGTACGACTGCGAGGCCGTCGCGCACGCGGAGAAGTACCTCAAGGCCGGCCTGGACGTATGGGGCTTCACGGACTGGCAGGCCAAGTACTTCCCGGTGGAAGGCTACGAGGGCGCCACACTGTCCCAGTGCCAGCAGATCCAGAGTGCGATCGACCCGGCACGCATGAACCTCAAGTCCGCCGTCGCCCAGAGCGCGCAGCCCTAGCAGCGCGCCGCCGCGGCTGTCGTACCGCGGAGCAACCGGGCATCATCCGTGGATGACCGCCTTTCATCCTGACTTGCACAACAGTGCCCGCTTCATCCCGCAGTTCACCTGGTCGCCCCCTCTGGTGCGCCTGATCAACTTCTTGATGCGCCTGCGCGGAGTACCGCACCCTCCGCAGGTTGACGGCCTCGCCATCGAGGACGTGCTGCTGCCGGGGACTGGCGCTGCGAGCCCACTGCGGGTGCGGCTCTACCGGCCAAAGACCGCCGCGGCAACTGTGCCTGCGATGCTGTGGATCCACGGTGGTGGCTTCCTGTTCGGCAATCCGGAGTTCGATGAGCCGAGCAACATCGAGGCAGCGCGCGAGCTCGGCATCCTCATTGCGGCGGTCGATTACCGCCTGGGGCCGCGGCACCCGTTCCCCGCACCGCTGGACGACTGCCACCGGGCCCTGTCCTGGCTGCATGCCAGTGCGGCAGCCCTCGGGGTCGATCCCGCGCGCATCGCCATCGGCGGATCCAGCGCCGGCGGGGGACTTGCCGCGGGACTGGCGCTCAAGGTGCGCGACGCGGGCGCGATCCCCGTGATCTTCCAGCTGCTGCTCTACCCGATGCTGGATGACCGCACGGTGCTGCGCAGCGATCTTGCCGACGACGACCTCAGGCTGTGGAACACCGCCAGCAACCGTTACGGCTGGACGAGCTACCTCGGCGGGCCGCCGGGCCGGGCGAACGTGAGCCCCTACGCCGCACCGGCCCGCGCGGCAGACCTCGGCGGCCTGCCACCGGCGTGGCTCGGGGTCGGAACCTACGACCTGTTCCTCGATGAGGTTCGCGCCTACGCGCAACGCCTGAAGGAGGCCGGCGTGCCCTGCGAGGTCGAGGAGGTCGAGGAGGCCTATCACGGCTTTGATGCCGTCAGTCGCAACGCCCCGGTATCACGGGCCTTCCGCGCCAGCTATCTGGCGGCGCTGAATCATGTGCTGCGCGGTGCGCGGGTATAGTGCCCGCGTACCCCCGATCGCAAAGGACGCCCATGGCTCTGGACACCCAGCAGCCGCATCGGCCGGCCCTGCGCATGGCGGCTGCCTGCGCGCTCGCAGTGCTGGTGAGCCTGGGTGTGGCCGTGACGGGGACCGACGCCACCGCAGGGACCCTCACCGCCCATCCTGCGGTGCGCTACGACCCGAAAGAGCGCTGCCCGGAGCTGCGGGTTGCTGACGAAGGGGATATCGCGGTGACCGTCTTCATGTGAACGCCTACGGGACCCCCTCCAGGGCCAGCGTGCGTTCCCCCTCGGGAGTCGCGGGACTGGATGCCGCAGCCGTAGCCTGCGTGATGAAACTCAAGTTCCAGCCGGCGACCTCTCCCGGTGATGCGCAGCCGGTGGACTCGTGGCAGCAGATCGGGCTGCGCTATGCCTCGCCCGCCCCGACGAACGCCGCCAGCGCGCCTGCCGTTGCAGGCCCCCCGGTCGCCGCCACGGCGGCCGTCGCAGGCGCTGCCGCGGCAGGGACGCACGAGCGCGGTCGCGTGACCGCGGTGCATGTGTGCGTGGATGCCGCCGGCGCGCTCACCCAGCCCCCGCGCGTCACCCGCTCCTCCGGTGATGCGGCGCTGGATGCCGCGGCGGTCAAAGCCGCCAGTTCCGGTTCCGCCTACTACCACCCGGCGGGCGTGCAGGGGCTCTCAGGCTGTGCTGAGGTCAGCATCACCTTCGAGGGGCGCTAGCGGACAACCGGCTATTTGCAGGTGTAAACGGTATCGCCCTCGACCCGGCTGGCCTGCGCGTGCTTGCCCTGCTTGACGCAGTCCGCCTCGGCGAGTTCGAGCCCGCGCGCCTCGCCGTGCTCCTCGTTCGCCGGCCGGAACGAGCCGGGCGAGGAAGGATTGTCCACGGGCGGGGAATTGCTGCACGCGGCGAGCACGCCCAGCAGGGCCATTGTCAGCAGCTTCATCACCTACTCCATCCCGTGCGTGTACCACAACGCGGTGAAGGGCCGGGCGCCCGAGGCGCCGCCCGGCATGACGTCGCTAGAACGTATGGCCGCCGGGAAGCTTGTGCGGGCACTCGTCGACGTCCGAGCCACTCAGCTGTACGCTGGTCACGACCTGCTTCGAGTCGACCTGGAAGTCCATCAGGCAGTAGCCCTTGTTGTCGATATCGTAGTGGTACACCTTGTTGCCGCCGGACATGTCCAGGGTCTTCTGCGGCACTCCGAATGCCCCGGTCAGCGCCGTGTCCGTCTGACCTACCCAACCGTTCATGTGCTCGCGGACCTCGCCCCTGCTTGCGCCGCAGCCACTCAGTATCACCGCTGCCAGAGAAGCCAAAACCACGACCGGATATTTCATGCGCGTCTCTCTTTGTTATGGTCACTTGGTGCACGACACTGCTGGAAGACATTCCCACGGGGGCCCATCGTCCGTCGGTCGCGACGCTCCTGATGATATCCCCTGCCGGCGCCACCGGCATGGCGAAGATGTGACAGCGGGGACTTAAGCTCAGGCGCAAGAGGCCGGGAGCACCGAGCGCGACAAATTCCACCCCGCCCGCCCGCCCGCTCCCGGCAGTTCTGTGACCCTTGTGCTGGTCGAGAGTGAAGAAGTAACCCACCGCCGGGACCGGAGGGTTACTCGTGCAACTCGGACGAACCGCGTCGCTGCGAGCCTGGAAACGGGGCGATCGTTCTTGTTCATGTAGCCCCTCCGGGTTCTAGCGGGGCGCGCCGCAGCGGGACTCGCTCGGGGAGCGGCATGTACGAGGGTACAGCTGGGTTGGCCGCGCACCAGCGGCCGCGGCGGCCGGCGTGCTAGAGCAGCAGACCGGCCAGCTTGTCCAGGATCACGTCCAGCGGTGCGGCGAGCAGCAGCAGGGGAACAAAAGGCAGCAGGGTGGCCAGCACCAGGATCGCCAGATCCCTAAGCTCCAGCGGAACCGTTCTGATTGAATAGGCGTTCGCCGCCACGGCATACAGATCCGTGGTGGCTGAGAAATCGACAGCCGACAACGCATCCTTGTCGAGCTGGCGCCCCGAGGCAAACCAGCGTTTCTCGAACTCGCGCCCCATCGTGGAGGCCAGCGCACCGTACAGAAAGATGCCACGGCGCCGTTCGTCGATCAGGCGCTGTGAGAAAGCGAGCAACGGCAGGACGAAGATCACCAGCACCGCCACCGCGACGCCTGCGACCGTAAACTTGTAATGCAGCGGTGATGCGGCCCGGTGCACGACGTCGTTCAACATCGGACCGACGGCGAGGATCCCGGTGATGAAGCCGAGCGGCACGAAGGCACGCAGCGAGTAACCCACGAACTTCAGGCCGGCGGCCCCGTCCGGATGTGCGGGAATAAGGCGCAGTGGCAGGCGGTTCATCAGCAAAAGGAAGCGCCCCCACAAGAGCAGCCGCCAGGCCCAGCCCAACATCAGCACTACCAGCAGCGGTAGGCTTACCAGCAGCAGCCACCACCCGGCCGGGGCAACCGAGAAGTGCCCGTCCACCAGCGCGCCGTGCCAAGGCACGAACTCCCCGGGGGGCTTCTTCAGTAAGAGCGCCCCCACCAGCGCGTAGGCAAGCAGCAGCGCGCCGATCTCGGCAGCCGTTGAGTTCATGAGCCGCCGCGTGGAGGCGACCGCCTCCTGGAACCGTGGGTACTGCGGCTCGCCGACGATGCCCGTGGCCATGAACTGCCAGGCAATCGCCGTGAGCTGGGGCAGGCACACCGCCTCGGCGAGCACCAGCAAGGGAGCAGCGAGCAAGAAGCGCGCATGGGCGGCAAAGTCCGAGGCAAATCCAGCAGCGGTCGCGCGGTTGAAGAAGTCCCCGTGCCACAACGAGAGCACCGCCAGCGGCACCCAGACGATCAGGACCAGTATGAGCGCACCCAGCAGCCGCGGGCGGTTCTGGCCGATCAGTCCCAGCATGGCCTGCAGCTTGTGCGGCGGTCCTCCCTCGAACAACACCTCTTCGGTTGCCGGCGCTACAGCTTCGCTCATGATGATTGCTCGCGCCTGCCGGTGAGGGATTCAGCCGAAGGGACCGACGTGCCAGAGGATCCCGGCGATGGCGATGCAGCCAATGAGCAGCAGCACCAGCGCGGTGACCAGCGTCAGGGAGGTGGGGAACTTACTCTGGCCATGGACCAGCCCTGCGGACACCATTTCGGCGCGTTCCGTGCGCAGGCCCAGCATGAAGGCAACGTGGTACATGATGCCCAGCGCCAGCATGCCGATGCCGAGCAACACCAGCGCGACCCCGAAGTTGCGCGCCGCCGCGGCGCCCGTGAGCGTTCCGGCCTCGCGCAGCTTGTTGAACACCTGGTAGATCGTGAACCCAAAACTGATCAGCGACAGCGCGGTGCGGATGATCGACATCAGCGTGCGGTCGGCGCTCATGCGCGTGCGCTGAAAGGACATGCCGGTGCGGCGCATCGACAGCTCGACGCTGGTCGCATCCGGGCCGCGCGCCTTAATGTCCGCCTCACTCATGGGAGCCTCTGACGATGCAGCGGAAGCCCACGTGGCTGGTGGAGGTATCCACTGCCTCGGCATGGCGTGCGGCCGGGCGGTAGCGACGGCAGTAAGAGGCGGCACACAGGTGCGAGCCACCCTTGAGCACCTTGCGCGGGATGCGGATCTGCGGCTGGCAGGGGTCGTAGCTGCTCTCCTGCGGGGCGCCACGCGGATTCTCCACATGGCAGCAGCCGCCCTGCGGCAGCTCGTGCTGCGCGGAGTACCAGTCCGTGGTCCACTCCCAGGTATTGCCGATCATGTCGTACAGGCCATGGCCGTTGGGCGGGAAGGCCGTCACCGGCGAGGTGCGCTCATAGCCGTCGGCGCGCAAGTTCTCGTGCGGAAAGGCTCCCTGCCAGGTGTTGGCCATGTGGCGGCCGTCGGGCATGAACTCCTCCCCCCAGGCAAACTCAGCCCCGTCCAGTCCGCCGCGCGCGGCGTATTCCCACTCCGCCTCGGTCGGCAGCTGCTTGCCTGCCCAGCGCGCGTAGGCCTCCGCATCCTGGTAGGCGACGTGCACCACCGGATGATCGGGCAGCGCGCGGTTCGGGCCCTGTGGACGGCGCCAGTTCACGGCAAACTTGAACTTCCACCACTGCGCCCAGTTGCTCAGGTCCACCGCGTGGCGCGGCGGGGTGAACATCAGCGAGCCGGCCTTGAGCATCTGCGGCAGTGCGCCCGGGTAGTCCTTAGGGTCGGGCGCAATCTCCGCAAGGGTGACGTACCCCGTGGCCGCCACGAAGCGGGCGAACTGCTCGTTGGTCACGGGCGTGCGATCCATCCAGAAGCCATCGACGCGCACCGTATGCACCGGGCTCTCCTCGCGGTAGTGGCGGTCGGAGCCCATGCGGAACTGTGCGCCCGGCACCCACACCATGTCCGCAAACGGCGCTGCCGGCGCAGGCACAACGGCATCAACCGGCGCCGCTGTCAGGTCGTCTGCCGCCGCGCGTTCTGAATCATCCGGATGCATCGCGCCGCTTCCTGGCCTTCAACGCGCCGCAGGCGCGCCCGGAGCCTGACGCTGAAGTTCGCGGTTGTGATCGACCTCGCGGTCGAGGAAATAACTGAGGAAGGTGCGGATGGCGGCGATGGCAGCCAGGCGGCCGACCTCCTGCCAGGTCGGCGCGGAGGTCGTGCTGACGATGTCCGCGGCCAGCTGAAACGTCAGTGCTGCGACCAGCCAGCGCGCGAACGTCAGCCACACCGTGCGCCGCTCGACTCCCGTCGCCCGCCGCGTGACGGCGATGCGGATCATCTGCACCACCGCCTCCAGCGAACCCAGGGCGATGGTGGTGATGGCGATCGCCTCGACGAACCAGGCGACATACTGGGCGTAGCTGCGCAACAACTCGTCCATGGCCGGTCAACAGCTCCTCAGCACCGGTTGGGATAACTCATGCGCCCGGGGACTCGGACTGCGCACCGCGCTGGCGCCACTTCTGGTAAGGAATGGTGATGATGGTGGCGATCACCACGTACAGAAGTATAACGGCCAGCAGTGACGGCTTCGAGGCCTGCGTGGCGCTCGCGATCGTCAGCGCTACCGCCGGATGGCGCGCGGCGGTGGCCATGGCGAGGGTCGTTCGGTCCTCGGCCCGCGGCCCGCCGAGCAGGTGACCGACGAGGAGCCCGATGGCTGCCACGACGGCCAGCATCAGCCCGACCCCGTTGCCCAGCAGGGTGCGGGTCACCGGCCACATGCCGTACAGCAGCAGCACCGTAGCCACCAGCAGCAGCACGAAGGCGAGTGCGATGACGGGGCGCGCGGCCTTGCCGACGGCCGGCACCCACCGGTGGATCAGGAGCCCGAGCGCCAGCGGGACCAGGATGGTCTTCAGGACCACCGCGGCAACCGTCTGCGGTGGCACGAGCAGGGAGGTGGAAAACACCGCGTTGAGGATCGCGACCGATACGGGCACCAGCACGATCGCCAGCAGGCCCATGCCTGCCAGCAGTCCAACGACGAACTCGCGCCGGCCGCCGGACTTGAGCTGCTTCATGTGTAGCAACGGCGGCACCGGGGAAATGGCGAGGGCTACGAGGGCTGCCTCGATCTCCAGCGGAAAGGCGAACGTCCTCACGATGACCACGGCCACTATCGGCAGCAGGACGCTCATGGCCAGGACCGACCGCAGTAGCATCGCGGGCTTGCGCAGCAGGTAGGTTGCCTCCTGCCAGCTCGCGGTGAGACCGAGACCGAGCACCGTCAGCATGATGCTCGCCTGCAGAGCGAGCCCGAGATATTGCTGCATGCTCATGCGTATCTGCCTGACCTGTGGTAGCCGCCGTACTGGCGGCGGCAGTGTGGTGCCGTTGTTGGCGGCGCAGTATTACATGGCCGGCACATGCCCTGCCTCAGGGGCCCTGCAGCTGACCATACAGAGGCGACCCATGTGTTGCGTGCCGGCGGTGCGCCCCCGACAGTGTCGCAAGGGGGCGCAACTCGGGTGTCAGCCCGGTTCTCGCGGACCGCGGGGATGCCGGGGCGACATCCCCGTATCCGCCATACTCGGCTAGACTGCGCGTCACGGATTCGATTAACGTCGGCTCGAGCGTGGCGAAAAGCCGCGCCAGCCTCACAACTGGATGCAGGAGCGAGCACATGCGATCCCTTCCCATGAAAGCCTGGTTCGGAATTGCGGCAGCCGCCGTGTTCTCGCACGCCTCCGCCCAGCAGGCGGCAGCGCCCGCGGCCACCCCGCCCCCGGCGCCCTCCAGCATTTCCAGCAGCCTGGGAGTGGTGGTATTTCCTTCCAAGAACCAGACCCCCGCACAGCAGTCCTCCGATGAGGGTTACTGCTATGGCTGGGCGAAGACCCAGTCGGGGATCGATCCCATGGCAATCAAGCCGCCCGCCACCCAGCCGGCGCCGACCCAGGACCCCTCGACGGCAGGCAGTGGCAGTCGCGCACGCGGCGCAGCCAGGGGTGCGGTCGCGGGAACCGCCATCGGGGCGATTGCCGGTGACACCGGCAAGGGCGCTGCAATTGGCGCGGCGACGGGTGTGATGGCCGGCGGCGCATCCAAGCGGCAGGCCAAGCAGGATGCGGCCAACCAGCAACAGCAGGCCGAGGCGGCCGCGGCCCAGCAGGCGCAGGCCTCGATCGAGCAGCAGAAGGCCACCTACAACAAGACCTTCGCGACCTGCATGCAGGGCAAGGGTTACTCGGCCAACTAAACCGCGGGAACGGCGCCGCGCGCCTTTGCCGCTCGGCGTAGTGCGCGCGGGCCACCGTTTTCGTTAGGCTGGGCCACTTCGGCGGTGCGTACTGAGGCGCCAGCCACTGCGAATCCATACGGGGGACGGCAATGTTCGCACTCGGACGCTATGTACTGGCCGCCATCGGCGTAACCACCCTCGCCGCTTGCGCAACGCAACAGCAGTCGACTGCCTCCTGGGACGGCCTGGAGCGGCGCGATGTGAAGGGAATCGATCAGGTGTACGTGCGGCCGAACTTCAAATTCCCGCACTACAAGAAGGTAATCATCGACCCGGTGCAAGTTGCTTTCTCCAAGAACTGGGACCAGAACTCCACCATCGATCCATCGCGTCGGCTGGATGCGGCCGACATCCAGAAGATCAAGGACGGCCTCGGCCAGTTGCTGCGCGAGCGCTTCACCCGCGAACTCACCGCCGGTGGCTACCAGGTCACCGATGTCCCTGCGGATGACACCATCCGGCTCAGCCCCGACATCATCAATCTCTACATCAACGCGCCGGACAAGATGACCGCGGGAATATCCCGGAGCTACACCACCAACGCCGGTGAAATGACCCTCGACATGGAGGTGCACGACTCGGTGACCGGGGAGCTGCTCGCGCGTGTCGTCGATAAGCAGCGCGCACTCGACACCGGTCGGCTGCAGTGGACCAACTCCGTCACCAACTCGGCCGACGCCGAACGGGCCATTGATGTGTGGGCCAGGCAGCTGCGCGCGGGCCTGGATCGCGTCAACGGACCCAGCAATCCCTGACACCTCCGTGGCCGGCGCTCGCGGCTGCGGGGTCAGCGATCTTGTGCCGCAGCCCGGGGCGACCTGGCAGCGCTCGGCGGTGGCTCTGGCGGTAAGGCTGCGGAGCGCACGCTCAGGGTGGCTCGGCGATCACAGCGGCGCGGCGATGCCCGGCGGTTCCGCCGGCAGCGGCATGAATTCCTGATTATCGAAGTCCGGCAGCTTCATGCGCCCGGCACGCCAGTCGGCCTTGGCCTGTGCAATGCGCTCCTGCGATGAGGACACGAAGTTCCACTCCACGAAGCGCTCGCCGACCGGCTCGCCGCCCAGCAGCATCACGATCGCCGGCTCGACCGCGGTGAACAGCACCGGCTTGCCCGGGGCGAACACCAGCATCTTGCCGGCAGCGAAGCGCTGGCTGTCGACCTCGACCGAGCCTGAAGCAATGTAGGCGGCGCGCTCGGGGTATTCCGCGGGCAGTTGCGCCTGAGCACCGGGCGCAAGGCGCCAGTGAACGTAGAACATGGGCGAATGCGTGCGTACCTTGGCGCGTGCACCGAAGGCCTCGCCTGCCACCAGGCGTGCCCACAGGCCGTTGGTCTCGAAGGTGGGCAGATCGGCCACCTCGTGGTGAAAGAACGCCGGTGCGATCTCTTCCTGCCCGGCAGGCAGTGCCACCCAGGCCTGGATGCCGTGCAACAGCCCGCCCTCGCGGCGCGCCCGCTCGAAGCGCTCAGAATGGGTAATGCCACTGCCCGCGGTCATCCAGTTGACCTCACCCGGACGGATGACCTGCTGGGAGGCCAGGCTGTCGCGATGCATGATCTCGCCGTCGAACAGGTAGGTCACGGTGGCAAGGCCAATGTGCGGATGCGGACGCACGTCCACGGTGCGCGGGATTCCGGCGGGGAAGTCCACCGGCCCCATGTGGTCGAAAAACACGAACGGCCCGACCATGCGCCGCTGGACTGAGGGCAGGATGCGCCCCACCTCGAACCCGCCCAGGTCGCGCCGGCGCTGATCAATCACGAATTCAGGCATCGCCGCTGCTCCTCCCGGCGCTCATGATTGATGAGACGCGATGCGAACGCAATTCCACCTTGCGAGCCTCCCGCCGGGCCCATGCAATCAGGTCGCAGGCGGCGGTTCTCCTGCGGTGCTGCCGAGCAGCGCCTCGCAGTCAGCATCGTGGGCCAGTCCCGGATTGACGAACGCGAGCACCGCCGCCACGGGCGCCAGTGTCACGCCGAGGGCAGCCGCAGCGCCCGCCTGCGCCACCGTGTGGTCGGCGGCGAGCCGGAACTGCGGGTGGGCCAGGGTGCCGCGCACGGCCACGGCCGAATGCAGTGCCAGTGCCGGGGTCTTCGGATGACCGCGCAGCGTGAAGTCGAGCTCCTGGGAGTCAAGCCGCGCATCGCCGGTCATGGTGATGAGCGCCTTGTCGGTATCAAACACCACGGTGCGCGCCGACAGCACGCCCTCGTGTGCGCCGAAGCTCGCCACCGCGCAGCGCACGCCCGTCGTTTTCTGGCTCTTGGTCATGAGTCCGAGCGCGCCGGCAAGCTCCAGGCTGGCCGCCTCCGGCAGTGCGGCCCGCACCGTGCCATGCGGGAGCACCGCGGTCACGGTTCCCTCGGCGGTGGCGGCCATGTCGTGCGGCGAACTGCCGCTGCCCGACAGCTGCGCGCGCACGCTGAGCAGCCCGCTGAGGCCACCCATGGCCGCGAAGTCCGTTTTGATCTGCTCCACCTGTGCGCCGGCGAGCACGAGATCGAGCGAGCCGCGCGGCAGCGTTCGGCTGGCATCCAGGCGGGCCTCGCCGCTGAGCGAGCCACCGGCGAGACCGGCGCGAAGGCCCGTCACTGACAGCTTACCGTGCTCGATCGCAACCCTGCCCGTCGCATCCCCCAGTGCCAACCTGCCAAGGTCCAGCTCGCGTGCGCGAAAGCTCACCAGCGCATCGGTATTCTTCAGAGCTTCCACATGCCAGGGGGTATCCGGGATCTTCAGCTTCTCCTCCGGCGTGGGGGCGGCGTCATCCGCAGCCGTGCGCGCCCCGACATCGGCCAGTCGCAGGCGCTGCGAGCTGAGTTGCGCCTCGATGTGCGCTCGGCCCTCGATCCGCTCCTCACGCACGTTACCGGCGATGTCGCTGTCCCCGGAACTGGCGCGCAGCCCGGTATACTCAAAGCGCATGCCGCTGCGCAGCAGCTTGGCCGACAGCTCAAAGGCCCCGGTGTGCGGCAGCTTCAGTCCGACGAGGTAGTAGACGTCCCTCAGATCGGGCCCGCGGACGGCGAAGGTTACCTGCATCTGCCGGAAGTCGAATGCATGATCAAAACTGCCCTGCCCGCGCAGCCGTGTGGCGCCGGAGCGTTCCTCCGCGCTGAAGTGGTAGGGCTGGTCGCGGCGCACTTGCGCCAGCGGCTCCCCGGTTAGCCGGAACGTCGCGGCGCGTCCGTTGAGCTGTCCGGCGCCCTCGATCAGCAGCGCAGACACCCCCGGTGCACCCTCCTCACCGGCGGAGACCGTGCCTTCGAACTCCAGGTGGTCCAGCGCGTCGTGCAGTTCCACGCGCGCTTCTGGCATCGACAGACTGTGCACCACGGGTGGCCCACTGCCCGGCCCTTCCGCATGCAACTGCCAGTTGGCGCGCCCGTGCGCATCGCGCAGCAGGTGCAGATCGGCGCCCGTGATCTCCACGCGGCGGATCTGCAGCACCGGCACGCCCCAGTGCCACCCGAGCAGCACGGTTACGAGCTGCACGTCTGCCGTCTTCCCGGGCGGCAGCCAGGATGGGTTGCTTACCGACACCTCGTGCGCGCGGATCGAAGGGTGCCTCGTGAACAGGTGTACCTCGAGCTCTCCGTTGATGTGGACTGGGCGGCCGGTGCGGGCAGAGAGCACGTGCACGACGAAGGACTTCAGGTGTCGTTCCCCGACTGCCACCAGAAGCAGCAGCAGTGCGGCGGCCGTGCCGGCAACGACGAGTGTGCGCCAGCGGCGCGCGTCCGGGTTTGTTGGGATCAGCATTGACTGACATCGTAGGTGAACTGCGCGGCCGCGGTTGCCCTTCCGATTGCCAAGCTGAGGCTGTCTGCCGGATGATGCCGGCAACTCCTGTCGGAAGAGCCACCATGACCAGCGTGCGCGCGGCGAGCCTTCAAGACCTGGACAGCGTCGCCGCGCTGTTTGATGCGTACCGCCAGTTCTATCGGCTGCCGGCCGACGAGCCGGCCGCACGCGACTACATCCGCGAGCGCCTGACCGCCGACGACTCGGTGATCCTCGTCGCCTGCGACGCGAGGCACGTGCCGTGCGGCTTCTGCCAGCTCTATCCTAGCCGCTGTTCGCTGCTGGGCGCACCCATCTACATCCTCTACGACCTGTACGTCGACCCCCGGGCGCGTGGCACAGGCGCCGGCAAGGCACTGCTGCAGGCGGCGACCGAGCGCGCCCGACGCGACGGCAAGGCGCGCATGGAGCTGCAGACCGCGCGCACCAACCAGACCGCGCGCGCGCTCTACCAGTCATCGGGTTGGCAGCTCGACGAGACTTTCCTCACCTACACGTTGCCGCTGCGCTGACGCAGTCGCAGCGTGCGTATACAGACTCATCACGACATGAAGGATGTGACATGACTCCGGACCGCTCCCACGATGACTGGCGCGCCATTGAACGGGTGCTCTATGACTACGCATGGATGGTCGACCAGCGCAAGTGGGACCTGATGGACTCGGTGTTCGCCTCGGGCGCGACCATCGACTATTCCAGCACCGGCGGGAAGAAAGGGCCGTACCGTGCCACCCTCGAGTGGCTGCACCGTGCGCTGAGTCCCTGGCCAATCAACCTGCACCACATCACCAACGTCTCCATCACGGTCAGTGGTGACCGCGCCGAGTCACGCTGCTACTTCCTGGCACCGATGGGGCGCAGCAAGTCGGATGGCTCGCAGGAGGTGATCACCAATGCGGGCTACTATCTTGACTCACTGGTGCGCACCGCCTCCGGCTGGCGCATCGCCGAGCGCGTGTGTCAGCAGACGGTGATGATCGGGCAGCTGCCCAGCGGTTACGCCATCCCGGAATGACCAGATAGCGCCGCGCGCATGGACCTCGCCAGCATTCTGGGCACCGAGTTCCCACTGATCCAGGCACCCATGGCCGGCGTGCAGGACTGCACGCTCGCGATCGCCGTCTCGGCAGCCGGCGCACTGGGTTCGCTGCCGGCCGCGACACTTGCACCGCAGGCGCTGCGCCGCGAACTGGCGCTCCTGCGCGCCCAGACCCAACGTCCGTTCAACGTGAACTTCTTCTGCCACGCCCCGGCGCGCGAGAACCGGCCGCGCGAGACCCTGTGGGAGCAGCTGCTGGCGCCTTACTTCGCCGAGTTTGGTTTGCAACCGGCCGCACCGGCGGCCCCGGCCCGCCTGCCGTTTGACGAGGCGGCGGCGCAGGTGCTGGCCGAGTTCGACCCCGCGGTGGTGAGCTTTCACTTCGGCCTGCCGGCTGCACCACTTGTGCAGCAGGTCCGCTCCCGGGGCGCACGAATCCTGTCATCGGCGACCACCGTGGAGGAGGCGCGCTGGCTCGAGGCGCGCGGTGTGGATGCGATCATCGCCCAGGGATCCGAGGCCGGCGGCCATCGCGGCATGTTCCTGACCGATGACCTGGGATCGCAGCTCGCCACGGCCGCGCTCGTGCCGCGGATCGCCCGGGTGGTGCGGGTGCCGGTGATCGCCAGTGGCGGCATCGCGGATGCTGCCGGGGTGGCGGCGGCCATGCGCCTGGGCGCGGCGGGCGTGCAGGTCGGCTCAGCCTACCTGCTGTGCCCGGAGGCAACCACCAGTGCGGTGCACCGCAGTGCCCTGCAAAGCGCGGCCGGCGCGACCACGGCGCTCACGAACCTGTTCACCGGCCGTCCGGCCCGTGGCATCGTCAACCGCCTGATGCGGGAACTCGGCCCGATGAATTCCGCCGTGCCGGACTTCCCATTGGCGGCCAATACTCTGGCGCCGCTGCGGGCGCACGCCGAACGCCTGGGAAGCGGCGACTTTTCCCCGCTCTGGGCCGGTGAGAACACGCCCCTCTGCCGCGCCCGGCCCGCAGCGCAGGTCACCCGCGAGCTGTTGCGCGCCTTTGCGGATACCTAGCTGCCCTGGGCTAGCGCAGGCGGATCGCGTACAGCTCCTCGAAGGCGGGCATCACCTCATCGATGATGCCGCGGAAGCGCGGCGGCACCTCGACCGCCGTCTCGTTCGCAGCCTCGAAGCCGGTCGAGCGGTAGACGCTGTCGTACCAGTACGGTGCCCACACCCCATCGCTCGCGCGCGGGCCCGGCGGCCAGTGCAGCATTCCCGGCCTGAAGTCGATGTTCAGCCGTCCGCACAGTGCTCGCAGCTGCTGCTCCGGGGCGCGTAGGAACTCCAGGGCATCGATCACCGGCGGGGCCGTCCCGGTGCTGGCACGCACATAGTTGAAGATCTGCAGCTGCTGGTTGACGCCGATATCCTCCGCCGTGACGTTGGGGCGGCTCTTCACGTAGGACACCAGCACGCGACGCGGGTCACGTATCAGGAAGACGTGCGATAGCTGCCTGAGCCAGCCGCGCTCGATGTGTGGCAGCAGGTGGTGCGTCATGTGCTTCTGGTAGTAGATCGCGCGGCCGCCGGGTACCGGCCCGGTGAGCGCGGCGACCACGCGTCGCCAGTCCGGCTCGCCGCCGGCGATGACCTCGCCGCGTCCCGGATGATCAAGACCGGTGGACTCAAGATAGTGCGCGTACAGCGGCTCGTCGACGACCGCGCAGTCACCGCGGTTTTCCCATGAGCGCATCATCGCGGTCGAGATGTTGCGTGGCCCGGACCACATCGCCAGGTGCAGCACGCTTACGGTACCCGGGCCGCGGCCACGTCGCGGGCGATCAGCTCCAGGTATAGCCCCTGCAGGCGCTCGACCATGGGGCCGCGGGTGGCGGAGATCTTGCGGCCATCCACCTCGACCACCGGGGCGATGCCGGCGAAGGTGCCGGTGACGAAGGCTTCATCCGCCCCATAGACATCGGTGAGGCTGAAGTCCTTCTCGAATGCCGGGATGCCCGCCTCGCGGCACAGCCGCAGTACGTTGGCGCGCGTGATCCCGGCGATGCAGTACTTGCCGCTCGAGGTCCATACCTCGCCGCCGCGCACGATGAAGAAGTGGGTTGAGTTGCAGGTGGCAACGAAGCCCTGCGGGTCGAGCATGAGTGCCTCGTCTGCCCCGGCCTTGGTCGCCTGGATGCAGGCGGTGATGCAGTTGAGCTTGGAGTGCGAGTTGAGCTTCGGGTCCTGTACGTCCGGGGCGCCGCGGCGCACGTGCACGGTGAACAGGCGCAGCCCTTTGGTCAGCATCTCGGGTTGCGGCAGCTTGTATTCCGGGATAATGACCACGGTGGCCGGCCCGATGCAGGCGCGTGGATCCTGGTAGGGCGTGCTCTTCATCCCGCGCGTCACCATGAGCCGCACGTGCGCACCCTCGGTCATGTGATTGGCGCCGATCGTGCGGTACAGCGCCGTCGCCAGGCCCGCCCGGTCCAGCCCCACGTCCAGGTCGATGGCCTTGGCCGCCTCGAACAGGCGCGCCAGGTGCATGTCGAGGAAGGCGATGCGGCCGTGATGCACCCGCAGTCCCTCCCAGATGCCGTCCCCGAGGATGAAGCCGGAGTCGAAGACCGACACCATGGCCTTCTCGCGCGGCAGCAGCTCGCCGTTCACGTAAATGAGGATGTCCCGGTTGCGGGGGTCGGCGGCGCTGTGATGGGAGCCCTGCGTCATCGTGTTTCCTTGTCGCTGCGGTGGCAGCCTTGGGCAGCTGGCTGTTGCTGGGGAAAAGTGTAAGTCCTTTACACCCGGGGAGCGAAATCCACCCCGGCTCGGTTCACCGGGGTCTTCATGGGGCTGTGATTCGCGTAGGATCGCAGCTACCGATGCCCGACAAGTCCTGCCAGCCCCGGAATACGCGGTGAACCTCACGACACGAGTGCTGCTGGGCGCCCTGCTGGCCGTCGCCATCGCCTATATCCTGGCCTGGATCGTTATCGAGCGACGCCGGCCCCGACCCGGCGGCCGCGGGCCCCGCGCGGCGGACCTGCTCACCGGCTTCGTCACCAACTTCTTCGATACCCTCGGCATCGGCTGCTTTGCACCCACCACGGCGGTATTCAAGCTCTTCAAACGCGTGCCGGATGAGGAGATACCCGGCACGCTCAACGCCGGCCACGGAATGCCGGCCCTGACCGAGGCGCTCATATTCATAGCAGCGGTCACGGTCGATCCGCTCACCCTTGTCAGCATGATCGTGGCGGCCTCCCTCGGAGCCTGGTTCGGCGCCGGCATCGTCTCCGGCCTGCCGCGACGCGCGGTGCAGATCTGCATGGGCGTCGCGCTCCTGATCGCCGCCGGGCTGCTGCTGGCGAAGAACCTGCACTGGATGCCAGGGGGTGGCGAAGCGATCGGCCTTGCCGGCGGCACGCTGGTATTCGCCGTCGGGATGAACTTCCTGCTGGGCGCGCTCATGAGCTTCGGAGTTGGGCTGTATGCGCCGTGCCTGATCATGGTGTGCCTGCTGGGCATGAGTCCCCTGGCCGCCTTCCCCATCATGATGGGCTCTTGCGCATTCCTGATGCCGGTGGGGGCGCTGCGCTTCATACGCGAGGGGCGCTACAGCGTGCGTGCGGCGGTGAGCCTCGCCTTCGGCGGGATACCGGGGGTGCTGCTCGCGGCCTATGTGGTGAAGTCGCTGCCGATCTTCTGGCTACTGTGGCTGGTAGTGGTGGTGGCTCTCTACACGGCGATACTGATGCTCATGTCGGCGCGGCGGCCGGCAGCTGTTGCCGCTCCCGCCTAGCCCGCTAGCCGGCGTCGCGCAGGTCCGACAGCACATTGCCGAGCCGGTGGATTTCCGCGACGGTGTTGTAGTGAACCAGCGAGGCGCGCACCGCTCCGGTGTCGCGCGAGACGCCCAGGCGTTCCATGAGCCGTGGCGAGTACATGTGCCCGTCGCGGATGCCGATGTCGGCCCGCGCCGCCTCCTCGGTCACACGCTGCGGCAGGATGCCCGGCAGGTTGAAGCAGAAGGTCGGCACGCGCTCGGCGACGCGCGCATCCTCGCCGATGCCGTAGATGCTGGCCCCGCACGCGCGCAGCACGCCCGCCAGCTCCACTGACAGGTGCCGCTCGTAGGCGCGGATCGCCTCCATGGCGATGCGCGTATCCTGGTGCAGGCTCGGCGCATCCGCGATGCCCGGCCGTCCGGCCAGCGTGCGCCCGAGCCGGGCGAGGTAGCTCACCGCCGCGTCCATCCCTGAGACGTTCTCGTAGGCAAAGGTTCCCGCCTCGATCTTTCCGGGCGGCGCATTGGGGATGAAGTCCTCGCGGAAGGTTGGCAGCGCCTCGAGCAGCTCGTAGCGGCCCCACATGAAGCCCATGTGCGGCGCGAAGATCTTGTAGCCCGAGCACACCAGGTAGTCGCAGTCGAAGGCCTGCACGTCGATCGGGCCGTGCGGAGCATAGTGCACGCCGTCGAGGAAGATCTCCGCGCCGGCCGCGTGCGCCAGATCGGCCGCCGCGCGCACGTCGGTGATGGAGCCGAGCGCATTGGAGGTGAGCGTGCAGGCGACCACGCGGGTGCGCGCGCTGAGCAGCGGCGCCAGGTCAGCGGGGTGCAGGCAGCCGTCACTGCGCATCTTCCACCACACGAACCGCGCGCCCATGCGCTCGAGGGCGAGCCAGGTCGCGACGTTGGCCTCGTGGTCCAGGTCGGTGATGATGATCTCGTTGCGCACGCCCAGGGTCTGGCCGATGGCAAGGCTGATCAGGCGGATGAACGAGGTGGCGTTGAGCCCGAAGGCGACCTCCTCCGGGCGGCTGGCGTTGACGAACCCCGCGACCGAGGTGCGCGCGCGCGCGATCATCGCATCCACCGCCAGGGTCTGCGGGTAGCGGCCGCCGCGCTGCACGTTGTGGTCGAGCAGGTGGCGATTGACCGCATCCAGCACCAGCTGCGGCACCTGCGCCCCGGCGGCATTGTCGAAGAAGATGAACGAGCCGGCCCGCTGCAGGGCGGGGAACTGCGCGCGTAGCGCCTCGGCTGGAAACCCCGCGCCGGCTGGTCCCGCCGGTGCCGTCGCCGCCTGTGCATTCATGGTCGTGTTCCGCGCAGTCCCTGGTTGGGCAAGGCCTGCCATGATACGGGACATCCGTGCCCGCGAAGCTGCGGCAATTTAGGCCGCGCGCACTAGAAAGAGCTTACTGGAACTGCCCACTGTGGCGCGCCAGCGCCCGTACGAGGCAATCCACGTCCTGCTCGTTATTGTAGAAATGGAACGTTGCGCGCAGGTTGTCGTCGCGGAAGGAGGTGACGATGTCCTCGCCCATGAGCTTCCAGAAGAGCTGTTCCACCTGCCGGGCTTGCACGCACACCATGGGTCCGTGGCGCTCCTGCGGCCGCGGGGTAATGCTCGGCCAGCCCATGGCCTCCAGGCGCCCCATGCAGAGTTCCGTGAGGTAGCGGACCCGGGCCTCGATGGCATCCGTCCCCACCTGCTGGATTATCTTGAGTCCCGCCTCGACCGCGTAGCAGTTGACCACCGCCGGCGTTCCCGCCTCGAAGCGGCGCGCGGTAGGTGAAGGACGGTTCGCGCTGATGTCCATAGCCGCGATATTCTCCTGCGCGAACCAGCCGGAGTTGGTCGGCAACAGCGAGCTGATCATCCGGTCACGCACGTACAGGAAGCCCAGCCCGGCCGTGCCCAGCAGGTACTTGAGCATGCCGCCGACCGCGAAGTCGACGTCGAGGCGCTTTACGTCGACCGTCACCGCCCCCACCGCTTGGTAGCAGTCGAGCATGATCTTGGCACCCCGGGCGTGCGCGAGTCTGGCGATGCCGGCGACATCCAGCATGGCACCGTTGCGGAAGCATACCTGCGTCACCGCGACGACCTGCGTCTGCTCGTCGATGGCGTGCGCGAAGCTCTCCAGCGGGATGTAACCATCGGCCGTGCGCGGCACGTGCGCCACGCGCGCGCCGCGCTTTTCCTGGGCGTGCCAGATCTGCGCGTTGGTCGGGAACTCGAAATCGCTGATCACCACCTTGTTGCGCGGTCCGCTGAAGTCAAAGGCGCTCGCCAGGGCATTGATGCCGGCGGAGGCGGAGGCCGTGACGGCGATCTCCTCCGGCTGCGCCCGCAGCACCGCTGCCATGCCGGCGCGCACCGCCTCGTTCTTGGTCACCCACACGTCCCAGTTGGCTCCCACCAGCAGCCGGTCCTCCATGTAGGCGTTGATGGCATCGCGCACGGTGTCCGCGAGCGCACAGTAGGATCCACTGTTCAGGTAGGTCTTGCGCTCGAGGACGGGGAACCTGCGGCGCAGTGCATTGAAATCCGCACTCATGGGAACTCGCCTGTCGTTGTAGAGTGACGCGGCGACGCAAGCGCTGCGCCGCACGCTGTCCGAGCTGCTGCGCGCCCGGGAGCAACTGCCGGCCCCGCCCTTGTGCGCACCGCCATCCCGGTTGCCGCCGCACTCGCCCGCCGGCACCCGTAGCGGCGGGTGTGTGCGGTGGTATCCGGCGGTAATCTGGGGAGTGACATCCTGGCTACGATCCTTGCAGGTCAACTGCCGCGCTAGGGCACGGCGCGCGCGAGCTGCGCACGGTTGCCGGCCTTCCAGAGGAAATAGGCTGCCGAGATCAGCACGAGCCATGGCACCCCATACACCCAGGACACGTAGAGATTGGCGTCCAGGCCCATCGTGACCAGGATCGCCGCGAGCATCAGCAGGCCCGCGTACTGCATCCACGGGAACAGCGGCATGCGCACCGGCAGGTCCGCGGCGCGATGCTGGCGGCGGAAGCTCAGGTGGCTGACCAGGATGAACATCCATACCAGGATCGCGGCAAACAGGGCAACGCCGAGGAGATAGGCATAGGCGTTAGGTGTGAAGATCGACACCCCGGCGGCGACCAAGATGCATGCGCCCGAAATCAGCATTGCCGCCAGCGGGCTGCCGTTGCGATTCAGCGTCCCGAGGGCGCGCGGGGCATAGCGGCCGCGCGACAGCGAGAACAGCATGCGCGAACACAGGTAGATGTTGGTGTTCATGCTGGAAAGCGCTGCGCTGATCACGACGAAGTTCATGATGCCGGCGGCGTGCGCGATGCCCGAATGCTGGAAGACGCTGACGAACGGGCTCTGCGCGACCACCTTGACGCCGGTGGCCGTCCACGGCACGGTGGTGACGATGACGGTGATGGCCAGCACGTAGAAGAGCAGCAGCCGTAACACCATGGTGCGCAGCGCGGCCGGGATGGCCACGCGCGGGTTCTCCGCCTCCCCCGAGGTCACGGCGATGACCTCGATGCCGTTGAACGAGAAGATGCCGACAATCACGGCCATCCACAGCCCCGAGAAGCCCTTGGGCATGAATCCGCCGGGCAGCCCGGTGAGGTTATGGAAGCCAAGCGCCGGCCCGGTCAGCCCGAAGATGGTCGCGGCGCCGAGGAGGATGAACAGCACGATCGCGATCACCTTGATGAGCGCGAACCACGACTCGACGGTCCCGAAGTTGTTGACGGAGCGCGAATTGAAGTACAGCAGGACGGCACAGAAGCCCAGCGACCAGGCCCACACGGGCATGCCGGGGAACCAGAAGGTCATGTACAGGCCGGCAGCGACCGCCTCCCCGCCGATCGCGATCACCTGCGCTATCCAGTACGTATAGCGCACCACGAAGCCCGCCCACGGATTCAGGTAGGTCTCCGCGTAGGTGCCGAACGAGCCGGCGGTGGGGTGCACGACCGCCATCTCCGAGAGGCTGAACACCATGACGACCGCGACGAAACCTGCGATCGCATAGCTGGCGATCACCGCCGGCCCGGCATAGCCGATCGCGAGGCCGCTGCCCATGAACAGCCCCGTGCCGATAGCGCCGCCGAGCCCGATCATGACGATCTGCGCCTTGCTGAGGCCCCGCCGCAACCCCTTCTCGCGCTCGCTGATCGAGACGTTGTCCATTTCCTGCTTAGCCCGCGCGCGCTGCGCATCCGGTCACTAGTTCCGCCCACGAGGGTGCCCGCCGCGAGTGTAACGCTCGCGATGAACAATCGGCGCGTACGCGGCGGCGGGGCGCTGCAGAAGCCTCAGCCGCCTCAGTCGTAGTAATTGATGCTTGGGTTGTCACCCGGACAGATGACCCCGACCACGTCGATCCCTTCCGGCGAGGTCGCCTCAAGCGAGTGCAGCTGCTTGCGCGGCAGGAAGATCACGTCGCCCGCGCGCACGCGCGCCTTTCTGTCCTCGGTCCACATGTAGCCCTCACCGGTCAAGATGATGATTGCCTCCTCGTACAGGTGCCGGTGTGGGGCCGCCTTGGAGGTGGGGATGTGGCCGATGAACTGAGTGATGACCTTCGAGCCGACGCGTTTGTCCACCAGCACCTGGTAGTAGCGTGGCCCCATGGCGGTGCGCTGCTCGGCATCGACCGAGACCACGCGCTGCGCGCAGCCGGAGTCGAAATTCGCTGGCATCGAGTCCAGCCAGTCGATCTGCGCCAACGGGCAGGCCAGCACGAACACCTTCATGCTCTGCCCAGCCGCGGCGCTCAGCTGCATCGCCTCGCTCGGCCGCACGTACACCCCGTCGGTGGCCGCGATTTTGAAGCTGCGGCCGGAGATGTTGACCGTGCCACCGCCGGAGCCGACGAACAGGATCACCTCCCGTTCCCCGAAGGTGAACACGGGCGAGGGCTCGCCGGTCACCTCCATGAGCAGCTGCGTCTGGTACAGCGCACCCTGCTCCCCGGAGATCATGTAGCAGTAGCGCAGCGAACCGCGCGCGGTCATCGATGCCAGCTCGGAGGAGAAGACGTGGCAGTCACCGTTCAGCACTGCGCGCGCCCCATCGCGCTCGGTCACCAGCGCCACGCGACGGTTGTCGGGGCTGTGCGGATCATCGAGCGGCGAGCCCCCTGGAAGGTTCGAGTGGGCCCCGTCGCAAAACGGGGCAGTGCGTGTTTGTTTGCAGCCACAGAAGAGCAGTTCCTCGTCCTGTGGACCGGCCGTGAACTTGACCGGCGTGAACTCCGTGCCACGGTGGGAACCATCGCAAAAGGGCTGCTTGGCGGAGCGGCCACACGCGCACCAGTGGTAGGTCCGGCCGGCCTGGACGCTCACCAGGCATGGTTTCGGGCGTGCAACAACGGGGCTACTCATTCGCCGTACTCTCCCAACGAGCTGAGCCTTGTACAGACCATCCTCCCATCCGAGGATCCCACGAATGCAGCGGCGCCTGGCGCGGCCGGCAGTTCCCACTCCCGATCGCCGCACAAGCGGAATCCTACGCCGTCGCCACCTGCCGGGCCGGGGCTGCAGCGTGCAGTGCCAGAAGCGCACCCCGCAGGGCCAGGCCCTCCTCGTCCGCGAGCGCCGCCTCTGCCAGGAGCGCAAGCTGTGCGCCCCCATCTGAACGCGGCTCGAGCACCGGCACCTGTTGCAGCAGAAGCTGGAAGCTACGCCAGCCGTGCTCGTACGTCTCACCGTAGCCCTTCACCAGGCGCTGCGCCCGTGCCAGCTCCACCGCGAGCGGGTAGTTCACCGCCGCGGTGCTGCCGATGCACGCCAGCCACGCCACGATGCGGGCGTTCTCCTCGTAGTACCGCAGAGTGCCGCGCCGCCAGCGCCGCAGGCCGGAGAGGCCGTACAGCAACAGGAAGCCGGAGACGGTGCTGGTGCGGATCTGTCTGCCGGACGTGGCGCCTGACAGAAGCCTGCGCAGACGCTGTGATGCCAACATCCAGCGTCCGACTGCGACAGGCATCGTCCCGGCGAGCTCCTCGACCCGCGGCTTCATGAACTCGGTAATTCCGAGTAGTTGTCCCGGCGGGGCGCGTACTTCCTCGCGCACGCGCGTAAAGCGCGAGCCACGGGTCTTCAGGTCCGCCACGCGGATGGTGTCTTCGAAGCTCATCCACAGCGCAAGTCCACGCGCGCTCGCCTCGAGCAGGGCAACGGACCCCGCCTGCTCGAGTGCGGCGACCTTTTCCAGCCGGTCGAGATAGAGCGCGGCATAGCGCCCGTCCTGGAAGTCAATGGCGCGCCGCGCACCCTCCAGCACCACCGCCTGCACCGCAGGCGGAAGGCGGTGGATGCGCTCGAGCAGCCCCTGCAGCGCCGGCGTCCGTGCCGTGGCGGGCACGGGGGGCAGTGGCGCACCCTTGGCGGCCGCGGTGAAACTGCCGTCAGCGCGCTGGGCCAGCTGGTTCGCCTCCTCAAAGGCGCGCAGGTTCGCCTCGACCGCAAGCCCGCTGCTGCGGATGACCTGCTCGAACGCCCCCTTGCGGAACGGCAGGACGCCGCTGCCGCACAGCGCCCCGAGCAGCACCGCGCTGATGACGCTGCCGTTGCGCTCCGCGGTTGCCTCCATGTCAAAAAGCAGCAGGCGCTTGGCGCTGTTGCGTGCCAGCTTCGCGAGTGCGTCGGAATCGGCGATGCCGCTGCCCAGCGCGCTCTTCTCCGCGATCGCGTACGAGCGGTGCGTGGACGCGATCAACGTGGTGCGCTCGCGGGTCACCAGGCCGCGCTGGATCGCCCGCCCGGCCTCAGCCAGTTCCGAGGCGATGACGCAATCGACATCTCCCGGCACCGGCATCAGGGCCATCACCGGTTCGCGACCGGCGCGCTCGGCCGCAGCGCGCGGGAAGAACTCGAGGTAGTAGACAGTCGCACCGGTGCGCTGCGCCACGCCCGGCACCGAGGTCGATTGCGCGAGGTAGTCCTCGGCCTTCGCCAGGTCCACCAGCCACTGCGTGAGCACGCCACCGCCCTGCCCGCCCAGGGCGGCGATCGTGAGCTTGAACGGTCGCTCGGTCATGGGGTTCCGGCCTACAGCGCGATTCGCAGGCGGCGGCGCTCGCTGCGGCGCTGGAGGAAGCCGATGACACCTGAACGCACCAAGCCCGCGAACCGGTCCCAGAGCGAGGGGTTGTGGATGAGTTCGGCGCGGTAGAAGGACGGGCAGAGTACGGCCGCATCGGCCACCTCCCCGCAGACACCGCAGCCGACGCAGCTGTTGTCGACGTGCGCCACCGGGTCGCTGCGCAGGGGGTCCGGGTTGTCCTTCACCGTCAGCGACGGGCAGCCGGACAGGCGAATGCACGAATGATCCCCGGTGCAGGTGTCCGGGTCGACCCCGAAGCGCTCCCTGACCACCCGCTTGCCCTGCTCGATGGCCTTGCGCACCAGCGGTCGCACCCGGCGCTGCCGGTTCAGCTGGCACTCCCCGTCAGCGACGATCACCTTGGGTCCGCGCTCGGGGGTGTGCAGCGCTTCGCGCAGCACCCTGAGCGTCGAGCGCATGTCGTAAGTGCTCGTGCTCCTGACCCACTTGATGCCGATGCCGCGGACCGCCTCGGCAATGGAGTGATTGCCCTGGCGGTGCTCGTTGGTCGCACGGGAGGAAAGGATGTCCTGGCCACCGGTCGCCGCCGAGTAGCCGTTGTCGATGATGACCGTGAGGTCGTCATGCCGGTTGAAGACCGAGTTGCCGATGCCGCTCGTGAGTCCGTTATGCCAGAACCCACCATCGCCCATGATCGACACCGCGCGCTTGCCGCCGTCGGTGCCGAAGGCGGAGGCCCCGGCGGCGCCGAGACCATAGCCCATGATGCTGTTGCCCATGTTGAAAGGCGGCAGGGTCGCGAACGAGTGGCAGCCGATATCGGCGCTGATGTGCAGCGGCCCGATTTCCTTCTGCAGTACTTTCATCGCCGCAAAGAACGGCCGCTCCGGGCAGCCGGTGCACAGGCCCGAGGGCCGTGCCGGCACCAGCGCGGCGAGCTTGGCCGCCGCCTCTGGTGAAACTGCCGTCTTGCGCGTGGCCTGACCCTCGCCGACGGCGCGCGCCTGCGGCGCCCACTGGTCCAGGAAGGCGCCGATGCCCGTGCGCAGCACGTCTACGGTGTATTCCCCGAATATCGGCAGGACCTCCTTGCCGAGGATGCGGGCATTGACGTCCTGGCGGCGCAGCATCTGGTTGGCGGCCTGCTCGATGAACTCCGGCTGGCCCTCCTCGATCACCAGCACCGCGCGCTTGCCGGCGCAGAACTTCACCCATTCCTCGGACACGAGCGGATAGGTGACGTTGAGGATGTAGAGAGGAACACGGCTGGCGCCGAACACGTCCGCGCACCCCAGCAGCTCCATGGCGCGCAGCGTGTTGTTGTACAGGCCTCCCTGCAGGACGATGCCGACCTCGGTGACGTCGCCGCCGACGAACTCGTTGAGGGCGCGTTCCTGGATAAAGCGCTGTGCCGCCGGCAGGCGGGTCTCGATCTTCTCGCGCTCCTGCTCGTAGGTGGACGGCGGCAGGATGATCCGGCCGTAGTCGCGCGAGGGGGCGGCGAGTGCATCCGCGGCCGAAAACCCCGGCCGGCGGTTCTCCTTGGCCACGAAACGCCCGGTGACGTGGCAGGCGCGGATGCGCAGCATCAGCATCACCGGGGTGTTGCTGGCCTCGGACAGCTCGAAGCCATGCTCCACGGCGGCCACGATCGAGGGCAGGTGCGGCCGCGGGTCCAGCAGCCACATCTGCGACTTCATGGCGAACGCGTGCGTGCGCTCCTGCATGATGCTGGCGCCCTCGCCGTAGTCCTCCCCGAGGACGATGAGTGCGCCGCCCTTGACCCCGGCCGAGGCGAGGTTGGAGAGCGCATCGGAGGCGACGTTGGTGCCGACGGTGGACTTCCAGGTTACGGCGCCGCGCAGGGGATAGTTGATCGATGCGGCCAGCATGGCCGCCGCCGTGGCCTCCGATGCACTCGCCTCGAAGTGCACGCCGAGCTCGTTGAGGATCCCCTCGGCATCCGCCAGCACATCCATCAGATGTGAGATCGGCGCCCCTTGGTAGCCGCCGACGTAGGCGACGCCGGACTGCAGCAGCGCCTTGGTGACGGCGAGGATCCCCTCGCCTTCGAACACCGCGCCCGCGCCCAGACGCAGCGTCTGGACCTCGGCTGCAAAGGAGCGCTCTGCCACGGCTAGCGTCCGCCCATGATCGTGGCCATCAGGCCGGCACGAGTGCCAGCACCCGCAGCGGGCTGCCCGAGCCGTTCACGATCTTCAGCGGTGGCGCGATGACGATCGCGCCCGTGGCGGGCAGCTTGTCCAGGTTAGTGAGGCTGGCCAGCCCGAAGCGGTTCGAGCCGTGCATGATCGTGTGGCACGGGAACATCGGATCGAAGGTGTGCGCCTGGCCGGCATCGGTGCCGACCGTCTCCACGCCCACCCCGAGGATGTCGCGCTCCTTCGCGAGGAAGGGCACGCACTGCGGGTGAAAGCCCGGGGTATGCGAACCGTCGGGGCCGGCGTTGAGGAATTCCTTCGCGGCCTTGCGGTGCGACCAGTCGGTGCGGATCAGCACCCACGAGTGCGCCGGGATGCGCCCATGTTTCTTTTCCCACGCCTCCACCACCTCGCGTGTCAGCAGGAAATCCGGGTCGGCCTTCGCCTCGGCCGCCACGTCGATGACGCAGGCCGGACCGATGAAGCGGTCCACCGGGATGTTGTGCGTCGCGTTGTTGTGGTAGTCCTTGCCCGTGACCCAGTGCACCGGGGCGTCGAAGTGCGTCCCGGTGTGCTCCCCGCAGGCGATGTTGTTCCAGTACCAGCCCGGGCCGCGCTCGTCGTAGCGCGAGATCTCCTGCAGCGCGAACGGCTGCGAGGGCGCGAACTGCGGCGGCAGCTGGATCGTGGGAGTCGCCGCCTCGAGTGGTACGGTCAGGTCGACCACGCGGATGCCGCCGCCGAGGATGCCGCCAACCAGCTGGGCGAGTGTCTGGGCAGCGGGGGTAGCGGAAGTCTGGGCTGTCGTGCTCATAGGATCGACTTGGCCTCGCTGGGATTAATAATTGACACCTGAAGTAGTTGGCAATGTAGCATACGACGCATGTGGACGATACGCTCGCCGGTAGGGTCATCGCGATGAAGCGCATCGTGTGCCTGGGGGGCGGCCCGGCGGGACTGTACGCCGCAATCCTGCTGCGCAAGGCGCTGCCCGGGGCACGCGTGGAAGTATACGAGCGTAACCGCCCCGACGACACATTCGGCTGGGGCGTGGTCTTCTCGGACGCGACGATGGGGAACTTCCACGCCGCCGACCCCGAGTCGCACGCCGCCATCGTCGGCAGCTTCCACCACTGGGACGACATCGCGATCCATTTCCGCGGCCAGAGCTTCGTGAGCGGCGGCCACGGGTTCGCGGGCATCAGCCGCAAACGCCTGCTCAACCTGCTCCAGGACCGTGCGCGCGAACTGGGCGTGCACCAGCACTTCCAGCACGCGGTAGACGATCCTGCCAGCCTGCAGGACGCCGACCTCGTCATTGCCGCCGACGGCGTCAACAGCATGACGCGCACTGCTGGCGCCGGCGTCTTCCAGCCGGACGTGGAGACGCGCAAGTGCCGCTTCATCTGGCTCGGCACGACGCAGAAGTTCGCGGCCTTCACCTTCGCCTTCGAGCAGAGCGCGCACGGCTGGTTCCAGATCCACGCCTACCAGTTCAGCGACGATCTCTCCACGGCTATCGTGGAGACGCGCGAGGAAACCTGGCGCGCACACGGCCTGCACGAGGCGGACACCGCGCAGTCGGTCGCCTTCTGCGAAGCGCTGTTCGCCCGCTACCTCGGGGGCCACGCACTGCAGAGCAACGCCAACCACCTGCGCGGCTCGGCATGGCTCAACTTCAGCCGCGTGCACTGCCGCACCTGGCACCACGGCAGGACGGTGCTCATCGGCGATGCGGCCCACACCGCGCACTTCTCCATCGGCTCGGGCACCAAGCTTGCCATGGAGGACGCGATCTCACTCACGCGGCACCTGAGCAGCACGCACGACCTGGACGCTGCCCTGGGCGCCTACCAGCTCGAGCGCAGCGTCGAGGTCGCAAGGCTGCAGAGCGCGGCGCGCAACCGCATGGAGTGGTTCGAGAATGTCGCGCGTTACGTGCACCTGCCACCACCGCAGTTCGCCTACAGCCTGCTCACCGGCAGCCAGCGCATCGGCCACGAGGGCCTCAAGGCACGCGACGCCGCCTTCGTCGCCGGCTACGAGCGCTGGCTGGCGCAGCAGGATGGGGCCACGCCACGGCCGCCGATGTTCCTGCCCTTCAGCCTGCGCGGCATGCAGCTGGTGAACCGCGTCGTCGTCTCCCCGATGGCACAGTACTGCGCCATCGGGGGCGTCCCGGATGACTGGCACCTGATGCACTACGGGCAGCGGGCCATGGGCGGGGCGGGGCTGGTCTACACCGAGATGACCTGCGTCTCGCCGCACGGCCGCATCACGCCCGGGTGCACCGGGCTGTGGAACCCCGCGCAGCGCGATGCCTGGCAGCGCATCGTCACCTTCGTGCACGAGCGCTCGCCGGCGAAGTTCTGCCTGCAGCTGGGACACTCGGGGCGCAAGGGCTCGACGCAGCTCGGCTGGCAGCAGATGGACCATCCGCTCGACTCGGGCAACTGGCCGATCCTCGCCCCCTCCCCGCTCGCCTACCAGGCCGGAGTCAGCCAGGTCCCGCGTGCCATGACACGGGCGGACATGGATGCGGTGCGCGGGCAGTTCGTGACGGCCACGCGCCTGGGTGCCCAGGCCGGCTTCGACATGCTCGAGTTGCACATGGCGCACGGCTACCTGCTCGCCTCCTTCCTCTCCCCGCTCACCAACATCCGCACCGATGAATACGGCGGCACCTGCGAAAACCGCATGCGCTTCCCGCTGGAAATCCTGGCCGCAGTGCGGGCTGAGTGGCCTGCGGACAAGCCCCTGTCGGTGCGCGTGTCGGCGACCGACTGGGCCCCCGGCGGACTGAGCGAGGCGGACCTCCTCGTCATCGTGCGCGCCTTTGCCGCCGCGGGGATGGACCTGGTGGACGTATCGACCGGGCAGACCGTGCCGACCCAGAAGCCACTCTATGGGCGCATGTGGCAGACCCCGTTCGCCGACAAGCTGCGCAACGAGCTCGGCATCGCCACCCTCGCCGTGGGCAACATCTACGAATGCGACCACGTCAACTCGATCATCGCCTCGGGGCGCGCCGACCTGTGCGCGATCGCGCGGCCACACCTGGCAGATCCTGCCTGGACACTGCACGCCGCCGCGCAACAGGGCTTCAGCGCGCAGTGGTGGCCGGACCAGTACCTGTCCGGGAAAGCGCAGCTCGAGCGCAACCTGCAGCGCGCCGCCCCGCCACCGGGCCCGCTATGAAGGCGCGCATCCAGACCCCGCTCGCGGGCCGGCACGCGCTCGTCACGGGGGCGAGCCGCGGCATCGGCGCCAGCATCGCCATGGCCCTCGTCGCCGAGGGGATGCGTGTCTCCCTGTGCGGGCGCGGCACGGCCGCGCTCGATGGCGTCGCCGTCCAGCTCGGCGGCGCGGCCATCGCCTGCGCGGTGCAGGTGGACGTCACCGATGCCTCCTCGGTGCAGGCGGCATTCGCCAGCGCCCGCGACCGCTTCGGCCCCGTGGCCGTGCTGATCAACAACGCCGGCCAGGCCGCGAGCGCCAAGTTCACCGACACGGATGCAGCCCTGTGGAACCGGCTGATGGCGGTGAACGTCACGGGAAGCTACCTGTGCATCCGCGAGGCCATCGGCGACATGCTGAAGGGCGGCTTCGGGCGCATCGTCAACATCGCCAGCACCGCCGGGCTGCGCGGTGCCGCCTACATCTCCGCCTATGCAACCTCGAAGCACGCGGTCATCGGGCTCACCCGTTCCCTGGCGCTCGAGTACGCGCAGCGCAACATCACGGTAAATGCGGTGTGCCCGGGTTTCGTGGACACCGACCTCGTCAAGGACGCCATCGCCAACATCATGGCCAAGACCGGCCGCAGCGCGACCGAAGCACTCGCGGGCCTGCTGGCGACTAACCCGCAACAGCGCCTGATCGAGCCGAGCGAGGTCGCCGCGACGGTGACGTGGCTGTGCCGTCCCGGCGCGGAAAGCATCAACGGGCAGAGCATCGTGCTGTCCGGCGGCGAAGTCACCTGAAGAGCAGGCACGCAATGGCCAAGCCCAAGACGAACCTGAAGCTCCTCGAGCAGCGCCTGGATGCCGAGACACGCATCCGCGACGACCATCACCTCTCGGTGCGCCTGTGGCTGCGCCTGCTGGCCTGCACCAACCGCATCGAGGGTGTCGTGCGCCAGCGCCTGCAGGCGGACTTCCAGACGACGCTGCCGCGCTTTGACCTGCTCGCTCAACTCGAGCGCGCGCGACAGGGGCTGCGCATGAGCGAGCTGTCGCAGCGCCTGATGGTCACTGGCGGCAACGTGACCGGCATCACCGACGGGCTGGAGAAGGAAGGCCTGGTGGTGCGCGAGAGCGATCCGTCCGACCGGCGCGCTTTCAAGGTGAAGCTCACCGCCGAGGGGCAGCGGCAGTTCGCACGCATGGCGGCCGAGCACGAGCAGTGGATCATCGGCCTCTTCGAGCAGATGAGCACCAAGGACAAGAACCAGCTCGTCGAGCTGCTCGGCAAGCTCAAGAGCCACATCTCGCAGACCCCGGACCTCTAGAAGGCAAGCGCCGCCATGAACGACTTTGCACCCCGGCCCAAGCACTTCCTGTGGCACCAGCAGGATCGCGTCGGAGTCATCACCCTCAACCGGCCCGAGCGCAAGAACCCGCTCACCTTCGACTCGTACGCAGAGCTGCGCGATCACTTCCGCGCGCTCGTGGATGCCCCCGGCGTGCGCGCCATCGTGATCACCGGTGCCGGGGAGAACTTCTGCTCCGGCGGTGACGTGCACGAGATCATCGGCCCGCTGACACGCATGAACCCGGAGCAGCTGCTTGCGTTCACGCGCATGACCGGAGACTTGGTGAAGGCCATGCGCCATTGCCCGCAGCCAGTCATCGCCGCCGTCGATGGGGTGTGCGCCGGCGCCGGTGCGATCCTCGCCATGGCATCCGACTTTCGCCTTGCGACACCGCGGGCCAAGACCGCCTTCCTATTCACGCGGGTTGGGCTCGCCGGCTGCGACATGGGCGCCTGTGCCCTGCTGCCGCGACTGATCGGCCAGGGGCGTGCCGCCGAGCTGCTGTATACCGGGCGCGGCATGTCGGCGGCCGAGGGCGAGGCCTGGGGATTCTTCAACCGTCTCCTGGCCCCCGAGCAGCTGCACGAGGAGGCACTGCGCCTGGCCACGGAGATTGCCACCGGCCCGAGCCGCGCGCATGCGATGACCAAGTGGATGCTGCACGCGGAATGGCACCTGCCGGTGGATGCGGCCATCGACGCGGAGGCCGAGGCGCAGGCCGTGTGCATGCAGAGCGAGGACTTCCAGCGCGCCTACCGCGCCTTCGTCGCCAAGCAGAAGCCGCGGTTCGAGGGTAACTGAATGCGCACCCGGGACTTCCTCGAATGGCCCTTCTTCACCCCCGCGCACCGCGAACTGGCCGAGCGCCTGGACGGCTGGGCGGAGCGACGCTTTCCCCGGGATGCGGGCGCCGCCGCACATGCCGACGACCAGGCAGCGGTCGATGCGCGCTGCCGCGCACTGGTGCGCGAGCTCGGCAGCGCCGGATGGACGCGGTACTCAGTGCCCTTCAACGCCGAGGGCGCGGTGGCGGAGTTCGATGTACGCGCGCTGGCGCTGATCCGCGAGACCCTCGCCTGGCACGATGGGCTTGCCGACTTTGCCTTCGCGATGCAGGGGCTGGGCAGCGGGCCGATCTCGCTGGAGGGCTCGCAGCAGACCCGGCACCGCTACCTGCCGCGCGTGGCCGCCGGGGAAAGCATCGCCGCCTTTGCCCTGTCCGAGCCAGAGGCCGGCTCGGACGTGGCCGCGATCAAGTGCCGCGCCGTGCGCGACGGTGATGAGTACGTGCTCGATGGGCAGAAGACCTGGATCTCCAACGGCGGCATCGCCGACTTCTACTGCGTGTTCGCGCGCACCAGTGCGCCGCAGACGCGCGCGGACGGCTCAACACTGGCGCGCGGCATCAGCGCCTTCGTGGTCGATGCCGATGCCCCTGGCCTCACCGTCACGAAGCGCATCGAGCTGATCGCCCCGCATCCGCTGGCCACCCTCAGCTTTGCCGGCTGCCGCATCCCGGCCGCCAACCGCCTGGGCACCGAGGGTGAGGGATTCAAGCTCGCGATGCGCTCGCTGGATATCTTCCGCACCTCGGTTGCCGGGGCGGCGCTGGGCTTCGGCCAGCGCGCCCTCGATGAGGCGACGGCGCACGCGCTCGCGCGACCGATCTTTGGCAAGACCCTGGCCGACCTGCCGCTGGTGCAGGCCGGCCTTGCCGACATGGCGACCGAGCTGGATGCCGCGCGCCTGCAGACCTACAAGGCCGCGTGGCTCCGCGACCACGACGACGAGGTGCCGACCCGTGACATCGCCATGGCGAAGATGGCGGCCACCGAGGCGGCGCAGCGGGTCATCGATCAGGCGGTGCAGATGTTCGGCGGCCGCGGCGTGACCCGGGGCGAGGTGGTCGAGCACCTGTACCGTGACATCCGCGCCCTGCGCATCTACGAGGGCGCCACCGAAGTGCAGAAACTCATCATCGCGCGCGAGCTGCTCAGCGCCGCGCGCCGGAAGTAGGCCATGTCCATGAAGCTCCTCAACCCCGCCGGCTGGCCGCGTCCGCAGGGCTACAGCAACGGCATCGCCGTCAGCGGCCAGCAGATCTTCGTAGCCGGCCAGGTCGGCTGGGATGCCCAGGGTCGCTTCGTCAGCGACCGGCTCGCCGATCAGGTACGGCAGGCGCTCGCGAACATCATGGCGGTGCTGGCAGAGGCGCAGGCCGGCCCGGAGCACATCGTGCGGCTGACCTGGTACCTGACCAGCCGCGAGGAGTACCACCGTGACCTGGCGGCCATCGGGGCGGCCTATCGGGCCGTCATGCGCAAGAACTACCCCACCATGAGCGTGGTTGCGGTGGTGGCGCTGATGGAGGCGCAGGCGAAGGTGGAGATCGAGGCCACCGCAATCGTGCCGGCCGCGCGCTAGCTGCCCATGTGGAGGCCACCGGAGCGCATCCGGCACGATCCCCAACCCGGACGCTGGCCGACCGCCGCAGAGGCGGCCGCATCCCGGCTGTTCTCGCCCCTTACGGCCGGGCCGCTAAGGCTCGGCCAGCGCACGTGGGTGCCAGCGATGGTCCCGTGGCGGGCGAGCGAGGACGGTGTGGTCACCCCGGAAGTCCTCGACTGGTACGAGTGCTTCGCGCGCGGGCGCCCCGGTGCGATCGCGGTCGAGGCCACCGGCATCCGCGATGTGCCCAGCGGGCCGCTGCTGCGTGTCAGTCACGAGCGTTTCGTGCCGGGCCTGCGCGCGCTCGTGGAGCGCGTGCGCCGCGCCAGCGACGGCCAGACGCGCCTGTACATCCAGCTGATCGACTTTCTCTCGATCCGCCGCCGCCCTGAGGCGGCGCGCTACTTCGGGCAGTTCCTTTCGGTCCAGCCGCGGCACCGGGCCGCGTTCGGTGATCCGGCCGCCGCTGATGCCGAGGTCCGCGCCTGGCTCGCCGCGCTCTCCCCCGAGGAGGCGGCCCGCGTGCTGGATGCGCGTGAGCTCGAGGCACTCAACTTCGGCGCCCGCGAGCGCGTGACAGATACGCACCTCGAGCATGTTCGCGAACTTCCGGCGCGGCTGCCGCCGCTGTTCGCCGCCGCGGCGCGCCGTGCACGCGAGGCCGGCTTCGACGGCGTCGAGCTGCACTTCGCGCACGCCTACACGATGGCCTCGTTCCTGTCGCGCACCAACACGCGCACCGACGGCTACGGCGGCCCGCTGGAGAACCGCGTGCGCCTGCCGCTGGAGGTCTATGCGGGCGTGCGCCGCGCGACCGGGACTGATTTCGTGGTCGGCTGCCGCTTCCTGGCCGATGAGTGCATCGCGGGAGGATCCGGGCCGCAGGACGCCTGCTACTTCGCGGTACGCCTCGCACAGGCGGGCGCGGACTTCCTGTCGCTCTCGCGCGGCGGCAAGTTCGACGATGCCAAGCAGCCGAAGGTTGGCGAAGCCGCGTACCCCTACACGGGCCGCAGCGGCTACGAGTGCATGCCCTCCTATTTCTCGGACAGCCGCGGGCCCTTCGGGCGCAACCTGAGCGCGACCGCGCTCATCCGCGCGGCCGTGCGCGCCGCCGGAGCCCTCACCCCCGTGGTGGCAGCCGGTGGCATCCACAGCTTCGCTCAGGCCGAGGCGCTGCTCGCCTCCGGGCAGTGCGACATCGTGGCCCTCGCCCGCCAGGCGCTGGCCGACCCTGACTGGTTCCGCAAGGTTGCAGGCGGCCACGGTGCTCAGGTACGACTGTGCCTGTACACCAACTACTGCGAGGCGCTCGATCAGCGTCACCGGCAGGTCACCTGCGAGCTGTGGGACCGCCAGTCCCTGGATGAGCCGGGCGTGCAGCGCTCCAAGGACGGCAAGCGCCGGCTGACCCCGCCGCGCTGGGAGCCGTGAGGGGCATGGCCCACTTTCAGTGCGCGGCGATTCTCTTGGACTTCAGGTCCTCGTAGACGATCGCCGGCAGATACGGCTGCTTGACCCGGGTTCCCTCCCCACACCACGTCCAGGTCATCCGGCTGGACAGCCGCCATCGTAGTTGTCTTACCGGGCGCATAGTGCCTCGGGGGTTGCGCAGTGCGCGCCGGGAAGCGCTTCAGGCCGCCCCGGCGGCCCGGCGACGCGAGGCGCGCAGCGCCCGGAAGCGGCCGGTGGCGGACAGCTGCTCGCGCCCGGCCTGTCCGGTCCACAGGGCCCCGCGGCGCGCCACGAAGGCACTCTTGGAGATCTGCTCGAGTGGACCGGCCTTGGCGAACAGGAACCCCTGGCCGGCCACGCAGCCCAGTTCCAGCAGTGCCCCCACCTGGGCCTCCAGCTCGATGCCCTCGGCGACGGTGTCGAGCCCGAGGGTCTCGCCGAGGGTGATGACCGCGCTCGCCAGTTCCGGGCCGTTGTCCGAGTTGGTGAGCCGGCTGACGAAGGAGCGATCGATCTTGAGGATGTCGATCGGGAAGCGATGCAGGTAGGAGAGCGAGGAATAGCCGGTCCCGAAATCATCGATCGCCAGACGCACGCCGAGGGCCTTGAGCTTGTGGAAGCGCTCCAGGTTGGCGTCGGTGTTGTACATGATCGTGCTCTCGGTGAGCTCGATGACGAGGTTGCCCGCCTCGAGCCCCGATTCCTGCAAGGCCTGGGCGACATCGCCGGTGAGGTCGCCGTGCTGCAGGTGCCGGCCGGAGATGTTCACCGCCAGTCGCAGTTCGCTGCCGCCCGGGATCGCGGCACGCCAGGCGCACAGGTCCTGGCAGGCGCGGCGCAGCACCCAGCGGCCGAGCTTCTCGATCTGGCCACATTCCTCGACCACCTGGATGAAGCGCCCCGGCATGAGGATGCCGGCTTCCGGGTGCTGCCAGCGCACCAGCGCCTCGACGCCCAGCAGACTGCGCGTGCCGAGATCGACGATCGGCTGGTACTCGATGAAGAATTCCTCGCGCGCCAGTGCGCGACCGATGTCCGCCTCCAGGCGCAGGCGCTCGTGCAGCATGTCCTGCATCTGCACCTGAAAGGTGATGAAGCGGTTCTTGCCGGCCGCCTTGGCGTGGTACATCGCGATGTCGGCATTGCTGAGCAGCGTCTCGGCCACGGCCTGGTTGCCTGAAGAAGCCACCCCGATGCTCGCGCCGACGCGCACTTCCATGGCATCCAGCGTGAACGGCGCATCGAGCGCCTCGATCAGGGCGGCAGCCACGCGCTCCACCTCGCCGATCGTGGCGATGCGCTCGAGCAGCACCCCGAATTCATCACCGCCCAGGCGTGCCACGGTATCCGAGGAGCGCGTCGCCTTGACGATGCGTTGTGCGGCCTCCTGCAGCAGGCGGTCACCGGCATCGTGACCGAGGGAGTCATTGATGTTCTTGAAGTTGTCCAGGTCCAGGAACATCACCGCGATGAAGCTTTGCGAGCGCTGCGCCAGGGTGAGCGCATGCTGCACGCGGTCGCGGAACAGGTTGCGGTTCGCCAAAAGCGTCAGCGGGTCATGGAAGGCGAGCTGGCGCAGCTGCTCCTCGAGCGCCTTGCGCTCGCTGATGTCGCGGAAGTTCAGTGCCAGGCCCTGGACCGCCGGGTCCTGCATGAGGTTGCTGCCGACCCCTTCGATGACGTAGCGGCGCGTACCGCGTTCGATGTGCAGCTCGACCGGGCCCACCGTGCCGGCGGAACTGGCGGCGACATCCTCGAGGAAGGTGCGCAGTTTCTCACCGGCCTCCCCGCCCCACAGCTCCGGCAGCACCTTGCCGGTGATGTCCTCGGGCTTGGAACCGAGCGTGCGCTCGGAGGCGGGCGACACGAAGCGCAGCGTGCCGTCCGCGTCCACGATCATGATGACGTCGGAGGAGTTGGCAATGAGCGAGGCGTAGCGGTCCTCGACGATGCGCGTCGCCTTGCGCTCGCGCTTCAGCGCATCCCCGCGCAGCGTGATTCCCTGGCGCACCATGAACAAAAGCGTGAGCGCGAAGACCACGATGGTCATGACCGTCGCCGGGCCACCGATTGCCCCGCGGCTGAAGTACACCAGCACCAGGAACGCGGCGAGCATCGCGGCATAGGGGAGCGAGCGTGCCAGCATGTCCGAGGTGGTCGAGGGCGTGCGGGCGGCCCCCGCAGCCGAGCGCATGTGCTCGCGCCCGGCGGCCGCCATCGGCACGTACCAGCACAGGTAGAGCACGTCCTGGAACTGGCCGGGGAGGTAGTAGCCCTTCACCTTGGCCAGCGACCAGAGCACGTCGCTGAAGAACATGGCCGCGACGCCGCCCAGCAGCAGCACCGGCACGCGCCTTCCTGCGGTGCTGACCTCGGTGCCCGCCCGTGCCAGCAGGAGCACGCCGAGCATGAGGATGAACACGCAGTCGAGTGCGGCGTAGGCCAGGCTGATCGCCTGCTTTAGGATGTCCACCTCGCTCGCCGAGGCAGCTACGCGGATCACCAGGAACCAGAAGAAGGCGCCGAAGCCGACCACGAAGATGGTCGCATCCAGGGACAGCTGCACCCACGGCACCTTGACGGCGGCGGCGCGGATGAAGAACAGCGCCGCGAGCGTGCCCGTCAGGTAGAAAGCCGAATAGAACACATCGGCGGGCCCTGGAAACGGGTCGCGGCCGTTCAGCCACGACACCGCGCCGATCGAGATGGCGATCACGTACAGCGCGAGAGCGCTCGCCAGCAGCACCCACGCGCTGCGCAGCGCACCCCGTGGCGCATGGCGCGAGGTCACCGCCACGATGATGACGCTGACGATACCGGCCGGGATGTCCGACAGCAGACCTACGTAGTGGGTGACCGTCGGGCCACCGACCCCGATGAGCATCCACAGCGAGCCCAGCACGGCATAGGCAACGAGACCGCCGAACAGCCTGTTGACCCACACCGGGAGAGTTCCGGGCCGCTGCGCTTGTGCGGTCATTGCTGTTCTTTCCACATCTGTCTGCAATATCAACCCGTTGCCCGCACGCCCGCGCCGGGCGGCAGTCGGCCATGAAAGGTTAAATCTGAGGCCAAATCGCAAGGTGACCCAGAATGGAAAGCCGGGGCGTGACGCAGTTCTCGCACCTCAGGAACTGCCGCGCAGGCCCCCGGGCGCGGCAGCGTTTTGTGCAGGGCATGCAAAGCGCATCACAGCCCGCGGCATGCCCTCGGGGAAGGGGCACGGGGGGCCCCCGATGCTGCTCCGGCCGGGCCCGCCCAAGGCCGCCCATGGCCGGCTCACTCGGCCCGGCTCGCGGTGGCGGATGTTCACCGCCACGCAGCCGCTCCGACCCAGGTGGGCTAGGAAGGGCTCGGACGGATTCTCAGCCCCATGCAGCCACTGCGGAAAATCCACCGCGCAGCTGTGCAGCCTAGCCCGCTCGCGCCGGTCTCGCCGGGGGCGCCCGGCGCCGGCCTGTAGGATGTGGCTACCTTGAACGCCGTCATACCCCCACACTGTGATACGCCGCTGGCTGCCGGCCACCCTCCGGAACAGGAGCGTTTCCCGCGCTGGGTGCTGTGGACCACGATCCTCGCCTCCAGCATGGCCTTCGTGGACGGCTCGGTGGTCAACGTCGGACTGCCGGCGATCCAGGCCGGACTGCGCGCCGATCCGGCGGCGCTGCAGTGGGTGATCAACGCCTATCTGCTGCCCCTGGGGGCGCTGCTGCTGCTCGGCGGCGCCGCGGGGGATCGCCTGGGCCGCAAGGCCGTCTTCATGGCAGGCATTGCCGCCTTTGGGGCCTCCTCGGCGCTGTGCGCGGCCGCCTGGAACCTGCCGGTGCTGCTGTTTGCCCGCACCGTGCAGGGGGTCGCTGCGGCGTTCGTGCTGCCGAACAGCCTGGCCATCCTCGGCACTACCTTTGCGGGGGCCGCGCGCGGCCGGGCCATCGGGTTCTGGGCCGCCGCAGGGGCGGCCGTCGGGGCCGCGGGACCGATGATCGGCGGCTGGCTGATCGATGTGTTCGGCTGGCGGACGGTGTTCGTGATCAACCTGCCCCTGGCGGCGCTCTCCCTGGCGATGGCGGCCGTGTTCGTGGGTCAGCGTCATCCGGGCGCCGGCCAGGCGCGGCTGGATCTCTCGGGCAGCATGCTCGCGACCGCTGCCCTGGGCGCGCTGACCTGGGCACTCACCGTGGCCTCGGGGGATACGGGGTGGACCCCTGTGGCCGTGCTGGTGCTGCTGGCAGGCGTGGTGCTGCTGGCAGGCTTCGTGCGGGTGGAAGCCGCGCGCGGGGAGCATGCTGCCATGCCGCTGTCGCTGTTCAGTTCTCACACTTTCGTGGGCCTGAGCGTACTTACGCTTCTGGTCTACGGCGCACTCGGCGCGCTGCTGCTGCTCGTTCCCTACGTGCTGATCGAGGGCAGCCATTTCTCGGCGACCGCCGCCGGCGCCGCCCTGCTGCCGGCGCCGCTCGTCATTGCGCTGCTTTCTCCGGCGGCCGGAGCGCTCGCCGGGCGCATCGGTGCACGCGGCCTGCTCGCGGCCGGGTCGCTACTGGTGGGCTGCGGCTTTCTCGTGCTGCTGGCCGAGCGCGCCGACAGTGGCTACTGGCAGGTGATATTCCCCTCGTTGCTGCTGGTGGCTGTCGGCATGAGCGCGGTGGCCGCTCCGCTGACCACCGCGGTGCTTACGGCCGCGGGGCCGGAGAGCGCCGGGGCCGCCTCGGGCCTGAACAGCGCGGTCTCACGCGTCGGCGGCACCTTCGCGGTTGCCCTCCTCGGCGGCATTCTCGGCCGTGCCGGCGCACAGCTGCTGCAGGCCTTCCACCTTGCCGCCGTCGTGGCGGCGGTGGCCTGCTTCGCCGCCGCCGCGGTGGCCCTGCTGCTGGTGAATAAAGCGCCTCGGTAGGCGCGGCTCCCGCGGGCCTCAGGTGCGCGGGGCCGCGAACACCTGCACCCAGTACAGGCCCGGCTTCGAGCCGCTGCCGGAGGCATAGGCGAGGCCGACTTCCGAGAACCGCACGTCCATGATGTTCTCGCAGTGACCGGGACTGTCGAGCCAGCCGCGCACCACTTCGTCGGCGGACTTCGGGCCATAGGCGATGTTCTCGCCCACCAGGGTCTCGCGGTAGCCCGAGGCGCGGACGCGATCAGCGGGAGAGCGCCCGGCAGGATCGGCGTGATCGAAATAATGGTGCTGCGCCATGTCGAGCGCATGGCCGAGCGCCACCTCACTCAACCGGCTGGACAGGTGCACCGGGGGCGCCGGGCTGAGCTCATGCGTGCCACAGCGCGCGCCGCGGGCGCGTGCGGCATTGATCAGTTGCACCTGGCGGCTCACTGCCAGCGGCTCACCCTTGCCGGAAGGCGCCGGGTGCGCGGCGAGGATCGTGTTCTGCCCGGCTGGCGTCACCCCCCGCGCGCCCGCGAGCATCAGCCAGGCCTGTCCGCCGCGCTGGTACAGCCCGAACTCATGCAGCTTGGGATCGGCCAACTTGTGGCAGTCCAGGTGCCGCAGCAACGCGTCCGCGGTCGCAGCATCACCGGTGAGGTGGAACGTCGCCAGCGCCTGGTGGGCATAGTCGACCGCCTGGAGCGCCGCGTCGGGACTGACGCCCGTCGCCCAGACCTGCGCCGCCTGATCGAGCACGGGATTGCGCTTGAGGGGTGAGGCGGCGGCGGTCGTGCCGCCGCAGCCCCCGGCGCGCAGTGCCTGCAGCGCCGCCAGGACGTCCGCGTACGCGGGGCCGCAGCTGAGCAGGCTGCAGAGCAATAAGTTACGCCACAGGCGCAAGAACCAGGCCGCATTCATATACCTCCTCACCAGGCACGCGCATGCGTACCTGCGCGCAGGGGCAGGCACTGCGCCTACTCTAGAAGAACGCAGCAGCCACGGTTGCGCCTACAGGAGCGTGCCCGGCTCTCCCGGGCGTGCGCCGCCTTGAGTCAGGCCAGGGCGTAGAGGAACTCGACGAACGAGCCGACTGCCCCGTCCAGGCCCTGAACCTTGGGGTTGGTAGACTCGATGACGTAGTACTCATCGGGCGCGTGCGCGCCGGTGCCGTGGCCGAGACCGAAGTGCCCGGCGGGTAGGGACAGCGGCGCGTTGGTGAAGACGTAACCGGGCCAGGAGCCGGCCGAGCGCGGCCACAGCAGCGGCTCCGTACCGAGCTTGCGGTAGGTGGCGAGCTCGATCTGGATGAGCTTGCTGTTCGGGTCGGTCTGCGTCGGGTCATAGCCGCCGCTCATGTTGACCTCTATGTCCGCGAAGCCGTGCTTGGCCAGGTGCGCCTTGAGTTTGGCGAGCGTGTCGGCGGCGGTCATGTCAGGCACCAGGCGCATGTCGATCTTCGCCACCGCGCGGTGCGGCAGCACGGTCTTGCCCCCCGGCCCGGTGTAGCCGCCCACGAGGCCCTCGATGTTGATGGTGGGCTTGGACTCCAGCAGCATCAGCGAGTCCACCCAGTTCTTGTCGTGCACCCAGTGCTTGACCCCGAAGGACGCCATTTCGGTGGCCTCGGAGGTCTTCGCCGCGTAGTCGCGGATCAGCTTCTCCTGGAAGGGCGTGAGAGGCTTGGCCTTCTCGAACAGGCCTTCGACGGCCGGGGTATGGCCATCGCTCTCCACCAGAGTGTTGAGCGCCTGGATCAGGTGCCAGCTGGGGGAGTCGACCTGCGCCTCGAGGCTCGAGTGGATATCGTGCGAGGGGCCCCGGCCCCACTTCTCGCCGCTGGACACGAGCTCGACCTCGATGACGCCCTTGGCGCCGAGGTTCACCTGCACGCCACCGTCGCGGTCCTGGCCGGCCTCCGGCATGATGACGCCGACGCATTTCTTCAACTGCGTCATGACCTTCGGGTTCTCGATCACCTCATGGAAATGCGGCGAGCCGATCTCCTCCTCCCCTTCGGCCACCAACACCAGATTCACCGGCAGCTTCTTGCCGGCCGCCTTGAAGGCCAGCAGGGCGCTCAGGAACGAGTTCTCCGGTCCCTTCTGGTTCACCGCGCCGCGGCCCATGCACACCATGCCCAGGCCTTCCTTGTGCACGAGTCGTCCCTCCAGCGGGGGTGAGCTCCACTCGGATGGCACGAACTGCTTCACGTCGTACATAAAGTAGAGCGCCATGGTGGTGCGCGCCCCGGCGTCCAGTACGCCGAACACCCCGGGCTTGCCGCTGGTGGGCACCAGTTCCACGCCGGTGAATCCGGCCTCGCGCGCCCGCTGCGCCATGTACTCCGGACCCTGGGGGTAGTTGCGGTCCTCCGCTGCGATCGAGGGAAGCGCGATCCACTCCTGCAGGCGCTTGAGGTTGGCATCGTGCATGGGCGCGACCTGCGCCAGAACCGCCGCCTTGTCAGCAGCCGATGACCCGGCCGCCAGCACCATCGATGGCACGCTCGCCAGTGCCGCGCCGGCGGCCGCGCCCTGCACAAAGATGCGCCGGTTCAGCAGAGGATTCGTGATGTCGCTCATCGGTTGCTTCCCTTGATTGTTGTTGCCGCCAGTACCCGGGGCGGGCGCATGAATGGCCTGCGCGCTCACCGTCACCGGGGACCATGGAGCGGTATGATCGTAGAGTCCGCTCCCCCTTGGCAACCTGCGGGACACCCCGCGCAGCCCATGCACCCCGAGTGTGGCCGGCGTCGCAGGCAAACGCCGCGGCGAGCACTGCGCTGAAGAAGAGGAAGACCGATGCACCCGAAACCCTGTCTAGTGGTCCTCGCGCTCAGCGCAGTCCTCGGCGTGGCAGCAACACAGGCCTCGCCGCAGTATTTCACGCACGCCGTGTCGCCGAATGCCAAGCCCCTGCCCTTCAGTGACGCGGTCCTCGCCGGGGAGACGCTCTATGTCGCCGGGCACCTCGGCCTGGATCCCAAGACCGGACAGGCGCCGGCTGATACGGGCGCGGAAGCGGTCCTGGTGATGGACTCGGTGCAGTCAACCCTGAAGGCAGCGGGCCTCAGCATGGATGACCTCGTGTCGGTGACCGTCTACTGCACCGACCTGTCGCTCTACGACAGCTTCAACCGCACCTACGTCGGCTATTTTCACGGCCAGCTCCCGGCGCGCGCCATGATCGGAGTTGCCAGTCTGCTGCGCGGCGGTCACTTCGAGGTCCAGGGCATCGCGGTCAGGCCGGCGGCCCGGCCGCACTGAGCCTGGCTCGCGCGAAGACTCACTGCCGGTGGATCGCACTGTGCTGCTTGCGCAGCACGTACTTTTGGATCTTACCGGTGGCCGTCTTGGGGAGCTCGGCCACGAAGTGCACCGCGCTCGGTACTTTGAAGCCGGCGAGCTGATCGCGGCAGTGGGCGCGCAGCTGCTCCGCGGTGGCCTGCGCGCCGGCGCGCAGCACCACGTGCGCGACGGGAGTCTCGCCCCACTTCTCGTGCGCCATGCCCACCACCGCGGCCTCCAGCACCGCCGGGTGCAACAGCAGCACCCCCTCCAGCTCAATCGAGGAGATGTTCTCCCCGCCGCTGATGATGACGTCCTTGAAGCGGTCGCGGATCTCCACGTAGCCATCCGGGTGCACCACGGCAGCATCGCCGGTGTGGAACCAGCCGTCCTTGAGCGCCGCCGCGGTTGCCTGCGGGTCCTTGTAATAGCCCTGCATGACGACATTGCCGCGCACGACGATCTCCCCGAGGGTGGCGCCATCGGCTGGCACTTCCGCGTCCTCATGATCGAGCACCCGCAGCTCGCCCGAGGTGATCAGCTCCACGCCCTGTCGCGCCTTGTGGCTGGCGGACTCGTCCGCAGTCGCCTGCGCATCCCGCGGCCGCGGCTCGCACACCAGGATGAACGGCGCGGTCTCGGTGAGTCCGTAGACATGCGTGACCACCCAGCCGAGCTCTCCCTCGATGCGTTTGATGGTCGCAGCCGCCGGCGCGGCCCCGGCGGTGAGCACGCGCACCCCGCCGCGCACGCCGGCGCGTTCCGCGGCCGGCCCGTTGGCGATCGCGATCAGCACCGTCGGGGCGGCGCACAGCATGCTCACCTGTTCGCGGTTTACCAGCGCGTAGACCGCGCTCGCGTCCACCTTGGCAAGACACACATGCGTGCCACCGGCGGCGGTGACGGTCCACACGAAGGTCCAGCCATTGGCATGGAACATTGGCAGCGTCCACAGGTAGCGCTCACCGACGGCCATGGGGTGGTGTATCAGCGTGCCCACCGAGTTCATCCAGGCGTTGCGGTGGGTGATCATCACCCCCTTGGGGCGCGAGGTCGTCCCGCTGGTGTAGTTGATGGCGATGACGTCGCCCTCGGCGATGAGCGGCGGCGCGAACTGCGGCGACGCGGCGGCCAGGGCATGCTCGTAGTCCACCCAGCCGGCTGCTGCGGCGCCGCTGAGCGCCACGAAGTGGCGCACGCCGGCAAGTTCGCCGCGCATGCCTTCCAGGGTGCCGATGAAATCCTCGTGCACGCACACCACCGTCGGCTCGCAATGCTCGATCATGTAACGGAAGTCGGTCGCCGTGAGCCGGTAGTTCAGCGGCACCACAATCGCCCCGATCTGCGGCACTGCGTAGAACTGCTCGAGCAGGCGGTGGGTGTTGGGAGCGATGACCACTACGCGGTCACCGGCGCGCACGCCCATGTCCTGGAGCGCCCGGGACCAGCGGTCGCAGCGCTCGAAGAACTGCGCGTAGGTAAAGCGCCGGGCGCCGTCGACGACGGCCTCGCGGTGCGGATAGATGCGGCGCGCCCGGCGCGCAAACTCGAGCGGTGTCAGTGACACGTCCACGTCATTTTCCCCTGCTGCTACCCGGTCACGCTGCGTTCACGCCGCCACTGGCTGGGCGATGTGCCCACGAGCTTCTTGAAGGTACGACTGAAGGCTGACTCGGAATCGTAACCGACCAGGTTGGCGATGGCCGCGACACTTTCGCCCCCAGCCGTGAGGTGACTGGTCGCCACCTGCATGCGCCAGTTGGCCAGGTACTGCATCGGCGGGCGGCCGACGAACTGGCTGAAGCGCTCGGTGAGTGCCGAGCGCGACAACCCCACGTGACGGGACAAAGACTGCAGGCTCCAGCTGCGTGCCGGATGGCGGTGCAGCGCATTCAGCGCGCGCCCCACGAACGGGTCACGCAGGCCAGCCAGCCAGTCGGTGCGGTCGGCAGGTAGGCTCTCCACGTACTGGCGAATGACGTCCACGAACATAAGCTCGCTCAGGCGGCCGAGCACGCTATCGCCGCCGATGCGTGGCTCGCGTGCCTCGGCGAGCGCGAAGCGCACGTAGGCCGCGAGCGCCCCGGCGGTGTCGCGCACCCGGATGACCCGCGGCAGCGCCGCCAGCAGCGGGTTGTAGGGCCGCACGTCGCAACCGAGAAACCCGCAGACCAGGTGCGCCGCCTCGGCGGCCCCGCCCTCTCCCATGGAGATGGTGAACGGCAGCCGCTGACCTTCCTGTGGCTGGCGGTACAGGGACAGGTCGGCCTTGGTGCGCATGCCCGGGGTGCTGGACAGGACGTGGGCGTCACCGTGCGGGAAGACGATGATGTCGCCGGCCTGCAGCTGCAGCGGCGGCGCATCGGGCAGGCCCGCCCAGCAGCTGCCGGCGATCATCACGTGATAGGAGATCAGGTGCTCGGCGCCGGGAAACATCCTGCCGACGATTGCCGCGCCCGGGGGCGTGGCTGCCACCCAGGGCTCGGCGGCGCGGATGTCAAAGAAGACGGCCCCCGACAGGCGCACCGTCCGCAGTACATCCGACAACGCATCCATCCCACCCCCGCACCACGGTCTTCGGACGATCAGGCACGCCGCGCGGACGAACGGTCATGCGCGCCGGTGCCCACGGCGGCTAGACTTCTCCGCAGTCGCACAGCAGGTGCCAGTCTACAGGCAGGCATCCGCACCGCCGAGCAGGCAGTGCCATTTGGGCCAGTTCAGACATCAGACCAGGAATCAGGAGCCAATTCATGAGTAATCAGAGCACCCACAAGTCCAGCTGCTTCTGCGGCGAGGTGCAGTTCGAAGTGACCGGGGACCCGGCGGCGATGGGCTACTGCCATTGCGCCTCGTGTCGGCAGTGGTCGGCCGGCCCGGTGAACGCCTTCACCCTGTGGCCGCCAGCGGCCCTGAAGGTCACGCGCGGCGCCGACAGCATCGGCTCCTACAACAAGACCCCCATCAGCCAGCGCAAGTGGTGCACAAAGTGCGGCGGCCACCTGTTCACCGACCATCCGACGATGGGCTTGGTCGACATCTACGCCGCGCTGCTGCCGCGGCTGAAGTTCGAGCCCGGCCTGCACGTGCACTACCAGGAGACGGTGCTGCCGATCCGCGACGGCAAGCCGAAGATGAAAGACATGCCCAAGGAGATGGGCGGCTCGGGCATCACCCTGCCCGAGTGAGCGAAACGCGGCGGCCGGACGTGCGCTGGGTCCGGCCGCCGCCTCCGCCCCCTACAGCGAGCGCAGGAAGTTGATCAGATCCTGTTGGTCGTGCGGACCTAAGGCCGCGTAGTTCTGCACGATCTGATTCGCCTCACTCCCCTGGCTCGCGTGGTCGCGGATGACCTCGACAAGGTTGCTGCTGCGCCCGTCATGCAGGAAGAACACGCGCTGGCCAAGGCCCCACAGCGGCGCGGTACGGAACTCGTCCGGGCCTGCCCCGCCTTGCGTGATGCCATCAGCCAGTCGCGTGCCCATGTGGTGCACCAGCAGGTCCGAATACAGCGGCACCTGGCGGTTGGACAACGCCGCGCTGGCGGTCGGTTGCCCCGGCACCCTGCCGGTACCGGTGGTCATCGCCGGCATGTGGCAAAGCGCGCACCCGACACTGGCGAACACCGCGCTGCCGTGCTGCGTTGAGGGCGTCGGCGGCGCGGCCGCCGGCGGCGCCAGCATGCGCATGAAGATGGCGAACCCCTCGATGTCCGACAGCACGGAGGTGAGCGGACTTAGCGGCACGGCCGAGGCCGGGATGGTACTGATGTCGTTCGGCGCCGGGGTGCCGCCCTGGCAGTTGGCCTGTTCGTCACGCTCCTGCGGGAACAGTTCGTTGGAGATCCCCATCTCCACGTTGTAGGCCTCGCCGGCGAACATCAAAAGCGACTTGTTCTGCGCCTTCCAGCCGAACCGCGCGATCGTGCCGTCGTTGGCGCTGCGGTTGACGTTGCCGCCGAGGTTGGCATTGGGGTGTCCGAAGACGCCCAGGCGCTGCTTGGTCGCAGAATTGGCGATGACGTTCGCGAGAATGGCCGAATCGGGGATCGCCTCGATCAGTCCACCGCCCATGACCGGCGTCGGGATGCGGAACACCACATTGCTGTTGCCGCCCTGGCCGGTGACCGGGTTCCCGGCCGGCAGAAAGCTCGGCTGCGTGAGGTTGCAGCTGCCAGCGTCCGTGCGTCCGCTGATGACAAACAGGTCATGTACGCCCCCATCCGGGGCGCCGTTGGACCTGACGAAGCGCGCCTCGCGTACCGGCCCGTTGGCTGCGATGAACCACGGCATCTGGTTGGCGGCGCCAGCGGAGGTGTAGACGGTAAACAGCGGATTTGCCGCCGGACTCGAGCCACCGGCGTAGGGCTGCTGGTGACACGAGACGCAGCTGCTGGAATTGAAGCGTGGACCGAGTCCCTCGCCCTCACCGCTGATCGCTCCGCTCACGCCGTCGATTTCGGTGAAACGCGCGAGGCCGTCCCGGAAAAAAATCAGCTCCTCGTCACTCAGTCCCTGAAGGTACAAAGGCTCAGCCCCGTCGCCTGCGGTCTTGCGCACTCCTGGGTCAGTCACCTGCGTGGACCCCGTCTGAACCTGTGCCGGTGCGGCCTGTGTCCCGAACATCCCTATTGCCAAAAGCGGCGTGAGCCACGCCGCTCCGATCTTCTTTCGCATCCTCATGGCTTGCGCCCCCCTTGGTTCGCGAAAGGCCCGTGGGTCACGGGTCGCGCGAGGGGCTGTTTACGCCCGCCGCTGCACCTGTGTCGAAGTGTCGCGCGACAAAGACGCGCGCCCGCCAGCGTGCAAATGCCGGAAAACAAGGTAAAACCGTGTGTCTGCAGAGCTTCTGGTCCAGTCGACCTGAGCCATAAATTCGTCGAATGAGTTGCGAATTGTGAGTGCAGATGGCAGCGTTCCCGCCCTGCATTTGGACCAGAGGACGGTGATGCAAGAGTTCTCGCGGCTGCGGCCGCTCGTGATCACGGAAGAGGAACTGCGGCAACTGCGCGAATGGGCGCAGGCGCGGCGTACCAACCCATCGCTGGCGCTGCGTGCCCGCATAGTCATGGCGTGCGCTCGCCACGCAGCCAACACCGTCGTCGCACGCCGCACCAAGGTCAGCGCCCAGACCGTCGGCAAGTGGCGTACGCGCTTCGTCGCGCGCCGCCTGCAGGGGCTGATGGACGAGCCGCGCTCCGGTGCCCCGCGCTCGATCAGCGATGAGCTGGTGGAGGCGGTGCTCGCGAAGACACTGCACGAGACGCCGCCGGGTTCGACGCGCTGGAGCAGCCGTCAGCTGGCAAGCGCGCTGGGCATCTCGCAGCGTGCGGTGCTGCGCATCTGGCACGCTTTCGACCTGTGATGAGTCCCTCGATCGACCCCCGTCAGCCACGCCGCCGCAGCGCCGCGGAGGCGGGATTGCGCTATTGTGCCGCCCGGGCGCTCCCGCACGGCGCCCGCGGAGGTTGCGATGCTCCTGACCGTGGCAGTCCTGGCACTCGATGTGCTCAAACCTCTCGACCCCGCAGGGCCGAGCTTTGACTGTTCCAAGGCCACCGCCGTCGTGCCGCTGCTGATCTGTGCCGATGACACCCTCATCGGCCTCGACCGCGACATGGCCAGCCGCTATGCCGCCTGGCGCAGCGCTCACCCGGCGGATGCGGACGCCGTTAAGCGCCAGGCCGGCTGGCTTGCGCAGCGCGACGCGTGCGCCAGTGCAGCCGAGCGGCAGGCCTGCGTCAGCTCCGCTTACCAGCAGCGCATCACCGAGCTGAAGATCCTCGCCGGCCAGGCGCCGGTGTTTGCCGCGGCCACTTACCTGTGCGCCGGGCAGGCAGGCGTGGTGACCGCCAGCTATTACCACAGCGCGCCTGCCGCCGTGCTCATCGAGTATCAGGGCGCAAGGGTCGTCGCCTTCAGCGTGCCCGCTGGCAGCGGCGCACGCTACACGGCCGAGGGCGTGGAGCTATGGGAGCACCAGGGCACGGCGGCCTTGAAGTGGCGGGGGCAGGACCTGAAGTGTCCGCGGAGCCAAAACAACACGACGACCTCCGGCCAGCACCCCTGACGCAACCTCCCGGCTGTGGTCCAATGGCACCCCCGTGTACTGCACAGGTGTCAGGCGTGAAGAATCTGCGTGTCGGCTTCATCGGGCTCGGCAACGTCGGCGGACAACTCGCCGGCAACCTGCTGCGCCACGGCGTGGACCTCACCGTACGTGACCTCGACCCGCTGCGCGTGGCGGACTTCGTCGCGCGCGGCGCGAGAAGCGCGGCGAGCCCGCGCGAACTGGCGGCGGCTGTGGACGTGGTGATCACCTGCCTGCCCTCACCGGCGATCTGCGCGACCGTCATGGAGGCGGATGATGGCGTCCTGGCCGGCCTTGCCCCGGGCAAGATCTGGCTGGAAATGAGCACGACCGATGAGGCGGAAGCGCGCCGCCTGGCCGGGCGCGTCGCCGCCGTGGGCGCGGCGGGGCTCGACTGCCCGGTCTCTGGCGGCTGCCATCGCGCCGCCACCGGCAACATCTCGATCTTCGCCGGCGGCCCGCGCGAGAGCTTCGAGCGTGCCCTGCCGGTACTGAAGATCCTGGGACAGCGCATCCTGCACACCGGCGCGGTCGGTACCGCCTCGGCGCTCAAGGTGCTGACCAACTACCTGTGCACGGTGCACCTGGCCGCCCTCGCCGAGGCGCTCACGGTCGCCAAAGTGGCCGGCCTCGACCTGAACACCGCCTACGAGGCGATCCGCATCTCCTCGGGCAACTCGTTCGTGCACGAGACCGAGTCGCAGGTGATCCTCAACGGCAGTCGCGACATCAACTTCACGATGGACCTGGTCATCAAGGATGTCGGCCTGTTCGATGCCCTGGCACGTCAGCACCAGGTGCCGCTGGAGCTGTCGCCGCTGGTGCTCGCCATCTTCAAGGACGGCGCGCAGCGCTACGGGCCGCGCGAGTTCTCGCCCAACATCATCCGCCGACTCGAGGAGCCCTGCGGCGTGCGGGTGCTGGGGGAAGGCTTTCCCGCGCAGATGGTGGACGGTGAAGCGGAGGTCGAGGGCTATGAGGTGATTCCGCGCGCCCGTGCTGGCCAGGCCGGCGGCACCTAGCACATGAGCGGCGCACTGATCGAGAGCCGCTCCATCGACTACGTGCCGCTGGCCGAGCGCCACGGCAAGGTCTGGCACCTATGGCCGGTGTGGTTCTCCGGCGAGGCGCACCTGGCTACCCTCGCGGTGGGCGCCCTGGGGATCAGCCTGGGCGGCAATCTGGCCTGGACCGCCGTGGCGGTGGTGGTCGGCAACCTGCTGGGCACATTCTTCATGGCCTTCCACTCCACTCAGGGACCGCAACTCGGACTGCCGCAGATGATTCAGTCGCGGCCGCAATTCGGCTACGTCGGCGCCCTGCTGGTGTGGGCGGTCGCCCTGATCGCCTACCTGGGCTACAACGCCTTCAACGACGTGCTCGCCGCGCAGACGCTGCACCAGCTGAATGCCTCGGTCTCGCCGACCTCGGTCGTCGCAATCATTCTGTTCTCCCTGATGGCCGTGACGCTGGCGGTGCTCGGCTACGACAAGATCCACGTCGCGCAGCGCGCGGTCGCCTACCTCATGATCGCGATCCTCACGGTGTTCTCGGTGGGCGCGCTGAGTGCCATCAAGTTCCCGGCGCGCGAGTGGGACTGGGGCGAGTTCCACACCGTGCCGTTCCTCACGCAGCTATTCGCGGCGGCCGCCTACCAGCTGAGCTGGTCGATCTACGTCTCGGACTACTCGCGCTACCTGCCGCGCGATGTGAGCGTGCGCGCCTCGTTCTGGTGGACCTATCTCGGCGCCTTCATCGGCGGGGCATGGATGATGCTGGTGGGCACGATCGTCACCGCCACCGCGCCTCGGTCCAACCTGGCCGCGGCCATCGAGCATGCCTCGGACCTGGTGTTCCCGGGCTTCGGGCGCGTCATGCTGGTCGGTGGCATGCTCGGGCTCATCACCATCACGTCCCTGAACTTCTACGGCGCCTCGCTGACTCTGCTGAGCGTGGCCGACACCGTCAAGCCGCTGCGCTCGACGCCCGCCAAGCGCGTGGCGAGCCTGGCACTCACCTTCGTGGTGAGCACCGGGATCGCGCTGAGCTCCTCGGACAGCTTCATCACGCGCTTCGAGGACCTGCTGGCGGTGCTGCTGTACCTGTTCACGCCGTGGACGGCGATCAACCTCATCGACTTCTACGTGGTGCGCAAGGGACACTACTCGATCCGCGAAATCTTCAACCCCCACGGGATGTACGGGCGCTGGAACTGGCGCGGGCTTACCGCCTACGCGATCGGCTTCGCCGCGATGGTCCCGTTCTTCAGCTCACCGATGTACACCGGGCCAGTCGCGCGCGCCCTCGGCGGGGCCGACATCGCCATGCTCATTGGCCTGCCGGTCGCGGCGGCGGTCTACCTGTGGACATGCCGCTCGCTTGATCTTGCCGCCGAGCAGCAGCGGGCGGCCGCGGCCGACGTGGGCCTGGACGGCTAGGACGCCTTCTTGCGCGCGACGCCCACGGGCAGCGCGTCCGCACCCCGCATCAGCGGGTCGGTAAAGGCTTCCGGGTGGGCCAGGTAGTCCAGCCCCATGTCCAGCCCGTCCTGGCCCCAGAAAAACTCCTCGCCGATCACGAGCGTCGGCACGCCGAAGATCCCGCGCGCCTGCGCCCACTCGGTGTTCTCGCGCAGCTGCGCCTTGACGGCCGGCGCGCTCACGGCCGCCTGCGGGTCCGGCACGCCCAGCTCCCGCGCCAGCTCGGCGATCACCGCCGGCGCGGAGACATCGCGACCGTCGCGGAACACCGCATCCAGCACCACCCCGGCTGCCCGCAGGTCATTGCCGGCAGCGATGATCAGGCGCAGCGCCGCCAGTGGGTTGAACGGGTGCGCCGGCGGGAAGCGCATCGGCAGACCGAGCTGCCGCGCACGCCAGAGCACGAAGCGGTAGGTAAAGCGGCGCTTGGGGGCGATCTCCGCAGGTCCGAGCTGCCCGAAGTGATCCAGCAGCGCTGCGAACAGCACCGGCTTGGGCTCCACGGTCACCTCGCGGCTCAGCCGCAAGAGGCGCGGGAACGAGAGGTACGCAAACGGGGAGATGACGTCGTAGACCCAGATGACGCTGCGCGGCCTTTCCATACTTCAGCTTCCGGAGACGCGCACCACGAGCTTGCCGAAGTTCTCCCCGCGCAGCAGGCCGATCAGCCCCTGCGGGGCATTTTCCAGATCATCGAGGATCTGCTCGCGATACCTGACCTTGCCATCGCGCACCCATGCATTCATGTCCTGATAGAACTCCGCCATGCGCTGGAAATGGTCGAAGATGATGAAGCCCTGCACCTTGATACGCTTCTTGAGCACCTGGGTCAGAAACTGCGGCGTCCGGTCCACCCCTTGTGGCAGTTGCTCGAGGTTGTACCAGGCCACCAGCCCGCATACCGGCATGCGCGCACCGACATTCATCAGCGGCATGACCGCCGCCAGGGTGACGCCGCCGACATTCTCGAAGTAGACATCGATCCCCTGCGGACACTCGGCCGCCAGCCTCTCGCGCAGGGCAGCATCGCGATGATCGACGCACGCATCAAACCCCAGGGTCTGCACCGCGTAGTCGCACTTCTCGGGTCCGCCAGCGACACCCACTACACGACACCCCCTGATCTTGGCAAGCTGGCCGACGATGGACCCGACCCCCCCGGTGGCAGCCCCTACCACGACGGTCTCCCCGGGCTTCGGCTGCCCGATGTCCAGCAGGCCTACGTAGGCGGTCAGGCCGGGCATGCCCAGTACCCCGAGCGCATACGACAGTCGCGGGATCGCAGGGTCGATCTTGGTCACCTGGCGCGCATCCGCCACCGCGTAGTCCTGCCAGCCGGCGACCGCGAGCACCAGATCGCCGACCTGGAAGCCCTCGATGTTGGAGGCCTCGACGACGCTCACCGTCTGCCCGGTCATGACCTCGCCGATGGCCACCGGCGGCACGTACGAGGGGGCATCGTTCATGCGTCCGCGCATGTACGGATCCAGTGACAGGTAGCGGGTGCGCAGCAACAGCTGCTCCGGTCCTGCCGCCGGCACCGGCTGCTTCTCCAGCACGAAGTCCTGCACGCTCGGCTCGCCCTGCGGGCGGCGGGCAAGGATGAAGCGCCGGTTGATGGCTTGGGGTGCGCTCATGGGCATTGCCTCACATCATGAACTCAAGTTTCACGCCCGGCGGGGGCGCGGCGGCCCGGTCCACGAACAGGTCCGCGAGCAACACGCTGCCGGGGGTGACGCTGTAAGACTCGAAGTCACGGACGCCGGCTTCGTAGAGCACGGCATCGTCGATGAAGAACTGGCCGGTGCACTCACGTGCCCGGCGCGTGAGGATGGCGTGCGCAGCGTCTGCCATGACCGCGGGGGTGCGCGAGCGCTGCAGCATTGCCTTGCCACCGAGGGCGAACTCGACCGCCGCGGTGGCGATCGTCGTGCGCGGCCACAGCGAGTTGCAGGCGATTCCGGCGGCGCGATATTCCTCCGCGAGCCCGAGCATGCACAGCGACATGCCGTACTTGGACAGCGAATATGCCAGGTGGTGCGCGAACCATTGCGGCTTGAGGTCCAGCGGCGGCGAGAGGGTGAGTATATGCGGGTTGGCCGCCCGCTTGAGAAACGGCATGCAAGCGCGCGAGCTGACGAAGGTGCCGCGCGTGTTGATCTGCTGGATCAGGTCGTAGCGCTTCATGTCGATCTGCTCGGTGCCCGCGAGGTTGATCGCCGAGGCGTTGTTGACACAGATGTCGATGCCGCCAAAGGTCGCCGCGCAGCGCTGCACGGCGGCCGTGACGCTGCCCTCCTCGCGCACGTCCACGACCATGGCCAGTGCCTTGCCACCGGCGCGCTCGATCGCCTCCGCCGCGGTGTAGATCGTGCCGGGAAGCTTCGGGTGAGGTTCGGCGGTCTTGGCGGCGATGGCGATGTTGGCGCCGTCGCGTGCGGCGCGCAGCGCGATCGCAAGCCCGATGCCGCGGCTTGCGCCGGTGATGAACAGTGTCTTGCCTGCCAGACTCACGCGGCCCCCAGTCGTTGGTGGAATCCATCGTGCCAAATAGCGCTAGTGTACGTCACCGCCGCCGGGCTGCGGCCGAGAGCCGGTACGGAGCCTGTGCTAGCATCGCGGCACACCCGCGCGCGGAGAGTTGCCACCATGCCTCAGCCTCTGGTTGTCCTGTGCTTGCTGCTCGCCATAGCCCCGGGAATCCGCGCCCAGGAGCAGGACTACAGCAAGGTACAGATCAAGAGCGCGGCACTCGGCGCCAACCTGTACATGCTCGAGGGCGTCGGCGGCAACATCGTCGCGGCGGTCGGCCCGGACGGAGCATTGCTGGTGGATGACGAGTTCGCCGGCGTGGCGGACAAGATCCGCGCGACGCTCAAGGGGCTGGGCGCCGAGCAGCCGGTGCGCTTTGTGGTGAATACCCACTACCACTACGATCACACGGACGCGAACCTGGCCTTTGCGCAGGGCGGCGCGGTGCTGATCGCGCACGAGAACCTGCGTACGCGCCTGCAGCGTGGCGGTCTGGCCGGCAACGGCGGCTCGATCTCCAAGGAGATGAAGGCCGCCCCGGCCGGGGCGCTACCGGCGGTCACCTATGCCAGTGAGCTCACCGTGCACCTGAACGGTATGGAAATACGCGTGCACCACTACCCCCGCGCGCACACCGATGGCGACTCGGTGGTGTTCTTCCCCGGCGCGAACGTGGTGCACATGGGTGACATCTTCGTTCGCTACGGCTTTCCCTTCATCGATGTCCTAGGTGGCGGCAACGTGCGCGGCATGATCGGCGCCTGCGCCGACGTGATCCGTACCGTGCCCGCCGGAACCCAGGTGGTGCCCGGGCACGGCGCGGTGGCAACCCTCGATGACCTGCGCGAGTACCTGAAGATGCTCGAGGACACCACCGCCGTGGTGCAGAAGGCGCTCACGGCCGGGCAGACGCTCGAGCAGATGAAGAAGGCCAACATCCTCGGCGCCTGGAGTGCGCGCTATTCCCCGGCCAAGGCCTTCGTGGACACCGATGCCTTCACCGAGGCGCTCTACTACTCGCTGAATCCGCCACCGCGCGCGGTCGGCACCGCGCACTGACGGGCGACTTGCGCTCGCCGGAGCCGACGCGGTAGCGTGCCCCCAGAGTCCACAGGGAGTACGCCGTGCGCTGGGATGATCTTCGCGAAAGCAGCAATGTGGAGGACGTGCGCGGCAGCACCGGCGGCGGCCGGGGGCTGAAACTGGGCATTGGCGGCACCCTGATCGCCCTCGTCGTGTCCTACTTCCTCGGTGTCGACCCGCGGGTGATCCTGGGACTGGTCAGTGCGGTGCCCAACCAGCAGCCCGCACCGACGGCCGCCGTGGGCACTCCGTCGGATGAGCAGGGCCGCTTCATTGCCGCTGTGCTCGGCGGGACCGAGGACACCTGGAGCGAGATCTTCCGGCAGAACGGGACGACCTACGTGCCGCCCACGCTCGTGCTGTACCGCGACCAGATGCCGACTGCCTGCGGCTCCGGGAGCGCGGCCGCCGGACCGTTCTACTGCCCGCTCGACCGCAAGGTGTACCTCGACCTGGGCTTCTTCCAGCAACTGGCGCAGCAGTTCCAGGCGCCGGGCCAGTTTGCCGAGGCATATGTCGTGGCCCACGAGGTGGGACACCACGTGCAGAACCTGCTGGGGATCGCCGACAAGGTGCGCGCGGTGCAGCAGCGCGCATCGGAGGCAGATGCCAACCAGCTGTCGGTGCGCCTGGAGCTACAGGCGGACTGCTTTGCCGGTGTGTGGGCGAAGCACACAGACCAGAGCAAGCACATCCTCGAGGCAGGCGACGTGGACGCCGCGATGCGCGCTGCCGCCTCGGTCGGCGATGACACGATGCAGAAACGAACGCGCGGGTACGTGGTGCCGGAGTCCTTCACCCACGGCAGTGCCGCGGAGCGCACGTCCTGGTTCAAGCGCGGCTTGACTGACGGGACCGTCCAAGGGTGCGACACCTTCGCCGCGGGAAGCTGAAGCGCAGCAGGATCGCTGCCGGCTCGCCCGGATGGCACTGGCGGCGCGCAGACAAAACCCCCGTCCTCAAGAACAAACGGCGGCGCGTGCCGTTGCTGGCGCGCGCCCCCGTTCTCACTCCCAGATCAGGAACAGGCTTTGCCGTGATCGGCGTGGGCACCGGCTGCCTTGGCCGCCGCCTCGGTCATGTACTTGCCCTGCTTGGTCTTGCCGTACCAGACATCACTGGGGCAGTGGTACACGTTGCTGTCGGTGTTGACCCAGACCTGGCCCGGACCACCGCCCGGGGCGGCCGTTGCCGCCGGCGCATTGCGAGTCATGGTGGCGGCCGGCGCGGTGGCAGCCGCAGTCGCCGCTGCCGGGGCCGGGGCATTGGCAGGCGCCGCACCGCCCTTGTTGATGCCGCCGTGGCCGCTGCAGGCACCACGGCCACCCTTCGGGGAGGTGGTACCGTCATTGCAGGGGACCGGGCCGGTGCTGGTGCTCGCCGTCGCAGGGGCAGCAGCTGCCGCAGCAGCAGCCGCCGGTGCCGGTGCATTCACCGGCGCGGCGCCGCTCTTGTTCACGCCCCCGTGGCCACTGCAGGCACCGCGACCGGCCTTCGGCGAGGTCGTGCCGTCGTTGCACGGAACCGGGCCGGTGCTGCTGGCCGTTGTCGATGCCGCCGCGGTGGACGGCGTTGCAGTCGCTGCCGGCGCGGCCGTGGCCGCCGGTGCCGTTGCCGATTTGTTGACCCCGCCGTGGCCGCTGCAGGCGCCCTTGCCGCCATGCGCGGACGTCGAGCCGTCCTTGCAGGTAACCGGAGCGCTGCCGGACGAGGAAGAAGTAGAAGTGGCCGCCGCAGGCGCCTCTGCAGGGGCTGCTGTGGCCGCTGCGGCCGCCGGCGCCGCCTTGTTCACTCCGCCATGACCGCTGCATGCGCCGCGCCCGCCGTGCGAGCTGGTGCCATCATTGCAGGTGACCGTCGCGGTGCTCGCATCCTGCGCGCCGCAGAGCGCGGGAACTGCGAGCAGTGCGGCGCCCAGCACCGCGCCATACACAAGACCGTGGAACTTCGTTACGTACATTGCAGTGCTCCCCGCGCAAACCCGCTTATTCTAGGGCGGCCAGAATAGCGCAATCCCCCGCAGCAGGGTACGGGCCCTCATTTCAACTGGCCGGCGAAGCGCGCGACCAGTACGCTGCTGCAATTAAGAATTCTTCATGTGGGTGTGGCAATGGGGTCGAGAGCTGTGGGGATGTTGGCGGCATTGCTGTCCGCGGCCGCACTGCCGCAGGTGGCCAGCGCCGAATGGCTGGAGCGCACCGAGGCGATCATGGGCACACGGGTGTACGTGCAGCTGTGGTCGACCGATGCGCCCAAGGGCAACGCGGCCATCGATGCGGTCATGGACAACATGCGGCGGATCGACGAGCTCATGAGCCACTACAAGCCCGAGAGCCAGCTGTCGCAGATCAACGCGCGTGCCAACCGCGAACCGGTGCAGGTCGACAAGGAGCTGTTCGACCTCATCAAGCTGTCCACCTACTACTCGCAGATCACCCAGGGTGCCTTCGACATCACCTACGCCAGCGTCGGTTACCTGTACAACTACCCCGGCCATGTCCATCCCTCCGAGACGCAGATCCAGCAGGCCCTGCCGGCGGTCAACTGGCACAACATGCTGCTCGATGAGGCGCACCACAGCGTGCGCTTCGAGCATCCGGGGATGCGCATCGACCTGGGCGGCATCGCCAAGGGCTATGCCGTGGACCGCGGCATCGACATCCTCAAGGACCGTGGCATCGGGCATGCCGTGGTCACCGCCGGCGGCGATACGCGCATTCTCGGGGATCACATGGGTCGGCCCTGGCTGGTGGCAATCCGTCATCCGGACGACCCGAAGAAAGTCGTCACACGGATCCCGCTTGCCGACAGTGCGATGTCCACCTCCGGGGACTACGAGCGCTACTTCGACGAGGATGGCGTGCGCTACCACCACATCATCGACCCGCACACCGGCCACTCGGCCAGCAAGGTGCGCAGTGCGACGATCCTCGCCCCGACGGCGACGCAGACCGACGGCATGTCCAAGACCGCCTTCGTGCTCGGCGCGGAAAAGGCGCTGGAGATCATCAACAGCATGCCCGAGTACGACGCCGTGTTCGTGACCCCGCAGGGTCACGTCCTCTACTCCACTGGACTGCGCCCGCCGGCACCGCGCCCGGAACCGGCCACAACTACTGGGAAGAGCCCCGCGGGCTCACCCTAAGCAGCGCATCCACTTCCGCCTCGGCGGCCAGCCAGTCCTCCTCGGCGTGGCCGTGGACGAAGCCGCGACGCTCGGCGCGCAGGAAGGCACCCACGGCAATGAGTTCGCGGCGCGCCGCCTCGCTGAGCGGCGAGCTCGGCTGCAGGGCAGGGTTCTTGCGCGGCGCCCGGGAGCGCGGTGCGGCGGGGGCAGGACGTGAGGGATCAGTCGAACGGCGGTTCGCCATGGACTCCTCCTTGACGTGAGCCGTGACTGTGCGCGCGTGGCTACCGCTTCCGCAAGCGCATCGGCCGCGCAGCGACCGCGGCGAACGTGAGCGTGGCCGTGGCCTCAGAGGGCCGTGCCGTCAGCGCCCTACTTCTTGCGGCGCGGCCGCGGCCGCGTGCCGCGCGACGCGGCTGCACTGGCGGCAACGTCGAGGTTCTCGAGGTACTTGCGGAAATCGCGCCCGAGCACCGGGTGACCGAGGGCGTATTCGACGGTGGCCTGCAGGTAGCCGAGCTTGCTGCCGCAGTCGTAGCGCTTGCCGGTGAAGCGATACGCGTAGACGGCCTCCTCGTGCATGAGTGCGGCGATGCCGTCGGTGAGCTGAATCTCCCCGCCGGCGCCGCGGCCGATCCGCTCCAGGTGTTCGAAGATCGACGGTGCGAGCACGTAGCGCCCGACGACCGCAAGGTTCGACGGCGCCGCCGCGGGCTTGGGCTTCTCGACGATGCTACGCACGCGGCTGGTGTGCGAGCGGTCGGCCTCCACGGCGACGATGCCGTACTTGTCGGTGTCGCTGCGCGGCACGACCTGCACGCCGAGCACGCTGGCACGCTTGGCCTCGTACACCTGCGCCATCTGCGCCAGGCAGCCCACGTCGCTGCGGATCAGATCATCGGCCAGGTGCACGAAGAACGGCTCGGAGCCAACCGCCGGCTGGGCGCACAGCACCGCGTGCCCCAGGCCCAGCGGCGCCGGCTGCCGGATGTAGATGCAGGAGGCGTACGCGGGCAGCACGCTGCGCAGCTGATTGAGCAGATCGCTCTTGCCCTGCTGCTGCAGCATCGTCTCCAGTTCCTGGTCCGAGTCGAAGTGGTCCTCGATCGCACGCTTGGAGGCGCCGGTGACGAACACCAGGCGCCGCGCGCCTGCCTGCAGGGCTTCCTCGACCGCGTACTGGATCAGCGGCTTGTCCACCACCGGCAGCATCTCCTTCGGGCTCGCCTTGGTCGCCGGCAGGAAGCGCGTACCGCGCCCGGCCACGGGAAACACGGCCGTGCGGATCGGCGACTTCGAACTCGTCCTCATCGAAGATTCTCCGAAGGCTGGAAGCGGCTAGTTTAGCCGCCGCCGGGGCGAGGCGCCCGCTGGATGCGCCGCAGTTGTGTCAGCCCGGCGGCGTGGCCTGGTCGGCGCGCTCGGCCCACTTGAAGACCGCCGGGTGCAGACTGTCCCAGGAGTGACACTTCGGGCAATGCCAGTACCAGCGTACGCTGTTCAGGCCGCAGTCATCACACTGGTAGCGTCCGCCGGCATCCCCGATCCGAGTCAGCAGGGTACTCAGGGAGCTGGCCTCGCTGGCCGAGTCCACCCCGAGCCCCAGCCCCCGGGTCACCTCCGGCAGGCGCGCCACTTCCTGGCTCGGGATGGCGGTGGCCAGGATCCACGCGAGCTGCCGCGGGCTCACCCGCCCGCTGTGCTGCAGCCGCAGGCCCACCTCGCGCAAGCCATCGGTACTGCCGGCGCGGCGGGCGATGGCCAGCGCCGGCGGGATGATCTCCAGTGCCAGGCCCGGGGAGGCCTGCAGCGCCTGCAGGTACAACAGCAGTGCGCCGGCAGGATCGCCGGCCTCATCGGTGATGCGCGCATTGAGGATGTCCGCGCGCGGCAGCTCCGCCTGGTGGGTACGCGCCTGGCGCAGCAGCGTACCGGCGCGCTCGGCATCCCCCTGCACGAGCGCCTGCTCGGCAAGCTCGCACAGGTAGTGCGCCGCGATGCGTGCGCGCTCGCCCTGCACCGCCGGCGGCAGTTCGTGAAAGATCTTGAGCGCCTTGGCCCAGTCCCCCTGCGCCTCGTAGAGGCTGACCAGGTGATCGAGCGCCGCGCGCCGGTACTCGCCGGCGGCGGCCAGCTCCTCGAGGACCCGTTCGGAGCGGTCCATCAGGCCTGCGCTCTGGTAGTCCAGCGCGAGCGCGAAAGCGGCCTTGTCGCGCAAGGTGCTGCTCACGCCGTGCTCACGCAGGCGCGAGTGGATCGCGATGGCCCGGTCAACCTCGCCGCGGCGCCGGAACAGGCTGCCGAGCGCGAACTGGATCTCGGTCGCATCCCCGTCCGCCTGCGCCATCCGCGAGAACACCTCCGCGGCGTGGTCGAAGCGGTCGTTGATCAGGTGCTCAAGGCCGACGTAATAGTCACGCGGCAGCCGCACGGTGCGCGCCGCGCCGTTGCGGCGCCCGAGGAAGTAAGTCGCCACGCCCACCAGCACGAAGGCCAGCGCCAAAAACATCGGCGGCAGTTCGAACATCCATAGGAGCCTAACAGGTCCGCCGGAGTGGCGAAAATCACCCCTGCGCGGAGCACTCTTGAGGCCGCTTGCGACCTGCCGGCAAGGGCATGAAGCGTAACCTTCGGCGGCACTCGAGAAGAAGCCCGGGGTGCACACCCAGGTCTCGGCCGGCCCCGACCCGGTCGCCTGGGTCGGCAAGGGGTGGAGCTACCTGTCGCACAATGGCCTCAACGTCCAGGGCAGCGGCCCGCACGTGCTCCTCACGATCGAGGAGTTGCACACCACGGAAAACCGTGTGGCAGCGCGCCGGCTACGAGGCGCTGATCGCCATGAGCGGGGAACTGAAGTCCCCGGGTGGCAAGAGCTGCTGGAAGGGCACGGTGCAGGGCAAGGGCAGCAATTACGGCTACGCGGGCAGCATCGTGAACTACCAGGAGACGGTGAACCAGGCGCTCGATGCGGCAACCCGGCAGCTGGTGTCCTCGCAGAGCTTCCGGGATGCGTTGTGTCACTGCGGCGAATGAGCACCGCGCAGCGGCGACCGCCACGGTGCGAGACCGTGGCGCCGTCGTAGGCAGGTTTCGCCAGAGGAGCGCTCCGCGCAGCACCGGCGTGCTGCGCGGAGCTTCAGTCAGTCACGGATCGGGCGATCCGCCCCATCGTTGACCCGCTCGCGCAGGTCCTTGCCGGGTTTGAAGTGCGGCACATGCTTGCCCGAGAGGGCCACCGCCTCGCCGGTCTTGGGGTTGCGCCCCTGGCGTGGCGGCCGGAAATGCAGCGAGAAGCTGCCGAAGCCCCGGATCTCGATGCGCTCTCCCTGCGAGAGCGCATCACTCATGATCTCCAGGATCTGCTTCAGCGCCAGCTCCACATCCTTCGCCGGCAGGTGCTTCTGCTTGGCGGTGATGATCTCGATGAGTTCCGACTTCGTCATGCGCTTTTAGGTGTTATCCATGTGTTCCTTGAGAAGATCCCCGAGGCTGGTGCCCGAGGAGCCGGCGGATTCCGTGCGGTAGCTGGACACCGCCTCGGCTTCCTCGCCCATCTCCTTGGCCTTGACCGACAGCGAGATCGTGCGCGACTTGCGGTCGACGCCGGTGAACTTCGCCTCGATCTCCTCGCCGACCTTGAGCACCGTGCGCGCATCGTCGATGCGGTCGCGGCCGAGCTCCGAAGAGCGCAGCTGGCCCTCGATGCCGTTGCCGAGGTCGATGATGGCGCCGCGCGCATCGACTTCCTTGACCACGCCACGCACCACCGTGCCCTTGGGGTTGTCGGCGATGTAGGCGGAGAAGGGATCCTTCGCCAGCTGCTTCACCCCGAGGGAGATGCGCTCGCGCTCCGGATCGATCGACAGCACCATGGCCTCCAGCTGCTGGCCCTTCTGGTAGTTGCGCACCGCCTCTTCCCCGGGCATGTCCCAGGAGATGTCCGACAGGTGCACGAGGCCGTCGATGTTGCCCGGCAGGCCGATGAAGATGCCGAAGTCGGTGATGGACTTGATCTGTCCGCCGACCTTGTCGCCGCGGTTGTAGTTCTCGGCGAACTCCTTCCACGGGTTCGCCTGGCACTGCTTGAGGCCGAGGGAGATACGGCGGCGCTCCTCGTCGACGTCCAGCACCATGACCTCGACTTCCTGCCCGGTGTGCACCACCTTGGCCGGGTTGACGTTCTTGTTGGTCCAGTCCATCTCCGAGACGTGCACCAGGCCCTCGACGCCGTCCTCGATCTCGACGAAGGCGCCGTAGTCGGCGATGTTGGTGACCTTGCCGAACACGCGCGTGTTGGGCGGGTAGCGCCGGGCGATGTTCTGCCACGGATCGGCGCCGAGTTGCTTGAGCCCCAGGCTCACGCGCGAGCGCTCGCGGTCGAACTTGAGGATGCGCACCTCGACCTCGTCGCCGACCTTGACGACCTCGGAGGGGTGCTTGACGCGCTTCCACGCCATGTCGGTGATGTGCAGCAGGCCATCGATGCCGCCCAGGTCCACGAACGCACCGTAGTCGGTGAGGTTCTTGACCGAGCCCTTGACCACGGCCCCTTCCTGCAGGTTGTCCATGAGCGCTGAACGCTCGGCGGAGAATTCCTGTTCGACCACGGCGCGGCGCGAGACCACGACGTTGTTGCGCTTCTGGTCGAGCTTGATGACCTTGAACTCGAGCGGCTTGCCCTCGAGGTAGGAGGTGTCGCGCACCGGGCGCACGTCCACCAGCGAGCCGGGCAGGAAGGCGCGCACGTTCTCGATCTCCACCGTGAAGCCGCCCTTGACGCGGCCGGTGATCACGCCGTTGACGATCTCCTGCTTGTTGAATGCTTCCTCGAGACGGGTCCAGGTGCGCGCACGCTTGGCCTTCTCGCGCGACAGGCGCGTTTCGCCGGTGCCGTCTTCCACCGAATCAAGGGCGACCTCGACGGAGTCGCCGGCCTTGACCTCGACCTCGCCGCGTTCGTTCTTGAACTGCTCGAGGGGAATGACGGCCTCGGACTTGAGGCCTACGTTGACGATGACGACGTCGTCGGTGACGTCGATGATCAGCCCGGTCAGGATCATTCCCGGGCGGATGCGCTGGTTGGCGAGACTCTGCTCGAAGAGCTGGGCGAAACTTTCTGTCATACCTTCACTTCGCACGCGCTCATGGCGTGCCTGATCTGGGTCCCCATTCCTTGAGGTCCAGGAAAAAGTAACGGGCACCCGCGTCCTGCGTGTGCCGACTGCTTGCAATCACCTTCCGTGCGTGTCGCGACGAGCGGCTAAAACTGCCACAAGCATCGAGCGGCTCCCATCTCCAGCACCTGTCGTACGATCCGTTCCACCGGCTGCCCGGTGGAGTCGATCACGCAGGCGTCGGAGGCCGGTCTCAAGGGGGCGACCGGACGGGTCTGGTCCCTCAAGTCCCGCTCGGCTATCTCGCGCGAAAGGGCGGGAAGGCTAACATCGGACCCCTTGTCTTTCAACTGCTTATGCCGCCGCAGGGCCCTTTCCTCGGGGGTGGCGGTCAGGAAGATCTTGAGGGCGGCCCCAGGGAAGACCACGGTGCCCATATCGCGCCCGTCGGCAATGAGGCCGGGGTAGGCGGCGAAGGCGCGCTGGCGCTCCAGCAGGGCCGAGCGGACCTGGGGCCAGGCCGCCACGCGGGAGGCCCCCTGGCCGGCAGACTCGGAGCGGATCGCGGCGGTCACGTCCAGCCCGTCCAGGCAGACCTGCTCGGCCCCTTCCCGGGTGGCCCCGAAGAGCACCTGCATGCCGCGGGCAAGCCGGGCGTGGGCCTCCGCGTCATCCGCGGCGGTGGCGGAGCGCACTCCGGCGAGCGCCACCAGGCGGTAAAGAGCCCCGCTGTCGAGCAGGTGCCAGCCGATGCGCTGGGCGACTGCCCGGCTGATGGTGCCCTTGCCCGAACCGCTGGGCCCGTCGATGGTGGCTACCGGTGGGGTGGGCGTGTCGCTCATGCCCTGGGGAGGTTCCGTCACAGTTCCTGGATCTGCAAGCCGCACGCGCGGGCGGTCGCCACGAAGCCGGGGAAGGAGGTGGCGACGTTGGCGATGTCATCGATCAGCAGCGGGGCGCGTGCCTTCAGGCCCGCCACGGCAAAAGCCATGGCGATGCGATGATCGCCGCAGCTGTCAATGCGCCCCCCTGCAAAGCCGGCCGCCCCGCGCAACCACAGGCCATCGGGCAGCAGCTGGTGCTCAATGCCGAGGACACCAAGGCCGGCGGCCGTGGCGGCGAGGCGGTCGCTCTCCTTGACGCGCAACTCATGCGCACCGCGCACCACGGTCTCGCCGTGGGCACAGGCGGCGGCGATGAAGAACACCGGGAACTCGTCGATGGCCAGCGGCACCAGCTGCTCCGGCACGGTGATCCCCTGCAGGCGGCTGGCGCGCACCTCGATGTCGGCCACCGGTTCGGCCCCTTGCGGCCCGCCGCCGCGGCGGTGCACGCGGATGTCGGCGCCCATGCGCTGCAGCATGTCGAGAAGTCCGGTGCGGGTCGGGTTGACGCCTACGTTGCTGATCAGCAGCGGCTCGGTGGCCGCGAGGCACCCGGCGACGATGAAGAACGCGGCCGAAGAGAAGTCCGCAGGCACCGCCACCTGCGTGGCGTGCAGTGGCTGGCCGCCAGCGATGTCGATGGTGCGGCCCTGGAGCAGCAGCTCGGCGCCGAAGGCCTGGAGCATGCGCTCGGTGTGGTCGCGCGAGGGCGCAGGCTCGGTGATGCGGGTGCGGCCCTGGGCGCCGAGGGCTGCCAGCAGGATCGCAGACTTCACCTGCGCGCTGGCGACCGGCAGCTCATAGTGGATCGCGCGCAGCTGCCTGACGGGAGAGATCCCCACCGGCGGGCGACCATTCTCGGTGCTGATCTGCGCACCCATCAGGCGCAGCGGCGCGGCCACGCGCTCCATCGGACGGCGCATGAGGGAACCGTCGCCAACGAGCACCGAGGAGAAGCGCTGCGGGGCCAGCAGCCCCATCATCAGGCGCATCGCGGTTCCCGCGTTACCCAGATCCAGCGCCGAGGGGGCTGCGCGCAGGCCGTCGCTCCCGACCCCGTGCACGCGCACCTGCCGGCTCTCGAGCCCCTCGATCCTCACGCCGAGGGCGCTCAGCGCCCTGGCCGTCGCCAGGCAGTCCTCGCCGGCCAGGAAGCCTGTGACCTCGGTGGTCCCTTCCGCGATGGCGCCGAGCATGAGCGCGCGGTGCGAGATGGACTTGTCGCCGGGGACTGTCACGGTGCCGGCAACCGCGCCGCCGGGCTCGACCCGATAGCGGGCCGGCCGTGCGTTGCTCATTCCACGGCCCTGGGGTAGGAGCCGAGCAGCCGGAACAGCGAGGCGCGCTTCTTCAGCGCCGCGAGCGCCTTGGCCACCGGCGCATCCCCGGCGTGGCCCTCGAAGTCCATGAAGAACACGTAGTCCCACTTGCGCCGGTGCGAGGGGCGCGACTCGATGCGCGTCAGGCTCACCCCGTGACGGGCGAGCGGCTCGAGCAGCCGGCCCAGGGCGCCGGGGGAGTCGGTGTGCCCGACCGAGACCAGCAGCGAGGTGCGATCCGCACCGCTCGGGGCGAAGACCTTGCGCCCGAGCACCAGGAAGCGCGTGGTGTTGTCCGCCTGGTCCTCGATCTCGGCCGCCAGCACCTTCAGGCCATAGACCTCGGCGGCGGTCTCCCCGGCGATCGCCGCGCTGCCCTTCTCGTCGCGGGCGCGCCGCGCGCCCTCGGCGTTGCTCGCGCAGGGAACCTGCGTGATGCCCGGCAGGTGCTCGGCGAGCCAGCTGCGGCACTGGGCCAGGGACTGGGGGTGCGAGCAGACGCGCTTGATGCCGGCGCGCGAGCTCATCATGCCCATCAGGTGCTGGCGGATGCGCAGCTCGACCTCGCCGCAGATCTTCAGTGGTGAGCTGAGGAAGCGGTCGAGGGTGTGGTTGACCGTGCCCTCGGTGGAGTTCTCGATCGGCACGACGCCGAAATCGGCATTGGCCGCCTCGACCTCGTGGAATACCTCATCGATGGAATCCAGGGGCAGCGCGCGCACCGAGTGCCCGAAGTGATTCAGGACCGCGGTCTGGGTGAAGGTCCCCTCCGGCCCGAGGAAGGCCACCTTCAGCGGCTCCTGCTGCGCCAGACACGCCGACATGATCTCGCGGAACAGCCGCAGGACCTCCGCGTCGCGCAGCGGGCCGTGGTTGCGCGCGCGCGCCAGCCGCAGCACCTGTGCCTCGCGTTCCGGGCGGTAGAAATCCACCGCGCGGCCGCTGGCAGACTTGGAGATGCCGACCCGCTGGGCCAGGCGCGCCCGCTCGCTGATCAGGGTGTGGATCTGTTCATCGACGGTGTCGATGCGGGCGCGCACCGCCTCGAGGTCCTGCCTCAGCGGCCGCGCCCCTGGGGTCCCGGCAGCCGCCCTGCCCGCCTTTTTCTTGTTTCTGCCAGCCATGGAATGCTCGCGTTGCAGGCCCTTCAGATCAGCCGCGCCGACAGGACACCCTCGATCGCGGCAAGATTGTTGATGACATCCTGACCCACCGCGCCGTCGGCGTCGATCAGGGTATAGGCGAATTCTCCCCGGGACTTGTTCAAAAGGTCCGCGATGTTCAGCTTCGCTGCCGCCAGGCAGGTGGATATCTGCCCGACCATGTTGGGTACGTTGCTGTTGGTGATCGCCAGGCGGGTGGTATTGGGCACCCGCGCGAGCACCGCCTCGGGGAAGTTAACGCTGTTTCTGATGTTGCCATTCTCCAGAAAGTCGCGCAGCTGCTCGGCCACCATCACCGCGCAGTTCTCCTCGGCCTCCCCGGTCGAGGCTCCCAGGTGCGGCAGGGTGACCACCCGGGCATGGTCCTTCAGGGCGGCGTTCGGGAAGTCGCACACGTAGGCGTGCAGATGCCCGGCATCAAGGGCCGCAAGCACGGCCGCATCGTCCACGATGCCGGCGCGCGCGAAATTGAGAATGGTGCCCCCGGCGGGCAGCAGCTTCAGGCGCGCCGTATTCACCAGGTGGCGGGTCTGGTCCGTGAGCGGGACGTGCACGCTGATCGCAGCGCAGCGCGCGAACAGATCCTCGAGCGACTGCGCCTGCGCCACGCTCGAGGACAGCTGCCAGGCGCGCTGCACGGTGATCTGCGGATCGTAGCCGAGCACCTTCATGCCCAGCGCGAGTGCAGAGTTGGCGACCTCGACGCCGATGGCCCCGAGCCCCACCACCCCCAGGGTGCGCCCCGGGAGCTCGAAGCCGACGAAGTCCTTTTTGCCCTTCTCGACCGCGGCATCGATGGCCGCATCGTCGCCGGCGAGGGAGCGGGCGAACAGCCAGGCGGGGGCGATGTTGCGTGCCGCCAGCAGCAGCCCCGCGAGCACCAGTTCCTTCACGGCGTTGGCATTGGCCCCGGGGGCGTTGAACACCACGATGCCACGGCGGCTCATCTGCGCCACCGGGATGTTGTTGACTCCCGCACCGGCGCGGCCAATGGCGCGCACGCTTTCGGCAATGCTCGCGCGGTGCAGGTCCGCCGAGCGCACCAGCAGCGCATCCGGCGAGCTCACCTGCGGGCCGACCTCGTAGCTGGCGGCCGGCAGCCGGGCGAGGCCCTTGGCACTGATCTGGTTGAGGGTCTGGATCTTGTAGCTCATGTGCGCTCAGCCGTGACGGCGCTCGAAGTCGCCCATGAAATCCACCAGCGCCTGCACGCCCGCAGGCGGCATCGCGTTGTAGATGCTCGCGCGCATGCCCCCGACCGAGCGGTGCCCCTCGAGGTTCACCAGGCCCGCCGCGTGCGCCTGGGTGAGGAAGCTCGCATCGAGCTCCGGTTCCTTGAGCGTGAAGGGCACGTTCATCCACGAACGGCAATTGCGTGCCACCGGGTTGGCGTAGAAACCGGTGCGCTCGATCGCCGCGTACAGCAGCTGCGCCTTGGCGCGGTTGCGCTCCCCGATTGCACCAAGACCGCCCTGGGCCTTGAGCCACTTGAACGTGAGGCCCGCCAGATACCAGCCGAAGGTCGGCGGCGTGTTGAGCATCGAGCCCTCCTCGGCCAGGGCCTTGTAGTCGAACACGGACGGGGTGCCGGGCCGCGCCTGCCCGATCAGATCCTCGCGCACGATGACGACCGTGAGGCCGGCGGGGCCGATGTTCTTCTGCGCCCCCGCATAGATCAGGCCGAAGCGCGCCACGTCGATCGGACGCGACAGGATGGTCGAGGACATATCCGCCACGAGCGGCACTCCCGGACACTCCGGGACGTAGGGAAACTCGACCCCGCCGATGGTCTCGTTGGGGGTGTAGTGCAGATAGGCGGCCTTGGCACTCACGCGCAGCGACTCCGGCGCGGGCACGGTGGTGTACCTGGAGGCAGCCTCGTCGGCAATGACGTTCACCCGCCCGACCAGGCGCTGCGCCTCGCCGAGCGCCTTCTTCGACCAGGACCCGGTGTTCACGTAGTCGACTGCGGCATCCGCGGCCGCCAGGTTCATGGGGATGGCCGCGAACTGCGCGGTGGCGCCGCCCTGCAGGAACAGCACGCGGTAGCCGGAGGGGACGGCAAGCAGTTCGCGCAGGTCCGCCTCGGCCTGCGCGGCGACGGCGATGAAGGGCTTGCCGCGGTGGCTGACCTCCATCACCGACATGCCCGAGCCGTTCCAGTCGGTCAGTTCGTCACGGGCCTGTTCGAGAACAGCCACGGGCAGCGTGGCCGGTCCCGCGGCGAAATTGAATACGCGCACGAGCACCCTTTCCGGGTCATCTTCACCATCAGGGAAGCGGCGATCTTAGCAACGCGTCCGCGGCGCGGTTAGATCTTTTGGGCCTTAGCAATCACAGCGCCGGCTCGCCGGCATCCGGCTCCGCGGCCAGAGCGGCCTCGGCGCCCTCCTCGCCCCCATCGAGGCTCGCCACACGCTCGATACCGACCAGCCGCTCACCCTCGTCCAGGCGGATCAGGCGCACCCCCTGGGTGTTGCGGCCCTGCACGGAGATCTCATCGACCGTGGTGCGCACCAGGGTGCCGGTGGAGCTGATCATCATGATCTCCTGGCCGGCCATCACCTGCAGCGCGGCCACGGTGACCCCGTTGCGGTCAGAGGTCTGCAGCGCTATCACGCCCTGGCCACCGCGACCGTGCGAGGGAAACTCCTCCAGCGGGGTGAGCTTGCCGTAGCCGCTCGCCGAGGCGGTGAGCACGTGGCCTTCGCCGACGACGATGAGCGCGATCAGCTCCTGGCCGGTGCCCAGGCGGATGCCGCGCACGCCGGCAGCCTCGCGGCCCATGTGCCGCACCTCGTTCTCGTTGAAGCGGATCGCCTTGCCGCCGCTGGAGACCAGGATGATCTCGCGCTCCCCGTCGGTGAGGGCCACCCCGACCAGCTGGTCGTTCTCCGCGAGGTCCAGCGCGATGATGCCGCTGGTGCGCTGCCGCGAGAACGCCCCCAGCGGGGTCTTCTTGACCGTGCCGCCGCGCGTGGCCATGAAGATGAAGTGCTGTTCGTCGTACTGCTTCACCGGCAGCAGCGCGTTGATCTTCTCGCCCTCGCCCAGGGGCAGCAGGTTCACCATCGGCTTGCCGCGCGCGCCGCGCCCGGCCTGCGGCAGCTCGTAGACCTTCAGCCAGTAGACCTTGCCGCGATTGGAGAAGCACAGCACGGTATCGTGGGTGTGGGCGACGAACAGCTTCTCGACGAAGTCCTCGTCCTTCACCGCTGTTGCCGTCTTGCCGCGGCCGCCACGGCGCTGCGTCTGGTACTCGGTGAGCGGCTGCGACTTGGCGTAGCCGGCATGCGAGAGCGTCACCACGACGTCCTGCGGCTCGATCAGGTCCTCGGTGGTCAGGTCCAGGTGATCGCGGTTGATCTCCGTGCGCCGCGCATCACCATAGGCCTCGCGCGCCTGCAGCAGCTCGGCGCGCACCACCTCGGTCAGGCGCTCGGGGCGCGCCAGGATGTCGCTGAGGTCGGCAATGCTCGCCAGCAGCTCCTTGTACTCGGCGATGATCTTGTCCTGCTCCAGGCCGGTGAGCCGGTGCAGGCGCATGTCGAGGATGGCCTGCGCCTGGACCTCGGACAGACGGTAGCTGTTGGTGTGCAGCCCGAACTCATCGGCAAGTGACTGGGGGCGGGTCGAGACCGCACCGGCACGCTCGAGCAGCCCGGTCACGATCCCCGGGGGCCAGGAGCGTGCCAGCAGGCCCACGCGCGCCTCGGCCGGGGAGGCTGCCGCCTTGATCAGGGCGATGATCTCGTCGATGTTCGTCAGCGCAACCGCGAGCCCTTCGAGGATATGGGCGCGGTCGCGCGCCTTGGCCAGATCGAAAATCGTGCGCCGCGTGATGATCTCGCGGCGGTGGCGGATGAAGGCCTCGAGGATCTCCTTCAGCGACATCAGCTTCGGCTGGCCGTCCTGCAAGGCGACCATGTTGATGCCGAACACCGTCTCCATCGGTGTCTGCGCGTACAGGTTGTTGAGCACAACCTCGGTGACCTCGCCGCGCTTGAGCTCGATGACGATGCGCATGCCGTCCTTGTCGGACTCATCGCGCAGGCCGTCGCTGGCGATGCCGTCGAGCAGCTTCTCGCGCACCAGTTGCGCGATGCGCTCGATCAGGCGCGCCTTGTTGACCTGGAACGGTAGTTCGGTAACCACGATCGCCTCGCGATCGCCCTTGCCCACCGGCTCGATGCTGACACGTGCGCGCACCGACAGTCGGCCGCGCCCGGTGCGATAGGCGGTGGCGATCTCCTGCGCGCCGTTGATGATGCCGCCGGTCGGGAAGTCCGGTCCCGGCACGTGCTGCATCAGCGCTGCGAGCGATGCGCCCGGGTCATCCAGCAGCGCCAGGCACGCGTTGACCGTCTCGGTGATGTTGTGCGGCGGGATGTTGGTCGCCATGCCCACCGCGATGCCGGTCTGCCCGTTGATGAGCAGGTTCGGTACGCGCGCCGGCAGCACCGACGGCTCGTGCTCGGATTCATCGTAGTTGGGGACGAAGTCGACGGTTTCCTTGTCGATATCGGCCAGCAGCTCGCTGGCGATGCGCGACATGCGCACCTCGGTGTAGCGCATGGCTGCCGGCATGTCGCCGTCGACCGAGCCGAAGTTACCCTGGCCATCCACCAGCAGGTAGCGCATGGAAAACGGCTGCGCCATGCGCACCATGGTGTCGTAAACGGCCGAGTCACCATGCGGGTGGTACTTGCCGATGACATCGCCGACCACGCGCGCGGACTTCTTGTAGGGTTTGTTCCACTCCGTGCCGAGCTCGCGCATCGCGTACAGCACACGCCGGTGCACCGGCTTCAGGCCGTCGCGCACATCGGGCAGGGCGCGCCCGACGATGACACTCATTGCGTAGTCCAGGTACGACTGCCGCATCTCCTGTTCGAGGCTTACGGTCAGTACTTCGCGCGCGATTTCAGCCATTGATCTTAAGTGGGCTCTGGCGGCCCGATCAGGGCCGAAACAAAGCGCGAATTCTACCACGAAGCGCCCCTGAAACCCTCACTTTGCGCACCACCGGACGCTCAGCGGGCGCGCGTGGACTGCCATGCACCGATATACTCCGCGACAGGCTTTTCAAGCTTGTGCGCACGATGTCCGACCGAGAATCCGCCGACCTTCTGATCGAGCCGCGCTGGCTGCTGGCGATGGTGCCGGCGCACGGGGCGCTGGCCGCACAGGGCGTGGTCGTGACGGCCGGGCGCATCGTGGCAGTCGGTCCGGCGGCAGAACTGCACGCGCGCTTTGCGCCACGCGAGACGCTGCTGCGGCCGCGGCACGTGCTGCTGCCCGGACTGGTCAATGCCGCAACGCAGGCAGCGCACAGCCTGCTGCGCGGTGTACTGGCGCGCGCCGCCGGCGCAGGCGAGAGTGTCACCGCGCTGGCGGCACGCTGCGCGAGCGCCGATTTCGTGCGCGATGGCACCCGGGTGGCGATGGCACAGATGCTGCGCGCCGGCATCACCTGCTTTGCCGACCTTAGCCCCTACCCGGAGGAGGCGGCCCGCGTTGCCGCCGCCACGCAGATGCGCGCGGCGATCGGCCTGCCGGTTACCGAGACCGCCAGCGCGTCGGCGGAAAATGCCACCGCCTACTTCGCCCGCGCCGAGCGCCTGTGGGACGAGTACCGCTCGGACTCGCGCATCAGCCTGTACTTCGCGCCGCTGGCCGCGCGCACCCTGAGCGACACGACGCTCACGCGCATACGCCGGGTCGCGGACGAGCTGGATGCGCGCATCACCGTGGATGTCGGCGCGGACACCCACCGGCAGGCCGCCGAGCAGGTACGCGATACCGCCACCACCTTAATCCTCCCCAGGCTCGAGACCCTGGGCCTGCTGCGCCCGGGTTTCACCGCCATCGGCACCGCCGCGGTGGACATGGAGACGCTCGCCCGCCACGGGGCGGGCGCGGTGGCCTGCCCGCGATCGGAGCTGCTCAGCGGGCACTTCCCGTTCATCCCGCGCCTGCAGGGTGCGCGCGGCGCCCTGGGCACCGGCAGCCCGGCGCTGAGCGGCGTGCCTGACATCCTCGCCGAGGCGCGCCTTGCCGCCCTCGCCGCGGGCCTGGGAGCTGGCGAGGCGCTGCGCATGGCAACCCTCGGGGGCGCCACTGCGCTGGGCCTGCAGGGGAGCGTAGGTTCGATCGAGGTCGGCAAGATGGCCGACCTTGCGTGCGTGGATGTCGGCACGCTCGAGTGCCGCACCGCTGCCTCCATCGAAGATGCGCTGCTGCACGCCTCGACGCGCAGCCAGGTGAGCGATGTGTGGACCAGCGGCCGCTGTGCGGTGAGCGAGGGGCGCCTCCTGGCCTTCGACGAGGAGGAGATCGCCGCCCTGCCGGCCCGCTGGGCGCAGCGCCTGAAGCTGGAGGCGGCGGCATGAGCGCCCGGCACGGCAGCGCGAACAATGCCGACCAGGCCGAGGTGGCCAAGTTCGACGCCAGCGCCAGCGGCTTCTGGGATCCGCAGGGAGAGTTTCGCCCCCTGCACCTGCTGAACCCGGTACGACTGGGATTCATCAGTGCGCGCGCCACACTCAGTGCACGGCGGGTGGCGGATGTCGGCTGCGGCGGCGGGCTGCTGGCCGAGGCACTGGCCGGTGCCGGTGCGCAGGTGACCGCCATCGACCTGGCCCCCGGGATGATCGAGGTCGCGCGCCTGCACGCGCAGGAGGCGAAGCTCGCCATCGACTACCGCATCCTCGCGGCGGAGGAACTGGCCGCCGCGCACGCGGCCGGCTTTGACGTCGTGACCTGCATGGAGATGCTCGAGCACGTGCCTGAGCCTTCCGCCATGCTGGCCACCCTGAGCCAGCTGCTGCGCCCGGGCGGGGATCTGTTCGTTTCGACGCTCAACCGCAATCTGCGCAGCTTCCTCACCGCGATCGTCGGCGGCGAATACCTGACGAGACTCATTCCACGTGGCACGCACGAGTACGAGCGCCTGATCCGTCCCGCAGAGCTGGCGCGCTGGGCCCGGGCGACGGGGCTTACCTTGCAGGCGCTGGCGGGCATCGAGCTGAATCCGTTCACCAACCGCGTCGCGCTCACCGGCGATGTCGGGGTGAACTACCTCGCGCACTTCAGCCGGTGAGTAGCGCCTACATCTACATCGTGGCCGCGGCGGCGTTGCTCACCGGCGTGCTGCTTGGCGCCCTGCTCAGCCAGATCCGCGACGCGCGGCGCATCGTGGCCCTGCGCGTGGAACTCGCGCAGGCGGAGGTGCGCCTGGAAGCGATCACCGCCCGCGAAGGCGAACGCCTCGGGGAGCTGGAGCTTTCCGAGGGCCGGCTGCGCGCGGCCTTTGACTCGGTGGCAGCCGAGACCCTGCGCAGCAACAGCGAGATGTTCCTGCGCCTGGCGCGCGAGGCGCTCGGGCGCGACCAGGCGATCGCCTCCGGTACGCTCAAGGAGCGCGAGCTGGCCATCGCCCAGCTGATCGAGCCGCTGCGGCTTGCGCTGGAGCGCACCGAGGCCCAGGTGCAGTCCCTCGAGCGCGAGCGCCGCGAGGCCTTTACCAGCCTGCGCACGCAGATCGAGCAGCTCGCGGGTGGCTCCGCGCAGCTGCAACGCGAAACCCGCAATCTCGTCAGCGCCCTGCGCCGTCCGGAGGTGCGCGGCCGCTGGGGCGAGCTCACGCTGCGCCGCCTGGTGGAGCTGGCGGGCCTGAGCGAACACAGTGACTTCACCGAGCAACTGCACATCCCGGGGGAGGAAGGGGCCTCCATGCGACCAGACCTGGTGGTGCACATGCCGGATGCGCGTGACCTGGTCATCGATGCCAAGACCCCGCTGGATGGTTATCTGGCCGCCATCGATGCCCAGACCGAGGAGGAACGCGCCCTGGGGCTGCGCAAGCACGCGCAGCAGGTCGAGACGCGCGTGCGCGAGCTGGCCTCAAAGTCGTACTGGACGCAGTTCGAGCGCAGCCCGGAGTTCGCTGTACTGTTCCTGCCCGGGGATCAGTTCCTGTCAGCAGCTCTGGCCGAGCGCCCCGACCTGCTGGAGAGCTCGCTCGGCCAGAGCGTCATCATCGCCACGCCCTCGACGCTGATCGCCCTGTTGAAGGCGGTCGCCTACGGCTGGCGGCAGACCGCGGTCGCCCACAATGCCGCCCGGATCCGTGACCTCGGCCAGGACCTGTACCACCGCCTCGGCACCTTCAATGCGCACCTGGGGAAGATGGGCACACGGCTGGGCGCGGCGGTGGAGGCCTACAATGCAGCCGTCGGCTCACTCGAGCGGCAGGTGATGCCGCAGGCGCGGCGCTTCAACGAGCTCGGTGTCAGCGCCGAGGCGCCGCCGGCCGAGATCGAGCCCATCACTGAGCTGGTGCGCACCCTGTCGGCGCCGGCCGCGGTCGAGGCGCCCTCACAGCCCGCCCCGCCCGGCGAGCTGCCGCTGGCGCACCCGAGCAATGCCCGCAAGGCCTGAACCCGGCCCGACCCGCGCCCTGGCCGCTCTTTACTCCCGCGACAGCCAGCGCATCGTGTTGAGCGCGCTGACCGGGATCGAGACCGAGGTCGCCGCGAGTCTTGCCCCCGGTCTGGAACACAACGTCGCGCACGCGCGCCTTGGCTGGTGGCGCGAAGAACTCGGGCGCGCCGCCGCGGGGGGCGGTGCGCATCCACTGACCCGGCAGCTGCAGAAATTCTTCACCGGCCCCGAGCGCGGCGCACTCGCCGGACTGCGCGGCTTCGTGGACGCTGCGACCTGGGACCTGGCGAACGCGACCTTCGAGACCCGGCGCGAACTGGCCGCCTATTGCGCGCGCTGGAGCGCAGCGCTGGCCGAGCCGTTCGCCGCCTTCGCCCTGCAGGGCAGCGCAGGCGCAGACGTGCACGCCTTCGGCAGCGCGCTGCGCGAACTCGAGCTGTTGTGCAACCTGGCGGCGGACGCGCGGGGCGGACGCGTGCGCATCAGTCTCAACGAGCTCGACGCGGCGGGCATCGCCCCGGGGCAGCTCGCGCAGTGGCCCTGGTCAGGCCCGCTGTGCGAGCTGGTACGCCGGGCGCACCACGGCGCCCGCGAGGCCCTCGCGCGCAGCGCCAACGCGCTGCCGCCTGGCGCGCAGCCGGCCCTGCGGGCCCTGCTGGTATGGGCAGCGCTCATGCGCCAGCACTCCTTGCGTACCGTCACCGCCTTGCCGGGGGCCCCGCCCGCAGGCGACCATCACGCCCCGCTGGACGGCTGGCGTGCCTGGCGCGCCGCCCGCCGCGCCGACACTGGCCGCTTCGCCCTGCCGGCGGACTGACTGTTTCAGGAGAACGTTGCCTTGGACACCGCGTTCGATCCGCGCCGGCACACCCCGGCGCCTGCCGAGCTTGCCGGCCGCGTCATTGCCATCACCGGTGCCGGTGATGGCATCGGGCGCGCGGTCGCACTGGCGTGCGCTGCCTACCACGCGCAGGTGGTCCTGATCGGCCGCAAGGTCGCCAAGCTCGAGGCGGTACACGCGCAGATCCTGGCGCAGGGGCTGCCGGAAGCCACGATCGCGCCGCTGGATCTGGAGCATGCCGTGGCGCACGACTATGACCAGCTCGCCGACGCGGTGCAGGAGCGCTATGGACGCCTCGACGGCCTGCTGCACAACGCCGGCCTCCTCGGCACCCTCGCCCCGATCGAGCACTACGACGTGCCGACCTGGTGTCGCGTGATGCACGTGAACGTCACGGCCGCCTTTGCGCTCACCCAGGTGCTGATCCCGTCACTGAAGAAGTCCGCCGATGCCGCCGTGGTGTTCACGAGCAGCTCGGTCGGCCGCGCGGGACGCGCCTACTGGGGCGCGTACGCGGTATCGAAGTTCGCGGTCGAAGGCCTGGCGCAGGTTCTGTCGGAAGAGCTCGAAGGCATTAGCCACGTGCGCGTGAACGCACTGAACCCGGGGCGGGCGCGCACGGCGATGCGCCGCCAGGCCTACCCGGCGGAGGACCTGCAGACCGTGCCGCTGCCGGAGACCCTTACCAACCCCTACATCGCATTGCTGGGGCCTGCCAGTCAGGGAGTCAGCGGCCGCTCCTTCGATGCCCAGCCTGCGCCCTCGGCCTCCGCCGCTGCCGGAGCCAGCAGCGCCGCCAGCTCCTCCTGAGTCAGCTCGCGGAAGCTGCTGCGGCCGAGCGTGCGCTCCAGGGCGAGCGGGCCGAGGCGCACGCGCTGCACGCGGCTGACGAGCGCACCCTGGCGCTCGAACAGCTGGCGAACCTGCTTGCCGCTGGCTCCCCGTGCGGCGATCGTGTACCAGCGGTTGGCGGCCTCCCCGCCGGCGGCCTCGCAACGATCGACCCTAAGGTGCGCGCCGCTGTCGAGTTCGCCGCCCTTGATGTTCGCAAGGCCGGCCTCGGTCAGTTCTCCGCGTACGCGCACGCCGAACTCGCTGCTGAAGGTGTGCACCAGGCGCTGCAGGCGCTCGGCCAGAGCGCCGTCGGAGGTGACCAGTTCGAGCCCGCCATCGACACGCGGCATGGGACTCACGCTGATGAAGCGCCGTCCGGCACGCTTGGGCAGCCGCTCAAGCAGCGCCTGGCGCGGCAGGCGCGCCTCGGCGCCGGGGACGGCGGCATCCGGAGTGCGCAGTGGCTCACCCGGGGAGCGATGGCAGATGAAGACGCGCGCACCGGGGGATCGGGCGTGCTGCGCGCGCACCAGGCGCCCGTCCAGCCGCACCTGGTCGGCCGCCGTGACCTTCATCCCCAACGCGGCCGGCGCGGAATTGACGGTCAGCCGCCCGGCACGGATCCACTCCTCGGCCTCGCGGCGCGAGGCCAGCCCGGCACGCGCGAGCACCTTCTGCAGTCGCTCCGCCGCACCCGCCGCCGCGTCCCGGGGAGCGGCGGCGGGTGCGCTGCGCCGACGGTCGCGCCCGCGCGCAGGGGCGCGCGCCATCAGCCGTCCAGATCGGCAGGTCCGGCGACCAGCTCGCGCGTGGCAGTGCCTTCCGCAGAGTAGCCCTCGTCGTCGGCATTCTCTTCGGCATCGCCGCCATCGGCGGCGGCCGGGGTGTCGGGCAGGACCTCGATGGCCTCCGCCGCGCTCTCCCCCGGGGGCAGGTCCAGCTGCAGGTGCATGTCCGGCATCGCCTGCAGCTCAGCCAGCGGCGGCAGGTCATCCAGGTATTTCAGGCCGAAGTAGTCGAGGAACTCGCGCGTGGTGCCCAAGAGCTCCGGGTGACCCGGCACGTCGCGGTGGCCGACGACCCGGACCCAGTTGCGCTCGATCACGGTGCGGATGATGTTGGGGTTGACGGCCACCCCGCGCACCGCCTCGATCTCCGCGCGGGTGATCGGCTGGCGATAGGCAATCAGGGCGAGTGTCTCGAGCAATGCACGCGAGTAGCGCGCGGCGCGCTCCGGCCACAGGCGCGAGATCTCCGCGGCGAGCTCGCGTCGCACCTGGATGCGAAAGCCGCTCGCGGTCTCCTTCAGCTCGATGCCACGTCCCTCGTACTCGGCGGCCAGCGCATCGAGCGCGGCGCGCAGCTGTGCCGTGCTCGGCCGCACGGCTCCATCGAACAGCCGCAGCAGCTCGCTCGCCGGCAGCGGGTTGCCGGCCGCCAGCAGCGCAGCCTCGAGCACGTTCCTCACGTACGACTCACTCATTGCAGTTCCTCATCGGCCGGGCGCGGCACCGGCCCGGCGCCGCCCGCGCCATCCGCGGTGACGGCCGTCGCGCTATTGTCGCTCACAATGCGCAGCGCCGGGGCGGGATTGGCGGCGCGCACGTGCAGCGGGGCATAGGCCTCGGCCTGGACGATGTCGATCAGGCCCTCGCGCATCAGCTCCAGGATCGCGACGAAAGTCACCGTCACCCCCATGCGTCCCTCTTCGGGCCGGAACAGCTGGCCGAAAGGCAGGAAGGCCTCCCCGCCGAGGCGCGCCAGGATGTCACTCATGCGCTCGCCCACCGACAGCCGTTCGCGCTGCACGTGGTGGTGGGCGAACATCTGGGCGCGCACCACGACGTCCTTGAAGGCGAGCAGCATCTCCTGCAGCGTGATCGCCGGCAGCGGGCGCACGATCTGGCGCTCCTTCAGCGGCGCCTCCACCGCCCAGACGTCGCGCTCCATGCGCGGCAGCGAGTCGATGCCCTCGGCGGCACGCTTGAAGCGCTCGTACTCCTGCAGGCGCCGCACCAGTTCCGCGCGCGGGTCGAGCTCTGCATCCTCGTCGAGTTTCGGCCGCGGCAGCAGCATGCGCGATTTGATCTCCGCCAGGGTCGCGGCCATGACGAGGTATTCCCCCGCCAGTTCCAGCTGCAAGACCTGCATCAGCTCGATGTACTGCATGTACTGGCGCGTGATCTCCGCCAGCGGGATGTCGAGGATGTCCAGATTCTGGCGGCGGATCAGGTACAGCAGCAGGTCGAGCGGGCCTTCGAAGGCCTCGAGGAACACTTCCAGCGCCTGCGGCGGGATGTACAGGTCGCGCGGCAGCTCGGAGACCGGCTCGCCATTGACCACGGCGAAGGGCATCTCGCCCTGCTGCGGCGTCGGCTCGGCGGGCAGCGCGGCGGCAGGTTTGGAGACGACTATCTTCAGGTCTGGCCTTGGCTTCATGTCTCGGTCCCCCGCGTTCAGTCGGTGCTCAGATGCATCGCCCGGCGCACCTCGTCGAGCGTCTGCCGCGCCGCCTCGCGCGCCTTCTCCGCACCTTCGGCGACGATGTTGCGCACCAGGTCGGGGTTTTCCTCAAACTCCTGGGCGCGGCGGCGCATACCGCCGATCTCCTCGACAATCTTCTCGATCAGGGGCTTCTTGCAGTCCAGGCAGCCGATGCCGGCGGTGCGGCAGCCCTCGTGCGCCCACCTGCGCGTGCCCTCGTCGGAGTAGATCTTGTGCAGGTCCCACACCGGACACTTGTCAGGATCTCCCGGGTCGGTGCGGCGCACGCGTGCCGGGTCGGTCTGCATGGCACGCAGCTTGGCCACGACCGCATCCGGCTCCTCGCGCAAACCGATGGTGTTGCCATAGGACTTGGACATCTTGCGTCCATCCAGCCCGGGCACCTTCGGGGTGGCCGTCAGCAGCACCTGCGGCTCCGGCAGGATGCTGACCCCGGTGCCTTCCAGAAAACCCAGCAGGCGCTCGCGGTCGGCGACGGTGATGCGGTTGTTGCTCTGCACCAGCGCCTGCGCACGCGCCAGGGACTCGGTGTCCCCGGTCTCCTGGAACTTGCGCCGCAGCTGGCGGTAGGTCGTGATGTTGCGGCCGCCCAGTTCCTTTACCGCCTTCTCGGCCTTGGCCTCGAAGTCCGGCTCGCGCCCGTAGAGGTGATTGAAGCGCCGCGCGGTCTCGCGGGTGAGTTCCACGTGCGCCACCTGGTCCTCGCCCACCGGCACGAAGGCTGCGCGGTAGATCAGGATGTCCGCGCTCTGCAGCAGCGGATAGCCGAGGAAGCCGTAGGTGGCGAGGTCCTTTTCCTTCAGCTGCTCCTGCTGGTCCTTGTAGCTCGGGACGCGCTCCAGCCAGCCCAGCGGGGTGATCATGGACAGCAGCAGGTGCAGTTCGGCGTGTTCCGGCACGTGCGACTGGATGAACAGCGTCGCCACGCCGGGGTTGAGTCCTGCCGCCAGCCAGTCGATCAGCACCTCACGCATGTGCTCCTGCAGGTGCGAGGTGTCCTCGTAGCCGGTCGTGAGCATGTGCCAGTCGGCCACGAAGAAAAAGCACTCGTACTGGTACTGCAACTCCACCCAGTTGCGCAGCGCGCCGTGGTAATTGCCCAGGTGCAGCCGCCCGGTGGGCCGCATGCCCGAGAGCACGCGCCGCGCCGGCGCCGGCGAACTCACGGTGCGCCCCGCAGCGGCGCGGGACTGATGAGGGCGGTTGCAGGGGATTGTCGGCGGCGCGCGGCGCGCCTGGAAACAGCAAGGCTTGTCACGGGTGAATTATAGCGCACGCCCCGTGATCAGGCCGAGGGCGCCCTTGCCCTTGCGGACGATGACCGGGGGGCTCACCGAGAGGTCCACAACGGTGGTGGGTTCGGTGCCGCAGTCGCCGCCGTCAAGAATCGCGTCGATCTCGTGATCGAGTCGCTGCTGGATCTCGCGCCCGGCGGTCAGCGGCTGTGGGTCCGCACCCACCAGCAGCGTGGAACTCATCAACGGCTCGCCCAGCTCGGCCAGCAACAGCTGCGGCACGCGGTGTGCCGGGATGCGCACGCCAATGGTGCGCCGGCGCTCGTGCTGCAGGCGGCGCGGCGTCTCGCGGGTGGCCTTGAGCAGGAACGTGTAGGGGCCAGGCAGGCAGGCACGCAGCATGCGAAACTGCCACGTTTCCAGGCGCGCAAAGCGCCCCACCTCGGCCAGGCTGGCGCACACGAGGGTGAAGTGGTGGTGCCGGTCAGCCTGGCGGATGCGCCGCACGCGCTCCAGGGCGGCGCTGTCGCCCAAGTGCCAGCCCAGGGCATAGCACGAGTCAGTGGGATAGGCGATCAGACCCCCGCCACGCAGCACTTCGGCGGCCCGACGGATCAGCCGTGGCTGCGGGTCAACCGGGTGCAACTCGAGGTATTCGGCCACTGGAAAACGGCAGCTCCCGCAGAAAAGCGCATCCGCGTGGCACTTACCAGCGGCGCGTGAGAATATACGCGGCCCCTTGCCGGGTACACCGTCGCCCCTTAGGACCGTCGCACCCCATCTTCCGATGCAGGCTTTGACAGAGTTTGCGCCGCTCCTGGCGTTTTTCGTGGCCTATTACCTGCGGGGGCTGTATGTCGCCACCGCGGTGCTGATGGTGGCCATGGTGCTGCTGCTGATCGTGGACTGGCTGCGCACCCGGCGCATCCCCACCATGCATGCGGTTTCCACCGTACTGGTGCTGATCTTCGGGGCCGCGACGCTGCTGTTGCACAACAAGATCTTCATCCAGTGGAAGCCCACGGTATTCTTCTGGCTCACCAGCCTCGCCTTCCTCGGCAGTTTCTGGATCGGCGAACGCACCCTCACCGAGCGGCTGCTCGGGGCAGCCTTCGGTGACAAGCTGCGGGTGAGTGCCGCGCGCTGGCGCGTGCTGAACGCCTGGTGGGTCGGCTTCTACGCCTTCCTGGGCGCGCTCAACGTCGCGGTCGTGGTGTACGCCAGCGAGAAGGTCTGGGTCGCCCTGAAGGTCATCGACGTGGTACTGGTGCTGGCCTTCGTGGTGGCGCAGGTGCTGTGGCTGTCGGCGCGCGAGGAACCGGTGCAGGGGGCATCGTGAACGCCGACGCACGCGCGGAAGTTGCCGCCCAGATCCGCAGCGCCGTGGAGCGCGCCCTCGCCCCCACGCAGCTTGAGATCATCGATGACAGCGCCGCCCACGCCGGCCATGCCGGGGCGCGCGCCGGCGGCCACTACCGCCTCACCGTGGTCTCAGCCGCGTTCGAGGGGCGCTCCCAGCTGCAGCGCCACCGGCTGGTATACGCCGCCGTGGGACCACTCATGCACGGCGCGGTGCACGCGCTCAATATCATCGCCCGCACCCCGGCCGAGGAGGCCTGAACCTTGCGCGCAACCTTGCGGGCACGGGACTGTCTGAGATCCTTCGAGCGATAAATCTCCCAACTACTGACATTGGCAACAACCGGAAGACCTGCATGAACTACTCGCGCATCCTAGTCACGGCCACCGCGCTCGCCGCGCTCGCGGCCTGCCAGCCCAAGACCGCCGCCCCCACCGCCGCCGCGGACACCTCCCCGACCATCGCGACGGTCAACGGCAGCCCCATCACCCGCGACTTCTACGAGTTCTACATCAAGGGCATCACCGGCAAGAGCTCCGCGGACCTGACCGCCCAGCAGCGCAGCGCCGCGCTCGATAACCTCATCCGCGGCAAGCTCACCGGCGAAGAGGCCCTCAAGGAAGGTCTCGACAAGAGCGGTGACACCGGCTACCTGCTCAACCTCACCCGCCTGAACGTGCTCGAGCAGGCCGTCTCGGACAAGTACCTGAAGAACCGCCAGCCGACCGATGCGGAACTGCATGCCGAGTACGACACGCAAATAGGTGCCATGCCCAAACTCGAATACCACGCGCGCAACATCGTGGTCTCGACCGAGGGCTTCGCCCAAAGCGTGATCGGCGAACTGGAAAAGGGTGCGAAGTTCGAGGACGTCGCCAAGAAGGAGTCGATGGACCCGAGCGCCAAGACCAATGCCGGGGACCTGGGATGGTTCACCCCGGACCGCATGCTGCCTGAGCTGTCGGCGGCCGTCCTCACGCTCAAGCCCGGCGAGTACACCCACAAGCCGATCAAGAGCCAGTACGGCTGGCACGTGGTGCAGCTGATCGAGACGCGCGACCTCACGCCGCCGCCGTTTGACCAGGTCAAGCAGCGTCTGGTGCAGGTGGTGCAGGCGAAGAAGTTTCGCACCTACCAGGACGAACTGATGCGCACCGCCAAGATCGAGAAGACCGAGCCGGCCGCCGCCACCGCCCCGGCCGCACCGACGACGGCCGCACCGGCAGCGACAACGCCCCCGAAGAAGAACTAGGACATGACAGGATGCGTGGCGGTGCAGAACCTGCACCGCCACGCACCTGGGTTCAGCTCTCCCCCAGCAGCTTCAGCAAAGCCGCCTCGTCCAGAACCGGTACGCCCAGCTCCTGGGCCTTGGCGAGCTTGGAGCCGGCCTCGGCTCCGGCGACCAGGTAACTGGTCTTCTTCGACACGCTACCGGCCACCTTTGCCCCGCGCGCCGTGAGCGCCGCCTGCGCCTGTTCGCGCGTCATGCTCGCGAGCGTCCCGGTCACGACGAAGGTGCGCCCCGCCAGCGGCTCCTGCGCCACTGCCCTCACCGGCATGTCCGGCCACTGCACGCCGCGCTCGCGCAGCGCGCGGATGACGGCCATGTGCTCCGCAGCGCCAAAGAAGGCGGCCACGTGCGCGGCCACGATGGGACCTATATCGGGCACCTGCTGGATGAGGTCGCTGCTGGCGGCGGCGAGCCTCTCGAGCGTGCCGAAATGACGCGCCAGGGCGAGCGCGGTGGCCTCGCCCACCTCGCGGATGCCCAGCGCGTACAGCAATCGCGGCAGGCTGGTGCGCTTGCTCTTTTCGATGGCGGCGAGCAGGTTGCTCGCGGACTTCTCCCCCAAGCGCTCCAGCGAAGAAAGCTGCTCCAGGGTGAGCGCATACAGGTCTGCCGGGGACTTCACCTGCTCGTGCTCGACCAGTTGCTCGACCACCTTGTCCCCCAGCCCCTCGATATCCAGGGCCCGGCGGCTGGCAAAGTGCCGCAGCGACTCCTGGCGCTGGGCACGGCAGGTGAAGCCGCCGGTGCAGCGGGCCACCGCCTCGCCTTCCACCCGCAGCACGCGCGACTGGCACACCGGGCATACCTGCGGCAGCACGACCGCCGCGGCACCCGGTGGCCGGCGCTCGACGAGCACGGCCACGACCTCCGGGATCACATCTCCCGCGCGGCGCACGATCACCGTATCGCCCGCGCGCACGTCCTTGCGCTGCACCTCGTCGATGTTGTGCAGCGTGACGTTGCTCACCGTCACGCCGCCGACGAACACCGGCTCCAGGCGCGCCACCGGTGTCAGCGCCCCGGTGCGCCCCACCTGGAACTCGATGCCGCGCACCACGGTGAGCACCTCGTCGGCGGGAAATTTGTGCGCGATCGCCCAGCGCGGTGCGCGCGAGACGAATCCCACGCGCTGCTGGTCCGCGCGGCTGTCGAGCTTGTAGACCACGCCGTCGATCTGGTACGGCAGCCCATTGCGCCGTGATCCCAGGTCCTGGTAGTAGCCCAGGCAGCCCTCCACCCCGCGCACCGCGCGCACTTCCGGGGATACCGGCAGACCGAAGCCGCGCAGCATCTCGAGCAGCTGCCACTGCCGCGCCGGCAGCGACACGCCCTCCACCGCCCCGAGGGCATAGAAGAAGGCCGCGAGCGGACGGCTGGCGGTGATGCGCGGATCCAGCTGGCGCAGGCTGCCGGCGGCAGCGTTGCGTGGGTTCACGAACACCTTCTCGCCGCTAGCCTGCGCCGCCTCGTTCATGCGCGCAAAGCCGGCCAGTGGCATGAATACTTCCCCGCGGGCCTCGAACAGGACCGGCGCCGTACCGCGCAGCCGCTGCGGCACGGCGCGGATCGTGCGCACGTTGGCGGTCACGTCCTCCCCGGTCACCCCGTCACCGCGCGTGGCGGCGCGCTCGAGCAGCCCGTCGCGGTAGATCACCGTCACCGCCAGGCCATCGAGCTTCGGCTCGGCAACGTAGGCGAGTTCGCCTTGCAGGCCGAGGCGCTCGTGGATGCGGCGGTCGAACGCGTGCACGTCCTCCGCGGCGAAGGCGTTGTCGAGCGAGAGCATCGGCAGGCTGTGGCTGACCTCGCCGAAGCCGGCGCTGGGAGTGCCGGAAACACGCTGCGTCGGCGAGTCGGCGGTGACCAGGCCCGGGTCCGCCGCCTCCAGGGCACGCAGTTCCTGCAGCAGCCGGTCGTACTCGGCATCCGGGACCGTCGGATCGTCGAGAACGTAGTAACGGTAGTCGTGCTGCGCGATCTGCGCGCGCAGCGTGGCTGCACGCGCGGCGGCGCTGGCAGTCACAAGGTGGCCCCCGAACTCAGGCGCTCGCGCAGCAGCGCGATGCGCGAGGGCGTCAGCGGGCTGCCCTGCTCATCCTGCAACACCCCCTGCAGCCGCTCGTTGAGGCTGCGCGCGGTGAAGACCAGTTCATCGAAGGCCTGCGGCGGGGCCTTCGGCCCGGGCAGCACCGCAAACAGCGACAGTCCACCGTAGTGCTGCGAGTCCATGGTGTCAGCATCGAAGGTGCCCGGGCGGGTGAGGCTTGCCGCGCTGAGCACGGCGCGGTGCGACTCGTCAGGCTTGTGGAAGATGGCGAAGCGCCCGAGCACGAAGCCCTCCGCGGCGAGTGCCTGGCGCAGCGAGCGGCCGGCAAAGCGCTCCGGCATCGGTGCGATCAGGCGCACCGCCACGATCTGGCGCTGCTCATCGGGCGGCCACTCCACCTGCGGGGCCGCCGTCGTTGGCAGCTCCGGCAGTGCCTCGCGCGGGGGCGCTGGCCGGTTGACCGGCGCGGTGCCGGTGCCCGCACCCTGGGGTACGTATTCAAAGGTCTCCTCGACCACCGGCTCCACGGCCGGCGGCGCCGCGCTGCTCAGCGTCGCGAGTTCATCGGCCGGTGGCGCGCGCGCGGCTTGCGAGTGCGCAGCGGCCGCCTGCCCGCCAGCCAGGTCTGCCTCGACTATCGGCAGTTCGTGGGGCGGCAGGGGATCACGGGCGCGCATGGTCGGCAGCGTCAGTGCCGGCTCGGTGCGCGAGTGCAGAGTTGTCTCGGCATTGAGCTCGCGCGGGACCGAGCCGCGCTCGGTGCCGCCGCTGGCCTGGCGCGGACGGCGCCGCTCCCACCACACCAGAGCCCCGTACAGCACCAGGCAGACGATCAGAAGGATCCAGCGCAGTTCAGCAGTGCTCATGGGATTCGCGCTTCAGACCGCCGCCAGCCGCACCGCTTCGTCGACGTCCACGGTCACCATGCGCGAAACGCCTGGTTCATGCATCGTGACCCCGATCAACTGCGAGGCGAGCTCCATAGTGGTCTTGTTGTGGGTGATGAAGATGAACTGCACGCGCCCGGCCATCTCGCGCACGATGTCGCAGAAGCGCCCGACATTGTGCTCATCCAGCGGTGCGTCCACCTCATCGAGCAGGCAGAACGGGGCCGGGTTGAGATCAAATATCGAGAACACCAGGGCGACGGCCGTGAGCGCCTTTTCCCCGCCCGAGAGCAGGTGGATGGTGCTGTTCTTCTTGCCGGGCGGCCGCGCCATGACTGCGACGCCGGCGGTGAGCTTGTCATCGCCCACCAGCTCAAGGTAGGCGTGGCCGCCGCCGAACAGGCGCGGGAACTTCTCGCGCAGCCCGGCGTTGATGCGCTCAAAGGTCTCCTCGAAGCGCGCGCGCGTCTCCTTGTCGATGCGCCGCATCGCATCCTCCAGCGTGGTCAGCGCCGAATTGAGGTCGGCGGACTGCCGGTCGAGGTATTCCTTGCGCTGGCTGTGCTCGGCGAGCTCATCGATCGCCGCAAGGTTCACCTGTCCGAGCTTCTCGATCTCGGCGCGCGCCCCGGCGAGGGAACTCTCCCACTCGGGCACGGCAGCCTCGGCGGCCAGTCCTGCGAGCACTGCGGGCAAATCGGCGCGCGTCTCGGCGAACTGCTCCGCCAGCGCCGCGCGCCGCACGTGCGTCTCCTGGGCGGCCAGGCGCGCAGCATCCATCGCCGCGCGCGCCGCATTCACACGCTGCTCGGCAGCAAGGCGCTCCTCATCGAGGTTGCGCAGCGTCTGCTCCGTGGTCTCCAGCGCGGCGCGCGCCACGGCAAGCTCGCCCTCGACCGTGAGGCGCGAGGCCAGGGTCTGGTTCAGGCGCGCCTGCGCCTGGACGATCGGCTCGTCGCCCGAGGCCAGCTCGGCCTCGAGTTCATCGCGCCGGTGCCTCAGCTGTGCGTGCTGCTCCTGCATGCGCCCCATGCCCACAGACACGGAGCTCTCGGTCGAGCGCCGTGACTCCACGCGCACCAGCAGGTCACGCGCGGCCAGCTGCGCGGCCTGCGCGCCGGCGCGGGCAGCCTGCAGGGCGAGGCGGCGTTCCTCGCGCTCGCCCACCAGGGCGGCATGCCGGCTTTCCAGCTGCGCGAGTTCTGTCTGGGCGCGTGCTAGTTCTGCGCCGGCGCGCTGCAGCGCCTGCTGCGAGGTGGCGCGCTCGCGCGCCACCTCGCCGGCATCCTGCGCCAAGCGCTCGCCGCGCTGCTCCGCTTCGGCAGCGCGGCGGCGCTGCGCCTGCAGTGCGGCCTCAAGGTCAGCATGCGCTCGGTGCACCCCGGTGAGCGCTGCCTGGCTCGCGTCGCGCTCGCGCTCGGCCTGCACGAGCGCCGCGCGCGCCGTGTTCAGCGCGGACTCGGCCTGCTCGACTGTGGCTGCCGCAGTTGCGGCACCGGTGCGCAGGCCCTTGAGCCGCTGCTCGCGTTCGAGCACCCCGGCACGCTGGTCGGTGCCGCGGCTGACACGCAGCCAGTCACGGCCTACCCACTCGCCCTCGCGGGTGATCAGGGACTCCCCGGCGGCAAGTGCACTGCGCCCGCGCAAAGCCGCGGCCAGCGAATCGGCGGTGCCTACGCTCAACAACGCGGCAACCGTGACCGCCGGGCCGCGCACCCGCGCGGCGAGCGAAGCCGGCGGCGCGTGCGAACCACCGACGGTGCTTTCAACCAGGGTCACGCGCCCGGTCGCAAGGCTGGCGAGTGAGCCGGACACCGCATCCAGTGCCTCGACGCACACCGCCTCCAGATAGTCGCCAAGCACGGTCTCCACCGCCCGGTCCCAGCCGTCCTCGACCTCCAGCAGCGTCGCCAGCCGCGGGCGGTCGGCAAGTCCGGCCCCGTGCAGCCACGCATGGGTCTGGCCGGCGTGATCGCTCAGGGCGGCCGCCTGCAGGGCTTCCAGGGAGGTCAGTTCCGCGCGTGCCGATTCACGCTGCGCGCGCGCCTGCTCCAGACGCCCTTCGACGGTGAGCTGCTCGGCGCGCAGCGCCTGTACGCGAGCGTGGGCGCTCGCCAGGGCCGCGGCGAGTTCCTCGCCGCTGGCCCGGGCGCGGGCCTCCTCATGCTCCAGCTGGTTGAGGGTACCGCCGGGGTGCTGCGCACTCACGGCCTCGTGCTCCTCGGCCAGCCGCTGCGCCTGGGCGCCAAGCCGGCGTTCCTGGTTCTCCAGCTGCTCGATGCGCGCGCGCTCCACCTGCGCGCTCTGCTCCGCCGCACCCGCGGCGCGCGTATGGGTTTCCCAGCGCTGCTGGCAGTCCTGCAGTGCAGTCTCGCTCGCTTCGAGCTCACCGGCGGCGCGCGCCTCGGCGCGCTGCGCCGCCTCCAGTTGGGGGGCGAGATGCGCCAGTTCAGTGCGCACGGCGGCGAGCTGCTGTTCGTCGCGGGCCATGTGCGAGGCAAGGTCGCCCAGGGTGGTGTGCGCCTGGGCAAGATCGGCGCGCTGGCGCTCGCGCAATTCGCGCGTGTGCTCGATCGACTGTTCCAGGCGCGAGATATCCGCGCCGACCTCGTAGTAATGCCCCTGCACCTGCGAGAGCTGCTCGCTGTGTTCGGTGTGCACGGCGCGCTGCTTCTCGATGCTGGCCTCCGCGGAGCGCTGCTCGGCGAGGGCGGCCTGCATGGCGAGCTCCCGCTCGCGCACGGCCGCATCATGCACCGTGGCGCCGCTGTCCAGGTCGCGCAGGCGCAGCGCGAGCAGTTCCGCGGTGAGGCGCCGTTCCTGCTCCTTCAGTCCCTGGTACTTGCGCGCGGTGGCTGCCTGGCGCTGCAAGTGGCGGATCTGCTTCTCGACCTCGTCGACCACGTCCTGCAGGCGCTCGAGGTTCTCGCGCGTGTCACTGATGCGTGCCTCGGTCTCCTTGCGGCGTTCCTTGTAACGGGAAATGCCGGCGGCCTCCTCGACGAACGCGCGCATGTCCTCGGCGCGTGCGTCGATGACGCGCGAGATCATGCCCTGCTCGATGATCGCGTAGCTGCGCGAGCCCAGGCCGGTACCCAGGAACAGGTTGGTGATGTCCTTGCGCCGGCAGCGGCCGCCGTTGATGAAGTAGGCGGAGCTGCCGTCGCGCGAGACCTGACGCTTGAGCGAGACCTCGGTGTAGCCGGCATAGGCGCCGCCGATCTTGCCGTCGGCGTTGTCGAACACCAGTTCGACCGAGGCGGTGCCGACGGGCTTGCGGGCGGCCGAGCCGTTGAAGACCACGTCGGCCATGTTGTCCCCGCGCAGGTGCTTGGCTGACAGCTCACCCATCACCCAGCGCACCGCGTCGATGACGTTGGACTTGCCGCAGCCGTTGGGGCCGACGACACCGGTGAGATTACTGGGGAAGTTGATTTGGGTCGGATCGACGAAGGACTTGAAGCCGGCGAGCTTGATCTTGGTCAGCCGCATCTCTAATTTCTTCCGCCGTTCTTGCGCCCCGAATGGATGGTGTAGTGTAGAGGAATATGCCCTCAGCGCCCACAACCGAGCTCGAGACATTCCCGAACCCGCAGACCGATCGTGACTACACGATCCGCATGCACATTCCCGAGTTCACCTGCCTGTGCCCGCGCACCGGCCAGCCGGACTTTGCAACGCTTGACCTGGAGTACGTGCCGGACTGCACGTGCGTGGAGTTGAAGTCGCTGAAGCTGTACATCTGGTCGTTCCGCGACCGCGGCGCCTTCCACGAGGCGGTGACCAACGAGATCGCCGCGCACCTCGAGCGCTGCATGCAACCGCGCTTCCTGCGCCTCACCGCCCGCTTCAACGTCCGTGGCGGAATCTATACCACCGTTGTCGCGGAGCGCCGACAGGGCGGCTGGCAGCCTGCCCCTGCGGTCAGCCTGCCTTGAAATGCCTGTCGAATCAGCCCGGCAGCGCTCGACTGGGTCTGTCGGGAACCGCCTGCGGGAGCATTGCGCACTGCGGCGCGGTCAGCGCGCGCTGACCCCGCCAGGGGGCCCTGAGAACACCTGTACACCCACAAGACCGCCGGTATAATCGCGCGTTCTTTAACGAGGCCGAGGCGGTTTTGAGGAGTGCAACAGATGCCGGCTAAGAAACCTGCGCCGAAGTCCGCGAAGGGCAAGAAGGCGCCCAGCCGGCCCGCGGCAAAGAAAACAGTCGCCCGCAAGGCAGAGCCGGCGCGCGCGAAACCTGCGGCCGTGGCCGCCCGCAAGTCAGCCCCGGTAGCCGCCCCCAAGAAGCTCGCCGCGCATGCCCCCCCGGCGGCACCGGCTGCCACTACCCCGCTGGTGAAGAAGCCCGCGCGCCACAGTGTCGGCGTGATCGCCGCCATGGTGCCGAGCGCCAACCGCGCGGCCCACCCCCCGGTGGTCGTCGATGGCGAGGATCCCGAGGCGGGCGAGTCGCACAGTCTGCTGGCCGGCCCGCGTAACGTACAGCCGTACATCGCCAAGCGCGGCGAGCAGTACATGAGCAAGGAGCAGCTCGGGCACTTCAGCACCATCCTCAATACCTGGAAGCGCGACCTGATGGTCGAGGTCGACCGCACGGTCACCCACATGAAGGACGAGGCGGCGAATTTCCCGGACCCGAATGACCGCGCGACGCAGGAAGAGGAATTCAGCCTGGAGCTGCGCACCCGCGACCGCGAGCGCAAGCTCATTCGCAAGATCGACGAGGCCCTCAAGCGCATCGAGGACGGTACCTACGGCTACTGCCTGGAGACCGGCGAAGAGATTGGCATCAAGCGCCTCGAGGCACGACCCGTGGCCACCTTGAGCCTGGAAGCCCAGGAGCGCCGCGAGCGCCGCGAGCGCCAGTACGGCGATCGCGACGATCGATACCGCTAGCCCGGGTCCGGACACCGCGTGCCTCGCGCGCGCACCTTCTGAGTACGTGGGGCGTTTTGCCCCCTCCCCCACCGGCAGCCTGCACCTGGGCTCTTTGGTGGCAGCGCTCGGCAGCTACCTCGATGCGCGTGCCCACGCCGGGCGCTGGCTGGTGCGCATGGAGGACCTGGATACCCCGCGGGTGATCGACGGCTGCGCTGCGCAGATGCTCGCCACGCTGGAGGGTTTCGGGCTCACCTGGGACGGCCCGGTGGAACACCAGAGCCAGCACCCCAGTGCCTACGGCGAGGCCTTGCAGCAGCTGCAGCTCCAGTCCGCCACCTTCGAGTGCAGCTGCTCGCGCTCGGAACGCCAGGGCGAGGGAGGCTATGCCGGCACCTGCCGTGCAGGGCCGACCCGCCCGGGCCCCACCGCGACACGGCTGCGCGTGCCCCGCGGCACGCTCACCTTCGAGGACCGCATCCAGGGCAGCTGCTCTTTTGAACTGGCCGAGCGCGGAGACGTGATCGTGCGGCGTCGCGACGGCAGCGTCGCCTACCAGCTCGCGGTGGTGGTCGACGATGCCCGTCAGGGTGTCACGGATATCGTGCGGGGAGCGGACCTTCTGGACAGTACGCCCTGGCAGATCACGCTCCAGCGCACCCTGGGCCTGCCGCCGGTGCGCTATGCCCACCTGCCGCTGGTGACCGAACCGACCGGCCTGAAGCTTGCCAAGTCCCGCCGCTCGGTGGCCCTCGATGTCCGCCAGGCCGGGCCGCAGCTGCATGAGGCGCTCGAACTGCTGCGCCAATCCCCTCCTGCTGAGCTTAAGCTTGCGCCAGCGGCAGAACTGCTGGACTGGGCGCAGGAGCACTGGGATATCACCCCGCTGCGCGACCTGCGGCAGGTGCGGCCAGCAGTCTGAGGGGTTGGTAGTTGGGTTCGCCGTTGCGATGTAATAAGGTATGTCGTCAACGCCCTGCACTACGGAAGGTGCACAAACCCAAGTGAGGGACGTATGAGCGAACCGCGCACTATAAAGAAGTATCCCAACAGGCGGTTGTACGACACGGTCGAGAGCCGCTACATCACGCTGGCGGACATTCGCCGCCTGGTGCTCGAGCGCATCGACTTCGTCGTCATCGACAAGAAGACGCAGAGCGACATCACCCGCAGCATCCTCCTGCAGGTCATCGCCGAGCAGGAGCACGGTGGCGAGTCGCTCATGAGCCGCGACTTCCTGTCGCAGGTCATCCGCTCCTACGGCGGACCGACCCGCGGGGTCATCGGCAACTACCTCGAGCAGAGCTTGCGGCAGTTCGCCACGCAGAACGGGCGCGGCCCACAGGGCTGACCGCGCCGCAAGGCGTTGCGGGGGAAGTACGCGGCCGCTTCAGGCCGCGTCGACGTCGCGCATCGACAGGCGGATGCGCCCCTGGCGGTCCACTTCCAGCACCTTCACGCGGATCACGTCGCCTTCCTTGAGCTTGTCGCTGACCCGCTCGACGCGATCGTTGGAGATCTGCGAGATGTGCACCAGGCCGTCGCGGCCCGGCAGGATGGTGACGAATGCGCCGAAGTCCATCAGGCGTGCCACCCGGCCTTCGTAGACCGAGCCGACTTCCACGTCGGCGGTGATCAGCTCGATGCGCGCCTGCGCCTCGCGGCCGGCCTGGCCGCTGACGGAGGCGATCTTCACCGTGCCGTCATTCTCGATGTCGATGGTGGTGCCGGTCTCCTCGGTGATCTGGCGGATGACCGCGCCGCCCTTGCCGATGACGTCACGGATCTTCTCCGGGTCGATCTTGAGGGTGATGATCGAGGGGGCCCACTCGGACATCTTCTCGCGCGAGGTGCGAATGACCTTGTTCATCTCGCCCAGGATGTGCAGGCGGGCGGCGCGGGCCTGGTCGAGCGCCACGCGCATGATCTCCGGGGTCACCCCCTCCACCTTGATGTCCATCTGCAGCGCGGTCACGCCCTCGGCGGTGCCGGCCACCTTGAAGTCCATGTCTCCCAGATGGTCCTCGTCACCGAGGATGTCGGTGAGGACCTTGTAGCGGCTGCCCTCGAGCACCAGTCCCATCGCCACTCCGGCGACCGGAGCCTTGATCGGCACGCCCGCGTCCATCAGCGCGAGCGAGGTGCCGCAGACGCTGGCCATGGAGCTCGAACCGTTGGACTCGAGGATCTCCGAGACCACGCGAATCACGTAGGGGAAGGTGGCCATGTCGGGCATCACGGCCTTGACGCCGCGGCGCGCGAGGTTGCCGTGGCCGATCTCGCGGCGCTTCGGCGAACCCATCATGCCGGTCTCGCCGACCGAGAATGGCGGGAAGTTGTAGTGCAGCATGAACGGCTCGCGGCGCTCGCCCTCGAGCGCATCGATGATCTGCGCATCGCGCGTGGTGCCCAGGGTCGTCACGACCAGGGCCTGCGTCTCACCGCGGGTGAACAGCGCCGAACCGTGGGTGCGGCCGAGCACGCCGACCTTGACGGTGATCGGGCGCACGGTGCTGGTGTCGCGACCATCGATGCGCGGGGCGCCAGAGAGGATGCGCTCACGCACGAGCTTGCTCTCGAGCTTAAAGAAGGCGTCCTCGACCTGGTCCTTGCTGAACTTCGGCGTGTCACCGCCGCTGAGCGCGGTGAGCGCCTCCTTCTTGATCTCGGACAGCTTCGCCTGGCGCGGCATCTTCTCCGTGAGGCTGTAGGCCTGGGAGACGGCGGCCTCGATCTGGCTCTTGAGCGCGCCAGTGAGTTCGGCGTTGTCGGCCGGGGCTGTCCAGGTCCAGCGCGGCTTGCCCGCCTGCGCGACCAGTTCCTTGATGGTCTTGATGGCGACCTGCATCTGCTGGTGGCCGAAGACCACCGCGCCGAGCATGACTTCCTCGGACAGGCCCTGGGCCTCCGACTCGACCATCAACACGGCGTGCTCGGTGCCGGCGACGACCAGGTGCAGCTTGGAGTCGGCGAGTGCCTTGGCGGTCGGGTTGAGGATGTAGGCGCCATCCTTGTAGCCCACGCGAGCAGCACCGATCGGGCCGTTGAACGGCAGGCCGGAGAGGGCCAGGGCGGCCGAGGCGCCGATCAGCGCGGGGATGTCCGCATCGATCTCAGGGTCGAGCGAGACGACCGTGGCCACGACCTGGACGTCATTGACGAAGCCATCCGGGAACAGCGGGCGGATCGGACGGTCGATCAGACGCGAGGTGAGGGTCTCCTTCTCGGTCGGCCGGCCTTCACGCTTGAAGAACCCGCCCGGGATGCGCCCGGCGGCGTAGGTCTTCTCGATGTAGTTCACCGTGAGCGGAAAGAAGTCCCGGCCCGGGGTGGCGGTGGACTTGGCGCAGGCGGTGACGAGCACGACGGTCTCGCCCATGGAGACGCGCACCGCGCCTTCTGCCTGGCGGGCCATCTCGCCCGTTTCGATCGTTACTGAATGCTCACCGTACGGAAATGTCTTGCTGACGACGCTCAATGGTCAATCCTCGGAAAAATGTTTTGGAACGGGTAAAAACACAAAGGCCGCGCGTCGGTGACGGCGGCCTGTTGGGTTTTCAGCGGCGAAGGCCCAGGCGCTCGACGACTTCCTGGTACTTCTCAGGCGTGGTCGCCTTGAGATAGTCGAGGAGCTTGCGGCGCTGGTTGACGAGCTTTACCAGGCCACGGCGCGAGGAATGATCGCCCTTGTGGGCACTGAAGTGCTCACCGAGTGTGTTGATGCGTTCGGAAAGCAGAGCGACCTGGACCTCCGGGGAGCCGGTGTCCGCAGGTCCGCGGCGGAATTTTGCGAGGATCTCGCCTGTTTTCTCGCTGGATAGAGCCATTGCGCGATAGTCCTAACTACTTGTCTTGTGGGCCTTTTGGTAAGCCGCCAATTCTACCCGGCGGCGGCGGCTTTCGACAAGCTCCGGCAGCGCCGAAGCCACCCCGCGCCGGGGGTAAACCCCCCAAGCCCTGCGGCACCTGGAGCGGGTGCATTGCGAGGCGCCGCCCGGGCCGCCTAATCTGCCGTCCCAGTCGTCCGGGGAGTCGCAGTGACCGCCATGTATTTTCTGACCACACGTCCGATCTGGCTGCTGTGCCTCGTGGCGCTGCTGCTGACCGCCCTGGCCATGGCAGGTCCGTTCGTGGTGCGCCGCTACGTCACCCTCGAGCGGCTGACCACGAACAACGAGGTGGCGGGCTTCAAGTTCGCCACCCTGGGGGTGCTGTACGCGGTGCTGCTCGCCTTTGCCGTGATCGTCGTGTGGGAGCGGTTCCACGATGCCGAGCATGCCGTGGCCGCCGAGGCCGGGGCTGCGGCCACCTTGTACCGGCTCTCCCTCGGCATGGATCAGCCGGGAGAGGCCTTCCGCCGGCAGCTGGACGAGTATCTGGAAGTGGAGGCCGCGCAGGACTGGCCGGAGATGGAGAACGGGCGCCCCAGTGCGGCGGGCACCGAGGTCCTCACCCGCCTGTACCGGGTCATGCTCAGCTACCGGCCCCCCGACTTGCGCGGGCAGGCCATCGAGCAAGCGCTGCTGCAGGAGCTCGGATCACTCACCCAGGCGCGCCGTGATCGGCTGGTGCTGGCCGCCGGCGCGGTCCCCGGGGTGGTTTGGCTGGTGCTGTTTACCGGGGCGGTCCTCACGATCACCTTCACGTTCTTCTTCGGCACGGTCAACGTGCGCAACCAGTCGCTAATGACCGGCGCGCTGGCGCTGCTGATCTTCTCGGTGCTTATGGTGGCGGTGGCCATCGACCGGCCCTTCGCCGGCCGCGTGAAGATCTCCCCGGAGTCGCTACAGCAGGTGTACGAGCACTTCAAGGCCCACTGAGCCCGCCTAGCACGGTGCGCCCCTCATCAGCCGGCGTGGCTCAAGGCCGCCCGCGCCGTCTGTTTCCCCTAGCCCGAGAAACGCGCCGGACGGGGCGTACAGGCGCACGCGCGGCGCGGCAGGGCAGTCGGCGAACACCCGCTGGCCCATGAGAATGCGCTGGGCATCGATGTCGCTGAGGCTGACCGCCGGCAGGTGCTGCAGGGGCGCATCCGGCGCCAGCAACGCTGGCCACTCCCCGCGCGCGCGCGTTTCCTCGAGCGCGGCGAGCGCGTGCATCGGAGCCTGCGCAAAGGGCTCCACCCACAGGCGCCGCAGCGCCGTCACGTGCGCCACCGTGCCCAGCGCTGCGGCGATATCCTCGGCGAGCACTCGCACGTAAGTGCCCTTGGAGCACACCACCTCGAGTTCCAGCTGCGCTGCGGTGCAGGCGCACAGCGCCAGGTGCGAAAGCTCGATCGTACGCGAGGCGCGCGGCACGCTGATGCCGGCACGGGCGAGCCGGTACAGCGGCTGGCCGCCCCGCTTGAGCGCGGAATACATCGGCGGCATCTGCTGCCCGGTGCCCTGGAAGCTTGCCAGCACCGCGTTCACCCCCGCCGCGGACAGCGCCGGCACGGGTGCGGTGCGCGTGACCTCGCCTTCGGCATCGCCGGTACCGGTGGCGCTGCCCAGGGCCATCGTGAAGCGGTAGCACTTGCGCCCGGCCAGGATGTCGCCGGCGACCTTGGTGGCCTCCCCGAGGCAGATCGGCAGCATGCCGGTCGCCAGCGGATCCAGGCTGCCGACGTGCCCGGCCTTCTCGCGACCGAACAGGACGCGCACCCGCTGCAGCGCGGCATTCGAGGAGAGCCCGAGCGGCTTGTCGAGCAGCAGAACGCCGCTGTGCATGGGCAGGTGCCCGGTGGCTAGCCGCGCGGCCGGTGGCCGTCGGCATCGGGGACAGCCTCATCACTGTCCCCGTCCGGGGCAGCGTGCGCGCGGTCAGCGGCCACGGCCTGCTCGATCAGCCCGCTCAGGCGCGCCGCCCCCTCCACGGTGTCGTCGTAGAGGAACTCCAGGCGCGGGGCGTGTCGCAGGCCCAGGCGGCGGCCGAGCTCGCCGCGCAGGAAGCCGCCGGCATGCGTGAGCCCGATGCGCACCTGCTCGGGCGGGTTCACCGAGGCGAACGGGGTGAAGAAGACCTTCGCCGCGCTCTTGTCCTTGAGCATCGTCACCTGGGTGATGGTGACGTTGCCGACCCGCGGGTCCTTCACCTCGCGCGCGATGAGGGCCGAGAGCACCCGCTGGATCTCCGACTCGATGCGTTGGTTGCGCGACTGGGCCATTACTGCAGCGTTCTTGCCACCTCGACCCGCGAGTAGCACTCGATCTGGTCGCCGACGCGCACGTCCTGGTAGTTCTTCACACCGATGCCGCACTCGGTGCCGGCACGCACCTCGCCGGCCTCGTCCTTGAAGCGGCGCAGCGACTCGAGCGCACCTTCGAAGATCACCACGCTGTCGCGCAGCACGCGGATCGGGTTGTTGCGCTTGACCACGCCCTCGGTGACCAGGCAGCCGGCGACCACGCCGAACTTGCTGGAGCGGAACACCTCGCGCACCTGCGCAACCCCGAGGATGCTCTCCTTGACTTCCGGCTTGAGCATGCCCGAGAGCATCTGCTTCACATCGTCGATGGCCTCGTAAATGATGCTGTAGTAGCGCACTTCGACGCCGGTCTCCTTGACCGCCTCGCGCGCACCGGAGTCGGCGCGCACGTTGAAGCCGATGATCAGCGCCCCGGAGGCGCCAGCCAGCTGCACGTCGGATGCGGTGATCGCGCCGAGGCCGCTGGCGATCATCTTCACCTGCACCTCATCGGTGGACAGCTTGTTGAGCGACTCGCGCAGCGCCTCGGCGCTGCCCTGCACGTCGGCCTTGAGCAGCACCGCGACCACGCCCGCCTTGGCATCGCCCAGCTGCGAGAACACATCCTCGGCACGGGCGCTCTGGCGCGCGAGCTTGTGGTCCCGGGTCTTGTCCTGGCGATGCTCGGCGACCTCGCGCGCCTTGCGCTCGCTCTCCACTGCCAGCAACTCGTCCCCGGCATTGGGGGCCGAGGACAGGCCCAGCACCACGACCGGCACCGACGGCGGCGCCTCCTGCACCGACTGGCCATTCTCATCGAACATGGCGCGCACGCGGCCGAACTCGCCGCCGGCGATGATCGGGTCGCCGACGTGCAGGATGCCGCGCTTGACGAGCACGGTGGCCACCGCCCCGCGGCCCTTCTCCACGCTCGACTCGATGACCACGCCCGAGGCGAGGCCGGTGCGCGGGGCGCGCAGCTCGAGCACCTCAGACTGCAGCAGGATCGCATCCAGCAGCTGGTCGATGCCCTGGCCGGTACGTGCCGAGACCGGCACGAACATGTTCTGGCCGCCCCACTCCTCGGAGATGACCTCGTGCTTGGACAGCTCGGTGCGCACGCGCTCCTGGTCCGCGTCGCCCTTGTCGATCTTGTTCACGGCGACCACGATCGGCACCCCGGCGGCGCGCGCATGCTGGATCGCCTCGATGGTCTGCGGCATGACGCCGTCGTCGGCGGCCACCACCAGCACCACGATGTCCGTGGCGCGCGCGCCGCGCGCGCGCATGGCGGTGAAGGCCGCATGGCCCGGGGTGTCCAGGAAGGTGATGACGCCCTTGTCCGTGGTGACGTGGTAGGCGCCGATGTGCTGGGTGATGCCACCGGCCTCGCCGGCGGCGACCTTGGTGCGCCGGATGTAGTCCAGCAGCGAGGTCTTGCCGTGGTCGACGTGGCCCATGACCGTGACCACCGGCGGCCGCGGCTCGCCCTCGTCGGGCTTGGCGGCCGGTACGCCCTGCAGGTCCTGCTCGATCTGGTTCTCGTTGACCGTCTTGGCGGTGTGGCCCATCTCCTCGACCACCAGCACCGCGGTGTCCTGGTCGATCGGCTGGTTGATGGTCGCCATGACGCCCATGTTCATGAGCACCTTGATCACCTCGGTGGCCTTGACGGCCATGCGCTGCGCCAGCTCCGCCACGCTGATGGTCTCGCCGATGGCCACCTCGCGCACCACCGGTGCCGTGGGCATCTCGAAGCCGTGGCGGCCGTCGGGTGTGCTCTGGGCCGGGCGCGCCTTGACGCGGCGCTTCTTCTTGTAGCGCGAGCTGACGTCGCCGGCGACGTGCAGCTCCTGGCGGCCGTAGCGGGTGGCCTTGTCATCGGCCGCGGGGGCTGCCGGGGCACGCGCCGGGGCGGCCGCCACCGGGGCGGCGCGCTCGCCGGAGCGGCGGTCGTGTTCCTCGCGCTCGCGGGTGCGGCGCGCCTCATCGTCACGGCCGCGCTGTTCGGCGGCGCGGCGCGATTCCTCCTGGGCACGGCGGCTGCTTTCCTCTTCCTCGATGCGGCGGCGGTTCTCCTGTTCCAGGCGCTCGCGCTCGCGGCGCTCGGCCTCGGCCTTCTCGGTGACCGCGCGCACGGCTTCCTCGGCCTCGCGCCGGCGGTTGTCGACCTCATCCTGCTGGGCACGCGCCTGCTCCTCGAGCACGTCGCGCTTGATGTAGGTCGCCTTGCGGCGCACCTCGACGTTGACCGTGCGCGCGCGTCCCTGGATGCTGGCGAGCTTCAGCTCGCTCTGCGTCTTGCGCTTGAGGGTGATCTTGCGCGGGGCGCCGTCGCCGCCGGCATCGTCGCTGCCGTGGCTGCGGCGCAGGTGTGTCAGCAGCTCGAGCTTCGCATCATCGCTGATGCGCGCATCGGGCCCTTCGACCTTGATGCCCGCCTGGTCCAGCTGCACCAGCAGCCGCTCGACCGGTACCTTGAGTACCTCGGCAAACTGGGAAACGGTTACTTCGGCCATGTGCTTGAATCCTCGTCCCGTTTCAATCAGTTACCCGCCTCGAACCAGGGGGCGCGTGCGGTCATGATCAAGGCCGCGGCTTTCTCCGCCGCCAGGCCCTCGATATCGGCGATCTCATCGACCGACTGCTCGGCCAGATCCTCGCGCGTGCGCACGCCGCGCCGGGCCAGCGCCAGCGCCAGGTCCGGGCTCATGCCCTCCAGCAGCAGCAGGTCATCGGCCGGCATCGACTGGTCGAGCGTCTCCTCGCTGGCGATCGCCTGCGTGAGCAGCATGTCGCGGGCGCGGTTGCGCAGTTCCTTGACCATGGCGGCGTCGAACTCCTCGATGGCGGCCAGTTCCGCGGCCGGCACGTAGGCGATCTCCTCGATGGTCGAGAAGCCTTCCTGCGCCAGGATGGTCGCCACGTCTTCGTCGACATCCAGCTGCTTCATGAAGTTCTGCACCAGATCCTTCGCCTCGGTCTCGCTCTTGGCCTCCGCGTCCGACTCGGTCATGACATTCAGGTCCCAGCCGGTGAGCTGGCTGGCAAGGCGGATGTTCTGGCCGCCACGGCCGATGGCCTGCGACAGCTTGTCCTCGGCCACTGCGATGTCCATGCTGTGGGCGTCCTCGTCGACCACGATTGACATGACCTCCGCCGGCGACATGGCATTAATGACGAACTGCGCCTGGTTCTCCACGTAGGGGATGATGTCCACCCGCTCGCCGGCGATCTCGTTGGAGACCGCCTGCACGCGCGAACCGCGCATGCCCACGCAGGCACCGACCGGGTCGATGCGCGGATCGTTGCTCTTGACCGCGATCTTGGCGCGCACGCCGGCATCGCGCGCCGCGCCCAGGATCTGGATCAGGCCCTGGCCGACCTCGGGCACCTCGAGCTTGAACAGCTCGATCAGAAACTCGGGCGCGGTACGGGTAAGGAACAGCTGCGGCCCGCGCGGCTCGGAGCGCACCTCCTTGAGGAAGGCCTTGATGCGGTCCTGGGGCTTGGCCTGCTCGCGCGGGATCATGTCGGTGCGCGGCACGAAGCCTTCCGCATTGCTGCCAAGGTCGATGTAGATGCCGTTGCGGTCGACGCGCTTGACCACCCCGCTCACCAGGGTGCCGACGCGCTCCTGGTAGGCGTCCACCACCTGGGCACGCTCGGCCTCGCGCACCTTCTGCACGATCACCTGCTTGGCCTGCTGGGCGGCGATGCGCCCGAAGATCACCGACTCGATCGGCTCCTCGACGAAGCCGTCGACGACGGCGCTCGGGTCCATGTCGAGCGCATCCTCCAGGCGCAGCTCGCGCTCCGGGGTCTCCAGCTCCTTGGAGTCGTCCGCGAACACCTTCCAGCGGCGGAAGGTCTCGTAGTCGCCGCTCTTGCGATCGATCGAGACGCGCGCTTCCCACTCCTCGCCGTGCTTCTTGCGCGTAGCCGAGGCCAATGCGGCTTCCAGCGCCTCGAAGATCACTTCCTTGTCGACGCCCTTCTCGTTGGAGACGGCATCGACCACCATCAGAATTTCTTTGTTCACGGTCGTTCGTACCTCTGAATGCCCGCCTTGGGGGGCCGGAAGTCCCATCCCCTTAATTGGGGGCGAGCCTCGCTTTGCCAATCTCTTGAAACGTCAGCGCCACGTGCTCCTGGTCCACCTCGAGCGCGATGCCACTGTCATCCACCGTCAGGAGCCTACCGGTGTAGCGGCGGCGCCCGGCGCGCGCCTCCTTCAGCTCCACATACACCCGCTCGCCCACGAAGCGCCCGAAGTGCGCCTGGGTGCGCAGCACCCGGTCGGATCCGGGGGATGAGACCTCGAGCGTGTAGGCGCTCGGGATGGGGTCCGCGACGTCCAGCAGCGCCGAGACCTCGCGGCTGGCGGCGGCGCAGTCCTCCAGCCCCACGCCGGCAGGCCCGTCTATAAAGAGGCGCACCACCGCGTGCGCGCGTCCGGCAGCGAACTCCAGGTCCACCAGTTCATAGCCCAGCCGGCCGACGACCGGCTCGATCAGGGCCATCAGGCGCTCGCGCAGCATTCCGCTCACCCCTCGCATCCCCTTCGCGGCCTGTAAAAGGCCCGCGCAAACGAAAATGGGCCCCAAGGCCCACCCAAAAAAACAAAAAGCCCCACGGGGGGCTTTCTCGGTTACGCAATCTCGTGGGCGCCGCGCGCCCATCCCTGACGCCACGACACCGGCCACCCGTCCCCGCAAGCGGCCGCGCCGCCACCCTCGGGGCCGCGCATTCTACCGGATTCCGCCCCGCGGGGGAAACCAGCCGCGGGCGCCTCTTCAGGGTCGCCCCGCCCGCTGCACACCGTACCTGTATAGACAAGTCACTTTCAGGCTGCGAGGATGGGCCCTCTCCCCAGGTCCCTGCAAGGAAAGCCGCCCCGCCTATGTCACTGCCGCAGCCCTCGGCCCGTTACCTGCAGGTGAAGCACTTCGTGCTCGACCAGGTCGCCGCCGGCACGCTGCGCGCCGGGGAGCGCGTGCCGTCCGAGAATGACCTGGTGCGGGCGCTGCGCGTCTCGCGCATGACCGCCAACCGCGCGCTCAAGGAGCTCGCCGCCGACGGGGTGCTGGTGCGCGTGGCCGGCGTCGGCACCTTCGTCGCCGAGCAGCGCGTACACGCCCACCCGCTCGAGGTGCGCAACATCGCCGACGAGATCCGCGCGCGCGGCCACGAGTACCGCGTGCGCGTGGTGGCACTGGAGTCGGTGCCGGCCACGCGCGAGCTCGCCGAACGCTTCGACCTCAAGCCAGGCACCGCGCTCGACTACTCTTTGCTCACGCACTACGAAGGCGGCCTGCCGCTGCAGGTCGAGGAGCGCTACGTGAACCCACAGGTGGCCCCCGGTTACCTGCGCTGCGACTTCAGCCACACGACCCCGCACGAGTTCCTCATCAAGGTCGCGCCCCTGCAGCGGGCCGAGCACACCGTGCGGGCCGTGATGCCCGAGTGGCGCATCCGCCGCCTGCTCAAGTGCGAATCCAGCGAGGCCTGCCTGCTGATCATGCGCCGCACCTTCTCCAAGGGGCGCGTCGCCAGCGTCGCTGACCTTTACCATCCCGGTTCGCGCTACGAACTGGCCGCGAACATCCAGCCGAGGTAATCACCCATGTCCGACACCAATACCCGCATGCCGCTGCGCGCCCCCCGCGGCACGCAGCTGTCCTGCAGGAGCTGGCTCACCGAGGCACCGTTGCGCATGCTCATGAACAACCTCGACCCGGAAGTCGCCGAGCGCCCGGCGGAACTGGTCGTCTACGGCGGCATCGGCAAGGCGGCGCGCAACTGGGACTGCTACGAGCAGATCGTGACCGCGCTGCGGCAGCTGTCCGATGAGGAAACCCTGCTGATCCAGTCGGGCAAGCCCGTCGGGGTGTTCCGCACTCACAGCGATGCCCCGCGGGTGCTGCTCGCCAACTCCAACCTGGTGCCGCACTGGGCCAACTGGGAAGTCTTCAACGAGCTCGACCGCAAGGGCCTGATGATGTTCGGGCAGATGACCGCCGGCTCGTGGATCTACATCGGCAGCCAGGGCATCGTGCAGGGCACCTACGAGACCTTCGTGGAGATGGGCCGCCAGCACTTCGGCGGCAACCTCGCGGGCAAGTGGATCCTCACGGCCGGCCTGGGGGGCATGGGCGGTGCCCAGCCCCTGGCGGCGACCATGGCCGGCGCCTCGATGCTGGCCATCGAGTGTCGCCCCGAGCGCATCGCCAAGCGCCTGCAGACGAAGTACCTGGACGTCGAGGCCAAGAACCTGGACGAGGCACTGGAGATCCTCAAGCGCGCCGGCACCAGCGGCAAGCCGGTCTCCGTCGGCCTGCTCGGCAATGCCTGCGAGGTGCTGCCCGAACTGCTGCGCCGCGGCGTGCGCCCGGATGCGGTCACCGACCAGACTTCCGCGCACGACCCGGTCAACGGCTACCTGCCGCAAGGCTGGACGCTGGAGAAATGGGACCGCCTGCGCCGCGCCAACCCGGCGCAGGTGTCCACCGAGGCGCGCGCCTCGATGGCCGGCCACGTGCGCTCGATGCTTGCCTTCCAGAAGCTGGGCATCCCGGTGTTCGACTACGGCAACAACATCCGCCAGGTCGCCCTCGATGAGGGCGTACGGGATGCCTTCGCATTCCCAGGCTTCGTGCCCGCGTACGTGCGCCCGCTGTTCTGCCGCGGCATCGGCCCGTTCCGCTGGGTGGCGCTCTCCGGGGACCCCGAGGACATCTACCGCACCGACGCGAAGGTGCGCGAGCTCATCCCGGATGATGCCCATCTGCATCACTGGCTCGACATGGCCCGCGAGCGCATCCAGTTCCAGGGGCTGCCGGCGCGCATCTGCTGGGTGGGCCTGGGCGACCGCCAGCGCCTGGGGCTCGCCTTCAACGAGATGGTGGCCCGCGGGGAGCTCAAGGCGCCCATCGTCATCGGCCGCGATCACCTGGATTCCGGCTCGGTCGCCAGTCCCAACCGCGAGACCGAGGCGATGCAGGACGGCTCCGATGCGGTCTCCGACTGGCCGCTGCTGAACGCGCTGCTCAACACCGCCAGCGGCGCCACCTGGGTCTCGCTGCACCACGGCGGCGGGGTGGGCATGGGCTACTCGCAGCATGCCGGTGTGGTCATCGTGTGCGACGGCACGCCGGCGGCCGCGCGGCGCATCGAGCGGGTGCTGTGGAACGATCCGGCGACCGGGGTCATGCGCCACGCGGACGCCGGCTACGAGAGCGCCGTCCAGTGTGCGCGCGAGAAGGGACTCAACCTGCCCTTCCTCGCCGGCCGCTGAGGCGGGGCGCGGGGGCCAGTGTCCGCACCTCTGAAATTGTGGCGCAACGCGCAGCTCGCCACCTGCGATGGGCAGGCGCGCCTCATCCCCGACGGGGCGATGCTCACCCGGGGCGGGCGCATCGAGTGGGTCGGCCGGGAAAGCGAGCGCACCCACACCGCGCCGGCCGAGGTACATGACCTGGGTGGTGCCTGGGTCACCCCGGGCCTCATCGACTGCCACACGCACCTGGTGTTCGCCGGCAACCGCGCCAACGAATACGCCCAGCGCCTGCGCGGGGTGCGCTACGAGGACATCGCGCGCGCCGGCGGCGGCATCCTGTCCACCGTGCGCGCCGTGCGCGACGCGAGCGAGAGCGAGCTGTTCGACCAGAGCGTGCCGCGCCTGGCGGCCCTGCTGAGCGAGGGCGTCACCACGGTCGAGATCAAGTCCGGCTACGGGCTCACGCTCGCCGATGAGGCGAAGATGCTGCGTGTCGCCCGCACCCTCGCCCGCGCCTTCCCGGTCACGGTGAAGGCGACGCTGCTGGCCGCACACACCGTGCCGCCGGAATTTGCAGGACGCGCCGACGCATACATCGACACGGTCGCGCGCGAGTGGCTGCCGCAGCTGGCCGCCGACGGACTGGTGGATGCGGTGGATGTGTTTTGTGAGCGCATCGCGTTCACCGTCGCGCAGGCCGAGCGGCTGTTCCAGGCAGCTGACGCCCTGCGGCTGCCGGTGAAGATGCATGCCGAGCAGCTGGCCAACCTCGGCGGCACGCTCATGGCGACGCGTCACCACGCCTTGTCGTGCGACCACCTGGAGTTTGCAGGCGAGCCGGAAGCGCGCGCCCTCGCCAACGCCGGCACCGTGGCGGTGCTGCTGCCGGTGGCGTTCTACTGCCTGGCCGAGGAAAGGCAGCCCCCGGTGGCGGCGCTGCGCGCCGCGGGGGCCGCCCTGGCGGTGGCCAGTGACTGCAATCCCGGCTCCGCCCCCGGCACCTCGCTGCTGCTGGCGATGAGCATGGCGACGCGCCTGTTCGGGCTCACCGCCGAGGAAGCCCTGCTCGGGGTGACCCGCAACGCCGCCAGGGCACTGGGTGTCGGGGCCGAGCGCGGCAGTCTTGCCGCAGGTCTTGCCGCGGACTTCGTGGTGTGGAATATCCAGCGGGTCGAGGAACTTGGTTACTGGATTGGTTTCAACCCGCGCCGCACGGTGGTGCGCGCAGGAGAAGTACAGCGATGGCCGAATCTGACACTCTGAAGCTTGGCGTCCGTGCGCTCAGGCTCTTTGACCTGCGCCGCATCTACCAGGGCGCGGTGACGGTGGCCATCGACCCGGCCGCCATGAACGCCGTCGCCGCCGCACACGAACTCATCGGGCGCCTGGCCGCCGCCGATGCGCCGGCTTACGGGATCAACACCGGCTTTGGCCTGCTGGCACAGACCCGCATCCCGCCCGCGCAGCGCACGCTCCTGCAGCGCAACATCATCCTCTCGCACAGCGCAGGCGTAGGGCCGCTGCTGGACGATGCCATCGTGCGCCTGGTTCTGGTGCTCAAGCTCGCCAGCCTCATCCAGGGCTTCTCCGGCATCAGCACCGAGCTTGCCCGCTTCCTCGAGCGGCTGATCAACGTGGGCCTCTATCCGTGCATGCCGGCGCAGGGCTCGGTCGGGGCCTCGGGGGATCTGGCGCCGCTGGCACACCTGTCGCTGTGCCTGCTGGGCCTGGGGCAGATCCGGCGACGCGGGGAAATCCTGCCCGCCGCGCAGGCGCTGGCGCAGGAGGGCATCGTCGCCCCTGCGCTCGGGCCGAAGGAGGGCCTGGCGCTCTTGAACGGCACGCAGGTGTCCACTGCCCTCGCCCTCGCGGGATTGTTCGAGCTGGAGACGGTGTTCGCCGGCGCGGTGGTCACCGGAATGCTCTCCACCGATGCCCTCAAGGGAAGCGATGCGCCCTTTGATGCGCGCATCCAGCGCGTGCGCGGGCATGACGGCCAGGTGCGCGTGGCGCAGGTCTACCGGGAGCTGCTCGCCGGCAGCCCGATCCGCGAGTCGCACCGCGACTGCGCGCGCGTGCAGGACCCCTACTCGCTGCGCTGCCAGCCGCAGGTGATGGGCGCCTGCCTCGACCTGATCACGCAGCAGGCGGCAACCCTGCTCATCGAGGCCAACGCGGTGACCGACAACCCGCTGGTCTTTGCCGACAGCGGCGCGGTGCTCTCGGGCGGCAACTTCCACGCCGAACCGGTGGCCTTCGCCGCGGACGTGCTGGCGCTGGCCTGCGCGGAGATCGGCTCGATCACCGAGCGGCGCCTGGCGATCCTGGTCGACCCGAAGATGAGCGGGCTGCCCCCCTTCCTTACCCCCGAAAGCGGCGTCAACTCCGGGTTCATGATGGCGCAGGTCACCGCCGCGGCCCTGGTGGCCGAGAACCGCATGCTGTCCCACCCGGCCAGCGTCGACAGCATCCCGACCTCGGCAAATCAGGAAGACCACGTGAGCATGGCCACGCACGGGGCGCGGCGCCTGCTCGTCATGACCGGCAACGCCCTCAACATCGTGGCGATCGAGTTGCTGGCCGCCTGCCAGGGCCTGGACCTGCTCGCACCGCTTAAGACCTCGGCGCGCCTGCACGGCGCCTACGGTGCACTGCGCCTGAGCGTACCCTTTGCCCCGACTGACCGGTTGCTGGCACTGGACATCGAGGCTGCAGTCACGACCGTGTGCCGCGCCGATCTGCAGTCCCTGGCCAACACGCTCCTTCCGAGCTTCCGCTAAAGCGTGCCGGCAGTGCCGACCTGCGAGCCTTAAGCGGTCGGGTGGGATTGCATGCGGGCGAGGCGCCCGCGTCAGGCAGGTAATGCAAGGGCCGTGGCCTTCACGGCCACGGCCCGTTGACAGTTCTCAGGTAGCAGCGCGGCGGCGTGCGCCGCGCGCCCTCAGGCCGGCGCGTAGTGAGCGCTCTTGACCTTCTCGGTCAGCTCTTCGGTCGGGTGCTGCTCGCGCTTGATGCGCTCGTAAATCTCTTCACGGTGCACGGCCACGGTCTTAGGCGCGTTGATTCCGACACGGACCTGGTTCCCCTTGACCCCCAGCACCGTGATCGTGACCTCATCGCCGATCATGACGGTCTCGCCGACCCGTCGGGTGAGAATGAGCATCTGACGATTCCTCTGGTCTTTATAGTTTTAAATCTGCCTAGAAAAAACCTAGGCTCGCTCCATGCTTGATCGTCTGTCAGCGAGCGAGCGTACGCGCAAACCGCCGGAAACGAAAATCTTAAACTTCGGTCGCCGTGCCCGGCTTGCACGTTCCCGCCATACGGGCGCGCTCAAGATTAAACCAGTCCGCAGCGCTTCAGGTGAGAAGGTGTCTAAGGGTCGTGGCGGCCGCGGCGGCCTCCGGACCTACGATTATGTGCACGATGCCCGGCGCCGGCAGCGCCAGCCCGCGCGTGCCCAGCACCGCGAGTGCGCTGGCATCCACGCGGCCGGGATCGGCCACGCGCACGCGCAAGCGGGTGGAAAAGGCCTCGACGGCGTGGACGTTGGCGCTGCCACCCAGGGCCGCCAGCAGCGGCTCGCCGCGGCCGGACCAGCCGGAGCTGGCCGGCGCGGCCGGGAGGGGAGTTTCGGAAACCGCAGGTTTGTGCGCATTGCGCACAGCCACCGCAGGCAGCGCACCGGCGAGCGCGGCACGGATCTCGCCCGCCAGCCGGTCGGCGGTGGGCCCGATGACCACCTGCAGCGCCTGCGGCGACGGACGCACCAGCCCGCGGGCCCCGAGGCGGCTCAAGGCGGTGCCATCAACCCCGGCCTGGCTGGCCACGGTGAGCCGCAGGCGCGTGGTGCACGCAGCCACCGCGGTGAGGTTGGCCGCACCGCCCAAGGCTTCGATCCATTCCCCGGCTGCCTGTGAGCCGGTGGCCCGCGCCGGCGCGGGGGCGGCCTCGACGGCTGCGCGCCCGGGGGTCTTCAAGTCAAAGCGCACGATGACCCAGCGAAACAGCAGGTAATAAAGGGCGAAGTACCCCAGCCCCACGGGGATGAGCCACAGCGGGCGCGTGGCGCGGTTGAAGTTCAGCACGTAGTCGAAGAGCCCGGCGGAGAAGCCGAACCCCAGGCGCACGTGCAGGGCGTTCATGAGGATGAAGGCGATGCCCGTGAGCAGCGCGTGCACCGCGTACAGAAGCGGCGCCAGGAACATGAAGGTGAACTCGATCGGCTCGGTCACCCCGGTCAAAAGCGAGGTGAGCGCGATGGAGCCGAGCAGACCACCCACCAGGCGCCGCCGCTCGGGCAAGGCGGTGTGATACATCGCCAGGCAGGCCGCCGGCAGGCCGAACATCATCACCGGGAAGAAGCCGGCCATGAAGGCCCCGGCCGCGGGATCGCCGGCGAAGAAACGGTTCAGGTCGCCCGTCACACCGTGGTAGTCCCCGAGCAGGAACCAGGCGATATTGTTGATGATGTGGTGCAGCCCGGTGACGATCAGCACGCGGTTGAGCACGCCGTACAGGAACAGGCCGAGCGCACCGGCGTGCAGCACCGACTGGCTCAGCACGTCCATCCCGGCCTCCAGGCGCTGCCACTGGGTGCCAAAGGCCACCGCGAGTGCCAGGCCGGCAACGCCGGCGGCGATGGGCACGAAGCGGCGGCCGCCGAAGAAGCTCAGGTAGTTCGGCAGCGCGATGTTGTAGAAGCGGTTGTAGAGCGCCCCGGCGATGAGGCCGGCCAGGATGCCGACGGGCACGCTGAGCTTGGACAGCTCGTGCGCCTTGTAGGCATCGCTGGCGAGCGCACGTGCAGGTCCTGCGAGCTGCGCCAGTGCCTCCGCGGGCACGGCGATCAGCACCTCGGCGCCCTTGGTGGCCACGAGGTAGGCGACCACGCTGGCAAGTCCCGCCGCCCCGTGGTTCTCGCGCGCAAGACCCACCGCCACACCCACGGCAAACAACAGGCCGAGGCTGGAGAAGATCGCGCCGCCTGCGGCGGCCACCATCGGTGAGTTCAGCAGGTCCGGCTGGCCGAGGCGCAGCAGCAGGCCTGCGATCGGCAGCACCGCGATCGGCAGCATCAGTGCGCCGCCGACCTTCTGCAGGCCACCCATGACGTCCTTCATAGGACACCTTGCGCGTGCGCAGCCAGGAGCTTGCGGACCGCAGGCGCGCCCTGCAGCTGCAGCGCCTGCTGCGCCAGTGCGCGGCACTGCGCCAGGGTGAACCTTGCGATCTGCGCCTTCACCTGCGGGATGACGCCGGGCACGGCCGAGAGCTCGTCCACCCCCAGGCCTACCAACAGCGGCGCGGCGTCAGGCTCGGAGGCGAGCGCCCCGCACACGGCCGCATGGCGCCCGTGCGCATGCGCCGCCTGCGCGGCACGCGCGATGAGTGCCAGGACCGCCGGGTGCAATGCATCCAGGCGTGCCGCCAGCTGCGGGTGCAGGCGGTCCATCGCCAGCACGTACTGGGTGAGATCGTTGGTGCCGATGGAGAGGAAGTCGGCCACCTGCGCGAGCTCACCGGCGAGCACCGCGGATGCGGGGGTCTCGATCATGACGCCCACGCTCATGGCAGGGCGGCCCGGAAATTCTGCCTGCACGGCATCGAGCACGCTGCGGACCTGCGCCACCTCGGTAACGTCGGTGATCATCGGCAGGAGCAGGCGGCACTGCGCCGGGCCGGCCACGGCCAGGATGGCGCGCAGCTGATCGTGCAGCAGTTGCGGGTACGCAAGACTGGTGCGCACGCCGCGCAGGCCCAGTGCGGGGTTCGCCTCCGCCGGCAGCTTGAGGTAGGCGATCGGCTTATCCCCGCCGGCATCGAGCGTGCGCACCGTGAGCGGACGCGCCCCGAGCGCATCGGCGATCTGCTGGTAGGTGTGCGTCTGCTCAGCGGGCGTCGGTGCGCTCTGGCGATCCAGGAACAGGAACTCCGTGCGCAGCAGCCCGCACCCTTCCGCGCCGTTGCGCACGGCGGCGCGGGCCTCGGCAACGGAACCGACGTTGGCGAGCACCTGGATGCGCGTGCCGTCGCGCGTGCGGCACTCGCCCTGGGCGGCCGCCTGCGCGGCAGTCGCTGCGGCGCGCTGTTGGGCGACCAGCGCGCGCGCGGCGGCGAGGCGCTGCGCAGACGGCGCCTGTTCCAGGAAGCCGTGCTCGGCATCCAGCACCACGCAGCTGCCCTCGGGCACGCCCAGGACCTGGGCACCGAGTGCCGCCAGCGCCGGGATGCCCATGGCGCTTGCCAGGATCGCCACGTGCGAGGTGGCGCCGCCTTCGGCCGTGCAGATGCCGCCGACCTGGCCACCATCCAGAGCCACCAGCTGCGAGGGCAGCAGTTCCCGGGCGACGATGATCGCCCCCGCCGGCAGGGGCGGCAGCGCGGGCGCCTCCGCAGGATGCAGTGCCGCGAGCACCTGGGTCTCCAGGTCCAGGAGGTCATCCACCCGCTCGCGCAGGCGGGCATCCTCGAGCGCACCGAGGACCGCGGTATGGGCGCGGATCGCCTGCCGCCAGGCAAAGCCTGCGGCCTTGCCCTGCGCGATGCGTGCCTGCGCCGCCTGCAGCAGCTCCGGGTCATCGAGTAACTCCAGGTGTGCCCGGGCAATCTCCCGCGCCGCATCCACGGCATCACCCGCGCCGGCACGCCGTGCCAGGCGCTCACGTACCGCGTCCCGTGCGCCGGCCAGGGCTGCTGTCTCGGCCTCCGCGCCGGCGCCCTGCTCCGGCGTGGGCGCCTGCACGCGCCGCAGCTGTACGATCGGTCCCACCGCGAAGCCGCGGCTGGCGATGACGCCGCCAAGTACGCCTGCGGGCAGGTCGGTGCGTACGGGGACGGGGGGCGCTGGCACAGAGCGCGCCGCATGGGCGGCGGATTCGCTCGTCAGTGCCGCCCGGACGGCCTCGAGCGCGGCGGGCGCCTGCGTTCCGGACACGCGCACCTCGACCTCCTCACCGCAGCTGACGCCTAGGCCCATGAGCGCCACCGTGCTCAGCGCATTGGCCTCGCGGCCATGGGCGGCGATGCGCACCTGCGCATTGAGGTTGCGCAGCGCGGCGGCCAGCCGCGCGGCCGGTCGCGCATGCAGACCATGCGCAAGTGTGACCGCCACGCGCGCCAGCTGCGCAGGCGCCGCAGCAGCCGGCGCATCGGCTGTGGCAGGGGCGCCGGTAGGCTCGAGTTCCAGGAGAAACTCCCCCACCTGCACTTGGCGCTCGAGCGCGCGCCGGACGATGCGGAAGCGGCTGTCCAGGGAGACGATGACCGGCGTGAGCAGGCTGCGCGCATGCTGCGCCAGGAAGTCCAGGTCGAACCGCAGCAGCGGGTCACCGGCGCGCACGCGAGTGTTCAGGCGGGTGAGAATCTCGAAGCCGGTGCCCTGCAGCGCCACGGTGTCCAGGCCCACGTGCAGGAGGATCTCGCAGCCCTGCGGGGTGCGCAGGGTGAGTGCGTGGTGCGCGGCGGCGATCGCGATGACCTCCGCATCACACGGCGCGTGCAGCGTATCGTGCGTGGGATCGATGGCCACCCCATCACCGAGCATGCGCGCGGCAAAGGCCTCATCCGGCACCTCCTCGAGCGGCGTGCTCCAGCCGGCCAGCGGCGACTTCAAGACCATGCCGCCGACACTCATGGCCCGACCTGCACCCAGTCGAGCGCCCACATCGGATCAAGCCGGGCCTGCGTAAAGCGCAGGCACAGCTGGTGACGCCCGGGCAGAGGCGGCAGCGGCACCGCTGGCAGCTCCGTCAGCGCATCGTTCGCCAGCGCGGGGGCCAGCGGCAGCACCGCCGCCGGCGCACCGGCGCAGCCATCGATGCGCACCTCGAGTTCCCCGGCGGCCGAGGCCGGCGGATTCAGATGGATTGCGGCCGCAGCCTTGCCGATCTGGAAGTTGAAGGGGACCTGGCCGACCGCGGCGGTCAGGTGCACGCCGGCGGGCAGTTCCACCTCGCCCATGAGCCAGCACGGATCCATCACATCGATGAGAAATATCGCGCGCGGGCCCGCAACCGGCGCATCGTCCTCCAGCGACAGCACGAGTTTGTTGCTGCAGGTGGCAAGGTCCTGGCTCATGTGCCTTTCGTGCGGGCCCACGACACGCGCCGGCGCAAACACGTCCTCCGAGTGCGGGATGGCGAGGGTGCGGTAGCGCTGCAGCTGTGGACGCATGCGCGCGCGGAAGTCCGTGTAGTCGAGCGCCGCGGCCGGCGACCAGGCCACTTCGGCGACGGCGGCCGCCCGCGGGAAGCTCATGTAGCCGGCGCGCTCCTCGGTGCGCACGTGCTCCGTCCACAGGTTCCCCTGGATGCCGAGCACGTGCTGCACGTCCTGGGCGAGTGTCCCCGGCAGCGGGTCAAAACGATAGACGTCCTCGAGCGTGAGCAGCGTCCCGCGACCGGGAGGTTCGGCGGGCGAGCTGCCCTGGCGGTGATCGAAATAGAGGGTGGGGTCAGGTGAGAGCACCACATCGTGGCCGGCCGCCGCTGCGCTGATCGCCCCCTGGACGCCCCGCCAGGACATGACCACGGCGTCGGCGGGCACCCCGCCGGAGAGAATCTCGTCCCAGCCCACCAGCGTGCGGCCATGCTCGTGCAGGTAGGCGGCGAGCCGGCGCGTGAAGTAACCCTGCAGCGCCTCCTCGTCGGGCACCGCGAGCTCACGCATGCGCGCCTGCACGGCGGGATTCGCGCGCCACTGGTCCTTCACCGCTTCGTCCCCGCCGGCATGCACATAGGTGGCCGGAAACAGCGCCATCACCTCATCGAGCACGTCCTCCGCAAAACGGAAGGTCGACTCGTCCACGTTCAAAAGGTTCGGATAGATGCCCCAGTCTCCCGGCACCGCCTGCGGCGGGTGCGGGGTCGAGGCAAGCTGTGGATAGGCGACGATGGCGGCGGTGGCATGCCCGGGCAGGTCGATCTCCGGCACGATCATGACTTGCCGTGCGGCGGCGTGCGCGACGATGCGGCGCACGTCCTCCTGGCTGTAGAAGCCACCGTACAGCCGCGGCCTGCCGGTGGCCGGGTCGATGTCCTTGGCGGCCGCCGCGCCGGCGGGCACGCGCCAGGCGCCGATGCTGGTCAGGCGCGGGTATTTTTTGATCTCGAGCCGCCACGCCTGGTCGTCGGTGAGGTGCCAGCTGAGCACGTTGAGCTTGTGCAGCGCCATCCAGTCGATGTAGTCGAGGACGAACTGCGCCGACTGAAAATGCCGTGCCGAGTCGAGCATCAGTCCGCGCCAGCGCAGGCGCGGCGCATCCTCGATGCGCACGCCCGGCACACTGATCGTGCGCTGCGCCGGCGTGCACAGCTGCCACAGCGTCACCGCGCCGTAGAACAGGCCGGCAGGCGTGCGCGCGCTCACCCGGATGCCCTGCGGATCCACCTCGATCTGGTAGCTCTCCGGCCGCGGGTCGGCTTGCGGCTCCACCTGAAACACGATGGCCCCCGGGGCCGCCTTGCCCGCCAGGGGTTTGACTTCCAGGGTGGCTGCCGCGCTTTTGCGCAGCAGCTCCGCAAAGTATTCCCCGGCCGCGCGCGCCCCGGGCCCGCTGCCAACCAGCAGCGGCGTCGCCGCGAGGAGCGCGAAGCTGCCCTGCGTGCGCACCAGCTTCTCGGGCAGCGGGATGAGCGCCGGTGATGCCGAGGGCGCCGCGGCCAGCAACCCCTGGGGCAGGCAGCACAGGCCGAGCAGCAGCGCGGCGATGCCCCTCTTCCTCATTTGCTCTCCCGCACGCGCTGCCCCAGATGCGCCCGCAGCTTCGCGCTGTCCTCCGCGGACAGCGCCCCCAGCAGGCCGCGACGCTGCGCCGGGATGTGCGCGCCCGGTTCGCCTGCAACGTTGAACACGTAGTACTCGAACAGCGCCTGCCAGGCCGAGCGGGTGGCAGCGGGCACGTTGCGCAGGTTGAGCATGGCCAGGATCAGGGCATCGAACCCGCACGCACCGTCGATCCGGGCATCGCCACTGGCGTGCCACCAGTAGTTCACCAGCAAGTTGAACGGCTCCAAGGACTCCACGTGGTGCCACCACAGCGCCGGGATGTACAGCGCATCCCCCGGACCGAGTTCGGCGGTCAGCGCCGCCTCGAGCGCTGCGTGGAAACGCGGGAAACGCCCGAAGTCCGGCGCATGCAGCTGCACCAGGCTCATCGGCGCCCCGGTGGGCGCAAAATCCAGCGGCCCGATGTACAGGTTCGCGACCTGCTCGGGGGGAAAGAGGGTGAAGCGCCGCCGCCCGCTGACCACGCAGCCGACATTGTTCCATTCATCCAGGTGCGTCGGAGTGGTGATGGCGTTACCGAGCCACAGCCGCGGCTGCACCCCGGCCGCTACCACTCCCAGCGGATTCTCGGCGGCGAAACCGGGCACCACCTCCGAGACGGGCGCGCTCTGCGCGGCCACCGCCGGCGGCGAGGGGAAGGCGGAGTAGCGCAGCACCTGCTCGGCAACCTGTGCCAGCGGCAGCCGGTTGCGCAGGAAGTTAAACCCGCTCATGGAGTCGTTGTAGAAGATCCGCCCGTGCACCTCCGGCGGGCACATGAGCGCATCGACCGGATGACCGGTATCGAAGCGCGCCAGGTACTGCACCAGCGCCTGCGGCGAGCACCGCCCGGCAGCCACCGCCGGCCAGTCGCGCACCAGGCCCCGGAGAACGCAGGGTGTACCGGCGGTGAGCAGTTCGCGGCGGATGAGTTCCGGCTCATCTGCATGGAACTCGCGGATACTGGCGGGAGTGGCCATGGGCTCGCGCGCGCTGGCGGGCATCACCAGAAGTACAGCTGCAGGGAAGGATCGGTGCGCCGCGCCGGGATCTGCCCGAGCACGCTCGCGTGATCCGGGTAGTTCTCCTGGCTGCGATCGAGCAGGTTGTCGATCTCGGCCATGCTGTAGCGTGCCTCCTCGGCGCTCGGCCGGCGCAGTTGCCCGGCCTCCGGGAAGATCCCCATGCCAGCCATCAGGGCATACCAGGAGAACACCGGGTACCCCTTGCCGATGATCTGCTGGCCGACCCCGGGGGCAATGCTCGTGCCGCCCATCCAGGCCGAGTACAGCTTCTTCAGGTCGTCGGAGACGTCGAGGTTGGCCGCGTTCGCGCGCCAGTACTCGGTGTCGGTGCGCGAGTTGGTCTTGTAGTGGGTGACGATATAGTCGCGGATGCCCTCGAAGTGCTCGTTGACGCGCCGATTGTACTGCGCGCGCGCCGCCTCGCTCAGGTCGCCGCGTTCGAGAGACTCCGCAAACCAGGTGGCGGCGAGCTGTATGAACAGCAGCGCGGTCGCCTCGAGCGGCTCGATGAAGCCCTGCGACAGCCCGATCGCCACGCAGTTCTTGTTCCAGTGCTCGGTGACCCGGCCGATGCGCATCTTCAGGTGCCGCGCCGGCACGTCGGCATCCAAGAGCCCGAGGTGCGCGCGCAGCTCACTCTCCGCACTCTCCGCAGAACAGAACCGCGTGCTGTAGACGTAGCCGTTGCCGAAGCGGCTGGTGAGCGGGATGCGCCATGCCCAGCCGTGCCGCAATGCGGTGGAGACCGTCTCGGAGGGGATCGTCCCTTCAAGCGGGGTGGGCAGCGCGACGGCGGCATCATTGAAGAGATTGCCGGCAAAGCTCACGAACGGGGTGTGCAGTGCCTTATCGATGAGCAGCCCGGAGAAGCCGCTGCAGTCGACGAACAGGTCCGCCGCGATGGTCTGCCCGTCCTGCGTGCTCACCGAGTCAATCGCGCCGTTGGCGTTGAGGTTCGCGTGCGTGACGTGGCAGCTTAGGTAGCGCACGCCGCGCGCGGTCGCCTTGCGCTGCAGGAACTGCCCGAGCAGCACCGCGTCGAAGTGGTAGCCGTGCCAGATGTCGAACGGAAAGTTCTGCGCCGGCTTAGGCGCCCGGCGCTGCGCGGCCAGCCGTGCCGCGATGAAGAAGCGGTCCGGGTGGGCGTGCAGGTCCGCGCCCTTCACGCGCGCATCGGCGTTGTGCACGAACTGGCGCATGGTGAGGTTGTCGAGCATCGAGGCGAAGGGATGGAAGTAGCGCTCGAAGCCCGGCTTGGTCGACCAGCCGGCGAAGGTGATGCCGCACTTGTAGGTCGCGTGGCAGGCGGGCATCCACTCGGATTCCTCGATGCCGAGGCTGTCGAAGAAGCCGCGCAGCCAGGGCGTCGAGCCCTCCCCCACCCCGATGATGCCCACCACCGGCGACTCGAGCAGCGTGATCTCCACACCGCGCGCGAGCAGTGAGCGTGCCAGGATCAGGGCGGTCATCCAGCCGGCGGTGCCGCCGCCGACAATGACGATGCGCCGCACGCCCGGCGGCGCGGGCCCGGCCACGGCGGCGCCCGAAGCTGCCAGGGTCTGATTGAAGAGAGTGGCGGTGGTCATGGGCACACCCGGGGATGTGGCGGCAGCGGCGTCATGGGCGAACGTTACCCGTCCGCCCTGCCAGGGGCCAATCCGCCGCGCAGCTGCCGTGCCGGCACGCCCGGCAAGTCCGCCCGGCCAGCCGGTTGATGCAGGGGGAGCATCACCGGCTGGCCCGACCTTGAGGGCCTTAGAACTTGGCGCGCAGGTTCAGGTAGTACTGCCGGCCGTTGACGTAGAACGCGCGCGGCTGGCTCTGGTTGAGCGCGTAGTACTTCAGGGTCGGATTGTTGAGGTTCTGGCCATCCAGGGTCAGCGAGAAGTTCTTGGTGATCGTCCATCCCAGCGAGGCCGACAGGTAGCCGATCGCCGCCTGCGAGAAGGCCGTGCTGCGATCCAGTCCGCTGTAGAAGGATGAGCGGTAGTTGTAGGCCAGCCGCGCACTGAACATCGAGTTCTCGAAGTAGCCGTTGACGTTGTACGTGGACTTCGAGGTGCCCACCAGGCGGTCGTCGTAGATGACCGTGTTGCCGACCTGCGTACCTTGCACGTTGGAGGTCTGCTTGCCGTCGGCGTAGGTGTAGTTCGCGGCCACACCGAAGTGCTCGGAGAGTGCCTGCTGGTAGGCGAACTCAGCTCCGTACACCCGACCCTTGGCATTGAGCGGGGTGGTGATGAGGTAGTTCAGGTCCTGGCCTGCCGGAAAGTCCTGGCTGAAGGAGAACTCGGTCAGCGGCTTGGTGCCGTAGCCGATGTAGTTCTCGAGGTCCATGTAGAAGGCAGTGGCTGACAGCAGCGAGCGGCGCGTGAAGTACCACTCCAGGCCGGCGTCCAGGTTGAGAGACACCACCGGCTTCAGGTCCGGGTTACCGCTCGAACCGCTGCCGGGGGTCGTTCCCACCGGCGGCGCATTGAGGCTGGTGTTGCCACCGATCGCCGAGTAGTCAGCGCGGGTCATAGTCTTACCGGCTGCAAAGCGCGCAATCAGGGTCGGGGAGAGATCCAGCTTCAGGTTCGCCGTCGGCAACACGTCCGTGTAGCTGTGCTCGACCGGCCTTGCGACATAGGGGCCGAACGCGGAGGTCAGCACCGCCCCGGGCGTGGTGGCCGTCACTGAGCTGTCCTGCGCATAGACGTCGACGTCCTCGTGCGTCCTGACGACTCGCACGCCGATGTTGCCCGCCCAGCCCTCACCCTTGAAGTCCCCCTGCACGTACGCGGCCTGGGTCTTCTCAGCAATCTTGTACCAGCCGTTGGGGATATAGGCGCGCGTGATCGGATCGCGGTTGACGTTGGCGGGGCTGTTGTAGGCGGCCAGCTGCGCCGGCGTCCAGTACCACATGCCGACCGGGATGTTGCCGCCGAAGTTCTCGAAGTTCGTCGGATAGTTGCTAAAGCCGACCGGGTAGGTGTCCGGGTTGCTGCCTCCGGTCGGTCCCTGCGCGATCGCGCCCAGCGAGGAGCGGTCATGGCTTTCCAGCCGCAAGCCGAACTTCAGATCGCTCCATGCGCCGTTGCCGACGTTGTACAGGCCATCGAGCTTGCCCCAGTCTTCCTTGTCATAGACGGCGACATTCTGTGCGCCGAAGATCCAGCCGAATGGGACCGGCCCGTTCGGGTTGTCCGCGCTCCCGTTCGGCGTGGTGACGTTCGTATTCAGGAAGGCGAAGTTCGGGCCGTTGCCAATGCCATTGAGCTGGTAGGAGGCGCCACCGCCCTGGTCGGGCTGCGTCTCCGAGACGTCCTGCGTCGGGGTCTTGCCGGAGCCCTTGGAGATGCCCAGCTGCAGCAGGAACGACAGCGAGCTGGTCAGCTTGAAGTTCGTGTCCAGGTTGATGTAGTTGGAGCTCTCGCTCTCGTTGGGGCGCGCGATCTGGTCGTAGACGCCATAGAACGTACCGGGCACGCCGGTGAAGGTCGCCTTGGTCAGTGTGCCATTGGTGACGACGTAACCGGGGTCCGGCGCCTGCCCGGCGCCGGAATTGATGTAGTGGGTGTTCCACAGCAGGAAATTGCGGTTGTAGTTCGGCGCATCGAGGTTGGACAGGAACGCGGACAGGTCGAAGCCCAGGCTATCGCTCGGGATCCATTGCACATCGGCCAGCCCGCCCTTGCGGGTGCGCTTCTGGGTAAACAGCGCCGCGCCAATATCGGTCGGGTACTGCACACCCGACAGATCCGGGTGCGCCAGGGCCATCGCGCTGGTGGCCGCGATGGTGTCGTAGCCCAGCAGCTCGACGCCCTCGCGCTGCAGGTGACGCTGCTCGTAGTAGCCCTGCACGAGCACCCCGAAGTTGCTCGCATCGTTGTGCCAGTTGACCAGGGCGCTGGCCTGCGGGTCGCCCTTTCGCGGCTGGTCCGCGTACACGGCGCCCACGTTGGCTTCGAAGGTGAAGGGCTTGGGAATGTCGAGCGCCCTGCGGGTGATGATGTCGATGGAGCCGGCGACGCCACCTTCGACCAGGTCGGCCTCCGAGCTCTTGTGCACGACGATCGAGCTGACCAGCTCCGAGGGCAGGAGCGTGTAGCTGACACTGCGGCCGACGGTGCCGGTCTGGTTCAGCACAAACCAGTCGCCCGCGGCGATGTTGTGCCCGTTGATCAGCGTCTGGGTGAGGCTGGGATTGGTGCCGCGCATGCTGACGCGGTCGTTCTCATCGAAGCCGCCCTCGCTGGCACCGGCGGAACTGATGGTAATGCCAGGCACACGCTGCAGTGAGTCGGCGATGTTCTTGTCGGGCATCTTGCCGATGTCCTCGGCGGTGATGACGTCGATGACCGAGTTGGCCGTGCGCTTTTCCTCGAGCGACTTCTCCAGCGAGTAGCGGATACCGGTGACCACGACCTCCTCAAGTCCCTGATCGGAGGACGCCGCAGCGGTACTCGTCTGGGCGTGGACGACACTCTCATGGCCAAAAATGGCCATGGCCACTGCCGTTCCGATCAACGTCGACCTTGCAATTCTCATGATTGAACCACCCCGAATGTTGTCGTTAGCCAATCCACCGCGGGCCTTCGTTCCTGCCCCATCGAGCGTTGTTTTTTCGCCCGTATGTTGTGTTCCTGCACTGGGACCACTTAGGTGCCAATATAGTACCAATTCGTTTTAAATGCTATACCCTGTGTACCAGTCGGGACCGACATCAGTTTGTCACTGTTTTATCAATGAATTGCAGTTGACTCTGTGTCTGTCTAGCAACAAACTGGTCTTATAGTGGTAGTATAAAAACGATGCGTCGGCGGCGGGAGATAGACCGTGACTGTGTTGTCTGAAGTGGTGGGGATGCTGGATGAATCAAGCAGCCTGCCGCTGTACCAGCAGCTGCAGCGTGCCCTGCGCCAGGCGATCGAGACGCACGTGCTCGCACCTGACGATGCGCTCCCGCCGGAGCGCGATCTGGCCGCCGACTTCAACGTCTCACGCATCACGGTGCGCAAGGCGATCGACGGGCTGGTCAGCGATGGACTGCTGCTGCGCCGCCAGGGCTCGGGCACGTTCGTACGCGCACGCGTCGAGAAGAACTTCTCCAAGCTCACCTCCTTCTCCGAAGACATGCGTGCGCGCGGACGCAGCCCGCGCAGCGTGTGGCTGCGCAAGTCATCCGGCACGGTGACGCCCGAGGAAGCACTCACACTGCGCTCCAGCCCGGGCACTCCGGTATATCGCTTTCACCGTATCCGCTTCGCCGACGATGCACCGATGGCGCTGGAATACGCGACCATCCTCGCCTCGTGTCTGCCCTCGATCGATGCGGTGGAGTCCTCCCTGTATGCTGCCCTCGAGCGCGCCGGCAATCGCCCGGTGCGCGCCCTGCAGCGCCTGCGCGCGGTGCTCTTCAGCGCCGAGCAGGCAGAACTGCTGCAGGCCCGCGAGAACGATGCGGGACTTCTGGTGGAGCGCCTGGGCTTCCTGCAGGACGGCCGTGCCATGGAGTTCACGCAGTCCTACTACCGCGGCGACATCTACGACTTCGTGGCCGAGCTGAGCCTGTCCTCGTGAGCGGCGCCGCGGCCGACACGTGCATGTTCCTCGAGGCCGCGCAGGCGCCCGAGGTGGTGCGCACGCAGCTGGCGGCCAACGCCGCGCGCATCGACAACCTCGCGCGCCGGCTGCGCCATGCGCGGCCGCGCGCCGTGGTCACCTGCGCGCGCGGCAGCTCCGATCATGCGGCAACCTATGCCCGCTACCTCATCGAGACGCGCCTCGGGGTACTGACCTCCTCGGCCGCACCGTCCGTGAGCTCGATCTACGCTGCCACGCCGGATCTATCCGGTGCGGTGATGCTGGTGATCTCGCAGTCCGGTGCCAGCCCGGACCTGCTGGCCTCGGTGCGCAGCGCGCGCGATGCCGGCGCACAGATCGTGGCGCTGGTGAATGCCGAGTCCTCGCCCCTGGCGCAGCTGGCGGACGATCTGATCCCCCTGGGCGCCGGGCCCGAGCGCAGCGTCGCGGCGACCAAGTCCTTCATCGCCTCGCTGTCGGCGCTGGCACAGCTGATCGCCAGCTGGAGCGGTGACGACGAACTCAATGCCGCGCTGGGGCGGGCGCCTGAACAACTCGAGCGTGCCTGGACGCAGGACTGGAGTGCGGCGCTGGCGCCGCTGCGCGCTGCGAACAACCTGTACGTGATCGGGCGCGGCCCGGGCCTGGCGGTGGCCCAGGAGGCCGCCCTGAAGTTCAAGGAAACCTGCGCCCTGCATGCCGAGGCGGTGAGCGCCGCGGAACTGCGCCACGGGCCGATGGCGCTGGTGCGGCCAGGATTCCCACTGCTGGTGTTTGCACAGAACGACGAGACCCGTGGCGGCATCGAACAGCTGGCCGCGGACCTGGCGCGGGAATCGGCCGCCGTATTTCTTGCCGGCAGTCGCGTGGCCGGGACCACCGAGCTGCCCACGCAGGGCGCACACCCGGTCATCGAGCCGCTGCTGTACGCGCAGAGCTTCTACCGCCTCGCCAATGCGCTGTCGTTGGCGCGCGGGCAGAATCCGGACCGCCCGCCGCACCTGAGCAAGGTCACGGAGACGGTGTGATGGTGATCGCACTCATCAACGCCCGTGTGCTGGGCGAACAGGGCATCAGCGAGGGAGTCGTCGTGCTGCTGGACGGCGCGCGCATCCTCGATGTCGTACCGGCTGCCGACCCGCGCTGTGCGCGGGTCGAGCAGATCGATCTCAAGGGGCAGCTGCTGCTGCCGGGGTTCATCGATGCGCAGGTCAACGGCGGCGGCGGCGTCCTCTTCAACGATGCCCCGTCGGTGGAATCCATCCGCGCCATCGGCGCTGCCCACCGCCGCTTCGGCACCACGGGATTCCTGCCGACCCTCATCAGCGCGGACCTCGACACCATCGCGCATGCGATTGAGGCGGTGCGCGGCGCGATCGATGCTGGCGTGCCCGGGGTACTGGGCATTCACATCGAGGGTCCGTTCCTGAGCGTGGCACGCAAGGGCGTGCACGACCCGGCGATGCTGCGCGAGCTGGACCCGAGCGCGCACGGCCTGCTGACCTCGCTGCGCAACGGGCGCACGCTCCTGACGCTGGCCCCCGAGATGACTACGCCGCACATCATCGGCGAGCTGGTCGCCGCTGGCGTCATCGTCTCCGCCGGACACACCAATGCGAGCTATGCGGAGATCCGTGCCGCTCTGGATCACGGTCTCACCGGCTTCACGCACCTGTTCAATGCCATGTCGCAGCTCACCGGCCGCGAGCCGGGGACGGTCGGGGCGGCGCTGGAGGATACGCGCAGCTGGTGCGGCATCATCGTCGATGGCGAGCATGCCGATCCTGTGGTGCTGCGCATTGCACTGCGCTGCAGGCCGCACAACCGCTTCTTGCTGGTCACGGACGCGATGCCCAGCGTGGGGACCGGCGAAGACCATTTCGTGCTGCAGGGCCGGCGCATCACCGTGCGCGGTCACGCCTGCCTGGACGAGGACGGACGTCTTGCCGGCTCGAACATCGACATGGCCAGCTGCGTGCGCAACGCGATGCGGATGCTGCAGATCCCGCTCGCGGAGGCTGTGCGCATGGCCAGCCGCTACCCGGCGGAGTTTCTCGGCCTGGGGGCGGAACTGGGCCGCATCGCTCCAGGGTACAGGGCGAACCTGGTCGTGGCCGATGCCGATCTGAACATCGTCGAGACCTGGATCGACGGCCGCCGTCAGTCCGCAGATATCTGACAACCTTGCGGCGCGGCCCCGCCGGCCCTCCCGCTACCGAGCGATCCTGTCCGTCCCACCGTGCACGGCACATCGCGCCAAACGCGCGTATGGTTGCGTGCGTCGGATGGCCTTTTCAGCCCCGTGGTGCCGCCAGCGCCCATACCTGTCGCAGTTACATCGCATGCCAGGGAGCCGCTCTAGATTGTCAGATCACGAAGCAGCGATGTCCGCGACCGTTGATGCCGGGCGCCAATCCACGCTCGTGTCGCGCGACCGCTGGTACGTTCTTGCCGTGCTCACGTGCGTATACGCACTGAACATTGCCGACCGCTTCTCGATCTCCACGCTGATCGAGCCGATCCGGGCGGAGCTGCACTTATCTGACAGCGGCATCGGCTTTCTGACCGGAGTCGCGCTCGCGCTGTTCTATGTGACCGTCGGGATTCCCATCGCGGTCGCGGCGGACCGGACCAATCGACGCAACATTGTCGCGATCTCGCTAGCCCTGTGGTCGGGCATGACCGCAGTGTGCGGACTGGCACAGAACTACACGCAACTGCTCCTGGCGCGCTTTGGCGTCGGCATCGGCGAGGCCGGTGGCACGCCGCCCTCGACCTCCATCCTGGCCGATAAGTTTCCCGCCGAGCGCAGGCCGCTGGCCCTTACCATCTTCGCACTGGGTGCCTGCCTCGGGGCATGGCTGGGCTCCTCGGTCGCCGGACGGGCCGCCGAACACAGCGGCTGGCGCACGGCCTTTCTCGTCCTGGGGATTCCAGGGCTGCTGATCGCCGTTCTGGTGCGGCTGACCGTGCAGGAACCGCGCCGCGGGGCGCTCGATGGCGCACCCGTGCAAGCCCCCAGGAGTTTTTCCGACACGCTGCGCTATATCCGCGAGCATCGCTCCGCGATTCACCTGGTCGTGGGTGGATCCGTCGCGACCTTGTGGAGCTGGGGGCTGGTGTGGTGGACGCCGGCCTTCCTGCAGCGCTCTCACCACCTGAGCGTCGGCGAGGCCGGTGCACTGCTGGGTCCCATGCATCTGTATGCGGGGACCGCGGGCACACTGGTTGCCGGTTGGTTCATGGGCAGAGCCGCGGCCGCCGACCCGCGCTATGTGGTGCGCGTCCTTGCCGTAGTCGTGGCCGTGTGCACCATCCCCTCGTTCCTGGCCTATTGGGTGGCTTCAGATCGGATCGCCACGGTTCAGTTGTGGCTGTTCATTCCGGGAGTCTACTTCTACATCGGCCCCATCCTCGGGGTGCTGCAGAACGTAGTCCCCGCCAGCATGCGTGCAACCACCTGTGCGCTGCTGCTCTTTCTTGCCAACATCGGCAATCTGGTCGTCGCCCCTTCGGTGATCGGCTGGCTGAGTGACTGGTTCCGCGCCTCTTTGGGCGCCGGCAATGAATCGTTGCGCTGGGCGCTGTTGATGCTCGCCCCTACCGGTCTGTGGGGCGCATGGCATCTGTGGACCAGCGGTCGGACGATCCGCGCGGATCAACAGCGACTCACTGACACTGCCAGGTAGTTCAATGACACTGCGACAGCGCAAACCGTGGCGCGCACGCCACGCTTTGCGTTTGCCCGCGGACTGCTTCATCGCGTGAGTGACACGGGCGTCGTTTTCATATTATCGTTAGCTAACAAAACCCATTCTTGGTCCGCGCAGGATCTTGAGTAGCGGTGCACGGACCTGAATGGCGGCACATTTTGGCTCGGGGGAGGCCATATGGTTCGCATTCACTCGCTGTTGGGTTCATTGTTCGCTGTTGTCTGTATGTCATTGGCGGTTGGCGCCAGCGCCCAGGAAACGGGCGCTCTGCAGGAAGTGATCGTGACCGCGCAGAAGCGCTCGCAAAACCTGCAGGACGTTCCATTCTCGGTGTCGGCGACCAGTCAGACGCAGATCGTCAACTCCGGCGCCCAGGATATCGTCGACCTGGCGCGAAACATCGCCGGACTTTCCATCGCGGATTTAGGGCCCGGCCAGAGCCAGATGGCCATCCGCGGCATCAGCTCCGGACAGGTGATCCGCGATCAGCCGGGCGTGAAGGAGCAGGTCGGCGTTTATCTCGATGAGTCACCGATCTCAATCGCACTGTTCACCCCGGACCTGGAACTGTTCGACCTGGAGCGCTTCGAGGTGTTGCGTGGCCCACAGGGCACGCTGTTCGGCGCCGGTTCTGAGGCCGGCACCGTCCGCTACATCACCCGCCAGCCACAGCTAGGAAAATTCGAGGCCTTCACCGACGCGTCAATCGAAGATGTAACGCATGGCGATCTGGGAGGTTCCGCGCGTGGGGCGCTCAATGTCCCGGTCGGCGACAACGCCGCCGTGCGGCTGGTGGCCTACTGGCACCACCTGCCCGGCTTTGTGGATGCGATCCAGCCCGACGGCAGCGTGAAGAAGGACGTCAACGACGGCGACCGCACGGGCGTGCGCCTGTCCATGCTCATCAAGCCCAGCGAGGCGCTGGATATCACCCCGCGGGTGGTGTTCCAGAACCTCACCACCAACGGCTTCCCACGCACTGACGTCTACAACATCCTTGCCAATCCCTACACTACCGTGGCACCGGTGACGATCGGCAACCTGGAGCAGTACACGCAGCAGCGCGAGGCCCTGCTGGACCAGTTCCTGCTGACCGACCTGAAGGTCGACTACAACTTCGGGCCGGGGGCCGTGACCTCGATCACTTCCTATACCAAGCGCAACGTGCGCGTGCTGCGCGATGCCACGCAACTGACCGGCAGCGTGACCTACGACATCCTCGGTGACGCCGATCCGAACATCCAGGCGGACGCGCGCATCAATTCCCCGCTCTATGACCGCACGTCGCTGAACGCGATCTCCGAGGAGCTGCGCCTGGCCTCCACCGACAATACCGTGGTGCAGTGGCTGGTCGGAGGCTTCTTCCAGCGCGTCAACCGCCACTACGGCCAGGACCTGCCGACGCCCGGGTTTGACGCGATCATCGGCACCCCCAGCAGCGCCTTCAACGCACCACCCGACACCCCGTTCTATTCCGATCTGCGCTATAGCCTGAAGCAGTACGCCGCCTTCGGCGAAGTGACCTGGAATATCACCCATCAGTTTGCGGTCACCGGCGGCCTGCGTTACTACAGGTTCAACGAGGACAAGGACTTGCTGTTCGCCGGCCTGTTCGCGGACGTGACCCCCGGCGTCGTTCCCGCCTCGACCGACTCCAGTGGCACCTCCCCGCGGGTGATCCTGAGTTTCAAGGCAACCGACGACGTCGAGTTCAATGCGCAGGCCTCGCGCGGCTTCCGCCTGGGCGGCATCAATGACCCGATCAACCTGCCGCTGTGTTCCGCGACCGACAAGGTAGTGTTCGGCAACCAGCCGAACTGGAAGGATGAGAAGACCTGGAACTACGAGGTCGGCGCGAAGACGCAGTGGATGGACCGCCACGTGACCTTCAACATTGCCGCCTTCTACGCCGACATCACGGACCTGCAGGCCACGACCACTGCCGGCACCTGCTCCTCGCGCGTGGTGTTCAACGTGCCCACCGCGCGCAGCTCGGGCATCGAGGCGGAGTTGTTCGCCCGCCCCAATGCCAACTGGGACTTCGGCGTTTCCGGCACCGTCATCGATGCGAAACTCACCTCCTCGGTGACTTCCACCCTGCCTGACGGCACGACGGTGGTAGTCGGCGGCCTGGCCGACGGCAACCGTCTGCCGACGGCACCGAAGACCCAGGCGGCGGCCTACATCGGCTACACGATGCCGATGAGCACCGACCGGGACCTGTTCGCCAATCTGACGTTCCAGTACGTGGGCTCGTCCTTCTCGCAATTCGAGAACGAGGAGCCGGGCTTCGGCCAGATCGGCGGCACCGGCGATCCGAATGCGGCGCGCCTGATTCCCTTCGGCGGCCCGCTCTCAGTCTCGCAGATTAACTTCAACGCCGAGCTGCCCAGTTACACGCTGACGAACTTCCGCATCGGCGTCAGGACTGCGCACTGGCAGGCGGCCGCCTACGTGAACAACCTGACCGACACCAACACCACCCTCGCACTCGACTACGAGCGCGGACGCAGCGCGCGGGTGGGCTACCTTACCAATCAGCCGCGCACCTTCGGCATCTACGGGGCCTACACTTACTAGAACGCATCCTGCGCGGCACCCTCGGGCGATTGGAAACCTGCGGCGCGGTAGGTCAGCACCAGGGTGTCGCGCCGCCCGTGGGGGCCGTCGGGCTGGATCGGCGTGGTCTCGTGGATTACGCGCGCATCGTCCATTAGCAACATCGACCAGGGCTCACTCATCGTGAAGCGCACTCCCGAGCTTGACTGGGCGGCGAAGACGCGCGTCTCCCCGCCCAGCACATGGTGACGCTCGATGAGGATCACGGCGACGAAGTCCACGCCGTCGCGATGCGCACCCTCGGGCGTCGGCCGGCCGATCCCCGCGGCGGTGTCGATGCGGAACTGATGCGCTTCGATGTACCAGCATGGAGCGTGCCGGACTTCGCCAAACAGCCCGCCGAGTGCGCCGAGCAGGTGCACGAAGCCGGCCGCGCCGCGCACCTGCACAGTCATGGGCTCGAACCAGCGCGTCAGCCCGCCGTGCAGAGCATTGTAGGAAGTCGGCTGCCAGTGCGGCCGGTGCGGCACCGCCTGTACGGCCGCACCCCTCGCCTGCGTGAAACAGCTGTGGCGCCGCGCACGGTAGGCACCCCCGTCGCGCAGGTACGCATCGCGCGGCAGCTCGTCCCAGCTGGCGCGCAGCCCTGCCAGGGCCGCAAGGCCAAGATCCAGCGCCACAGCGGCCTCCGCGGCGGAAACCAAGGCGTAGCCTTCTTCACTGAGGCGGTCAAGGATCAGGGAACGCGCTGGGCTCATGGGCGCCTTGTACCATATCAATACCGACAAAGGCGGAGACGGTGGCGGCCCGTCCGGGGCCTCGCACCGGCGCGCGGCGCCGTGCCAGTCTCAGGTAACACTGCCTGAGGAGTTGCGCGCATGATCGAACTGCACTACTGGCCAACGCCCAACGGCCACAAGATCACGATGTTCCTGGAGGAAACAGGTCTTGAGTACCGCATCGTGCCGGTCAGCATTGGCACCGGTGCACAATTCGAACCGGCGTTCCTGGCCATCGCGCCCAACAACCGAATGCCGGCCATCGTGGATACTGAGCCGCGGGGTGGGGGCGGACCGCTGTCGGTGTTCGAGTCCGGCGCCATCCTGCTCTACCTCGCGGAGAAGAGCGGGCGGCTGCTGCCGGCTGAACTGCACGCGCGCTTCGAGGTCCTACAATGGCTGTTCTGGCAGATGGCAGGCTTAGGTCCCATGGCCGGCCAGAACCATCACTTCGCCCGCTACGCGCCGGAAAAGCTACCCTACGCGATCACGCGCTACGTCAATGAGACCAACCGGCTCTATGGGGTACTCAACACCCGCCTCGCGGACCGCCGCTTCATCGCCGGCGAGGAGTATTCCATTGCCGACATCGCCAGCTACCCGTGGATAGTCCCGCACGAGGCCCAGGGCCAGCGCCTGGAGGACTTCCCCCACCTGCAGCGCTGGTTCGAGGCCATCCGCGCGCGGCCGGCGACCGAGCGGGCCTACGACAAGGGCAAGGCGATCAGCACGGCGACCACCCTCACCGAGGAAGCCAAGAAGATCCTCTTCGGGCAGACGGCACGCTGAGGGTACGGGTGCGCCCGCGCGCGGGTATGCCCAGCGCCGCCCTCATGATGTTGCTGGCGGTCGCAGGCGCTATCGCCCCGGATCCAGCGGATGCCAACACGACCGAGATTGCAGTGGCTGGCGCACTGGTGCGCGTGGAATTCACGGCCGGCGCATTTCCCGATGGCGGTACACAGGTGCTGGTCTGGGTACGCCGCTCCGCGCAGATCGTGCGCGGCTACTACGGGCGCTTCCCCGCCACTCCGCTCGACCTTCGCATCGTGGCCGAGACCGGTGATGGAGTGCAGGGTGGCACCACGTTCGCCAATCCCGGTGCGTACATCCGCGTGCGTCTCGGGCGCGAGGTGACGGCCGCGCAGCTCAATGCCGACTGGGTGCTGGTGCACGAGATGACCCACCTCGCCCTGCCCGACACCGGCGAGCAGCACGCCTGGCTCTCCGAGGGGATTGCCACCTACGTCGAGGGCGTGGCGCGGGTGCAGGCGGGCAACCGCAGCGAGACGGATGTCTGGACCGAAGAGCTGCACGCGATGCCCCGCGGGATGCCACAAAGCGATGATCGTGGCCTGGACCACACCCACAGCTGGGGCCGCACCTATTGGGGCGGAGCGATGTTCTGCCTGCTCGCGGACGTGGAGATCCACAAACGCACCGACAATCGCCAGGGCCTGCAGGAGGCGCTGCGCGCGATCCTTGCGCAAAGCGGCGGTCTGTCAGCCGACTGGCCGATTGAGAAGGTGCTGCGGACCGGGGATGCCGCCACCGGTACCACCGTACTCGAAGATCTCTACGCAAAGCTCAAGGACCGGCCGGTGGCACCTGACCTGATGGCACTGTGGAGCAGCCTCGGCGTACAGGCAGAGGGCAATTCGGTAGCGCTCAGCGACACCGCCCCGCTGGCGGCGGTGCGTCAGGCGATCATGCGCGCGCCTTGAGTGCCTAGTGGCCGTCCGGTGAATAAAGACCGGTGAGGGCTGCGGTTGCCAGTAACACCGCGCTGATCAGCGCGTATTCTGCGATGAGTGAGCGGCGCAGCACGCGCGCGGCCGCAGGATTACCCTGCGCAAGTGCCGGCGTGAGGCGCGTCCGGTTCAGCGCCGCAAGCCCCATGAGGCCGGCAAACAGCGCCGTCTTGGTGCACAGGAGCACTCCGTAGCGCGTACCCAGGGCGCCGAGGTCCGGCAGCAGCAGGCACGCCATCGCCAGGCCAGCGAGCCCCAGGAGCGGCACCACTTTCAGCGCCAGTGCCGAGAAGCGTTCAAGCAGTGCGGCCAGTGGCAGCGGCCCGAGGCTGCGCGCGAGCAGGTGCAGCGGCCACAGGGCACCCAGCCAGAAACTCACCGCGAGCACATGCCATCCCAAGAGCGGTGCGAGCAGCGCGCGGTGGATGGCGGTCACGGTGTGGCCGATGACCACGAACGATGCCAGGGTCAGGCACACTGCGGCGATCCCGGGCACGGCGCGGGGCGGCGTGCGGGCGCTCGCCAGGATCACGCAGATCATGGCCGCGGCGCGCAATGCCGTCGCCAGTGTCGAGCGCGAGTGCAGCACCAGGTGCTGCAGCCCGGAATCCATAATGCCGGCGGCCTCGCCCGCCATGTAGGCAGGCTCCAGCAGCAGCTGTAGCGTGCAGACGCAGAGTGCGCCCAGTGCGCAGCGCCGCGCCATGCGCGCCACAGCGCCGGCGGCGCCGGCGGCGCCTCCGAAATGCCGTCCGAACAGCGCGAGGAATATCAAGGTGCCGGTGGCCTGCAGCACGAGCAGATAACTCCCCGCGCGCGCGGCGAGCCACAGCCCATCGATCATCCGTCGATCGAGAAGTGCAGCTGGCCCGGGGCCACGTGTCCGTCGCTGCCGACCACGCGCCAGCTGATGAGGTACTGGCCGGCCGCGAGCGGCGGCAGCGGGATGGTGATCTCGGCCGCCGGCTTGTCAGGCAGCGGACCGACCTTCACGCGTTCGGCGCCGGTTCTCTGGATCCACAGCGCCGTCAGCTGCGCCGCCGCGGAAAAGTGCAGCTCGAGCACGCGGGGGGCTGATGCCAGGTGTGCGCCCTCGGCCGGGGCACTGTGCGCCAGGTGCGCATGCGCGAGCGCGCAGCTGCTGCCGCCGAGCAGCAGCCACGCGAGCGCGAGCCGCAGGATCCTCATGCCATCAAGGCTACACCGAGCGACGGGCGCGCGCGTAGCCGCCCTGGGGGCGGGCGCCGTGGGTGCGGCCGCCGCTGTGACGCTTGGGCTGCCAGCTGCCCTGCGGGCGCTGGCCGTGGCGATGGGCGCCACCGCCGGCACCCTCGCGCGTGGGCTCCGCGGTGCCGGTGCCCGGCCGGATCTCGAACTGCGGCACCGCTGCCACCGGCAGCGACATCTTCAGCAGCGACTCGATGTCGCGCAGCAGGGGCGCCTCGTCCTGCGAGACCAGGGAGACCGCGTTACCGGTGCCGCCGGCGCGCGCCGTGCGACCGATGCGGTGCACGTAGTCCTCCGGGACATTCGGCAGCTCGTAGTTCACCACGTACGGCAGCTCCTTGATGTCCAGCCCGCGGGCGGCAACTTCCGTGGCTACCAGCGCGGTGACGCGCCCTTCCTTGAAGTCCGCCAGCGCGCGCACGCGCGCCGCCTGGCTCTTGTTGCCATGGATGGCGGCCGAGACAATGCCGGCGCCCTCCAGCTGCTGCATCAGGCGGTTGGCACCGTGCTTGGTGCGCGTGAACACCAGCACCTGGTTCCACTGGCCCGTGGTGATCAGGTGCGCAAGCAGGTGGCGTTTGTGCTCCTTGGGAACCTTGTAGACCAGTTGGTCGATGCGCTCGGCGGTGGCGTTGCGCGCGGCGACCTGGAGCTGCAGTGGATCGCGCAGCATGCGGTTGGCGAGCGTGCGGATGTCCTCTGAATAGGTGGCGGAGAACATCAGGTTCTGCCGCACGGGCGGCAGCAGCTTCAGGATCTGGCGGATGGCATGGATGAAGCCCATGTCCAGCATGCGGTCGGCTTCATCGAGCACCAGGCAGCCGATCCTGCTCAAGTCCAGCTGGCGCTGCTGGGCGAGATCGAGCAGCCGCCCGGGGGTGGCGACGATGATGTCGCAGCCGCGGCGCAGGGCCTCGATCTGCGGCTTCTCGCTCACGCCGCCAAAGATCACCACCGTGCGCAGCTGATTGACGAAGCGCCCGTAGTCGCGGGCGCTCGCGGCAACCTGGGCGGCCAGTTCACGGGTGGGGGTGAGTACCAGCACGCGCGGCGCACCGGGCTGGGGGGCGCCCAGGTTCTGCAGGATGGGCAGCACGAATGCGGCCGTCTTGCCGGTGCCGGTCTGGGCG
>DASXPL010000025.1:0-124971 GCA_036493615.1 Steroidobacteraceae bacterium
CAATATCCGAATATCTGATCGGCGGGCGCTCCTCCACGACCTTGAGAAAGGCACTCAGATCCCTCGGTGTTGGCACGAGTCTGTACTTCAGCACAAAGGCCGCAATACCTCGCTCGTTGAGCCATCTCGCGATCTGGTAACCCTGCAAGTCCATTCCCAGCACCAAGGTTCCACCGCCCGGCGCCAGGATTATGGCTGCACCTGTGGCCCTTGCACTGTCAGGTAGGAAGGGAGTCAGCGTAGCGTGGGAGACATTCCTTGCGACGATTTGGCCGCTCGGGCCCAACCACCACGCAGGGGCTTCCGTCCCGCGCATTCTCAGCCACGTCTCTGGAGTCGAGTTCGCGCTCTTTCCCGAAAGCCTAATCGCGTTCGCCTCTTCTGGCGGTGGTGCGATTTCTTCCCACGCAAGTCCGGCGCCTCGGGCGGCGATCGGTCCCAGGAGTAGAGCCAGTAGTGGAAGTGCAATGAATCGCATGAAGGACCTCTCTCGCTTATCGGGGCTTGTCGATGATCCGAACTCACCTTTGATGCTTCAAGGCCGGAAAGGGTTGCAATAGATTTTCAGCCGCTATCGATCAAGTGCAGCTATTGAGACGAGCGGTGACCAAGACGTCCCTACCCTGGTGTCAGCGTCACCCGCATCTCGATGGTTTTGACGCAAGCTTCAGGTGTACCCCGGAGGCGATGCTGAGCCAGGGTGGACGGGATGGGAGCTAGGTGGCCCGTCACTTTTCAGTACCTCGGTCGGGACGGGGAGTTGCAGATCGAGACTGACGATGGTGAGCCGATGAAGGGTGAGGGTGCCGCTAAGGCGCTGATCGAGGACTAGGGGCTAGATCTGGACCAGAAGCGGCAGGCGGCCGGCAGGCACCCAAGTTGGTACACAAGATTGTCCTCTCGATGCCAGCGGGGACGCCGTCGGACAAGCTTCCAGCGGCGGTCCAGAACTTCGCCCGGGAGGACAGAGACTGAACATCCGCAAGGCCGCACTTGCCTGAGGCTCGCCTAGATGTGCTCCGGGGCACAACGCTCGCGGCTGCACGGATCCGGACCGACGAGAGATGTGACGCCAGCCAACATATGTAATGCATTCGTCATGAGTAGTCCTGTTCCGAGCTGTCGGACGTCCCCTACGGCGATGACACATTGGCCAAAGAGAGTGTGTATAGTCCGGCCCAGCTTACCGCTGGAGCCGTGATGGCTGAGTTTCGGGACGACGAGAAATACCCCAATCAGCCGCTTACTGACGTTGCCTGCGAAGTCCGATTCAAGGGCGAAATGCAGGTCGAGAGCCAACGTCACTTGTTCTGGGATGAGATCCGTACCCAGTACCCGGGTATCCTCGTTCCCCACATGCAGGAAGGCCAAGCGGCCGCACTGCAACATTACAAGTTTCGCAATCCGGACTCCGGCCGTACCGTTCTGGTGGCACTCAATTCACTGGTGCTTTCTGAGCCGAAGTACTCCGGCCATAAGGAGTTCATTGGCGAGTTCTCCCGCCTCGTTCAGATCTTCCAAAAGACGTATCCCAAGCTAGGCAACATCAAGCGTATTGGCTGGCGGTACGTGAATGTGATGCCGTTCTCACGAGAGGATGGCCTGGTGCCTCTCGGTCGCATTTTGAGGCTTGAAATCTCATTCCCCGGCAAGATATTTGATAAGACAACCGCCTTGGAACTGAATTGGCGCGGCGAGTGCCACGGCGGAGAGGTCATCCTCCGCGTAGCCGTCATTAACCAGAAGGAGACTTCCGGCGAGGCACTCCTGCTGGACATAGACTTTGGAAAGCTGGATCCGGGGCCGTGGTCGGATGTGAGAGCAGTGGTAGAGAACGGCCGCAAAGTTTGCCGTGGGATCTTTGAAGACCTGATTACAGAAGATTATCGAAGCTATTTAAGAGGCGAAAAGATTTGAACGCGTCTCCTACCTACATGCTGAACCCGAGTTGGGAAGAGGAGTGGTCGGATGCCCCACGCCCGGCGTCGCGCACGTTCGATTCTTTCGTGCCGAAGTTATCAGCCGAGGGCAGCCTCCGTCTTCCTATCTGGGAATTCGCGGCAGCGGATGGCGCCCGTCTCTATTCAAGGCGGCCCGTGGAAGTTAAGGTCACGAAGGAAGTGGCCGACCAGCAGACTCCCGATCCTACCTACGTGTTTAGCTGCGAGAGCCTGCACGTGTTCTCGTCCGCGGCAACTTATGATGCGGCTCTTAGTTCATTCCACGAGCAGGTAGTGCATTTCTATTTTGCGTACAGGGATACCGATACACGCGAGTTAGCGCAGGAGGCGGCTAACATTCAGGTTATCTACCGGACGTATTTCCGCGAACTGCCCAGGTAATGTCGTTCACTGCAGGAGACGTGATCCGGAATCTCGGAGGCAAGGGGTTTGTGTCCAAGCGCTCCGGCCATCACATCTATCTGTACCTCTATCACAACGGCAAGAAGACTCACCTTTATACGTACGTCTCGCACGGCAAAGAGGCTGAGCAAGTCGGTAACGACAACCAGCACGCCATGAAGAGGCAGCTCGGGCTGGATACAATGAGGCAAGTCAGAGATTTGGTGAACTGCCCGATGACCCAACCTCAGTACGTTCAGACCTTGGTTCAAGCCGGCAGGCTTAGGCTGCAACCGGCGTTGGCCCGAGTTCCAAAGCCGTGACGATAGCGCATCCCGAGATCCGGCCTACGCCAAGGCTACCGTACTGACTTGCGCCGGGTACCACTGCTGAGCACACCGCCAGCGTCTGAGCCGGAACCGAAGCAGTCGTGCAAGGGGTCATCGTGAACCGCGTGATCAACGAAATGCAACGGGCCTCGTAACGATGGTCATCGCCGCACAAACCCGCCTCGATGCTAGTGTGCGGATTGCGGTGTTCGAACCGCTGCGAGCAGTAAATACAGCTCTGCTTAGCCTTCTTGACGGATTCGGGGCCGACGACTGGAATCGGCCCACAATCCACAAGGACCGCAGCGTTAAAGATCTGGCCGCCCACCTTTTGCACGGGAGCATCAGGCGAGTCCTCTCCCGGACCGCGGCACCTGAATTGGAAAATCTCTTTCGAGACATCAACTACCGACCGCCAGCACCGCGCAATTTCCTGGATGCTGAGCAGCTCACTCGGTTCATCCAAGAGGATAACCGGGCGTTTATGAACGCCATGTCAGGTGTGACTCCCCGAGTCATACGCGAGCTCATCGGCCGCTACGATCCGGAGTTGGTCCGGTTATTCGAGAGTCTCGATCAGGATGCGCCTGGCCTTGGGGTAGTCTGGGCGGGGCAGTGGCAGTCGCCAACCTGGTTCGACATTGCTCGCGAATACACCGAGAAATGGCATCACCAACAGCAACTCCGCGATGCGACGGGTCGACCGCCGCTCTACGATCGCGCGCTGCTCGTGCCTGCGCTTGAAATCTTCGCGCGTGGGCTGCCGTATGCGTATCGCAGATTGCGGGGAACCGACGGTGCCGCGATTTCAATCTTCGTTGAGGCCCCGGCCGACATCGCCTGGACGTTGCGCAGCCAGGGTGGGGCTTGGTCCCTCTGGCGTGGTTCGGATCGGAGCTGTCAGACATCCGTCACAGTGAGCCCGGATCTCCTCTGGCGTGTGTGGACGAAAGGAGTGCCACTCGCTGAGGCTGAGGAGAGCCTCACGATAACAGGATCCCTCGCCCATGCTGCACCGTTGCTCGCCTTTGTCGCGATTATGGCGTGAACGACTGGAAGCATGATGCTCAAAGAGTTAGAAACGCCTGTATTCGCTGTCCCTTTCGTTCAAACCGCATCATATCCCCGGCGTGCAGGGAATACGTTGCGGCAGTTGATCGATGGCGAGCCAGCTTTTCGCCGCGTTTGTGAAGCGATCGAAGCTGCTCGACGGAGCGTTTGGGCGACGGTGACCTTCATGTGGGCGGACTTCGAGATGCCTGATGAACGGGGATCAGCCCTGGACGTGCTGAATCGCGCAGCAGCACGTGGCCTGGACGTTCGACTGATCTTTTGGCGACCCGATCCCGAAACCGAAACGCTCAGAGCAAATGCCTTCTGGGGTTCGCCGGAACATATTGAACGTCTCAGTAGGACCGCCTCCGCCATTCGCGTGCGATGGGATCGGGCTCAGCCCGGGTTTTGTCAGCATCAAAAGAGCTGGCTCATCGATGCAGGCACGGAAGCAGCGATATCCTTCCTGGGTGGGATCAATCTCAATCCTCATTCCATGGTGGCTCCGGGTCATCGAGGCGAGGGCCAGAACCACGATGTCTATATCGAACTGGCGGGTCCCTCAGTAGTCGATGTCCATCATAACTTCGTACAGCGGTGGAACGAGGCGAGCGAACGGCATTTGCCCGACGGCCGGTGGGGGTCTGGAAGTGAGATTGACCTGCCATTTCCCGCCCGAGTGCCTGGCTCCCGCGGTGCTGCCTTCGTTCAAATTCAGCGGACAATGCATCGCGGCAGGTGCCGCAATAGTCACCCGGCGCCTGACGGTGCCGCATTCGACATCGAATCGGGCGAGCAGTCCAATTTCAACCAGTATTGCGCGGCCATTGCTGCCGCTTACCGCTCGATCTATCTCGAGCAACAGCAGATCGACGTGCCTGAGATCATCGATTGTTTGCGGCTGGCATTGGGGCGGGGTGTGGAGGTTGTGGCGGTGGTGCCGTCGGAAGCGCAGCATGCGGAATTGAAAGCCCTAGGCCCCTGCGAGAGGCTGACAGTGGCTGGCATCTCCGGAATGGCGAACGACAGCCGGCGCACACCCGTTTGGGTTCACTCTAAAATCATGATCGTTGATGGCGGATGGGGTACCGTCGGCTCGTGCAATTTGCATCGGCCTTCGCTCTTCGGCAATTGTGAACTGAACGCCGCATTCTGGGATCGGAAGACAGCCCGTGCACTGCTGGCAGACCTCCTGCGTGAACACCTCGACAGAGATGTTTCCGGGATGGATGACGTGAGTGCCCTGCGGCTATTCCGCGAGATTGCCGCGGACAACCGTAGGCGGTATCTAGCTGGCGATCTCGCGTGGCAAGGTATGGCTTTCAGCCTGATTCCGTAGTTTATCTAGTCGCGTATGTCGACTACCGGAGCATGGCGAGCGGTACCTCCAAGCGAGGGGGTCTCTTGGCTATCTTCGCTAAGAACGCCTTGGTGGGTCGCCGGCGGATGGGCGCTTGATCTTTTTGCTGGCAGTCAAAGTCGACCGCACGGTGATCTGGATATCGGAATACTGCGCCGAGATGTGTTGCAAGTACGAGAGGCGCTGTCGTCGTGGGAGTTTTACGAAGCAAAGAATGCCGTGCTCACTGGCCTTCGAGTAGGAGACACCCCGCGATCGGACGTGCATTCGTTGTGGTGTCGTCCCGCTGATGCGAAGGAGTGGGTATTGGAATTAATGCTGGACGAATGCGACGGCAATTATTGGGTTTTCCGGCGTCAACCCGCGATAAAGCGACCGCTTGCAGCGGCGATTCGACGCAACTCTCAAGGAATTCCTTACCTCGCGCCAGAGATTCAACTCCTCTACAAGGCGCGAACTCCACGCGCTCAGGACCAGTCCGACTTTCGCCGATTCGCGCCGCAACTGGATCCTGACGGACACGCCTGGCTGCGAGATGCCCTCGCCAACACTGATGCAGGGCATGAGTGGATATCAGTTCTTGACGTGATGCGGCCGCCGTGAAGTTCCTGGAGTCCGGTCCCCGCTCGCCGCCGGCACAGCGTTCCTGAAGGATCGAATGAGAGTAGTTTGACACCCGGTTTGACACCCCGAGTGCGGCTGGAGCGACACCCCAACCGAGCTTGGAGGTAGGAACTGCAATGGAAACAATGGTCGGGGTGACAGGATTTGAACCTGCGACATCTACGTCCCAAAATTTCTAATCTACGTCGTTCGCGCGTTCCCGCCGGGGTTTTGCAACGTTACTCATGTCGCGGCGGTCTTATGCCCCGTAGAAAGTTTCTCTCGCATCACTGACGGAATGAATTTGTAGTATGCGCGCTCGATCATTCGCAAACTGGTACCTGTCTGAGCCCCGACCGTAAGCGGATCTACCCCATAAATCTGTAGTAACTCACTGATGCGAGCGTGCCGGAAGCTGTATGCCGATGCGTCAGTTGGTATGCGCATTGCACCTCGTGCACCCTTGTTGTGCGCCATAATCGCGGTTCGAATCGCATGAGCCCACATGTCACGTCGCCACATTTTCTTGCCGTCTTCGGTGAACAGTGGAGCTGTGGGCAGCTTGTCGCTCGCTTGGAGCCGGAAAAATGCAATCCCATCATCGCCCATCACTACGTAGCGCGAGCGCAGTTTCGGCGGGCGCCCCTTCCGGTGCGAGAGTCGAAGGCGTTCGCCGTCGAAATCCTCGGCTCTGACTGCCGCAAGCTCCTTCGGCCGCGCGCCGGTAAGCTCGAGACCGCGCAGGAAGGTCGCTGCGGGTGGGGTCGCCGCGGCGATCAGGGCCTTGCGTTGCTCCCTGGTGAGAAACACTGCCGTTTCGGATTCATCGTCGTCCGGCAGGCTCTCGAGACGCCATGCCGCCGGGTTTCCGATGTGCCCAAGTCGATTCGCGCGATTGAGGCCTGCGGACACCGCACGGACGAGGCGGTTTACAGTGCGCGGCAGTCGTCCGGCCCCAATTCGGTCGCGCCACTCCAAGAAATCGTCATGAGTCGCCTGATCTAGTTGGAGTGCAGCGAGCGGATCTGTGAATCGCTTGGCACTGAAGTCAAAGCTAAGCGCAGTCTTAAAGCGCCCCTCAGCCGATCTGGCCGCGTCAGCGCGACCGTGACGCTTGAGGTCTGCCAGGTAGGATTGGAGTGCTGCCTCGACAGTATCGCGCTTTGTCACCCGGACTGCCGTGTGCGCAAATTGAGCAAGCCAGTCCTCGGCCCGCTGCTTTGCCTCATCAAATTCCAGCGCCTCGCCAAGGGAGTTGTACTGCTGCTTGTCGTCACGCCCCCGGAATCTCGCGACCCACGTATCCGGCCCGCGTCGAAACCCCAGATATGCCCCGGGGCCGAGCCGTTGCCAATAGGGCTCCCGGCGTGGCCCGAGCTGGTCACGGTCGCGCTTTCGCGAAAGGTCGGTCATTACTGACGAAGCTCCGTACGGAACGGTACGGAAACTCTATCACGGATCGGACTGGACAGCCGTGGATAAAGGGCCTATAAAACAAGCAAATTATAGGATGGCGATAGACACGATAGGATTCGAACGCATCCCTGCTAAGGGTGTAAGGGTCAAAAGCCCTTCGAGGGTTCGAATCCCTCTCTCTCCGCCAATTCCTTGTTTCAGGTCGTCTCGGGACATCTCACAGCGTCTCGAAAATGAGAAAAAATCCCGGGAAAAGTAGGCTTTTTGAGTCACACGACGTCTCACTCCGATTTTTGTCAGTGCACCGAGCTGTTGGTGCATTTGTTGGTACTTGGCGCCGGCAGGGCTCTCAGGTACCAGCAAGATGCTCTCAGATGCCCTAATTCGCAGCATTAAACCGCTTCGGAGCCCCAGGAGGGTTTCCGATGGGGGAGGGCTGCACCTGCTGGTGGCGCCCAACGGTGGCCGCTACTGGCGCTACAGGTACCGATTCCACGGAAAACAGAAGACCCTGGGCCCTCGGGATCTACCCGGACGTGAGCCTCGCCAAGGCCCGCGCGCGGCACTACGCCGCCCGGCAACTGTTGGCGGAGGGCACGGACCCGGCGGCAGAGGTGCCGGGCGCGGGGCGCACCTTCGAGAGCGTCGCGCGGGAATGGCACGCCCACTGGAGCTCCGGCCGGCACCAGCGACACGCCTACTACGTGCTCAGGCGCCTGGGGGCCGATGTCTTCCCGGAGATCGGCTCCGCCCCCCTCGGGGAGTTCGCTACGTCAGCCTTCCGCAATGCGGTGCAGAAGATCGAGCGCCGCGGCGCTCTGGATATTGCCAAGCGGGTCCTTCAGACCTGCGGCCAGATCATGCGTTACGCGCTTCACCAGATACGTACCCGCGCCTTCGGCTCAAGATAAAGGCGTTGCCCCGGTTGCACGTCGAACGCGTCGTACCATGCATCGATATTGCGAACAGTTGCAATCCGAAAATTCTCCGGGGCGTGATCGTTCGTGGCGATTTGGGCGCGCAGCGCGTCTTCGCGTGTCTTGCTGCGCCAGCTGCGTGCGAAGCCAATGAAGAACTCCCGGTCGAGCTGTCTCACATATTCCCGGTCGCTGGCCTTGCTGCCGAGCGTGTGACGATACGCGTCGAAGGCGGCGGCAAGGCCGCCGAGGTCGGCGAGGTTCTCGACCAGCGTCAACTTGCCGTTAATCGTCATGTCGGGGAAGGGGCGGTAGTTGGAGACCTGATGCACTAGCGGCCCGGTGGCGGCTTCGTAGCCCACCATATCCTCGGCTGTCCACCAATGAACCTTGCGTCCCGCGGCGTCGTAGTCCGCGCCCAGCGTGTCGATGAAGTGGCTGACCTCGTGACCGATGATCGCGCCAATGGCGCCATAGTTCGCGGCGTCCGAGGCGGTTGGATCGAACTTGGGTGCCTGCAGCAACGCGGCGGAAAAGTTGTACGCGTTCTGCTGAAACAGCAACACGGCGCCCGCGGTCTGCGGCGCGATCCACCATTTGGTGACATCTAGAGGCTGGCCGAGGCGTGCAAGCGCCAGGCGATAGTTCCAATCCGCCAGGCGTTGCTGATTGCCGACGGCATCGGCGGCACTTACGGTGAGCCCGCCGTAGTCCTGCCACCTCTCCGGGTAGCCCACACCAAAGTAAAGCGTCTTCAACTTTGCGAGCGCCTGTCTCTTGGTGGCGGGCGATAACCACGTCACCGCTTCGACGCGCTGGCCGAAGGCTTCGATCACGTTGGCCGTGATGGCTTGTACGCGTGCTTTCTGGTTGGCCGGGAAGTAGCGTTCGACGTAAAGCCGACCGAGAACACCGCTCATCGCCTGCTGAGTCGCTTCCATCGCACGTTGCGCGCGCGGGCTGTGTTGGCCGAACGCTTCACTGTCATGTTCCGCGCAGGCCTCCTCGGCAAAGGCGCGCGGCAGCACTTCGGCGTGAGCTTGGATGACGTGAAAGCGCAGATAGTCGAGCCACGCCGCAAGCGGTTGTGAGGCGACCAACGCGGCGACGCCCTTCACGGCGCTCGGTTGCCAGACGACGATGGACTGCTGCTTCGACAACCCGGCGGCAGCGAAGAACGCGGCCCAGTCGAGCCCCGGTGCCTGGCGGACGAATTCGGAGCGCGTCCAGAGGTTGTCGGCATTGCGTTCTTCAGCCGAGGCCTCGCGCGTGGCATGGGTTTGCGCGATGGCGGTTTCGAGCGCCATCACGCCTGCGGCCCGTTGAACCGTGTGATCGAATCCGGCGAGCTCAAGCACGCGACCGATATAGCGCTGGTATCGGGTGCGCAGGCCCTGGCGGTCTGGCGCGCTGCTCACGTAGTGGTCGCGATCAGGAAGGCCGAGACCTCCCTGCAGCAGGAAGACGACATAGGTCCCTTCGGCGCGCAGCCCGGGCTCCACCGACAGACCCAAGAAGTGAGCAGAATTGTAGATTCCCCAGTTCAACGGGTCGACGTCGGCCCCCAGCTCGCTGCCCAACAATCGGGTCAGAGCCGCCTTGTCGTGTACGCCGTTGATGCGGTCCAGGGAGGGCGCGAGTGATGCGAGGCCGCGCGCTTCGATGGCGGCCTCGTTCCGATAGGCCGCGCGGAAATCTGCCACCTTGCGGGCGTCTGACCCGGCGGGGGCGTCCGCCGCATCGTCGATCAGCCTTTCGAGTTGGCGGCGGGTGAGGTCGTTGATCTCGTTGCGCGCGTTCCAACGCTGGCTGCCCTCTGGAATCTGGGTCGCCTCGAGCCACCCGCCATTGGCGTAGGCGAAGAAGTCGTCTCCGGGTCGAACGCCGGCATCCACGCCGACTTCGATGACGGGATGAGCTGGTGCCGGGGCAGACTGGATGCCCGCCGCCAGCATCAATGACAACGAAAGGGCAAGTGTGAGTGCGGCTCGACTGCCGGTGGAATACACGGTTACGCGCGCTCGGCCGCGTACGCATCGCAGACGTGGAACGACGGTCGCGCTGGCGAGCATGGCGAGGGTCTCCGGAGTGTGCCTGTCATGCTAAGACCCCTGGCGTACGGCCCTCGGACACGTTTGGAGCAAATGCGGACATCCGCTGACTCCCGTCGTTCGCGCGTCCCAGATCCGGAGCTCGCCGCTCATGAGGTCATTGGCAGCGTTTCCCGAATTGCGGAGTCGGACGCCGGACTCCGAAAAGTAGGCGAGAGTGGCTGGCTCCTGTCGCGTATCGGCGCCTGACACGGACCTCGACGGGCGAGCTACCAAGAAAAGACCCCGGTCCCCGGGGCCGTTCGCTAACACCAGGAATGCGCGGCAGGCGGTTAAAACCTCAGCGTCGCGCCGAAGAACACTTCACGTCCGAGCGTGTCGTAGTTCGGGAACACGTTGCCCGAGCCCGTTCCGGCGTAGTCCGAGGCCACCACCGGCGGATCCTTGTCGAGGAGGTTGTTTATGCCGGCACGCACCGAGAGGGCCTTATTGACGTTCCAGATCGCCGAGAGGTCCAGGTAGCTGACGCCCGGGATGCGCTGGTAGTACGGATCGAACACCCCGTTGCTCAGCAGCGGGTTGGTCGAATTAGCATCCAGCTCCTGTGAGCTGATAAAGCGCCACTGTGCCGACACCAGCAGGTCGGCCGACGGGGTCGTCCAGGTCACGCGCAGATTGTTCCGCCACCGTGGCGTGACGCTGCAAGTCGGCCCGTAGAGGCCGGCGCAGTTATAGGTGCCCAGCCCGGGCAGCGGCTCGACGCTCGACTTCTGCATGTAGCTGCCGGCTAGGTTGAAGTTCAGCGACCCGAACCGAGCCAACCGCAGCCGGTAGTCCAACTGCACGTCCAGACCCTGCACCTGGGCATTCGCCACGTTGATATTGGTGCCTTGGATGTAGCCGCCCCCCGCGATAGTGGTGCCGAACAGGGCGCCGGTCGAGCTGCGCACGATCAGGCTGCAGTAGGTCGGATTACCCGTGGTCAGACATTGATTGTAGGAAGTGTTGAGCGGAATGATTCCGATCTGGCCCTTAATCTTGATCTGGTAGTAGTCCACGCTCGCTATGAAGTCCTGCCAGGGCGTCAGGGTCACGCCGACCGACACCGTGTCGGCATCTTCGGGCTTGAGGTCCGGGTTGCCGCCGGTGAGCGTGGCGCACTGCCCGGCCGGGCATTGTGGGATGTGCCCGTACTGGGCCGCCGCCACACCGGTGCGCTGGCATTCGGCCAGGCTCGCCGTCGGATTCGCGCCCGCGCACTGGTCAACGCTCACGGCGCTCGTATTGGTGACCGACTGGGGGTTGTACAGCTCGATGATGTTCGGCGCCCGTAGGGCGTGCTGGTAGCTGCCACGCAGGCGCACCGCCCGGATGGGCGCGTACTGCAGTTCAAACTTGTAGGTGTTGGCCGGGCCCGAAGGGTCATAGGTCGAGTGCCGGTAGCCGGTGTCGAATACCAGCTCGTGGGCGAATGCCAGCTCCTGCAGGATCGGCAGGCGCAGCTCCGCGAACTCCTCTGTCACGTGGATCTTAGCGTTAATCGAGGTCGCGGCGCCGCCAAAGCCCGCGAGATCGTTGGAGAGCGAGGCAAAGTCCGGCAGGAAGTTCAGCGTGTCGCTGCGGTACTCGGCCCCCAGGTTCAGCGCGATGCCCTGGTTTGCCGTCGGCAGCTTCAAGCCGTACTTACCGAGGTCGCCGGTAATGTTCCCCGAAATGATGCGCTCCTGAATGGTACCGGTTTCAATGGCCGGTACCGCCAGCGAGTCCGCGGCTGCGCGCGTCACGGCTCCCTGCGTGAAGATCTGCCAGGGAACGCAGTTCGCGGTGGTGGGGTTGATGCAGTGACCGGCGCTGTCAACGTTCAACGCGGAATTGATCGCGTTCCAGCTCAGGAAGCCTGTGTTGGTCTGCGTGAGGGAGGTCTGGTAGTTGGAGAGGTAGACGTCGTAATCCCACGCGTCCGTCACGTCACCCCTGATACCCGCGAGCATACGGTAGTTCTCGTGCTCCCACTCCGTGTTGCGCGGTCCACCCTCGATGTTGCGGCGGCCAATGAAAAGGTTCACGTAGCCCGGGGGCGAGTCACCCGTACCGCAGAACTGCGACAGCTGCGCCTGCTGTGAGGCGCTGAACAACGCGCTGTTACAGGGAATCAGCGCCCCGCCGTCGGCTGAACCGCCCGGCACCGAGGTCTTCGGATCGCCGCCGTAAAAGAAACCGCTCGGTGCGACCTGCGTCGAGGACTTGTCGTTCATGTAGTTGAACTCAAGGTATGGCTTGGCCCAGTCGCTGATGTCGTAGTGCGCGAACACGCCTGCGAGGTAGCGCGCGCTCTCGAGCTGAAAGAACTGGTACGGGCTTGAGTTGAATGCCGCGGGCGGATTGCCACCGGGCGTACCGAAGGGCTGGAACTTGTTGCCAATGACCGTGTAGTCCTGCTCATTGCCCTCGAGGATGCCAGCCGAGACGATGTTCGAGGTGACCGAACCGCCGCAGAACGGCGGGTTGCCGATGCGCAGCAGGCACGCGGCGAAGTCGCGGTTGCCTTGCGATACGGGGTTCTGCGCGCGATAGGTCAGGTAGCCGGTCACATTACCCTTGCCTGCTGCGGTGTTGGTGCCGATGATCAGGGTGAAGGCTTGGTTTCGACCGTCGGTGCCCGAGCCAGTTGGCGCGGGGAAGCCCGCATCGGTCTCCAGCTGCTGCATGGCGGAGTTATGGTTGCTGTGCTGGTAGAAGCCACCCTGCGCATCCAGCTCCACGCCCTCGAAGTCGCGCTTCATGATGAAGTTGACGACGCCGCCGATCGCATCCGAGCCGTAGGTCGCGGACGCACCGCCGGTGACCACCTCGATGCGCTCTACGAGGTTGGCCGGGATCTGATTCGTGTCGGCGCCCGGATTCGGGTTGGCGGTGTTCGCGTCCCCCGGGCCCAGGCGCCGGCCGTTGACCAGCACGAGGGTGCGCTGCGGGCCCAAACCACGCAGGTTGACGGTGGCCTCACCACCGGCGACGCCCAGCGGGTTCTGGCGCGGGCCGAGGTCGACCACTCCGACCTGCAGAACCTGCGGCAGAGTGTTCAGCAGGTTCGCCATGTCACTGGCGCCCTGCAGCTTGATTTGCTGCGCGGTCACGACCTGGATGGGGCTGGTGCTGGTCGCGTTCGGGGCGGCGATGCGCGAGCCAGTGATGACAACCTCGGCTATCACGTCAGCCGGCGGTGCGGCATGCTGCTCCTGAGCAACCGCAAGGTCTGCGGAAAAACTCGCGGTGACCGCGGCGCAGATGAACAAGGCGCGCGCCGTACCTCTCCTATGCGAGTTGCAGTTCATAGCTACTCCCTTGTCAAAAAAAAGTTGGGTAGGGCTTGAGCAGATCAAAATCGGCGCCTACCAGTCCTCTATTGCGCGCTACAGCTGAGAACATGAGCTTTCGGGGCATGACAACGCTAGCCTCTGCCGTTACGCTTACTTGATCACGAGAGGATGGTCAGATTTCGGCGACTGCGATGGTGATTTCGGCGTTCAGTGCTTCTGGCTCGATCTTGCAAACCGTAATCAGCAGCGAAGTGCCGACGCTGAGCTTCACGGGTTGCTCCGGCGTGAGCCATTCAAATTGGGCCTAATCTCTGTGACATTCGGACACAGTCGGCATTTCCGTCTCTATTTGAAATTTCAGGAACGCCGCCGCGTTCCTGTGTTGGAGTTGCGTTCCCGACAACAAGTGCTGATCGCGGCAGTTCGCAGCTCGTGAGCCCGTTTCCAGGTCAGGGTTCATGTAGACGGCACGACATTGACGCCCATACAGCCGAGGAAAATCCGTCCCTCTGGCTCTGCGCGTTGCCTACAGACCCTCGCGGGCTTCTTTCAGCTTAGGATGCATGTTTGTTCTGCACGTTGGGGCACGTAGGCACCACAGCGCGGCGCCGGTCAGTACCAACATCGCCGCCGTGCAAGTCGAGAGGGCGCATACACGGCGCAGAGGCGCAGGGCGCACGTAGGGTGCGGGTACCAGGAGCGGCCAGTCCGGGCGCCTTATGCGGCGGAGTTGGTTTCGGTGCTTCTACCGGACCAGCGATATGGCTCGTCTAGATTGATTCGCGTATCGGCGCGAGCGTGCGGCTCGCCAATACTTGAGCGAGCCGTCTTTTATCGCCGCATAAATCACCGGGCGGGACAAGCCCACAAGTGCGGCTGCCTTGCCGATGGTCACCGAGTGGGGCACATTCGCGTTGGTGGGTGAGCTCGAGTTGTGCGAAGCGGTTCACTCCACTCCATCCGTCAGTCGATGATGAGGTCGTCATACTTGAACGGACCGCCGGTGACGGGCCGTAGAGAATTCGGGGAGCTGCCGTCGAGATCACGCACGCCATGCTCCTTGGCATGCTCCGCGCCGATTATGGTGCGGCCCGACAGCGCCATCATGTCCGGATCGTTGTGGATCGCCGCGACAATGCGTCCAGTAAAGTCCGGCGTTTCCATATACGGCAACAGAAAATCGAACTGGCCCGGCTTTTCCGCCATAGAAGACGCCGACCGCGCAGTCTTCAACAGGCCCATCCAGATGCTGACCGACGCCACGCCGAAGGGGCGCAGGTCCACTGCCATGTCGGCCGACATCTTGTCGGTCCCGGCTTTCTGCGCGCCATAGGCGGGGCCGTGGGCGTAGTTCACGGCGCCCGGCGCGGACGTGAAGACCAGCAGACCGCCGGGCTTGGCGACGAGCAGGGGTGCCGCCGCGTGGGCCGCGATATAGCTCGATCGAAGACCGACGGTGATGATGTCGGCCATTCCCACCGGCCTGGTCCAAAATCCGCCGCGCTGGATCAGATCGCTGCTGATGGCCGCGGCGTTGTTGACCAGAATATCCAACCGACCTTCGTCGCGCTCAACGGTCGCGAACAGGCCACGCACCGCTTCGTCGTCGGCGTGATCGCAGGCGTACGCAACGCCACGTCCGCCGGCGGCGGTCACCTCCGCCGCCGTTTCATGGATCGTACCACCCAATGGCGATGCATCCGCAGTCTGGCTGCGTCCGGTGACATAGACGGTATATCCCGCCGCCCCCAGTGCCCGCGCGATGCCCTGACCCGCGCCCCGGCTCGCGCCGGTCACCACTGCGACACCGTTCTTCATGTACCTCCCCTTTGTCACGGCCCGACGCCTGGGCAGCCGATGTGAGCACACAAGGGCAACCGTGATGTACGAGCGCTAGTTTGAGCTCGCCGGCCCTCCTTGATGGTACTGGAACCTATCTCAATACTGTTTGAGAAGAATGCTTCGACCCCTTCGTCTTGTATCAGTCGAGTCGCCTCGGACTCAGCAAATTCTGCTGCGCTTCACGCAAGCACTACTCACTCAAATGGTTCAGACCGCCGCCTGTAACCGGCACCATTCAGTGGATCAGCAGTTCTGCCGCTGGTTGCTGCTTAGCCTAGATCGTCTGCCTTCTAACCAGCTCAAAAATGACGCAGCGGTTAATTGGCAACATGCTCGGTATCAGCGGCACGGGCGTCAAGGCAGCGGCCGCCGTTCTCAAGCAAGCAGGCCTCATCAACTACGATAGCGGGGAAATAACCGTATTGAGCCGGGAGGGCATTAAGCGGCGTTCCTGCGAATGTTATGGTGTGGTCAAACAGGAGTGCGATCGCTTGGTTGGCTTGACGATGGTCGCGGACGGGCCGCTGGCAATTTAGCCCGCACGCCAGGCTATCGTAGAAGGCGACCACACTGAGAAATAGACGCCTACTGGCGAACGGCAAATTACCTCGCGGTAGGACAGATCTACCTCTATGACAATCCGATGCTGAAACGACCACTGACGCTTTCGGATGTCAAACACATGCTGCTGGGGCATTGGGGCATTACTCCCGGGTTATCTACGTACATTTGAATCGGGTCATCAAGAAGTATGACCTGAATATGATCTACGTCTCCGATCGCGGACGCGGAGGTCCGGCGGCTGTGGGCAACACCTATCTCGAAGGCACGTATAGCGAGATCTATCCGGAAGCCAACGAGGACGAGAAGACGTGTGATAGCGCCTGACGGATCTGTCAGCAAGCGAGCGCCCCAGGCCAACTAGTGGCCTGTATTACGTCTCGATCGAGAGCCGGGTGCCGGCGACGCACCCGCTGCGGCGGGTGCGGGTTTTGCTGGATGATGCACTCAGTGGATGAGCCGGGGCGCCGCTCATGGTGCAGCCTGCCACAGTCAGGCCGGCGAATCGTAGGTATTTCCGCCCGCGGAGCCTGTGAAGTTGCACCAGACGGGCGCGAACACCTGAAGCCCCGATGCCTCTGGCGAGGCCGAATCAGACCTGCGGCAGCGCGATTGCACCCAACACGCCGGGTAACGCGGCGGCGGCGCCCGGGTCGGCGTTCAATCCGAATGGCAAGGCCGGAAAGGTGTACGCAGGACAACAACCGCAGAATTCGGGCAATCCCAAGAGTGTGTCTGAGTACGACGTCGCCGGCTCGCATCAGCCGAAATAGCCGTCGCGGGCCTCCACTGCGCGAAGGCGTCAGTCCCAGTGCTTTTCCGTGCAAGCGGAGGCCCATGCATGCCATCTGCGTCCGGCGGCCACCCTCTAGGTGAGGCAGCGCGAGTCAGGAGAGACGCGTGCCATTCATAGATGCCGTGCTCGGCGGCACGGGGGAACTGCGTTACGGCGTGACTGACGTTGTCTTGAACCGCGGCAAGTCCAGCCTTGCTAAAGCTCTTGGGTGGTTGTGTGCGGTGCGTCGCTGCTGGCGGGACGGGCCGCAGTCTTCACCGGCGCCGTCTCCGGCAGTTGGAATAGAATGACAAGACCAATCACGACCCCGCAGAACATGTACCACGCAGGCGCCAGGGGATTCCCGGTCGCGCGGATCAACCATGCCACGAGGAACTGCGCGGACCCGCCGAACACGGAAATGGCCAGCGCATAGATCAGCGCGATCCCCCCGGCGCGCGCGCGCTGCGGCAGTGCCTCGGTAATTGCGACGATGATGGTCCCGGAGGACAAGGTCGACATGCAGGCCAGCACTGCACATGAGGCGTAGAGGGCCGGACCGGTGCGCAGCCGGTCGAGCATCCAGAACGCGGGAAACACGGAGGCGGCCAGCACCAGCCACGGCAGGATCATGATCGGCTTGCGGCCAAAGCGGTCCGAGAGCCAGCCGCCCAGCGGGTCACAGACGACCCCGCTCAACCCAATGACCGCGGTGGCCCCAAAGGCGATGCTCGCGGGCATGCGCAGCGTCACGCTGGCGTAAGTCGTCATGTATTCGAGCAGGTAGTTAGTGGTGGTGGCTGCGCCCAGGAGGATCAGTCCCAGCCACAGAAAGCGCACGTATCCAGCGCGCACTGACTCGGGCTGCCGCTCGCTCGGGACCGGGAGAGTCTCGAGGAGCGTGCGCCGTAGCACGAACCCCACCGGGAGGATGACGGCGCCGAGCAACAGCGCCACACGCCAGCCCCAGGCGTCCAGGGCGCCTGCATCGAGAGTCCCGGCCAGGCCCACCCCAACCAGCCCCGCGATCAGCACTGCGATGTCCGCGCTCATTGCCTGGAGCGAGACGTACAGCCCACGCCGTCGCGCGGGCGCGGCCTCCATGAGGAACGCAGTGCTGGGTCCGACCTCGCCGCCCAGTGCGAAGCCCTGCAGGAGGCGAAATGCAATGGCGATTGCCGGTGCCGCGATCCCGATGGCGGCGTACGAGGGCGTCAGCGGCAAGCCCAGCACGCCCACGCCGATCAGGGCAAAGGACAGCAGCATGGCGGGCTTGCGACCGGCCCGGTCGGCATAGCGCCCGATGACGAATGCGCCCAGGGGCCGTGTCAAAAACCCCGCGCCGAAAGTAGCGAGTGAAGCAAGCAGGCTTGCGCCCGGGGTCTCGGAGGGAAAGAACGTTCGACCGATCTGCGCGGCAAAGAACGCATAGGTGACGAAGTCGTAGAATTCCAGCCCATTGCCGACGACCACGGCCAGCACCTGCCGCCTCGGAAGCGCCCCTGCTGTGGTGCTGGCTTCCAAGGGGATCAGTTCTGTGGCGCGTGCGGCTTCAAGAGTTGGTCCACCTGGGCGAGGCCGCGCTCCAATACCGGGTCGCCGGGGGTAGTCGCAGGCTCTGCGACCAGGATCGGTGGCTGCCAGTCCTGCCGCAGCGTGCCATTGACGTGGTACAGCTGTTCGGTCGCGAAAGCGACGTCGATCCCGCTGCGTGACAGGTGAAAGTCAGTCACCGCCCCGGCCAGCTGCGCCATGCGCGTGCCCACCACTGTTGCCCGTTGCAGCCCGTCCATGCCGATGGCCATGCCCTCACCCATGCTGCCGGTCCAGTGATCCACCAGGACCACCACTGGTGCGTCATAGGTGAAGGGGCCGCGGGGCGCAACCAGCTCGAGCCAGTTGCGCTCAACGTCGCTCTGGCCGTAGTTCGGAATGCGGTGGCGTTGATAGGGATGCATGGCGTGGACGAAGCGCCCCATGATGCCGAGGGCGACCGAGCTGTCGCCGCCACTGGGGACGTCGCGCAGGTCCAGGATCAGGCCGAGCGTCGTGCGCAGCTGCCCGAGCGCGGCATCGAATGCGGCCACGGTAGATTGCTCACCGATCGAGTTGTTGAAGCGGATAAGCCCGATCTCCCCGGGGAGGCGGCGCACCGCTACGGCACCCGGGGCGCGGTCGAATTGCCGCTCGACCGGCAGCGTCACACTGCGGACGTGTCCCTTCGCATCGCGGACGGTGAAGCGCCGTTCCTCGTCGGCGCGTCCGGCCAGCAGCGACAGCAGCGCCCAGGATCTCGCCTGCCCGTCATGGTTGTCGACTGCGTCGGTGAGCCGCGCCGCAATCGCGGCATCAAGCGGCACGCCACCCACTGCGGTCACCTCGTCGCCCGCAACAATGCCCGCGCGCTGTGCATCGCCGCCCTGGCGCACCGCGATGATACGCGCGCGGTGTCCCTCCGGCAGCGCCCAGATGTCCGCAAAGGTCGGTACCGGCAGCCAGCGATCCGGGTGCCGCGAGCGCACCTCTGCATGGAAATCGTGCAGCTCGTCGAGAGCGGCGGCAATGACGGTAGCCAGCGACTCCTTGGTGGCGGCGGCATCTACCGCTACCGCATAGCGCTCCTGCCAGGTCAACCAGGGCTTCGCCGTGCGATCCGGCCAGGCGTAGTTCTCCGCGACGTCCTGGACGAATTCCTTGAAGTCCGCCTGCCGGTCCGCAAGGGGGAGTTCAGCCGCGCGGACCTGTGAGCCGCCTGCGCACAACAGCGTCAATACTGACAATGCTCGGAACGTGCCGGCGCTGACGCCCATGCCTTTACCCATCATTCAGCCCCGTCGGGCCACTACTGACAATGATCCCAGACTTCCTAGGCGACTGCCTGCGTCTGAACGCGGGAGGACTGCGAGTTCGCCCAGTTGATCGGCGCCACCCGGGGCACTATCCACAGCCACGCGACGAAGCCCATCAGGCTGACAGTGGCAGCTGCCACGAAAGCCGCCGCGAAGTGGGCGGTATCGGGGATCAGGAAGCCGGTGGCCAGGGCTGAAATTACCCCAGACAAATTCGCCAGGGCGTTCTGGATCCCGACCCAGCGACCCGAGGCCGCCGGACCTGCCAGGATCTGCGAGGCGGCAAAGGTGCAGGGTGAGGCAATTCCGCACAAGACCTGATAGACGAAGATGGCCCCCAGTCCCATCGCGGCTGACCCCGTTGCGATGCACAGCATGCAGGCCACTGAACCCAGGTGGGACGTCAGTGACAATGACTTGTAGGCAAGGTTGGTGCGTCCTGACTGGCCGACCACCCGATCGAGTATCCATCCGCCCAGCAGCGCGCTGAAGGCGTTCACGAGGTAGGCGCTGCCGGCGATCCCCGCCATCGCCCCGGTCGAGAAACCCCGCTCCTTTACCAGGTACAGCGGCAGCCACGTCAACATGAAGTAATAGGTGTAGTTGGCGGAAAAGTGGGCGAGGCTGGTTCCCCACAGCGAGCGCTGCCGCAACAGCAGGCGCAGCGCCGGGGAGCCTGCTGCGCCTGCAAGCTCAGCGCGCGACCGCGATCTTATTCCCGCCCAGGGAATCAGCCACAGCAGTGAGAGCGCGCCGAATACCCAGAACATGGCCCGCCAGCCATAGCTGTCGAGCAACTCACCGCCAAGGTATGCACCCACTGCAGGCCCGAACAGGTAGCCAAAAGCGATGACTCCGTTGGCGCGGCCGAGATTGCTGAGCGGCACTTCCGCGGCGAGCAGCTTCGAAACACACGGAAAGCTGACGCTTTCGCCGACGCCGAGCAACAGGCGCAGAGCAAGCAGTGCGGTGAACGAGTGCGCAGCACCCACCAGCATGGTCGCAGTCGCCCAGACGATCAGTCCGCCGGCAAGCACCGGCAGGGCGCCAAACCGCTCGGCCAGGTAGCCGGCGGGAATCTGCAGCAGAGCGTACGACCAGAAGAACGCGCCAAACAACACGCCAAGTTCGCGAGCCGACAACGACAACTCGTCCTGGATCAGGTGGGCTGCCGTGGGCATGGCGCCGCGGTCGACGTAATTGATGAACACGGCGCCGGCAAGGAGCAGCACGAGCGCCCAGCGCATCGCAACGCCCGGGTCAGGCGCGGCGCGCGGCTCGATCAACTGGCGTAGTCCGCTTCTTCACGGTCGAGGAGGCGCTTAAGAGCCGCGAAATGCAGGTCCGAGCGGGAGTGACCCTCGATGCTCGCTTCGGCGTTGAATTGCCGGGCGGTGGCATGCTGCACACTCTCGGGCAGCACGGCGATCCCGCACCCGGTCGACATCGCGATTACCTGCGTCTGGCAGGCCCGCTCGAAGAAATATAGTCGCTCGAACGCCTGCGCCACCGAAGTCCCCGTGACCAGCACGCCGTGGTTGCGCAGCACCAGCACCGATTTGGCTCCCAGGATACCCGCCAGGCGATCGCCCTCAGAGTAGTCGAGCGCCAGGCCGTTGTAGTCAGCGTAGGCGATATCGTCATGAAACCCCAGCGCGTTCTGCCCCGCCATCAGCAACTGCGGCTCCTTGAGCATGCCCAGCGCGGTGGCGTACGGCATGTGCGTATGCAGGACACAGGCGGCGTGCGGCGCGCGCCGGTGTACGGCAAGGTGGATGTAGAGCGCGGTGGGTTCCACCAGGCCGTTGCCGGCGACGGGTCTCCCGGTGAAGTCCAGTTCCATGAAATCGGTGGATCTGACCTCGGACCAAAGCAGGCCAAACGGGGCCAGGAAAAAATGGTCGCGCCGCCCGGGAAGAAGCAGTGTCATATGGTTGTCAATGCCCTCGCTGTAGCCGAAGCGGGCGGCGAGGCGATGACATGCTGCGAGGTCTATGCGGGCGGCCCGCGCCGCATCAGCGTGCGCCCACGCGGTGTTGCCTGGCGCGCTCATGGACCGGCTCGTGAAGTGAGCGACATCGCGCCGAGTATAGCCCGTGCACCCCTGGCCCCCCAACGGGGCAGCGCACGTCCGCTCTATTGAGACCCAGCTCTGCAGCCGGTAGTGTCAGGCCCAATCGCTAATCGCTAGCAACGGGTGCATCCATGAAGATCAGCGCACGCAATACGCTTCCCGGAATCGTCCGCAAGGTCGAGGAGGGGGCCGTGAACGCCGAAGTCACAATCGAACTTGCGCCCGGTCTTAGCATCGTCTCGATCATCACACGCGAGGCAGCCCGAAGCTTGAAACTCAAGGCAGGCGAGCGGGCCTATGCGGTGATCAAGGCTTCCAGCGTCATGGTTGGCGTCGACTAGCATCGCCGCGCGCCCAGCGCCGAAACCACGGAGGACGCCGCCCTCCATGCAGAGGGCGGCCACTGGCCCCGGACCGGACTGTCAAACTACTTCTGGTCGGCGTAGATCTTGACGAGCCGATAGAGGAAATCGCGCCCCGCCAACAGCGAGCTAACGTTGATGTATTCGTTGAGCCCATGGATGTTGCCGAGGTCCTTGCCGAAGAATATCGGCTCAAATCCATACGTCGGGATGCCCGCGGCGTTCAGGAACTCGCCGTCGGTAGCGCCGGCCTGGAGGATCGGCAGCACCGGCACGCCTGGCCAATATTCCTTCGTCAATGCTTCGACTGGCGCGAGGATGCGCGGGGTCAGTGGTGGGGGCGGGGAGGTCGGGCCACGTGTCTCGAGCGTGGCGACCTTCACGGCCGAGTCTGCGACGAGTTCCTCAAGCTTGGCACGCACCGTTTCCGCCGAGACTCCCGGGAAGATGCGGCAGTTGATGTTCGCGCGCGCCCGTTGTGGCAGCGCGTTGGTCGCGTGACCGGCCTCCAGCATAGTGGCAACGCACGTCGTGCGCAGGGTGGCGTTCCAGCTCGGGTCCTTTGCCGAGACCAGCGCTAGGGACTTCGCATCGTTCGGGTCCTTGAGGAATCCATTCATGGCTGCCGCCGTTTCCGTTTCCCCCTTCGCCTGCTGGAGCTTCGCCATGCCCTGGAAGTAAGCGCGGTTACCGTCCGTGAACTGCGCCGGGAAGTCGTATGCCTGTATACGCGTGAGAGCGGCTGCCAGGTGATAGATCGCGTTGTCCTTCACCGGTCGTGAGCTGTGCCCGCCTGGGTTGGTCACCTCGAGCCGGAAATTCTGCGGGAACTTCTCGCCGGCCTGGATCTGCATCGCTACGCGCTTGCCGTTCGCGTCGAGTTCGCCCGCGGCGCCCTCATTGAGTGCAAATTCCGCATCGATCAGCTCACGGCGATTTTCGGTGAGCCATTGCGCGCCGTTGAAGGCCCCGGCGGTCTCCTCGCCGCAGGTAAGCGCGAGCTTCAGTGTGCGTAGCGGCCGAAACTTCTCGGTGCGGAAGCGCACGAGGGTGTCGACCCAGATCGCAGCTTCGGCCTTGTCGTCCGAGGCGCCCCGTGCGTAGAAGTTGCCGTTCTCCTCCACGAGCGTGAACGGGTCGCGCGTCCAGTCCTCGCGCTTGGCTTCAACGACGTCGATGTGCGCCAGCAGCAATATGGCCTTCAGCTTCGGGTCGCGCCCCGGGTAGATCGCTACCAGGCCGCCTTCTTTCGGGTGATCCGGTGCGGTGAAGATGTGCAGCTCGGAGTCGGCAAACCCGGCCGCTTTGAGGCGTGCCGCCATGCGCTCGGCCGCCAGTGTGCAATTGCCCGCCGAGAGGGTGGTGTTGGTCTCGACCAATTCCTTGTATAGATCGCGGAATTGCGCTTCGCCCTGCGCAGGCGCGGCGGCCAGGGGCAGGCAAAATACCAAGAGCGCTGCGCTCCCTGCGGCTGCGAGAATGCTTTTTTTCATTGTTCTCTCCCAATAGATAGGCGAATTAGACGGGGGGTTCGAGTCGCTGCGCAAGATTTCATGCAGTTTCCGGTGGAACCGTAATCATCCTCGGCGCCGGAAACTTCACATCCTCTTAGGCAACCATCGATGCGGCGCCGATAAGTCCGCAGGCACCCAGTAGCAGCGCGATCCGCAGCGGTGAGGCGCTTTCGTTGTAAGACAGGATGCCTATTGCGATGACGCCCAACGGAATGACGGCCGCAAGCAATGGACTCATGATTCCGAGCTTCGCTCCGCTAACGTACATCCGCGCCACGGCGCCGATGCCGCATACAAAAAGCACCGCACACGCCAGCGTGGGTAACGGAGCTGTGAAGCCGCGAGTGCGCGGCAACATAAACATCGCGGCCAGCTGGAACGCTACGGAGATGACGAACAACGCGTAAACGCGGACTGGAATGCTCGACATAGGCTGATTCCCCCTGTGACGAATTCATTGTGGAGGGGGTAAAGCACTATGGCAAAGCTAAGAACGCACCCAGCAGGCCCCTTGGAATGCGCGACGGGCGATGTGGTACGATGCGCGCCCCCAGGCAGCCCGCCGGGACCTCCGGACGGATGACTGTGATCGGTTCGGGATGGTGGAAGTGGCACTCGGCGTCAGTAACTTACTGATTAAATTGGCACTTCTTGGCACTTCTGAAACCAGCACGCGCCCGTAGCTCAGTTGGATAGAGCGCCTGGCTACGAACCAGGAGGTCGGGAGTTCGAATCTCTCCGGGCGCGCCAACTTACGCGCTATTCGCGTCTAATATTCTGGTGTTTGTCTAATATTCCCTTCGCTTATCCCCCGAAGGTGAACGTGAACCGCTGACCGCCCAAGTCCCCAGTACCCGCCCCAGTACTGCCAGTAGATACGAAGGTGAACGGTCCCGTTCTTCCGTCATCGCAAACGAATGTCCCTGAGCCTTGGCGGCCTGTCACGTATACAAACGTGCCGTTGCATGTGGCGCCAGATGTGGTCTTGACTACCAAGTTGCCACCTCCGTCCAAGTGTCCCGTAGCGGAGCCTGTAAAGGTCTCATCAGAGTGCTGCATGTGGCCTTGCACCGGCAGTGTGATGCTGCAACCAGTGAGGGTCAGAACTACGAGTAGGGCAGGAATAATGGGGCGCATTCAAACACCATCCGTTGGGCGAGATGTTTGATCCTAGTAGACGCACACTCTCAAATTCTGAGACGCGATCCCCAGCTTCCTCCTAGGCCTTGAGTGCGTAGCGTTGGAACGCCCGGCATGGGCAGAAGACGCAGTCTAAGACGGCGGCCAACAGTGTATTCCGACTATTCGACGGGCTTAGCGCGAGTCAGATTGCTTATAGACCCGCTTGTTGTCTCGCTGCTTGCATGCCCGAGCAATGCCTGAGCCACTTCGATGCTGGCCTTGTCGGCACTGAATGGACGGGGCGGCACGCAGCGCCGCGTAGGCTCTGACGAAAGGCAGGGACCGCCAACCGCGTCTTCATAGGCCGCGTGGCGATTAACCTCTCCCTCGGCCCGCCAACGATCTCCTCGCGCGCTCAGTCTTGCTTCAAGATCTCGCCCTGCTTCATCACGAAGCGGACATTCTCCAGTAAACGCACATCGGACACCGGATCGCCGCGAACGGCGATCAGATCGGCAATTTTTCCCGGCTTGATCGAGCCGAGCCTATCGGCGATGCCGAGCAATTCAGCGTCCACACTCGTGGCAGACTGGATGGCCCGCATGGGCGTCATGCCGTTCTGTACCATGAGGTTGAACTCCCGGCCGTTCCTGCCGAACGGGCAGACACCTATGTCAGTTCCGAAGGCGATCCTTACCCCAGCGTTGACGGCCTTGCGGAAGTTCACCAGCTGGGCGGACATGACCTGGTTGGCCTTCGCAACAAACTCCGGCGGGTAGTTGCCGCCAACGCACTCGCGCGTTTCCAGGGTGGGCACCAAGTAGGTGCCGTGCTGCTTCATGAGTGCCCGCCCTTCATCGTCCATGAGCGTGCCGTGTTCGATGGAGACGGCTCCGGCGCGTATCGCCGCCTTGATCCCCTCGGCGCCGTGCGCGTGCACGGCGACCTTGAGGCCGAAGTTGCGTGCTTCGTCAACGGCCGCCGCGAGTTCCTCGGGTGTTGCCTCGCGTCCCGAGGGGCTGCTGTTGTGGGTGAGGATGGCGCCCGTGGCGAACATCTTGACGACGTCCACACGCTGTCCGGCGAGCGCGCGCACCCGCTCGCGGACCTCGCTCGGGGAGTTGGCGGAACCGTAACGCAGGTCCCAGGGCAGCGTGACATCCGGGGCGAAGCCGGTTACCGCGCCGGCACCGCCGGTGATTGTCAGATAGGCGCCCGCGACGTACATGCGCGGGCCGACGATGTCGCCGCGGTTGATCGCATCCCGCAGTGCAACGTCCACCAGCGCGCGGTACGAGCCCAGATCCCGGACGGTCGTGAAGCCGGCCATCAACACGGCGCGAGCATTCGGAACGGACCGCAGCGCCCGCTCAGCGGCCGTGTGCTGCAGCTCGTCGAGCGGGTCCTGGTTCCTGGCGTCGATGGTCAGGTGCGTGTGTGCGTCGATCAGCCCCGGCAGCACCGTATATGCGCTCAGGTCCACAACGTGCGTGTCCGCGGGTGCGCTGATAGAGGCGCCGACCTCGACGATGACACCATCCCTGATGAGGATCGTTTGGACGTCGAGCACCCGACCGGAGTCGGTATCGATGAGATGTCCGGCTCGAATGAGTGTAGTACTTGCCTCAGCACTAGCCCGTCCGAAGGTGCCCAGCGCAACGAGCAGATAGCCGACAATCGCGACTAACTTCATCCTGTCCCCCTCTGGGTGCCGGTCGCAGGCCGGAGGTGCCGGCGTCACGGCCGCGGGCGCTCCTGAGGGCGTCATCGTACCCGACCGGCCCGTGGGTTGTATCCAGATCGCGTTGGGCGGCGAAGCAAGCCCTGGTTGTTGACGATCTTGCCGACGCGACGGTTCGGGCCCCTGTTTGGCGCTGCTGCTATATTTTCCCGCAAGTCTCGCGCGAGCAGCGCCGTCGCAACCTTTGCCTGACTGTTCCAACTGTTGCGGTACGGCGTCCGCGTGCTCGTCAACGGTGAACGCAGCCAGATGACGGCCGGCGAGTGACTGCCCAACTAAGTGGGCGCGTAGGTGCATTTTCCGTGCAGGCACACAATTCTGGCGCTTGCCTTCAGCCGGGATTTCCAATCGGCCATTTTTCGCATGATGTCAGCACGGCGATCGCCGTCCAGCGCGCTAATGTATTTGGCGTCGAAACGGCTGTAGGGACTGTGAAAACGCGCCATTTCCGCGATGGCCTCCTCGCGGCTCGCTCCTTCGATCAAGACTCGGTAGGCCCCAACCAGCGCGTTTGTGCGATCGATCCCGTCCAGGCAGTGGACATACACTGGCTTCGGCGCCTCACTGATAATGGCGAGGAACTGAGCAACATGGCTATCCAGTAGCGACCAATTGACAATGTGGAGCGGCTCGAAGTCTGGTAAGTGGAAGTAGTCCACCGAGTGCGCGAAATCCGGCGTAAGCGCGACCTCATCGAACGCAGTGTGATCATTAAGAATCACCTGCAGGTCCACGACTGTCCCGACACGCCGTTCCAGGAGCCATGTCGCGTCCGCATGGTTCGGTCTTTCCCCCCGCCACAGCACCCCGGGGGTGACGACACAGAAGTTGCGAATCGGGGAGTCGAGATCGCTCGAGCAGGCACCCTCGACGGTGTGTTTGGAGAAATAGACGCAGCCGGAGATCAGCAGTACGAGTCCGTATGCGAGCACACGGCTGGCGATCAACTTCACTCGCTTGGCTGGCGCGAACTCAAACATTAGCTGCATCACAGGTCCTGAAGCAGTCTGATGCCCGCCGTAGAACTTGAACGGGCATGGAGTTGCCGGTTTGCGCGGCCGTGCAGCGGGGTCTCCAGTCAAGTCTCGGCGCGATCCGGCTCAATATTCACCAACGCCTGGCAGATCTGCTGGCATTCAGCCCATACTGAACGCACTCAGCTTGTTGCCGTCCAAGTCGCGGAAGTAGCCAGCATAGAAGCCGCTGGTACCGCGCGGTCCTGGCGGACCCTCGTCCGTACCTCCAAGCTCGATGGCCTTCTGGTGGAGCGCGTCGACTTTCGCCTTGTTCTCGACGCCGAGGGCGATCATCACCCCGTTCCCGATCGTGGCTGGCTTGCCGTCGTAGGGCTTGCAAACTCCGAGGCCACTCGTCCCGGTGGACCAGGCAACATTGCGATCCGTTTCCATCATTCGCTTGGCACCGATCTGACCGAGCAGCGCGTCGTAGAATTTGACGGCGCGGTCGAGATTGTTCGTTCCTAGTGTCACGTAGCCGATCATGGCGGGTCCTTCGAATAGCCGGGTTGTGGTATGCGGAATGTTAGCAGCACCCCGGGCAAGGCGAGACCGCCTGCGAGAGCGGCGCCTTCAACCCAGAGCGCCGATCGATACAGGCGCCCGGTCGCGGCCTGCGCATGATCCGGGTAAGAGCCGTCCCGCCGGTGGCGTTAAACGTGATTGTGCCCTTGGCGAGACTGTGTGCGCCGTAACAGACCTGAATCGGACTCGGTAAGTGCTGCAAGTAATTGATTTTACGAGACAACCAAACGGGTACATTAGCCTACTAACCAGGAGGTCGGGAGTTCGATCTCTCCGGGCGCGCCAATACATCAAATGTCTGTACCAATTACCACGGTAGCAGTTCATACCGGCCCGCCGTGTCGGAGTGGGTGTGGTCTCCTTAGTCGCAGACCCTGCGCCGGCGTACCTCTCACACCAGCGGTCGAAGAAGACTCGCCTTGCTCTAGCACGGCGTGAGGGCTCGCAACTTTCAGGGTTGGGCGTTGTCGACGCGCCGGCGCAACTTCCTACCAAGAAATTCCTAATGCAGCTAGTGTGCGTGAGGCACAGGCTATCGTTCGCCGCAACCAGCTGGAGAGACTGCATGTCCCGACTCTTACGAGCCCTGATTTGTGCTGTGGCGCTGTCGGCGGCTGCGTGCGCGACCTCGACCACCACGTTCACCTCGACTTGGAAAGCGCCGAACACCCAACCGATCAATCGAGCGGGCAAGAAGATTGCCGCTATCGTTCTCACCGGCGATGCGAGCCAGCGGCGCGCTGCAGAGGTCTATCTAGCCAACGACCTAACGAACCGCGGCGCGCTCGGCGTAACCTCGTATACGCTGCTAGGGTTCGATAACCGAAACCCGGACTACGCGCGGGCACGCCTGAAGGAAAATGGAGTCGAAGGTGTCGTTATAATGCGCATGGTCGGCAAGGACCAGCACACGTGGAGTGATCCCGGCGGCTTCGCGGGCAGCGCTTACGCCTCGTTCGGGTCGTACTATTCCTACGGTATGGCATTGAGCTATTCGACCGGCTCGACACACACTGAAACCTTGATAGCGATCGAAACGCTGATCTATTCGCTCGAGGATGACAAATTGGTCTGGGCCAGTACTAGCCATACGACCAATCCGGACAACCTTTCCCACCTAGTCCATGAAGTTGCCGATGCGGTCGCGAGGGAAGTTCGCCAGCAGGGACTGATCGCTCGTTGAACAGAGCGTGCAAGACTCCGCGATGGAGCGTCACCTGGTGCGCGAGATTGACCGCTCTGCAGACGGCGGGACTTGATTGTCTGGCGGTTGTGCACGCGTACGCTGGAATTGAGAGGAGCCGCCCCAACCCAAACCGGCTGTGCCGCTAGTAGGCCTTGAACAGGCCGCATTCCAAGTCGGCAAGCGCAGCAAGTGGTTGATTGACCGGAACCATCCAACAGTCAATTTCGCCTACGAACCAGCGCGCTTGAAAGCAAAGACTCTCACCTGCCGGCGCCGGCGATACGTCTCGTTGTAAGCTCTGTATAACGCCTTGACTCCGGACTTCGTGCATGGCTAAAGATATCGAGCAGGAGCTTGATGGCATCCTGGCCCACCACAAGGCACGCGTGGCCCAGGTCCGCAGTGAAGCGGCCGGCAAGGGCGCAGCTGAGGAGGACTTCAGTCAAGCCGCTACCGCTTGCCTGGCCAGTGTGATCCTGCCTGTCCTTCAGCAGATAGCCCACGCGCTCAACGAGCGAGGCGTGGCGGCGAGAGTTCCAAGCGACGGGGGCGCTGCTCGAATTGATATCCCCGTCAGCAGGCACGCGCGCCTTGGGCACGGCTTCGGGGGCTACCCGTACCTGCGGGCCAGACCAGATCCGCAGGCTCGCCGGATCCACTTCGAGCGAAATACCTCTGATAGTCGCGGCGGTAGCGCAGTGGGCGATTACGCGATCGCGGAAGTCAATGCGGAGTTGGTCAAGGCATTGGTGATGGATCTGGTACGGGAACTCTACGGCCCTGCATAGCGCCCCCCTTGGAGCGCAATGACCGGGGCACCGTAAGAGCCAATGGCCGAGCGTGAACGCGATCCGCCAGTGCCCAGATTCATCACCTGCGGCGCGCCTACAATCAAGACCTCACTCGTTTGCTCACCGCTGCGTCTCCACCGTCGCGGTGGTCAGTAAGACCGGCTGGATACGCTGTCCCTAATAGAGCTGACTCAGTGCTTCGGAAAAAGTACGGCGCACGCCTCCCAGTCTCTGGCGATACAGACCTGCGCGTCGGTGAGGTCGAGAGTGCCGTGGCACACAAGAGACTGCAGCCGCACTTCCAGCGCGTCCTTCGCCTTCGCTCCCTGCGGACCATCCCAGGGTTGCAGCATGAGATTGGAAGGCTTGCGCGGATGGCCCCCGAGTGCGAGCGGAATGAGGTGGTCAAGTTCGTAGTCGCTCACCCGTGCCGGGTCGAGGCCAGCCTCCCGCATTAGCTTTTTCTTCAGTCCGTTGGTGTAGCTTGTCGCCGGGCGAACGGACCTGCTGTATCCGGATACGCAGATCGTCGAATCGAGTGTGCCCTCGTCCACGTCCGGGTTTAGGGCGATGCATCCATGGGCAGTGCTGATGCACGGCCCATCCTTCGCGTCTTCGGCTGCCGTGCGAAAGGGCGGCACGGTGGCCGATGGCGCGGGAACCGCCGCCACCGGCACGGCGAGGGGCGGCGGTTTCTGCTCCGGGGCCGTCGGTAGGTGAGCACAGCCTGCGACTCCGAGGGCCGCCAATAACCCGGTGACCCAAGTACGCCACTCTTGCATAGCCGGAGAGCGCGCCGCGCCTTCGCGCGCGTTATGGGCGTCCCGCAGTTGTCTGGCTGATATCACTGCTTAGCGCCCGCGCAACTCCAGTGGGGGTTCCTGCGATGCTCAAGGCCAAGAGGTCGCGCAGCGCCAGCGAGAACTCTCCCGCGAAGTCGAGCCGCTTTAACTGTGCGGAGAGCAGATCGTGCGCCTGCTCCGTCTGGCCCAAACCGAGGTATGCGGCCGCCATCGCGCTGGTGAGGTAGGTGGCTTCAGTACTCGTGGCAGCAGAGTCTCGATCGAGTATTAGTCTTCCTTGCGCAATGATCTCTCGTGCATCGCGGGCTGCAACCACCGCAAGCAAATCCGCCCACGCCTTGTGCGCGCCGTTGGTATCGCGATAGCAGGGGGTCGCTTTGACGCTGTTCCAGACGTCGGTGAGCTGGGGAGGGCTGAGGTACGAGGCGGTCAACATGCCGACGCTGTAGGCGGCTCTTTGCCAGGCACTTTGCACTCTTGGGTCGGCACACCTTTCCACGGCAGTGTGAATGACGAGCAGAGTCATCGCGCTCAATGCATCGAGATCCTCAAAACGCCCGTTGGTGAGGGCATGATGTATCGCGAGCGCGCGACGCACCTGAGCGTCACGAAACAGATAGCTGTGCTCCGGCGGCTCGACGGGTGCGCTGGCAGGCGCTGTCGGACGTACGAGATCCAGCACCGGTACCGGCAGTGACGTCAGTCGCGGCAGCTCGAGCGCATTTTCGGCCATAAACCTGAGGCGCGGCGCGTTGAGATCTACATACGGGAAGTAGTCGGAATTCACCGGCACGGGCAGCGTCTTGAATAGCGGGCCGATCGTCTTGTCGTCGCCGATGAGTCGCGTCTCCAACTCCGCCAGCGAGCGTATGTTGATGCGGTCCAGGTCCGCGCGCAGTTGCGGGAGCGCAAAGATGCGATCAGTTAAGGGGGGCAAAGTGGGCGCGCGCGATGCCACGATCAGAATGTCCGAGTCGTTGGTATTGTAGATCGCGTACGCAGGGAAGTGACGCGCCAGCGCTTTGACGATCGAGCCGACAATATCCACGTCCGTCTCATAGATCTGCACCCACTGGATAAAACATCCGTCCGGGCGCAGGTAGTGCGCGACGTGACCATAGAACTCGTCAGAAAACAGGCTCGCGACTCCGCTGACCCATGGATTCGACGGTTCGGACACAATCAAGTCGTACGGCTCGCGCGAGGCGGCAAAGAATGTCTTCGCATCCTCGTAGACGATGTGGTTGCGGGGATCTTCAAACACATCATGGATGCGCCGCCCGTAACCCTGCCGTGCCGCCTCCACCATCAGTGGCTCGATCTCGATGGTGTCGAGCCGCTGCATGCGCCTGCTTGCGAGCAGAGTGTGGGTCGTAAGGCCTGACCCGAAGCCGACGTTGGCCACACGCACGGCATCGGGCTTAAGACTCAGCGCGATCGCGCCAGCGAGCACCATGGTGGACTCGTCGGAGGTAACCTCGCCAGCCTCCATCTGGACCGCAGCGTCGGTCTTGCCGTTGGTGGCGATGGCGATGTTGCCGCGCTGCTCGACCAGGCTGATGGTTGCCGTCTTCCCGTCGCGCAGGTATACGACCTTCGCATCGGCAGGCAAGGTTGGCTGGCCATTGCGAAACACGCCCGAGGCGACTCGCATCGGGTCGAGCCTCAGGAAGAAGGTGGTCAGCAAGAGGACAGCGAGGCTGCACAAAACCGCCGCGGCATAGGCCGGTTGCCGCCCGCCGTGCAGCTTCAGGCGCGACAGTCCGAGTGCGATATGCACGCTGGCGCCGACGAGAATGACGCCTTTGACGCCAATCAGGGGCATCAAAACGTGCACCGTGATCATTACGCCGGCAATTGCGCCCAGGGTGTTCAGCGAATAGATGGTGCCGATCGCTTTTTCTCCGGAGCCCTGCCGCATGAGAGCGCGGGTAAGTACCGGCAGTGTCATGCCGGCGCAGAAAGTGACCGGGAACATGATGAGCATGGCTATGGACTGGCTGACTACGTTGAATGCGACGTAGCCCCCATCGGTGTGGGTGAATGTGGCCAGTGACCAACCCATGAAGTCGTACATGAGGTTGCAGGCCGGTACGGTCAGCGCCGCGAGCGCACCCATCGTGAGCATGATGCTGCCCAGGTACCGTTCCGGGTCTACGATCCGCTCGATTCGCTTGCGTACATAGAGTCCGCCAAAGGCCAGACCGAAGATGAACGCGCTCAGCATCAATTCAAACGAGTGGGTCGAGCTACCCAGCACCAGACTCAGCATGCGGATCCAGCCGAGTTCGTACATGAACGCGGCCGCGCCGGTCAGGAAGGCGGCGATCGCGAACCACCTCGCTACCGGGTCATGGCGGCGGCCGGCGGCTGGCGGTGCGCTGGTGGCGGGCCCGGGCGGCGGCTCGGTCTGACGGCGTACGACCAGCCACACACCGAACGCCAGCAACACGTTGAGCAAGCCTGCGGTCAGGGTCGTGCCGGGCAGCCCGACCCAATTGATGAGCACGAAACCGCTGACGAGAACGCCCAGGGCTCCGCCGAGGCTGTTGGTGAAGTAGAGAGTGGCCAGAGTCTCACCCGCGCGCTCGGGCCAGCGGCGGATGACGCCGCCGCTGATCAGTGGGAACGTCATGCCGAGCAGGATGGATTGCGGCAGCACGAGCAATGAAGCCAGCGCCCACTTGTAGGCGTAGATCATCCAGCCCGCGGACAGCGCCGGTATGATCCTCGCGAACGACAAATCGGTGGCGGCGACGAATACGCGGTGAAATAAGATGCCGAGCACCCCAATCAGCACTTCGACCAGCAGGTAACCCCACAGCAATCGTTGCAGCCGAGCACCGTGACGGGCCACGAGCCACGAGCCGAGCGCCATGCCCCCCATGAAGATCGACAACACCACCGTCTGCGCGTAGGCGGCGTGGCCGAGGAACAGCTTCAGGTACTGCGACCAGATGGATTCGTAGATAAGCCCGGTAAAGCCCGAGACGACAAACAGGCCCAACAGGAAGCGGCGGCCCGCGAGGTCGTGATTCTGCATCGACGCTGATTCCCGATTATGTGAATTCAACGGCCGACAGCTTATGTAATCTGCCCGCGATAGGCATGAACTCGATCACGGTTTCGCCGAGTCTCCGATGCTGCGGGCCGAGAATTGGGCTGGCCAACACCGGGTTGGGCGCCCGGAGCGCTCTGACTGCGGCGAGCACTGCCACTCCCGCTTGCGTGACTGGCCGCTCCGGCGCCGCCACTGCGAAGCGGCGCGACGTCGACTAGTCAGGTACGCCGGGAAGGCCTGCGGACACTTCCGCCGTGCACCGCACCGGGCGATGACTTGCAGAGGTCTGCCAGCAGATGGCGTGCGGCGACACGAAATCGCTGCGGGTCCCCGTAAGAACGTGCAATCAGCATGGCACCTTCGAGCGCACCGAGCAGCACGCGTGCACGTTCGTGGGCGCGCTCGTTGAAGGCAAACCGCCGCGCCCGCCGCCCCTGCTCCAGGACAGTGGTGAGCCAGCGCTCGTTGGCATCGAAGAATGCGTGCAGCTGCGCCTGCATCTGCTCTGGCAGCGTCACATACTCCGCGGCAAACATGCCGCACAGGCACATCCGGTCACTCACCAGAACGGCATCGTAGAGGCGGACGTAGCGCTCCAACTTCTCGCAAGGTTCGTCGACTGCCTGATCGATCGTATCGAGCCCGTGCGCAAATGCGGCGTGGTAACGCTCCAGCAGGGCCCGGCCGAGGTCAGTCTTGGAAGGAAAGTGATAGTGCAGGCTGGCTTTTGTCACCCCGAGCTGCACTGCAACATCCGCATAGCTGAAGCCGTTGTAACCGCGTGTTTGAGCGAGCATTTCTGCCGCATCGAGGATCGCCCGCGCCGCCGCCGTAGGTGCCTTCGGGCCGCCGCCCTGTTTGGGTATTTTTACCATTGCCACTAGATTTTAACCTACTAGTAGGTAAAATTGCTGCTCCTCATTCCCATGGCACGAGCGTGACCACGACAGATCGGTCGAAACCCTCACTCGCATGGAGACTCTGCAATGCACAATCACGAGCAGAAAACCGAACACAAGTCATTCACCAAGCCCGAGGAAGTGCGCACCTTCCCGCACGGGCGCGCGGAAATTCTAACCGTCGGCGGTGCGGAAGTCGGCAGGCTGGTATTCGAGCCCGGCTGGCGCTGGTCGAACGACGTCAAGCCGCTTGCCAAGACCGACAGCTGCGAAGCGCCCCATTTTCAGTACCACCTCAGCGGCAAGCTCGCCATTCGTATGGACGATGGCACGGAGATGATCGCAGGTCCCGGCGACATCACTTCCCTGCCGAGCGGTCACGATGCGTGGGTGGTGGGGAACGAGCCGGTAGTCGTCGTGGACTGGTTCGGCGCCAGCCAGTACGGCAAACGGGCCTAATCATCTTTCCACCGGTATTCAGTGCCGCAGGGCTTCGCTGATCCCGGCAAGCCCGCCTCGCAGCGCTTCGGCCGTGGGCCAGCCATAGCCGAGGCGAAAATACCGGTCGCTGAGCTCAAACCAGTGCCCCGGCCCCACATAGGTGCCATGGCGCTCGAGCAGTCGCCGGTAGAAGGCGGCCATGCCGGCGGCCGGCTCGATTTTCATCCGCGGCAGACAGATGACCCCGCCGGCCGGGCGCACCCATTCCAGCAGTTCCTCGCTTGCGAGCCACTGCGAGACAAGCTCGCGCCGGCTGCGCATTTCAGCCAGTGTTGCCGGTAGAAGCTGCTCCCGGCGAAGCAGTATCTGTTCGGCGATCCACTCGTCCAACACGCTGCCGCAGATGTTGATCTGCTCCTTGGCCGCCAGAAACAACTCGCGCAGGGCCGGATCCTGCGTGACCAGCCAGCCGATGCGGATTCCCGGAACGCCATAGGCTTTTGACAGTGAGGAGACGCTGATGACGTGGTCGCCCAGCGAGGCTGCGATTGGCAGGACGCGCTCGTACGCAAGCTCACGATAGGTCTCATCGACCAGCAGCCGGCAGCCGTTTGCGCCGCTGATCCCGACCAGCTCGCGGAGTTGGCGCTCTGTGAGTACGGTTCCGGTGGGATTGTGGGGGCAGGTGATGCTGATGAGTTTAGTCTGGGGAGTGATTGCCGACTTCAGCTCGTCCACGTCCAGCTGGAACTCATCCTCGAACTTCAGATCGATGAAGCTGATCCGGCAGCCGATGGCGCGCGGCGTTTCGAGGTTGGTCGCATAGTTGGGCCGGACCACAACCAGGTGGTCTTGCGGTCCGAGCAGGCAGGTGGCGACGATGAAGAGTGCGCCTGCGGCCCCGCCGGTAGTCAGGACGTCGTTCGCGGTCAATCCAGGCGTGCCTGCGACGATGAGCGAACGCAGGGCCTCGCTGCCGCGATGCTCGCCATAGAGCAGGGTGAGATCCGGTACTGCCAGGCCCAGGCCGCCGACGGACTGGTCGGCGACCGAGCTCTCGGACAGGTTGTAGCGGATGTTGCCGTAGCCAAGCTCCTCGGGGGATTCGACCTCGATCGGCATCCGTCGATACTGCATTGATCGCACTTCGCAGTGCTGGCAGATGTCTACGGAGTCTTCCGGCAGGGGTATGCCCCGGAGGCTAGGGTCGCAATGAATCTTGCAGCATCGGTTTCTTTCTCCTTGGGCGATGCGGCGAGAGACTTATCGATCCTCGATTTAAGCAACTCCGCCAGTGAATCGGCGGATACGGTACCGGGGACACACGGGCGGCCGAGAGAGGCTTTGCCGTCTGCGATGTCCAGGCCAATGGCCATACCTTGCGTGACCCCCAGTATGTAGACGCGGCATACGTTCTTGCTGGTGGTGTCCGATGCCAGGCAAAGCTGCTGTAGTTCGCCCGCCGTCATGACCGGCTGAGATGGTTCCGCAGCCGCGAAATGTATTGGGAGGACACCGAGCAGGAAGTAAGCTGTCAGGGGCTTCATTGAGCGTACTCTCCTGCGCTAGGTCGGCTACTACGGTTTCCCCGCCCCGGCCTCAGACCGGCTCGTCGAGGGACTTGGCGAGGGCGGTGAAGAGCTTCGGACCGCTTTCGGTCATGTACCAGCAGTCCTCGAGGCGAATGCCGAATTGACCGGGAATATACAGTCCTGGTTCATCCGAGAAGCACATCCCCGCTTCCAAAGCTGTCGTGTCGTTGCGCACGAGGTACGGAGGCTCGTGCCCGTCCATGCCGATCCCATGGCCGGTGCGGTGCGAAAGACCGGGCAGACCGTAGTCCTTGCTCCAGCCCTTGCTCTCGTAAAAAGCGCGCACCGCCTTGTCGATCTGGCCTACCGGCGTGCCGAGCTTGGCGGTTTCCAGTGCCAGCTCCTGCCCGCGCTTGACCATGTCCCACACTTCGCGCTGGCGGGCAGAAGGCTTGCCGTGGACCCAGGTGCGCGAGATGTCTGACTGGTAGCCCAGCACGCTGCAGCCGCTGTCGATGAGCACGACCGAACCTTCACCCACCTTCTGGGGCTTCACCGAGCCGTGCGGGAATGCGCTCGCCTCGTTCAGCAGTATCAGCGAGAAACCATGCTCGCCGCCGAGCTGTTCAGTGGCCTCCACCAGCAGCTTCAGGATGTCAGTCGAGGACATGCCGGTGCGGACCTGGCCGTGGACGTGTCTGATCGCTGCAATTGTTACGTTGTTGGCCGCTTGCAGCAGGGCGAGCTCGGCGGGGGACTTGTGGATCCGGCAGATGCGCACCAGCTCATCAGCGCCGACCAGCGCACGGCCCCCGCCGGCGAGTTTGCTGACGCGGTCACTGATGAAGAAACGCGTCGTCGCTTCGACTGCCAGGGGACCTGCCGGCTGCTTGCGCAGCGCGGCCGCCAATAGCTCAAAGGGACTTTGGTCCTCCTTCCAAGGTTCAACCTCCGCGGCGACCTGTAGCGTCTCGCGAATCGACGGTTCCTCGAAGTAGGGCGTCACGATCACGACGCCGCCGGATGCCGGGATGAGTGCCGCGGTGGTGCGCTCGGATCGCCACCAGCGCACGCCGGTGAAATATTCAAGGGACGAACCGGCCTCGACCAGGACAGCGGCGATTCCCTGGTGCTGCATCAACTGCTGCAACTTCGTGATCCGTGCCTCGCGCTCCTTGGCAGTGATCGGCACCGCGCCGGTGGTCAGCGAGGAAAGACCGGAAGAGGTGGCAGTGTCTGCATGCACACCGACACCGGTGGCCACGGCGACACCTGCTGCCGTCAGCCCAAAAAAAGTCCGTCTGGAAACTTGCGACATGATATCCCCCACTGACTCGGTATCGTTCTTATGAGGATCAGAATAGCGGACCGAATCGGCGCATGCCAGCCGCACCCTTTGGAGCACGCGGATATTCCCTTGCCCAGCGGGGCCGCTACCCACGGAAGCAGGCAGGGAATAGTGTGACGCCGATCACCCCTGTGGCCGCCTGACCCCCGCTACGATCGATTCTGAGAGGCCGCGACACAATAAGAAAGAGGTTTCACCTTACCTTACTCGGGTGAAAATCCGCTCCAAAGTCACCGCCCTGATCGCCGGGATCTTCGTGATCTTGGGCGTTGCCGCCGTCCTGGTCGGCAAGTTCGTCATCATGCCGAGCTTTGCAGAACTGGAGCGTGCCGATGCGCGCACCGCCATGCGCCGCGTCAGCTTCGCGCTGGATCTCACCCTGGAGCGGTTGACGATGTCGGCCATGGACTGGGGAAACTGGGCGGACGTCTACAGCTTCGTCCTCGACCACAGCCCCCAGTTCGTCACCGCGAACATCACTGACATCACCCTGAAGCAGCTCAACGTCAACGCCTTGCTGGTCGTGGACCTGGAGGGCAATGTGGTGCTGGGGACTGGCCGCGACCTCGCGACCGGCCAACAACTCGACTTCGACCTGACGGTGCTGAAGAAGCTGCCCGCCAACTTTCCCTGGCGTGGGGACAAGCTGGTCGGTCATCCCGCGCGCGGGCTGATCAACACCAACCGTGGTCTGATGATGCTAGGTGCAGCCCCGATTCTGGACGGCAAGGGCAACGGGCCGGCGCGAGGCATGATCATCATGGGCCGTCTGCTGGCGGGCGCGGCGCTTGAGCGCATTGCTTCCCAGGCGCAGTTCCACGTCGCGATGCAGCCCCCGCGCTCGGGTGCACCCGCCGAGGCTCTGGATGTTGGCGAGACTGTCACGACCGTGGTTAGCACCCTCAGCGATATCTACGGCACGCCGGCCGCCACCCTCAGTGTCGAGGTGCCGCGCGAGGTTACCCTGCGCGGCAAGAGTGCCGTTAAGGTCGCCTCCGCTTGCCTGCTCGTCTCCGCGGTGACCGTCCTCATCCTGCTGGTGCTGGTGCTTAACCGCGTGATCCTCAACCCGCTAGGGCTCGTGACCCGCCATGCCGTCGCGATGGGCAAGGGAACCGACCTCACCACGCGGCTCGACCTGCAGCGGCGCGACGAGATGGGCGTGCTCGCCCGCGAGTTTGACAACATGGTCGAGCGCGTCGCCGAATCGCGCACGCAGCTGGTCGACCAGTCCTTCCAGGCAGGCTTTGCAGAACTGGCCAAGGGCGTCCTGCACAACCTGGGCAATGCCATGACTCCCATCGGGGTGCGCCTGGCCAACCTCGGCGAACGCCTGCGCGTGGCGCCCGCGGAAGATGCCGACCTTGCCACCGCCGAGCTGGCCGCTGGCGGCGCCGATGCCGAGCGCAGTGCGGACCTGCAGGAGTTCCTCAGGCTGGCCTGCCGGGAACTCGCCACTACGGTGCGCTTGGCACGCGAGGACGTGGCGGTGATGAGCCGCCAGGCGACCGTCATTCAGACGGCGCTGTCGGAGCAACTGCGCTCAGCGCGCAACGAACACGTGATCGAACCGGTGCGCCTCACCGAGCTGGTCGCGCAGTCGCTGGAGATCGTGCCCGATTCCTGCCGGCAGCGCCTCACGGTGGACACGGACGCGACCTTGCGGGGACTGGGGGTCGTGCGCGTGGCGCGCACAGTCCTGCGCCTGATCCTGCAGAACCTAATCATCAATGCGGCCGATGCCGTGCGGGATGCCGGCAAAGCCAAGGGCCGTCTGCGCCTGAGCGCCCAGATCGTGATCGACGCAAGCGGCGAGAAGCTGCACCTGCAATGCGCGGACGACGGCGTCGGCATCGCTCCGCAGAATCTGCAACGGGTTTTTGAGAAGGGTTTCTCGACGAAGTCGCCGGAAACCAATCACGGCATCGGTCTGCACTGGTGTGCGAACGCCATCAATGCACTTGGCGGGCGCATCTGGGCCGCCAGCGAGGGACCGGGGCATGGTGCATCAATGCACCTCATCGTGCCGCTGGCTGCCAATTGAGCCGCGCACCGGCATCGGCTGATTGAGGATTTTTTATGCCTGATTCCAAAGCACCCAACATCCGCGTTCTGGTCGTGGACGATGAGCCCGAGGTTCGCGACGCCTACCGGCAGATCCTGCTCGAAAACGAAGTCACGCAGGAGATGGCTGGCTTTCGTGAGCTGCGCAGTCGTCTGTTCAAGAAGAATCCCCCGGACACCGCGCGCCAGCGCGTGGCGGTCCGCGCTGGTAGCTTCGAGCCGGTGTTTTGTGACGGCGCGAACGAGGCGGTGCGCCTGGTGAAGGAGAGCATTGCCGCCAACGATCCGTTCGCGGTCGTGTTTCTGGACGTGCGCATGCCGCCAGGCCCCGACGGGGTCTGGGCTGCGACCCAGATCCGCGAGATCGACCCGGCGGTGGAGATCGTCATCTGCACGGCTTACTCGGACGCCGACCCGGGCGAGATCGGTGGCCTGGTGCCGCCGGAGGACAAGCTGTCTTACTTGCAGAAGCCGTTCCACCCGCACGAAATCCGCCAGATGACGATCGCGCTGAGCAGCAAGTGGCGGGCGGAGCGGCGCATCGTGCGTCTTGCCTACTTCGATACCCTCACCGGACTGCCCAACCGCGAGCAGTCGCGCAACCGCCTGGTTGGTGCTCTGCAGGCTGCCAAGGACAACAAGCGCACCCTTGCGGTGCTTTATCTGGATCTGGATAACTTCAAGCGCGTCAACGACACGCTCGGGCACGCCGTCGGCGATGAACTGCTGTGCGTCGTGGCTGACCGGCTGCGTAGCTCCCTGCGCTACGGTGGCGAATCGGCCCCGGCGGGAACGGCCGACAGCGCGCGTCCGGGCGATATCGCACGCCTGGGCGGCGATGAGTTTCTCGTGCTGCTGCCGAACCTGCGCAGTGCCGCCGATGCCGGCGCGGTGGCCGAGCGTCTGATCGCCTCGCTGCGTGAGCCGGTGCAACTGGCGATGAACTCGGTGGTGGTCACCCCGAGCGTGGGTATCGCCGTGTTCCCGCAGGACGGGGAAGATGCGGAGACATTGCTGCGCAACGCGGATCTGGCGATGTACTTCGCCAAGCGCCGCACGCCAGGCACTTATGCCTTCTTCGACGCGGCGATGAACGCCAATGCTCTGCACCGCTTCACGGTCGAGGAGCAATTGCGCGGGGCGCTGGAGCGCAACGAGTTCACCCTGGCATACCAGCCGCAGTTCGACGTGCGTACCGGATCCGTCTCGGGCATGGAGGCGCTGCTGCGCTGGACCAACGCCGAACTCGGTTCCGTGAGCCCGGTGGAATTCATCCCTGTGGCGGAAGAAACCGGTCTGATCCATGCCATCGGCAAGTGGGTGCTGCATACCGCCTGCCAGCAGGCGCGCCGCTGGCGCGACGAGGGCCTGCCGTTCCAGCGTATTGCCGTGAATGTCTCGGGTCGTCAGTTCGCGCTGGCGGAGTATCCGTCAGAGGTTGCCGCGATCCTCGAGGAAACCGGGCTTGAGCCTGCAGGGTTGGAGCTGGAGATCACCGAGTCGGTGGTTATGGCGGACGAAGCTTGGGCGCAGAAGGCTATAAACGAACTGAAGCAGCTGGGTATCTCGCTGGCCATCGACGACTTCGGCACCGGCTACTCGAGCTTCGGCCGCCTGCGGCACTTCTCGGTGGACCGGCTAAAGATCGACCGTTCCTTCGTCAGCAGCGTCACCGAGTGCAACGACGACCGCGCCATTGCCGCGGCCATCATCGCCATGTCCAGGTCACTGCGCATCAACGTCACCGCCGAGGGGGTGGAGAACTTCCCGCAGCTGGCCTTCCTGCAGGAGCAGGACTGCCAGGATGCGCAGGGATTCCTGCTGAGCCGCCCGCTGCCGGCTGATGCAGCCAGTGAACTGTTGCGCCGGGTGAATGACGTGAGCGACGAGTCGCGTACCCAGCGGCTCAAGGTCATCATTGGCTAGCCTGACCCGGAGCCTCCCCGCTCCCGGGTCTCCCGTGCCCCGCGCGGATTGCGCGTAGAATCGGCCGGCCTTCACCCTGGGTGAACGTTCCGGACCATGAAGACCGCGCTCGACCCTGCCATCAAGAACACTCCTGCGGGCGCGGCGGCCGATGCAATCCTGCGCAGTTGCGTGCATTGCGGCTTCTGCCTGCCTGCCTGCCCGACATACCAGATACTGGGAGACGAGCTGGACAGTCCGCGCGGGCGCATCTATTTGATGAAGCAACTGCTGGAGGGCGAGCCGGTGACCTCGCACACGCAGCTGCATCTGGATCGCTGCCTCGGTTGCCGTGCCTGCGAGAGCGCCTGCCCCAGCGGGGTGCAGTACGGCCGCCTGCTGGATTTCGGGCGCTCCTTGCTCGAGGAACGCCTCGGCCGTCCGGCGGCGGTTGCGGCCAAGCGCCGGCTGCTGGGGAAGGTGGTGCCGCATACGCGGCGCGCGCAGGCTCTGCTGCGCGCAGCCGGCTGGCTGCGGCCGGTACTGCCTGCGAGGTTGCGCTCACAGATGCCAAGACTGCCACCGCGTCCGGATGCAGGTGCCCTCCATTGGCCCGCAGCCCGGCACGCGCGCCGCATGGTGATCGTGCGCGGCTGCGTGCAGCCGGCGCTCGCAGCAGGCATCGACCCGGCCGCGGCGCGGGTACTGGATCGGATCGGTATCTCTGCCGTGGCCGCCGCCGACACCGGCTGCTGTGGGGCGGTCAGTCAGCACCTGTCCGCGCACGATGCCGCGCTGGCGCAGATCCGGCGCAACGTGGACGTACTGTGGCCGCATCTTGAGGCGGGCGCCGAGGCGGTGGTCTTCACCGCCAGTGCGTGCAGCGCCATGCTGTCCGATTACGGCCGCCTGCTCGAGGATGAGCCGCGCTACGCCGCCCGCGCCGCGCGCATCAGCGCCGCGGCGCGGGACATCAGCCAGGTGGTGGCCGACGAGGCGGCGGCAGTTGGACAGGCGTTGCGCGCTGCGGCGCAGGCAGGCACACCGGCGGCGAGCCGGCGGGTGGCATTCCAGGCGCCCTGCAGCCTGCAGCACGCGCTGAAGCTCAGGGGCGTGGTCGAGTCGCTGCTCTTGGCGGCAGGATTTGCCGTGACGGCGAATACCGACGGGCAGCGCTGCTGCGGTTCGGCTGGAACCTACTCCCTCCTGCAACCGCAGCTCTCGCAACAGCTGCTGCGCGCCAAGGTGAGCGCGCTGGAGGGCGAACACCCCGACCTCATCGCCACCGCGAACATCGGGTGCCTGCATCATATTCGCGGCGGCACCGACATTCCGGTGCGCCATTGGATTGAGCTGCTGGCTGAGCGACTCGCCGATGGCTGATCAGTGGGGCGAGCGCATGCCGCGCTCCGTGGGGCTGCTGCAGACCGTGGCAGTCTCAGTGGGCATTACGATCGGCAGCGGCATTTTCCGCGTGCCCGCCACGGTTGCCGGCCAGCTGGGCGCACCCGGTCCCATCCTGCTGTGCTGGATCCTCGGGGGCATCATCGCCCTGTGCGGGGCGCTCACGGTGGCCGAGCTCGCCGGCGCGCTACCGCGCTCGGGCGGGATCTTTGCCTACCTGCTTGAGGCCTACGGCCCGTTGCCGGCGTTCTTGTTCGGCTGGACCGAACTGGTGGTCATCCGCGCCTCCGCGCTTGGTGCGATTGCGACTATCTTTGCCGAGTACCTCGGTTACTTCGTGCACCTGGGTGCGACCCAGGTACGTTACGTGGCCGCCGCGGCCATCATTGTGATCGGGGCGATCAATTACCTCGGCGTGCAGCGCGCCGCAGTGCTGCAGAGCGCGACGACCGTGCTCAAATATGCAGCCCTGCTGGCGCTCGGCCTGTTGGCCTTTACCGCCCGCGGCGGCAGCGTCGCTCACTTTACGCCCGCATGGCCGGCCGGAGTGTCCCTGTCCCTGCTGGCCACCGCGCTGATCCCGGTGCTGTGGACTTACGACGGCTGGGCTGACCCGGCGACGATGGCCGGTGAGATTGCCGACCCACAGCGTACCCTGCCGCGCGCGCTCATCGCCGGGGCACTGTGCGTGACGCTGGTCTATCTGGTGGTCAACGTCGGCTTCCTCTTTGCGCTGCCCGCAGGACAGATGGCCGGTTCGCACCTGATCGCCTCCTCGGTCGCCTCACGCATCGCACTGCTGGGTACGGCCGGCACCGCGGCGATTGCCTGCGCCGTGGTCTTGTCCGCCTTCAGTAGTCTGAACGCCTCGATGATGACCGGCTCGCGGGTATTCTTCGCCATGGCCGACCGGGGCCTGTTTTTCCGCGGCGTAGCGCACATCTCTCCGCGCTTCGACAGTCCCTCTATTGCCATCTGGCTGGCCACCGTACTAGGGGTCGCCTATGTGCTGGCAAACGACTTCGCGCAACTGGCGGACAAGTTCATCCTCGGGATCTGGCCGTTCTACGCGCTCACGGTGGCTGCGGTGTTCGTTCTGCGCCGCAAACGTCCGGACCTGCCGCGCCCATACCGGGTGTGGGGTTACCCGCTGGTGCCGGCGATCTTTCTGCTCGCCTCGGTGTTCATGGTGGTGAACGCCCTGGTGACAGACCCCCGCGATACCGGCGTGACGTTCCTCATCATTGTCGCCGGGGTACCGGTCTATCTGCTCTGGGTTCGCTGGGCACGACCGCGCCCGTGAGGTATTGGCGGATGCCGCCGGCAGGGTGCTTCCTATAAGATGAGGCATCCCGCAGGAAGGATCGCATGAGTCCCACCGGTTCCGCCAAGCGCGCCTTGGTGTTCGTCTTCGTGACCGTGCTCATCGACTCGATAGGCTTCGGGATCATCCTGCCCGTACTGCCTGGCCTGATCATGCAGCTGACGGGCGTCACGGTGGGTCGCGCGGCGACCTATGGCGGCATGCTCGCCAGCATCTACGCTCTGATGCAGTTTTTTTGCGCCCCGGTGTTGGGCAACCTGAGCGATCATTTCGGCCGGCGTCCGGTGCTGCTGTTCGCCCTGTTCGCCCTGGGTTGCGACTATTTCATTCAGGGGTTTGCGCCCACGATCGGCTGGCTCTTCGTCGGCCGGATGATCGCAGGGATCGCCGGCGCATCCTTCACCCCCGCCTATGCCTATGTTGCGGATATCACGCCTGCGGAGAAGCGGGCACAGAGCTTTGGCCTGATGGGTGCAGCGTTCGGTATCGGCTTCATCCTCGGCCCTGCGATCGGAGGACAGCTCGGGCACCTCGGGGCACGGGCACCGTTCTTCACGGCCGGCGTCATTGCCCTGATGAACACGGTGTTTGGCTTTTTCGCGCTGCCGGAGTCGCTGCCGCCCACCGCGCGTCGTGCCTTTCACTGGATGCGCGCCAACCCCTTGGGCACTTTGTCCCAGGTAAGCAAGTATCCGGGCGTGCCGTGGATGCTGGCGGCGATATTCCTGTGGCAGCTGGGACACCAAGTGCTACCCAACGTGTGGTCGTTCTACACGATCCTCAAGTTCCAGTGGTCCAGCGATCAGGTCGGCTACTCGCTCACATGGGTAGGTCTTGTAATGGCCGTAGCACAGGGTGTATTCACCGGTCGCCTGGTGCCCTGGTTCGGGGGGGAACGTCCGGCCGCGCTCGCAGGCATGGCCGCCGCGGTACTCGCGTATTTAGGTTATGCCCTGGTAACGCAGGGCTGGATGATGTACCCGGTGTCGTTGCTCACGTTCGTTTTCGCCCTGGCCTATCCTTCGATGAACGCGCTCGCCTCACAGCGTGCCCCTGCCAATGCGCAGGGGGAACTGCAGGGTGCGGTGGCAATGCTCTACAGCCTGAGCTCCATCACCGGGCCGCCGTTGATGACGCAGGTGTTCGGTCATTTTTCGCACCTAGACGCTGTCGTCTATTTCCCCGGAGCGCCGTTCGTACTCGCCGCGATACTGACACTGGGATGTGCCGCGCTGTTCTGGCGCGCTCTGCGCCTGCCGAGTGCCGTGCCGATGGCATTGGCCGGAGATCCCTGAATGCGGGCAGTCGCTGCACGGCTGGCAATGTGGGTGGTGGCCACTGCGGCCACCGTGGCGGGCGCGCAGGCCCCCGTGGCGCCACCCCTGCCACCGATCCGCCACGTCATCGTCCTGTTACTGGAGAACCAGTCGGATGCACTGGCTTTTGGCAGGAATTCCCCGGCACCGTACCTGGCGCGGACCCTGGTGTCGCAGGGTGCGCGCCTGACCCAGTACTACGCGATCGGGCATGCAAGTCTTGATAACTACATCGCGCTGATCAGCGGCCAGGCGCCGAACCATGAGACTCAGCTCGACTGCGGGATGTTCAGCCAGTTCAAACCCAGCGCCGCAGGACTCGATGCCAACGGCCAACTGCTCGGTGCCGGCTGCGTTTACCCGGCGTACCTGCGCACGCTGCCCGACCAGCTCGAGCGCGCGGGACTGACCTGGCGCGCCTACATGGAAGACATGGGCGACAACCCGGCGCGCGAGCGTGCCGCCTGTGCGCACGTAGCCGTGGGTGCGCGTGAGACCACGCAGGAGGCGCAGATCGGTGACCAGTATGCGGCCCGTCACAATCCATTCGTTTACTTCCATTCCATCATCGATGACCAGTTGCGCTGCCAGGGTCACGTCGTGAACCTCAGGCTGCTGCCGCAGGACTTGCAGAGCATCGGGACCACGGCCAACTTCATCTTCATCACGCCCAATCTGTGCAACGACGGCCACGATGCGCCCTGCGTGGACGGCAGGCGCGGCGGGCTCAGCGCCATCGACAAGTTCCTGCGCGAATGGGTGCCGCTGATCACCCAGTCACCCGCCTTCCGCAACGACGGCATGCTGGTCATCACCTTCGATGAGTCAGATCACGCGGGTGCAGAAGGATCGGCGGCCTGCTGCAACGAGCGCCCGCTGCCGCAGTCGCTGTACCGGCCCGGGATCTCCGGACCCGGAGGTGGACGCATCGGCGCAGTGGTGCTGTCCCCCTACGTGCGCCCCGGCACCGTGTCCCACGAGCCCTATAACCATTACGCGCTGCTGCGGACCATCGAGACCATCTTCGCTTTGCCGCCCCTAGGTTATGCGGCCGCGTCTGACCTCAAAGTGTTCGGTGCGGATGTGTTCAGCGCCGACGAGCCGCATCTACCCGCTCGATGAGCTCATTCACGAGGGGATTGTCGGTGAACAGCCCGCCGAAGAGACGGCGCGGTGGTGAGAATGTCACCTGGCGGCCAAAGCGGCCCGGGGGCCGCAACGTGAGCGTGATCCGCTGCGGGTTGGTCAGTCCGGCGTAGCTCACGTTGATGATGTTGGCCAGGGGGATGCGCTCCTCCTCGTTGCCGAAGCGCACCCGCAGCGCATCTCCTTCGTCGTACACCGCATCCGCCAGGTCGGACACCAGCCGCCGGACCACGAAATAGCCGATGGCAAGCAGCAGCAGTGGCGCCACGTAGACGACGATCGGCGGGGAAGGGCGGGTGCGTGCGCCCAGCGTCGCCACTGCAACAACAAGGGCGATGATCCCGAACCAGATGACGGGGAAGGCGCGCTTGTAGAAGAAAGTGCTGCGCGAGGATATGCGCTTGTCGGCCTGGATCATCTCCGGGCCCTCCGCCAGGCGCTGCCGCGGGCGCCGCAGGGGCTTCGCTCCCTGCGGCGTTGCAGCGAACAACCGACAGGTGAACCGCTGAGACACGGGCGCATGGACATCCTTTCGGGTCGACAAATAGCTGCCGAGGCAGTATTATCGTCGGCAGTAATCTTTCAGGCAGCAACAGGATAGCAGCCGCAAACGTGGTTCGTCGCAGCGCAGTCCGGGTTGAGCGCGTGGTCGCCTCGCCGGCCCATGCGGAGGGGCTGAGCGTGGGCTATCTCATGGGCCGTGCGCGCGCCTCGCTACTCTCGGCACTCGATTCCCGTCTGGAACGCTTTGGCCTGAGCGGCATGCAGTTTGCGGTGCTGAAGCACGTGTCAGAGGGCAGTGCCAGCACGGCCGCCGAACTGTGTCGCTTCATGCAGTACGACACCGGCGCCATGACGCGCATCCTCGACCGCCTGGAGGAGCGTGGCCTGGTAAGGCGCGAGCGCAGCCGCGCCGATCGACGGGCGGTGGTCCTCAAGCTCGCCCCGAGCGGCCGCGCGCAGTTGCCGCGGTTGGCCAGCGTGGCCAGCGGCGTACTGGAGGCGCACCTGGCCGGCTTCAGCGCCGCCGAGGTGGCAGCGCTCAAAAGCTATCTCGGAAGGATGATCGAAAACGGCCAGTCCCAAGGGGACAATCCCGAGACTCTTGCAGGAAGCAACTCATGAATCCCTGTAGCGTATTTCTTGGCGCGGTGGCGGGACTGGCGCTCGTCGGCTGCATCGATCGCGGTGACTGGAAGCCGACCCCCAAGCTTGAGCCCAACTCGCTGTCAGCTGAGCACACTCTGCAGGGCACGAAGCTCGATGCCGCCGCGTGGCCCACAGACCAGTGGTGGCGCGGCTACGATGACCCGCAACTCGATGTGCTGGTGGACGAGGCACTGGCAGGCAGTCCCTCCCTGGAGACCGCCCAGGCGCGGTTGCGCGCCGCACAGGCGCAGGCCGTCGCTGCCGGCGCGGCGCGGCTGCCCTCGGCTGCAGTCAACGGCGAGCTGACGCGTCAGCGCTATCCGGAGCACGGGCTGTATCCGCCCCCGTACGGGGGGAGCTGGTCGACCGATGCACGTCTGGCGCTGGATTTGACCTGGGAACTGGACTTTTGGGGCAAGAACCGGGCCTTGCTGGCACAGTCGCGCTCCGGGGTGGCGGCCGCGGAAGCCGACCGAGAGGCTGCGCGCCTGGCCCTCGCCGTCGCCATCGCGCGCACGTACGTGCAGCTTGACCTGCAGTACGCGCTGCTGGATGTCACCAACGACAATCTCAAGCAGCAGACCTCGATTCTCGACCTGACGCAACAAAGGGTCAGAGCCGGACTTGAGAACACTGCGCGCGTCAAGCAATCCGAGGGCACCCTTGCCCTAACCCGCGCCGGCGTGGTCTTCGTGCAGGCCAATATCGATCTGGCGCGCAACCAGCTTGCGGACCTCGTTGGGGCGGGGCCGGACCGCGGTCGCTCGATCACGCGCCCGCGGCTGAATGCGCCGAGCGACATGGCGCTGCCCGCGGTGCTGCCATCGGACCTGCTCAGCCGCAGACCGGATGTGGCAGCCGCGCGCGCGCATGTGGAAGCGGCCGGTCACGGTATCAAATCTGCCGAGGCGCAGTTCTATCCCACCATCAACCTCGTGGCCTTCGCCGGCTTTCAGACTATCGACCTGGCGAAGCTGTTCGATGCCTCCGACCGCATCGCCGGCGCTGGCCCGACGTTGCACCTGCCGATATTCAACCGTGGCCAGTTGCGCGGCAACCTGTATGCGCAGCAGGCGGAATTCGATGCCTCGGTCGGCCAGTACAATCAGACGCTGCTCGATGCCATCCGCGAAGTGTCGGACGTGGTCATCAACTGGCGGGCGCTCGAACATGAGACCAGCGAGCAGGTCGCGGCGCTGGATGCGGCAGAAAGCTCCTATGATCTGACCACGCAGCGGTATCAGGCAGGCCTCGATAACTATCTGAGCGTGCTTTCCGCGCAAAACCAGGTGCTGCTGGCACAGGGCCTGCGCGCCGAGTTGCAGGCACGCCGCCTGACTTTCAGCGTCGACCTGGCGCGCGCGCTGGGCGGCGGGTACGGCGCGCCGCCACCACCTGCCGGGCCGCTGGCTTCACAATAAAAGAGCAAACATTGATGGACGCCGCCGCCGAGACTGCACCCCAGGCCCAGACGCAGCGCGAGAAGCGTCGCAGGTGGCTCGTTGTCCTCACGGTCGGCCTGATCATCTTGGCAGTGCTCGCGGTGGTATGGTGGCTGCTGTTCGCACGCGGCTACGAGAGCACCGACGATGCCTACGTCGCCGGCGACGTGGCGAACGTGATGCCGCAGGTCAGTGGCACCGTGGTGAGCATCGGTGCAGACGAGACTGACCTGGTGCAGGCCGGACAGGAGCTGATCCGCCTGGATGCCACCGATGCGCGCATAGCGCTGCAGGATGCCGAGCAGCAGCTGGCGCGCGCCGTGCGCCAGACACGCACGGTGTTCGCCAATCGCGACCAGCTATCGGCCGTGGTCGGCCAGCGCCGCTCGGACCTGGCACGTGCCCAGTCGGACTTCGACCGACGCAAGGATCTCAGCGCCAGCGGCGCGGTCTCCAGCGAGGAGGTCGGCCATGCGCAAGATGCGCTCAACGCCGCGCGCGATGCACTCACCGCGGCGCAGAAGAACCTGGCGGCCGGCATCGCTCTGGTGGGCCACACCAACGTGGCGGACAACCCGGACGTGCGCGCCGCGGCGACGCAGGTCGAAAAGGCGTGGCTGGCGCTGCAGCGTACCAGCGTAAAGGCACCGGTTTCGGGCTACGTCGCCAAGCGTAACGTGCAACTGGGGGACCACATCGCCCCGGGCGCCCCGTTGATGACGATTGTGCCGCTGGGCCGGCTGCGTGTGGAGGCGAACTTCAAGGAAGTGCAGCTTGACCGCATGCGCATCGGCCAGCCGGTGAAGGTTGTTTCAGACCTTTATGGGAGCCACGTGGAATACCAGGGTACGGTGGTCGGCCTGGGCATGGGGACCGGTGCCGCATTCGCGCTGCTGCCGGCGCAGAACGCTACCGGCAACTGGATCAAGGTCGTACAGCGGGTGCCGGTGCGCATCGCGCTCAAGCCCGAGGAGCTGAAGCAGCATCCCCTGCGCATTGGCCTGTCGACGCGCGTGAAGGTCGACATCCACGATGATTCCGGTCAGCAGCTGGCGCAAAGCGCGCCGCAGCAGCCGGTCCTCAGCACCACTGCCTTTGATGTCGACCATGCCGAGGTGGAGGCGCGCATCGCGCAGATCATCCGCGAGAACTCGACCGAGGGCAGCGCTACGCCCGCGCACTAGCCCGGCCGCGCCTCACTCCAGCTTCAGGTAGCACAGTGGCAGGGCAGTGGTGGACTTGATGGTCTCCAGCGCGAAGCTGGCGCTGACATCCTGGAACTCCACCGCCGAGATCAGCCGCTTGTAGACCACGTCATACGCGTCGATGTCGGGCACCACGATGCGGATGAGGTAGTCGACGTCACCGCTCATGCGGTGGATCTCGGTTACCTCGGGGATGTCGCGCACCGCGCGTGCGAAGCGCTCAAACCAGGCTTCACTGTGGTTGCCGGTTTTCAAGGTCACAAAAACCGTGGTGCCGACGTTCAGCGCGTGCGCGTCCAGCAGTGCGACGGTACTTCTGATGATCCCCTCGTCCTGCAGCTTCTGGATGCGCCGCCAGCAGGGGGCCTTGGACAGTCCTATGCGGTCGGCAATTTCCGCGGCGGTGAGGTTTCCGTCGGTCTGCAGGAGATCCAGGATTTTGGCATCCAGCTTATCCATGAGACGTGGTTCTCAATTCCGGGGCTTCGACGCAACTTTGTTGCTCACTATGCGCTGAAGCTGGCGATCTTCGCAACCGCGTAGCGCGGGTGTAGCCCTAGGATGGGCCATGGACGTCACGAGCCGCTTTACCGCTCATCCGCACTCGGTCGGGGAAACCTACACCGAGCACCTGGGAATGGCGATGTGGTTCGGACTGCGCATGGTGTTCGCCGGCCTGGCCTGCCTCGTCCACGGTGTCCTGCCCTTCATGTTCGTGCGCACCGGCAGCCGCGCAATCACCGAACTCAACGATCGCATGGTCGCCAACCGGCGGCGCTGCCCGCCGCAGCCGATCGCGAGCGACACGCGGCTCACACAGTAGCCGTGCGGACGCTCGTGCGGGCGTTCACTCCCGGTTGGACCGCGGTGCGCCAGGCGGTGCCTGGCGTGCTCGTTGCGATTGCGCTCGCGGCATTGGCCCGCGGCATGGCCCAGCAATTCGCGCAGGGCGCGGTTGGCCTGCCCAAGATTCCCCTCAGTCCGGTCATGTGCGCAGTTCTGCTGGGCATGCTGTGGCGGAACACCGTGGGTGTTCCGGCCTGGGCGACCAGCGGTCTTAACTGGACGATGCATCGTCTGCTGCGGGTGGGCATCGCCCTCGTGGGCCTGCGCCTGACCCTGGGCGGCGCCGGTGCAATCGCCATTACCGCCTTGCCGGTCGCGCTCACCTGCCTCACGGTCGCGTTGTTTGCCGGCACCGCCATCGCGCGCGTGCTTGCGGTTCCCCGCCGCCTGGGTTTGCTGCTGGCCATCGGTACCGCCGTGTGCGGGTGTACCGCGGTGGTGGCGATGTCACCGGTGATCCGCGCCCGCCATGCCGAGACGGCATTCGCGGTGACTTGCGTGGTGCTCTTCGGCTGCATCGCAATGCTGCTGTATCCCTGGGTGGCGGCGCACTTCTTCGCCGCCTCGCCGGTGCATGCGGGTATCTTTCTCGGCACTGCCATCCACGACACCTCCCAGGTGATCGGGGCGTCACTGATCTATTCGCAGCAAAATGCCGCTCCGGCAGCGCTGGCGGCTGCCAGCGTGGCGAAGCTGTTGCGCAACCTTTCCATCGCGGTGCTGATTCCCGCGGCCGCCTGGTTCGCGCGGCGCGAGGAGGCGCGCGAGGCCGGCAGCAACGATGTCACCGCGGTGCCCGCAGGTCACACGACCCTGGTGCCGTTCTTCGTGGTGGCATTCCTGGGGTTCATCGTCCTGCGCACGGCCGGGGATGCGCTGTTCCACGCCCCGGGTGCCTGGCAGGCGGTGGTCAACACCGGCTATACCGCCTCCGACCTGTTCCTGGCCTGCGGCATGACCGCGGTGGGCCTTTCGGTGTCCTTCACCGACATGTGGCGCATCGGCTGGCGCCCGCTGGCCGCCGGCTTCGTGGTGGCCAGCCTGGTGGGCAGCTGCAGCCTGCTCCTTAACTACGGCATGGTGCACTGGCTGTAGCTGAGCGATCGAGGCGCCGTGTCGCGGCGCACGCTAAACTGCCACGCAGGTGCGCTGAGCCTGACCTCAGGTCCAGCCGACACCGCGAGGAACAGCCCATGCCGAGCCCGCGTCCCAAGGTTTCCCGCCGCGCCGCAGAGAGTGCGGTGCGCACCCTTTTGAGGTGGGCCGGCGAAGATCCGCGGCGTGAGGGCCTGCAGGATACCCCGCAGCGCGTGGTCGATGCCTACCGCGACTGGTTCTCCGGTTACCAAATCGACCCGGCCGCCTACCTGCGGCGCACCTTCGAGGAAGTCGGCGGCTACGATGAGCTGATCGTGCTGCGCGACATCACATTCGAGTCCCATTGCGAGCACCACATGGCGCCGATCATCGGGCGTGTGCACGTCGGCTACCTGCCGGCCAACAAGGTGGTGGGCATCAGCAAGCTGGCGCGGGTGGTGGACGGTTACGCGCGGCGCTTCCAGGTGCAGGAAAAACTGACCGCACAGATTGCCAACTGCATCACGGAGGTGCTCAAGCCGCGTGGCGTGGGCGTGGTGGTCGCGGCCGTGCATCAGTGCATGACCACCCGGGGGGTGCACAAGCGCAACGTCTCGATGGTCACGAGCAGCATGACCGGGGTGTTTCGCAGTGATGCGCGCACGCGCGCGGAGTTCCTGCGCTTCGTCGACATGCCCGGCTCGCACGAGCCCTAGGCGCGCGCACCGGAAAGCCTCAGGCGGTCAGGGCAGGCTCGCTGCTGCGCGCCGAGCGCTTGCGCTCCTGCTCCTTCAGGAAGCGCTTGCGGATGCGGATCGAGGTCGGGGTGACTTCCACCAGCTCGTCATCGGCGATGAACTCCACTGCATACTCCAGCGTCAGCTGGATCGGCGGGGTGAGCAGGATCGCGTCATCCTTGCCGGCGGCGCGAACGTTGGTGAGCTTCTTGGTCTTGATCGGGTTCACTACCAGGTCGTTGTCGCGGCTGTGGATGCCGATGATCATGCCCTCGTAGAGCTTCTCGCCCGGGGTCACGAACATGCGGCCGCGCTCCTGCAGGTTGAACAGCGAGTAGGCCACCGCCTCACCCTGTTCGCTGCTGATGAGCACGCCGTTATGGCGCTCCGGGATCTCGCCGTCGACGGCGGCGAAGCCGTCGAAGATGTGGCTGATCAGCCCGGTGCCGCGGGTGAGCGTCATGAACTCCCCCTGGAAGCCGATCAGCCCGCGCGCCGGCACGCGGTACTCGAGGCGTGCGCGGCCGTTGCCGTCGATCACCATGTCAGTGAGCTTGGCGCGGCGACTGCCGAGCGCCTCCATCACCGCCCCCTGATTGGCCTCGTCGATGTCAACGGTCAGCGCCTCGTAGGGCTCCTGGACCACGCCGTCCACGACCTTGGTGAGAACCTGCGGGCGCGAGACAGCCAGTTCGTACCCCTCGCGGCGCATGTTCTCGATGAGGATTGTCAGGTGCAGCTCGCCACGGCCGGAGACGCGCATGACATCCGGTTCATCGGTGTCATCGACGCGCAGCGCGACATTGCTCTGCAACTCGCGGTACAGGCGTTCGCGGATCTGGCGGCTGGTGATGTACTTGCCTTCGCGCCCGCACAGGGGCGAAGTATTCACCTGGAAGTTCATCGCGAGCGTGGGCTCGTCCACGCTGATCGGCGGCAGGCCCTCGGCGTGCTCCTGGTCGCAGATGGTGAGGCCGATGTTCACATCCTCGATGCCGGTGACCGCGACGATGTCGCCGGCGCTCGCTTCCTCGACCGCGCTGCGCTGCAGCCCGGTGAAAGCGAGCACCTGCTGGATCTTGGCAGTGCCGCGGTCCTCGTCGCCGTAGCGCAGCGCCACGGTCTCGCCGGGGCGCACCACGCCGCGGCGGATGCGGCCGATACCGATGCGGCCGACGTAGGAGTTGTAATCCAGCGTCGAGATCTGCAGCTGCAGCGGCAGATCCGCCTGGGCAGCCGGCGGCGGCACGTGTGCGAGCACCGCCTCAAAGAGCGCGGACATGTCGGGCCGGCGCTCGGTGTAATCGGTGCTGGCCCAGCCCTGCAGTGCCGAGGCGTAGATAACCGGGAAGTCCAGCTGGGCGTCAGTAGCACCGAGCTTGTCAAAGAGGTCGAAGGTCTGGTCGACGACCCAGCCGGGGCGGCTGCCGGGGCGGTCGATCTTGTTGACGACCACGATGGCCTTGAGTCCCAGCGCCAGCGCCTTGCGGGTGACGAAACGTGTCTGCGGCATGGGACCCTCCACCGCATCCACCAGCAGCAGCACCCCGTCCACCATCGACAGCACGCGCTCCACTTCGCCGCCGAAGTCGGCATGCCCGGGCGTGTCGACGATGTTGATGCGCGTCCCGCCATACTCGATCGCGCAGTTCTTGGCGAGGATCGTGATCCCGCGCTCACGCTCGATGTCGTTGGAGTCCATGATGCGCTCGCCCATCCGCTCGTGCGCGGCGAAGGTGCCGGACTGCTTCAGCAGACAGTCGACGAGGGTCGTCTTGCCGTGGTCGACGTGCGCGATGATGGCGATGTTGCGGATCGGGCGGTTCATGGGTGGCTTCGAGCCCTTATCGGCGGGTCCGCCGATTTGCGGAACCTATGCCTTGGGACTGGTCCAAAAAAGGGGTGCGCAGGGTACCAGATCCACCCGTCAATCGCCGCTTTTCGGGGCGTCTTGTGGGATTGGGCCCCTAGATATGGGGGTGCCCGATGCGCAGCGATGCGGTCGCCAGGCGCACCTCGACAAAGAAGACGATGAAGGCGGTACTCAGGCAGAGCATGGCAGCCACGAAGAGCAGGGCGATCTCCTTGGTCAGGCTTGCCTCCAGAAAAGCATCGGCGAACAAGGTGACCACGACCAGGGCCACCAGCAGGGCGGCGATGGTGCACAGGGAGATCGCAACGTTGATGTAACCGGCGCGGCGCGCGAGCACCTTGAGGTCGTCCACCTGCTTGGGCAGCGCTGCGGGGCGCACCGACAGCTGGCTCTCCAGTGCCCGGGCGCGGTCGACGATGCGCGCCAGGCGGTTGGTGAGCACCCCCAGCATGGAGGCGACTCCGGTCAGCAAGAACACCGGGGCGATGGCCGCCTGGATCAGATGCGCGATGCCGGTGGCTTCGTTCATGGCGGTGCCCTTTTATCACACCGGCAGGTCTTGCCGGGCGCGCAGGTCTTGCACAATGCCGGCTCTTGTTGTACGATCGTTCAACAACGAACCACGGCCGGCTGCCATGAAATCTGTGCACCTGAAGAGCGTCTCCGCCGCCCCCCAGGATGATCTGGAGAACCAGAGCCTGCCGGGCTGGATCTACCACGATGCCGAGTTCTTCGAGCTCGAGAAGCAGGCGATCTTCCGCAACAGCTGGCAGGTGGTATGCCACGTCAACGACATTCCCAAGGTCGGTGACTTCCATACCTTTGAGTTCTTTGGCGAGTCGGTGGTGGTGGTGCGCGCGGAGGAGGGCGTACGCGCGTTCCACAACGTCTGCCGCCACCGCGCCGCCCGGCTGGTCGATGGTCCCAAGGGCAACTGCGGCAAGCGCATCACCTGCCCCTACCACGCCTGGACCTACGGCCTCGATGGTCGCCTCGTCGCCCTGAGCCGCGAGACCTTCAAGGGTCTCGACACCTCCAAGCACGGCCTGGCCGTGTGCGAGCACGAGATCTATCACGGCTTCGTCTTTGTGCGCTTCGCTCCCGGGCTGCCGAGCGTGCGCGAGATGCTCGCCCCTTACGAGCATGAGATCGCCCCGTATCACTTCGAGGAACTGGTGCCGATGGGACGTGTGTCGATGCGCCCGCGCGCGGTGAACTGGAAGAACGTCACCGACAACTTCTCCGACGGCCTGCATATCAATGTCGCCCACCCCGGTCTCACCCGCCTGTTCGGCCGCGGCTACGGTATCGAGGCCAAGCCGTGGGTCGACAAGATGTGGGGTGCGCTGCGCGACACGCCTTCCAGCAACTGGTCCGAGCGTGCCTACCAGACCCTCCTGCCCAAGGTCGAGCACCTGCCACCGGAGCGCCAGCGCCTGTGGACCTACTTCAAGCTGTGGCCGAATGTCGCCTTCGACATCTATCCCGACCAGATCGACTTCATGCAGATGGTCCCGCTGTCCCCGACCGAGACCATGATCCGCGAGATCGCCTACGTGCACCCGGACAGCCGCCGCGAGATGCAGGCGGTGCGCTACCTCAACTGGCGCATCAACCGCCGCGTCAGCGTCGAGGACCGGGAGCTGATCGCACGCGTGCAGCAGGGCATGGGCTCGAGCAGCTATTCCTCCGGTCCCCTGAGCGACGGCGAGGTCTGTCTGCGCAGCTTCGGCAAGCGCATGCGCAACCTCATCCCGGAGAGCAAGCTGCCGCACGCGCCCGCGAGGGGCTGGAGTCATGGCTGAGCGCGACGCCGCCCGCTGCGATGCACTGATCATCGGCGGCGGACACAACGGTCTGGTGTGCGCCGCCTACCTTGCCCAGGCAGGCCTCAAGGTCACGGTGCTGGAACGCCGTGAGGTCGTCGGTGGGGCTGCGGTTACCGAGGAGTTCCACCCCGGCTTCCGCAACTCCGTGGCCGCCTACACCGTCTCGCTGCTGAATCCCAAGGTGATCCGCGACCTCGACCTGCACGCGCACGGTCTGCGCATCGTGGAGCGCCGTGCTGCGAACTTCCTGCCCACCGAGGACGGGCGATATCTGCTGAGCGGCGGGGACCGCACGCAGCAGGAGGTGGCGCGCTTTTCCTCGCGGGACGCCGCACGGCTGGCCGACTACGGCCAGCGCCTGGAGGCGATTGCCGACGTCATGCGCGATCTGGTGCTGACCACGCCACCCAACGCCCTCGAGGGCAGCTGGCGCGAGGTGCTGCCGGAGCTGATCAGTGCCGCCAGGGTTGGCGGCAGGCTGCGCAAGCTCGGCATGGGGCTGCGCCGGGAGCTGCTGTCGCTGTTCTCGATGTCCTGCGGGGACTACCTGGATAACTGGTTCGAGAGCGACCCGATCAAGGCGACCTACGGCTTCGACGGCGTGGTCGGCAACTATGCCAGTCCCTACAGCCCCGGCTCCGCCTACGTGCTGCTGCACCATGTGTTCGGCGAGGTGAATGGCAAGCGCGGCGCCTGGGGGCATGCGATCGGCGGCATGGGGGCGATCAGCCAGGCGATGGCCAAGGCGGCCGCCGCCCGCGGGGCGGTGATCCGGGTCGGCACCGCGGTGCGCGAGGTGATCGTCGAGGGCGGCCGTGCGGTCGGGGTGGTCACCGAGTCCGGCGAAACCCTGCGCGCTGCGGCGGTGATCTCGAACCTCAACCCCAAGCTGCTTTACATGAACATGTTCACGCCGGCGACGCTGCCGGCAGAGTTCCGCGAGCACATCAGCCACTGGCGCTGCGGCTCGGGAACGTTCCGCATGAACGTGGCGCTCGCAGAGCTGCCTGACTTCACCTGTCTGCCGGGGAAGTCCGTGGGCGACCATCACACCGCCGGCATCATCATCGCTCCCACGCTGTCGTACATGGAGCAGGCCTACTTTGACGCGCGCACCAGCGGCTGGTCGAAGAAGCCCATCGTCGAGGTGTGCATCCCGTCGACGCTCGATGACTCGCTGGCGCCTGCCGGCCGGCACGTCGCCAGCATGTTCTGCCAGCACGTGGCGCCGCAGCTTCCCAACGGGGAAAGCTGGGACACGCATCGCGAGGCGGTGGCGGACCTGATGATCGACACCGTCAACCAGTACGCACCGAATTTCAAGGCCGCGGTGCTGGGCCGGCAGATCATGAGTCCCCTGGACCTCGAGCGCACCTTCGGGCTGGTCGGGGGCGACATCTGCCATGGGCAGCTCAGTCTCGATCAGCTGTTCTCGGCCCGCCCCATGCTCGGCTACGGCAACTACCGCGGACCGCTGCAGGGCCTGTACATGTGCGGTGCGGGTACCCATCCGGGCGGCGGCGTAAACGGAGCCGCCGGCCACAATGCGGCGCGCGAGATCATGAGCGACTTCCGGCGCGGCCACCTGCGACGGGTCGCATGAGTGTGTCGCAGCGTTCCGGTGCCGTATGGCGCTGAGCGCGGCGCGCGGCGCTGCCAAGCCGCGCTGGGAGCGGCAGCTGCCCGCGCAGCGCCGCCAGGAACTCATCGACGCCACCATTGAATGCCTGAAGCGCTACGGCCACGAGGGGCTGTCGATGCGCGCAATCGCCACCCAGGCCGGCGTCTCGCTCGGGCTGATCAACCACCACTTTCCCAACAAGGACGAGTTGATCGCCGCGGCCTACCGGCACTTCAACACCGAGCTGGTGGACGGACTCAAGGCCGCCGTGCAGAAGGCCCCGGCAGCGCCCCGCGCCCGCATGCGCGCCTTCTTCAAGGCCTCCTTCTCCCGCCCCAACCTTGACCCGGAGGCGCTGGCGGTGTGGGTGGTGTTCTGGGGCATGTACCGGCACTCGCCGCTGATCCAGGGAGTCCACCGCGAGTCCTACCAGGGCTACGTGCAGCTGTTGCGCGACATGCTCACCGAGCTGGTGCGCGATGCGCCCCGGCAGACCCCGCCGGTGGACCTGCGCCTGGCCGCCATCGGGCTGACCGCATTGCTGGATGGCCTATGGCTCGAGTGGTGCCTGGAACCGGCCAGCTTTCGGCCCGCCGAGGCGATCGGGCTGTGCGAGGCCTGGGTGGACCATCTTGTCCGTCGCACCGATGGCTCCGCACTGGAATAACTGGTAATCATCCCCAAATCGGCTCTTGGGCATGATGGCGGAGGCGTGGCTTGAGCAGCCCCGGTCAGGTGCGGATCGTTATCGTCGGCTGTGGTTTCGGCGGGCTGTTTGCGGCCAAGGCGCTGCGGCACGTGAGCGCCGACGTGCTCGTCATCGACCGCAACAACTATCACCTGTTCCAGCCGCTGCTTTACCAGGTCGCCTCGGCCGCCCTCGCACCGGCGGACATCGCCCAGCCGGTGCGCACCATTCTGCGCACCCAGCACAACACGCGCGTCATGCTCGCCGAGGTGACCGGGATCGACCTGGCGCAGCGCCGCCTGACCGCCGGCAGCCTCACCGTGGGCTACGACTACCTGATACTCGCCCCGGGGGCAGTGGACAACTACTTCGGCCACGATGACTGGCGCGCCTTCGCACCCGGCATGAAGGATGTGGAGGAGGCGACCTACATCCGCTCGCGGCTGCTGCGCTCGTTCGAGCACGCGGAGACCGAAACGGACCCGGCCGAGCGTGCGGCACAGCTCACCTTCGTCATCGTCGGCGGCGGCCCGACGGGGGTCGAACTGGCCGGCGCCATCAAGGAGCTCGCCGTGGATGTCATCCCACGCGATTTTCGCGTCGCCGATACGCGCCGCGCCCGCGTCATCCTCGTGGAGGCCGGAGAACGCCTGCTGTCTGCCCTGCACGCGGACTCCTCGCGACGGGCACTGGAGCAGCTGCGGGAGCTGGGCGTCGAGGTACGGCTGGCCAGCCGCGTGACCCGCGTATGCGCTCAGGGCGTCGAGACCGGCGGCGAATTCATCCGCAGCCACAATGTCATCTGGGCTGCGGGCGTGCGCGCGGCGCCACTCACCGCCATGCTCGGCGCGGCCACCGGGCCCGGCGGCCGCGTGGCGGTCGCCCCTGACTGCTCGCTGCCCGGGCACCCGGAGGTGTTCGTGATCGGCGATGCCGCCTACCTCATCGACAGCCACGGCTGCACGGTGCCCGGTGTGTCGCAGGGCGCCCTGCAGATGGGTCGCTACGTCGCCAGCCTCATCACCGCGCGCACCGCCAACACCAGCGCCGACTCGCCTGGTGCATTTCGCTACCGCGACCTGGGGTCCATGGCTACCGTGGGCAAGTCGCGGGCGGTGGTGGAGATTGGCGCGCTACACTTCGGCGGCCTGCTGGCCTGGATTGCATGGATGGCACTGCACGTCACGACGCTCATCGGCTTTCGCAATCGCCTCGCCGTGCTCAGTTCCTGGATCTACAGCTACGTCTTCTTCCGCCGGGGTTCGCGTCTCATCGTCCGCCCGCACCAAAGCGCCGGCATGGCGCCACAGGACCAGGTCACATGAGCCCCGACCCGGCCCATCCACCGCGCCCGACGCAGATCTTCGCCCCGAACCGCGATCCCACCAGCCTGCGCAGCTTCTTCGGCGTCTTCCTCTACAGCCGGCGGGCGCTGGGGCTGGTGTGGAGTACCAACCGTAACCTGAGTCTCGCGCTGGGGGGGCTGACGCTGGGCGCCGGCATCCTGCCGGCAGGGGTCGCCTACATCGGCGCACTGATCGTCGATGCAGTGGTCAGCGCGATGCGCAGCGGCGGCGGGGCGCGCCACGCGGTGGACTTGGTGCTGCTCGAGGGGCTGCTGGTGGTGGCGATGTCGGCAGTACAGCGCGGCATCTCGCTGTGCCAGTCGCTGCTGCGCGCCCAGCTCGGGCAGCGCGTGAATGTCATGATCCTCGAGAAGGCGCTGACGCTCGAGCTGCAGCACTTCGAGGACTCCGAGTTCTACGACAAGCTCACGCGCGCGCGCCGCGAGGCCTCGACCCGCCCGCTGAGCCTGGTGATGCGCACCTTCTTCCTGGTGCAGAACGGTATCTCGCTGGTGAGCTACGGCACGCTGCTGGCGCACTTCTCACCGTGGGCGGTCGTGGTGCTGCTGCTGGCGGGCCTGCCGGCCTTCGCCGCCGAGGCAAAGTTCTCCGGGGACGCCTTCCGCCTGTTCCGCTGGCGCTCCCCCGAGACGCGCATGCAGATCTACCTGGAAACGGTCCTGGCGCGCGAGGACCACGCCAAGGAGGTGAAGCTCTTCGGCCTCGGCCCGCGCCTGCTCGAGCGCTACCGGGATATCTTCCGCCGTCTTTACCGGGAGGACCGCGCGCTCACCATACGCCGCGACGCCTGGGGCTTCGCGCTCGGGCTGATCGGCACCGGTGCCCTATATGCCGCATACGCCTGGATCGCCATCACCACCGTGCGCAGGCTCATCACCCTGGGCCAGATGACGATGTACGTGGCCCTGTTCCGCCAGGGCCAGACGACGGTCTCGGCCATGCTGACCGCGGTCGGCGGGATGTACGAGGACAACCTGTACCTGTCGACCCTGTACGAGTACCTGGAAACCGACGTGACCCTGCCGACCGGCAGGCAGGTGCGTGGCCCACGCCCGGAGGAGGGCGTGCGCTTTGAGGACGTGAGCTTCACCTACCCCGGTTCGGAGCAGCCGGCGCTCGAGCACATCACGCTGCAGCTGGTGCCCGGGACCAGTCTTGCCCTGGTGGGTGAGAACGGCTCGGGCAAGACGACGCTGATCAAGCTCCTGACACGGCTGTACGCGCCCACCTCGGGACGCATCCTGCTGGACGGGCAGGACCTCAGGGACTGGGACGAGCGGGTGCTGCGCGAGCGCATCGGCGTCATCTTCCAGGACTTCGCCCGCTACCAGATGCTGGTGGGCGAGAACGTCGGTGCCGGCGATGAGCTGCACTTCGAGGACGAAGAGCGCTGGCGCGCGGCCGCGGCCAAGGGACGCGCCAGCGACTTCATCGAGACTCTGCCGGAGGGCTACCGCACGCAGCTGGGTAAGTGGTTCAAGGACGGCCGCGAGCTCTCCGGCGGCCAGTGGCAGAAGATCGCCCTGTCGCGCGCCTTCATGCGCAGCCGCGCGGACGTGCTGGTGCTCGATGAGCCGACTGCTGCCATGGATGCGCAGGCCGAGGCGGAAGTGTTCGAGCACTTTCGCCAGCTGGCGCGCGAGCGCATCACGATCCTCATCTCGCACCGCTTCTCCACGGTGCGCATGGCCGACCAGATCGTGGTGCTCAATTCCGGCCACATCACCGAGCGTGGCAGCCACGAGCAGCTGATGCAGCTCAATGGCCGCTATGCCCACCTGTTCACCCTGCAGGCGCGTGGCTACCGCTGAACCTCAGCCCGCAGGCTGCGCCGCCGCCTTGGCCGCCGCGGCCTCCTGGCGCAGGTCCACCTTCATGCGCGCGTAGTCGACCTTGCGGATCTGCGCGATCTGGCAGCGAAACTGCCTGACGATGACCGAGTCCAGGCGCGCGGTCACCGTGCCGCCCGTGGAGGTGAGCGCAATGTTCTGCACGAACGGCAGGTCGGTGCATGGCAGCGTCACGGTGAGCAGGTAGGCAGTGTTGGGGGTAGTGAATATCAGCAGCTGGTCGTTGCCGAGCGACTCCCAGCTGTCGAAGCGCCCGAGCCAGGTGATCCGGTCGAGTGGATCGCCGGCGTAGGAGGCGTAGCGGGCGCGCACGGCCTCCGGGTCCTGGCGCGGCGACCCGCCGCTGCAGGCGCTGAGCAGCGCGAGGATGGCCAGCGCTGTGGCAGGGCGGTGGAAACGCATCGGAATCTCCGGCACTCCTGCTGAGCCTGGATTTTGCGCCGCGGCGCGCGGCGGCGCCAAGCATCGCCGGCTACCCGGGAGTGAGAATGACCAGCGCCAGAGGCGGCAGCCGCAGCTGCAGTGACTGTACATGTCCGTGCGCGGGCTGTGGCTGCGCTTCGAGCGCGCCTTCGTTCCCAAGGCCGCTGCCGCCATAGTCGGTGGCGTCGCTGTTAAGCCGCTCCAGCCAGCGCCCGGGTAGGGGAACACCGAGCCGGTAACTCTCGCGCGGTACCGGCGTGAAGTTGCAGGCGATGAGCGCCACAGCTCCGGAAGCGTCGCGACGCAAGAACGCAACCACGCTCAGGTCGGCGTCCTGGCAGTCAATCCACTGAAATCCGGCATCGCTGAAGTCGAGCTCGTGCAGTGCCGGCAACGCCCGGTACAGGCGATTCAGGTCACGCACCCAGCGCTGCACACCCGCATGCAACGGGTACTGCAGCACGTGCCACTCCAGGCTCTCCTCGTGCTGCCACTCCCGCCGCTGCCCGAACTCCCCGCCCATGAACAACAGCTTCTTGCCGGGGTGGGCCCACATGTAGCCAAACAGCAGGCGCAGGTTGGCGAATTGCTGCCACTCGTCGCCCGGCATCTTGCCGATGAGCGCGCCCTTGCCGTGCACCACCTCGTCATGCGAGAGCGGCAGCACGAAGTTCTCGGTGAATGCGTACCAGATGCTGAAGGTCAGGCGGCTGTGGTGGTGCTTGCGATGCACGGGGTCCTGCTGAAAGTAGCGCAGGGTGTCGTGCATCCAGCCCATGTTCCACTTCAGCCCGAAGCCCAGTCCGCCCAGGTAGGTGGGCCGCGACACCATGGGCCACGCCGTGGACTCCTCGGCGATGGTCTGCGTGTCCGGGTGGTCGCGGTAGACGGCAAGGTTCAGCTGCCTGGCGAACTCGACCGCCTCCAGGTTCTCGTGGCCGCCGAAGCGGTTGGGAATCCATTCGCCGGCGCTGCGGCCGTAGTCGAGGTACAGCAATGAAGCGACCGCGTCGACGCGCAGCGCGTCGGCGTGGTAGCGCTCCAGCCAGAACAGCGCGTTGCTGATCAGAAAATTGCGGACCTCGGCGCGACCGTAGTTGAAGATCGAGCTGCTCCACTCCGGATGGAAGCCCTGGCGTGGGTCGGCGTGCTCATAGAGGTGCGTGCCATCGAAGCGCGACAGGCCGAAGTCGTCGGTGGGGAAGTGCGACGGCACCCAGTCGAGGATCACGCCGATGCCGCGGCGGTGCAGGTGGTCGACGAAGTACATGAAGTCCTGCGGCGTGCCGTAGCGTGCGCTGGGCGCGAAGTAGCCGGTGACCTGATAGCCCCACGAGCCGTAGAACGGGTGCTCCATCACCGGCAGCAGTTCCACGTGGGTGAACCCGAGTTCGCTCACGTAGTCAGCGACCGCATGCGCCAGCTCGCGGTAGTTCAGCGGTCGGTTGCCCTCCTGCGCCACGCGCCGCCACGAGCCGACGTGCAGTTCGTAGATCGACCAGGGGGCACTGAGCGAGTTGGCCTGCGCACGGCGCTGTTGCCACTGCGCATCCCCCCAGCAGTAGTCCAGGTCCCACACCACCGAGGCGGTGCGTGGCGGGGCTTCGGCATAGAAGGCATAAGGGTCGCACTTGTCCGTGCGGCTGCCGTCGCGCGCGGTGATGCGGTACTTGTACAGCGTGCCGGGCCCGATGCCTGCGAACGTCGCCTCCCAGATTCCCGAGGAATCCGCCCGCGGCGCCAGCGCATGGGCACTGCCGGCCCAGTGGTTGAACTCCCCGATGAGGCACACGGAACTCGCATTCGGGGCCCAGACAGCGAAGTGCGTGCCGGCGCTGCTGACGTGCGCGCCGAGCTGCTCGTAGGCGCGCACGTAGGTGCCCTCGCGGAAGTGATAGATGTCTTGTTCCGTGAGAGGCACGCCCGAAAGTCTAGCAAGACGGGCACCGGTGTGCTTGGATGCCCCCATGGGTACAGGCCCGATCGTCATCGGCCATCGCGGTGCATGCGGCTATGTGCCCGAGCACACGCTCGTTTCCTACTTCCTTGCCATCCAGTACGGAGCCGACTTCGTCGAGCCGGACCTGGTGATGACGCGCGACGGGGTGCTGGTGGCGCGGCACGAGAACGAGATCGGCGGCACCACCGATGTCGCAAGCCACCCGGAATTTGCCGACCGGCACAGCCGGCGCAGCATCGATGGCAGCCAGGTCGAGGGCTGGTTCACCGAAGACTTCACGCTCGCGGAACTGAAGACCCTGCGGGCGCGCGAGCGCATCCCCGAGGTACGCCCGGCGAATACCCGCTTCGACGGGCAGTTCGAGATCCCGACCTTCGAGGAAATCCTGGTGCTGGTGCGCGCCGCGGATGAGCAGCGCGCCGCGCGCGCCCGGCAGCTCGGGCAGCCGGTGCCCCCGCGCATCGGCGTCTACCCCGAGACCAAGCACCCGACCTACTTTGCCGGCCGCGGGCTGGCGCTGGAGAAACCCATCGTCGAGATGCTGGCGCGCCACGGTTACCGTGACCGCAACGCCCCGGTGTGGCTGCAGTCATTTGAGGTCGGCAGCCTCGTGACCCTGAGCCGCCTGACGCCGCTGCCGCGGGTGCAACTGATGGATGACAACGGCGCGCCCTTTGACCTCATCGCCAAGGGTGACAAGCGCGGCTACGCGGACATGTCGACCCCGGTGGGGCTGGCCGAGGTGGCGCGCTATGCCCAGGCAATCGGCCCGAACAAGTCCCAGGTCATCCCACGAAAGCCAGACGGCGCGCTTGGCAAGCCGACCGAACTGGTCGCCCACGCGCACGCGCACAACCTCGCGGTGCACCCGTGGACCTTCCGCGCCGAGAATTTCTTTCTGCCCCTGGAGTTTCGCCACGGCGCCGTTGCCGCCGAGCGCGGCAACCTGCAGGGCGAGATCCTCGCGCACCTGCGCTGCGGGATCGACGGCTTCTTCACCGACCAGGCGGATATCGGCGTGGCCGCGAGAGCGGCGTTTCTGAAGGAACAGCGCGGCTGAGCCGCGGCAGGTCAGGGCTGCCGGCGCCGGCCCGCATTGCCGACGAACACCACCGAATCCGTCTCCTCCAGGCGCTCCGCGGGGACCGCCAGCGCCACCCGGGCACGCGCACCGGCGGCCTGCGCCTCGCTCGGGGCGGAGGCGGCCTCGACCGGATGCGCCAGCAGGTAGCCCTGCACGCTGATCGGGCCGCAGCGGGAGAGGAATTCCAGCTGCTCCGGCCGCTCGACGCCTTCGGCCACCACCTGCAGGCCGAGCCCATGGCATAGCGCCACGATCGAGCGCACGATCGCCGCCGAGCGCGGGTTGCTGTCCACGCCGGCGACCAGTAGCCGGTCGAGCTTGACGCGCGTGATCGGCAGCTGTTCGAGCGAGGTCAGGGAAGAGTAGCCGATGCCGAAGTCATCGAGCGCCACGGCCACGCCCAGCGCGCGCAGCCGGCGCAGCGACTCGATCGTGGCAGGCCCGGTCTGGAACACCGTCTCGGTGATCTCCAGCTCGAGCGCGCTCGCCGGCAGTCCCGTGAGCTCGAGCGTGCGCGCGACATGCTCGACGAAGTCGCTCTCGAAGAACTGCGGCGGTGAGACGTTGACTGCGACGCTGGCGCGGTGCCAGCCCTGGGCGCGCCAGGCCGCCGCGGTCGTGGCCGCCGCGTGCAGGATCCACCCCGTCAGCTCGTGGATGATGCCGGTCTTCTCGGCGATGTGGATGAACTCCGAGGCGGTGGCCACGCGGCCGTCGGGCTTGCGCCAGCGCAGCAGTGCCTCCACGGCGTTGGCCTCAAAGGTGTGCAGCGACACGAGCGGCTGGTACATGAGCAACAGATCGCCGTTCTCCACCGCGCGCCGCAGCGACTGTTCGAGGCGGAAGCGCTGCGCCGCCGCGTCGTACAGCGCCGGGCTGTACAGGGTCATGCGGTTGCGCCCCAGTTCCTTGGCACGGAACAAGGCGACGTCCGCGGCGCGCAGCAGCCCCTCGGCATCGGTGGCATGGTCCGGGTAGAGGCTGGCGCCGACGCTGGCGCTGGTGGTGAGCACCCGGCCGTCCACGCTCAGCGGCTGCTGCAGCGTGGTCACGATCTGGGCGGCGTGGGTTTCCACCTGGGCGTGCGACTTGACGTTCTCCAGCAGTACGGTGAATTCGTCGCCGCCCAGGCGGGCGAGCAGGGCGTCCTTGCCGGTGGCAGCGCGCAGGCGCGCGGCGATGTGCTGCAGCACCCGGTCACCGAAGCTGTGGCCCAGGGTGTCGTTGATGGACTTGAAGTTGTCCACGTCGACGAACAGCAGCGCGACGCGGCGCTTGCCGCCGGCGCGGGCGAGCGCGCCGGCCAGGTGCGCCGAGAGCTTACGGCGGTTGGGCAACTGCGTCAGGGGGTCGTGGTAGGCGAGGTGGTGCAGCTGGCGCGTGCGCTGCGCGACGTTGCGCTCCAGCTCGGCCTGCTGTGCGCGCAGCTCCCCCTCGGCATGCTCGATGCGGTCCGCCATGGCGTTGAAGGACTCGGCCAGCTCGTCGATCTCGGCCGAGCCGCCGCGTGGGGCGCGCGCGGTGCGGTCGCCGGCGGCGATGCGCCGCGTCGCCGCGGTCAGTCGTCGCACCGGTACGCTGATGCTCACGGTGAGCAGCACCGACACCAGCACCAGTAGCACCAACACCACCCCGGAGCTTGTGCGCAGTGTCTGCGCGGCGGCCTCGGCGGAGCGGGCGGCATACTGCGCCGCCTTGATCAACTCGCGCCGGGCTGGCTTCTGCAGCTCTTCCTGCACCCCGGCCGTGAGCGCGGCGCTGTCTTCCAATACTGCGTGCCAGTCCGGTCCGCTGGAGGCGTCATAGCGGGCAATGTCGTTGCGCAGGTGCACGGCGTCGGCAAAGTCAGAGCGCACCAGCCCCAGCCAGGCGCGCCCGGGGGAGACCTGCAACTCGGGCGCGTTCTGCTCCAGTAGCGCCTTGAAGTTCTCCTCGGCGCGCGCGGTGGACTTGTCGGCGCCGCGCACGGCGTCGATGGCAACCTGCAGCTCGGCCAGCGAGCGGCGGCCGTAGACCTGGGTGCCGTTGATCGGCACACCGGTGCCGCCGGCGGTCACCAGGAGGTCGTGAATCTGGTTCAGGTCGGCCTGGCGCTGCGCGGACCATTGGCCGCGCTGGGCTGCGCGACCGGCGAGTTCACGCGCGCTGGCAATGTGCCGGGTCAGCCGTTCGCGCAGCGTGAGGGGGGCTTCAGCGGCCACCGGGCTCTGGGAAGCCGAGCCGAAGTAGCCCGTCACCGCGCTCTCCAGCCCGTCCCCCGCGGTGCCGATCGCGCCGAACTCGGCGGTCTTGCCGGAGCGCATGAACTCGCTGACCATGCCGTCGAAGGCGACCAGCTTTTCCAGCACGGCATTGGCACTGCTGGCCAGCGGCTCGTGCTCGTTCTGCATGACGCGCACCGCATCCAGTGCCTCGCGGGTGGTGCGGGTCGCCAGGATCTCGCTGGCCACCAGAACGCCAGCCACTGCGGCCAGCCCCAGGGCCAGGCGCCAGCCGATGCTCAGGTATGAACCGCCGCGCCACAGCCGCAGGCGCCGTGGTGCGGCGGTCGGCGGCGTCTCAGGGGCTGGCGGGGCGGTTTCCATTTGTCTGCATGCGACATAAGCCGCAGCCAAAACACGCAGTGGTTCTCAGTATTTCCGTGAGCTGTCCGCATGATGCGCGCCGGTGACACTTGGCTTCCGAGGCGGCCATCGCATAAAAAGCACGCCGTCGCGTTACGCGTAGACCGGATCGAAAACAGGGCCGGAAGGGCGCCGGGCGCGTAGCGCGAAGGCGCAGGGACCGGTGCGGGAAGGCGGGAGTGACCGGCGCCGGTGACGGGAGAGCGGCCGTCGATGCCTTATACTGGCGGCCACGATGAAGGGCGGCTAAGAGCAATGAGCGAGCTTGCTGATACGTTTGACGCAGCCTTTTCCAAGGCCGTCGATTTGGGCAATCGGATCGCGGACAAGGACAAGGATGCGGATCTGTGGGATATCGCCGACGGCCTGCTCGCCGGGGCGATCCAGTACTGGCTGTATTCGCGCCAGCCCTGCGGTGACCCGCGCTGCCAGGACTGCATGCCCATCAGTACCGCGCAGGGCCGCATGGCGGAACTGAAGCGCCTGATCGAGCAGCTCGCCTCCGAAAGCGAGTACTTCCACACCCCGACCGACGCGAACGCCGGCCGCGCCTGACGGCAGCTCAGCCGGCGGCCGCCCTGGCGGTCACGCCGCTGCCGGCAACTTCCTCCAGCGCAAGCTCGAGCAGGTTGAAACCTTCCTTGAGCAGCGCATCGGTGATGGTCAGTGGCGCAAGGAAGCGCACGACGTTCGAGTAGACCCCGCAGGAGAGGATCACCAGACCGTGCCGGCCGGCGGCCTGTACGAGCGCCTTGGTGAGCTCGGCGTCGGGCGCATCGGCGCGGCCGTTCCTGACCAGTTCCATGGCGACCATGGCCCCCAGGCTGCGCACTTCGCCGATGGCCGGGAAGCGTGCCTGCAGACCCTTGAGGCGCGAGCTCATGAAGCGGCCGATCTCGACCGATCGTTTGAGCAGCTGTTCCTCCTTCATGACGTTGAGCACCGCAAGGCCTGCCGCGCAGGCCAGTGGCGAGCCGGCGAAAGTGCCGCCCAGCCCGCCGGGCACCGGGGCATCCATGATCTCCGCCTTGCCGATCACCGCCGACAGCGGCACGCCGCCGGCAACGCTCTTGGCGATCGTGATCAGGTCCGGCTCGACGCCTGCGTGCTCGATGGCAAACATGCGCCCCGTGCGGCCGAAGCCCGACTGGATCTCATCGGCGATCAGCAGTATCCCGTGGCTGTCGCACAAGGCGCGCAGCTTGCGCAGAAGCTCCGGCGGCGCTGCGTAGAAGCCACCCTCGCCCTGCACCGGTTCGATGATGATCGCGGCCACGCGCTGCGGATCGACGTCGGCCTTGAACAGCTGTTCGAGGGCCTCGATGGAATCCTCGGTGCTCACCCCGTGATAGGCCGTGGGATAGGGCAGGTGGTAGATCTCCGGCAACATCGGCCCGAAACCTGACTTGTAGGGGGCGACCTTGCCGGTAAGCCCGATGCAGGCGAGCGTGCGGCCGTGGAAGCCACCGGCGAAGGCGATGATCGCCGAACGCTTGGTGTGGTAGCGGGCGATCTTGATCGCATTCTCGACCGCCTCGGCGCCGGTGGTCAGGAAGATGGTCTTCTTCGGGCCCGCACCCGGGGCGAGTGCATTGAGTTCCTCGGCGAGGGCGATGTAGCTCTCGTATGGGGTGACCTGAAAGCAGGTGTGGGTCAGCTTTTCCAGCTGCTGCGCAATGGCGGCCTGGACCTTCGGGTGTACGTGCCCGGTGTTGAGCACGGAGATGCCGCTGGCAAAGTCGATGTAGCGGCGGCCTTCCACGTCCCAGATCTCCGCGTTGCTGGCGCGTTCGGCGTAGACCATGAGGGAGTTGGAAACTCCGCGCGGCACGGCTTTCTGGCGGCGGGCATTGAGGTCGGCGTTGGTCGTCACGGGGAGTTCCTTTGGCTACCGGGGGCAGGGGCGGTACACAGGGTGCGTACTATACGGGCGCCTCTCGCGGGAGCGCACCTCCCGCCTCTTTAGGGTGAGTTTCATGCGGCCCCGGGGCGTACCCACTACAATGTGCCCCCCGATTTGCCTGCGAAAGCGATGCTCTTTTGACTCAGACCACACCCGCCAGTGCCAGTCCTGCCATTTCAGCCGAGGTCGTCATCATTGGCGCCGGACCGTGCGGGCTGTTCCAGGTATTCGAGCTCGGGTTGCTCGGTATCAGCGCCCATATCGTCGACTCGCTGGCCCATCCGGGCGGCCAGTGCGCCGAGCTGTACCCGGAAAAGCCGATCTATGACATCCCCGCGATCCCGGTGTGCGGTGCACAGGAACTGGTTGACCGGCTCATGGCGCAGATCAAGCCCTTCAAGCCCACCTTCCACCTGGGCCACGAGCTGGTCGAGTTCGCGCGCCAGGAAAGCGGACGCTTTCACCTGCGCACCGGCGGTGGTGTCAGCTTCGATGCCGGCGCGGTGGTGATCGCAGCCGGCGTCGGCTCCTTCCAGCCGCGGCGCATCGGCATCGACGGCAGCGAGGCCTACGAGGGCAGCTTTATCCACTACCGCGTCAGGAGCGCCGCGGATTTCGCCGCCAAGCGCCTGGTGATCTTCGGCGGCGGCGACTCGGCGCTCGACTGGGTGCTGGAGCTTTTGCCACGGGCCGCAACGCTTGACCTCGTGCACCGCCGGCCGGAGTTTCGCGCCGCCCCCGCCTCGGTCGCGAAGATGCAGGAGCACGTGGCCGCAGGTCGCATGCGCGTCTTCGAGGCGCTGCCGCAGTCGCTGGTCTTGGATGGCGCGCAGCTGCGTGCCATCAACATCAAGGCCCCCGGTGGGGCGCTGCAGGCACTGGAGGCCGAGCAGCTGCTGGTGTTCTTCGGCCTGCACCCGAAGCTTGGGCCGATCGCCGAGTGGGGGCTGGCGCTGGAGAAGCGCGCCCTCAAGGTCGACACCGAGAAGTTCCAGACCAGCCTGCCCGGGGTCTTCGCGGTCGGCGACATCAACACCTACCCGGGCAAGAAGAAGCTGATCCTGTCGGGATTCCACGAAGCGGCGCTGGCTGCCTTCGCGATTCAGCACCACCTGTTCCCGCAGAAGAAGCAGTTCCTGCAATACACCACCACCAGCCCGGTCATGCACCAGCGCCTGGGAGTACCTGACTGATCACCCCGAACGATAGAAGGAGCCAAGCCATGAAGTCCCTGCAACTCACCCTCGCCGCCACCCTGCTCGCTACCCTGGCACTTGCCCCGCGCGCGCACGCCGCCGATGCCTGCAAGCTGGAGATCAGCGGCAATGACATGATGCAGTACGACAAGCAGTCCCTGGCGGTGCCGGCGACCTGCAAGGACATCACGGTCACGCTGCACCACAGCGGCAAGCTGGCCAAGGATGTCATGGGACATGACTGGGTGCTGGTGAGCACGCCCGACCTGGCCGCCGTCGCCAACGACGGCATCAGCGCCGGCATCGCTGCCAACTACATCAAGCCCGGTGACAAGCGCGTGCTGGCGCATACCAGCGTCATCGGCGGCGGCGAGACCACCAGCGTCACCTTTCCGGCCTCCGTGCTCAAGGCCGGCGGCAGCTACTCCTACCTGTGCACCTTCCCCGGGCACAGCGCGCTGATGCACGGCACCTTCAAGATCGGCTGAGGCCGACCAGGAACAACGGCAACGATGGACCAGCGGCTGGCCGATCTTCTGGAGCTGCTCGAGCTGGAGCAGCTCGAGGTCAACCTGTTCCGCGGCGGGAGCCGCGACATCGGCAGCCCGCAGGTCTTCGGCGGCCAGGTGCTGGGGCAGGCGCTCAGCGCGGCCGCGACGACGGTGGATGCCGGGCGCATCGTGCACTCGCTGCACGCCTACTTCCTGCGTCGTGGGGACTGCAACGCGCCAATCGTCTACCAGGTCGACCGCAGTCTGGACGGGCACAGCTTCTCCAACCGCCGCGTGGTGGCGATCCAGCACGGCCAGCAGATCTTCAATATGACCGCCTCGTTCCAGGTCGCCGAGGCCGGCTTCGACCACCAGATCGAGATGCCGAAGGTCCCCGCGCCGGAGACGCTGCCGGACTACGTCGGCCCGCCGCCGGACCTGCTGGAGCGCATGCCCGAGCGCCTCCAGCGCTTCTTCGAGCAGCCGCGCCCGTTCGTATTCCGCATGGTGCAGCCGCCGGACTACCGCCACCCGCAGCCACAGCCCCCGCTGCGCCAGATCTGGTTCCGTGCCGTGGGCGCCGTGCCGGACGGGGAAATGCTGCACCGGCGACTGCTCGCCTACGTTTCGGACTTCTTCCTGCTGGACACCGCAACGCTCCCGCACGGCACCTCGTTCACGCAGCCGACGGTGGTGCTGGCGAGCATCGACCACGCCATGTGGTTCCACCGGCCGCTGCGCGTGGATGAATGGCTGCTGTACGCCATCGAGAGTCCCAGCGCCTCGGGTGCGCGTGGCTTCACCACGGCGAGCATCTTCTCGCAGGACGGGCGACTCCTGGCGAGCGCTGCCCAGGAGGGCCTGGTGCGGGTGATCAAGGACCGCTAGTGCGCATGGGGCGCGCCGATCGCGTCCAGGTCCTTCAGCAACAGCACGTTGAAACGCGCCGGATCCTCGAGCATGGGGAAGTCGCCGGTGTGCGCCATGACATCCAGCGTGAAGTCCGGCAGTGACTTCCTGATGCGCGCCGCATCGGTCGGCGCCAGGTCCGAGTTGATGGCATAGACCGGCACGTGGATCGCCGCCAGCAGCGGGGTCAGGTCCACCGACAGCAGCGCCTGCATGCTCGGGATCGCCACCGCCGGGGGTTCCAGCGACATGTCGTAGGCGATCTTCTGTACCAGCGTGCGGTCGGCGCCGCGCGGGAACAGCGAATTGGTCACCAGCTTGCGCGTCTCACCGACGAAGTCGGCCCGGAATGGCGCGATGTGCTTCTCGATCTCCCGCGCGGCCAGCGGCGGCAACCCGACCGAGCGCAGCGCATCCACCGCCACGATGCCGCTGACGCGCGACCCGATGAGCGGCGCGGCGGCCAGCGCCACCGTTGCCCCCATCGAGTGTCCCACCAGCACGATATGGGTATTGGGGATCTGCCGGGCCACCGCGGCGACGTCGGCGGCGTAGTTGGCGATCGACCAGTCACTGCGGTTGGCGCTGGAGCCGCCGTGGCCGGCAAGGTTCACGGCGACCACGGTGTAATGCGGCTTCAGGGCGTCGAACTGCAGGCTCCAGTAGTTCGCATCACAGGCCCAGCAGTGGATGAGAATGACCGCCGTATCGCCCTGCCCGAAGACCTGGTATTCGATGTGAACGTTGTCAGGGGACATCACCAGACGCGGGCCGCTGGCCTGCTCGGTGGTAGCCGCCGGTGGCGCCTCGGGCGCGGTGTCCGCCGCGGCAACGGCCGGCGGCGCTGGCTGGCGGGCGCAGGCCCATAGTGCACCCAGCAGCACCCCAAACAGGATCCTTCGGCCCGTGCGCATCAACACTCCTTCATGCCCGGCGCAGGACCTTGCCCGGGTTCATCGTATTGTTCGGATCCAGAGCGTGCTTGATCGCGCGCATCAGGGACAGCTCCACCGGCGAAGTGTAACGTTCCAGTTCATCCACCTTCAGGGCGCCGATGCCGTGCTCGGCACTGAAGCTGCCGCCGTACTCGGCCACCAGGTCGTGGATGGCCCGGCGCACCTCCTCGGTGCGCCGAAGCAGTCGCGGCGCCGCTGCCGCGTCCACGGCGCTGAAGTTGAAGTGCAGGTTGCCATCGCCTACGTGGCCGTAGGCGACCAGAAGGCCCTCGGGGACGTGCTGCCGCACCCACGGGAGCGTCGCGGACATGAAATCGGCGAGCCTGCCGACCGGCAGTGCAATGTCGTGCTTCAGGCCGGCGCCCTCGCGCCGCTGCGCCTCCGGCACCGAACCGCGGATCCTCCACAGCGCCGCGCGTTCGCGCTCGCTGTTGACGACGGCCGCATCCAGGATCGACCCGTCGGCCAGGGCGGCGGCCAGGCACTCCTGCAGCACCCCCTGCAGCGCCTCCCCGGCGGCAGAGCCGGACAGCTCGCACAGCACGTACCAGGGGTATGGGCTGCCCAGCGGATCAATCGTCCCCGGGATGTGCCGCAGGGTCAGCTCCAGGGCCGCACGCGGCAGCAGCTCGAAGGAGCTGACGCGGTCACTGCTGGTGCTGCGCACCCGGGACAGCAGGGCGACCGCGGCCTGCACGTCGGTGACGGCGATCAATGCGGTGGCACGCTCGCGGACCATGGGGAACAGCTTCACGCTCGCCGCGGTGATGATCCCCAGGGTCCCCTCGGCGCCCAGGAACAGCGACTTCACGTCGTAGCCAGTGTTGTCCTTGCGCAGCGCCGAGAGCAGTTCCAGCACGCGTCCGTCGGCCAGCACCACCTCAAGTCCGAGCACCAGATCGCGCGCCATACCATAGCGCAGCACGCTCGTGCCGCCTGCGTTGGTGGACAGGTTGCCGCCGAGCTGGCAGGTGCCCTCCGATCCCAGGCTGAGGGGGAAGAAGCGCTCGGCGGCCGCCGCTGCGGCCTGCACCTGCGCGAGCGTGCAGCCGGCCTCGGCGGTGAGCGAGTCATTGGCCGGCTCGACGCTGCGGATGCGGTTCAGGCGGGAGAGGGCGATCACCAGCTGACTGCCGCTGTCATCCGGGGTGGCGCCTCCGCAGTAGCCGGTGTTGCCACCGTGCGGCACGACCCCTACGCCGCGGGCATCGCACAGCGCCACCACCCGGGCGACTTCGGCCACGCTGCGTGGCAGCGCCACGGCGCGGGCGGCGCCCTGGTAGAGGCGCCGGTGATCGCTCAGGTAGGGTGCAACCTCGGCCGCTGCGGTGATAAGGCCCTGGGGGCCCAGGACCGAGCGCAACTCCTCGCGCAGGTCCTCACCAGCGCTGGTCAATGTGTGCCGAGCGCGCGCAGCGCGGCAATGCGCTCATCCAGCGGTGGGTGGCTCATGAACAGGCGGCGGATGCCGCCGGCCACCCGGCCATCGGCGATGCCGAAGGCGGCGAACTGTTGCGCCGGCAGCGGCTCGTTGCCGCGCTTGAGGTCCTCGAGCGCGCCGATCATGTTGTTGGTGCCGGCCAGCTTGGCCCCGCCGCTGTCGGCGCGGAACTCGCGCCGACGCGAGAACCACATGACAATGATGTTGGCGAGTATGCCGAACACCAGCTGCAGCACGATGACTGACAGGAAATAGGCGCCACCGCGGCCGTCCTCGGAGCGGCTGATTGCCCCGGCAATGAGGCGCGAGAGGAAGATCACGAAGGTATTCACCACCCCCTGCACCAGGGTCAGGGTGACCATGTCGCCGTTGGCGACGTGGGTCATCTCGTGGCCGAGCACCGCCTCGACCTGGGGGCGCTGCATCGAGCGCAGCAGGCCGCTGCTCACCGCGACCAGCGCCTTGTTGCGGCTCGCGCCGGTGGCAAAGGCGTTCGGCGCCGGGGACTGGAAGATCCCGACTTCAGGCATGTCGACCCCGGCGCTGCGCGCCTGCTGCGCCACCACCGACAGCAGCCACCGCTCGTCCGGGTCGCTCGTTGACGGGTTGATCACCCGCACGCCCATGGCCCGCTTGGCCATCCACTTGGATATGGCCAGGGAGATGAACGAACCGCCGAAACCAAAAATTGCGGCGAACACCAGCAGCCCGCCCGCGCTCTGGCCGTGAACGGCGAGCCAGGCGTCTAGCCCGGTGACCCGCAGCACGATGGACAGCACCGCGATGACCGCGAGATTGGTGAGCAGAAACAGCAAGATACGTTTCATGTCAGTGGCCTGTATGGCAGTTCCCGGGCCGTTTCCGAAAGAGCCTCGTCCCGGTGATGATCACTTTACCGAATGGGTGGTCACGCTAGCCAGCGTGGGGATGCGGCCGGGGTTTTCAAGGTATGCGCCCGGACTTCAGCCGACCACGACCCCCAGGGCCTTGCCGAGCAGGAAGCTCGCCGCACCCGCGGCGCCGCCGATCAGCACCATGCGCAGCGCCCCGCGCAGCGCATCGCGCCCGGTGAACAGCGACAGCCCAAGGCCGACGCCGAACAGGGCGAGCAAGGTCAGGCCTGCGGAGGCGGCCGCGGCCCGCGGGCCGCTGAACCCGACGAGCAACGGGATGAGGGGCACCGCGGCCCCTGCTGCGAAGGTGATGAACGAGGCGCCGGCTGCGCGCCACGGCGACCCCAGATCATCCGGGTTCAGGCCGAGTTCCTCGCGGGCCAGCACGTCAAGGGCCTGCTGCGGATTGGCCAACAGCGCACGGCTGACCTCGCGGGCCTGGCCGAGTTCCAGCCCGCGCGCGTTATAGATCAGCGCCAGTTCCTCGGCTTCCTCTTCGGGGTACTCGGCAAGCTCCGCACGCTCCAGGTCCATCTGGTACTCGAACATCTCGCGTTGCGAGCGCACCGAGACGTACTCGCCCGTCGCCATCGACAGCGCGCCGGCCAAGAGCCCCGCCGCCCCGGTGGTGAGCGTCGCGGCCGCGCTGACTCCGGCGCCCGCGACACCCAGGATCAGGCTCACGTTGGAGACCAGCCCGTCGTTCACCCCGAAGACGGCCGCCCGCAGGCTGCCGCCGACGGCGCTGCGGTGCCGGGCGCCCACCTGCTCGAGCGAGGTCGGCATGACATGGCCTGCCGCCGGTGGAGCACTGTAGATCGACAGCCCGCGCAGCTTCATGGCTGCCAGCACCGGCCGCAGGGAGCGCGCCTCGAAGTGGGCCAGCAGCCAGGCGACGACGCGGGCGCGCAGCGAGGGGATGAATTCGCGGATGGCGCCGGGTTGCGCCCGGGCGAGCTGCTGCCAGCGGGTGGCCTGCGCCTCGGCTGCCGCCGAGAGCTTCAGGAAGAGGTCACGTTTCCTCGGGTCCGGCTCGGCGGCGGCGACCTGGCGGTACAGCCAGGCGGATTCCTTTTCGTGGTACCAGCTATCGGCCCCGGAGACGGTCAATATTCATCCCGCTCTTCGTCGAGGTCGTCCTCGTCCTCGTCGTCGTCCTCGTCGTCGTCCTCGTCATCCTCGTCGTCCCAGTCATCCTCGTCATCCTCGTCCGACTCGGACCAGCCCTCGGGCTGCTCGATGCGTTCCAGGTCCATCTCGTGCCAGGCTTCGATGTCGAGTTCCTCGATGTCACCGTCGAGATATTCGATCTCCACGAGCTCGGAATCCTCGTCCACCGTAAGGACACGAAACTGCTCTTCTTCTTCGACGTTCTGGTACCACTGGCCCCGAACCGGTTCGTAGTCTCTGCTCACCGCGACAGCCACCCTGAGTATTATTCGCCGCCGATAAGTGTAGGGGCTGCGATCGGGTTGGGCAACGCGGCCCGAATGCGTGTAGGTTTCTCTTTGATGAACGCCCGAGCTCCAGACCCCGCAACGCCCCTGACGCAGGCGCGCCGCGTCGTCGTGAAGGTGGGATCGGCGTTGCTGGTGGACGGGGATAGCGGGCGCATCAACCGCGGCTGGCTCGAGACCCTGGTGGCCGACCTGCTGCGACTGCGTGCGCGTGGACAGAAAGTCATCCTGGTCTCATCGGGGGCGATCGCGCTGGGGCGCCGCCGCCTGGGCCTGAGGTCAGGGCCCCTGCGTCTGGAGGACAGCCAGGCCGCCGCGGCCGTCGGCCAGATCCGCCTGGCACATGCCTACAAGGACCTGCTGGAGAGCCAGGACGTCACGGTGGCGCAGGTGCTGCTTACGCTCGAGGACAGTGAGCGCCGCCGGCGCTACCTGAACGCGCGCGCCACGCTTGAGTCGCTGCTGGAGTTGGGGGCGCTGCCCGTCATCAACGAGAACGACACCGTCGCGACCGCGGAGATCCGCTACGGCGACAACGATCGGCTGGCGGCGCGGGTGGCCCAGATGAGCAGCGCCGACTGCCTGGTGCTGCTCTCAGACGTCGATGGTCTGTACAGCGCCGATCCCACCTCGGACCCGCACGCGCGGCTGATCCGTGAGGTGCGCCATATCACCCCTGACATTGAGGCCATGGGGGGGCGCGCCAGCTCGCAGGTGGGAACGGGGGGCATGCGCGCCAAGATCCTCGCCGCGCGCATCGCCGTCGCGGCCGGCTGCCACATGTGCATCGCCGCCGGCGCCCATCCGCACCCACTGCGCCGCATCGAGGACGGGGCAGCGTGTACCTGGTTCGTGCCCAGCGCCACGCCCGCGGCGGCGCGCAAGCAGTGGATCGCCGGCACCCTGCGTCCGGCCGGCGCCCTGGTGATCGATGGCGGCGCACTGCGGGCACTGCTGGATGGCCGCAGCCTGCTGCCCGCCGGCGTCACCGCCGCCCGCGGCCGCTTTGACCGTGGCGACACGGTCAGCGTGTTCAGCGCCGAGGGGGCCGAGGTGGCACGTGGCATCGTCGCCTATTCGGACGCGGACGCGGCGCGCATCATGGGGCGCCGCTCCGCGGAGATCGCCGACCTGCTCGGCTTCCGCGGCCGTGACGAGATGATCCACCGCGACGATCTGGTGCTGGTGCAGCAGCCCCGGGCAGGGCTGCCGGCCAGCGCCCGGCAGCCTTCCGCGTAACCCACGTGGACGCCGCTTCCCTGGGCCCGCTCATGGACGGACTCGGGCGCGCGGCGCTGGAGGCTGCACGCGTGCTCGCCCTCGCATCCAGCGCCCAGAAGGATGCGGCACTCGCGGCGGCCGCGGGCGCCGTCCGCGCCGCGCGCGCGGGCATCCTCAGCGCCAATGCCCTGGATATGGCCGCCGCGGCGGCCCGTGAGCCGGGCCGCGCGCGCCTGGAGCGCCTGCACCTCGATGCGGCGCGCGTCGAGGCCATCGCCAGGAGCATCGACGAGGTGCGGGCACTGCCGGATCCCATCGGCAGCGTGGCCGCCGAGTGGCAGCGTCCAAACGGCCTGACCATCCGCCGCGTGCGCGTGCCGCTCGGGGTGATCGGCCTCATCTATGAGAGCCGGCCGAACGTGACCGCCGATGCCGGGGCGCTGTGCCTGAAGTCCGGCAACGCGGTGATACTGCGCGGCGGATCCGACAGCGGCCACTCCAGCCGCGCGCTGCACGAGTGTCTGGTGGCCGGCCTCAAGGCCGCAGGGCTCCCGGCCGCGTGCATCCAGCTGGTGCCCAGCGCCGATCGCGAAGCCGTCGGCTACATGCTCGCGCGCATGGGGGACTATCTGGATGTCATCGTACCGCGCGGTGGCAAGGCCCTCGTCAGGCGCGTGCAGCAGGAGGCGCGCGTGCCGGTGATCGGGCACCTGGAAGGCAACTGTCACGTCTACATCGACAAGGATGCGGACCTGGGGATGGCACGGGCCATCGTGCTGAACGCCAAGATGCGCCGCACCGGGATCTGCGGTGCGGCCGAGACGCTGCTGGTGGATGCTGCGTGCGCCGCGACTCACCTGGCCCCGGTGTTACAGGACCTGCTGCAGGCGGGTTGCGAGGTGCGCGGGGACGAGCAGGCGCAGCGGGCGGACGCCCGCGTGCGGCCTGCCAGCGAGGAGGACTGGTACACCGAGTACCTGGAGGCCATCATCGCCGCGAAGGTGGTCGCCGGCGTCGACGGGGCGATCGAACATATCAGCCGCTACGGCTCCGCGCACACCGAGGCGATCGTGACCGCCAACCAAGCCACCGCCGCGCGGTTCCTGGCCCGCATCGACAGCGCCATCGTGCTGCACAACGCCTCCACGCAGTTCGCCGACGGGGGCGAGTTTGGGATGGGTGCGGAGATCGGCATTTCCACGGACCGCTTCCACGCGCGCGGGCCGGTCGGGGTCGAGCAACTTACCAGCTACAAGTACCTGGTGAGCGGCAGCGGGCAGGTGCGCGGCTGATCAGCCCGCGCCCTCGTGCACGTGCGCGCTGCCATGGACGGGCGCGCTGGCGCAGCGCTCGCAATTGACCCAGCCGGAGTCACCACTGACGTAGTGTTCCTTCTTCCAGATCGGCAGGCGATGCTTGACCTCGTCGATGATGAAGCGGCAGGCGAGGAAGGCCTCGTTGCGATGCGGCGAGCTGGCACCGACCCACACGGCAACCTCACCGATCGCGAGCGTGCCCAGTCGATGTACGCAGGCAGCCCGGGCCACGCCAAAGCGCTGCACCGCCTCGGCGAGAATGCGCTCGCCCTCGCGCACGGCCAGGTCCTCGTAAGCCTCGTACTCCAGGCGCTGCACGCGCGCGCCCTCGTTGTGATCGCGCACCCAGCCCTCGAAGCAGGCGAAGCCGCCGCAGGCCGGGTCGGACAGCGCCTCCCGCAGTGCCGGGATATCGATCGCGGCGGTAGTGAAGCGGAATTGGGGCACGCGCACCGCCCTCAGCCGCCGGCCACCGGCGGAATGAACACCACCGCATCGCCATCCTTGATCGGTGCCGGCCAATCGCAGAAGTCCCCGTTGACGGCCACGCGCAGCGTCTCGACCGGAAGGGAAAAGGGGTAGCGCGCGCACAGTTCCTGATACAGCCCGTGCGCGGTGCGGGCGTTGGTGGTCAGCGCCTCCTCGCGCCTCCCGGCCTGCTCGCGCAGCAGTGCGTAGTACTGCACGTTCACGTGCAGCGGTGCTGCAGGCTGGTCAAGCGCGGCCATGGCAGCGCCATATTCCGCGGGGGTGTTGATGTTGTCGAGCGCGCGCGGGGTCGGCTCGTCGAGCATCTTCACATCCGCGGACAGCAGGAACTTGCGCGGGCAGTTGCCGCCGGCGGCCAGGTGCGCGACCAGGGGGCCGCCACTGGCCGGCTCGTAGATGGCGCACAGGGGCTCGGGCAGTCCGTCGTGGCTGGAGCGGTAAGCCGTGGCGAGGCGTCCGGGATCGCGCGCGTGTAGCAGGTGCTGCAGCGAGGCGCGATCCAGCAGCGGCAGGTCGCAGGCAAGCACGAGCCAGGCGGCCTGCGGATGTTCGCTCTGCGCGGCGAGCAGTCCTGCGATCGGGCCGATGTTCTCGCGGCGGTCCACGATGCGGGCAAAGCGCGCGCGCAGCGGATCGGCGGCCTGGTCGGCGCGCACCGAGACGAACGCACGCGGCACGAGATCCTTGAGCAATGCCATGGCGCGCTCGAGCTGTGTCTGACCCTGGTAGGTGAGTGCGGCCTTGTCCGCGCGCATGCGGGTACTGCGCCCGCCCGCCAGTACCAGGCCATAGACCGGGGCGTCCACGGCTAGCGGGCCGCCCGCCGCAGCGGCCGGCGGCCGCCGGACTTCTCGAGCAGGCGCACCTGCTCGATACGGATGTCGTGCGAGAGCGCCTTGCACATGTCGTAGATGGTGAGCGCGGCGAGGGTCGCGCCGGTGAGGGCTTCCATCTCCACGCCGGTGCGGTGGTGCACCGACACCCGGCAGCGCACCACGATCCGGACACTGCTGGGCTGGGTGATGTCGATCGCGCAGTTCTCGATGCCCAGCGGGTGGCAGAAGGGGATGAGCTCGTGCGTGCGCTTGGCGGCCATCACGCCGGCGATGACAGCGGTGTCGAACACCGGGCCCTTCCGGGTGCGATGTCCGCTGGCCTTGAGGGCTGCCCCGACGGAGCGCGGCAGGCGCAGGCGTGCCTCGGCGGTGGCGGTGCGCTGCGTCACCGCCTTGGCGCCCACGTCCACCATGGCCGGGCGGTTGCGGGTATCCAGGTGCGTCAGCTTCGAGCCCATCTAGCCTCCGATGTAGAACATCTCGACCTTGGGCTGCTCGTGCGCCTCGGCGGACAGCTGCGCACGCTGCTCGCTGTAGCGGTCGGCGCGCTTCAGCCAGATGCCGCGGATCTGCTCGAGCAGTACCTCATCGCTGGCCCCACCGCGCAGCGCATCGCGCAGGCTCGAGCCGTGCGTGGCGAACAGGCAGCTGTAGAGCACCCCGTCAGAGGACAGTCGCGCACGCGAGCAGTCCCCGCAGAACGGCTGCGACACCGAGGAGATGAAGCCGACCTCGCCGGCGCCATCGGCGTAGGAGTAGCGGGCCGCGACCTCGCCGCGGTAGGTCGGTGCCAGGGCGCTGAGCGGCCAGCGCGCCGCGATGCGCTCGGCGAGCTCCTTCGAGGGCACGACCAGATCGGAGCGCCAGTGGTTGCGATTGCCGACGTCCATGTACTCGATGAAGCGCACGATGACGCCGCTGCCGCGGAAGTGCTCCAGCAGCTCCAGCACGGTGTGATCGTTGATGCCACGCTGCACGACGGCGTTCACCTTGACCGGGGTCAGCTCGGCGCGGCGCGCTTGCTCGATACCCTCCAGCACCTGTTCCACGCCGCCGAAGCCGCCGCTCATGCGCGCGAACACCTGCGGCTCGAGGCTGTCGAGGCTCACGGTGACGCGATGCAGGCCGGCAGCCTTGAGCTCGGCGGCGTAGCGGCCGAGCAGCACCCCGTTGGTGGTGAGCGCCACGTCCTCGACGCCGGCGATGGCGGTGAGATCGCCGATCAGGTCCGGGAGATTGGCCCGCAGCAGCGGCTCCCCGCCGGTGAGGCGCAGCTTGCGTACGCCGAGCTGCACGAACAGCCGGGCCAGACGCACGATCTCCGCGAACGACAGGCGCTCCTGGGAGCCAAGGAAGCGGTACTGCTCGTGGAAGGTCTCGCGCGGCATGCAGTACGGGCAGCGGAAGTTGCAGCGGTCCATGACCGAGATGCGCAGGTCGCGCATCGGGCGCGCGAAGCTGTCGCGCGGCAGGGCGCGGGCATTTAAGGGGACGACGACTTCGCGGATGGTCATGATCTGGCCAGTATGGTCATCGGGACCGGTGCGTGGCTACGCCGCAGGGCGCGCGGCTGCCGGGGTAGGTTCAGGACCAGCGATACAGCCGGGTCACGAACCCCTTGGGGTAGGTATTGGGGCCGGGGGGCAGTTCTACAAACCCATCGGTGCCACCCAGGGCCGTATAGTCCCCCGAGCCGTTGGTGGGGCAGGGCTGTGCCCACAGCCGGCCCCAGTCGTCCTGCTCCAGACGCACGGGCAAGAAGTAGCTGAGCGCGGGGTTGAACGTCACCGGGGCGGCCAGCGCGATCCGCTCCGCCGGCAAGGGCGACTGCCCGAGGCTGCCCAGCAGGGCCGGCAGCACGTAGCGCGTGAAGCACACGAGCGTGGATACCGGGTTCCCGGGCAGGCCGAAGACAGCCGTGCCCCCCGGGCCCACGCCGAACCACAGCGGCTTGCCGGGGCGCTGGGCCACCTTATGAAAAACCGTGCGTACGCCGAGCTCGGCCAGCACGCCCGGCACCAGGTCGAACTTGCCCATCGAGACCCCGCCTGAGAGCACCAGCACGTCGTGGGTCTTGAGGTGGAAGCTCAGGCGCTCGCGCAGCTCGCTGGCGTCATCGCGCAGGTGATCATCGGCCACGCGCTGGAACCCGTGTTCGCGCAGTGCGCTGACGATGGCGTAGGCGTTGGAGCGGCGGATCTGATGCGCCAGCACCGGTTCGCCCGGCTCCACCAGCTCGTTCCCGGTCGAGATCACCGCCAGCATCGGTTGGCTGCTCACCCGGATGCGCGCCATGCCCGCGGAGGCGGCGATGGCGATCTCTGGGGCGCGCAGCCTGAGGCCTGCATGCAGCAGCAAGCTGCCCTGGCGCGTGTCCGTGCCGCGCCGGTGCACGTTCTGCCAGGGCTCGACCTTGAGCCCCTCGGCAAGGCTGGCGTGCGCCTCCTCGATGCCGACCTGTTCCACCGGGATCACGCTGTCGCAGCCGACCGGGAGGACCCCCCCGGTCATCACCTCGATGCAGTAGCCGGCAGCGGTCAGCGTCAGTGGCGGCTCACCGGCAGCCTGGACCGCCTGGATGCGGAAGCTGCGCGTGCCAGCGTGCACGGCGCGGCTGGCAAGGGCCACGCCATCCATGGCGACGCGGTCGAACGGAGGCTGGTCACGCTCGGCGTAGATATTCTCGCGCAGCACCGCACCGGCGCACTGCGCAAGCGGAAGCGACTCGATCGGCAGGCACTGCAGGGTCTGCCCGATCAGCAGGTCCGCCTCGGCCGGCGTGATCAATCAGCTCTTCGGTTCGGCCGTGCGTGCCTTGTAAACCTTGACCTGCTCGTTGAAGCGGTCGGCAATCGCCTGTTCCTGGTCAATGGCGGCGTTGTGCTTCTGCGCCTCGACGTTCTGCATGTCCTTCTTCTGCTGCGGCTTCAGCGTATCGCCCGCCTTGGCGACGGCCTCGTCGAGCTCCTTGTCGATGCAGGCAACGTAGTCCTTGACCGCCGCGTCGTAGGCCTTCACGGCCTTCTGGCCGGCGACCATCTCTTCGAGCGTCGCGGTACGGCCGTCAGGGATGTTGGTGGGCGCGGCCGGGTACGGGCAGTCGGCAAAGGCCGGGGCTGCAAAGAGGCCAGCGGTGAACACGAGCGCAAGGGATGCCTTCATACGGGTACGGTCCTGGAGCCAATGAATCGGACGGCTATCTTAAGAGGCCGCTGGCGGGGAGGCTACTTCAACGTGCGCCCGCGGGCCGGGGGGCACAAATAGCAGCCGCGCGCATGGTCGTTGACCACCCCGACCGCCTGTAGGTAGGCGTAGACGATGGTCGAGCCCACGAAGCGGAAGCCACGCTTAAGCAGGTCCCTGGAGATCCGGTCGCTGAGGGCCGACCGCGCGGCTACGCCGCGTGGTCCCGGGCGGTTCAAAAGCGGCTTTCGACCGACAAATCCCCACAGGTAGCGGTCGAAGGAGCCAAATTCGCGCTGCACTGCGAGAAAGGCCTGGGCGTTGGTCACGGTGGAATCGATCTTCAGGCGGTTGCGGACGATGCCGGGATCAGCCTGGAGCGCTCGGCGGCGGGGCGCGCCCATTCGCGCGACCTTGGCTGGGTCGAAGCCGGCAAACGCGCGGCGGTAGCCCGCGCGCTTGCGCAGGACCGTCAGCCAGGACAGGCCCGCCTGCGCACCCTCAAGGGTCAGCATCTCGAACAGCACCCGGTCGTCGTGAACCGGGCGCCCCCATTCCCTGTCGTGATAGGCGACGTAGTCGGCGTCGGCATGCGCGACCCAGCGGCAGCGCTTTTTTGTGGCGCCGCGTGCCGGGCGCGTTGCCGTGGATGTTTTCTGAGCCATGTGAGCTCTTGTGCGCGGCGGAGCCAGCAGCTGCCGCGTTCAGAAATTATAGGTGATCTTGCCGTTGGCCTCGCCGAGCTGCCCGGAGCCGATCAAGCCATCGATCGTCGCCTGGATGTCGGCCTCGGAGCGCTTCTTGGAGAAGTGCGAGTACAGGTGGGCGGCCAGTGCCTTGCGTGTGCGCGGTCGCCGGTTCTTCGCCCCGCCCGCAAGCCATTCAAGGGCATCCTCCTGCGCCGCTCCGGGTTCGCGTGTCGCTGCGGCTCGGCGGCTCTCCTGTACGGGCCGGCGGCTTTCCTGTGCGGGCCGCGCGGGGAATGCGTCGCGCAGCGTATTGGCGGTACGCACCGCGAAGCCGCGAGAAACCAGGTGCTTCACGAGCGGCGCGAAGTCCTTGTCCCGTGACAGAATCACGCACTCGGTTCGCGGGGACTTCGTCAGGTACTCACCGAGGTAGTACGCGATGTGGAAATCCAAGGCGTTCTTTCCCTGGCCCGCCGCATTGACGTGCTCGAAGCGTTCGCGCAGCTTCAGCGCGGCCTCCAGGAATTCCCGCGGCACTGATTTTTGCGCGGCACCGAAGAACAGCGCGACCTTGACCTGCTCCGGTACGGCCGTCAGGTCGATCTTGCCGATATTCTCGAAATCGACCAGCAGGATGGTTTCGTTCATCGTGGGACGCCTGACTAGTGGGCCGCGCCGGATTCGGCCGGTGTGGCTTTCGATACGTTGGTGCGCGACTTGGCTGTTTCAGGATTGTCGAGGTCGCGGATGATCGCCTCGATGCGCCTGAGGTTCGCGTAGTAGTCGGAAATAATCAGCATGTTCGACTCCGGGTACGCAGCCAGGTGGCCGTAGATGGGGATCATCGGGCGCAGTATCGGTATTAGCTGCGCGGCGGATATGTACTTCACCGCGATCACCTGCGTGACGTACTCATACGGCAGGCGGGTGTCCTTGGGCGTGATGATCGGGGTGGGGAACTGGCGCAGGTTCGCATCGGGCACGATGCGAACGAGCTTGCCGTCCTCTACAGCTGCATAGCCGTAGGCGTTGAGAATCGCCAGGAACTCCGGATAAGAGATCTCGCCCGGTTCCACGCCGATGAGAGAGATGCCCCCGTGCACGTGCGGATCAAGCACGAAGCGCTTGCCGGTCTTCTTGGCGATGATGCCCGTGAGGCGCTCGATCGGCACGCCAGTGTCCACGGGCCGCGAGTCCTCGGCGAGGGCGCCGGTCTGCGCAGCCGTCGCGCCCCATGGTCCCAGCGCGCACGCGGCGCTCAGGATCAGGAGGGCGGTCTTGTTCATTCGGCGATCCTTCCGGCAGCGTCGCGGGTGTTATCGAGGGAAACAGTGGCGCGCCCGGAGAGATTCGAACTCCCGACCCTCAGGTTCGAAGCCTGATGCTCTATCCAGCTGAGCTACGGGCGCGCACGTACAAGAACAATACACCGCGCCGCCCCGCAGGGCGCCTATGGCCTCAGCGCGATGCTCTGCGAGGCAACAATTTTCTGGAACTCCGGGAGATTGCGCAGCGAGGCGAGGTCCGGATCCTGCTCCATCCATCCAAAAGTCTTGTATCCGCCTGCGACCGCCTGATTCAGAGCTTCGAGCGCGCGCTGCGGCTCGCCCAAGCGCGCGTACAGGCACGCGCAGTTGTAGATCATCATTGGGTCGTTCGGGCTGAGTTCGAGAGCCTTGGTACCTTCGGAGAGCGCCCCCTCGCGGTCGCCGCCTTCGACGAGCATCACGGCGAGGATGATTCGCGCGCGGGCGTCGTCCGGATTTTGCAGCAGATACACCGGGAGGCGACTGCGCAACTCGTTGCGAGCAGCATTTACTTCGTCCACACGCCCCAGCTGTTCGCAGGCCTGCGCAATATCTACATAAGCGGAGTAGAACGCGGGCTTGAGAGCAATGACGCGCTTGAATAACACGGCTGCTTCTTCGTGCTTACCCAGCGAGAACTGAATCCGCCCAAGCGTCCAGTGTGCAATGAAGTCATCAGGGGCCAGCTCGATGGCCTTGCTCGCGGACGCGTTGGCCTCCTCGAGCCTGCCCCAGATGAAGTAAGACAAACCCATCGCCGTGTACGCTTCCGCCAGATTGCCGTCGTACATCAGAGCCTTGAAGCTCAGTTCCTGGGCCTTGTCGCGCGACTTCTGATCGCGGGCGAACCACTGGTACATCGCGCCGTAGGCACTCGAGCACGCGGCGTAGGCAGCCGCGTAGCGTGGGTCAAGCTCGATGGCCTTCTCGTAGAGCGAAATGGCGTACTCGGTGCAGCGCTTGGTAAGTCGGTACTGGTAGTCCTGGCCACGCAGGTAAAGGTCGTACGCCTGAGCGTTGACGGTGTTGCGCTTGGTCAGCGACAGCTTCTCGGTGTAGGTGAGTTTGAGCTTGAGGGCCTCGACGATCTGCTGTGCTACCTGCTCTTGAATGTCGAAGATATCGTCGAGCTTGCCCTTGTACGTATTGCCCCACAGCTGCCGATTACTGGCTACATCCACCAGCTGCACGGTTACGCGTACCGAGTCCTGGAAGCGCCGCACGCTGCCCCCCACGATATAACGCGCTCCCAGTTCGGCGCCGATAGCGCGGCTGTCCTGCTTGCGATCCTTCTGCTGCATCGTCGCCCAGCGGGAGATCAATTCAATCTCGCTCACCACCGAAAGACGCGCGATCAGCTCCTCGGTCAACCCGTCGCTGAAATAGTCGGTTTCCTTGTCGGGACTGATGTTGTCAAAAGGCAGCACTGCCAGCGCGCCGCGTTCGGTGGCGGAGGTCGCTGCGGCCGCCTGGACGTGCGGACTGCTTTCCACGGCACGCGCTACAGCCGGCGGTGGCGGGGCGAGGGTCACACCGACACGCTCCAGGGTACGCAGGATTGCCCTGATGCTCTCCCCCGGCTCCTGGGTGTTGAACTCAATATGCTGGATGCCCGCCAGCTGATACTTGAGGCTGGCGGGGATCTGCGTGGGTTCCAGGTGCACCGGCAGTATGTGACCCTTGCGCTCGCTGACCAGCACAACCTCCTTGGCTACGTTGTACGAGTTTACGGACGCGTCGGTGACCATCAGCAGCAGCACCTTGGCGCCCTCGAGTGCGTGGACGATCTGCTCGCCCCACTGGGTCGCTGCATCGATGCCGCCTTGGTCGATCCACAGGGAGACTCCGGCGCTACGCAGTTTGCCCGCCAGATCGAGCACGCGTTCCTTGTCCGCGCGGGCGTAGCTTATGAAGACATCTGCCGGGGGTGCCACTGAGTTGTCACTTATGATTCTTGGAGTTGGCGCCATGTCGAGGCGCCACGGCTAAAAGATTAGCACGAACCGGGGACCGGATCCGGTGCGCCCATGCCGGGCAGGCCCCGGCGCACGGACGGCGGCCCTGCAACGGGCTACCGGCAGACTTAATCCGGCGGCACAATGCCTCGGCGCGCAAGAGGAGCTGCCATGACCCTGTTCGACCTCACCGGCAAAGTTGCCCTCATCACCGGCTCCAGCCGCGGCATCGGCAAATCGATCGCGGAACAGATGGCCGCACACGGCGCCAAGGTCGTGATCTCCAGCCGCAAGGCCGACGCCTGCGAGGCGACCGCCGCTGCGATCAATGCTGCCGGTGGCACCGCCTTTGCGTGGGCCTGCAACGTGGGCCGCAAGCAGGAGCTGCAGGCACTGGTGGATGCGACGCTCGCCCAGTGGGGCAGGATCGACATCGTGGTGTGCAATGCGGCCACGAACCCGACCTTCGGGCCCTCGATCGACACACCCGACGAGGCGCTCGAGAAGGTCATGCAGACCAACCTCTACAGCAATGTCTGGCTGTGCAGGATGACGCTGCCGGCGATGGCCGAACGCAGGGAGGGCGCCGTCATCATCGTCTCCTCGGTGGGCGGGCTGATCGGCAGCCGGCTGCTCGGCGCCTATTGCATCTCCAAGGCCGCCGACATGCAGCTGGCGCGCAATCTTGCTGTGGAATGGGGGCCGCACAACATCCGCGTCAACTGCATAGCCCCCGGGGTCATCCGTACGCATTTCTCGCGCGCGCTGTGGGCGGAGGAGGCGCGCGGCGCGGCCGTGGCCCGTGCCTACCCGCTGCGCCGTCTCGGTGAGCCGGAGGATGTGGCCGGGGTCGCCGTGCTGCTCGGCTCGCGTGCCGGGAGCTTCATCACCGGACAGACCATCGTGGTCGATGGCGGCGGCATCATCAACGGCGAGGCCTCGGTCTAGGGCACGCGGTCGTTCGCCCGGCGCCGCTGCAGCACGTAGCTCACACCCAGCAAGCCGAACCAGAACGGTGCGATGTAGAGCGCAACGCGCGTGTCCTTGTCCCGCCACAGCATGGCGGTGACCCCGAACAGGAACGCCAGCACGAGGTAGTTGGCCAGCGGCGCGAGCGGCATGCGGAAGCTCGCGGCGGCAACCTTGCCGTACTGGACCGCGCGCCGGTAGTTGCGGTGCGCAACCATGATGATCCCCCAGGTCCACAGCGTGCCGATGAGAGTGATGCTCGTCACCCAGGTGAACACTTCCTTGGGCACCACGTAGTTGAGTACCACGGCGATCAGCATCACCGCCGCGGACAGGTGGATGCCGGCTGCCGGGATGCGCTGGGCATTGAGCTCGCCGAACACCCGCGGCGCCTGCTGGCGCTGCGCGAGTGTCCACAGCATGCGCCCGGTGCTGAACAGGCCGCTATTGCACGAGGAGGCCGCCGCGGTGATCACGACCAGCGTGATGATGCCCGCGGCGCCCGGGATGCCCAGCTTCTCGAACACGTACACGAACGGGCTCACCTCGGGGCTGAGCTCGTTCCAGGGGACGACCGACATGATGATGAGGAGCGCGCCGAGGTAGAAGATGAGGATCCTGAGGACGATGCCGTTGGTGGCACGGGGCAGCACGACCGACGGATTCTGTGCCTCGCCCGCGGTGACGCCGATCAGCTCCACGCCCGAGTAGGCGAACATGACGATCTGCAGCGTCAGCAGCACCGCCCCCAGTCCGAAGGGCAGGAAGCCACCGTGCGCGGTGAGGTTGCCGAACCCGGCGGTGGCGCCAAAGCTGCCGACGTGGAAGACAATTACTGCAAGTCCGGCGAGGATCAGCGCGACGATCGTCACCACCTTGATCAGCGCGAACCAGAACTCCAGTTCGCCGAACACGCGTACGGCGAGCAGGTTCGAGCCGTACAGGGCCACCAGTGCGATCAGCGCCGGCAGCCACTGCGGGACCTCGGGGAACCAGTAGCGCACGTAGATGCCGATCGCGGTCAGCTCCGCCATCGCCATCACCACCCACATGAACCAGTACGACCAGCCGGTGACGAAGCCGGCAAACGGTCCGCAGAACTCCTCAGCGTAGGCGGCAAACGAGCCGGCCACCGGGCGGTAGGTGAGGAGTTCTCCGAGCGCGCGCATGATGAAGAAAATGGCCAGCCCGCCGACTGCGTAGGCGAGCAGCAGGCCCGGCCCGGCGTTGTGGATCGCTTTCGCCGATCCCAGGAACAACCCGACGCCGATCGTGCCGCCGATGGCGATGAGCTGGATGTGGCGATTGGAAAGACTGCGCGACAGGTTGGCTTCGGAATTTGTCATTGCTTTGCGCTCCCTGGTCCGAGTGGTCAGTTTACCGGTGGCCCGAGCAGTGCGTAGCGCCGCCCCTGCGGTAGCTCGTAGCGCTGTACGAGCCGCGCGGCGCCCGCGTCAACCAGCACGGCCGCGACCCCGTCACCCGGGTCGGAATCGGTGTGTAACCGCGCAAGCCAGCGCCGCAGCTTGCCGCTCGCGTGTCCCGGCAGCAGCACCAGCACGCGCCCCGAGGGCGGATGCGTGGCGAACCAGTCGCGCACCGCACATTCCTTGCCGCAGGCGCCACTGAGCAGTGCCGCGACCGGGGTGATGAAGCCATGGTCGAGAACCGCCAGCGTGGTTTCGTCCGGATCCAGCAGCACCAGTTGCTGGGCCGGCGTGTCAGCGCGAATCCGCCGCGCCAGGCCGCCCAAGTTCTGCCACTGGTCGATCACCGGCAGCACGATCAGCGCCGTCAGACACACCGCGGCCGCGTAGCCGGTATACGACCAGGCCAGGCACCTGCCCGGGTCTGCGCGCCGCTGGGCCTGGGACGAACGCAGCCACGAGAGCACGCCGGTGCCGAGGATCGCGACGCCAAGCACCACGCAACCCGGGGTATCCACCGTGCGGCTGAGGCCAAACACTGCGATGGCCGCAATGAAGACGACCGCCAGGAATGCGACCAGCACGCGCGTACCGCTGATGCAGAACCGATCAAACGCATCCAGCGGTTCGCGCACCTGTTGCAGCCACAGGCCGACCAGAACCGCGATGCCGAGCAGCACCGGCGCGGCGTACACGTCGCGCGCGGTTGCCGCGAGGGAAAGAATAGCGAGGAAGGGCACGCAGCCGGCCAGCGCAAACCGCCACGGCCGACCTGCAGCTTCGGGCGTGCGGGCGTGCCGCCAGGCGCTGCGCAGGGCTGCCGCCGCCACCAGCGTCCACGGCAGCAGATAGAAGGGCAGCTCCAGGAGGTACTTGCCCACCCTGTTGCGGTGGCCGTTGGTGTAGTCCAGGGCCGCCGGCGCCGGCACCTGCACGAAGCGCCCGACGATGTTGTTCCAGAAGAGAGTGCGGACGGCTTCGCTGCCCTGCGCCGTGGATGTGACGCAGGCGACCCAGGGCCCGATGATCAGCGCCTGCAGCAGCAAGCCGGCATACAGCTCCGGGCGCCGCAGCTCGGACCAGCGGCGCTCCCAGACAATGAGGACCAGCAGCGCAAGGCCCGGCACGAGCCACCCGGGAGCACTCTTGGCCATGAAGCCGATGGCCGCACCCAGGTGCATCAGCCCGTAGCCGCGCAGTTTTTCCCACCCGGGCGCCGCGGTGTAGCCACGCCAGATCCCCAGCAGCGCGAGTGCGTTGCCGGCCACCAGGGCGGCATCCGGTGCCAGCCAGATCCCGACCCGCAGGCACAGCAGTGCGCTGCCGGCCACCAGCACCGCGAGTACCGCCGGCAGCAGGTCCAGCCCGAGGGCCAGCGCCAGATAACCGATGGAGAGTGCGGTGAGCAGGACGTAGAGGAGGTTGGGTGTGCGGGCCGCCGCGGCCGAGTCACCGAGGGCGGCGATCGCCGCAGCTGACATCCAGTAGGTAAGCGGTGGCTTTTCCAGGAAGGGCACGCCGGCCAGCTGCGGCAGCGTGCGATCGCTCTGCAGGCTCATGCGCCAGGCGATGTCCGCCTCGCGCGGTTCATCGGGCGTCCACAGCCCGCGGCCGAGGATGCCCACCAGCCAGAGGGGGGCAAGGGCTACGACCACGAGCACCACGAGCCGGCGTGCCGGTGAGGCGCCGCGGCTGCTAGGACCGGTCAGTGCGCCCCCTGTGACTGCGCAACCCCGGGGCGGGCGCTCGGCGCGCGGGCACCAAGCCAGCGCTGCAGCGGAGTCAGGTCCGCCTTTATCAGGTGCAGTCCGAGCTTGGAGCGGCGCCAGAGGATGTCCTCGACGGTGAGCGCAAACTCCTCGCGGCACAGGTACTCGAGCTCGCGCTCGTACAGCTGCGGCAGCACCTGGGTGCCCAGATCGCCCAATGAGGTGGCGTCGCGGACGACGCGGGCGATGCGTGTGCCGTACGCGTGCGCGAAGCGGCGCCGCAGCGGCCCGGGCAGCCACGGATAGCGCCGCTCGCAGGAGCGCAGGAACACCGCAAAGCTGCCTTCGGGCAGGTCCCCGCCCGGCAGTTGCGCCCCGGCGGTCCAGGGTGGTGCGTGCACCCCGAGCACACCTGCCAGCAGACCCACCGCGTCCTCGGAAAGCTTGCGGTAGGTGGTGAGCTTGCCGCCGAACACTGACAGCATCGGCGCCGGCTGCCGATCCAGTTCCAGCGCATAGTCACGCGTGACGCTCATCGGGTCGTTGGACTCGTCCTTGAGTAGCGGGCGCACTCCGGAGTAACTCCACACCACATCGCCGGGCGAGATCTGCTGCCGGAAGTAGCGGTTCGAGAGGGCACACAGGTAGGCGATCTCGGCATGGTCGATACGCACCGCGGCCGGGTCGCCGCGGTAATCGACGTCGGTGGTCCCGAGCAGCGTGAACTCGTGCTCGTAGGGAATAGCGAAGACGATCCGGCGGTCCTCGTTCTGGAAGATGTAGGCGAAGCGGTGGTCGAACAGCCGCGGTACAGTGATGTGGCTGCCCTTCACCAGACGCACCTGGTGCGCCGCCCGCACCGGAGTCGCGTGTGCCACGAACTCACTCACCCAGGGACCGGTGGTATTGACGACCACGCGCGCCTGCACCTGCCGCTCGCCGTCGCCTGCATGCAGTAGCGCCCGCCATCCACCACCTTCGGGAATGAGCTTCTCGCAGCGCGCGCGCGTGAGGATGGTGGCGCCGCGCGCCTGGGCATCCAGCGCATTGAGCACCACCAGGCGCGAGTCATCGACCTGACCGTCCGAATACACGAAGCCACGCCCGTAGCCGTCCTTGAGCGGCGCCCCGGCGATGTGGGCCTTCAGGTCGATCGCCGAGGATGCGGCCAGATGTGCGCGGCGGGCGAGGTGGTCGTACAGGAACAGGCCCGCGCGGATCATCCAGGCCGGCCGCAGGTGCGCATCGTGCGGCATGACGAAGTGCAGCGGTCGCATGATGTGCGGGGCCGCGCCGAGCAGCACTTCGCGCTCGCGCAGTGCCTTGCGCACGAGGGAGAAGTGAAACTCCTCCAGGTAGCGCAGCCCGCCGTGGATCAGCTTGGTGCTGGCGGAGGAGGTGTGTGCGGCCAGGTCGTCCTGCTCACACAGCAGCACCTTCAGTCCGCGGCCGGCAGCGTCACGGGCGATCCCCGTGCCGTTGACGCCACCGCCGATGACCAGGACGTCGCAGATTTCCGCCGGCAGCGCGCTCACACCTGACGCGGGGCCTCCGGCGCGTAGAAGTCCGGATAGTCTGCGGACAGCCCCTTGAACCTGCGGTGGATCCACAGGTACTGCTCCGGCGCGCGCCGCACCTGCGCCTCGATCATGTGGTTAAAGCGCTCCGCGTCCGCCGCCGGGTCAGCTGTGGGGAAGTTCTCCAGCGGCGGGTAGATCGTGGTGAGGTAGCCCTGGCTGCCCGGCAGGCGCTGCAGGAAGTACGGCAGCACCGGCGCGCCGGTCAGCTGCGCCAGGCGCGAGGTGAAGGTATTCGTCGCGGCGGGGATACCGAACATCGGCACCATTTGTGCGCCCTTCTTGCGGAAGCTCTGATCGGGAGCGTACCAGACCGCCTCGTTGCTCTTGAGCGCGGTGATGAACCCGCGGATGTCATCGCGCGGAATGGCGTGCCCGCCATAGCGGCAGCGCAGCTTTCCCAGCGTGTATGCGAGGACCTCGTTCTTGGGCGGGCGGTACAGGAACCCGGTGCGGGTGATCATGGCCACCGCGCGACCGGCGAGCTCCAGCAGCGTGAAGTGCCCGGTGAGCAGCAGCGCACCGCGGCCTCGGGCCAGTGCCGCATGGACGTGTTCGGCGCCCTCGGTGCGGATCAGCCTGGCCATGCGCGCGGGAGTTCCCCACCAGGCGAGCGGGGTCTCGACGAGCCCCATGCCCAGGCTGGCGAAGTGTTCGGCCAGCAGGCGTTTGCGGGCCGCGGCGTCCAGTTCCGGCAGGCACATCTCGATGTTGCGCCGTGCAACGGCGGCAAAGCGCAGGGGCAGCCGGAGCATGAGCGCGCCGAGAGCCCGACCCACCAGGCACAAGACCGGGTAGGGCAGTAGCACCAACAGGCGCAGCAGTCCAAGGCCGATCCAGGTCGGCCAATAGCGAGGCGCGAATAGGCGCAGGCGCATGGGATCCCCTGAGACCTGCGTACAGGTCTTGGCGCGAGAATAACCGATAATCCGCCCGCGGTTCTGTGGTCCAATGCCGTCGATGTCGCGTTCCGTGCCGAAGCTGGCCACCCTGGTGGGTGCGCTCCTCTTACTGTTGTTCGTGTTTACCCTTGGCACACGGCTGTGGATGCGCTACCTCGATGCGCTTGCGCAGCGCACGGCGGTGCTCTACCTGCCGCGCGAGGTGGTCTCAGGTGGCAACCAGCCGCCCGCGCCGCGCGTTCTGCCCGGCACCGAACTGTTGGACGCCCGGGCGCTCGAAGCGGCAGGCCGCTATGCCGGCGAACACGGCGCTCAGGCGCTGATCGTCAGCCGTCACGACCACATTGTGTTCGAGCGTTACTGGCGCGGCACCTCCTTCGATACGCTGATCGATGCCGGCACGTTCACGCCGCTGCTGGGCGTGCTGGCCACCGGGCATGCGCTCTCGCATCGCCAGCTGGGCTGGCCGGACGAGCCGCTGGCTGTGCTCCTGCCGGAATGGGGCGACGATCCGCGGGGCACGATCACCGTGCGCAACCTGCTGCAGTCCTCCAGCGGGCTTGCCGGCGCCGGCCCGGCCGACGATCCCTACGACCTCGCCGCGTCGCTGAAGGCTCGCGAGCTCGTGGCGCCTCCCGGATCCAGGCGCCTCGAACAGCCGGCCGATCCACAGCTGTTAGCGCAGGTTCTGCAGCGGGCGACCCACGAGCGCTATGCCAGCTTCGTCTCGCAGACCATCTGGCGGCCGATCGGCGCCGGCGACGCATGGCTGTGGCTCGACCACCCGGGCGGCACGGCCCACGCAGACTGCTGCCTCATCAGCCGCCAGGGGGACTGGGTCCGCATCGGGGAACTGCTGCTGCGCGATGGTAACTACCGCGGCGACGAACTCATGCGACCGGGCTGGATCGCAGTCATGCGCTCTCCGTCGCAGAGCGATCCGGACTTCGGAATGTCTTTGCGGGTTGCGCGACGTCCGGCGCCCGGACGCGAGAGCTATGCGGCGCGCGACGTCTTCGTGGCAGGCGGGCGGGATGGCAACCGCCTGTGGCTCGTGCCCTCGATGGGCATCGTGGTGCTGCGCACCGGGTCTGCCACCGAGGCCGATGCCGGCTGGGACGATGCCCGCATTCCGAACCTCGTGGTCCGCGGTGCGCGCGATTACCTGCCGCCGGCGGCCTTGCCCGGGGCCGACCTCTCCTCGATCGTTCCTGGCCACTAGTCCTGACGGCAGACGGAAGCACACAAGGTTGCGCAGACAACTAGCAGCGCTGTTCGTTTTCTGCGTGATCGACACGCTCGGGTTCGGCATCCTCATCCCGCTGGTGCCCTACATGGCGGACCGCTTCGGCGTGGCCCCGCAGTTCATTACCCCGGTGCTGGGCAGCTACTCGCTCTGCCAGCTCATCGCCGCTCCCTACTGGGGTCGTCTCAGTGATCGCTATGGGCGTCGCCCCATCCTCATGAGCAGCCTCGCCGGAGCCTTCCTCTCCTACGTGCTGCTGGCCTTTGCGCACAATATCTGGTGGTTGCTGGCTTCACGCATGCTGGCCGGAGCGATGGCGGGCAATATCGCCGCCGCGTTCGCCTATGCCTCGGACATCAGTCCGCCCGAGAAGCGCGCCGGGGTGTTGGGCATGATCGGCGCTGCCATCGGCATTGGATTTACGCTGGGCCAGCCGATCGGCGGTCTGCTCGCCGGCAAGAACGCGGCCACCGCCAACTTCGTGCTGCCGGCGGTGGTTTCCGCCTGCACCAGCCTGTGCGCCATATTGCTGGTGCGCTTCGTTCTGCCGGAAAGTCACGCGGCAGGTGCGCCGCCGAGCCAGTCGCGTCGCGGCTCCTTACGGCTGTTGCGGGAGCGACCTGCGCTGGCACTGGTGGCGGGGGCCACGCTTGCGATCACCTATTCGCAGGCGACTCTGGAGTCGATCTTCGCGATATGGGCCTTCCACCTTTACGGGTTCGGTCCGCGCACCGTAGGCCTGCTGCTGCTCACAGGCGCAATCCCGGCACTGCTGATGCAGGGGGGCGTGGTGCGCGTGCTCGCGCCGCGCATGGGCGAACCCAGGCTGGCGATGTTTGGCGTTGTCGCCTACGTGGCCGGCCTGCTTACCCTCAGCCTCGCCCCGAACTTTGCCGGAACCCTCACGGGGCTGGTGCTCTGCGGACTCGGTCTGGGAGCCTACAACCCCAGCGCATCGGCGCTGGCTTCCCGCCAGTCAAGCCAGCGCGACCGCGGTGCCGTCATGGGCGCCTACATCTCCAGCGCAAGCCTTGCGCGCGTGATCGGGCCGTTTACCTCCGGGGCCATCTACGCGCAGCTGGGGAGCGCGGCGCCGTTTCTGGTCGGGGCATGCATCACCCTGCCCGCAGCGTGGCTGGTGCGGCGTGTGGGTACGGCGAGAACCGGCTGAACCGTGGGCCTATAGCTCGATCTCGGTCTCGAATATCGATACCGCCTGTCCGCTGATCCACACCCCCGAGAGGTCCTTGCCCACGAATTCCAGCTCCACATCCACGCGGCCGGGGCGGTGCAGGGAGTGCCCCTGGATGCCGGTGAACCGTGCGCGATCACCGTTCCGCTGCAACAGGCCCAGGTCGGCGAGATAGGCACCCAGCAGGCCGTGCGCATTGCCACTGACCGGATCCTCCGTAATCCCCAGCGCCGGGCAGAACATGCGCGACTCACTCAAATGCTCAGCCGCCCCGGGCGTGAGCGTGAACACAAAGTAGCCCGCGGCCCCGATCTGCGCAGATAGCGTGGTCAGGCGCTGCATGTCCGGTTTCAGGTGCTTGAGCGGATCCGGCCCGCGCACGCCGATCATCAGCCGCGTACCGCTCGCCCCGACGATGCGCAGCGGCATGCGCGTGTCGAGGCTCTCCGAGGCGAGCGCGAGTGCATCCAGCACTGCCAGCCGCTCGCGGTCGTTCAGTTCCCGGCCGAGCTGCGGCGGCTCGCGCCGTATCGCAATCGCACGCTCCGGACCGTTGCCACGCACCTCGATGTCGACGATCCCGGCCTTGGATTTCTGCCGCTGCCAGCGGGGGGCGTCGTGCCGCCGTGACAGCACGTACTGCGCAGCCACCGTGGCGTGGCCGACGAAACCGACCTCGCTGCGGGGTGTGAAGAAGCGGGCACGCACCGTGTGGTCGTCGGCATCGGCGGCAAGGATGAAGGCGGTTTCGGAGTTGTTGAGCTCGCGGGCAATGGCGAGCATCTGCGCTTCGGCGAGCACGTCTGCGTTGAGAACGACCCCGGCCGGATTGCCCGTGAAGGGCTGGTGGGTGAAGGCATCGACCTGGTGCACCTGGATTTTGCGCTTCATCGTTCCTCCCCGTCTCTTGCCCGGGCACAGTCTAGTCCGGGCGCGATCATAGCCGCAGTCGCGTCCCGACACCGTGCAATACTCTACGGCTTAAAAATCACCCCCGGGGGGCGCGTCCATGGACATTGGCGTCGAGATCAGCCTGTACCCGCTGCAGCAGGAGTACGCGCCGGATATAAAGGATTTCATCCGCCGTTTGCAATCGCAGCAGGCCCTGCGCATTGTCACTAACAGCATGAGCACCCAGGTTTTCGGCCCTTACGAGGCGGTCCTGGACGCGCTGCGGAGCGAGCTGCGCGTCACCTTGGAGAGTATCGGTGACCGTTCCGGCAAGGCCGTGTTTGTCATGAAGGTGCTCGGACCGCTGGCACCCGCCTGAGCGCGCCGTTTTGGGCTGGCGGGGCGCATAGCGAACCGGCAAACTAACCGACCCGGGGCACGCTCGCCCCAAGATAAAGCTTTCGTTTCGAGAGGTATTGCATGGCGCTGTTGCGAGTCGTGGATCGGGACGGTATCGAGCATGAGGTCGACGCCAAGACCGGTCTGAAGGTGATGGAGAACCTGCGCGAACTCGACTATGGCGTGGCTGCCATCTGTGGCGGGATGTGCTCCTGCGCGACCTGCCATGTGTACGTTGACCCGGAGTGGCAGTCGCGGCTGCCGGAGATGATGTCCGACGAACGCGAGTTGCTCGCCGAGTTGTCGCATCACCAGGACGGCTCGCGCCTTTCCTGCCAGCTGGAGTTCACCCCGGAGCTTGCCGGCCTGCGCGTCAGCATAGCGCCGGACGAGTAGGGGTAGACCGTGTCCACATCCAGCGTCCAGGTCGAGACCCGCGGGGCGGTGGCGCTCGTCACGCTTAACCGCCCCGACAGCGCCAACACGCTCAATCTCGAGATGGCGATGGATCTGCTCGCCGCAGCTCTCACCTGTGCCCGCAACGCGGCGGTGCGCGCCGTCGTGCTCACCGGTGCCGGCCGCAACTTCTGCTTCGGCGGCGACCTGCGTGCCATGGCCACGCGTGAGAGTGGCGCCGATGACTACATCCGTGAACTGACTACTTACCTGCACTCGGCGATTGCCCACTTCGTCCGCATGGATGCTCCGGTGATCGCTGCGGTGAACGGGACTGCCGCCGGCGCAGGCGTCGGGCTGATGGCGATGACCGATGTGGCCGTGTGCGCGGCGAACTCAAAGTTCAACCTTGCCTATACGGCTGCCGGCCTTACCCCCGATGGCGGCACTTCGTTCCTACTGCCGCGTATCGTCGGCGCCCGGCGCGCGATGGAACTGCTTCTCCTCAATCGCACCCTGCTGGCACCGGAGGCTCTGGCATGGGGGCTGGTGAATGAGGTGGTGGCGGAGGAGCAACTGCTGCCGCGCGCCATGGAATTGGCCGAACAACTGGCCAAAGGGGCAAGCGGTGCTTACGGGGCAACCAAGCGCCTGCTGGCACATTCCCTCGGGGCGCTCGAGTCGCAGATGATCCTCGAGAGCGAGACCATTGCGCGCCACGCCGTCAGCGCGGAGGGCGCCGAGGGCATCGCCGCCTTCCTGGCAAAGCGCAAGCCGCAGTTTCCCGGTAAATCATCCCGCTGACGCTGCAAGGAATGGGATCTTGAAAAGCTGGTTCTTCGTCGCGTTGCTGGCGGCGCTCGCGCTGATCGTGGTGCGCGTGTATTTCAAAGTGCGCGCCGTCAAGAACTCGCGGGCCGAGACCTGGGACGAGCAGATGATCAGTACCCTGCGCTCGCAGGGTTACGCGCCCTTCAACGAATATCGGGTGGACTTCTTCCTGTCCTTGCCCGATGCGCGTGTATGCGAGCGCGCCCGGGCGCGGCTCGAGCCTGAGTTCAGCGTCGACGTCAAACCGATGAAGGAGGACGCCGGCTTCAGCCTGCATGCCTCCAAGAACATGCGACTCATCGTGCCGGAAATGCAGGCTACCAGCCGACGCCTGACGGGGCTGGCCAGTGAGCTGGGAGGCCGCTACGACGGCTGGGCTGCCTAAAAGTCCTCAGCGCTTCTCGGTCTGGCGCCGCACCGCCTCCGCCGCGGCGGCTATGGCCGCCGGGTCACCCAGGTAGCGGCTGCGCAGGGGCTTTAGCCCGGCGTCGAGCTCGTAGAGGAGCGGTACCCCGGTCGGGATGTTGAGTTCGGTTATTTCCCGCTCGCTGACGTTGTCGAGCATCTTCACCATTGCGCGCAGGCTGTTGCCGTGCGCAACCACCATGACATTGCGACCGGCGCGCAGCTCCGGGGCGATGCGTGCCTCCCAAAAGGGCAGCACCCGCGCCAGGGTGTCCTTGAGGGACTCGGTGGCGGGCAACTCGGCCGCCGCGATGCCCGCGTAGCGCACGTCGAAGCACGGATGGCGCTTGTCATCCGCCGCCAAGGGTGGCGGCGGGATGTCATAGCTGCGGCGCCAGATCTTCACCTGCGCCTCACCGTGCTGTGCGGTGGTCTGCGCCTTGTCCAGCCCCTGCAGTGCGCCGTAGTGGCGCTCATTGAGACGCCATGAGCGCTCCACCGGCAGCCACATGCGCTCCATCTCGTCGAGCATGATCCACAGGGTGCGGATCGCGCGCTTGAGTACTGAGGTGAAGGCGATGTCGACGGCCAGCTTCTCGGTGAGCAGCTCGCGCCCCGCGCGTGCCGCTTCCTCGCGTCCCGGCGGCGACAGATCGACATCGGTCCAGCCCGTGAAGAGGTTCTCCACGTTCCAGGTGCTCTGGCCGTGTCGTACGAGGATCAGCTTGCCGGGCACGCGAGTTCCTTTGCTAACAATGAGGCTCAGATGGCCAATTTGCGCACGGCCTCGACGCCGACGTTCAGCGTCGCAAAGTCGCCGGCCCCGGCGGCGCGCATGTCGGCCAGCGTGCGCTGCCAGTGGGCGAGATCCTTCCCGGCGGACTCGACCCAGGCATCGACTCGCGCCTGGGCCGCGCCACGGCCCTTGCGGGCAAGTACGCGCTCGGTGAGCCGGCGCTGCACGCGCAGCGCAGCATCCCGCAGACCAGTGCGGGCGATGGCCTGCCAGGGGCCATCTACGGCGAGTGCCTCGATGCGGGCCCGCAGCCAGTCAAAGCCGATGCGCGTGCCGACCTCGAAGTAGACGCGCGCGGTGTCAGCCACGCCGGCGTGGTGTGCGCGGGAGATCTCCGCTATATCGAGCGCCGCGTTCAGCGCCTCGAGGCTGGCGATGCGGGTCGCCAGCGCCTCCGGCAGCCTGCCTTCGACGAAGCGATTGCGGCTTTCCTCGAAGCGTGCCAGTTCCGCACCGCTAAGCAGGGTGTGGATCTGCGCCTCCAGCAGGGCCGCTGGCGCGCGGAATTCCGCGACCGCGGCATCCACCTGCAGCTGGGTGCGCGCCGTAAGCAGCCAGTAGGTGACGTGCCGCAGCAGCCTGCTGGTCTGGAATGCCGCCTCGTACTGCAGGGTCGCCGTCACCTTGTTGTCGAGCGCCTCGATGTGCTCCCACACCTCGCGCATGGCGAAGATCTCGCGTGCCGCGGTGTAGGCGCGCGCGATCTGCGCAGGTTCAGCACCGGTGTCATCCTGCACGCGGGTGACGAAGGTCGGTCCCATGCGGTTGACGACGCTGTTGGTTGTGGCCGTAGCGATGATCTCGCGGCGCAGCCGGTGCCGTGAAATGGCACGCGGGAAGCGCTCGCGCACCGGGCCGGGAAAGTAGCGTGCCAGCTCCGAGGAAAGGTATGGGTCCTCGGGTACGTCGGAGGCCAGGAGGTGCGTGTTCAGCCAGATCTTGCTGTAGGCGAGCAGGATGGCAAGCTCCGGCCGCGTCAGCCCGGAACCGCGCTTGCGGCGCTCGGTCAGTTCGTCGTCAGTGGGCAGGAACTCGAGCGCGCGGTTCAGCTCGCCGGAGCGCTCCAGGGAGCGGATCAGGTGCTGGTACTCCGGCAGCCGTGCGGCGGACTGCAGCTCCATGGTGCTGATGGCCTGGCTCTGCAGGTAATTGTTGCGTAGCACGAGGCCCGCGACCTCGTCGGTCATGCGGACCAGCAGGCGGTTGCGGTCGCCGCGCTTGAGGCGGCCTTCGTGCACCAGCGGGTTGAGCAGGATCTTGATGTTGACTTCCAGATCCGAGGTATTCACGCCGGCCGAGTTGTCGATGAAGTCGGTGTTTAGCCGGCCGCCGCCGCGAGCGTATTCCACGCGACCACGTTGCGTGAGGCCGAGGTTGCCGCCCTCACCGACCACGCGCGCACGCAGCTGCCGGCCATCGATGCGCAATGAGTCGTTGGCGCGGTCACCGACTTCGATATTGCGCTCGTCACTCGCCTTTACGTAGGTCCCGATGCCGCCGTTCCACAGCAAGTCGACCGGCATGCGCAGGATGGCGCGGATGATTTCCGTCGGAGTGGCGCTGCTAGCTTCGATAGCCAGCAGCGCTCGCGCCTCCGCCGACAGCACGATGGACTTCACGGTACGCGCAAAGACACCGCCACCGCGCGAGAGCGTCTTGCGGTCATAGTCGTCCCAGCTCGAGCGCGGCAGGCCGAACAGCCGCGTGCGCTCGGCGAGGCCCGCGGTGGGGTCAGGATTGGGATCGAGCATGATGTGCCGGTGATCGAAGGCCGCCTGCAGGCGGATGTGCGGCGAGAGCAGCATGCCATTGCCGAAGACATCGCCGGACATGTCGCCGATGCCGGCCACGGTAAAGTCGGTCTTCTGAATGTCGGTACCGGCTTCGCGGAAGTGACGTTTGACACACTCCCAGGCGCCGCGGGCCGTGATGGCCATCTTCTTGTGGTCGTAGCCCTCGGAGCCGCCGGAGGCGAATGCATCGCCGAGCCAATAGTGGTAGTCGGCGGAGATCGAGTTGGCGATGTCGGAGAAGGTCGCGGTACCTTTGTCGGCAGCAACCACCAGGTAGCTGTCATCGCCGTCGGTACGTACCGTCTGCAGTGGAGGCGCGATCTTGCCGGCGACGATGTTGTCGGTCAGATCCAGCAGCGCTCGGATGAAGGTCTGGTAACAGGCAATGACTTCGGTCTGGATTTCCTCGCGCGTACCGGCCGCGGGCAGGCGCTTGGCGACAAACCCGCCCTTGGCGCCCACCGGCACGATGAGCGTGTTCTTGACGTTCTGCGCCTTCATCAGGCCCAGCACCTCGGTGCGGAAGTCTTCGCGGCGGTCTGACCAGCGGATGCCGCCGCGCGCGACGTAGCCCATCCGCAGGTGCGCACCCTCTACCCGGGGGCTGTAGACGAAGATTTCAAACCGCGGCCGGGGCAACGGCAGATCGGGGATCTTCGCCGGATCAAACTTGAAGGAGACGTAGGCCTTGGGCAGCCCATCGTCGCCGTGTTGGTAGAAGTTCGTGCGCAGCGTCGCCTGCACCATGGTCAGGTAGGCACGCAGGATGCGGTCATCGTCGATGCTGGTGACCGCATCCAGTCCGGAGCGGATCTGCGAGACGATGCTGACTGCCCTGCGGTCGTTGCCGCGCTGTCTGTTGCCTGTAGGGTCGAAGCGCGTCTCAAACAGGCGCACGATGTCGCGGGCGATCGGGGCGTTCGCCGCCAGCGTGCGCTCCATGTACGCCTGGCTGAACGGCACGCCGGTCTGCAACAGGTAGCGGCAGTAGGCGCGCAGGATCACGATCTGGCGAGCGTTGAGTTCCGCCCCCAGCAACAGCCGATTGAAGCCGTCGTTCTCGATGCTCCCGGTCCAGGCCTCCTCGAAGGCATCACGGAAGATGACCTCGATACGCGCGATGTCGACGATGAGCCCGTCGCGCTGCTCGAGCTCGAAGTCCTGGATCCACGCCGCGCCGCCTTCCGGCCAGTCCAGTGCGTACGGGCGCTCGGAGATGACGCGCAGCCCGAAATTTTCCAGCATCGGCAGTACATCCGAGATTGGCACCGGATCGCCGAGCTTTACTATCTTCAGATGCACGCGTCGCTGCTTCTGCCCCGGCGGCCGGTACAGGTTCAGCCGCAGGGCACGCGGATAGACGCGCAGCAGCTCCAGGTCCGCGAGGTCCTCCAGTACATCCTCAGGGGCCACGTCCTCCTGGTAGGCGAGCGGGAAGGCGTGCTGGTAGCGGTTCACCAGCGCAAGACCGGGCGCCTCGCCGCGCCGCTGGCTCAGCTCCGCGCGCAAGCGGTCGACCCAGGTAAGAGCAGCTTCGGCGATGCGTTGTTCGATCTTCGTGAAATCCGGCTTTATGTGCTTGGTCGGGTCGGTACGCACCTGCACGTGCACACGCGCATGGTTGGACCCGGAGATCAGTGCCTGGCTCTCGACTTCAGTGCCGCCGAAACCGTCGCGCACGATCCGCTCGATGCGCTCACGCACTTGGGTGTTGTAGCGGTCGCGCGGTACGTAGACCAGGCAGGAATAGAAGCGATGGTACGGGTCGCGGCGCACCAGTAGCCGCACGGTGCGGCGTTCATACAGGTTCACGACGCCGCGCACTATGCGGATCAGCTCCGGCACTCCCGCCTGGAAGAGCTCGTCGCGCGGATAGGTTTCCAGCGCATTGAGGGCGGCCTTGCCGTCGTGGCTGGCCGGGTCGAGGCCAAAGTGCTCAATGACGTCGTCAACCTTGCGGCGTAAAACGGGGATATCGCGCGGACTGCCGTTGTAGGCGGTGGAGGTCCACAACCCCAGGAAGCGGTGCTCGCCGCTGACGCGGCCGCGCGCACCGAAGGTCTTCACTCCCACGTAGTCCAGGTATTCGCCGCGATGCACGGTCGCGGTCGAGTTCGCCTTGGTGATGATCAGCAGTTCCGGGGCGCGCGCCTTGTCGCGCACATCGCCGCGCAGCACGGTGGCACTGGGCCTTTGCCCATCGCGGCGCGTCGTGCTGAGTATCCCCAATCCGGAGGCACGATCCGGAACGAGCCGGTCCTCGGTGCGTCCGCGCTCGAGCCGGTAGTGGCGATAGCCCAACAGAACGAAGTGACCACCTTCCATCCAGTCGAGCAGGTGGCCAGCCTCAGCCACCTCACCTGCAGGTAGCGCGGGCGGGTCGGTGGCCAATTGGGCGATCACCTCACGAATCCGCTTGCGCATCGGCATCCAGTCGCGGACGACCACGCGCACGTCGGCCAGCGTGGCCTCCAGGTTCTGTTGCAGCGCGAGCAGCCGTGCCGGGTCATTGATGCGATCGATTTCATAAAGCTGCCAGGACTCGGCCTGCACAGCCGGGGAACTACTCGCGCCGATATCGAGAAGGCGCCCGGCGCGGTCGCGCCGCACCTGCAGCACCGGATGCACGATCAGGTGAATCGCGAGGTCGGCGCGGCTGAAGGCCATGCCGACCGAATCCACGAGGAAGGGCATGTCATCGGTTACGGTGAATACCAGGGTGTGCGGGGACTCGAAGCCGTCCGCGGCCGGCGTCGGGTTGAAGACCCGCACCAGCGACCGACCCGCCGGGCGGAGGCGCGCGAAATGCAGATGCGCCAGCGCTGCCTTGGCGAGCGGGTGCGGCTCGCGGGCAGCGAGGTCCTCCTCAGCGACCCCATGGAAGTAGGTGCTCAGATAGCGCTGCGAGAGGTGCTTTGGACCACCGGCACGCCCGGCCGCCCGCTTGATGCGCTCGATCAGCGCGACGCGTGCGGCCGGGATGCTGCGAAGCAGCCGGCTATCCTCAACGACAACTGCGGCCATACGCCATCATCCTAATGTCAGGGGGGATGTCGGCATCGCCTGCGCTGCGGGCGCGAAGGGTGCGCGGCCAGTCCCCGCGTTGTAGCGGCGCGCGATTATACATGCGCCGCCCGTGGCACGGACTGCAACGCGACGGGGCCGGCCGGCACCGGCCGCCGCCCGCGCGCGGACGGGAGGCTATAATGGCGGCAATTGCGTAATGCCCGTCTCCAATGGAACGGCAGGTGAGTCTATGAGCGACTTGTTTGAAAACCCGATGGGTACGGACGGGTTCGAGTTCGTTGAATACACGGCTCCGGATCCGCAGCTGCTGCGCACGCTGTTCGAGCGCCTGGGCTTCCCGGTCGTGGCGCGTCACCGTTCCAAGAACGTGACGCTGCATCGGCAGGGTGAGATCAACTTCATCATCAACGCGGAACCGGAGTCGTTTGCCCAGGCGTTCGCGCGCGCACACGGGCCCTCGGCCTGTGCGATGGCCTTTCGCGTGCGCGATGCGGCCGCAGCCTACAATCGCGCCCTGGCACTGGGTGCGCAACCGGGCCCGCAGAGCGCCGGCCCGATGGAACTCAACATTCCCTGCATCGAGGGCATTGGCGGTTCACTCATCTATCTGGTGGACCTGTACGGGGAGCGTTCCATCTACGATGTGGACTTCCGTCCGGTTGACGCGGCGCCCACCGAGAAGGCAGGCCTGGTGCTCATCGATCACCTGACCCACAACGTGGGTCGCGGCCGTATGGATCTGTGGGCCGGCTTCTACGAGAAGCTCTTCAATTTCCGCGAGATCCGCTATTTCGACATCGAAGGCAAACATACCGGATTGTTCTCGCGCGCCATGACCAGTCCATGCGGCAAGATCCGCATACCGATCAACGAATCCCAGGACGACAAGAGCCAGATCGAGGAATACCTGCGTGAATACCAGGGCGAAGGTATCCAGCACATAGCGCTCTCGACGCTCGACATTTACCGTACCGTGGATGTATTGCAGTCGCATGGGGTGGCCTTCCAGAAAACGCCCGCCACCTACTACGAAGGCGTGCCCGCGCGCGTGCCAGGCCATCGTGAGTCACTCACGGAACTCACCAAGCGCAACATCCTGATCGATGGCAACCCGGAAAAGGGCGAGGGCGTACTGCTGCAGATCTTTACGCAGAATGTCATCGGGCCTATCTTCTTCGAGATTATCCAGCGCAAGGGCAACGAAGGCTTCGGGGAGGGCAATTTCCGCGCCCTGTTCGAGTCGATCGAGCAGGACCAGGTGCGCCGCGGGGTCATCTAGCGCGCCGCCGCCGCGCCGCTGCAGTTCAGGGCCGATGTTCGCGCGCCAGGTAGGCGTTGCTCTGCATCTCGACCAGGCGGCTCGCGGTACGCGCGAAGATCTGCGTCAGCCGCGCACCGCGGTACAGCGCAGGCGGGGCCGCCGCGGCCGCCACGATCAGTTTGATGTTGCGGTCGTAAAACTCGTCGACGAGGGCGACGAAGCGCCGCGCCGCGTCCTCGCGCAGCCCATCGAGCACCGGCACGCCGGACACCACCACCGTCTGGAACTCCCGGGCGATCTCGATGTAGTCGTCCTGGCTGCGCGGCCCATCGCACAGTGCCGCAAAGTCAAACCACACCGCGCCGTGACCTGCGCGCACCACCCCGATCGGACGCCCCTCGATCTGGATCGAACCGCCGTTTTGCGCGCTCTTTCCCGCCAGCTCGCCGAACAGTGCCTCGAGCCGCGCGCGGGTGTCGGCGGCTGCTGAATCCAGGTAAATCCCCGCTTGGGCGAGCTGGCGCAGCCGATAGTCGGTGCCGCCGGCCAGCTCAAGCACCTGCATGTGCTCTTCGAGCAGCCGGATCGCGGGCAGGAAGCGCTGGCGCTGCAAGCCGTCCTTGTAAAGCTGCGCGGGCGATACGTTGGAAGTGGCGACCAGAGTTACCCCGCGGGCGAACAAGGCGGCAAACAGGCCGCCGAGAATCATCGCGTCGGCAATGTCCGCCACGTAGAGCTCGTCGAGACACAGGATGCGCGTGTCGCGGGCGATCCCTGCGGCAACCTTTTCCAGCGGGGACTCCTGCTGCTTCAGCTGGCCCAGCCGGGCATGCACGTCGTGCATGAATCGATGGAAGTGCAGCCTGCGCCGCTCGGCAAACGGCAGGCTGTCGAAGAACAGGTCCATGAGCCATGTCTTGCCACGCCCTACACCGCCCCACAGGTACAGCCCCGGCAAGGGCTCACGTGGCTGGGATTTGAGGCGGTGGCCGAGCCAGCGGGACAGCAGGTTGCCGGGGGGCGCCGCGGCGATCAGTCGGGTGCGCAGTGCATCGAGACTGGCAAGTGCCTGCAACTGGGCCGGGTCGGCGTCAAAGCCGCGTTCGTGCAGTTGTCGTCGGTAGGCGCGCGCGAGTTCGGAAGAGGCCGCTTCGCTCACGCGTGTTCAGGCCTGCAGTTCGGGCAAGTCACGGAAATGCTCCAGAGCGCCGGGATTTGCGAGCGCGTCCACGTTCTTAACCGGCAGCCCGTGCACCACGTCACGCACCGCGAGCTCGGTGATCTTGCCCGAGAGCGTGCGCGGTATGTCCGGCACCGCGATGATCTTGGCCGGAACGTGGCGCGCGGTCGTCGCGGTGCGGATGGTGGCGCGAATCTCGCGCCTGAGGGCATCGTCGAGCGCGCAGCCGGATTGCAGGCGTACGAACAGCACCACGCGCACGTCGCCCTCCCATTGCTGACCGATAGCCAGGGCCTCCGCAATCTGCGGCATGCTTTCGACCGCGGAGTAGATCTCCGCTGTGCCGATGCGCACGCCGCCCGGGTTTAGCACAGCATCGGAGCGACCGTAGATGACGACGCCGTCGTGCTCAGTGACGGCCGCGTAGTCTCCGTGGTACCACATGCCGGGGAAGCGCTCGAAGTAGGCAGCGCGGTACTTGGCATCGCCCGGGTCGTTCCAGAACCCGACCGGCATGGACGGGAAGGGCGCGGTGCAGACCAATTCGCCGCGCTCGCCACGCACCGCCCTGCCATTCTCGTCGACGACCTCGACCGCCATGCCAAGCCCGCGGCACTGGATCTCGCCACGGTAAACCGGGCGTGTCGGACAGCCGAGAGCAAAGCAGGAGACGATATCGGTGCCGCCGGAGATCGAGGCAAGCTGCAAGTCGCTCTTGATCGAGCGGTACACGAAATCGAAGCCCTCGGGCAACAACGGAGATCCGGTCGACAGCAGCATGCGCAGCCCGGTGAGGTCCAGGTAATCGCTGGGGGGCAGGTTGTGCTTCTCCAACGCCGAAAGGTACTTCGCGCTGGTGCCGAAAATCGTGATGCGTTCCTCGTGCGCTAACGTCCACAGCGCCGAGGACTTAGGGTGGAACGGGCTGCCGTCGTAGAGAATCAGGGTCGCGCCAGTGGCCAGCGCGCTCACCAGCCAGTTCCACATCATCCATCCGCAGGTGGTGAAGTAGAACATCCGGTCAGCACGCCGCAGGTCGACATGCAGCAGATGTTCCTTCTGGTGCTGCAATAGCGTGCCGCCAGCGCCGTGCACAATGCACTTCGGCACGCCAGTCGTGCCAGATGAGTAGAGGATGTAGAGCGGGTGGTTGAACGGCTGATCAGCGAATACCGGGGCGCGGCCGGGGGTGCCAAAGTCGCGCCACATCCGCGTCCGCCCCGCAGCCGGGCCCAGTCGTTGCGTGTCCGCCTGTGCGTCCACGTACGGAATCAGCACCACCTGCGTGATGCTGGGCAGCTTAGCCAGCACCGCGACGACCAGAGCCAGCGAGTCCGGCTGCTTGCCGGCGTAGAAATAGCCGTCCGCGGTGAACAGCACCTTCGGGGCGATCTGCCCGAACCGGTCGAGCACTCCGTGCACACCGAAGTCCGGGGAACAGGAGGACCAGATTGCGCCCAGGCTGGTGGTCGCGAGCATCGCGACCACCGCTTCGGGGATGTTGGGCAGGAAGCCGGCGACACGGTCGCCGGCGACGACGCCGGCCGCGCGCAGGCCGTCGGCGACACGCCCGACTTCGCTGCGCAATTCGCGGTAAGAGAGGGCGCTGCGCGTCCCGCGCTCGTTGCGGAAGACCAGTGCGGGCTGCTCGTCGTCGAACTTGAGCAAGTTGGCCGCAAAATTCAGGCGTGCATTCGGGAAGAAGCGTGCGCCAGGCATCGCGCGCGGGTTTTCCAGCGCCGGGCCGGGGCCCCAGTCGGCGCGTACATCGGCAAAGCGCGCCAGCTCGCTCCAGAAATCCTCAGGGTGGGCTAACGACCACTCGTACAGCTGCGTGAAGCCACTTAGCTCAAGGCCGCGCCGCGCGTTCAGGCATTGGGTGAAGCGGGTAAGGTTGGCATCCGCAACACGCGCAGGAGAGGGTCGCCACAGTTCACTCATGAGGACTCCCTGCAAGCCATGCCTACAGGGACTGGTAGTTCGGTCCGGAGCCGCCCTCGGGCGTCGTCCACGTGATGATCTCGTACGGATCCTTGATGTCGCAGGCCTTGCAATGCACGCAGTTCGCCGCATTGATCTGCAGGCGCCGACCTCCGGATCCGTCGTCGACCATCTCGTAGACGCCCGCCGGGCAGAAGCGCTCGCAGGGATTGCCGAACTCCTTGGTGCAGCGGTCCGCACAGATGCTGGTGTCGGCCACCTTCAGATGCACCGGCTGGTTCTCATCGTGTGCGTTGCCGGCAAAGAATACGAAGGACACGCGGTCGCGCGGCGGCAGCGTGCGCTCCACCCAGTGCCGGTCGGGCGACGCGAACTCATCGAGTTTCGCCAGGCGTGACCAGTCGGCGGAGTTCTTCAGCGTCCACGGGGACTTGCCACAGGTGAGTGTCTCCCAGGCAGAGTTGAGAAGACCAAGCCACATCCCGCGTTTGAACGCGGGCTTGAAATTGCGGATGCGCTTGAGTTCCTGGCCACCCGGGGAAGCGCGCCACTTGGCATCAAAGCCGCCGCCAGTCCCGCTCTGCGCGACGTGCTCGCCGGCGAGCGCGCCACTGCGTATGGCCTGATGCACACCCTTGATCTTGGCGAAATTAAGCGTGCCGCCGGCGTCCCCGATCAGGATGGCGCCGGGCATCTCCAGGGTAGGGGTCGACTGCCAGCCGCCGGCTGCGATCGCGCGGGCCCCGGCAGAGATGATCTCGCCACCTTCGAGCAAGGCCTTGACGCTCGGGTGATTCTTGTACTGCTGGAAGGCCTCGAACGGGGCCAGTCGTGGGTCCTGGTAGTCCAGGCCGACGATGTAGCCGACGTACACGCGGTCATTGTCCAGGTGATAGAGGAAGCTGCCAGCGTATGTGTGCGTATCGGCCGGCCAGCCCAGTCCGTGTTCGATGCGGCCGGGCTTCACCCGCCCGGGGGGCAGCTGCCACAGTTCCTTGTAGCCGAGGGCGAAGGTCTGCGGGCAATGTCCCTGTGCGAGCTGGTATTTCGCGATGAGCTGCTTCGACACTGAGCCGCGGCAGCCCTCGGCGAGCACGGTGACCCCGGCGTGGATCTCGATTCCGGGCGTGAAATTCGGACCGGGCTTGCCGTCCCTGTCGAGTCCCATGTCACCGATCTGTACGCCCTTGACCGCGCCGTTCTCATCAAAAAGAGCAGCCGCGGCGGCGAAGCCGGGGAAGATTTCCACGCCCAGGGCTTCGGCCTTTTGCGCCAGCCACGGGGTGAGCTGCCCGAGGGAGATGATGAAGTTGCCGTGATTGTTAAAGGGGGTGCTGTAGGTCATCGAGCGCGGCAGCAGCTTGACCGCAAAATCCGGCACCGGCTTGTAGGAGCCGGTCTGGGTGAGGATGCGGAAGTCGTCTTCGGCTGCGGGCACCTTCATGCCCGGATACTCGCTCGCCCACTCGGGCAGCAACTCGAGCAGCGGCCCGGGCTCTAGCACCGCGCCGGATAACGACTGCGCGCCGACAGCCGAGGCCTTTTCCAGCACGCACACGTTTAGCACCGGCTTCAGCTGTTTCAGCCGGATGGCGCAAGCGAGCCCGGCCGGACCCGCCCCCACAATGACGACGTCGTACTGCATGACGTCGCGCTCGACGGCCTGCGGATCACTCATTGGCTTCCCCCGACCGTTGCAATGGCATTGTTGGCGCTGCGTGGCCCCTGTTATTTAGGCTGCATGCGGATGGCGCCATCCAGGCGGATGGTCTCTCCGTTCAGCATCGAAATCTCGAAGATGCTCGCGATCAGCTGTGCGAACTCCTCCGGCTTCCCCAACCGCGCCGGGAATGGGACCTGCGCGGCCAGCGACGCCTGCACCTCCGCGGACATGCTATCCATCATCGGGGTGTGGAAGATTCCCGGGGCGATCGAGACGCAGCGAATGCCGATGCGGGCCAGCTCGCGCGCTATCGGCAGCGTCATGCCGGCAACCGCCGCCTTGGTGGCCGAGTAAGCGGCCTGGCCGATCTGGCCCTCGAAGGCGGCCACGGACGAGGTGTGGATCAGCAAGCCGCGCTCCCCGTCCGGGCCGGGAGTGTTGTTCTGCATCAGCGCTGCCGCAGCCTTGTCGCACAGGAACGTGCCAATCAGATTGATGTGGATCACCTTGGTGAAGAATTCCCCGGCCATCGGGCCGTTCTTCCCCAGCACGCGGCCGGCGCCGACGATGCCGGCACAGTTGACCAGCAGGTTCAGGCCGCCCAGGGCTGCATACGCGGTGTCCATCGCCGCGTTGACCTCGGCTTCCGAAGTAACGTCGCAGCGCACGAACGTCGCGCCTGCCCCGATGGCGGCCGCGGCATCGCGCCCCGGCCCTTCCTGGACGTCCAGCAACGCGACGCGGCCGCCCTGTGCACTGATGTAGCGGGCGGCCGCGTTGCCCAGACCGGAAGCGCCGCCGGTAATGACGGCCCGTGCATCCTTGATCTTCATGTTCTTCCCAGCGGTGAGCCAATTACACCAATTCTACGGCCACGGCGACGGCTTCGCCGCCCCCCAAGCACACGGCGGCAATGCCGCGCTTGCCGCCGCGCTTGCGCAGCGCGTACAGCAGCGTCGTCAGGATACGCGCGCCGGTGGCGCCGATCGGATGGCCGAGGGCACAGGCGCCGCCGTTGACGTTGATGCGCCCGTGGTCGATGCCCACGTCGTGCATGGCAGCCATGGCGACGGCAGCGAAGGCCTCGTTTACCTCGTACAAGTCCACGTCCTGCGCGCTCCAGCCAAGCTGCGCCAGCACTCGCTTGATGGCCCCGCCCGGGGCGGTGGTGAACCACTCCGGCTCGTGCGCAAAGGTGGCATAGGCGAGCAGTCGGGCAAGCGGCTTCAGGGCGTGGGTCTTGGCCGCCTCACCGCTCGCCAGCACCAGCGCGGCCGCCCCGTCCGAGATCGAAGACGAACTGGCCGCGGTGACTGTCCCGTCCTTGGCGAAGGCGGGCTTCAACGTGGTGATCTTGCTGACATCGCAGGTGCCCGGAGTCTCGTCCCGTGCGACGATCGTCTCGCCTTTGCGGCTCTTGACGGTCACAGGGGTGATCTCGGCGTCGAAATCGCCGGCTCCCAGGGCGCGTAGCGCGCGGCGCACCGACTCGGTGGCGAAGGCATCCTGCGCGGCACGGGTGAAGTTGTACTTCGCCGCAGTGGCATCGCCGAAGCAGCCCATCAGTTTGCCATCGAAGGGGCTCTGCAAACCGTCATAAAACATGTGATCGAGCACCTCGCCGTGCCCCATGCGATAGCCGCTGCGCGCCTTGGGCAGCAGGTATGGCGCGTTCGACATGGACTCGAGGCCGCCCGCCAGCACGAGCTGCGCGGATCCGGCACGGATCTGGTCCGCCCCGAGCATCACGGCCTTGAGCGCCGAACCGCACATCTTATTGATCGTCGTGCATGGCACGCTGCTCGGGACGCCCGCGCCAAGGGCGGCCTGGCGCGCCGGGGCCTGGCCGAGGCCCGCAGGCAGCACGCAACCCATGATGACTTCATCGAGCTCGGCCGGCTTGACGCCGGAGCTCTCCACCGCCGCCTTCATGGCAGCGCTGCCCAGTTGCACGGCGGTCAGGGGCGAGAGCGCGCCGAGGAATGCGCCGATGGGGGTGCGCTTGGCCGAGACGATGAAAACTTCGTTGCTGGAGGACATGATATGGACCCTTGGTGGTAACTCGGTATCAGCGGGGAAGGGCGGTAGGCGCCCGCCGCGCGCGGCGTCGCGGCGCGGCCTCGGTCGGGGTGCCCGCGCGCGGGCGCAGTCCAGCCTCGAAGATCGTGACGAAGGCCTCGGCAATCTGTGCGCCCGACATCGACTGGTCCTCGCGGTACCAGTGGGCAATCCAGTTCAGCGCGCCAGCCAGGGCGAAGGCTGTCATCTTCGGGTCGCATGGATGGATCGAGCCGTCCTGGATGCCCTCGCGGATGAGGCGCCGGATACTTTGGTCGATCTCGGACTTCAGCGCCTTGACGTGACGGCTCATCGCGGGCGAGAGGTCGTCCTGCTCTGCGCGCACCATGCACCACCCGAACTCGGAGGCCACGGCCTCACCATACTGGCGCAGTACCGCATTCAAGCGCTCACGGGCGGGCAGTTCCAGGCGCCGCACCTCACGGCAGGCACCGCGGATGCGCTCAACCCCGGTGACGAAGCACTCGAACAGCAGCTGCTCCTTGCTCGTGACGTAGTAATAGACGGTGGGCTTGGTCACCTCCAGCCGCGCTGCAATGTCATCGAGGGAGGTGTTGTGGTATCCCTTGCGATTGAATTCCAGCGCCGCGGCACGGATCACGGCGTCGCGTTTGAGCTCACGATCACGCTGGCGCTCGTGGGTCGCACGCCAGGGAGAAGTGGCCGGCGAGGCTGGCCTCGCGCCGCCGGGTGGGCTGGGGCGTCGGGTAGTCATGGTTTAGGGGGTATTATAACGATGGCGCGCCGCCTGCACCGCGGCGTTGACCCGGTGCGGGTGGGTCTATCATACTCATGGGTAGGTATCCTACCGGTGAGTAAACAGACAAGTCCACCGGATCTTACGGGGCAGCTATCGCCAATGAGAGCCAGCACATGAACGCCGGTCTAAAGGGGAGCGCGATCGCGCAGCGCGACGAACACGCTTCCCGGCCTCCCTTGCGCTTCGTCTCGGCCGCGTCTCTGTTCGACGGGCACGACGCCGCGATCAACATGATTCGCCGGCTGCTGCAGATGCGCGGCGCGGAGGTGGTGCACCTCGGTCACAACCGCAGCGTCGCTGACATCGTGCGGGCGGCGATCGATGAGGATGCCGACGCCATCGCGGTGAGTTCCTACCAGGGCGGTCACAACGAATACTTCACCTACATGGTCGACATGCTGCGCGAGCGCGGCTGCGAACACATTCGCGTGATAGTGGGCGGGGGCGGGACGATCGCACCGTTTGAGATCGAGGCGCTGGAGCGCCACGGCGTCGAGAAGATCTATACGCCCGAAGACGGCCGCAAGCTCGGCCTCGCGGGCATGATCGATGACGTGTTCAAGCGGCTAGAGCACATCGAGAAGCCCGCCTACCAATTCCGCCCCCTCAATGCCCGCGACCACGCGCTGATTGCGCGCACCATCTCGGTGCTAGAAGGCGAGCCGGGCGCGGACGCGCAGGACGAGCAGATCCGCGCTGCCCTGGCGCGTTCGCGCCACAAGGTGCCGGTCATCGGCGTAACCGGCACGGGCGGGGCGGGCAAGTCCAGCCTTACCGACGAGCTGCTGTCGCGCCTGGTGCGCCAGTTCCCGCAGGCGCAGATCGCGGTGGTGGCGATGGACCCGACGCGCCGGCGCAGCGGCGGTGCGCTGCTCGGTGATCGCATCCGCATGAACAGTCTTGCGGCTGAGAGTGTCTTCATGCGCTCGCTTGCCACGCGGCGCGCGCACCTGGCGACGTCAGCGGTCCTCAAGGACGTCATCGAGCTTTACAAGGCGGCAGCCTTCGACCTGATCATCGTTGAGACCGCCGGCATCGGCCAGTCGGACACCGAGATCGTAGATCTGGTGGACCTGTCACTGTACGTGATGACCAGCGAGTACGGGGCGGCCAGCCAGCTTGAGAAGATCGACATGCTCGATTTCGCCGACTTCGTAGTGCTTAACAAGAGCGAAAAGCGCGGCGCCGAGGACAGCTTGCGCGATGTTCGCAAACAGTGGCGGCGCAATCACCCAAAGGCCGCCCACGTACCCGATGCACAGGTGCCGGTGTATCCGACGATCGCCAGTCGCTTCAATGATCCGGGCGTCAATAGGCTGTTTGCCGCGGTTTGCGCGGCACTTGCCGCCAAGCGAATCGGCAACTCTTCGTGGGTCGTGGCTGACCCCGGGCCCATTGAACTCACCGCGCGCGCCCCGCTGGTACCCGGTGCGCGAACGCGCTACCTCGCCGAGATCGCTCTGGCGGGCCGTGAGGCGCGCAGCCGCATCGAGGCGCAGGTCGAGGCCGCGCGCCGGGCCTTCGGCGCGTACGAGTCGCTCAAATCCCTGCACGACGCAGCACTGCCTGGGCCGCTGGAACGCTATCCGGAGGAGCTGCTGCAGGAGGCCGGCGCGGATGCCACGCGGCGCGCGCTGCGCGGCAACTACAACGGTCTGCTGGAGCTGATGGGTGCGGAGGCCGTGGCGGAGCTTAAGCGTTGGCCGGGGCGCGCGCGCTCTGCCACCGAGAAGACCTATAGCTACAAGGTGCGCGAGCGTCAGGTCACGGGCGAGAACTACACCGAGAGCCTGTCGCGTTCGGCAATCCCCAAGCTCGCAGTGCCGCGCTTGAAGGACTGGGGCGAGCTGCTGCATTTCATTCTCACCGAAAACCTGCCCGGCTCGTATCCCTACACCGGCGGGGTCTACCCATACCGGCGCGAGGAGGAAGACCCGACGCGCATGTTTGCCGGCGAGGGTGGCCCCGAGCGCACGAACCATCGCTTCCACTACGTCGCCGGCGGACACGGCGCGGCACGGCTGTCGACCGCGTTTGACTCGACGACGCTGTACGGCGAGGACCCGGACACCCGACCCGACGTCTACGGGCGCACCGGCAATTCCGGCGTCTCGATAGCCACCCTCGACGATATGAAGAAGCTCTACTCGGGCTTTGACCTGTGTTCGCCGTCGACCTCCGTTTCCATGACCATCAACGGCCCGGCACCGATGATTCTGGCGATGTTCATGAACACGGCTGTCGATCAGCAGGTCGAACGCTACCTCAAGGCCGAGGGTCGCTGGGCGGAAGCCGAGCGCCGGATCGCCGAACTACATGCCGCGCGCGGCGTGCCACCGCCGAGCTACAAGGGCGCACTGCCGCCGCACCACGACGGTACCGGGCTGGCGCTGCTCGGGATCACCGGTGACCAGCTCCTGGAGCCTGACCCCTACGGGCGCATTCGCGCCCAGGCGCTGCAGGCGGTGCGCGGCACCGTGCAGGCGGACATTCTCAAGGAGGATCAGGCGCAGAACACCTGCATCTTCTCGACCGAGTTTGCGCTGCGCATGATGGGAGACGTGCAGCAGTACTTCACCGAGCACCAGGTACGGAATTTCTACTCCGTTTCGATCTCCGGCTATCACATCGCCGAGGCCGGGGCGAACCCGATCTCGCAGCTGGCCTTTACGCTCGCCAACGGGTTCACCATCGTGGAGTACTACCTTGCGCGCGGCATGAAGATTGATGACTTTGCACCCAACCTGTCGTTCTTCTTCTCCAACGGCATGGACGCTGAGTACGTCGTCATCGGCCGGGTTGCCCGCCGCATCTGGGCACGCGCGATGCGCGAGCGCTACCACGCCGGGCCGCGCAGCCAGATGCTGAAATATCACGTGCAAACCTCGGGACGCAGCCTGCACGCACGTGAGATCTCCTTCAATGACATCCGCACCACGCTGCAGGCTATGTACGCGCTGTTCGACAACTGCAACAGCCTGCACACCAATGCCTACGACGAGGCGCTTACGACACCCACCGAGGAGAGCGTGCGGCGCGCCGTCGCTATCCAGCTCGTCATCAACCGTGAACTTGGCCTCAACAAGATCCAGAACCCCTGGCAGGGCTCCTTTGCGATCGATTATCTGACCGACCTGGTGGAGGAGGCGGTCTACCGGGAGTTCGAGGCGCTGTCGGAGCGCGGTGGCGTACTGGGCTCGATGGAGACCATGTACCAGCGCGGCAAGATCCAGGAGGAGTCACTCTACTACGAGACCAAGAAGCACGATGGTTCGCTGCCGATCGTCGGGGTCAACACCTTCCTGTCAGGCAACGACGCTTCCGCAGAGCTGAATTCGGCCCAGCTGATCCGCTCGACCGAGGAGGAGAAGCAGGCTCAGGTGGCCGCGGTCCGTGCCTTCCAGGGGCGCAACGCCGAGCGTGCGCCGGCGGCGCTGACTCGCCTGCAACAGGCCGCCGCGAGCGGCGGCAATGTCTTTGCCGAACTGATGGAGTGCGTCAAGGTCTGCTCGTTGGGGCAGATCTCGCACGCCTTGTATCAAGTGGGCGGTCAGTATCGTCGGAACATGTGAGATCCGGCTCGCCCAGGGCCGCCAGCATCGCCGTGCGCGCCTGCTCGCGCAGCCCGGAAACTGACTGGCCGGCGACATCCTCGGTTACCGCCAGCGGGGGAAGGATCTCCAGCTCGATGCGCCCTGGCAACGGCAGCCCGCCAGCGGGCGGCAGCGCGCGCCGCGTACCGCGGACCACCGCCGGGACCAGTGGACAGCCGACGCGTGCCGCAGTCACGAACGCACCGGCATGGAACTTGAGCAGGCCGGGGGTGCGGGTAAAGGTGCCCTCGGGAAAGAACACCACCGATTGCCCCTGGGTGGCATTGCGCAGCACGCGGCGCGCATCCGCCGCGCTCTTGTGCCGGTCGAAGCGTTCCACGAACTGCGACCCCAGACGGTGCAGCAGCGCCCCGGCGAGGGGTACCCCCGACATCTCCCGCTTGATGACGAAGGCAAAGCGCGGTGGCAGGGCCGCGGTGAGCACGATGCCATCGAGGTAGCTGGCGTGGTTGCACACCACGACGCACTGGCCCGCAGGAATGTGCTCGGGCGACCGCACCGTGAGGGGCATCCCGGCCACGGCGAGGAAGATCCGTGCCATGCGCCGGGCGGCGTGCCGCCGCTGGGTCTCGCGCGGCAGCACCACCAGCAGTACCAGGGCAACCAATCCGACCACCAGGAACGCGGCGGCTGCCCAAAGGGCATAGCCCAGGCGCAGCGGTGCCAGAATGAGCTCGTGCAGGGAGATCTGCGTCTTCACGGGGACTTAGGAGACATGGCCAGGACGTGCCAGGGGTGTGACCTAGTTCTCTTTATGTTAATGCCGGTGCACTGATGTGAAGATCGTCACGTCGATGGAGGGGGTCGGCTCACCATACTCGGGGCACCACATTACCGGGAAGGCCGGCCCCGTACACTGCACCCGCGGTGTCCTCAGCCTCCCTCAGCGAGACCAGGCTTGTCCAATACCGCCATCGCCACAACCTCCAGCGCCGATTCAGCAGATCCAGCGGTCTCTCGCTTTCTGGATGCAGTCTGGATGGAGCGAGGGCTGTCGCCGAACACCCTCGCAGCCTATCGTGCTGACCTGACGGCGCTCGCGCGCTGGCTGGCCGAACGCAATGTCGAGATCATGCGCACTACACGCGCAGACCTGCTCGACTTTATCGCCTGGCGCGTCAAGGCCGGGGCACGCCCGCGCTCGACCGCGCGCCAGCTGTCCAGCTTCCGGCGTTTCTTCCGCTACTTCATGCGCGAGGGAGTCCTGCGCGAGGACCCGACCGCGCAGATTGCCATGCCGAAGATCGGCCGCTCGCTGCCGCGCTCGCTGACCGAGGAGGAAGTCGAGTCGCTGCTGTCGGCGCCGGTGCTCACCGATCCGCTGGGTAACCGCGACCGCACCATGCTCGAGGTGCTGTATGCCACCGGGCTGCGCGTGTCGGAGTTGGTGAACCTGCGGCAAAACCAGATCAACCTGAACCAGGGGGTGATCCGCATCCTCGGCAAGGGTGACCGCGAGCGGCTCATACCGCTGGGTGAAGAGGCCATGCGTGCGCTCAAGGAGTTCGCCCGCTCAGCGCGCGGAGAAATCCTGCTCGAGCGGCAGACGGACTACCTGTTCCCCACGCGCCGCGGTGACCGCATGACCCGCCAGGCGTTCTGGCACATCATCAAGCGCTACGCGCGAAAAGCGGGCATCTCCAAGGGGCTCTCGCCGCATACCTTGCGGCACGCCTTTGCTACCCATCTGCTCAATCACGGCGCTGACCTGCGTGTGGTTCAGATGCTGCTCGGGCACAGTGACCTGTCGACCACTCAGATTTATACGCACGTCGCGCGGGAACGCCTCAAGGAACTGCACGGGCAGCACCACCCGCGCGGCTGACCTTCCCCCCCGGCCACGGCACCTTCCGGTGGCCGTGCCTCTGCTAGACTGCCAGCCCGACCCGAGGCGGGTGCGCCGGAGAACTTTCTCCCCGCTGTGCCGTTCAAACCCTCTGGGCAGCAAAAGTGGAACGTTCCCATGACAGTTAAGTGGTTGCTTGGGTTGCTGGCGGCGGGCGCCATGGCCGGCATTCTGCAGGTGCATGCCGACCAGGCCCCTGCCGTCGATGCCCGGGTTGAAGCCGCCAAGAAGATCCCGGGGGCCAAGGTGGAAGACCTGCGCGCCACGCCCATCCCCGGCATCTACGAATATACCAACGGCACCGAGATTGCTTACGTCACCGCCGACGGCAAGTACGCGATCTCCGGCGACCTGTATGACCTGAAGTCCAGCGAAAACCTGACCGAGGTGCACCGGCGCGACATGCGCCTGAAGTTGCTGGCCAGCTTCCCCGAAGACCATATGCTGATCTTCGGCCCCAAGGACCCGAAATACACGGTTACGGTGCTGACGGACGTCGACTGTGCCTACTGCCGCAAGCTCCACAGCCAGATCGCCGAGTACAACCGGCTCGGCGTGCGCGTGCGCTACATGCTGTACCCGCGCACCGGTCCCAATACGGTTTCCTGGACCAAGGCCGAGCAGGTGTGGTGTTCGCCTGACCGCAACGATGCCTTCACACGCGCCACCCAGGGGCAGGAACTCAAGACCAAGGCCTGCCCGAACAATCCGGTAGCCAGCTCCTACGCCATGGGGAAGGACTTCGCCCTGCAGGGCACCCCGTCAATCCTGCTGGCGGATGGGGAGATGCTCGACGGGTACCTGCCGCCTGATGTGCTCGTGCAGCGCCTGAAGGACCAGACGCAGCACCACTGAGCCGGCGCTCAGCGCTCGAGCAGCTTGAGCTTGTCCGGCTTGCCTTCCCACTCCTTGGCATCCGCAGGTGGGTCTTTCATCTGCGTGATGACCGGCCATTGCTTGGCAAGCTCGGCGTTGAGCTGCTTGAAGTGCTCCTGACCAGCGGGCAATTCCTCCTCGGAAAAAATGGCCTCCACCGGGCACTCCGGCTCGCACAGGGTGCAGTCGATGCACTCGTCCGGGTCGATGGTAAGGAAGTTCGGTCCCTCGTGGAAACAGTCGACGGGGCACACTTCCACGCAATCCATGTACTTGCACTTGATGCAGTTTTCAGTGACGACAAAGGTCATGCAGTTTCCTCAGCGGGATGCGCCGGGCCCCTTGGAACGGCGGCCGGCCCGTGCATTGTGCCACGGAGCCGTGGCACGGGTGAATCACCCGTCCTTGGGTGGCGGGGCGCGGCGATCCAGGGTCTCAAAGTGGTGCAGCTCGCGTCCGGCGGCCTTGTCCTCGAGGTAGCGACGCAGCGTGAAGTCCGTGCTGCGAAAGGCAATGTCACTCCAGGGAATCTCCTCCGGGGTGACCAGCATTGCCTCCAGGCTTTCTGCGCCCGCTCCGAACTCGGCCGACGGCATGCGGGCGCGGAAGAACACATGCACCTGCTCGGCATGCAGCACGTGCACGACACTCAACAGTGAGCCGATCTCCACGCGCGCCAGCGCCTCCTCGAAGCATTCACGCGCCGCGGCCTCCTGCAGCGTCTCACCGTTCTCCATGAACCCGGCCGGCACCGTCCAGTAGCCACGCCGCGGCTCGATGGCGCGGCGGCACAGCAGGATCCGGCCCGCGTGCTCCGGTACGCAACCGAGCACCAGGCGTGGGTTCTGGTAGTGGATCGTGCCGCAGGCATCGCATACGAAGCGCGGCAATTGATCCCCGGGTGGTACGCGCAGCTGGACCTTCGCCCCGCAGTGACTGCAGAAATTCATGGTGTGCCGGCGAGGATACGTTCGCACCGGCGCCTTGTCGACGCCGCAGCTCAGTTGAGCAGGCCAAACACGGCAACACCGTTCGTCGTTCCGACGAACACCTTGCCGTCAGCAACCATCGGGGTGATGAACTTGTTGCCCGCGCCGAACTGGTCGCGGCTGCCAGCCTGGGAACTGTCGTACAGCTCGTGGGCGATGTTGGTGGCGTCAAAGGCGAAGAGCACCGCGGGATTGGTGTTCTGGTGTGCCCACAAGATCCCGTCGCTGCTGCCGTTGGCTGAGATGACCGGCGAGGTGCCAGGGTAGTAGAAGCTCGGAATGCTGGACGCGGTTGGCGCCGCCGACAGCTTCGCGCCACTGATTGCGAAGGAGGTGACGTGGCCGCCCGTGGATCCGTAGTAGACGTGGCCGTTGAAGTATGCGGGCGTTGCCCAGACCCCGCCGAGACCGCCGCCGGAGAGGCTGTTGCCCAGCACCTGAGTCAGCTGCTGCCAGATGTTGTTGCCGCTCTTGCTGAAGTGGCCCATGGAGTCGCGCTCCACGACGTAGATGTTGCCGTCCTTGCCGGCGCCGACGGCCAGATGACGCGTGGTGCCGCCTGCGTCGCTCAGGTCCGGTAGCAGCATGATGCCGCCGGAACCCAGGTCCATGTCGTGGCTGGACTCGTAAGTGGTGTTGGAGAGCGCGAAGTAATCTGCCACGGTGAGTGCGCCACCGGCCGTAGAAAGCCTGAGGAACGAGTTGGCGTAGTCATGCTGGTTCGGGAAGCCGTTGGCGTCCAGCGTCTCCTCAAACACCCCGTTTGCCGTCAGCAGGTAGACGTTCCCGGCGGAGTCGGCCGCAGGACCACCCCCGGCCATCCAGATCGCCGGCCCCTGCCCACCGCTGTTAGGCGCGACGTTGAGTGTGGCGGTCTGCTGCAGCGTCGCCTGACTGTAAGCCATGATCCAGCCGGTGTAGAACTGATGATCGCAGTGCGAAGTCCAGCTCGTGTAAATCGTATGCTTGGACAGCAGCAGCGCGGCGCGCTCCTCGTACTGCGCCGGGTCGAAGGTTATCGTGCCGCTGGCCGCCGCATAACTCGCGGTGATCTCCTTCGGGCCACCGGGCAGTTCGGCCCCCGTGGTCACATCCAAAGCATGCAGGCGGTGGTGCCAAGTCGCAGAGGTGGTCGACTTGCTCATCGCCACCAGGTAAATCGTGCCGTGCGCGCCAGCGCTGCGGTCGATGACCGGCGTCGAAGTAATGCCGATGGTGGGGGACACCTGGTCGCAGGACTGCGGCGGCAGGTCATTTACCGTCTCGCCCGCGGGCACGAGCGAAACCTTCCACAATACCGCGCCGTTGTCGGCATCAAAGGCGTAGACCGAATCATTCTCGGTGGCGACGAACACAACATTGTGCGCCGCGCCACCGACGTGAAGCGCCGACAGGTACAGCGGCTGTGCGTCCACCTTGCCGTCGGTACTGAGAAAGCGCAGCTTGCCGAACCCGGAGGAACTGACGTTCGCGGGCGTGAGGGTCTTCTCGTTGAGATTCTGGCCGGTGCGCGCCAGGTCGTTCTTGTAGGTAACGACATCAGCGCCGCCAGTAACGGCGGCGCTTACCGTGAGTTGCGCATTGCGGCTGGTGGCGCTGCCGGCAGCGTTGCTGACGGTCACCGAGTAGAGCGTGCCGTTGTCGGCCGAACTCGTTGCCGCGGTGATGTAGCTGGTGGCCGTTGCTCCGGAGATGGCAGTACCGTTCTTGCGCCACTGATAACTGAGCGGTGCGCTGCCGGCCGCAGTAACGCTGAATGTTGCGGTCTGGCCACTATGCACGCTCTGGTCGGCTGGTTGGGCGGCGATGCTCGGGGCAGTGCTACTCACAGTCAGCACGGCGGTGCGGCTGGTGATGCTACCGGCGGAATTGGTCACGACGACTGCAAAGCCGGTGCCGCTCTCTGAGTGCGTGGTGGGCGGTGTGGTGTAGGTGGCGGCGGTGGCTCCGGCGATCGGCGTGCCAGCCTTCTGCCACTGGTAGCCAAGGGGCGCAGTGCCGGTTGCCACGAGCGAGAACGTTGCGCTCGATCCTGCAGTCACGGTGGCATCTGCCGGCTGCCTGGTGATGGCTGGCGCTACCGCGCTTACGGTGAGTTTGGCGGCACGGCTGGTGATCTTGCCGGCGGAATTGCTGACCACCACGCTGAAAGCCGCGCCGCTGTCGGAGGGGATGGTGGCAGGCGTCGCATAGCTC